>CAKQDU010000022.1 GCA_934229625.1 uncultured Alphaproteobacteria bacterium | reverse complement strand
TTTACCTTCTGCTGTTATTTTTGCGCTGAGTAGCCAACCATTTGGAAAATTTTTGTAAATTTTCAGAATTTTTCCCTTGCGCCAAATAAATAAGCGCCGTTTGCTTTTACGCCGTTGTATTGTTTCAAAAAATCAGCATAGCTTTGGGGGATTCCTTCTAGTCCCATACCGAATAAAACTTTTTGCGCCACAATCAAAGCTTCTGGTTCTAATTTTTCACCAGAGGCTATGTTTTGATTTTTTAACTGTTCCGTAAAATTGTTCATGTTTTACCTTCTGCTGTTATTTTTGCGCTGAGTAGCCAACCATTTGGAAAATTTTTGTAAATTTTCAGAATTTTTCCCTATTTTTTCGGTCAAAAAGTTTAACCCTGCGGTGCTGCGCTGAATTGCGGTGTTATTATAAGGAATATTATATTTTTCGGCAATGTTAATTTCATTTTGCATTCGCTGTTCCATTTCCTGCATATAGTTTACAACATTGGCTTTATCTTCAGCTTCGCGTTTTTTGAAAGATATTGTTTTTTCAAAGTCATAATAAATGCTGTCTTGTTCGTTAAAACCTAAAATAGACACCATATACGGACTGCTGGCGTTTAGTCTTTGATAGAAGTTGTTCATTTGATTTTGCTTGTAAACGGCATCAAATAAATGATAATAATTGCGGTGCATCGGCGCATCTACCAGCAAAAGATTATGCGGATAGTTTGCTCTGGCTAAATAGCCGCTGCAAGTTGTAAACTGCACGGCGTGTTTGTGGTGCAGCTCCAGCTTTGGTAAAGAGCTTTTATCCAAAGGCGCGCCTTTTTCATCGCGGGCTAAAAGCAAAAAGCCTTTATTTTCATCTATAAGTCTGTTTGTAAAAGCGGTGGGAATTGTGTCGCCGACATTTATGTCAGATATATCATAACCGGCGTGTTCCAAATCTGTCAAAACACGTGGGGTATAATTTGTTTCGGTTACAATAAGTGTGTTGATGTCTGTGTAGCCGAAACGTCTCATTGCATTACAAAGAGAAATAGCGCAGCGAGGGTCATTTCCTTTTTTTATCAGCTGCTGTTCAAATTGTTTGCCGCAATGACGCATAAAGTCTTTAACCAAACGAACTCTGAGATTTTTTTGAGGGTCAATAAAATTAGCGGCTTTATTTTCGCTGTCAGGTTTGAATGAGTTGTATATAACATCGCAATAATCATTGACGGTCATGACTTTTAAGGCATCCGGATTTATTTGTTTTTTATATAAATACCCTTTTATTTTATTTTCAATAGAGCGAAAACTTTCAAATTGTCTGAAGACGCGCCAACTTGGAGAATTTTTCATGTCATAGTCAGAAAACTTGACCGCCACGGCATTTTTCGGCGCGGTAAAATATTTATACAGGGGACTAAGCTGATGCTCCGGACGTTTATTGATTTTTCCGTAGCAATCCATACGGATAATACGTTTTTCATCATCTGCCAAAGGCTCAAAATCGCCATTATCAATACGAGAGTCGGTTAAAAGATGAATTTTCTCCAGATGTTCTTCCGCCATTTCTGCAAATTTAGCCGCTGTGCCGCGCTGCGGATGACTTTCCTGATTTTTTACAATATCATGAAGTGTTACCACCATCAAAATTTGCTGCGGATAAGAAAGACTAAGAAATCTTTCTTCAAAATTACTCGGTTCGCACAAAATATCCCAGATTATCCGATTGTCGTCCGAAAGCTTGTCTTTCAGGATTTGATGTGGCTGCGCAGATTTTTGTGCAGGCATTTCTGTTTGCGTCAGTAAGTGTTTTCTTGCGTATTTGCTGCCTTTTTGTCCCATTTTAAAATCCTGTCTGTCTTTTGTCTAAAGTATATAATAAAATAAAAAAATGTCTACCATTTTTTGCAAAAAAAGTGTAATTACTGAATAAGTGATTAAATATATATTATAAAGGAGATTGCAATGGTGGAATTTGTTATAGGAAAAAATATTAAAACCGCTGGCGATAAAGTCTTGATTGCGTCTAAAGCATCAGAAATTATCGGTTTGTTGTCGGATAAAGAGAAATTTTTAACATCGGCAATAAAAAAACAAACTGCCGAAAGCGGAATAAAAGCCTATGATTTGGGTGATTATAAACTGATTGCGTCTGTTGTCAATCCAAAGATGACGGCTGTTGAATGGCAAAATTTTGCCGGAAAAATTTATTCAAATATCAAAAATTGCCGTGAGGTGAAAGCTGACCTGTTTGGAGCAAATGAATATGCTTACGATTTTGCTTTTGGTTTGGAGTTAGCGTCTTATTCTTTTGACAAATATTTTACGGCTAAACCGGAATCGTTTTATCCTAAGTTGGAGCGTGTCATATTTACCGGAGTGTCTGATTTGACAGGTTACAAAAAACTTTCCGGTTTGGCAAACGCCGTGCGCTATGCCCGCGATTTGATTAACGAGCCGGCAAACTATTTGACGCCCGAGGTTTTTGCCGCCGACATCCGCCGTTTGGAGTATCTTGGTTTAGAAGTCAAAATTTTAGACGAGAAAGCGATGAAAGAGCGCGGCTTCGGCTTGGCTTTGGCGGTGGCGCAGGGCTCTGTAAACAAGCCGCGTGTGGCGGTCATTAAATGGAAAGGAAATAAAGAAAGCGATGATTTTACCGTTGGGCTGGTAGGCAAGGGTGTTACCTTTGACAGCGGCGGTATTTCCATCAAACCGGCTGCCGGTATGGGCGAAATGAAACAAGATATGGCCGGTGCTGCGGCTATGGTGGCAGTGATGAAGTCGCTGGCTCTGCAGCAAGTGCAAAAAAATGTGGTTGCCGTTGTGGGGTTGGTAGAAAATATGCCTTCCGGCAGCGCCTATCGTCCGGGGGATATTTTCCGTTCTATGTCGGGGCAAACTGTGGAAGTGCAAAATACCGACGCCGAGGGACGTTTGGTTTTGGCCGACTGCCTGACCTATATTCAAGAGGAGTATAAGCCGGAATATGTTGTGGATATGGCAACTTTGACCGGAGCTATTGTGATTGCTTTGGGACATAGTTACGCCGGTTTGTTCAGCAATAATGCTAAATTGGCAAAAGCTTTGAATGTGGCAGGCGAGCATTGCGGAGAGCTTTTGTGGCAGTTGCCGATGAACGCCGAGTTTAACAAACAAATGGATTCGACTGTGGCCGATATGAAAAACGTTGGCGGACGCGCCGCCGGTTCTTGTACTGCCGCTTGTTTTTTACAGCGCTTTGTCAAAAAAGAAACAAAGTGGGCGCACGTTGATATTGCCGGTATGGATTTGGTTGAAGAACCAAAACCGCTGTATCCAAAGGGCGCAAGCGGATTTGGTGTACGGCTGATAAATCAATTTATCAACGAATTATAAGTGTTAGATGAAAATTTTACTTGAAAATTTCATCTTTAATGCTAAATTAAGCCCAGTTTTTGAAACTATATGCCCGTGCGGGGCTGTCCGCACAACAATTTGACTTAGGAGAATAATAATATGGTTGTTCGCGTTGGTATTAATGGATTCGGTCGTATCGGCCGTTTGGTTTTCCGCGCTGCTCAGGCAAGAAATGATATTGAAATCGTCGGCATTAACGATTTGATTGATGTTGAATATATGGCTTATATGCTGAAATATGACACAATGCACGGTCGTTTCAACGGTACTGTTGAAGTTAAAGACGGTAAATTGGTTGTAAACGGCAAAGCTATCCGCGTTACTGCAGAAAAGAACCCTGCTGATTTGAAATGGGGCGACATTAAAGCTGATTATGTTGTAGAATCTACAGGTTTGTTCCTGACAAAAGAAAAATCTCAAGGTCACATTGATGCCGGTGCTAAATATGTTGTTATGTCTGCACCTTCTAAAGATGACACTCCGATGTTTGTTTGCGGCGTAAACACCGATTCTTATGTTAAAGGCACTCAGTTTGTTTCTAACGCATCTTGCACCACAAACTGCTTGGCACCAATCGCAAAAGTTTTGAACGACACATTCGGCATTAAAGATGGTTTGATGACAACTGTTCACTCTACAACCGCTACTCAAAAAACCGTTGATGGTCCGTCTGTAAAAGATTGGAGAGGCGGTCGTGCTGCTTCTGGCAACATTATCCCTTCTTCTACCGGTGCTGCAAAAGCTGTTGGTAAAGTTATTCCGGCTTTGAACGGCAAATTGACTGGTATGTCTATGCGTGTTCCGACTTTGGACGTTTCTGTTGTAGACTTGACAGCCAACCTGGCTAAATCTGCCACTTATGAAGAAATTTGCGCTGCTATGAAGAAAGCTTCTGAAGGCGAATTGAAAGGCATTTTGGGCTACACTGAAGATGCAGTTGTTTCTTCTGATTTCTTGGGCGATTCTCACACATCTATCTTTGATGCCAAAGCCGGTATTCAATTGACAGATACTTTCGTAAAAGTAATCAGCTGGTACGACAACGAATGGGGTTATTCAAACAAAGTTTTGGATTTGATTGCCCACATGGCTAAAGTAAACGGCTAATTTTTTGTTCCCCGTTTCAGGCGAAAAGCGGTTGGCTTAGTGCTGCTGCTTTTAGCTTGGGCGGGGAGAGTTTTTTTATGAATATGTAAGGAAAAACAATGCAAGGATATAAAACTATTGAAGATTTAGGTAATTTGAACGGCAAAGTTGTTATGTTGCGCGCCGATTTGAATGTGCCTATGGATGAAAATTTCCACGTAACCAACACCGCTCGTATTGACCGCACTGTTCCAACCATTAAATTGTTGATGGAAAAAGGCGCAAAAGTTGTGGTTATTTCTCACTTTGGCCGTCCGGAAGGCAAGGGCGATGTTAAAAATTCTTTGAGCCACGTTGCTCCGGAATTGGAAAAAGCTTTGGGCAAACATGTTGTGTTTGTTGACGATTGCATCGGCGAAAAAGTTGCCGACGCCGTAAAAGCTATGAAAGCTGACGAAGTTTTGTTGTTGGAAAACTTGCGCTACTACAATGAAGAGAAAAAAGGCGATGAAGCTTGGGCAGCAGAATTGGTTAAACCTGCCGATGTTTATGTTTCTGACGCTTTCTCAACGGCTCACCGCGCTCACGCTTCTATTGTGGCTGCCGCTAAATTGCGTCCGTCTGCAATGGGTTTGTTGATGGCTGAAGAAGTAAACGCTTTGACCACAGGTTTGAACGACCCGAAACGCCCGTTGATGGCTATTGTCGGCGGTTCTAAAGTTTCTACCAAATTGGATTTGTTGAACAATTTGGTTAAAAAAGTAGATAAATTGGTTATTGCCGGCGGTATGGCTCACACTTTCTTGAAAGTTCAGGGCGTAGATGCTATCAATGAAAAGAACTCATTAGTGCAAATGGATATGCTTGACACTGCTAAAGAAATTTTGGCTACTGCAAAAGCAAATAACTGCGAAATCATTTTGCCGTCTGATATTGTTTCGGCTAAAGAATTTGCCGCAAACGCTGAACACGCAACTTATGATTTGGATAAAATTCCGGCTGACGGTACTTTGCTTGATGTTGGTGAAAAGTCTATTGAAAACATCAACAAAAAGCTTGATGAATGCAAAACTTTGGTTTGGAACGGCCCGTTGGGCGCATTTGAATTGAAGCCTTTTGATAACGCTACCAACAAAGTTGCTCAACACGCTGCAGCTTTGACTGAAGCTGGCAAATTAACATCTGTTGCCGGCGGCGGTGATACGGTTTCTGCTTTGGCAAATGCCGGTGTTGATACAAAATTCACATACGTTTCAACCGCAGGCGGTGCTTTCCTTGAATGGATGGAAGGCAAAGAATTGCCAGGTGTTGTGATTATGAAAAAATAATCATAATTTTTGATTTTTTACCCCGCCGCAGGTTTTACCCTTCCGGCGGGGTTTTGTATATTTAAATAAAACTTGTTGCAATACTTTGATTTATTCTTTATATTGACATTGCAAATCAGAGATGGTTTGTGGTGTCTGAAAAACATCTTAACTGTTAAACATATCCCTTTCGGGGGAGTGCACGAAATAAGCGTATTAGCAATAATACGGCGAATAAGTGCGACTGATACAGTTACAGTTTTTCAGCTCCTCCGCCTTGATATTTTTAGGCGGTTTTTTTTGTAATAAAATGGAGCTAAAAATATGTATAAAAATTTAGAAAATGGTCGGTCAATGATAGAAATGCTTGGTGTGTTGGCTATTATCGGTGTGCTGAGCGTTGGCGGTATCGCTGGATATGGTAAGGCAATGGAAAAGTTTAAGGTAAATAAAATTGTAGAAGATTATAATATGCTTATACGTGGACTTATGGAATATGAACCTAATTTGAAAGAAAGCAATTACAATATGAGCAAATTAGTTTTATCCTTAAATTTAGTTCCGCAAAGCTGGAGTGCAAATGGAAATTACTTATATGACAGCTATGGTAATCCAATGACGGTCGGTTATCGTTCTGCAAATAATGATTTTCAATGGGATAATCCTGAAAAAAACGGGGTTTATGTAGATTATTTTTTAGGTACGCTGGGTAAAGACGAGCAAGGTGTATTGAGGTCTGAAAGTTTTTCTGATAAAATATGTTTTGAATTATTCGTTAATGTAATTAAACCTCTTCATAATGCGGTTAATGCCGGTTGGGTAAATAGCGGCAGGAGTTATTATAATAATAGCTTTTATTATGGTGATAACTATTGTTCGGGTAACAGAAAATGTCTTAAAGATATTACATTAGATACAATTAAAACAATTTGCGGTTCTTGTGATAAAACTAGACATTGCAATGTTACGGTTATATTTTAGGATTATAAAAACGGCGGAAAAAAGCTGATACAAGATATTATGGATATGCCGTTTGATGGTTTGCAAATAATTTCTTGTAAATATCACTATGTTAAATAAATATCCCCGCCGCAGGTTTTGCACTTTCGGCGGGGTTTTAGTAAAAAATGAAACAGCGAGCAAACTACATAAAAATATGTAATGTATATATAGTTATCTGGATACGGTCGAAAAAAATCTAAGTTTCATCTCACAATAAGTGTTGTCGTTGCATATTTCACAAGCCTGTTTCATCTCGCTGAGAGTTAGATTGCTAAGGCATTTTTTTATATCATCGTCACAAAAAGCATCTCCGAAAGCGTAGAAATAGCCTTTCTTGCCATGTATCATAATTGATGTAATTGGATAGTGTAGAGGTTTTATCAGGTCTTTGAATAAGGTTAAGCAAATATCTTGGGAAAAGCCTCCGGCGATTTCCGTTCCTTGCGAATCAACACTATGTCCTCCTATATTTATGATAAAATAAAAACTGACGAAAGAGGAATAGAAAGAGAGTAAATTACCGTTGGAATCCCATATTTGAAGACTATTCATTTTTTTCCAGCTTGGCGGAATGATACCGGAAGCTTGTAAAACATCGACCAATCCTATTTGGGAAGAATTATTTTTACTGACATGTTCAAGCTCGTCCAGATGCTCTAAAATATTTGTGATAAGCATAGTATAATCATCAAGCATTTTATTTATTTTATACTTTTGCATCGCTTTAGAATAACCGGCGATTCCTCCGACCGAAAGCACGGCAATAATGGCCAACACGCCGAGCATTTCAATCATAGAGCGTCCCACGCTGCAGACGTCATTGCGAGCAACGCGAAGCAATCCAGAACCCTTTATAGAGTTGCTACTGAATGTGTTATTTCCGAATGTGTGATTTTTTGCGCTGAACTCTGCAAAAACACGCTGAGCAGCAAAAAATATGCCTTTAATCAGATGTTTAGGATTTGCAGAGAGAGAGAGAGA
>CAKQDU010000021.1 GCA_934229625.1 uncultured Alphaproteobacteria bacterium | reverse complement strand
TCTTTCTTTCCTCTAAAATTATGTTGTTTACACTCCAATTCTATAACAATCATTCAAACAAAGTCAACCGCAAAAATAAAAGCTTTGGAATGTCGGAAAGTGCGTAAAAAAATATAAAAACCTGAGTTCATAAAAAAACTCAGGTTTCGATATATTAAAAAACTGTTCCTCGGACAAGCAGCAAATAAATCATATAGCCGGCAAATGTCAAAATTGAACAGCCTAAGAAAAGTTCGCTCAGGCAAAATTCTATTGAACTAAGAATTTTTTGAGCGCGGCGCTTTGATATTTCTATCATGCCTGCTAATGTTAATGTCAAAAATAAAATACTGCAAGGCCAAAAAATGTATCCATCAAAAAGACTTGCTTCCGGAAGCTTAGTGGTTGTAAATAAATTTACGACCATGACAATAAAAAATATTGTAGTACAAGTCAATGCACCATAAAAAAGAACCGGGCAGCGCTTTGATGTCTTTTGAGGTAACTCAGCACAACCTGCAGAAATTACTACAAAATATGCCATTAACAACAAAGGGAAAATAGAATAAAGTTCCATAAAGCTAATAATTTAAGTGAATAATTAAAATATACACTAAGCTTATGACAAAATAATGTTTTTGTCAATGTGTAAAAACTATTTTTTTATTGATTAGGCGAAAGTTGCTCAAGTTTTTTTTGCGTTTCTGGTTTAGACAGGCTTAAAACCTTGTTTTCCACAACACCGCTGTCAATTTTGCTTTGGATATTTTCTTTATTTATAGCATCTGCGTCTTCTTTGAGAACTAAGGCGTGCTGCCATTGATAGATAGCTTCGTTTTTACGCCCGACAAACCAATAGGCGTCACCCAAATGGTCGCAGATAACTGCATTAGCCGGATTTATGTCGGCAGCTTGTTCCAAATATGCTGTTGCTTTTTCATATTGTCCCAGCCTAAAGAATACCCAGCCTAAACTATCTATAATATGCCCTTCATACGGATATTTGTTATAGGCGTCAATAATCATTTGTACTGCTTCATCGGTATTTGCGTCATCAGTTAAATACACATATCCGAGATAATTTAAGACATTAGGGTTACGACCGCTTAACTCCAGAGCTTTTTTCAAATATTCGATAGCCTCATCACGTTGATTCTCCTGATGATAAATTGCTCCTAAGGCATAGTAAATCGGCCAAATTAAGCTGTTTTCACCTTTTTGCGCGCCCAATGCTTTTTTATATAATTTTATAGCTTCTGCCTTATTATTCAATTCTCGTTCAATATCTGCCAGATTATTCAAAAGCTGAATATTATCCGGATATTCTTTTAATAAGCGCCGAGAATTTTTTGCAGCGTTCTTATAATCTTTCAGAGTGCTGAGATTTTCAATAATTTTCAGCTGCGCTATATAATATGAGCCAGAATCCTTGCTTATTTGTTCATATAATCTGTTGGCTTCTTTATAATAACCTCCGTCTTCATATATATTGGCTAAGGCAAATTTAGTAATATCGTAGTCGGGGTTTAAATAAGTTGATGCGGCTAAATATATTTGAGCAAGCTCCGCATTGTTGGAAAAGCGATATAGCGTGCCGACATTAAACATGGCCTCGGCCATGCCTTTTTGCGGAGTATCCATAACAGCCGGCGTTTTTGTTGTAATGTCGTCAATTTGTTTGCGGAGGCCCGAAACTAAAATGGCTATCGCTCCGTTCTCGTTGTAACGGTTATAAATTTGTAAAGCCAAATCTTTTTGACCATGACGGGCGTAGAAGTTAATCATTACTTCCATCAGACGATAGGTAACCTCTTGCGGATAATCTTTAAGCAGTTTTCTAAAACTTTCATCTGCCTTTTCTTTATTGTTCAGGTAATCATAAATTATGCCGCTGTGAGCAAGTTTTAATGAGAGCAGTTGTTCATCTTTTATTTTATCAAGGCTTTTTATGGCCTCGGTTTCATTATGTTCTGCCGCATAAGACCAAGCGTCAAACAGCGGATTTACAAAGGTTTTATAAAACTGAGATTTATTCAGAGGAAGAAGGTCTTCGCGCATTTTTGCATATTTGCCGTTTTTAAAGTCATAAGCGGCCACGATTGTTGACGGAACCAGAGTTTTGTTGCCTGAGTCAAAATCTTGTTGGGCAAAGCCGGCGGCGGAGTCCCAATCTCCGTTCAAAGCCAATAAGGCATAGGCGGCGCGGTTTACAACCTTATTATTCGGGTCTTTTTCCAAAACAATCTTATAATATTCGGCTGCGTCGTTATAATCATGTCGCAAATGTGCTACATGGGCGGCTAAAACGGCTCCGTACAGCGATTTTGAACTATAATATGAAAGAGAACCATCGTTTCCGAGTTTTAATCTGAAGTTTGGAGTTTTCCAATAGCCGTCTTTATCAAAAACCGGATGTATTTGATTTTTATCTGTTGTTCTTAAATCAAATATATTATTCGAGCAGGCCAGCACGGCGGCCGAGATTAAAACAACAGCTATAACAGTTTTTTTCATAATATTATTCATTGCCTTCTTTTTCCTAATGCACAACTAAGCATATAATATATAGAATTTATTAGCAATGTGTAAAGAGTCTTTAGTATATTGCAAAAAAAGTATTTTTGCATATAATCTGCAAAGATGGTGAAAAAATGACTGATGAACAAATTTTGCAATGGTACATATTAAGCGGCGTAGATGAAATCTGCGGAGATGTTCCGTTTAATGCTTTTCCGCCGAAAAACGCATCGGAGGCGGTGCCTTCAAATTCTGCAGTTCGGGGTTCGGCGGAAACTGCTGTAATTTCTGCCGAAATTCGTCCGGCAACAACATTGCTGGCGCAAAACAACAGCGGTGCCTGCAATAATGCTCGCAAGGCTTGTGCAGAAGCTGGAACTTTGGCGGAACTTCGTGAAATTGCAGAGCATTTTGAAGGATGCTCCTTAAAATTTTCGGCCAATTCTACGGTTTTTGGCTATGGTTGTCCGACTGCAAAAATTATGTTTATCGGCGAGGCTCCCGGAGCAGATGAGGATATGCAGGGAAAGCCTTTTGTTGGACGTAGCGGACAATTGCTGACTAAAATGCTTGCCGCCATAGGTCTCAATCGTGACGAATGCTACATAACCAATGTGTTGCCGTGGCGCCCGCCTGGAAACCGCACTCCGACAGACGGAGAGGTTGCGGTGTGTTTACCTTTTCTGCAAAGACAGATAGAATTGATAAAGCCTAAATGTATTTTTCTTTTGGGCGGAAGCGCGGCTAATGCTTTATTGAACAATGCTGAGAGTATATCGCATTTACGCGGTCATTTTATTGATTATGTTACGTCCGACGGTGTTGCGATTCCGACTTTGTCAAGTTTCCATCCGGCGTATTTACTGCGGAGTCCGCAGCAAAAAAACAAGGCATGGAGTGATTTGCTGCGTCTTCAGAGAAAATTGCAAGAGGTCTGAATTTTTCCAAAAAATTAAGGAAAATTAAATAATAAAGCAATATACTGACGGCATATTTAAATAGTTTGGAGTAAAAAAATGCGTATTTTTAACAAAATGTTATTATCCGGTTTGGGTGCTTTGACATTAGTGTCCGTGTTTAATCCGGCATATGCTGATGAAACCAAAAAAGAGGAAGAAGATACTTCCGATGTCGGTGCAATTATTTTCCGTATAGAAAATATTCAACCGGTTGCTAATAAAGACGGACTTATTGATAAATGTAATTTTATCGTAACCGCATTTAACCGTATGGATAAAGCGGTAAAGGAAGCTAAACTAAAGTTTTCTTGGGAAGATAATATTTCCGGTAAATTCAGTTTGAGCGGACAGGATATAAAAGTAAACAAGGGTAAAAGCGCAAAAACTATTGTTTCAGCCGCTGTGACTATGAACGATATTGCTTCGCATACGCAAAAAAGTTTTCAGGCCAGCGTAGATACAGATAAATGCTTTTTATTGTTTGACAATTTAACTTATACGGTCGATTCTTGTCTGAAAGAGGGTGAAAAAGTTCAGGTGAAAAACAGCAAAGTTGTCAATAAAGGAAAAGGCTGCGCTGGTAATTTTGATTATATAGATTCTAAAAACCCTGAATATTATTCGGAATTTAAGGACGTTCCTGAAAGTGTGATTGCAAAACAGGCTGAAAAAGAAAAGTCTGAGGAAGTTGCTCAAATAAAAACAGAGTATGAAAATGCAATGAAAGATTTGCAAAACATAAATTCAACTTTGGCTGAAATTAAGTAGTGTTTAAGGTGAAAAATATGCTGAAAAAACTTTGCACGCTGTTTTTTTGCGTAATGACCGGGGCGGCTCAGGCTCAAATGCTTGCTCCGGCACAAGGTGCGCCGCAAGCTAAAGCCGCGCAAAGCAATAAGCCGGCTCAAGCATCTGTCCAAAAGTCTCAGTCGCCAAAAAGCTCTGATACCCCTGTGTTTGATGAAAACGGCGCTCCAAACTACGTTGTTAAAAATTTTAATAATAACGAACCGGAGGTTTATGATAACAGCGAGCGTAAAGTTTATACCCTGAAAATGGTGGATGGCGACATTGTTGTAGATAATCCTCCACGCTCTATTCTGATTTCTTATGAAGATTATAAAATCAACAGAAGTTTTGATGATTGGGTGCGTTGTTCGCTGCGTATTTATGTGTTGAATGATTTAACTGAACGTGTTACAAATTTCAGCTTCAAACTGCATTGGCCGGATATGGATACGGCTATTCAAATGAACAGACTTAATCCTGGTGTCAGAACCTATAAGGATGTTGTGCTGCTTGGCGAGGGATGCTACAATTTGGATAAGGCGCCGACGGTGGAGGTCAACCGCTGCCGCGTCAAGGGTATGACGCAAGAGCAATGCGCCGATGCTGTCAAGTGGTATCAAAGCAAAAAATAAAAAGAGGCTTTAGGTCTCTTTTTTTTATTGTCAAAATATAAAAAAATAGCTATAATAAAATTGATTAAATTAAGTATTATAGAAGAAATTTTGTTTACATGTTATGTAGGGGTTTCGTAGTTTTTCTGTTTTAGGAATAACGTCTGTTTTACTTTAATTTAGGTTAGTTAAAATTCAATCGTTAAACTCTTAAAATTTTTTTAATTATGGGACTTTTAATTGCTTTCATCGTTTTGGTAGTTTGGGGTATTTTGCGTAACAGCGACTTATCTGGTATATCAAACATCATCGGTGCTGTTTTAGCTATAGTTTTCTTCTGGTGGCTTGGGTCTTTGTTTGCGCCGTTCAGTACAGTTTTAAGCTTTGCATGGAGTTTGTCGACTGTCTGTGCAGGTTTCTTTTATTGCATCGCAATAATTTTAGCTTATAACGGTGTTAAAAAAATCTTCAGCTGATTTCTCAGAAAATTTGTTAAATCCTTTAAACTTTTAAAACAATGGTAAGTTTATTTTTATTGATTATGGTAGTCGGCAGTGTTGCATCTTTGGGTGTCGGCGTAACCGAACTATTTTAATTGTATCGCGTTTTATAAATCAAATGTACTTTTGTTTTATAGGCGCGATATTTTTTTATACAAAAATTATGCTTTTTTGTTAAAATTTAATTGAATATTTAATAATTCGTGCTAACTTACGAGCCAATAAAAGAAAATTGCAATTTAATAAGGTTATACAAATGGAAACACAAACTCTTTCAGATGTTGCTCAAACCGCAACGGAACAGATGTCTTTATGGGATTTAGTATGGTCGTCGGACACAATAACTAAGGTGGTTATGATTGGCTTGATTGCCGTTTCGGTTTGGTCTTGGGCGATTATAATGGAAAAATTTTCTACTTTGCGTCAAGTGCGCAGTTTGTCTAAAAAGTTTGAAGAAGCTTTCTGGTCAGGCGGTTCACTCGATAGATTGTTTGAGGCAATAGGCAATCGGCCGCGTGACCCTATGTCCTCAATGTTTGTGGCCGCTATGCGCGAATGGAAACGTAATACTTTAATGAAAGGTAAAACAGACCGCAGCATTCGCGGTGTTTCGTTGCAACAGCGTATAGAAAAAGCTATGATGGTGTCTATGGATAAAGAATTGGATAGTTTGGACACTCATTTAGGATTTTTAGCAACAACAGGCTCTGTGGCTCCGCTTATCGGTTTGTTTGGTACGGTTTGGGGTATTATTAACAGCTTTAACGCTATTGCCGCTACCCAAAGCAATTCGCTTTCCGCTATGGCGCCTGGTATTGCCGAGGCCTTGTTTACAACAGCGTTTGGTTTGATTGCTGCCATTCCGGCGGTGGTTGCCTATAATGCCATTACCACGGCAATTGACCGCTATGCTAAAAAGTTGGAAAACTTTATGGCTGAGTTTACAACAATTTTGTCTCGAGAAATTGATGAAACTACTTTGAAAGCCGATATGGCAGGAGAGTAATTATGGCATTTATGCAAAATTCATTATACACACGCCGTCAATCACGCCGCAAAGCGGATGTTAATATTACCAATCTTATGGATGTAATGATGGTGTTGCTGGTCGTATTTATGGTTGCCGCACCATTGATGACATCCGGTATTCCGTTGGATTTGCCTAAAGTAGGCGGAAAAAGCTTAGAAGGCAATGAAACGTCTGTTAATATCAGTGTTGATAAAGAAGGGTATTATTATATAGGTGAGTCGGTTGTGAATGATGAAGATATTTTAGAGCGCTTAAAAGGTATAAAAGGCGCCAACGAGGCTTTGTCTGTTACTATTTCCGGCGACACCACCACGGCATATGGGCGTGTTATAGGTCTGATGGCAATGCTCAAAGAAGCCGGTTATGATAAAGTCGGACTAAAAACCGAGGCTAAGCCGTATGCCGGTAAAAATAACACCAAAAACAAAACAAAAAATAAGAAATAACAGCTGATGAATAAGTATCTTAAACAATCAATATGTCTGCATATAGCGGTGTTTTTGCTTTTTATGATTGATATGCCTAATTTTTGGCATAACGATTTAACATTGGGCAGCGCGCCGATTATTGTTGATTTGTCTCAGGTACGTATAGATGAGATGACTAATCTTCCGTCAAAGGCGGAGTTTGGTCCGGAAGACCGTAAAGCAACTGTCGCCGAGCGTAAAGAGGATGTTCAATACACAAAAGATACGGCTCCCGAACCAGAGCCAGAACCAGTAAAATCTGAGCCTGAACCGACTCCTTCTCCTGCTCCTGAAAAACAGCCGGAGGCTTCTGCAGAGGAAAAACCGACAGAGGTTAAGCAAGATTATTTAGAGGCTCCGAAACCTGAAAAGAAGCCGGAAAAGAAGCCTGAGCCTAAACCGACACCTAAAAAACCGCCGGTTCCTGATTCTAAGCCAAAGCCCAAACCAAAACCGCAGCCAAAGCCGGATAACAAACCTAAGGATACAAAAAAAGCCAAGCCGGAGGAAAAAGCTGCTTTACAGAGTAGTGCCTTAAAAAGCTTAATGCAGGAAATTGACAATACCAAAAATCTTGATATCGGCGAAACGGACCAAAGCGCTATGATTAAAGAAGGTACTCAAGTAAATAATATGGGAATTGAAGGCGGTAGCAGCAATGGCTCATATCTTAGCGACTTGACTATTACCGAAACCGATGCGCTTGCAAGCTTGCTGCGTCAAAATTGGAACTTGGACCCAGGGGCTATAGGTGTAGAAAATATGCGCGTAGAAATCAGAGTGCATCTTAATCGTGACGGCAGTATCAAAAAAATTGAGTTTCTGGATATGGGACGCTTTAATTCTGATGCAAGTTATCGCTCGGTGGCCGAAAGCGCTCAGCGTGCGATTATTGCCACCCAGCAGGCATTTAAGGATATATTTGCCGGTAAATATTCTGGCAATTATGACACATGGAGTACTCTGCGCCTGAATTTTGACCCGCTGGATAAAGGTGTTAAATAGTACGTAGTTTGCGGTTTAATTAAAATAAAGCTTGGGTTGAAACAACGATATGAAAAGGAGAATATAAAAATGTACTATTCTATCGGACAAGTTGCTGCCAAAACCGGTTTGACCGTACATACTTTGCGCTACTATGAAAAAGAGGGATTGTTGCCATTTGTGCGCAAGAGCAGCTCTGGATTGCGTATGTTTTCAGACAATGATTTAGGTTGGCTTTCTATAATAGAGTGTCTAAAGGAAACCGGTATGCCGCTTAAAGGTATTAAGCAATATATAGACTGGTTTAGAGAAGGTGATGCTACTTTGCCGCAGCGCTTAGAGATGTTTAAACAACAGCAGGTTAAAGTTTTGGCGCAGATTGAGCAATTTCAAAAATATCTGCAAAAAATTGATTATAAGGTGCGGCTGTATGAAGAAGCCGTAAAACAGGGTAGTTTTGAAAAAGCTCTAAAAAAATAAGCGTTTGAAAAGGGAATTTATTTAAAATTTATTGCTTTTTTATTTTTACAACTCAAACAAAATTTCGCAGCGGTTGCTGTTGCTGCCCTGGCTCAATTAAGTTTTCGCTGCGCTTGCAGAGAAAAACTGTCATTTAAGGACAGTTTTTCCTTAGCGCGCCTTACGGTTTGAGACCTACCGCTTTCACCACACAACAAAACCCCAAAGGGATAGACCCTAAGGGGTTTTGTTGGCGGAGCGTATAGGACTTCGTTTTACACATATGTAAAACTCTATCGCAACTCAAACAAAATTTCGCAGCGGTTGCTGTCGCTGCCCTGGCTCAATTAAGTTTTCGCTGCGCTTGCAGAGAAAAACTGTCATTTAAGGACAGTTTTTCCTTAGCGCGCTTTACGGTTTGAGACCTGTCGCTTTTACCACACAACAAAACCCCAAAGGGATAGACCCTAAGGGGTTTTGTTGGCGGAGCGTATAGGACTCGAACCTATGCATCCTTTTAAGGGGATGACGGATTAGCAATCCGCTGCATTACCACTCTGCCAACGCTCCATGAATGATAACGACATATTTTTAGCTTATGTTTTTGCTCTAGTCAATAACTTTTTTAATTTTTTGCAAATTATTCTAAGGTATTGAAATTTTTTTAATACCTACTATCTCCACAGCAAGGAGAAAACACATGGAATTATATTTGCTGATAGCGTTGATTTTTATATATTTAATTACCTCTGCAATGGTAAATAAAAATATATTGCATCGTATATGGACATTGTCTTTTATTGCTGCGTTTGTTGTAACCGCCGTATCAATAGGTTTTTTACGAGTTACAAATCAGGATGTAATGATGTCTGTCGACAATTTGAATTGGTACTATCTTTTATATATTTTCGGTTCTATGTCGGTGGTGCTTGGCGTCATAAACTTGTGGATGTACCGCAAACCTTTGTGGCAGATTTTACAAAATGATGATGCCGAAGACGACAAAGAATAATTGCAAATTTTTGTTTTTTGTGTAATATACCCCTAAAAACAAAGGGGCAATATCATGTTACGCATTAACAATATTTCTATGCCGCTAAACGCAACAGAACAACAGCTGAAACAAAAGGCTGCTGCCAAATTGGGTATTAAAGGCAATGATTTTAAAAATTTTTGCATTTCCAAAAAATCGGTGGACGCGCGCAACAAAAGTAATGTGCATTTTGTATATAGTATAGATTGTGAAAATACTGCAAACATCAGCGATAAAGATATTGAAAGCTTGCTGCCAGCTGAAAAACTTGTATTTAAAATTAAAGATGATGGAGTTCGTCCGCTTGTTGTCGGCAGCGGTCCGGCCGGAATGTTTGCCGGTCTGGCATTGGCCGAAGCCGGACTGAGACCGATTGTTTTGGAGCGAGGTGCGCCGGTGGAACAGCGCCAAAAAGATGTATCGTCATTTTGGCATGGCGGAGAGCTGAAAGTAAATTCTAACGTGCAGTTCGGAGAGGGAGGAGCAGGTACTTTTTCGGACGGCAAACTTATGACCGGTATCAAAAAAGACAAGTTTACAGCCAAAGTGTTGCAAGAATTTGCCGCCGCCGGAGCTCCGAAAGAAATTCTTTATTTGGCAAAACCTCATATCGGTACGGATAAATTACGTCTGGTCGTCAAAAACATTCGGCAAAAAATTCTGTCTTTAGGCGGAGAATATCGTTTTAACAGTCAGTTGACCGGTCTTGTTATAAAAAATGATAAACTTACGGCGGTCAAAGTTACTGACGAAAAAGAAACTTACGAATTGCCTGCGGATAAACTGTTTTTAGCCATAGGACACAGCGCGCGCGATACTTTTGAAATGCTGTTCGACGCCGGTGTTTATATGGAGCAAAAGCCGTTTTCTGTCGGAGCGAGAATTGAACATAAACAAAGTCTGATAAATAAAGCGCAATACGGCAAAGCGGCGGAAAGTCCGTATTTGGGTGCCGCAGATTATAAAATGGCGGTTCATTTGCCAAACGGACGCTCTGTATATACGTTTTGCATGTGTCCGGGAGGCGTGGTTGTGGCGGCGTCTTCCGAAAAAGGACGTGTAGTAACAAACGGTATGAGTGAATTTGCCCGCGCGGCCGAAAACGCTAATTCGGCGCTGTTGGTTGGTGTTTCTGAAAAAGATTTTGGCAGCAATAGTCCGCTGGCCGGTATGTATTTTCAGCGCAAACTAGAGGAAAATGCTTTTATTGCCGGTGACAGCTCATATCGTGCGCCAGCGGTTTTGGTTGGTGATTTTTTGCGGCGCAAAGCTTCGCCTAGTTTTGGAGATGTTTGTCCGTCATATCTTCCTGGTGTAGCGCTTGGCGCATTCAGCAATATTTTGCCGTCAGAAATAGTCGATTCTCTGCGTATGGGAATAGTGGAAATGGCGAAAAAATTACATGGATTTGATTGCTATGACGCGGTTTTAACCGGAGTGGAAACACGTAGTTCCTCGCCGGTCAGAATAGTGCGTGATGAAAATATGCAGAGCAATATAAAAGGATTGTATCCGTGCGGAGAGGGAGCAGGCTATGCCGGAGGAATTACCTCTGCTGCCGCAGATGGTCTGAAGGCGGTTTATTCATTGGTTGAAAAATAAAATAATGGTTTATTATAGCTGCTAATATGCAGGTAATCAGTTAAAATTAAAAAACAAAATAAATCAGTATTTAAAATAGATGTCCCCCTTTTACTGGCGGTGTTACAACGCCACAAGCCTTGCGCTTTGACTGTAATTAAAGCGCAGAATGGCGTTATTCTAACGCCTTAACATTCATCCCCGTATAAATACGGGATTTTCCGCAAGACAACATATAACAAATCTCCCTTATTCAGTAGAACAAGGGAGATTTGTTAAAATCGTACTCGGCAAGATTATTTCAAGATTTTAGAAACAACGCCGGCGCCAACTGTGTGACCGCCTTCACGAATAGCGAAGCGCAAACCTTC
>CAKQDU010000020.1 GCA_934229625.1 uncultured Alphaproteobacteria bacterium | reverse complement strand
TCTCTCTCTCTCTGCAAATCCTAAACATCTGATTAAAGGCGTATTTTTTGCCGCTCAGCGTGTTTTTGCAGAGTTCGGCGTAAAAAATCACACATTCGGAAATAACAAGTTCAGAACGAAACAGACGGACGTTTCTGGTCTAGGTTCTGGATTGCTTCGCGTTGCTCGCAATGACGCCGAAGGAAACAACATCGCATTTAAGGGTTTGGATGTTGTGCTTCAATACGACTCAAAATTCTTCAAAACCGCTTTAGATGCGCCGCTATACGCGGTTTCAGCCGGTCGGTCAATGATTGAAATGCTCGGCGTTTTAGCTATAGTCGGAGTATTGTCTGTTGGCGGCATCGCAGGCTATTCCAAAGCGATGGAAAAATTCAAGATAACCAAAGCAGTCGGAGAATATAACATGCTTGTGCAGGGATTAGTAGAACATCTTTCTGACCTTAAAAAACTAAATGCCGGAGGCAATGTATACGGCATAGCTGACACCATACAAGCTTTAGGCTTAGTCCCTGATAATTGGCCTATAGAACAAAACACCGCAAACCACAACGCATCTTTTTTAGATGCTTACGGCAATCACAGTTCTTTATTTTCTCGTTGGAACAAAGTTGTATTCAGCATAGAAATAGGCGGTGCAAACTATGACGCAGACGGAGCTGCCACAACTCCGGCATTTTCTTCAAAATTCTGCGAAGAAATCATGACAAATGTTTTTGCCCCCTTGCATAGTTTTATTTTCTTTACAGGAGTATGGCGTTCCGGCGATGGTCATAATGACGCTGCAAATTATTGGAGAGGCGACAAATATTGCAAAGGTTCTAATCAACGGTGTTTAGCAAGTATTACCCCTCAGCAAATCAATGAAGTTTGCAAAAAATGCACCGGTGCAACAGAAAGCTGCTCGGTTACTGTTGAAATGGAATAATGATATAAAAAATTTTTGACACAAAAAAACCTGTCTTTAAAAGACAGGTTTTTCAAAAAGATTTAGATAGCCTCATCTAAAGCATCAGCCAAACAGTCAGAATAACGTTTACGGGCAGCAAATCGTTCAAATTCCTGCGGATAGTCCTTAACCACAGCCTTGAACTGATTTTCCATTAACGCGATTGCTCCAAAACAATCAGCCTGCATCAAAAAATTGAGCCCCAGCGGATGAATCGCGAAAATTCGGAAATTCACCGGATTGTTTGGCAAACCAATAGCCGTCTCCAGATAATCCTGCATATCCTGAGCCGGAATCTGAGCAGCCCAATGACAAATAACATTTTTGACTTCAGGAGCAGCAATACTCATGTCAAACTTATTTAAAAAATGAATGACATAGTAACTTTTTCCGGTTTCCACCAGCGTCTTAATTTCTCCGCAATGTAAAAGCATTTCTTCAGATGAATCCTGAAGTAATTGCTGTATAGGAAATAGTCCCTTCCATGTGTCAGCGGTCAAAACCGTAGATTTGAGCGCCACGTCAAAAATACTATATTTATCCGGATGTTCTTCTTCAAAGCATTGCCACCATTCGTAAAGCAATTTGCCTGCCATCTCGTTTGTGTCAGCCTCTGCTTTTCCGAAAAATTGCATAAACCTGCGCAAATTCTTATTCCATTCACGCGCGTCTTTTGCGGTTTTAATATGCTGCGGAATAACCTTGTGTTTAAATATCATATTTTCGACACAAGCAACCGCTTTCGGAACCTGCTGTTGTTTTTTCATGCATTTATACATGTTAACCAACAACTTGAATGACAAAACGCTCAAATTTTGCTCTTGAGAACAAAAAACGGCAAGAGCATTCCAATTACGAGTGCTGCTGATAGATTTAAGACGAACAGCAACGGCATCTTTAGACTTACTAGAAAATTTTAAATCCATACACAAAAATATTAAATGAGTTAATAATTAAAATTTAACCCAATATAATAACATTTTACATTTTTGTCAACTTAATAAAATTTTATTCATCATCCAAAATGATAAATTCATCGTCGCCGATAACATTTAGAACAGCGCGCGCGCGTTCATCCAATAAATCCAAATCCAAATTTGAAGAAGAAAGCAATTTAACTTTTTGTTCCCAATTTTGGCGTTGCTTATCATAATTTTCATTAACTTTTTCTGCTTCGGCAACCTTATCCATTAAATAAATATAACGAAAAAAACCACGGTCTCCTTTTATGGCAAAATATGTAAAATAGGAGAACAAAGCCATCAATAACACAATAAAGCTCGAGCTTTTACATTTGGCAACAATATATGACCAGAACCCCATTATTTCCTCATTTTATTTTTCAAATCTCGTTATTTTTTTATAATTAGAAACTATCTTAGTTAAAAAAAAGTTAGTTTCTTCGATTTAATAAAAATTTTCTGTTGTCTTCAAAAAACGATTGTTTTTATTATCTATAAGCTTTCCGTCTTTCAGACTGACAACTCTATCCATTTTATTTGCCAAATCAATATTATGCGTGGCTATCAAGGCAGAAAGTCCGGTTTCTTTCACAACTTCGATTAAAGTCAAAAACACATTATCTGAAGTATTAGGGTCCAAATTTCCGGTTGGCTCGTCGGCCAAAAGCAGTTTCGGCGTATTAGCCAGCGCACGGGCAATAGCGACTCTTTGCTGTTCTCCGCCCGAAAGCTCTGCCGGACGGTGATGTTCTCGCTCATTCAAACCCAAACGCTGCAACAGCCACATTGCCTTATCACGCGCCTCTTTATATTTTACACCAGCAATCAGTTGCGGAATAATCACATTTTCTGCCGCATCAAAATCTTGCAGCAAATTATGATATTGATACACAAACCCCAAATAATCACGGCGCAGAGCGGTACGCACATTATCTGAGTTTCCGGTGCAATTTTCCCCATCGATATAAACCTCGCCGTCGGTAGGATTTTCTAACAGTCCGGCAATTTGCAACAAGGTCGATTTACCGGAACCTGATGGTCCGATAAGGGCAACCACTTCCCGCGGTCTGATTTCCAAATTTACATCTTTCAAAACTTCAAGAACATCATTTCCCTGTCTGAAAGTTTTATTTATATTTTTCAAGGTTAAGGTCGTATTATTCATAGCGCAAAGCCTCCGATGGGTCCAATTTTGCGGCGCGATACGCCGGATACAAGGTTGCCAAAAAAGACAGAGCCAACGTAAGCACAACCACCAAAGTCACTTCCATAGCATCCACTTTTGCCGGCAGCTGTGACAAAAAATAAATTTCTGCAGAAAATAAATCACGCCCTGAAATTGTCTGTAAAAATTGGCGTATATTCTCTATATTATCACAAAAGAGCAAACCCAAAGCCACTCCGATTCCGGTTCCGACAAAGCCGATAAAAGCCCCATCCAAACAAAAAATACGCATAATCATACCTTTTGTGGCGCCCATAGTCCGCAACACGGCAATATCACGGCTTTTATCTTTTACCAGCATAATCAAACCGGTAATAATATTAAACGCGGCCACTAAAATAATCAGCGTCAGAATCAAAAACATTACATTGCGTTCAACATCTATCGCATTAAAAAAAGCAGAATTTGTTTGTTTCCAATCATAAACATAAGCATCCAAACTAACACTTTTTTCAATAACCGCTCTGAGTTTCGGCAATTCATTTTCATTATGCAGGCTGACATCTATAACCGTTGCCGAATCTTTCAGTCCGAAATATTTTTGCGCAGCTTCAAGCGGCATAAAAATATAGTTAGCGTCATATTCATACATTCCCATACTGAAAGTACCGATAACCGGATATGATTTAATTCGGGGAACCGAGCCGAAAGCCGTAACTTTGCCATTTGGAGAAATAAGGGTGATTTCATCTCCGACAAAAACGCCTAGTTTATTAGCGAGTTTATCGCCTAAAACAACAACATCGCCGTCAAAACCTTCCATATCGACACGAGAAAAACCATCGCGCATAACCTTTTTCTTCAGAATATCATTTTTTTCTATACCGCGGACCATTGCTCCTTCGGCACCGCGCGGCGATGAAACCAAAAGCTGTTTTTCTATCAGCGGCAAAGCCAAATCAATTCCGTCTATACTTTCCAGAGCCGTAACGGCTTTTTTATAATTATTAAACGGAAAACCGGCGGATGCAACAATTGAAATATGTCCGTTAATACCCAAAATACGATTTAGGAGTTCAGCCTTAAAACCATTCATTACCGACATAACTATAATCAATGTCGCCACACCCAAAGCAATACCGGTAAACGCAAAACCGGTAATTACAGAAATAAACCCTTCTTTGCGTTTTGCTCTCAAATATCGCCATGCGGCCAGACGTTCAAATTTAGAAAACAAAATACCTCTCCTCATATTTTTGTTGAATGTAGCCAAAACAGAAAAATTTTGCAACTTTTTCAAAAGGATATACACAAGGATAATTTACAACTCACACCCCTGTTTTTTTATTTAATTTCAAAACATCTACAACAGAAAACACGGTATAAAATTGCTCAAAAACCCGATAAATTTTGTCTTTATTCACATTGCTGCGAAAAAAAGAACACGCTTCAAACATATCCTGCTTGGTTGAGATTGCCAACAGCAGCTGATTATTATTAAAACTGAACTGAATCGACTTTCCGCCATAAAGCTCCGTCAGTTTCAGCATTCTCTCCATAAACGCCGCGGTCAGCAAATATCGTGCTTCTATTTGGTCTGAGGAATATACCTCAAACAAATCTTCAAAATACATATCTTCAAGTTTGACGCGCTGCAATCCGGACACTTGTTTAAACACATTAAAAATCCCTTTATCTTTCAGCACCACCGTGCGTCCCTTAAAATTTTTATTCATTGTCAGCAAAATACAAATACCGCGGAACACATTTTTTTTGATATTTTTCCGCCTTTCCGCATATACGCCAGACGCTGTGTTTGTTTCGCTGACAACGCTGATTTTTTGCAATAATTCCTCGGCTATAACAATATCTACATCTTTATAAGAGCCAAAAAAGAAATCATCCCCCTTACTGAAATTATAATGTCCGAAAAGTTCAGACTGTTTCAGCAGTTCATCTGGCAGCCGGCGTTCATTTTCATATCTGAATGAACCGAAAAAGCCGGCGAAATCAGCCATAATTGCATTTTTAGCCTTCTTTTTATAAAAATAAATAGGACCGCGCAAAGCCAAAATAACAAAACCGGAAACACATAGAGCCGCTCCAATATCGACATTTGCCGCGCTATCATTTGGCAAAACTATAATCATCCAGATAACAAGCGGATAAAAAATTATTGCCAGCAGCAATAAAACTATAAACATCCTAAAATAGCGTGTACGGATTTTATCATTTTCGCATAGCTTTGGCAACAGCACGTTTTCATAATAAACGTCAAACGCCGCCTTTTGTTTGCAAAAATTTTCATCTTCCGCTAAATTAAACATTTATATTGCCGCTTCCGTCAATGACTCTATAACCCCGATTAGATTAAACATTTTTTCTATTTGCTTATGCGTCTGTTCCAACTGTTTTTCCGTACCTGCGGATTTCCACATGCTATAATTCGGCTCATAGCAAAAATGTCCGTTTTGCAAAAACACATGCAGCCGATTCTGCGATATTTCCAAATAAACTTTATCAGCCTTAAATTCGTCACGCAAATTCAACAAATTTTCAAACAAAGCGGCGCATATTACATAGTTTTTAGCCGCATCGCTGTCTGAAAACGTATAAAAATAATTAGATGCCGGAACAGACGACTGATATTTATCTAAATTTTTATATTTCTTTTGTTTAAAAAAACCGCCTTTTTCAAACATCACGACCATACCGTTCAAGTTGCGCGGAAGTTTATAGCTGATTAACAATCCGCTGCTGATTTTACGTTTTTTATTTTTAGCATTTTTGTCCCAAAGGCTAAGATTTTGCAATTCTAAATTTCCGCTATTTCCCGTAATGTCAAATTGTTGAATAGCCTCAGAATGTTCGGGCATAAAATCGGCGTTTACAACAGCTGTCTGATTGTTATTATTATGCCAATCTCCATAAAATTTTACAAATTCATCTAATATATACAAATGTTTACATTTGGCGCTTCTGACATAAAAATACAAAACAGCAACCGATAAAAATGCAAGCAAAATCAATTGTTCCCAAGAAAAAGATTTTCCGTTTATCAGATGATTAAACAAAACAACCAAAATATTGGCGCAATTTACAAAAAGCAAAATTCCAAAATACAGCCAAAATTTACTTTGAAAAGTCCGCCGATGTTTATTTTCTTCGCACAGCAGCGGAGTAATATTTTGTTTTAAAAAATTTTGCAAATTTTCTTGTTGATTATTTTCTTCTATCATATCAAACCCTTATTTAAAATAGTCGCTGCTGTTAATTGATTTTTTTTCAATTTCGCTAACCTCAAAAAAAGGAGTATCTTTATAATTTATACCCACAATAGCCGCAACAATGTTACCCGGAAAAATCTCGGCGGCATTTTTCAGACGGTTTACGTTAGAATTATAAAATCGGCGCGCAGCAGAAATATGTTCTTCTACATCATTCATACTTTGCATTGCCGCCATCATGGTTTGATTAGATTTCAAATCCGGATAATTTTCAAGAGACACTCTAAAATCATTAAGTTTTTGATTAAGCATATTCTCCAATTTTATTTTATCTTTCGGCGAATTTGCAAAAGTATTGTTCATAGCTTTAGTACGCAATTCCGTAAGTTCGGTCATCAATAATTTTTCATGTTCCATAAATTTTGCCGCCATCTGCAACATATTCGGAATCAAATCATATCTTTTTTTGAGTTGCACATCAATATCCGCAGCCGATTCTTTTACCTTGTTGCGAACAGAAATCAGCCGGACATATTGAGCATAAAACAAAATAACGACAATAATAACACCGATTATCCACGGGTTTGACCAATCTATTTCCATAATTTTCTCCTGTCTGTAATTTTTCATAAATTTTAGCGTCTTATTCTTAAAAAATTCCTAAAAATTTTTATCACAACTATTGCAGCAGCACAGATTTTGTGCTATGTTTTTAGTATAAGGAGAATTTATCATGGAAAATTCGCAAAGAAATCCTATGTTTGAGCGCCGTATTCAAAAATTATTGAAAAAGATGAATCGTTTAAATAAACTTCATCAGCGTCAAATAAGAGAACAAAAAAACAATGCGGCTAATCAACAACTCAAACATCAGGAACATTCTCAACCGCAAACAAAAAAAGAAATCAGCCGCGCCGATTTGCTAAACGGCTTACGAATGGGACAATCATACGCCGTTCAACGTAAATTGCTGGAACGTTTCAGCAATACGCGTAGCGAGCGCCAACTCACCTCCAAAGAACGCGAACGGCTGCGTGAACGGACTCGTGAGCGTTCGCGTCAGCGCGAAAGAGACGGCTATACTCGCTGATTTTTCAGTTTTCAATACTTGACAAAATTTAATTTTTTTTATACAAAGACAGTTAAATCATAATTATTATTTAAATTTTTTTGTATGGATAATATTTTTCATTTGATTCACGTTAATGCGATTGATGAGTTAAACGAGATTGTGTTTAACAAAAAATTGTCAGCTAACTGTTTCAGAGGCTATGCCTCTTGTTTGAGCAGCGAAGAAGAAAAATTTCTGATTCAGAAATTTGTAGAGACTAAAGGCGAGGATTGGTTTGCTTTTATCAAAAAGTACATCGGCCATTTTCCGCTTTCATCTGATGCGGTATTGCTTCTGCTTGAAAATTCCGCAAACAGCGAGATTAAAACGCTTTTGGCAGAAGAGTGGAAAAAGTACGGTGCTTTCGAAAAAGAAAGCTTGGCCTTTTGTGACAGACTTCATGGTCAAAATGAGATTGATGAGAACTTGCTGGCTGTTTTTTGTGACAGCGCTCGTCTCGCCTATGATGATGCGGCTTATAAGCTTTCGCTTATAGACAGCAAATGGAGTGAACGTTACATAAACGCTTCTAAGCGCTACATGCAAAACACGCATTAAGTAAGAAAATGCCCTGACTTTCAAACAGTCTAGGGCTTTTTTGTTGCAAAATTATGACAATTTTCAGACATTTTATAAAAATATTTGCACTTTTTTTAATTAAATGATATTTTTAATAATAAAGCGGAGGCAAAAATGCGAAATTTATATAATGCAATTCCATTAACAGATGAACAAAAAATTGCCTATATTCGCGTGCTGGCATATTTAGCCAAAGCCGACCGCAATCCGGCTTACATTGAGCGTGATTTTATTGGAAAAATTATTGACAGAATGAAACTTTCCGCCGATGTTTTGAAAAAAATTTATGTTCCGCGCAATAATGAAGAACTATATCGCGCCTTAATGCCGATATGCACGCGGTCCATATCGATAGATTTGTTGCATTGCTTATGGTTTGCCGCCTCTGTCAACACAATTATCTCTGATGAAGAAATTATGATTATCCGTAAAATTGCGCAAATTCTCCGAATTGATAATGATACCCTTTTAGAAATCCACCATTTTGTCACAGATGAAATTATATTTTTGCAGCACGCCCGTGAAGTATTAGAAGCCGACGATATCCGCTGCTGATTTTTTTATTTGCCCATAAAAAAGTGAATTTTGTTTTTCTAAAACACTAACTTTTCCGCCTTACAATAATTAAATCATGCTATTTTTTTATAAAATAATAGTTGTATTACACTAAAAAATTGCTAAAATAAAAATGGTTAATTCTAAACGCCATAAAGCAAGAGAAAAAAACAAAATCCATAAACAATGTTTACTAATATAAATAGTTTTAGAGAATAACATAGAAAATAATCCACCCCTCATCCTTGCGATGGACATTATCAGCAATTCCGTTGACATCGCGATTATTTATTGCGTTGTATAATTTAGGCCAGTTTTGCTATTCTATTTCTATTTTTAATTTACACATCTATGAAGTTTGTAATATTTCATTTGTATAATATATTATAATTACGAACAGTGCTAATATTTCTAAAAGCAATATAGGTAACAATATATATTTTATCTGTAATAATTTATTTTTGCAACATTCAAATCATTTCTTTTTTAAGACATATCGTAAGAACATTGGATATCCGATAATAAGACACAAATCAAACAGGAAAAGAATAGGAAAAAAAGGTATAATGAAGTGTAATTCGTAGAATTCTATACTAAATAATATAATGACAAATATAATAGCATAACTGATAAACTCTATGAGTTTTGTTTTTATAACCTCTTTTTCCATATTCTGCTCCTTTTCTATGTTTTACTAATAGTGGTACTTTTCATCATCATTATAATACATTTTCAAATTGCGACAAAAGTATGATTTAATTGTAATAATAAATCATTACAATTACCTCCATAATCAACCACGGAGTTAATATGTATTTTAGAGCTAAATAATCTTCTTTTGTACACTCAAACCACTTTCGTTTCAGAACATATTCCATAAACAGCGGATATCCAACCCAAAAACAAAAGTCAAATAGGAACAGAACAGGGAAAAAAGGCACAACCAAATGCAAATTTAAAATAATCATAGCATTAAAAAAAATTAACAAAGATACTCCCCAGTATGCAATTTTTAGCAATATTTTCTTTATCCAAGTGGTAATAACCCCTTTTTCCATATTCTATTCCTTTTTTATGTTTTACTAATAGTGGTATTTTTAATCATCTTCATCATCATTATAATACATATTTTTCATTTTGTCAGCAAAAGAATTTATACCTTGCTTAATAAGCTTTTTTCCACCTCTTAATAGATTTTTGCCTGTATTACTCCCCAAAGTTCTTAAAATAGGTATTGCGTCAAATGTCAATCCTACCATATTAGCCGCTCCGTTTACCGCTAAATTAGTCCAAAAATCATCCCAGTTTTCGGTAATACCTTGAGCGTTGTATTGTGCTTATACGCATCATAATTACAACTTGACTTTTGAAGATAAACAATTATGCTTATATTCATTAAGTGAGGTTGATTATGAAGAAAATATTGTTGCTTTTTATTTTACTAATTGTCGCATGTAGCTCGGTTTCACAATATGATACAGAATTTAAAAATCCTGTTTTTAACCAACCCTTGAGACCTCTTAGTAGTGGAACAGGTTATGTTTACATCACACCTAAAAGTGTTGATTTCAGAACACCGTTAGATAAAAATAAGCTTGATACGCAAGGTAAATGCGACCTTATTGAAAATAAACAAGACCGCATTACCTTGAAATGTCAAGTTGAAAGTTGGGGTGAACCATATAATAGATATTATACTTATATCATAAAAGAAATCCCCTTATTTATACCGAGTTGTCTACGCATTTTAGAGTACAACTACGACAATCCGAAAGATTTTCCTAAAGATGAAATATTTGCAAATAAATATTGTGTTACCCCTCCTGATTATATGAAATCAAAATCTGATTGAACGAGCCATTTTTTCTGCCCAATCATTTCTTTCCCGACCTA
Organism: uncultured Alphaproteobacteria bacterium; assembly: GCA_934229625.1. Lineage (GTDB taxonomy): Bacteria > Pseudomonadota > Alphaproteobacteria > RF32 > CAG-239 > RUG410. Next base: position 6,031 of record CAKQDU010000020.1, on the reverse strand, counting down.
CATCTTTTCGATGAACATTATCAGCTATTCCGTTGACATCGCGATTATTTATTGCGTTGTATAATTTAGGCCAGTTTTGTTTATTTAATCCTCCGGTATTATATTGTATATCTAATAATACTTCTTTCAGCTGATTCGGAAAATAATCAAAATCCGTAAATTCTGAACGGACATGAGCCAAATCATTTTTCATATGATTTTGTGCCATATTGTAAGCATCTTGTTCAGATATATTCAAATTAGTTTTATCAAGAAAAGAATCTGCTGTTCTATTTCTGTTTAAATAATTTCCATAAATATCTTTCTGATTACTTAAATCCCTTAGTTTATTATATCCTATTAATTTTTGAGTATCAGTTGCCGGATACCCGTTAACCGTAAAATTGACTTTCAAAAAATCATTAAGATTATTAATATTAGCACCAGCTCCTGTTGTAATGTAACCTTTGCTATCTAAATATGGGTGTGTCTTAACTTTTTCATATTTTTTAATATTACCCCACATCCTTTGATATAAATTATTATCAGAGATATAATTGGGATTATGAGTTGCATCATTTGCCACACCAGGCAAGTTATTTTGTGCATACTGCACACCATTATTCAGATTGTTAGTCAGAGGACTAAGCACATTGTTAATATTGTCGGTAATATTCGTCATACCGAAGCCGTAGTTATTGTCAGAATTACCCCAAAAATTGGTTGTATATTGCGGATAATTTTCGGTAATACCTTGAGCGTTATATTGTGCTTGCAACTCATTTTCGCGTTTTTGCCGGGCAAATTGATACTCAATTTCATCACGCAAAGAAAATCCGTTATGATTGACACCATAAGTGTCTATGCCACCCATTCCTGTTTGATACCCGAATGGCGAGGTATATTTTTGATACATATCCATTTCTTTTTCTCCTAATTAAAATAAAATTATTGCAAAATTTTGCAACTATCACTTTAATACAGAGCAAAACCCTTGTTTATCCGGCACAAAATGCAAGAATCCCCTTTTGCATTCTATGGGTGATTTTTCTTTAACTCGCGATTGTTTTCTTCGGCTAATTTTATCAATTTATTGTATTGATTGCTTGGCTTGTATGGTATTATTACTTCATCTGGTATATTTTCTAAAAACCACCCGACAAAACCATTGGCAGTCATTTTCTTTCCTAATTTTTGATATTCAGTAAACTTTTGCTTTTGCAACTCCTTAAAATATTTTCTAAATGAGCATATTTATTATCTCGCGCTTTTCCCCTTCTAATGGCTTCTTTTCTGCGGTCGCAGGTTATAACAGCGTCTAATATTGCATTATGCATATCGCTCCAATCAGCACGAGCTTATTCCAGCATATCTAAGCTCCAAGCGATTATTTTTTCTTGTAGGCTTTTGTTTTTTGCCAGAGCTTCATTTTGCAAAATCAGCAAATTTAACTTGCGTGCGGCTTTTAGTGGTAGAGTTTCTTTATCAGTCATGGTTATTCCTAAAACTATAAGTTTATGCTCTTTAGTTAGGTAATAAAACCTTTAAATGCAAGGGTTGCTTATTTGTAAACTAAAAACTAACGATTGAGAATAAAAAAATACTTTACTTTCGTGCAATATTTCAGTAAAATATCTGTTAGATAGGCGATAGTCTGTCTGGGGTGTAGTAGCCTCTTAAAAGTACGTCTTATTGTTTAGACGTTAAATAAACATACCTTCTAGCGTGAGCTGGAAGGTAGCAAAATATGCTATATTCGCAATAGCTAATATGCTACACTATTTTTACTTTTAATAGCCTACTAACTTCCAGCCATCTTGCCGATGGCTTTTTTTATTACTGATTTAACAAAATAAGAAAGGAAGTTATGATGAACCAAAATCAATTCGGCCGTCTTTGTTCGCAATTTGCACCAGATGCAAATGAATTACCAGCAGATGGCGTGCAGTACGGGCGGAGTATGATAGAAATGCTCGGCGTGCTGTCTATTATTGCCGTTTTAACAGTCGGAGGAATTGCAGGCTACTCCAAAGCGATGGAAAAATGGAAAGTCAATAAAATATCAGAAGAATATTCTTTTGTGCTGCATGGCTTGATTGAACATTTAGATTCATTGAAATATATTAACTCAACCTCAAATACTTTTGGATTGGTTGATACTTTGCAGGCTTCGGCAATTACCCCAACTTCTTGGAAAAAAATAGATAATTTACGCATATATGATTCTAATGGCAATCCGATTGCTATTTTTTCTCGTAATAATATACTAGGTTTTAGTGTTAATATCGGAGGCTATCGCAAAAATGATGATGGGAAGACCCTTGCAGAGGGATTTTCTAAACAAACCTGTCTTGCCCTGTTTAATAACGTATTTTATCCGCTGCACTCGGCTGTTAGAAATGTTTATCTTTATGTACAGCCTGATGTTGAAGAATTTTGGGGTGACAGTTATTGCTCAGATGGTCTGCAATGTCTGCGAGATGTTACGCTTGCCAAAATGAATAAAGCATGTTCATCTTGCGATGGGCAGACTTTTTGCGACATTTCTTTAACCTTTTAATAGACTTAAACTCCGGCAGAAAATCATACTTTTGCCGAGGCTCAAGCATAAGTTCTAAAATTCTAAAACTATCGCACAATGGGCTGACGATTTATTGCAAGAGCGGCAAATATCGTTAATTTTAGCCAAGGTCAGAGAAGACAAACATTGATTATTGGCTGAACAATACGCTGCGCCCCAAAAGGGTTGATTATTTTTACTGCTGTCGTACATATACGCCCTATGAATTGAGGAAGACAGCGGAATTACTAAATTGCTGAACATTTCGGTACAAACCTTAGCGGAAAATCCGGATGAAAGAAGATTGCTTGTCTCGGTTGCACTTTCATCCCAGCCGCCTAAATAAAAGTCAAAAGTTAAATAGTTATAGCGGATGAAAATGTTTATAATATTGCCGTTATTATCTCGTACAGCAGCGTTTGGCATCCCCGGGTTATTGGCTTGCTTCCATGATTGGGGAAGCAAATTCAGACTTTCTACTACATTTCTAACGCCTACTGCATTGACATTGCCTGACAAATGACGCAGATCATCAACATGCTCTAATAGCCCATAAATAAGATAGCTGTATTCGCTAATAGTTTTGTTCAGCTTAAATTTTTCCATCGCTTTGGAATAACCAGCGATACCGCCGACGCTTAGCACTCCGACTATCGCCAATACGCCGAGCATTTCTATCATGGAACGCCCCACGCTGCAAACGTCATTGCGAGGAGTGTAATGACGAAGCAATCCAAACCCCTCGCCCCTGCTCTTTCCATTGAAAAATTCTATACCCTTAAACATCTTATTCCTCCTCAAGTGTGTAAAAAAAACGACCGTTATTTTTACACACTCAGAATAAGACGCTGATAATTCTCATAAAACAGCAAAAAACATCGCAAATATAAAAAGTTATTGCAAATTCCGGCAACCTTTGCTAGACTATAAAAAACAGCCTAAAAACTGTCCATTTTAAACGGTCGTTTTTTTTACACACTTTCGACCATAATAACGCTTTGATTTTTCCGGTTGACTTATGAAAAAAGGCTGTTATAGAATTGGAGTGTAAACAACATAATTTTAGAGGAAAGAAAGATGAAAAATAAGCTATTCAAAGGTCTCTCTCTCTCTCTGCAAATCCTAAACATCTGATTAAAGGCGTATTTTTTGCCGCTCAGCGTGTTTCTGCAGAGTTCGACGTAAAAAATCACACATTTGGAAATAACAAGTTCAGTAGCAACTCTATAAAGAGTTCTGGATTGCTTCGCGTTGCTCGCAATGACGCCGAAAGAAACAACATCACATTTAAGGGTTTGGATGTTGTGCGTCAATACGCCGCACTTTTGGAGCGACATGTACAACGAGGTACACGAGCGAGAAAAGCGCTAGTAGTGACCCAACAGACAAACCTGCTAGGGCGGTCAATGATTGAAATGCTAGGCGTATTGGCGATTATCGGGGTGTTGTCTGTCGTAGGAATTGCCGGATATTCCAAAGCGATGGAACAATATAAAATAAACAAAGCAACGGAAGAATATGTATACTTAATGTATGGATTATTGGAATATTTACCGGAATTTCAAAAGAATAGTAAAGGCCAAGACAATGATAACGACAGACTTGTTGACTTTGTCATAGCCGCAAAACTAGTGCCTCCGACCTGGAAACAGTTGACCAATCGTGCGCTTTTAGACGCCTATGGCAACAACCTAAATATTTTCTCGCGCAATAATCGTTTAGTTGTAGACTTATTTTTGGGAGCTCAAACAAATGCAGGGGAAAATGGTTCGGTTTCTATCAATTTTCCATCAAAACTATGTGTGCAATTATTTGAGAACTTAGCTATTCCCTTAAAAGAATCACTATACAATGCCTACTATATTCATAATCCGGGAACAGCTTATACTTTTTACGGCGATAATTATTGCAGTAAAGGCAGAAATTGTCTTAATACTCTATCTTTAAGCCGTATAAACGAACTATGCAGCTATTGCCCTGCGGATAAGTCTTGCGGCATAATTTTTGAGTTTTAGAAGTAAAGATTGTCGGTGCTGACGCTTTGCCGCTGCGTCCTTGTTCGGCTTTGCCTCACCTGCGTTCCAAAGTCCGCCTCTAGTCTAGTCGGACAATCTTTTTTTGGGGTTCAAATCCCGTGTACGTCGGTTATACGTAAAACAAAGAGGCGAAGGAAGCGAGACATAACATTCATTTTGATATTTAGAAGCAAAAGTAAGTTTCCGCAAACGGTAGCAAAAATTCAGATAGATACCCACCAGTTTACTGGTGGTGCTATTAACGCTACAAACTTTGCGATTTGACCGCACTTTTAATGCAGAGCAGCGTTATTCTAACGCCTTAACATTCATATAAATACGTTTTTACTGCAAAGCAACTAATAAATACGGTTTATTTAGTGCCACAAAGTGATAAAATCGGCGACAAACGAAAGAATTAGATTAAGAATAGGATTATGAAAATGAGAAGATAGGTAATAACGCAAGCAAGCGTGAACAACCAATTATTTTTGATGTATTTTCTTAAGAATGGCACACCCAATATATAGAGTATTAAGAAGCTGACAAAACTCAAATCGCTTAAATATGCTTCAAGTTTCATATTTTTAAACAGCGTTCTTTGCTCATCACTGGCAAAATAATTAAATAATGCAAAAACAGCACTAGCTGTCAAACCTGTTACGATAGCCCAAAGACTTAAAAAAATTATTATACGTTTCGCTTGTTGCCAAATTTTTTGCATTTTCCCAGACCTTATATTGTTACCACTTAGTTCTTATATAATCTTCTCCCTCATTTAAAAGTTTTATTCTTAATTTTCTTTTAAGCGGAGGAATAGCTTCTTTTATCCCCTCTTTCATTCCGCTTCTAATTGCTAAACCTGCTAACCATACTGGTATCGGCATATTTTTTCTCCTATAATATATTTAACCAACGTATCATCATTGATACACCAGCTATATAGTGTTTATCTATACTTAATATCAATAGGCGATTCAATTTATTATATACTTTTTATAAAAATTATACAACTACTTTATAAATAAAAATTAGAAAATAAAACAGATACACGTTTGATAAGATAAACAAAGATAAAGAGACATAATACAAAAAAAGAAAATTTTAATCAAAAAATAAAGCAAGAGGCAAAGGAAGAGAAGCATCACATTCATTTTGATATTTAGAAGCAAAAGTAAGTTTCCGCAAACGGTAGCAAAAATTCAGATAGATACCCACCGGTTTACTGATGGTGCTATTAACGCTACAGACTTTGCGATTTGACCGCACTTTTAGTGCAGAGCGGCGTTATTCTAAGGCCTTAACATTCATCATCGTATAAATACGTTTTTTCTGCAAAGCAACTATAAACATCAAACACATCTATAATGTAAAAGAACTTTTATAATATAGATGTGCCAATTAAACAAAAATTACCTAAATAATGTTTATTATAACACGCCGCAAATACAGCAATGGAAGTTAGATTATGAGGAAA
>CAKQDU010000019.1 GCA_934229625.1 uncultured Alphaproteobacteria bacterium | reverse complement strand
AATCCCTGCGCGCGTACCAATTAAAACAAAAAACTCCCAATAGGGAGTTTTTGTTTTTTTAGCGCAGTAAGGGAAAGAACCCTGGAGAAAGGGGACGACCACAAGCGAAAGGCGGACGGAAGTACGCCGGTGAGCATTTGCGAATGAGCGCCGTGGCGGCGGAGCCAATCCCTGCGCGCGTACCAATATTAAAAAGGAAAGTTGATATTTTCCTTTTTTCGTTTTAAACACCTCGGCTCAAAACCTCCTGTATTCCTCATTCTTTGAACTATGCTGTGATTATCGCTGTAATACTGTATATTTCCCTTGCAAAATACAACTTTATGTAATAAATTGACTAAAAATACAGGGGTATAAAGCAATGAAAAAAGTTGGAATTATAACAAGTGTCATTTGTGCTGTGGCGGTGATTGCTGGGACATGGTATTTTATGCAAAGAATACAAAAATCAGAGCAAGAAAATGAGATATTGCAACAAATAGTACAAGAATTAGATGAAAAATTAAAGCAAGAACAAGCTAAGCCTCATCTGGAAAATGAAGAACTATGGCAAAAGGTGCAAGAGTTAGAAAAAAAACTCACATTAGCTCAAGAAAAATTGAAAAAAGAAACTTTCGTTAATCCGCTATTTTATGAAAAGTTAGAGGCTGTTTCTACCAATGCTCGCGATACTTATTTGACCCCTAATTCATTGGTCTTTTCTAATTCACCCTCTGTGGATAATGACAAAAAATATAAAAATGGCTGGACTCATGAGGCTTGCAAACTTTTGGAAAATGAACAAGATTCTATTGGTATGAAATGTATCTTGGTTCATCCAGATTTTAAAAATCCAGCTGTTGAATTATATAGATTCATAATTAAACCTTGTAATGATAAAAATGATAATTATTTGAAGTGTTCTTATAAAATAGAAGAAAGAAGTTACGATAATTCTTTATCTGATGATCACTACTCAAGTGAAACCTTAGTAATAGAGAAGACAGCTAATTAGCTGTCTTCTCTTTATCATTTACCTATTATTTTTCAAATCTTCCTCCAATAAATCTAATGTCCACTCATTACGTCTTGGTTGTACCCCTTTACGATGATATTCATCAATCATACCGTGTGTATAATTTGCCTTTGCATATTTAATAAAATTAGGAAATTCTTCTTCAAAGTGAGTTTTCCCCATATTATACACCATATCCATAATAACCAATTTTTTGTTATCACTTAGTTGATCATAGTTTGGTACTACATCATAGATTTTCGGAAGTATTTCTTTAACATGGTTCAAATACAATCTTTTTTCTTCTTCTGGAGTTATTCGCAAATTACATGCATCTTTAAATTCATCTTCTATAAAATGTTTTGCTGCAAAGTTATGTGTCTTATGAGTTTTACGATATTCATGTGACCAATTTTGTAGCGTATCAAAACAGTTTTTTTTATCAGTTTCTGTTGGAACTCGTTTGTTTCCATTATCCTCTATATAATAATTGACCTTTTTAAAATGATTATAATTATTAACATTACTTCCTCTTCCTACAGTTGTATGAAATGTTGTGTCAACATATATATTGTCGGGATGTCCTTCAATCGGTCCCATATCATTAAAATGTTGCTCTATCAAATTATTATACTTATCAAGCAACGGAGAGTTTGGATAATTTGTATCTTCCGCTAGTCCTTTATTTACATCGTATATTTGATATGCTTTTGATGACACGAATGGCTTTGAAATGAATTTCTGCAAAGGCTTATAAGTATTAGAAAAGATTTCTTTGGTCACAGGACTTATAGTGGCATTGTTCGCTGGTTGTTGAGCATTATTTCCAAAGCCTGTTGGTGTTGTATTCTGCCCATATACTGTTGGAGTGGTTGTATTACTCTGTCCCCACGAAGTTGGTGTAATCATTGAGTTCTGCCCATTCATCTGATTTTGATATTGCAAAGTTTCTTCTAGCGTTGGGAAACCTTTACTCTTCATCTGTTCGATGTTCTCGCTAATGTTAGAAGAACCAAAGCCATAGTTATTTTCGGAGTTGTTACCCCAAAAACTTTTGCCAAACTGAGGATAATTATCGGTTATTCCCTGATTATTATAACTTTGCTTAAATTCGTTTTCACGATTAGCTCTAGCCATCTGATAAGCAAGTCGTTGCTATCATCTGGAGCGAAGCTATGTTTGTTGATTTTTGATTTTAGATATAGGCAATATGTGTTGCGCAATCACCGAAAGAAATATGATAATGTATTACGAAAATAATTCCCTTGCAAAATACAACTTTATGTAATAAATTGTCAAAAAATACAGGAATATATGAAGATGAAAAAAGTTGGAATTATATGCTTAACAATTTTACTACTTAGTTTCAAGGTAAATGCTCAAATTTTACATGGTATAAATATTGATGAAATATACAATAAGAGCGATTGGAATAGTAAAGGTGAAATTGTAGCAATAGTAGAAGATTACGGGCTAATGCTTAACTATCAAAAAGATTTAGAAAATTGTTCTACTTCAACACAAAAAATATCTTGTTTGGATAAAGTAGCAGAAGAAACTCTGAAAAATTTATATATAAATTATGAAGTCAATGTAAAAAATTATAAATCATTTCGAAAAAGTTTAGAAGATAACTATGCTATATCAACCTGTCAGTTAAAACATTTTGGACCTAATGGTTATTTGTGCAATACGGACAGTATGCCAGACGTTTATAATGCGCTTTATAACTATATACAAACATTGATATTATCTAGTAAAGAATCAATGCAGTCTTTAATTCCTGTACTTACAGAATATAAAGAGGCAGAATAATCAGCCTCTTTATATTAAAGGATGCTGCCGGACGAATTATTTAATTCGGTAACTGATGGAGGATTTTACCGACCTCCCAACCTACTTCTATATGGTATATTAATATAGTATAAATATTCACAAAAATACACTTGACAAGTGTGTTTTTCGTATTATATTACTCTTATGACTACAGAAGAGTGGAAAGATTTTATATCGCCAGTAAGCCGCCGCCATTGTGTAATAACACATTGAAGAGATGTATGATGAGAAAGCTGGCCATCCTGTAGTTATAAAGTAATACTGACTTTGTCTGTATTATGGAGAAAAGGGATTGAAGAGCAGAATGCTTGCTGCCAGACTGTTGTAAAACAGGAGCTGTAAGTTGGGTGGGCAACCAACCAATCCCTTTTTCTTTTTAATTACTTAAAATGGAAAGGTTAGCATTCCAAAAAAGAAGAGTATTATTACTACAATTGTGGCTAAAGAACCTAATATTGAAAAAACGACTAAAAGAAATATTTTCGTTATTTTTTGCATATCTTCCATTATTTATAATCTCCATACACATCATGTAATGCAATAAATAACGCAGCTAGAGAAATAAACAAAAAACTGGCAAACCAAAGAAAATCAAGACAATATATCCCTAAGTTTCTAAATTTCATCAATATCTTTTCATTAACTACCGTGGAAATAGATAATCTCCATACAAAAATGATGGAAAAATAAGAAATAAAACGAAGAAACATTATACTTATTACAAACAAAATGAAACTCAATATAAGATGCACTCCAACCCAACTCCCATGCAACACAATTTCGTTAAAAGGAATAAGTACATAAACAACTTGCAGCTCTAGATAAATTAAACAAGCTATAATAATGAAAATAAGTGGAATTTTCCAAAATAGGTGTAGATTAGCTATTTTTTCCATACTTTCATTATAAATATTTTTCCATATAAGATAAGGTATTAGTAAATCAATACCTAGTATTGATAACAAAAAAATGGCAAAACAACAAATAGAGCCAAATGATAACATATCCATTGGATTATCTAAAACCATCTTAGAAATCAAAAATAAAACTATTTGAACAGGGACTGCTAAACTAATTGTTATCCATTTTAGATATGTTTTTAATAAATTATTCATTATCATTCTCAATTATAAGTTTGTATTTTATATACAATACAAGATAACAACCGATTTGTCAATCAGTTGTTATCTTATTTATAAAAAAATATTATTTCCAATATTTTCTTATATATCTTCTAACCAAATCATCACAATCTTCATCAGGATATTTTGACCCCAAACCTCGACCTATTTTATTAGCATAATTATCAGCATTACTACTATCTAATGAGTTTTTTCCTCGCAATAAATCAGCTTGTTCGCCGAACCAAGATGCGGCTTGAGCAGAATGAACCCCGCCTGTTCCATACTGAGCAGAGCTACAATTCATTAAAGCATGTTTATATTTATCTGTCAGTGCTTTATCTGAACTTATTTGTCTATAATTTCCAATTAAGCTACCTAAACCTGCAGCTCCAGAATAAAGATAAGAAATAGGATTTTGCCATGAGGATGAAGTGAAGTTTTCTTGCTCACGAATCTTGCTGTATACATTTTTGCCATCAGATGCTGTATCCCAATAAGAAGGTTTACCATTGGACTGAACCGTATTACTCTGTCCCCACGGAGTTGGTGTAGTCATTGAGTCCTGATTATTCATCTGATTTTGGTATTGCAAGGTTTCTTCCAACTTTGGCATACCGTTTGTTTTCATCTGTTCGATGTTCTCACTAATGTTTGAAGAACCAAAGCCATAGTTATTTTCGGAGTTGTTACCCCAAAAACTTTTACCTAGTTGTGGATAATCTTGGGTTATTCCCTGATTATTATAACTTTGCTTAAACTGGTCTTCTCGATTAACACGCGCCATTTGATATTCTATCTCATCACGCAAACTAAAATTACTATGGTCAACACCATAGCTATCAATCTTATTTTTTTCATCCTCATTATTTTCGTAACCGAAAATCGATTTGAATTTTCCAAACATATCCATTCTAATTTCTCCATAAAAAAAGCCACTCGGCACAAATTACCGAATGGCTGTAAGTTTAAAAACAAAAAAAGACAAAACATCTCGTTTTGTCTTACCTAAATATGATAAATCATCATCTGAACATGATAATATATCATATTATACCATATATCACACTTATTTAGTCACTACAAGAAAAATCTTATAATTATGCACAATCTCCTATAGTATAATATTTTATACGCATATAATTTGATAAGCAATTTAGTCTAATTAAGGACATTATAATCTTCTCAACTTCTTATATATCATATCTTTTGAATATATAAAAGGAGGGAACTTAATTTGCGAGATGGGAAAAACGTATAGAGGTTATGAGTAAATATCCAGTTCGCGTACCAAAGAAACAAAAAACTCCCAAATGGGAGTTTTTCTGTTTTTAAAGCGCAGTAAGAGAAAGAACCCTGGAAAAAAAGGGCAACCACAAGCGAAAGGCGGACGGAAGTACGCCGGTGAGCATTTGCAAATGAGCGCCGTAGGTTCATCGTCAAAGTTGGGGGCAGAGTAAAAAAGTTATAAAAAAATCATTTCATCAATTCGTTTGTTTTTCATCATAAATAAGTTAAGCACATAAAACTCTCTAAAATATTTTATCTGGATTTTTTTCATTTCCTGTTATATACTTTTCTATAGGCATTAGCAGACCATCCAATTGTGTTTTAGCGAACCGATTATATTCCTTTTTTATAATCTTGGATACTGCTTTTGCCCCTAACTGCAACGTAGAACCGATTTTCTTTGCCAACTGATAAAAACAATTTACGAAGAACTCCCGACGCCGAGAAAAAAATGATACGACCGCTGAAAATAACAGATTTAGACATGGTGATGCAGATTTGGCTTGATGGTAATCTGCAAGCGCATCATTTTATTGCATCGGAATATTGGCAACAAAACTATGATTTTGTTAAGCAAATGCTGCCGCAAAGCAAGGTTTATGTTTATGAAGATGAAAAATCCAAACAAATAAAGGGCTTTATAGGCTTGCAAGATGAATTTATCGCAGGCGTCTTTGTGCAAAGAGATGCCAGAGCGCAAGGAATTGGAAAGCAATTACTGAATTATGCAAAATCATTGAATCATAGTTTGAGATTATCGATTTATCAAAAAAATGAACTTGCCTATAAATTTTATAAGCAAAATGAGTTTGAGGTCATCCGTGAGCAATTAGATGATGTTACCAATGAAAAAGAATTTTTAATGCAATGGCAAAAGAAGTGATTTTCACTAAAATCTTAAACAATGTTTGAAATCCGAACAAAGTTTAACATTTTTTATTATCCGTCTATATAAAAGAGATAACGGAAGGGAAAAAGTTATAATGGTTCATCGTCAAAGTTGGGGGCAAAGTAAAAAAATAAAAAGGTCTCAAATGAGACCTTTTTATATTATTGGCGCGCTCGGCGGGACTCGAACTCACAACCTTCTGATCCGTAGTCAGATGCTCTATCCAATTAAGCTACGAGCGCAGCGACTGGATATTTTAATAGAACAAAAAAAATATAATTGCAAGAACTTTTTTCAATTTTTTTTATTTTTTTGCACAAATGCTTAATTCTTTAATTGTTTTTTTATTAAAAACACTTTACAAATAGAGCAATAATAAAGGTTAACTATAAAATATAAGGCTTATATGATGAAAAAATTTGCATTCCTTTCTGCCTCGGCGCTTTTGTTAGCAGCCTGTGCAGCAAATGAAGTTCAGTTTTCCGGTGTCAGTCAATCTCCTGTTTTGAATATATCTAACAGCAGCGGCTCTTTTGTGGGTAAAAAAGTTAATGAATTTACTCGTGAATATAACAATATACATTTTGCCGTAAATTCCAGCGCGCAAAAATTGGCTAAAATCAATCAATCTATTGCCGAGGCCGATTCGGAATATAATGCGGTTATCAATACAATTGAGGCGAAGTTGCAGGCCGGAACAACGCCGTCAAACCCAGATTTGGTGGCAGCTTTGAATAAAGCACAAAAAAATTTAGGCACCCTTGAAGAAGGAACTCAAAAACTGGCTTCTGTTGCTTCGGAAGTTGCCGCGCAACAGGAGAAATCTACAGCTTTGAAATCAACGGTCAATGCTACTTATGCGATTCCAGGCGCTTATGATGCAGACCATGCTGATTTGAATATTATTGCTGCAGCTTTGGAACGGCAAGAAAATACAAATGCCGATTTGATGGCTGCGGTAAAGGCAGATATCGCCGATGAACAAAATAAAGCTCAACAATTTAGGGCTGAGATAACTCGTCTTAATGTCGATGTGGCTGCCGGTTATGTAAATAGAACAGCTGTAACATCTTCTTTTGAGCATAACGAGGGTTTCAAAACCATCAAACCTGTTCAAATAAAAAAAGAATTAGCCAAAGATAAATCGGTGCGCACAAATAAAAAACGTGTAAAATTAGGCAAAAAATTCGGTGTGATAGAAAATACTCCAAAGACTCCAAACAAAAAAGTTTCTGCTAAACAAACAAAAAAGGCTACGCCGCAAAGCGTGCAGAAAGCATTGAACACGGTTGAACCTCAACAGGTTAAAACAATAGCCGTACCGGTTAAACCGCTTGTCGGCACAATATTTTCTAAAGATTTTCCGGATGAAAATGTTGAATATTATGCTGAATTAAATAATGCCGTGCAAACGGCTTTGAAAAATAATCCGGATGCTCGTTTTGAAGTTGTTGCAGTTATGCCAATGGATACGGCAGCTCAAGAGCGCGCACAGAATGTTACCGCCAAAATTTTTGGCGATATGTTGACTATGTCTGTTCCGGCAGAAAATTTGCAGGTCAGCGCTCGTAGTGAAATAAGCCAAAAAGTCCCGACTGTGGTTGTGCTGAAAAAATAATATAATTATATGTTGTTATAAAATAATCCCCTTTTTAGTCAAAAACTAAAGTAGGGGAATTTTGTATTTTATTTAGAACTTAAAAACTATAGTCATATGCACGCCAAAAGCCACATTTTTGCATTTTCGGTTTGTTTCTTCTACAGTCTCTGTAGCTAAATCCTTGCCATAATAAATAATGCTATAAGATGAGTTTTCGCTTTCTGTTTTCCAACTGCGCAATTGGTATATTTTATCAGCGAGCGGTTTTGTGACTTGCACAACATTGCGGCATAGTTCTTGATATGGCGAAATTCCTTCACCTTCTGTAGGTACGTAATATAAACGTATAAAGTAAATATTGCCAGAAATATAACTGTAGCCAACTTGCGCTTTGACGCCATATTTGTCTTGAATCCAATCGTCTTCATATTTTGTTCCTTCAGGAAGCAGGCCCATTGCTCCCAATATCGGAGTCAGGTCAATTTCTGGGGCATCGCCAATATCCGGAGGCAAGTTGCTTTGTAATCTGATGACACCGGATATCAATTCTGTCAGCATATTACGCTGTACATTTGACCGCCACATCATCATAGCTTTGGAATAACCGGCGATACCAGCAACAGACAATACTCCAATTATCGCTAAAACGCCGAGCATTTCTATCATACTGCGGCCAGATTGGGAAAAGACTCTAAACCCGCGTCCCCGGCACCAGTCATTCTTGGGTTTATCCCAAGAATCTTCTCTCAACCAACACTTATGCAATAATAAAGCAAATTTATTGACTAGGTTAAAGCCTTGTTGAAACAGGATTCTAGGTACAAGACCTAGAATGACGGGTGCTGGAGGCGCGAACTTAGTGCCGCCTGCTAGTTTATTGTTACCCCTCACCCGGAGCAATGCTCCGACCTCTCCCGCAAGGGGCGAGGTTGTTAATTTTGTTATGAGTTTGTTATTTCCGAATGTGTGATTTTTTATGCTGAACTCTGCAAAAACACGCTGAGCGGCAAAAAATATGCCTTTAATCAGATGTTTAGGATTTGCAGAGAGAGAGAGAGACCTTTGAATAGCTTATTTTTCATCTTTCTTTCCTCTAAAATTATGTTGTTTACATTCTAATTTTATAACAGTCTCATTCCATAAGTCAACCGGAAAATATAATCACATTTTTAAAACTAAAACACCATAAATAAGGTGCATGAATTTCTATTTGTTACACATACTTTACATACGCGATTGATTTCAGCTAATGTCATATCAACTAAACATCTGTAATTTTCAGCTTGTTTGCAGGTAGTTGAACCTCTATATTGTAAATTTTCTTGGTCTAAGCTTACTCTAAGGCTAACAAAATCATGGTATAAAGGTTTGGCAATATCCTTAAATAAAGCTACACAAGAATTATAAGCTAAATCTATAGTACCATTACCTGTGGTTCTCATATGTATATCTATAACAAGATATTTCTTATCATTATTTAAATATGGTGTTATGTTATTTCCCATAGAATCCAATAATCCATAACTATTTTGAGCGATAACAAATGATTCGGGAATTAAATTTGCTGCAAGAATAAAATCGCGTAAGAATATAACCCCGTCATTAGGATTATTTTTTATTAAATTATCTTTATATTCTAATAATTCTTGAATTAAAAAACTATAACCGCTAATCATCTTATTTATTTTAAATTGTTCCATCGCTTTGGAATATCCGGCAATGCCACCCACACTCAGCACCCCGATAATAGCCAGAACGCCGAGCATTTCTATCATACTGCGGCCAAATTGATTTTGTTTCATAGCAACTTCCTTTCATTATTTTTTCATGTAACAAAAAAAGCCATCGGCGAGATGGCTGGAAGTTCGTAACTATTATTCATGATTATAGTGCAGCATATTAACCATTGCGAATATGGCATATTTTGCTACCTTCCAGCTCTAAAGCCAGAAGATATTTAACGTCATATAGACGCATGAATAAGAGGCTACGACACCCCAGACAGACTATTGCCTATCTAATAGATATTTTACTGAAATATTGCACGAAAGTAAAGAAGATTTTATAAAATATGCAAAAATCAAAGTGTTATTATGGTCGAAAGTGTGTAAAAAAAACGACCGTTTAAAATGGACAGTTTTTAGGCTGTTTTTTGTAGTCTAGCAAAGGTTGCCGGAATTTGCAATAACTTTTTATATTTACGATGTTTTTTGCTGTTTTTACAACATTTTATTGCCGCTTGTTTCGCTGTGTAAAAATAACGGTCGTTTTTTTTACACAATTAAGGAGGAATAAGATGTTTAAGGGTATAGAATTTTTCAAAGGAAAGAGCAGGGGCGAGGGGTTTGGATTGCTTCGTCGTTACACTCCTCGCAATGACGCTTGCTCTGCTGGGCGGTCAATGATAGAAATGCTGGGCGTATTAGCGATAGTCGGCGTTTTAACAGTCGGCGGTATCGCCGGTTATTCCAAAGCGATGGAAAAGTTCAAAATCAACAGAGCAATAGAAGAATACAGCTATCTAATTCATGGACTTATAGAATATCATAAAGATATTGTAAAAATGGAAAATAAATCAGGTCTGGCAGATTTGTCGGAACAACTGAATTTGTTGCCTGCAACATGGTTAAAAATCAATGCTTCTGAAATGCAAGATTCTAATGGTGAAACATTAACTTTGTATATGAGAAATGATTACACATTCAAATCTGTGCCGCGAATTTTGTTAAATGTTAATTTAGTTTCAAAGACCAGTCAAGATTTTTGCCGCGAATTATTAGATGGCTTGGCTCGTCCTTTACATTCGGTTTTGATTCATACTTGTATATATCGTCCTAAGTCCGGCTCAACAGACTATTATGGCGATGCTTATTGTGATACGGATGATAAAATCTGTCTGCATTCTGTCAGTTTGGCTCAAATAAATGAAGACTGCAAAAAATGTGATAATGAAAATGAGATTTGTAATTTAGCTATAACATTTTAAGCTGGTAAGATTTAACTATATATACTAAAGTTTTATTATTGACTTTTTATGGTTTTTTATATATCAATTAGTGAATTTTAAAATATTAACAATGAATAAGATTGAAAAAATTGATAAAAAGAATCGTTCAACTCTTTTTGCGGTGTAATCATAAAATATATTTTTGCAGATATCATTTTTGCGTATTTTTTAAGGGATTGCAAATTTTTTTTATTTATAAGCGTTTTCCAAATCAGAGTAAAATTCATATTCTAAGCGAGGATTTATAAAAAAAGAATCCGTTCTCAAGGAGCGGATTCTCTAAAATAAGCTTAGCTGTGATTATTTGCTTAATTGAGCAGCAACTTCAGCAGCAAAATCTTCTTCTTTTTTCTGCAAACCATCACCAAGTTTGAAGAATACAAAGTCAGCCAATTTAACGTCTGTACCGCATTCTTTAGCTGTGTCGGCAACAATGTCTTTGATTTTTTTATCCGGGTCCATAATGAAAGCTTGTTCTTCTAAAACAACTTCTTCATAGAATTTACGGATACGGCCTTCAACCATTTTTTCAATAATGTTTGCAGGTTTGCCAGAAGCCTTTGCTTGTTCGGCAAAAATAGATTTTTCATGTTCTACAGCTTCTGGAGCAACGCCGGCAATGTTCAAAGCGATAGGAGCGGTAGCGGCAATGTGCATAGCGATATGTTTGCCGAGTTCTTCCAATTTTGCTTTATCTGCGGTAGATTCCAAAGCAACCAAAACGCCGATTTTGCCCAAACCGTTACGAACAGCATTATGAACATAAGAGCAAACAACGCCGTTGTTTACGCTAATAACTTTAGCGCGGCGCAGGTTCATATTTTCACCGATTTTAGCAATCATATCTGTCAAGCGTTCGCCAAAAGTTTTTGAGCCTGCGCATTTAGGGCAAACAAAAGCTTTCATAGCTTCTACATCGCCGTTGCAATGCAAAGCAACTTTAGCAGCGTCTTCAACATATTCTTGGAAAATTTCATTTTTAGCGACAAAGTCTGTTTCAGAGTTTACTTCAACAGCGGCGCCTTTATTGCCGTCTACGGCAACGGCAACCAAACCTTCTGCGGCAACACGGCTAGATTTTTTTGCAGCCGAAGCCAAACCTTTTTTACGCAGCCAGTCAACAGCTTGTTCCATATCGCCGTTAGCTTCAACCAATGCTTTTTTACAATCCAACATACCGGCACCGGTAGTTTCTCTCAATTCTTTAACCATAGCGGCTGTAATATCTGCCATAATTTAAATTCCTCTAATATAGTAGTGTATAATCTCAGATTTTATGAGGCGCGGCAATCAAAAATCAACCGCCGCGCCGTTTTTATTTTTTTACCTTCAAAGAAGCGCTTGCTTATTCAGCAGCAGATTCTGCTTTTTTGCGGGAAGCTCTTTTCTTTGGAGCAGCTTTTTCTTCTGCATCAACAGTTTCAGCGTCAGAAACTTCTAAGCCTTTGGCTTCCATTTCTGCCTGAACACCGTCCAAAACAGCGTCAGAAACCAAATCGCAGTAGAATTGAATAGCGCGGATAGCGTCATCATTGCCCGGAACCGGGAATTCTACTTCGTTAGGGTTAGCGTTAGTATCAATAATACCAACAACAGGAATACCCAATTTTTTAGCTTCTTTAATAGCCAAAGATTCTTTAGGTGTGTCAATCACAAACAACATATCCGGCTGACCGCCCATATCTTTGATACCATCCAAAGTAATTGCCAATTTTTCGCGTTCTTTTTTCAGGTTCATAACTTCTTTTTTGGTATACCCTTCGTAAGCGTTGTTAGCTTCCATTTCGTTGAGCTTGTTCAAACGGGAAATTGATTTGTAAACAGTTTTCCAGTTTGTCAGCATACCGCCCAACCAACGATAGTTAACATAATATTGACCGCAGCGGCCGGCGCTTTCTTTAACAATGTCTTGAGCCTGGCGTTTTGTGGCAACAAACAAAACTTTACCGCCGTTGGCAGCAACATCGCGAACAGCATTCAAAGCATTGTAAAGCATAGGGTAAGTTTTTTGCAAATCGATAATGTGAATATTATCTTTTTTTCCGTAGATAAACGGAGCCATTTGCGGATTCCAGCGACGGGCATGGTGACCAAAGTGTACGCCGGCTTCAACCATTTGGCGCAAAGTAAAAGTAGGAAGTGTCATATTTATATATCCTTTATTTTCCGGTTAAACCTCCGCAGACTTCGGCTTTTGACAGCACCGGAGCGAATAAGTTTCAGCTTTTCCGCCTGTCTGCGTGTGAAATTATAAAACCGCACCATTGCGGCTTCGGGCATATTTTTAGCATAAATATATAAATTTGCAAGTATTTTTTTAGGGCTGAATATAAAAAAACGTGCTGTCAATACTAAGACAGCACGTTTAAGATTTGATGTCAAAAAAAATTTATTCAGTGCGGCTGTTCTGTTTTGTTTTATTGCTGACAGCGGTCACTTTTTCCTTATATTCCGGCGTCAAATTAGCAAAAACTGTTTTTTGAATTTCAGATAAGCTGATATTGCAGTTTTCGCCTTGTTTTGAGCCAATAAAAGTAGGACTGCCACCCCAGCCGTTTTCTTTATTGTTTAAAGCTTCTTTTACGGCGTTTATATCAATATAACCGGTTTCATGCTGGCAAATGCTGATTTTTCGGAAAGGTGTTCCCTGACCCCCAAGTTTCATAGCCGGATTTACGGCTACTACAACCGGAGCTAATGAATAGCCGACATTGGTGGCGCAGGGCAGCGTTGTTTCAACATAGGCCACTCCGCCTTTTACTTCAGTTTTAATCTCTCCGGATTTTACACGGCTGATAATTCCGTTTTGCACGATTCTATAATTGTTCATTACGGTTTCGCTAACATTGCCGGTGTCAATAAACGACTTTACGTCTTCTATATTTTGAGGAGTAACCGTAAATACTTTAACTGAAGAAGCTAAAGCCGCAACTTTATCTTCGGAATTAAAAGCTTCTTCAATAGGTTTGGGACCATTCCACTTTGCTCCTTGAAACGCATCGTGCTTATTTATTTTTTCAATATTTTCTTTTGCGCCGAGGCTGCTTCCCTGCAGATATCTGTCAGCCAAAACATAAGAAGCAACAGAGTCAACATCCACACGGTTTGTTACAAAAGCAATTTTCTCCGGATTTTTTGATTTGTACCAGCCAAGCAATTCGGGAGCTTTTTCATAGATTTCTTTGGCACAGCATTGCTCTGCCTGTCCTTGAGTATGCTGAGGGTCAATATTTCTATCGCACAGTTCAGCAAGCTGCGGCACGGTCATTTCCAATCCGATAATAGAAAAGCCGTCATTTTTGAGCTGTTTCAGCTTGGCTGTTTCAGCTTCTCGGACATTTTCACCGGTTTTAGGATTTTTCAGCGCCGGATTAACATATAGAAATTGTGACATTCGCTAAGCTCCCGAAATTTAACTACCGCTCCAAATCTTTTGACGTATTTTTTACATTGGCGGAAGTTTGTTTTTTTTGTGTCTCTTGGGTGGCAATATTGTCTAGTGCCTCCGC
Organism: uncultured Alphaproteobacteria bacterium; assembly: GCA_934229625.1. Taxonomy (GTDB): domain Bacteria; phylum Pseudomonadota; class Alphaproteobacteria; order RF32; family CAG-239; genus RUG410. Next base: position 2,333 of record CAKQDU010000019.1, on the reverse strand, counting down.
TGATTTTTTATCTAGCATATTTCTGACTTTATGTAAAGCGATATCTATTGTTTCTTTAACTTTCGTATTTTTTCTAAAATTTTCAAAAAATTGCTATTTTTTAATAAAAGGTAAATTTTTGTTTATGGATTGGGGTTTTTGCTTGTTTTTTGCGCCAAAGTTTTGTAGTTTGTCTACAATTTGATAAAGTGTTTTGAGGTAAAAATGACAGATTTGTTTGACTCGTCCACAGCGCCGGCAAAAACTGAATATTCGGCGCAGGATATTGAAGTGCTTGAAGGCTTGGAGCCGGTTCGCCATCGTCCAGGAATGTATATCGGCGGCACCGATATTCAAGCTATGCACCATTTGGTGGCTGAGATTCTGGATAACTCTATGGATGAGGCTGTTGCCGGTTTTGCCAATCATATTGATGTGACGATGAACGCCGACGGTTCGGTTACAATTGCCGATAACGGGCGCGGAATCCCGATTGATGAACACCCCAAATATCCGGGAAAATCGGCGCTTGAAGTTATTTTAACTACTCTGCACTCCGGCGGTAAATTCGGCGGCGGCGCCTATAAAGTTTCCGGCGGTTTGCACGGCGTCGGTTTGTCTGTTGTTAACGCTTTGTCCGAAAAATTGGTGGTTGAAGTTGCCCGCGATAAAAAACTTTATCGGCAGGAATATTCACGCGGCAGACCTTTGACGGCGCTGGAATTTGTAGGCAATTGTCCAAATCGCCGCGGTACTTCTATCACATTTAAGCCCGATGCCGAAATTTTTGAGGGCAACAACAAGTTTATTGTCAACCGCATTTATCGTATGGCGCGTTCCAAAGCCTTTTTATTTAAGGGTATCAAAATCAACTGGAGCTGTGCGCCAGAATTGATTGCCAACGGCGAATCCACTCCGCAAAAAGCCGAATTGCACTATCCGAATGGTTTGGCGGATTTTTTGAATATTCAAATAGGCGAACGCAGCACCATTAACCGCGCGGCTTTTGTCGGCGAGTCTGAACTTGCCAATAATGAGGGGCGTGTGGAATGGGCAATTACTTGGCCGGTAGATGAAAACGGATTTTCGTATTCTTATTGCAACACGGTGATAACTCCGGAGGGCGGAACACATGAAACAGGTTTTCGCGCCGCTTTGCTCCGAGGTTTGAAAGAATACGGCGAAATGGCCGGTTTCAAAAAAATCGCCGCGGCAACCGCCGAGGACTTTTTAAGCAATGCTTGTCTGATGCTTTCGGTTTTTATCACAGACCCGCAATTTCAGGGACAAACGAAAGATAAGCTGACATCTACAAAAGCAGTCAGATTGGTGGAAACTGCGGTTAAAGATTCTTTTGACCATTGGCTTTCTTCGGATGTGGAAAACGCTAAGGCTCTGATAGAATATGTTTTGGACCGAGCCGAAGCGCGAAAAAAGAAAAAAGAAGAAAAAGTGCAAAACCGCAAGGCGCCGACTAAAAAACTGCGCCTGCCGGGCAAACTTGCCGACTGTTCGCAGGCAGCGGCCGAAAATACCGAAATATTTATTGTGGAGGGAGATTCCGCCGGAGGTTCAGCCAAACAGGGGCGCGACAGAGTTACGCAGGCTATTTTGCCTCTGCGCGGTAAAATTTTGAACGTGGCAAGCGCTTCTGTGGAACGTATATCGCAAAATCAAGAAATTAAGGATATGATAGAAGCGTTGGGCTGCGGCGTTAAAGATAATTATAACGAAGATAATCTGCGCTATGATAAAATCATTATCATGACCGATGCCGATGTGGACGGCGCGCACATTACTTCTTTGCTGATGACGTTCTTTTATCAACATATGCCTAAGCTGATTGAAAACGGACACCTTTATATTGCCACCCCTCCGCTGTATAAAATTGTTGCCGGCGGCAAAAACTACTATGCTTTGGACGATGAAGAAAAAGACAAGATTTTAGCAAAGGTGGTAAAAGGCAATACCAAGCCGGATATCAGCCGCTTTAAAGGTTTGGGCGAGATGAGCCCGCAGCAGCTGAAAGAAACGACTATGGATAAAAACAACCGTATTTTGCTGCGAGTGGTGATTCCTAATACCTCAACCGAAGAAGGCAGGGCAGAGGACTTTGAAACCCGCCGTCAGGTTGAGCGTCTGATGGGAAAAGACCCTGAACAGCGTTTTCGCTTTATTATCGAGCGAGCTAAATTCGTGGATAATTTGGATATCTAAAATTAGTTCACAGATGTTTGCTAAGTAATAAAAAAGAGCTTTTCCAGTTTAGAAAAGCTCTTTAATTGTATAAAGAAAACCACCGGATAGTCCGGTGGTTCCGGAAAGCTTACAGCTTTACCGAAAAAAATTCCTTT
>CAKQDU010000018.1 GCA_934229625.1 uncultured Alphaproteobacteria bacterium | reverse complement strand
ATTGGTACGCGCGCAGGGATTGGCTCCGCCGCCACGGCGCTCATTCGCAAATGCTCACCGGCGTACTTCCGTCCGCCTTTCGCTTGTGGTCGTCCCCTTTCTCCAGGGTTCTTTCCCTTACTGCGCTAAAAAAACAAAAACTCCCTATTGGGAGTTTTTTGTTTTAATTGGTACGCGCGCAGGGATTCGAACCCTGGACCCACTGATTAAGAGTCAGTTGCTCTAGCCAACTGAGCTACGCACGCATATAAACAACGTAGCTATTGTATAAAACATAATATTTTTATTTGCAACACTTTTTTTTCTTTTTACATGAGATTTTCAAACATAACTATCGCCTGCCTTTTCCAGTTGACTTTAGTCAAATGTCTGTTATAGAATTGGAGTGTAAACAACATAATTTTAGAGGAAAGAAAGATGAAAAATAAGCTATTCAAAGGTCTCTCTCTCTCTCTCTGCAAATCCTAAACATCTGATTAAAGGCGTATTTTCTGCCGCTCAGCGTGTTTTTGCAGAGTCCGGCGTAAAAAATCACACATTCGGAAATAACAAGTTCAGAACGAAACAGACGGACGTTTCTGATCTAGGTTTTGGATTGCTTCGTCGTTACACTCCTCGCAATGACGCCGCTAGCTGCGAAAAAAATTATAGTGTACATTGGAGGTACATGAATTTTTTGAGACAGCGTAAAACTGCTTTAGATGCACCGCTATACGAGGTTTCTCTCGGGCGGAGTCTTTTGCCACAATGTGCGTTAGATGCGACGGGATTTTTAAGCGACGTGTACAAAAGAAGTACACGAGCGAAGAAATTCCTAGCAGATGACGTGCAGGGTGGCAAAAGTATGATTGAAATGCTTGGCGTGCTGGCTATTATTGCCGTTTTAACAGTCGGAGGAATCGCCGGTTACTCCAAAGCGATGGAAAAGTTCAAAATAAATAAACTTGTGTCGGAATACAGTAGCGTTATTTTTCAGCTTCTGGAACACAAAAACAGTCTTTTACAATCAAATCCTCAAAATCAAGTTTTTATCGGAAATATCATGGAGGCAATGAATATTGTTCCAAACAGCTGGGTTAAAAAAAATAACGTATATTATACCGATTCACAGGGAAACAGCATAGCGACATATCTTTTCAACGGAGAACTTATATCTATTGACATGTATTTAGGCGGTACTACTAAAAATGAAAGCGGCGCCTCGGTTTCCACCAACTTTTCGGTCAAATTGTGTACAGAACTACTGAATAACCTAGCCTTGCCTCTCAGTTCCGAGTTGTTTAGAGTTACCGTTGCAAATTCGGCAAACGGCTGGGCCGGCACAACACGCTATGGCGCAAAATATTGCGGCACGGACGGCCGAAAATGCATATCTACGGCGACATTATCCGATTTTCAGAACATGTGCAAATTTTGCGATGGTTTAGAAGGAGAGTGCAATATAGGGATAAGATTTTAACCTCATAAAACAATATAATGGTCCAAAATTAAACTGTCAGAACTTTGTCATAAAAATAGATTTTCATAGACTTTTATTTGGATTAAATATTGTGTTTTATTTTTTCTTCCTCTAAGCCAATACTGCTTACGAAGTGTCACCGTAACCAAAATATATTTTATGGATTTAAGACAAAAAACCGCCGTATTTTTTTAATACAGCGGTTTAATGCAGCAAAACACCAAAATTATTGTGCGTTAATCAAAGTAATTTCTACACGGCGATTTTGCGCTTTGCCTTCAGTTGTAGCATTTGAGGCAATCGGATTAGCTGCCCCTGCGCCATATGAGCTGATGCGGCTTCCTTGTACTCCGCGCAAAGCCAGATAATTGGCAACGGCTGCGGCACGGCGTTCTGACAGAGGCTGATTGATTTTATCGTTGCCTGTGCTGTCGGTGTAACCAACAACCTGCAATCTAGTTTTATCATATTCTTTAGCCACCAACGCAACAGAATCAAGCACATTGTTGGCAGATGTTTTAATAACAGATTCGTTTGTGTTGAAAGTAATGCTGTTTGGCATAATCAAACGAATATTATCACCGTCACGCGCAACTTGTACACCTGTGCCTGTTAATTTTTGACGCAGCTTGCTGGCTTGAATATCCATATATCCGCCGGCGGCAGCACCTGTAGCTCCGCCGATACCGGCACCAATCAAAGCACCTTTTTCACCGCCGATTAAAGCGCCGATACCAGCTCCGGCAACAGCGCCAATACCTGTACCCCACGCGGTTTTAGCAACTTTACTTTCGCCTGTGTACGGGTCAGTAGCGCAAGCAGACATAAAACATACGGCGACCAAACTTAAAATTATTTTTTTCATTTTTATCTCCTTAAAAATTTGCAATACGAGCCAAAGCTTCTTCTATTTTAGCTTTGTTTTCCTGAGCCTCGGCCTGACGGCGTTTTTCTTCGGCAACAACTGCCGCCGGAGCTTTTGCCACAAAGCTTTCATTACTCAACTTGCGGCTGTAGCCTTCCAAGTTTTTATTTAATGTTTCTAATTCTTTTTGTAAACGTGCGCGCTCTGCCTCAAAATCAACCACGCCTTTCAACGGAATCAAAATCGCAGCTTCGCGGCTAACAGTCTGTACCATATCTTTTGTGACATCACGATTACCCAAAGCGTCTAATTCTTCCAAACGAGCCAGTTTGCAAATCAACGTTTTTTGACGGTCTATCGTTGTCAAAGTTACTGCTGAAGCATCTTTCACATACGCATGGAGTTTAGCCCCTGCCGGCAGATTCATACTTGCGCGTAAGGAACGAATAGCGGAAATAATATCAATAGCTCTGTCTATCTCATTTTTATCATCAGCATTTACAGTTTCATCAGCCGACCATTTTGCATGAATCAATTTACAAGAACGTTCAGTTAAATTATCCCACAATTCTTCGGTAATAAACGGCATAAACGGATGCAGCATCACCAAAATTCTATCCAAAGTCCAAGCTGTAACCGCGCGGATTTCCTTAATTTCATCGGCATTTTCGCCATAGAAAATCGGTTTAATCAATTCAATGTACCAATCGCAGAATGTCCCCCAAATAAATTGGTAAACTGCATTTGCCGCATCAGAAAAACGGAAGCTGTTAAGATTTTCTGTCACTTCGGCAGAGGCTTCTTTGGCTTTTGCCATAATCCATTTGCTGATTTCCAGTTTAGCTGATGTCACATCAAAGTCTTTAACCGAATAGCATTCGTTCATTTCACAAAAACGAGCGGCATTCCACAATTTTGTGGCAAAGTTGCGATAACCTTGAATACGGGAATCCGACAAATTGATATCGCGTCCCTGAGTTTCCATTGCCGCCATAAAGAAACGCAAAGCATCGGCGCCGTATTTTTCTATTGTTTCCATCGGGTCAACCGTATTGCCTTTAGACTTGCTCATCTTACGGCCTTGCTCGTCACGCACCAAACCGTGAATATAGCATTTTTTAAACGGCACGCGTTTCATCATATACATACTCATCATCATCATACGGGCAACCCAGAAGAAAATGATGTCAAAACCGGTAACCAAAACCGAAGTTGGATAAAATGTTTTCAAAAATTCGGTCTCATCCGGCCAACCCATTGTTGAAAACGCCCACAAGCCTGAAGAAAACCAAGTGTCCAACACATCGGTTTCACGAGTCAAATCAACCTCTTTGCCATAGTGCTTGGCTGCGGCGGCTTTAGCTTCTTCTTCATTTTCTTCACAGAAAATTTCGCCGTCCGGACCATACCAAATCGGCATTTGATGTCCCCACCAAAGTTGGCGAGAAATGCACCACGGCTGAATATTGCGCATCCATTCAAAGTATGTTTTTTCATAGCTCTTTGGCACAAATTGCATATCGCCGTCTTCCACCGCCTTAATCGCAGCAACAGCCAATTTCGGAGCGTCAACAAACCATTGGTCGGTCATCAAAGGTTCAATAACCACGCCGCTGCGGTCGCCGTACGGAATAACCATCGGGTGGTCTTCTATTTTATCCATCAATCCCAGCTCAGTTAATTTTTCAATAGTCTTAGCACGGGCTTCCATCGTAGTTAAACCAGCATACGGAGTATTTTCATTCAAAGTGGCATCTGGATTCAAAACGTTAATCATCGGCAGATTGTGGCGTTTGCCGACTTCAAAGTCGTTAAAGTCATGCGCCGGAGTAATTTTTACGGCACCTGTGCCTTTTTCTGGGTCAGCATGTTCATCGCCGACAATCGGAATCACGCGGTCGATAATTGGGATAATACAGTTTTTGCCGATTAAATGCGCCAATTTCGGATTGTCTTTTGAAACAGCCACCGCCGTATCGCCGAACATAGTTTCCGGACGTGTGGTGGCAATATGGATATATTCACCGGCTTGTCCTTCAATCGGATATTTATAGTAATACATTTTGCCGACGGTTTCTTTCTGCACAACTTCCAAATCGGAAACAGCGGTACCGAGTTTCGGGTCCCAGTTAACCAATTTTTTTGCCTTAAAAATCAAACCGTCTTTATACAGCGAAACAAAAATTTTGCGCACGGCGCGAGAAAGACCTTCATCCATCGTAAAACGCTCGCGGCTCCAATCGCAAGAAGCGCCCAAACGACGCAGCTGGCGGCAAATTGTTCCGCCGGATTGTTTACGCCATTCCCAAACTTTTTCAATAAATTTTTCGCGGCCTAAATCATGTCGGGTAACGCCTTCTTTCGCCAAATTGCGTTCAACCACCATTTGTGTTGCAATACCGGCGTGGTCCGTTCCCGGCTGCCATAAAACTTTTTTGCCCAGCATACGGTTGTAGCGAATCAAAATATCTTGCAAAGTATCGTCCAAAGCGTGTCCCATATGCAAAACACCGGTTACATTCGGCGGCGGAATCACAATTGAAAACGCCTCGTTTTTACTTCTCATATCCGGCTTAAAATCGCCGTCATTTTCCCATTTTTCATAAATTTTTTCTTCAAAATCTTTTGGATTATAGTTTTTTTCTAACATCGTTCATCATTCCGTATTTTTACGTTATATTAAGCAGTATTATTTTCAAAAAAGAGGAGGAAAACAAACCCTTCAGGCCAGATAGTTTTCCTTTACGCGCACTCGTTCATTGTGATTATCGTTAGATTCGGCAACATTATCCTTAACAGCGCGCTTAGCAAAATAAGTTTGATATTTTTTCATAATTTTATTAGCCACGTCATCAAAACTCCAAATTCCAAGCTGATAAGGAATATCCTCTCGTTTTACAATCATATTTTTAGAAAGTTCAAAAATATCTTCTTTTATTACAGATTGTTGTACAACCGGTTCTTTTTTTGATTTTTCAGGCAAAAATTGTTCAAAATATTTGCGCTGTTCCTTGTCAATAATCGCCTCGCGAATTGACTTTAATATAGAATCAATAGATGCATCTTCCGCCTTAGCCATAAAATTATGCCTCAAGTTAAAATTAAAACCTGAGGCATATTAGCAAAATTTATTTTATTTGGCAATAGCTTTGCTTTATTTATCAATGGATAAAGTCAGCCATTTTCCTTTGGTATTTTTATAATGAGCTTCTGCATCATAGTAATTTACTTTCAGAGCCAATTTCTGAGCAGTCAATTTACCCATAGACTGCATAAGCTGCAAACCGGAAACATAGTAATCATGCAAAGCTTTAACCTCATTTACCTGAGAAGTCAGCAAGGTTTGATACGCATTTAACACATCTAAAACCGTACGATTTCCCAAAGCTTCTTCTTTTTGCGTTCCCTCCAAAGCAATAGCCGAAGCTTTTACCTGAGCTTGAATAGAGGTGATATTAGACTTGTTTGCCTGCATAGACTGCCAATAACTTGTCACACCGGCAACAACGGCGCGTTCAGCTTCCAAAACACCTTCTTGAGCTTGCCATTTTTGATATTTGCTCTTGCGGATTTTAGCACGGGTCGCACCGCCTGTATACAACGGAACATTCATATCTAAAGAATATTGAGTGCTGGTTGTACTCGGATTTTTTGCCATATCATGATTAGATTTGGTAGTTTTACCGCTAGAAGCTGTAAAGCTTATATCCGGCAATAAAGCGCCTTTATTGCTGCTAACGTTATAAGAGGCTGAATCCAATTGTTTTTTAGCTGCGAGCAAAGAATAGTTGTTGCTGCGGGCATAGTTCATAGCCTCATCAAATCGATTCGGAAACATTTTGGTAATAGATGCCGGGTTCTGCAAATCTTTCGGTTCTTTGCCGACCATTTGCAAATAAACAGCTTTAGAAACTGCCAAATTACCCTCGGCTGAAATCACATCGGATTGAGCCTGCGCATAGCTGGCACGCGATTGAGCCACGTCTGTGCGTGTAACTTCGCCCACATCAAAACGAGCCAATGTTTCGTCAAGCTGTTTTTTCAACAAACGCTCATTATTTTTTTGCAAACGAACAATTGCTTCATCGCGCATAACATCCAAATAAGCCGTGGAAGCGCTAAGCAAAACTATCTGCTCAACCGCATACAAATCCTGAATACCGGCTTTTGCGGCAGAGTCGGCTGCTTTTACAGCGTTATAGGTAGAAAAACCATTAAACAACGGCTGGCTAACACTCCCCGTATAACCTTTTTGATATCCGTCAACCGTGTTGTTGCCGGTTTTTCTAACATGTGTATCCGAATAATTTCCGTTTACACTAATTGTTGGACGAAAGCCGGAACGGGCGGAGGCGGCGTCTTCATTTGTTGCGCCGCTGGCTGCACGCTGTCCATGCAAAGTAGGATTGCTGTTATAGGCTTCGCTCATGGCGTCATAAATTGTGTCTGCATTTGCATTGACGCTGATTAAAGCGCTCAACGAAACTGCTAAAAGTAACTTTTTATTCATTGCTATCACTCTGTATAAATTCCTTATTTTTATTTTTTTAGCTATAAAGCCAAAAAATTAAAAAATCAAACAATATCTTCTTTTCAGAAATAAAAATGTTATATTGTTAAGTAAATTTCAATCAATTTCGGCTAGTGTCCGGTATAAAAAGGTATGTTAAAAATTATGGGAGATAAAACTGTGCTGACAGAAAATAAAAGTGTTATGGATGAAATTGACCGCGCTCGCTTAAAACTTTCTATTGAGCATTATGCTAAATATTTTATCGGCAAGCGCAATTGCGAGCTCACAAAAGACGAGGCTTTCAAAGTGATTGCTTTGGCTGTTCGAGAATTTGCAATGGATAAGATGTATGAAACCATTGCCCGATATAATGAAAACGGTACAAAACGCATTTATTATTTATCAATTGAATATTTAATTGGGCGTTCGCTTGAAAACAATTTATATAACCTCGGCCTGTATGATATTTTAAAAGACATAAAAATTGAAGGCTTTCCTGATTTTTCATTAAATGACATCTTTGATGCCGAATACGACCCGGCTCTTGGTAACGGCGGATTAGGCCGTCTGGCTGCTTGCTATATGGATTCTATGGCATCTCTGGGTATTCCTGGATTCGGATACGGCATAAATTATGAATACGGTTTATTTAAACAAAAATTTGAAAACGGATATCAGGTAGAGCAAGCCGATAATTGGCTTGGAGAAGATTCGCCGTGGCAATTTGCCCGTACCGACCGCACGGTTACCATTCCAATCGGCGGCAATGTAGAAATGTATAACAAACCCGATGGAAAAGTAAGTTATGTTTGGGCCAACACTCATACTCTGTATGGCGTGCCATATGATTTTCCGGTTGTCGGCTATAACGGAAAATCTGTTAATTATCTGCGTTTGTTCTCAGCCAAAACCGATGACGAGCTGGACTTAAACATTTTTAACAACGGCGGCTATATTGAAGCCGTACGCGATAAAATCCGCACCGAAACCATTTCAAAAGTTTTGTACCCGTCTGACAACATTGAACAAGGCAAAGAGCTGCGCTTAACTCAGCAATACTTCTTTGTTTCCTGCGCAATTCAAGACATTATCCGCCGCTTTATGGAAAAAAGCAATGATTTCAGAAAAATGCCTGATTATGTCTGCATTCAGCTAAACGACACTCATCCGGCTTTGGCAATTGTAGAAATGATGCGTCAGCTTATGGATGTATATGGACAAGAATGGGACGATTCGTGGGAAATTGTCACCAAAATCTTTGCCTACACAAACCACACCCTTTTGCCTGAGGCTTTGGAAAAATGGAGCAGTTCCATCATCCGCCGCTTTTTGCCGCGCCACTTGCAGATTATCTATGAAATCAACCGCCGCTTTATGGAATTTGCCCGCAGCCGTTTCGGCGACGATTCTTACAAACTGGGCAAAGTTTCTATTGTGGACGGCGAAGGCGACAATCAGGTTATCCGCATGGCAAATCTTTCTATTGTCGGTTCATTTTCGGTAAACGGCGTGGCCAAATTGCACTCCGAATTAGTAAAACATTCTTTGGTGCCGGAATTTTATGAATTGTGGCCTGAAAAATTCACAAATGTAACTAACGGCGTAACCCCTCGCCGCTGGATGCTGCGTGCAAATCATGATTTATCCAACCTGATTTCAGATAAAATAGGCACTTCATGGATTACTAATTTGGACGAATTACAGAATATTGAAAAATATATTAACGATAAGTCATTTTTAAAAGAATTTCTAAAAATCAAAAATGAAAATAAAAAACGCCTGGCTCAGAAAGTTTACCGCGCCACACGCATTATGGTTAACCCTGACAGTATGTACATCGTACACGCCAAACGCATTCACGAATATAAACGTCAATTGATGACAGTTTTGCAGATTATCGGCGACTATTTGGCGATTACCCGCGACAATATTCGCCCGATTACACCAAAAACTTATATTTTTGCCGGCAAGGCTGCTCCGTCATATACATTTGCCAAACTTATTATTAAATTGATAAACAACGTGGCAGAAGTGGTTAATAATGATGAACGTTCTAATGAATTTTTGAAAGTTGTCTTTATCCCTGACTACAAGGTTTCGGTAGCCGAATATTTAATTCCGGCCGCCGATGTCAGCTGTCAGGTTTCCACCGCCGGCTTTGAAGCCTCCGGCACCAGCAATATGAAATTTGCCTTGAACGGAGCTTTAACAATCGGAACTTACGACGGCGCCAACATTGAAATCCGCGAAGCCGTAGGCGAAGACAATTTCTATCTGTTCGGTCTGACGGATGAACAGGTTCGTGGAAAACGCATGACATATAATCCTCGTGAATTGTATGAAAAATCAGATTATATAAAACGTATTTTGAATGCCGTAAATTCAAGTATGTTCTGCGAAAAAGACTATCCGCAGCTGTTTCGCCCGATTTTTGATGCATTGCTTGGCAGCGATTATTACTTTATTCTAGCAGATATTGAAGCATTCAACAATGCCTTGCATCAGGCAGAACGCGATTATAATGACAAAGAAAGCTGGGCTAAAAAAGCACTTGTCAATGTAGCTCGCATCGGTAATTTTTCAAGCGACCGCGCAGTTATGGAATATGCCGACCGCATTTGGCATGTTAAACCGGTTATAGCTGAAAAATAGCTTGCTTATCTTAACTGACATATCAAAATATCAGACCGCAAGACACCGGCAATGCCGGTGTCTTGTTTATTTGCACCATAAATCGCTTAATCTTCCATAAAAATTGACTTTTCCATATTTAGCCGTTTATTTCAAAAACAGACAAGTATTTTCATTGATAAATCGGCAAAATACAATTAGAATTTTTCTATTCAAAACCTACTTCCAACCTACAATTTTCATTACATATATTTTTGCAATACTCATGAATTTGCTGTATATTTTTATCGCGCAGACAGATTTTATTTCCATCGCAATGAGTGCTTCCATATAAATGAGCGCTGCCGTTTCCTCTTATGGCTACCCTAAAAATAATTTGCGGAAAATTCTGTGTGAAAGAAACAATATTATAGCAAAATTTTGCATTTAAATCCGGATTATCGGACAAAGTATAATAAAATTTCCAACAAGGAGAAGCGCTACAGGTTTGAGCCGTGAATTTATTATTCCACGGGTCCGACAAATAAGTTCCGTGGTCTTCAAATGAGACCGGCGTCACATTCAGCGATTTAATAATCGGAAGCAAATCAGTATCCGGTAAATATGACATAAATTGTTGAGAATACGGAATAACTTCATTTATCAAAAACGACAAATCTCGAAAAGTTGTATACAATTTATATTTTTCCATAGCTTTAGAATATCCGGCGATACCTCCGACAGATAACACCCCGATTATCGCCAAAACCCCCAACATTTCTATCATTGAGCGACCGTATTGACTGCTATTTTTCATTTCAACTTCCTTTCATCTGAAAATTTATATCAAAAAAGCCGCTTAATAAGAGCGACTGGAAGTTGAGAACTATCATTCATGATTATAGTGCAGCATATTAGCGCATAGCCTATTCTGCTACCTTCCAGTCATCAGACCAGAAGATATTTAACGTCCTTCAGACGCATGAACGAGAGGTTCTCACACCCCAGACAGACTATCGCCTATCCGCCATGATATTAGCCGGATAATTATAAAAAGTAAAGCTCATTTTTATTTGACATTTTAGTTCCCCTCGCCTAAGCTAAGAAAAATTTTGAAAAGGGTTGAAAATGCGTTATAAAATTACGGTGGAATATGATGGTACTCGCTTGGTGGGTTGGCAAAAACAAAAAGACGGCGCCAGCGCGCAAGAATTTTTAGAAAAAGCTATTTTAGGCTTTTCACACCAATCAACCGAAGTGTTTGGAGCCGGACGCACCGACGCCGGTGTTCACGCTTTGGCGCAAGTAGCGCATTTTGATTTAGACGCCGATTTGAGCGAATATAAAATAATGGAAAGCCTAAACGCTTTGCTGCGCGAGTTGCAAGCGCCGGTCAGCGTGTTGCAGGCAGAAAAAGTGTCAGACGATTTTCACGCCCGTTTTTCCGCTGTTGGACGCGGCTATATTTATCGGATTTTGAACCGCCGCGGTCCCAGTCCTTTGTTGGTAGACAGAGTATGGCGCGTACCATATCCGCTGGATATTGATGCTATGCGGCAAGGCGCTGCATATTTGCTGGGACACCATGATTTCAGTTCATTCCGCGGAGCCGGCTGTCAGGCAAAAAGTCCGGTAAAAACTTTGGATAAACTTGATATAGAACGAAACGGAGATGAAATTATTTTCACCGTGGAAGCGCGCTCGTTTATTTATCATCAGGTGCGCAATATGGTCGGCACTTTGAAAGAAGTCGGCAACGGACGCCTTAAACCAGAAGACGTCAAAACCATTTTAGAGGCTTGCGACCGCACCAAAGCCGGTATCAGCGCCCCCGCCTGCGGCTTGTATCTGAACAAAGTTATGTATTAAAACAATACTTACGTCATTCCAAAATAGAAACGCAACCTTAAAAGGCAAATTGCCATGCTATTTTATATATTCGCGATTGATGATTATTTCTTAATTTTCAGACAATAATTCACATATGAAATACACGATTCTTTTTTTATTCTCAATCGTTCATTTTCTGTTTTTAGTTTACACACGCTCAGTCCCTGTAATTCTTTGTTGACTTTTCTGATATATATTTTATTATAATTACAATTTTAGAGGTATATTTATATGAAAAAGTTGCTTTTAATTTTAGGATTTTATTTAATATTGAGTGCAAGTGCAAATGCAAAAATATATCATGGTATTGATATAGACTCTGTTTATAAAAGCAGCGACTGGAGCAGTAAAGAAAAAATCAAAGAAATAATAGATGATTATACTCTATTTTTGGAGAATAAGAATAAATTGCTGTCTTGTAATCAAAGTCCTAAAAAAGTTGAATGTATGAATAAATTAGCAGAGAATATCATTAAGCATTTTTACAGCGGCAACATGGATAATAATTTAAATAATTATCATAATTACGTTATATCAACCTCAGATGCATATGGTATCATATATTGCTTAAATAAATATAAACTTCCTGCTGGAACTATATGTAATCAAGAAAATTATGCTAATACGGAAAAGTTCATTGAACAATATATAAATGAAATGTTACAATCAATAGAACAAAATTTAATAGAATATAGTTTTATTTCAAACTATCAAAAGAATTAAGAAAAGAGTTTTAAAAAAACTCCTTTCTTTCAATATATTGTTTAATATTAAAAGTTCCAAATCCGTAGTTATTTTCTGGAGTTCCGCCCCAAAAGTCAGCACCGAACTGTGGGTAATTTTCGCCCTTAAATATAACCTAAAGCATATATTTGTGATATTTTTCAACTAACATATTGACAGTTATGCAAAATATGCTATATTTAAAGTACCTTAAGGTATTCTCCTTCAATAGGAATGAAAACCGAAATTGCCTATTGTGTATCTTGTGTCAGGTTACCAACCTTTCATAAGGATAAAGAGAAACTCTTACCAATGAAAATGAAACCGAAATCGTTCATTGTGTATCTTTCCCTGGCGGGGAAGCGGGGAATAGGATTAAGAGAGAAGCCCTCTATAATAGAGGGCTTTTTTATCACCTATCTTTTATATACATTGACGATATTGTACTATAATTTCCGCGTGGTGTTGTAACAATTTTTATTTCTCCGTTAGGTTTTTGAATTACATAAATATTTTGTCCTCGTTGACTAATTTCCACAGGTTGATTTTGTTTAATATATCTTGGAATTTGCGTAACTTCGTTTCGTGGCATTTCGTGTTTATAAATTATTTTATCCAATCCGTAATTTCTTTCAGTACCCGTAGCTCTTTGCAAATTTTTACCGCTAGTTAATACTTCACCATTTGGCCCTCTTATAGCTTCACCACGTTGCAGAACAACAGGCTCACCTTTGTGATTTTTCATTGTGACAATAACATCTGTTCCGTTGCCTTGATACGGATTATCAACCAATTGGTCATACTTTTTACCAATTTTGTAGCCATTATACATCATATTTGCTTGGTTTAATCCGGTTTTTGCCAATGTACCGCCGGCAATTGCACTTCCTCCATATCCAACCAATTGTCCCACTGTCTGCGCCAATTCACGTTCCTGCGGTGTTTTCAGTTGCAAATAAGCGTTCATCTGCGTGTCATACCCAAGCTTGTTGCCGAGCCAATTCACACCACCAAACGTCATACCATTAAGCGTTCGGTTCATTCCATATAGCACATCCATACCATCCATTAACATACCATTTTCAATGTTTCTCCACATTTGCGCTTCTACGGAATTATATCCGCCAGTATTTTGCACATCAGATGAAATATTTGCTTTGGTTGTGTTACCAAAACCACTAGTGCCGCTACCCCAATCGCTTATGTTATTATTTCCAAAACTTTTGATATTATTATTTCTATAAACAGAGTTATTATCCTGAAAATAACTACTAGGTTGACCGAACAAACTTTCGGTATTACGCATGTAATCATGATTTACCAATCCTTGCCCGTTATTGGTAGCGCCGAAGTTGCCGGTATTCAACCGACTTGTTACATTCTCAATATTTTGCTTAATATTTGAAGTGCCAAAACCGTAGTTATTTTCTGGAATTCCGCCCCAAAAGTTAGTGCCGAACTGAGGGTAGTTTTCTTCGGCTATTCCTTGCTTACTGAAATTTTCCGCAAGTTGATTTTCTCTGGCAAGCCTTGCGCTTTGATATTCCAGCTCATCACGCACAGAAAAACCGCTGTGGTCAACGCCGTAACTATCTATTCCGCCGTCGCCGGATTGATAGCCCGACAACTTTTTTATTTTATCCCCAATATCCATATTTGCTTCCTTTGATTTAAATTTTCTATAACCATTTTTTCTTCTAATTTTGTTATTAAACTTACACTAAATAATATATTTCTTATTGCACGCAAATACGCAATCAAATCGCAGAAAGATAGAAATCTTTGCAATTTCTTTGAAATATACTATATTAGCAGCATATTCATTAACATAAAACAAAATCGTTGTCAAGTTTAAAATAAGAAAAATATTAAAATTAACTTGCTATAAAATTAAAAATCTTATTTAGGGCAAAAGTAAAGGAGGCCGTAAGCCCCCTTTTTTAGTGGAAAAAGTTAGGGATAGTTATTGCTATGCAGAACCCATAATACAACCCGTAAATCGTGCCGTTGATTATAGAGAACACTTTAAGCACTTTCGGTGGCAAGCTGTGTAATGTGAGCATAATAATCGCCATCGGTGCAATGATTTTGTAAGTGTTCCCAATCGGAAACCATAAAAAAGGTGCACTGTCTTGGCAAAAGAAACATATAACCAGTCCAAAAGCAATTTCTCCAAAAACAAACAAATAGGCGTATTGTGCCGGAATGATTTTGCGTCGAAAAACTTCATAAAAAACAAAAATCGGCAGCGACAAAATATAGAAAAACAATATCCAATTGGCATTTACGGCACACGTGCATATTTGCGGGTAGGTGCAAGCTCCTTGCAAATAACTTTGATAATCAAGTATTTTTGTAATATACCCGTATTCAAACGCAAAGCAGTCAATCAGCTCTAGTTTGTCTTGGTCTAATTCTGCAATAAGCCATATCACAACCCATAATAAAATATTGCAGACAAGAAAGCCTCCGGTATATTTTAATGCCGTATATATTCTATTTTTTGCTACTATTTTGTTCATTTCTGTTATCTTTTCTTTAACCACGGTTTTTTATCATAAATTGTTCTGGTTCTGGCTCCATAGTCATTGACTTCCATCGCTCCTGTTTGATTATAAAGCGTTGCAATTTTTTCTATTGTAGGATTATTAATAGAATTTTGCAATCTTTTTATTACTTGCACACCCAATTCTATATTTTGTTCTGGATTGTAAGTGTCATAATGTTGTCCGTCAAAATTTCCCCAAGTATTGCCTTGAATATTCATCGGCATTTGACTGCCTGACAATTCAAAAACATCCCCTAAATAATTGAATCCTACTTTATGTCCGGTAGCGCCTTCATTATACATAATAGCTTTAATCAAATCTGGGTCAACATTATATAGTTCGTTTTCTGTTTTTATTTTACAAGATTATAAAATTTATAACATCCTTATTGACAACAGTTTGTTTTATCGTTAATGTAAAAAACATCTTTAATAAGTTTGAGGTAGTTAAAAAATAAATTATGAGTAGTCCCATATTTGTGTACGTATTTAATCTTTGTTTAGTTTTTCTTTTAGTTTTTTTCAATGCGTTCTTTGTAGTTTCAGAGTTTTCTATAGTAAAAATACGCCGCACAAAATTGGAAGAATTGGCTCATAATGGCAGCAAACGCGCAAAAATTGCTCTCAAGATAAACGAGCATCTCAATACATATCTAAGCGCCATTCAGCTTGGTATTACGTTAGCATCGCTGGGACTTGGCTGGATTGGCGAGCCTGCTGTTTCTAAGCTGCTGGAAGTTATTTTCGGTACATTTTTAAGTGATAACCCTGTGCTGTTGCACTCTCTTAGCTTTGGCGTGGCGTTCAGCCTTATCACTCTGTTTCACGTTGTTTTAGGCGAGCTGGTGCCAAAGTCGTTGGCTATTCAAGATACCGAGCGCTATGCTTTGGCTATTGCCCCTGCTCTCTATACTTTTAATCATATTTTTTCGCCGTTTATTTGGGTTTTTGACCATGTTACAATCGGTATTTTGAAAATTATGGGCATTCAGTCCAGCAATGAAAACGGTGACGCTCACTCCGAAGAAGAAATTAAGCTGATTATAGACGCATCGCAAAAAGACGGAATTATTGACGATACCGAGGGCGAAATCATCCAAAACGCAATTTGTTTTTCCGAAACATGTGCGCATGAAATCATGATACCTCGCCAAGATATGAAATGTATATATAAAAATTCCAGCTACAACGAAGTTATGGATTTTGTGCGTCAGCATAATCACACTCGTTTTCCGCTATGCGACAAAGACAAAGACCATATTATCGGTATGGTGCATATCCGCGATATTTTGGAACATCCAGAAGATAAAGATGCTAAAGATTTTCTAAATCATATTACTAGAAAGATTCTGTTTGTGCCGGAAAATCATTCTATTTCTGATATTCTGCACCAAATGATGCACAAACATATTCACTTGGCAATTGTTGTCGATGAATATGGAGGAACAGCCGGCATGATTTCTATGGAAGATATTTTGGAAGAACTTGTCGGAGATATCCGCGATGAACACGATGACGCAACTATTGAACCGATAAAAAAGATTGATGAACAATCTTGCGAATTTGACGGTCTTTATTTGGTGGAAGATGCTTTTGACTGTATGGGCTTACCTCAATATGAGCCAGAAGAAAGCACCATAGGAGGCTATGTTTTTGCACTTATCGGACGAGAGCCCAAAGTTGGAGACATCGCCGAAGATGAATTTTGTAATTATGAAGTATTGGCTGTAGATAATATGCGGATTACCCGCGTAAAAATCCAAAAAAAATCACGTTAACCATATCCGGTGTCCCAAACTATGCGCTTGTATAAATAACTTATGCAAGCGCATAAATTTTAGTCTGTTAAAATTCCAAGTTAATAACACACGCACTATCTTTTGAACAGCTATTACAAATATCGTTTACATCACCAATATTCATAGAATGCAGGCATTTTTTATCGCTCCCGCAAGTTGAATTACCATAGAAAAATGCAGAACTGGAAGTTGTGCCGGTGAGTTTATACAGCCGGGCATGAATTAAAGAACTTTGCAGCGGAATAACTAAGTTTATGAAGTATTCACGGCACATTGTAGCAGAAAAAGCTGGAGAAGTAGTGGCGTCTTCGCCCACCAGCTGGCTGCCCAACGTTAAATCAATTACTAAATTATGATGACGAGAAAAAAAGGCAATTGTGTTGCCGTATGGGTCGTTAAGCTCCCTTTCTGATATTTGCGTCCAAGCATCTGTAACCAATCCGGTTTGCTGCATATAAGGCAAAATGCTGACTGCGTTCCAATCTTTATCTGTACTTAAATTTTTCAGACTATCTAAATGTTCTAACAAGCTAAAAATAATCAACGAATATTCATGCATAGCCTTGTTGACCTTAAACTTTTCCATCGCTTTGGAATAACCAGCGATACCGCCAACTGATAACACGCCGACAATAGCCAATACGCCAAGCATTTCTATCATGGAACGTCCAACGCTGCAAACGTCATTGCGAGGGGTGTAACGACGAAGCAATCCAAACCCCTTGCCCCTGCTCTGTTCTTTGAAAAATTCTATACTCTTAAACATCTTATTCCTCCTCAATTGTGTAAAAAAAACGACCGTTATTTTTACACAGCGAAACAGACGGCAATAAAATGTTGTAAAAACGCCAAAAAACATCGCAAATATAAAAAGTTATTGCAAATTTTACCAACCTTTGCTAGACTATAAAAAACAGCCTAAAAACTGTCCATTTTAAACGGTCGTTTTTTTTACACACTTTCGACCATAATAACGCTTTGATTTTTCCGGTTGACTTATGAAAAAAGGCTGTTATAGAATTGGAGTGTAAACAACATAATTTTAGAGGAAAGAAAGATGAAAAATAAGCTATTCAAAGGTCTCTCTCTCTCTGCAAATCCTAAACATCTGATTAAAGGCGTATTTTTTGCCGCTCAGCGTGTTTTTGCAGAGTTCG
>CAKQDU010000017.1 GCA_934229625.1 uncultured Alphaproteobacteria bacterium | reverse complement strand
TTAGGCGTTTGGGCTGGTACCTTTAGCCTTATAGGCGCATATGAAGAACCACCGGCTATGCCGGTGGGTTACTTTTTTATAAAAAAATTGACATAAAAATATTGACAAAATGCGGAAATCCTGTTAAATGTTTTTACATCGATTGAATTTTTATGTGTGTGTCAAATTTTTAGTTTACGTACGATAGTTTTTTCTTCATTGTGAAAATGCGGAAATAACGTTTCTTTAGAATTAGATTTAAAATTGAAACTAATTTTTTTAGGACTCTAATTTTAAGAGCGGCTTCTGTTTTGTTGTGAAACACGGCAGAAGTTTTTTAAGAACACTTCCAAATCAATATATAGCATTTTGAACTGTTCCGGCAAAATGACACCTCGTTTTTATTTTCTGAGTAAAATAAAACGAGGTTTTTTGTTGTTGAATTTAAGTCTGGTAAGCAGATATTTATCATAAAAAAAATATCACGGCAATTCATCAAAATTTACATTTTGAAAAATTAACCGTGACATTTTTTGCAAGTTCATCGCGAGATTGTTATTGTAATAGGGTTAATCCATACTAAATAAACAACCGCAAAGACCATAGCTAAGAGTAAAATTACCTGAGCAGCAAACACCCAATCTAATTTAAGACCTACCTCCTTGTACTCTTTATAATCAGTCCATAAATCAACAAATTTGAAAGAAAATAGACCGATAATACACAAAACAAAAACAAGGCAAGCACACTCAACAGCAGAATCAGTAAATGTAAAATGCATAGTCTGACAAATTTTAAAGATGAATACTAATTTAAAAATATAAGTAAAATAGAATCTTGTCTTCAAAAAAAGAAAGACCGGCAAACTTGCAACATAACATGTAAACAAAATTTCTTCTATAATACTTATTTAATCAACTTCAGTATAACGAATTTTTAGTTTTGTTTCAACAAAAAAGCACTTTAACCATACAGTTAAAGTGCTTTTCTTTGTTAGAACATTACAACACCGCTTGCAGTATAAACCTTAGAAGCAGTATTGCTGCGTGTTGTCGTTGTCTTTGTTGTGTTTGTGCGAGCAGCAGTCTTAACAACGTTGTTAACGTTGCCAGCCTTTGCCAACTCATCAACAGAAACGACCTTAACTGCAGGATTTGCAGTTACAGTAGTATTCTGAACAGTTTCAGCAGACTCAGTACGGCGAGCTTTCTTGCTCTTGAGACGAATAGGAATATTGACTGCGCCAAAACCCTTTTCGCCGTTGCCAATGCGAACATTTACTCCGGTATAAGAATCATAGCTGACACCAAAATTCTTAGTCTCAACAACAGCAGCACCAGCACCGCCGTAAACGCCTCCGTAAGTACCGTAACCATAACTGTTGCTAGGAACGATTACACCGTTAGTCATACCCTCAGGAGCTTCATGACCAACCTTGCGGATAGCCATGATATTGTTCTCATATTCTTCCACCTCAATAATGTCGCCTGCGCGGAGAGAGTTGAAGAAAGATGTGAACTGCCGTTGACTTGTGCTGTAAAAGCATTTGCCGCTTGTGCAAATGACTTCTGTTCCGCGTTCAAAAGAGCCAATACTAACGTATTTTACCTTGAAAGTCTCAGTTGCCAATGCAGAAACTAAAGAAACAACTACCAATACGAATGTTACAAATAACTTCTTCATAATATGATTTTTTTTAATGAGGTTCGCTCCTAAACTAATCCTCCTTAAATTAGACTTCAAATTTTAAACAAAGTACATTATTCAAAATTTTATAATCATAAAAGCAATCAAAGTTAAAAGAGTAAAACCCAATCAAACTATGAAAAAAGCTCAAATAATAAACAAAATTTTAAATAAAATACTTATAATAACAGCTTTATTATACAATATTTTTTCTATTTTGGCAATAAAAAAGAGAAGCCTCTCAACTTCTCTTTTTTCAGTATTTATGCGCTTTTTATTCGGCAGCCATAGTTGCTGCTGCGGCAGCCTCTTTGGCGGCTAATTCCTTATTTTTGCGGCTTACGTAGCGTTTTGCCATTTTAACGGCGTTTTCATAGTTGGAGGCTGTTGAAATATCTGACAAACGTACATGAGCATTAGCAAACGCTTGGTGTAAAACTCGTTTTGGCTGAGTTTTTATGTTAGAAATAATAACTTTTGTTTGTGTTTTATGCATTTTTTCAATAAATTCTACAATCAAATTAGCGCCGCTGGCGTCAATCATAGAAACATGTCCCATGCGTATAATCACCACGTTTGGCTTTTTTTCCAACTGACGGAAAAACTCAGAAATTTGAGTAACTACACCAAAAAACAGCGGTCCGGCAACACGAACAACCACAATGCCTTTTTCATGCAAATCTTGTGCTACTTCCGAGTCTGTATCCGGCAGCACTTTATCCATATTGGCAAGTTCAATTTCCTTACTCATGCGATGCATAAAGATAACTGCCGCCATAATAAAACCTACGGCAATAGCGGCGCTCAGGTTTACAACCACGGTCAAAATTACCGTAACCAGCAATGTATATCTGTCACCCGGCAAAGATTTTACCAGACCCAGCATTTTATCCAAGTTCAGCATATTCCAACCAATCATAATCAAAATAAGCGCCAAACTCGACAACGGAATAAACTTAACAAGCGGAGACAAACAGAACATAAATCCCAGCAAAAATACTGCTTGCATCATTCCTGAAACCGGAGAATAGGCGTTTGCTTTATAGTTAGTTGCTGTTCTGGCAATGGCACCAGTCGCCGGCAAACCAAAGAAAGCTGCTGCGGCAATGTTTGCCAAACCTTCGCCGACTAATTCGGTATTAGGATTATGCATATCGCCGCTCATACTATCAACCACTTTAGCACTCAAAAGCGATTCCACCGCCGCCAAAAAAGCCACCGTCAAAGCACTAGGAAATACCAAGCGGAATAAATCCAAACTCATCTTTGGAAACTCTGGTGCCGGAAGCACTTTTGGCAAATCACCATATTTACTGCCAATAGTTTCAATTGGCAGATTAAAAATATATGTTACCAAAGTGGTGATAATTAAAATAGCCAAATAAACCGGAATTTTTGGTGTAAATTTTTTAATCCCCAAATACAAAACTAATGACAAAAAGCCGATAAATGCCGCGGCCCAGTTTGTTTGCGGAATGCTGACAATATAAGTATACCAACGTTGCAAAAATGCGTTTGGAATATCATTCTGAGTTAAGCCTAAAAAGTCCTTAACCTGTGATGTAATCAAGATTAGACCGATACCGGCGGTAAAGCCTATAATTACCGGATATGGAATATATTTAATATAGCTGCCCAACTTCATAAAACCGGCCGCAATCAGCAAAACGCCGGTCAGAATCATCGCCGCAACCAAACCATTATAGCCATAGCTTTGCAAAACCTCTAAAACCACAATGGCAAACGCGCCTGTCGGTCCGCCGATTTGAAAACGTGAACCGCCCATCAAGGCAATCACAAAACCGGCAACAATTGCCGTATACAAACCTTGAGCCGGTGTCAATCCACTGGCAATTGCCAATGCCATTGCAAGCGGCAAAGACACAATGCTGACTGTCAAACCTGAAATGCAGTCGCGTTTAAATAACGATAAACTATAACCTTTTCGTAAGATTTCTACTGATTTTGGGGTGTAATCAGCTTTTAATTTTTCCCATATTTTTTTTAACATCATTTCCTCTGATTTTTTCAAAATTCTTTTTCGTTCCCTATAAAGTACAATTTTTAAATTTTGTCAAGGTGTCAGGACCTGAAATTTTAGAAAAAACAAGAAATTGCATATTTTCTAAAATAGGGCGGATGTATTATGGAAATAAAAAGAGACCATTACTTAAACCAACTCATTTCTCGTAAACATAACGGACTTATAAAAATAATCAGTGGTATCAGCCGATGCGGCAAATCTTACCTTTTGACTGAATTATTCAGAAAGCATCTTTTTAGTTATCAGGCAAAAAATCAAACAGCTAAGTAGCACAGAGAAAGTTAACTAATTTCTTTTTATTTAGCTAAACTAAAAATATCTTTACTTTCGTATAATCTTCCATTAAAATAAATATTGGATAGGCAATAGTCTGTCTGGGGTGTCGAAACCTCTTTTGTAGACGTCTTGCAAAGACGATAAATATTTGCATCTTCTAGCTTTAGAGCTGGAAGGTAGCAAAATATGCTATCTCTAGCTAATATGCTACACTATGTTCTACAAAATAGTTTCGAACTTCCAGCCATCTTACCGATGGCTTTTTTATTGTATTTTCAATATGGAAGGAAGTTATTATGAAACAAAATCAATTTGGCAGAAGTATGATAGAAATGCTCGGCGTATTAGCCATTATCGGCGTTCTTTCAGTCGATGGAATTGCTGGATATTCTAAAGCTATGGAGCAATTCAGAATCAACAAAGCCATAAGCGAATACAGCTATTTAATTTACGGAATGCTGGAACACTTAGATGATTTTAAGAAAACCACTACCGGCATGACTGAAAACGCTGAAGTTTTTACGGTTGCGGAATCACTTAGTTTAGTCCCGAAAAGCTGGAATAAAATAAACAATTTGCAATATACGGATTCTTTCGGAAATATGCTTCAGCTCTGGGTTTTGCCTAACTATCCCGGAGGAGCCACTGTCTTAACCTTTGATTTTTATTTAGGAGGAGTTACCAAAATAAGCGATTCTCAAAATGTTTCCGCAGATTTTTCGGCTAAACTCTGTACAGAAATATATCAAAAAATAGCTATCCCTCTGCATGCTGTTGCATGGGATGCTAATCTCTATCGTTCCGGCGGTGAAAGTCGTTTTATTGTAGGAGACAAAACCTGCGACGGCTCGCAGAAATGTTTAAGCAACATCACTCTTGCCGAAATTCACAGCGTTTGCGATGCCTGCGCTCGTGATAATGAAGTTTGCGCCATTGCTATGCATTTTTGATTTTAATAATATTGCTGTTTTTAACTACAGAAATTTGTTATTTTTTATGCCGAACTCTGTAGAAAACACGAGAACTAAAAACTGATGTTTACGCTGCACGCCTCTTTGCCGCCATCGCATGAACGACATAAATCATCTATTTGCGTGATAGTTAAATCACCTAAACAATTCATATTTTTGCCGCACCAGTTGTTGCTGTAATAATTTTTCCAACCGCTTTTCTTTTTGTTAACAGCGGTAGCCCAAATTGAAGAATTTATCGGCATAATTAAGTCTGTAAACAGGCTGCGGCACAAATGTACGGAAAAGGCAGGGGAGAATGAACCGTTGTCAGAACTTTGAATGCCTCCTAACAACAAGTCAAAAGAAATTCTGGCAGGCATGCTGCCGGCTTGGGGATGTACACTCAAGCCTATAGTGTTACCATAGGCATCACGCATGTATATGGTATCCAAAATTTCCCAATTATTCGGTATCAGATTAAGTGAATTTGCTATTTCCGTAAGTCCGACAGCATCAGGTTGCGACATTCTGTGTATATCGTCAATATGTTCCAACAGACCATGTATAATCAGACTGTAATCTTCTATGGCGTGATTGGTTTTCCATTTTTCCATCGCTTTGCCATATCCGGCGATACCGGCAACCGATAGCACTCCGACAATGGCTAATACGCCGAGCATTTCTATCATGCTGCGACCTGTTTCAAAATTTTTATACATATTTCTAACCTCCGTTTAATTTTGCCAGATAAAAAACAAAACCCACCAAAATGGCGGGCGGATGTTAGTAAACCGTACTTAGATAAACGGCTCGGCTTATTCAGCCAAATAGCCTTATTCAGCCGACATCCGTCCAACGGAAATCGGCATAACAAATTTAAGTCGTTTATGCATAACGACTATCTAAGTAAAGGGTTACTACGCCCTGGACGGACTATTGCCCATCCGATATTTATTTTAGCTGAATCTTGTAGGAAAGTAAAGATAATTTTAGTTTGGAAAAATCAAAGCGCATATTCGCAGCGGTAAAATTTCCGCCATCGCTATGTATTTTTGATTTAAATAACTTTGTTGTTTTTAACCTCAAAAAATTGCGATATATTTTTTATAATATCAAAATTTTGCGGTTCGGTAGATGTAATCCAAGCTTGCAGATGTAGATTGGCAATTTTGCTCAGCAAAGCATCGCGCTTTTTGTCGTCCAAGTGAGTCGTAACCTCATCCAGCAGCAGAATAGGGGCAAAACCTTTATCCAAAATCTGACATTTAGTCTGAGCCAGAATAATGCTGACCAGCAAAGCTTTTTGCTCGCCGGTAGAACAAAGTTCCGCCGGCATGTTTTTTTTCTTGAAATAAACCTTAAAGTCTGTGCGGTTGACACCGTCAACATAGTCGTTATATAAAACATTACGGCGTTGTCTGGCAAGTTGTTCAGCATAAAATTGTTCAACTTTAACAGCTGGCAGGGTGTCCAGCATTTTTTCAATTGTTCCGTCTAATTCCAGCCGCACATCCGGAAAAATGTCATCCGGCTCATGAGCAATAAAAGTGTTAAGCCGGGCAATTAGCTCACGGCGCGCCGCCGCAATTGCCACACCTAAAGTCGACATGTCATTTTCTACGGATTGCAGCCAATATTCATCTGGGTGTCCTGATTTCAGAATTTGAAACCATTGTCGGTAAAGGTGTTCAAAGTTGGCTGTGCGTTTGGCGTGTTCCAAATCAAATGCGTAAACAAGCCGGTCTAAAAAACTGCGTCTTGGCTGAGTTCCGCCCAAAAACAGCCTGTCCATTTGCGGGGTTATCCAAATGGCAGATATATATTTTCCTAGTTCGGATTGCTGTGTTATTTTTTGCTGATTTATTTTTACGATTCGCCGTTCAAAATTTTTAACTTCATCCTCTGTCGCGTCTTCTCGAAAATTTTTTTGCGTGCCTGTACCTATTAAAAAATCATCGTTATTTTTTAAGATTTCCGCAGCAACGCTCCAGCCGCCGTCCGGATTCCATGTATTTTCTTCCGGAGATTGGATTCGCTTTATATCGGCAAGTCTCGAACCTCGCAAGCCTCGTCCCGGAGTCAAAAAAGATATGGCTTCCAAAATGTTTGTTTTGCCTGAGCCGTTTTCACCGGTAATTATAATCGGAGCAATATCCGCTTCCAGCCGCAGATTCCGATAGTTTCTAAAGTCAGATAAAGTCAGGCGGATAACACCTGACTTTTCTTTTGTAATTTCATTTAATTTTTCTGTTAATACAGTCAATTTACACTCTCATCGGCATCAATACATAAATTGCGCCGGCATCAGATGTGTCATGAATAACAGACGGAGACGCGCCATCGCTAAAACTGAATTTAGCCGTGTCGCCTTTAATTTCTGCCAAAATATCCAATAAATAGCGGAAATTATAACCTATTTCCAGCGATTCGCTGTCATAAGTGGCTTCTATTTCTTCAATAGCGCTGCCCAAATCCGGACTTGAAGTTGTGATAATTACATGGTTTTTATTTGCAATCATCTTTATGGCGCGCGTGCGTTCAGCCACAACCGAAACACGGTCAACAGCGGTTGCCAAATCTTTTACATTTAGCTCCAAAATTTTATCATTTGAGGTTGGAATAACCCGTTCATAATCAGGATATGTTCCGTCAATCAGTTTGGAAGCCAAAGTAACATCTGCCAAAGTGAAGCGTACTTTGCTGTCCGATAACGAAATTTGTACGGATTCGGCAGATGTATCGTCTAACAATTTACGGATTTCACCTACAGTTTTACGCGGCAGAATCACACCTTCCATATCGGCAGCTCCGTCTGGCAGAGGAGTTTCTACACAAGCCAAGCGATGTCCGTCAGTTGCAACAATTCGCAAAACTTTTGTTTCGCCTTCATTTTTCGGATGAATATATAAACCATTCAAATAGTATCTGGTTTCTTCTGTAGATGCGGCAAATTGAGTGCGGTCAATTACATCTTTAAGCTCATCGCGGTTCATTTCAAAATTGGTAGGCAGCGTGTCGGCGGAAATTACAGGGAAATCTTCTACTCCGATGGTTGAAAGTGAAAATTTGGAACGTCCGGAAGCGATGCTTAATTGTTCTTTTTCATCCGGATAAGTCAGTTCAATTTCAGAACCGTCAGAAAGTTTGCGCACAATGTCATATAACATATGCGCCGGAGCTGTGATTGCACCGTTTTCCAAAATTTTGGCGTCTACAATTTCGGTAATTTCCGTATCCATGTCGGTAGCCTTAAAACTGATACCGTCATTGCCGGCCTCGATTCGCACGTTGGATAAAACCGGAACCGTGTTTCTTTTTTCCACAATGTTTTGTACGTGTCCCAGAGTTTTCAATAAAATAGCTTTTTCAATTGTAAACTTCATCTTTCTTCACCAATTTATAATGTTTCTGCCAAATACCAAAACGACTCATCGTTTTTAGCTTTCTATCGGCAGATTAGCAAAAATGCTGCTAAATAAGAAGATAAAATAATGAGTCGTCAACAAGTTTTTTATTAGTTTTCCAAAAGGTGGCGTAAAGCCTCAACACTTTCGGAAAGCGATGTGTCTTCAATAATCAATTCTTCAACTTTGCGAACTGCGTGCATAACTGTTGTGTGGTCGCGGTCAAATTTGCGCCCGATTTCCGGTAATGAACGCGAAGTTAGCTGTTTAGCTAAATACATGGCAATTTGACGCGGACGAGCCACATTGCGTGCGCGGCGAGAAGACTGCATCTCTTTGACCGAGATGTTGAAGTATTCGGCAACTTTTCTTTGAATCTCATCTATTGTTGTTTTACGGTCAATAGAACGCAGCATATCTTTCAGAACATCCTGAGTCATATCCAAAGTGATTTCGTGTCCGGACAATAGCTGAGAATGCGCGGCGATTCGTTTTAAGGAACCTTCCAGCTCGCGGATGTTGGAGGTGATTTTTTGTGCCAAGAAATCTGCAACGTTTTGCGGCAGGTTAATACCGAGCTGCGCAGCTTTTTTGTTTAGAATATCCACGCGCAAATCAAAATCTGTCGGCATAATGTCGGCAGCCAGACCGCTGTTGAGGCGAGATTTCAAGCGTGCTTCAATGCCGTCTAAGTCATTCGGAGATTTATCGGCAGACAAAATGATTTGACGGCCGCCCTCCATCAGAGAGTCAAATGTATAAAAGAATTCATCTTGAGTCTTTTCTTTGTTGGCCAAAAATTGCACGTCATCAATCATCAAAACGTCTACAGAGCGGAATTGTTCCTTAAATGCTTCGGCATCTTTATAGCGCAAAGCCTTTACAAACTTATAAAGGAACTGTTCGGCGGAAATATATACCACATTGCGAGACGGGTCTTTCTTTTTGATTTCCCAAGCAATTGCGTGCATCAAGTGTGTTTTGCCCAAGCCTACACCAGAATATAAAAACAGCGGATTAAATGAAATATTTCTGGATTCGGCAACTTTTTTTGCTGCAACATAAGCAAACTCATTTGTTTTACCTACTACGAAATTATCAAATGTATAGGCCGGATTCAGTTTTGACGACAAATACTGCTCATCATCTGCGGCATAATTATTGGCGATATTATTCAAACCATAGATGCTTTGCGGAGTCGGGGTTGATTTAATTTTTTTCAAAAGAGAAGTGTCTCTGCTGCCCATTACAGATTTATCGGTGGTACCGACATTCTGAACAATGAACTGAACTTTTTTCACATCCGGATTCTTGTGTTCCCAAATTCTGTGGATTCGGTCAGAATAATGCGCAATAACCCAGTTTTTCATAAAAGCTGTCGGTGCGCAGATATTCATAACTCCATCATTAAAAGAACTGACGCTCAGCGGTTTCAGCCAGCTGTCAAAAGCTGTTTCGCCAAACTCATTTTTTAACTGGCAACAAACTTGCTCCCATTGGTCATTGATAGAAAAATCTTCCTCATATATTGCCTGTTCAGCCATTTTCAATATCCTGTTCAGTTAAACTTGTTTTAAATAATAACCCGTGAAATGATTGCTGTTGACTTGTAAAAAACAATATAAAACACAGACCGGACAAACAAAAAAACAAACATAAGCCGTTTTTTTGCAGTCGCTTTAAATTGGTGGACGGCTTGTCGGCTCAGTACCTGTAATTTTTAGTTTTTTTGTTTTACAATCAGCGCCGCATCTGCAAAAATGTTCAGCATTGTTTAATTGTTCAACATCATTTCTTCAAAATCTAAATTAAGTGTTAACAGCAAAAAAACATAATTACAAGAGAACTTTTTGCGAACATTGTAATTAAATGTCTTGACAACGAATTTTGTTAGAGTCGGAAAATAAGTGTTTGATTTATAACTAAAAAATGCAAACTGCACCCACTAGGGGCAATTTGCATTTCTCTGAATTTTTTGGAGTCTTTAAATAAAATTAAAGAGCTTTAATTTTTTGTGCTAAACGAGAAATCGTACGAGAAGCTGTGTTCTTTTTGAAAACACCTTTCTGAGCTGCTCTCATCATTTCGCTTTCAGCGGTAACAAAAGCTGCTGCAGCGGCTTCTTTATCTTTAGCGTTGATTAAAGCGTCAACTTTTTTAACAAAAGTTCTAACGCGGCTTCTGCGGGCGCCGTTAATCAAACTGCGCTTGTTGTTTCTTACGATTCTTGTTTTTGCCGACTTATGATTGGCCATAATTTTCTTCCTATTTAAAATTTAGTTAATACAAAATTTACTCTGGTAAACTTTATAACCATGACAGGTTCATAAGTCAACTGAATTTTTCAAAAACTTTGTGATTTTTTAAGGTTTTGACTTGACTGTTATGCGAACCACCAGCGGATTAGCCGATTCTTTGATGATTTCCAAAGTTTCTCCCTCGCGGTCAAATAACAAGTTATTTCCGCGATTCCCTTGATAAATCCATCCCAATTGCGGCAGCGATTCTCCATAAAATTTTGCCACGGCGCCGAATTTTATGGTTCTGGAGGTCACATAAGCTTCCAAGAGGCGTGTTTCTTCATTGCCGAATGATATGTCATCTTGAGTTATTTGCGACAAACCGTCCATTAAAGGCACATCTTCCATGCCCTCCACAAATTTTGTGGCGTTTGCCGGCATAGCGGATAAAAATAAAATATATAAGCTGAAAATAAATTTTTTCATATCAGTTCCTTTATTTTTGTAAAACCGGACAGAAAAATGTTGAACGTCCGCCCAATATGATTTTTTCAATATGTTTTTTGCCGTTACAGATGCAATTTGGGCAGCGTTGACCGGTTTTGTTATATACGCAATGCTGATTTTGAAAATAGCCGATATCTCCGTCAGGGCGCTTAAAATCATGTATTGTGGAGCCGCCTGCCGCAATTGCTTTTTCTAAAATCTCGCGAGTATATTTAATAATCAGAGCGCATTCTTCAATACTTATCTTGTCGGATTCTCTGTTTGGCAGGATTCTTGCTTTATACAAAATTTCCGAAGCATATATATTGCCTATTCCGCAAATAATACTTTGGTCTAATAATAAAACTTTTATCGCGCATTTTTTCTTCTTTAATTTGCTTTGCAGATATTCCGGTGTCAGTTCCTTATCCCACGGGTCTAGTCCAAGCGCGGCAATCAGCGGATTTTCGTTCAATTTATCGGAGTCGCAGACGGTAACCAGCCCAAAACGCCGCACATCATTATAAATAATAACGCCGCCAGAGGTTTCAAAAATAATATGGTCATGTTTGTCCGGATGCTCCGGTAAATTTTTTTCTATTTTAATTTTTCCGCTCATGCCGAAATGCCAGATAATTGTCTGTCCGTTGTCAAGAGCGACTAGCATATATTTTGCGATTCGTTTAAGCGAAACAACAACGGCCCCTTCGATTCGTTTTTCAAAATCGTCAGGAATAGTTTGTCTGAATTTTCTTTGCCGCACGACTATCTTGTTTATGCGCGCATTCAGCAAGGTTTTGGCAACGGTGTTTTTTATGGTTTCTACTTCTGGTAATTCCGGCATTTTAATCTCCTTAATGCTTTATAATAGCCTTGTAGAATTTGTTTGCAATCTGCTTGCCATTATTTATAAACAGGATTAAAGTACTTTGATTGTTAGCGAAGGTGAGGGATGCTGAAAAGAACTAAGAAATATTATGCTCCGCAAAATGAAAATGTCGCGCACCAATGCGACCATGCCGGATGTACCGAAAAAGGCGAATATCGCGCGCCTAAGGACCGTAAATTGAAAGATTATTATTGGTTTTGCCTTAAACATGTGCAGGAATATAATGCCAAGTGGAATTATTATGGTGAGGGCAATGCCGCGGAGGATGAAGATAAATACGCTCGTTCTAAAATGCACTTTAAGAAAGGTTTTCGTTCTAAAGTTCGCTATCAGTTTGGCTATGATTTATGGGAAGAAGCAGAATTTTTTGATGCGGATTATGCAAATCCGTCGGATTCCAGCCGAGAATATTCAGCGGACGGAATTTATTTTACGGTCGAGGAGAGGCGTTTTATTCAAACTCTGGAAATGGATGTTCGCGATGTCAATCCTGATACGCTGAAAAAGCAATATAAATTGTTGGCTAAAAAATATCATCCGGATGTTAATAAGCAAGATGAAAATGCCGAAGAAAAATTCAAGCAGATTTCTGCTGCATATCATGCGCTTTCCGAAAAATTTTCCCGTTTGCCTAATTACTGAAAATAGTTTATGTGATTATTTAAAATATTAGTTTATAAAAAAAAGCACCGCTCCAAAAAGAGAAGTGCTTTTTAGTTGTTCAAAATATAAAACTAGAATTTATATTTAGCGTTAATCAAACCTGTGTGGTCTTGATAGTGGCTGCGGAAGCGGCCCTCATAGCCCATAGAAAGTTCGACATTATCGCTCAAATCGGCAGTTACGCCGGCACCGACTTCAACACCAAAACGTTTTAAAGATGTGTTTTGTACAGAATATGAAGTGCCGTTGGCCAATGTTACCAAAGTGTTGCCTTTGTCGTTTTTCAAATCATATGTTGCGGCCAAACGCAATTCCGGTTTGAAAATCATACCATTGTCGGCGGCAAAAGCTTTACTTAATTTAGCACCGGCAACGCCTGTCCAAATATTGCTGTTACGGCTTTTTACGCTTTGTCCTGCATCGTCGATATAGCCGTCTTGCTCAACACGCGCATAACGCACACCGGCTTCCGGTGTCAAAGTAAAGGCTTGCGGCAAATTGAAATCATAACCGGTCATAGCTTGCAAACCGAATGTATTAACATCGTACTTAGATTTTACATCAACAGTAGAATGTTTTGTTTCGGAATAATCAGACCAGCCGTATGATGCGATACCATTTACGAACCAATTGTTTGGTTTGTATTCACCGTATGCAAACAAAGTGCTTGTATGAACATCGGTATCACGGTTGTGACCGTCAATATCGGTAGAGTTATAAGCATAACCGGCACCGAGTTTAACAGATTTAGTCACATATTTTTCCAAACCAAAAGCTGTTCCATAGGTGTCAGCGTCATAGCCATAAGCTTTGGAAGTGTTGTTCAGTTTAGATTTGTTATACAAACCTTGAACCCAAACCGCGGCATCGTCCAGCATATCACCAGAAGAAATACCTTGATTTGCGCTATTGATTCCGCCGCTCAAGCGAGTTCCGATTGCGTTGTAAACCTGTTTAGCTACCATAACTTCTGTTTGCGGAACAACCGGAGCAACTTCAGGCGCAGCTGCAGAAGCGGCTTCTTTTGCTGCGGCGATTTTAGCTTCGTCACCGCTTTGCAAAGCCTCGTTTACGGCATTGGCAATAATATCTGATTTCGCGTGTCCAGTGGATTCGTTGGCCGTTAAAGCTGCGATAACATTAGCCTCGTTTTGTGTTGCAGAAACTGCTTCAGAAATTTCCTGAGCTGTTTTTTTGCTAATCTGATAAGTGCCGTTTTTAGATGACGCAATGTTGTACAAAGCGTTATTGTTGTAGCCGTCAAATTCTTTATCTAAAGAACCGGTAACAAGCTGATATTCGCCCTCAAAACCTGTGTCAAAAACCATATTTAAAGTTGCGCCGTTGTTAACTACGTTGTTGGCGATTGCGGTTTTATTAACTTTAACCGACAAATTAGAACCTTTGTCAAAAGTGATTGTGCCATCGCCGCTTATGCCGCCGTCCAAAGTCAAATCGCCGGCAACATTGATTGCGCCTTCATTGTGAATATCATTTGCCTTACCGCCGGCTGTATTGCCGGAAAATACGTTATTGCCGCTAAAGTTGATAGCTGCGTTTTTCATATTATACACGGCACCGCCTTCTGAACCGGCAGCGTTATTTGTAAACGTTGAATCTGCAATAGCAATAACCCCACCTTTATCTAAAAATGCAGAATGGCTCTTATTTTCAAATTTCATATTATAAATGGCGCCACCGAAGTTTTTAGCTTCATTTTTCTCAAAAACAGAGCCTTTAATCACCGTAGAAGCAAAGCTGTTGGCAATAGCGCCGCCGTTACCGGATGAAATCAGAGAATCTTTTTTATCAACCGATGTCCCCAAAGCCTTATTTGCCGTAAATTTTGAATTTGTGATATTCAACTTATTTCTGGTGTTTGCGTTGGCAATTTCCGAATCTTGTAAAGTTTTGCGGGTACCCAAAGCACCGCCGTTATAACCGGAAGTATTGCTATCAAAAATACTGTTATTGATTTCGGTTTGCACGTCGATACCTAAAGACATAGCTCCGCCGCCGATTGCATTTGAATCTGTACCAAGAGTCTGTGCCTTATTCCCCTTAAATAAAACATTATCCGTCAAAACGGCACCGCCGTAGTTGCCGACAGCACCGCCGTCGTAGGTGGCTTCATTGTTCAAAAACTGCGTGTTGGCGCCAATAGTTAATGCACCTTCAAGTTTTTTGATGGCTACTGCGCCGCCGATTTCTGCTTTATTTCCTGAAAATACGGAATTTGCGCCGACAGAGATTTTCCCCGGCACCCAAACAATGGTATCAGACCCAGTCTCTCGGCTTATTTTATCCGAGATATTTACGGTTCCCTGGTCTTCATTCCAAGTATATATATCGGCGTTAGCCTGTGTAGCTGCGAAAACTGCCACCAACGCTGTTGATAATAACAAACTTTTTTTCATGCTTGTTCCCTTTCTTTGTGAATTAAAACTAAGTTAAATAATACTTGCGAAAATATATTTTTTAACTGCTAAGAGTATTTTATTTTTAACCCCTGAATCTGACATTCTTAAAAACATAACACACTTTTTACTTGCAAAAAATATGTTACCCCCCCCCAGTAGGAAAAGTCAAGTTAATTTATTATAAAATTCACCGCGTTGTGGATACTATTTGTTGAAAAAAATACAAAAACGCCGCCCAATTAAGGGCGGCGCTAAAACTGCGACCGTCTGACCGTATCCGAGAACATTCTCTACCGAACCGCTTGTACAAGGTGGGCGCCATATAACTAAACCACGATTTAGACAGAGACAGCTCCCTAAATAATAATGTTGGCCGGAAAGACATGCGGTGATGACGCATCAGACAGTCTCTCTTTATATAATAATATTATCGTAAAAACTGCGCGTTTTCAAGCAGAAAAAGCAGATTTTCAATAGTAAAATCACAATGGCTCAATACTTTGAATCAAACTGTTGATTCTTTGCGATTCGCTGTCTATTGCCTGCGCGGTTGTCGTATCCAAGTGCCTGATTTCATCATCCGAGACGCCGCCGTTTTTAGTACGCAAGTCCTGATTTTCATCAGCCAGCAGCAAACCGACCATCGCCAGCATCATATTTTCATTAACCGAGCCAATGCTTTGCGATAATAATTTTGCTTTGGCGTCAAGGATTCGCGAAAGTTTTATAATGTGCGCTTCTTCGCCGTCATCACAGGTAATGGCATATTCGCGCTTATCAATTGTTATTGTAACTTGCCCCATTTTCTTCTAACACCTTTTCCAGTCTTGCCACAACATCATCAATATTTTCTGAGGTTTGGCTGATTGTTGTTTGCATTTCTGCTAATTTTGCTTCAAAGTCTTGACATTTTTGCGCCAAATCTTCTTTTTGCAAAGTTTCGGCGGCCAATTGTTCTTTCAGCTCTTCCAGTTCGCTGCTGCCGGCCGAGCTTGTTTGTTCCAAAGTCAGAACTCTGCCGTTAGCTTCTTCCAACTGCTCTTGCAGCTCTTTGTTTTTGGCCTCAAATTCTTCCAGCTGAGTTTTGCGATTCGCTAGGGCGTTGTTCAGATTTTGCACTTCATTTTGCAAGTTGCTTATTTTGGCGGCCTTGTTTTCAATTTCATTTTGCATCTGCTGCAT
The DNA here is from genome assembly GCA_934229625.1 of uncultured Alphaproteobacteria bacterium. Taxonomy (GTDB): domain Bacteria; phylum Pseudomonadota; class Alphaproteobacteria; order RF32; family CAG-239; genus RUG410. The sequence goes on along the minus strand of CAKQDU010000017.1, from coordinate 4,199 downwards.
GCGTGTTTCATTTTCCGTATTGTTCTTGGCTGCTTCCAATTCGGCTTTCAGTTTTTCATTTTCGTTGTTCAAAACTTCGGCTTTAGCGCTTTCTAACGCTGTTTTGCCTTGTTCTGCCTGCAGTTTCTGTGCAAAATCGGCTTGCTGTTTATGTACAATTTCAATAAGTTCATCAACCGATTTTTTCAAACGTTCCAAAGAATTTTTGCTTTGTTCCAATTTTTCTGTTTCCATGATAAAAAAGACTTTCCTTTATTGCAATTTGTTATATACTTTTGACATTATATTTAATAGCTAACATAAAGAATGTCAAAATGCAAAACTTAATCATCAAAATTACTCAAGAAAATACCGGCCTTGTTGCCGATTCTAAACTGCAATGTTTTATTTTGCCCGATTCGCTGCCGCAAAGCTTTATTGCCGATTTTTACGCCAAAGCTAAAACTGCCGGAAAACTTACGTTGCTCTCCGGCGAAAAAGCCGCCGATTTATATTTGCAAAAATTGGGCGATGGCTTGATTGTTGACACATCAAAAGATGAAAATCCTGCTAAAAAAATCAAAGAAATTAAAGCAAAATGCAAAAAAGCTTTGTTGGGAGTTATTTGCCGCAATCGCCGGCATGAAGCCATGTTGGTTAGTGAATGCGAACCGGATTTTATTATCTTTCGTTTTTGGAAAGACGGATTCGCTGCCAATGCCGAACTGCTTAAATGGTACGGCGAATTTTTCTTGATTCAAAGTGCGGTAATGCCCGAAGATGATGCCGATGTGTCAAATTTGCTGGCGGATTTTGTGATTTTAAGCGATACTTCCTATAAGATTTTTGTTGCGAAATAAAAAATGTTGGTTTATGTTGCAAACATCAAAAATAAATAATCATTTTTAACATTGTAAATAGGAGATAAAATATGAAACAACTTGCTGGAGCAATTAGAATTGGCTGGGTTATTGAATATAAGGGCAAACCGTGGACAATTACCAAAGCTGTACACATTAAACCGGGTAAAGGCGGTGCTTTTATGCAGGTGGAAATGAAAGAAGTTGAAGCCGGAACCAAAACTAATGAACGTTTCAGAACTGAAGATACTGTAGAAAAATTGATGGTAGAAGACAAAGATTGCCAATTCTTGTTTGAAGATTCTACCGGCTTGACCTTTATGGAATCCGAAACTTTTGAACAATTCACCATGCCGTCTGATTTGCTCGGCGATTCTCGTCCGTTTTTGACAGATGGTATGAGCGTTAAAGTTTCTTACATCGACGGCCGTCCTATTTCTGTTGATTTGCCGCTGCAGGTTGTTTGCGAAGTGGTTGAAACCGAACCTGTGATTAAAGGTCAAACCGTTTCTTCTTCTTACAAGCCGGCTATTTTGGACAACGGCGTGCGCACAACTGTTCCTCCGTTTATCGGCGTGGGCGACAAAATTGTGGTTGGCACTTCTGAAGCTAACTATGTTGAAAGAGCAAAATAATGGCTTATATTTCAACTGCATTGACCGCTATGGCAAACGCTGTCAAAAAAGCGTCTATTGCCCTGTCGCGCGACTTTAATGAATTGGAACACTTGCAATCCGGCCACAATGATGGCCGCTTTGCCCAGCGTTCTTATGAAAAAGTGGAAAAAACTCTTAAAGAAGAATTGGCTAAGTTAAAACCGACTTACGCTTTTATCAGCAAAAAAGAAGACACCATTCCAGCCAGCGGCAACTATTTTTTGGTTGCTCCGATTGATGGTTACGCCAATTTTGCTCATGGTAACGGCAATTTTGCTGTTTCGGTGGCTATGGTGGAAAACAGCGTGGTTGTAGATGCCGTGATTTATAGTCCGGTTTATGATGAATTGTTTTTTGCCGAAAAAGGCTGCGGCGCATTCAAAGAAGGTTTTCGCAGTCACGAGCGCTTGCGCGTGGCCGGAGCTAAAATTGCCGAACAGGCTCTTATTGGCAGCAGCGCTGACGCCGAATTGTTTAGAAAAGCTTTGAGCTTAAGCAAAAATGTACAGGTAAAAGGTGTAAACTCGCTGGATTTGGCTTATTTAGCTGCCGGAAAGCTGGATATTGTCGTTTCTGCCGACAATTTGCCGCAGACTATTGCCGCGGGTATGCTTTTGGTTAAAGAAGCAGGCGGCTATATTGTGGCTTTGGGCGAAACAGATGTGCGTTCCGAAGACTTTGCTAAAGTTTTATTCGGCGGCGCCTTAATCGCTTCAAACGAAGCTTTGCGCAAAAAAGCTGCTGATACTTTTGCAAAATAACAAAAAAATTTAAAAAACAGTAAAAATAAGTAAAAATAATACTTGCGTATTTTGTTTGCTTAATGTATAAAAGCGTAAAAACTACATAAAGTATTTTATTTGGAGATAAAAATGAAAAAAGGAATTCACCCTGATTATCACGAGATTACATATGTGATGACAGATGGAACTGAAGTTAAAACCAAGTCTACTTGGGGCAAAGCCGGCGAAAAAATGCTGCTCGAAATTGACCCTAAATCTCATCCGGCTTGGACAGGTATCCGCCGCGTTGTTGATACTGGTGGTCGTGTTGGTCGTTTCAACAGCAAATTTGGTGCTTTCGGTTTAAAATCTAGCAACTAATTTGAAAATTTAAGTTGAAAGCCTGCTGTTTGGCAGGCTTTTTGCGTTTATAAAGTAAAAAATTACTTGTAACTTGCCGCGACTATGTCTATTGTAAGAAAAAATGTTTTATTTATGAAAGGATTTGAATAATGACCGCTCCTTTAATGCCGAAAGCAACTGCTGTATGGTTGGTGGATAACACAACTTTGACATTTCATCAAATTGCCAAATTCTGTGAAATTCATGAATTGGAAATTCAGGCTATTGCAGACGGAGATATTGCCTATAATATTCAGGGAATGAGCCCTATCAATAACGGACAGCTCAGCTGGGAAGAAATTCGCCGCTGTGAGGCAGACCCAAAAGCCGAACTGGTTGCCAATGTTTTGGAAAAAAATGTCAAAGAACGTAACGCTAAAGCTAAAAAAGTTTTGTCTCCGTCTCAGCGCAGCGATAAACCTGCCGCTATTTTGTGGATTTTGAAACATTGTCCTGAAATTATGGATTCGCAAATTTGTAAACTTGTGGGAACAACAAAACCGACCATAGCTAAAATTCGTGATGGTGAACATTCGGATATGTCTGAATTGAAACCGAAAAATCCGGTTGCTATCGGACTTTGTACTGAAAAAGATTTGGAAAATGCTTTAGTTATTTCTGCGGCCCATAGCAAAAAAGATACAAAGAAAAAAGTTATCCGTAAAAATGTAAAATAATTACAATACGGCATGCGCAAAAAATTGTAATATAGCGCCGCAAAGGCTGTTATATTACAATTTTTTTATGGTATTATTGTGTTAAAAACCTATTGTTATATTGCAGCGCTCATTTTCTTTGTCACAGGAACTGCAAATTTCTTTTATTTCTGTTAGAGTTATGTTGTTCAAACATTTTCCGGTAGTTTGTCCGCAGTAGGCGTCTCCCCAATATATAATCGGATTGTGATTCTTAAATACATATCCGTAAATGGTTTGCGAGTGCAAAGGTTTTACCAAATTATTAAAAAGCTCGAAACAAAGTTTATCAGAAAAGTTTGTAGAAAAAATATCTGCATTTTTATCGGTTAAATCTCCCGATAGTCCGCCTAAGTTGAAATCAATGGTTATCCTCGGTTGTAGGTTATATAGAGATTTTCCCAGATTTACATATGCTTGTACTAAGTTTCCTTTGCCGTCAGACAAATATTCATCGGTAACAGATGACCAGTCGGCAGGCAGCACATTTGCGGCGATAATAACATTTGCAAGTTTTGTCTTGTCTTCTAATTTTTTCAGGCTTAGCTGATTTTCCAAAATCCACATAATAAGCTGATTATATTCACCGATGATTTTATTGACCTTAAACTTTTCCATCGCTTTGCTATAACCGGCAATTCCGCCCACGCTTAAAACTCCAACAATCGCTAAAACACCGAGCATTTCAATCATACTGCGACCAGCCGAGCAAATGTCATTGCGAGGAGTGCAACGACGAAGCAATCCAGAACTCTTTATAGAGTTGCTACTGAATGTGTTATTTCCGAATGTGTGATTTTTTATGCCGAACTCTGCAAAAACACGCTGAGCGGCAAGAAATACGCCTTTAATCAGATGTTTAGAATTTGCAGAGAGAGAGAGAGA
>CAKQDU010000016.1 GCA_934229625.1 uncultured Alphaproteobacteria bacterium | reverse complement strand
CAACCGGAAAAATCAAAGCGTTATTATGGTCGAAAGTGTGTAAAAAAAACGACCGTTTAAAATGGACAGTTTTTAGGATGTTTTTTATAGTCTAGCAAGGGTTACCGGAATTTGCAATAACTTTTTATATTTACGATGTTTTTTGCAGTTCAAATGGTTTTCAAAATATAAGACAAAAAAGCCTCCGTACCGGAGGCTGGAATTTTATTGGTTAGAAAGCGGCGGAATGTTGATTTGCGCAATAAATCCAGGGCGGATGCGCTTGCTGCTGTAGTGCATGTTGCCGGTTTCTATCAAATAACGTTCGCGGCGTGTCCATTGGGCGGCCGTGGCAAAAAAGTCTTTGCCGGTAACTTCTTGGTTGCGCGGATTCATAATATACAAAACGCATCCTTGATGAGGTTCAGCCAGTCCGCAGCGGCTGCGTCCGACCGGAACATCAGAGTTTACAACAACACCTTCAAGACCTTTTTGTGTTGTTTCTTGAGTAGAAAACATAGTCGCTCCGACAACCATGCCAAATACCATAGCTAAAATCAACATTAGAACAATAGTCTTGTTTTTTAGAAAAAAAGCAAGGTTTTCGGTATGCTGCGGTAAAAAATCTTCATCGGAAATGAATTTGATATTTTCGGCATCGCCGTTGTTATCAAAATAGTTTTCGGTTGTTTCGCTTTGCAAATCAGCTTGCGGAACAGAAATTTTTTCGGGAACGCCATAGATTGCCGGCTGATTTTCAGGCAGACGCGGACGTTTGATTTTTCTTATTTTGCGCGGCGCATTGCTAGACTGATTTTCTTCCATTTTTTTCTCCGTTAAATTCTGTTTTTAAGAGTTTCGTTTGTTCTTAGGGTGCGGATTAGGCGCGGCACCATAAAGACAATAGTTTCCGATTTAGGACTTTGAATGCCGAACAGCTCGTTAGGTAAACCGATGATTAAAAAGTTTTCTCCTAATTTGCTGCGGATTTTGAATTGGGTTACTTGTCCGTTTGTTTCTTCTAAAGTTATATCAGAAAAAATCTCATTTTTCTTTTCTACGGAAGCTTTTGCCAAAACCGACATGCCGTAAGCATTGCTTTCCGGACGGCTGCATTTTCCGATATCAAAGCGCGACAGCCAGAGGTTAGGTACGATAAACTTGCCTTCGGAGACTGTTTCTATTTGCGCCTGATTGCCTAAGAATTGCTGTAATTTTTCTATGGAAATGTCGTTTGTTGTGGTTAAAACTCGTCCGATGACGCCTGTCTGCGCCGTGGTTATGCTGCCAAAATCAAACGCATTCAGCAGGTCTTTCCATTCTATATCCTGCTGAGTATAAGGATATAAGCGGAAAACGCTGACGTCATAGGCAATAAGGGTAGGACTGTTTTCAAAAGATTTTATCAATTCCTGGATTTTGTTGCGAGTTTCAATATCTGCATCAAAGGTAATAGAATAGTCGGCCCAATTGGTGACAATGCTTGTGATGCCGGCACCGCGGATAACATCCAGCAAACCCAGAATAATCGGACGTGACGGCGGAGTGTATAAGGTCATGTTTACACGGCGGCTTAAAGTCAAAATTTTGTCTTTTGCGTTGTAGGTGTAATAAATATCTGCCGAATCGGCTATCATTTTGATAACTTCCGAAAATTCGCCTTTCAGGTCTTCAGCCGAAATGCTGGTGTATGGACCGTCTGCCGAAGAAATACGGATGCCTGCTTCTTTTGTTAGCTTTACCAGAGCCTGCTCGGCCGGCATCATATCAAATGTATAGCCGGTTACTTCAAAACGCGGCAAAGGGTCGTTGCGTCCGTTGCGTTCCAATTTAAAAGCTGAGTTGATGTATGGCAGTGTCAGCACCATTTGCTGTGTTTTCCAGTTTACGTTGCAGCGTAGCGGAGTTTCCAAATCCAGCGCATTAGCGCCTTCGGGAGTGCGGATAATCGCCGGGTCTTCCGGGTCTTTAAACACTACTTCGGGGGTATCAAATTTCATGTTTTTGATATCGGAAGTCGGCTGTTCTGTCGGTTTTGCCGGTTCTGCCGGTTTTGCCGTGGTGTTAGAAACTTGGGCGGCCATAGCGGCGGTGTTGTCTTCTTCTAAAGCGATGTCATCGCGAGCAATACAGGCGGAAAGACCGGATAATAGGGTAGTTAGTCCTAAAACTAAAATAAATGAGTTAAACTGTTTTTTCATCTGGCATGCCTTTCTATTGCTGCTGATTATTGTCGTCGGAGGTGTCATCAGAATTTTGGCTTATATTGTTTTCGGCCATAAGCTTGTTCATCAGCTCATCAATATTCATACCGGCGCCGGATGTCGGGTCTACGGATTTGTCAAAATTGCTCATAACATCGTTCATTTTTTGCAGTTCGTTAGGGTCGGAACGGAGCATCTCCGGTGATTGATTGTTAGTTAATTCTTCTTGATAAATGGCAAGATTTTTACGCAGAGCTTCTACGCCGCCGGCAATTTTCTTTTCTATATAAGGATAAAGTTCTTTATGTTCCAAAATATAGTTGCCGGTTTCACAGATTTCTTCTAAGACGTCAAGAACATAAGGATAAAATTTGTATTCTTCCAGAGCAATATTGCCGCTGCGAATACAGCGAGCTGCAATTCTGGAAATTGTGCGGTCGTAATAGTCTATCAGGACAATATAATTATCTACATACCATAGTGATTCTTTGGTAATAGGTGCAAGATTTTCTTCTGCCATTATTTATATCCTCTCTTAAATTTGTTCATATTCTACTAAGGCTCCGCTTGTTTGTAAATATCTTTTTTATTGCTTATTTCCTATAGGATTGCCGTTTTCATCAACATATTCCCAATCGCCGTCGTCAGCCGAAACCGGATTGCCGTTTTCATCGACGTATTCCCAGTCTCCGTCGTCAGCCGAAACCGGATTGCCGTTTTCGTCAACATATTCCCAATCGCCGTCGTCAGCCGAAACCGGATTGCCGTTTTCATCGACGTATTCCCAATCTCCGTCATCAGCCGAAACCGGATTGCCGTTTTCATCAACATATTCCCAATCGCCGTCGTCAGAAGATTTTAAATTATCGTCAAAACTCCATAATTCTTCATTTTTAGTTTTTTGAGGCTGTGTAATTATCGGTTGAGCCGGTTTGGCTGATGATTGTTGTGTTTCAGGTTTGGATAAATCATCTGTATTTCCAAGAGAGACGGGTTTAACATCTATATTGTTGATTGAAATATCGTCGTCTGAACTTAAAGCGTTTTTGATTTTTAATAAAGCGTCTTCGTAAGAATGCAGCTGTGATTTTTTATATTCTTTCATCGGTTCGGACGAAGTCGGCGATGCAGGAGCTGCCGGAGTTTCAGCTTTCTTATCAGGTTGCGATATTGCAGGTTTGTTTGTCTGTTCGGAAACAGGAGTACCGAAAGAGTTATCGGAAAAAATATCCGGTGCGGAAGACTTATTCGGAGTTCCGAAAGAGTTATCGGAAAAAATATCCGGTGCGGAAGACTTATTCGGAGTTCCGAAAGAGTTATCGGAAAAAATATCCGGCGCGGAAGACTTATTCGGAGTACCGAAAGAGTTATCGGAGAAAATATCGGGCGCGGAAGACTTATTCGGCGTTCCGAAAGAGTTATCGGAGAAAATATCCGGTGCGGAAGATTTATTCGGTGTTGTCTCTGTAGGAATTTCTGCAAGTATATCGGCCAAGCTCAAGTCTTCTTTTTTGGGCTGAGATTTAACAGAAGGCTGTTCCGGAGTCTGTTTTACGGATTCAGGTTGTTTAGGCGTTTCATTATGAATGTTTTGCGCCGGTTGCATTTTGTTTGGCTGTGGTTTAGTTTGAGCCGGTTTAGGCTGCTCTTTGTTTTGCGGTTGTACAAAAACAGGCGCGGACTGAATATTATTTTTATTTATATTTTGATTCGGATTTTGCGCTTGTTTGTTATCTTTAGTCTGCGGATTTTTCGCTGAGTTTTCTTTTTTTTCTATATTATTCTCATTTTTTATAATTTTTTCATCAGTCTTTTTTGCCGGTTGCTGATTATTGTTTTTATTTTGATTCTGATTCTGAGTTTTTAAATCATTTATTTTATTCAGACTTTTATTGATACGATTTAGCAACGTATCTGAAGTATTTTTGGCTTCATTGCTGATATTTTGAGTTATTTTATTAGTTGTTTCGCTAATTTTATCGCTGAAATTTTTGATAAAGTTAGCTTTGTCGTTTTTTTGATTTTGCTCTTTTTTCGGTGTTTGTTCATTTTTCTTTGACTGCGGTGCAGATGGCGGAGTTGGTGCTGAAATTACCGCTGGTTTAGCGTTTACGGAAGTTGTTACGCTGGTTTGGTCTTCTACGTCAACATCTTGAGAAACCACTACTTTTACGGTGTGCCGTGGAGCAGATTGCGCCAAAGTCTGAGCTAACTCCTGTTGAGATTGGGTGAAAGCTTGCACAAGCATTTCTCCAAAAGCTTTTATGGCTTCCATTTGTTGAGTGCTGTTTTGTTTTAAGGCTTCGGTAACAGAGTCGGCTATTGCCAAAGTTTGAGCCTCTGTGACAGCAGCTGAAACAATTCCTCCGCCGATTGGCGCCGCCGGTTGAATATTTTTGTTAAGAGCTTCAACAATTTGCATCATATCTTGATGACGACGGGCATCATTTTGCATAAGGGTTTGATTTATATTGTTAAAATATGATGTGTCCATATTTATGTTATTAACCGTCGTAGAAGTGTTATTTTGCTGCGCAGCCATGCTTTGCGGCGGAATATTTGCGTTTGAAGACAATGGCTGTTGCCGTGATTGGGTTTGCTGCATTACAGTATTGCTGTTTTGGCTGACTAAACTGCGCGTTAATGTTTGCATACTGGCGGCATAAGCGTTAAATGATTTATTTAACAGCTGAGCCAAATCTTCCATGTTTCCGCCGGAAGAAGCCACATTGTTGCTTTTTAGCGCTGCGGCCAGAGATGTTGCCAGGCTTTCGGCAAAATCCGAGCCGAGTGTTAGTTCTCCGCCGACTGCCGCAACATTTGATGTTTGTTTAATATTTTTTAAGGATTTTTTTTCTTCTTCAATATTTTGAGCTATAAGTTCAGAAGTTTCACCGGAATTTATACCCTGTTTTTCTTCTATTTCCTTTACATGTTCCAACAGAACGCGTCCACCCGGAATGGTGGCCAACAATTCTTTGGTTTTATCATCCATTTCTATTAAAGATTTGTCAAATTCTTCTTTTTTTGCGGCGTTAAAAATATGTATCTGGTGAAAGATGTTTAAGTAGCGCTGCGCGACAAGAATCGGGTCTTCCTCATCTTGAGCATTAGAATATTCTGTATCTTCAACTAAAAAACTATCTGCCACCTTTATGCCTCATAACCTAAAAACAATTTACTCTCCCCATTATAAACAGGAGAGAGTAAATTTCTTATTAAAATATAAGCGTTGCGCAACAAAAATTACAGGTTTATAGCTACAACTTTATGAATTTTTGTTAAATCGCTGTTACTGAAATTTGTTCTTTCATCGGGATTCCAGCGCAGACCATAAAGTTGTCCGTTTTCATCTTCGCGGACACTTATGAGCTTTGTTTCGGTTTCGCTGATATAATATAAAGCAATATCTCCGGCGCTGACAACTTCTGTTTTGTCGACAAACAAAATGGCTCGGCTAGGCAGCAATGAGCCAAGTCGGCGAGTGCAAAGGTTAACAGCATAGGCCTCAGGTTTGTTTTGCAGTTGAATAGGGCAGATAACCTCTTTTACAGGATTGTCTCGGTCAATTACGATATTGCCTTCCGCATTGCTGGCACCGAAAACTGGAATCATGGTGATTTCATCTTCTTCATCTGCCGCTGCCGCAACACTAGAATAGCGAGAATTGTTCAAAAGTTTATAACGTGTTTCATTATGTTCTATAATATCTTCAAGCACACCATCGGAATCCAGCTTTTTGATTTCGGCTTTAAGCTTGTCAATAGTCATGGAAAAAGCTTTTGCTATGTTGTTGTACTCTTTGTCAGAAACTTCACGCTGCCCCATTTCTATACGGTGATACACAGACAAAGTCATATCAGCGCTTTCGGCAACTTCTATCAACGTCAGACCTTTGTCTGTGCGGATATGACGCAAACCGGCGCCTAGTGTTTTCAAGCCTGCATTCTGGTTTATTTTGCAGCGTCTTTCCTGCTCTCTTTTCCATGCTTGAACCACATCTTGCTGAGAATTTTGTTCATTAACATATAAATCCTGCAAAGAACAGTCTATAAGTTCGGCAACCTGAATGAGCTGCTCTTGATTCAGACGGCGGTAACCTTTTTCAATTTTGGAAATTGCCGATAAGCTGACACCTAAGTGGTCAGCCAATTCCTGCATAGACATACCGCGTAATCTTCTGTGCATTCTGATTTGATTTGGGAAAATAATTTCTTCCATATCATATTTCTCCATAAATAATAGCTTTATGACATAATAGAAAAAAGAATAAAAAAATCAAGACAAAAAACAAAGTTGTGTACATCAACTTTGTGAAATATTTGCCTAAACATAAGGATGGAATTGCCGGAAACCAATAAATAAATTTATACAAAAGTTTGGAAATTACAAAGAAATTTAGCGGTATTTGCCGAAATCAATATAAGAATCTAGTGATTTTTCTGCTTTTGTAAAATTGCATCCAAAATTTCCACCTCGGCGGTGTCAACTCCGTCTTCTTTAAGAATTTTCAGAACTTCCAATGCTCGGTCAAGCTCTTTGAAGTTTGCCGCTCCTCTAAATTGATAACAGCGGTAAAGCAAATCTTCGTCTTCTTTGCTGATATGTTCTGAGTGGAAAGGTTTGGCAGAGCCTTTTTGTTTTGGGCGTTTTGATGTGCCGGCAACCTGAATGAACGACCAACCGTTTTCAAGCGCTTCTGTCAAACCTTCAGACAAATTGCCGTGTTTTAGCAATTCTGCCCGCTGCTTGTCGGTTAGTAAAATAAGTGTTTTATTCAAGACATCTAAAAAAGGTTGATTTATTTTGCCATCGCGGCCTTGATAGCGTATGTCGGTTAAAAGAGTCAGCGCCATCACGCTTTCCGGGTCTAATTTTTCCATAACTTTTAAGTCTTTTGAATATTCTGTTAGCTGAGTATTCACCAAGTTAAGGATAATCGCCTTATCCATTGGCAATGGTTGTCTGTTGCGCAAACATTCCTGCGCTTGGGATTCAAGCTGAAACAAGTGCTTAGGCGAGGCATTGACAAGCTTCCCGTTGTCAATCAGGCGCATATGAAAGCGTTTGTCTTTATTACAGGATAGTTCATAAACTAGATTTTTGTTGGTATCGTAATTGCGTAAAAGACATGAGCCATCGCTGGTTTTTATGGTTTCTTCAATGCCGTTTTTTTGATAAACAATCTTTTTTTGATTATTATGTTTATCGGTCAGCATTTTTCCTTTAAGTGTGTTGTCTGCCCCGTATATCAATGTCAGATAAGAGCCATCGCTTTGTCTGACTGTGTCAAGAGTATCGCCGTTTTCCAGATATTTCAGGTTATGAACCAAGCCGTTTTCATCTACAAAACCATCCGGTATTTCATTTTCGCCATAAATATCATCAAACATATTAACCATTTTCACACTCGCCGATTATTATAGTATCAATTTTGCCGAAAGCTGTTGAGACAAGTTTTCGTTAAGCATCAGCTCAGATTTTTGCTGAGGTGACAACAATGATATAGCATTGTCCAGCAAATTGTCAAGCTGAACGTCGCGAGAGCCGTCCGGGTTTAGACTATTGGCGTCTATCATTATAACAACCTCTTTTAACTCTTTGCCATTAAGCCGCTCCAAGTTTTTCGGATTTCCGGCAATATTTGCAAGTTCTTTTCTCAACAGCTCGCGTGCGGCCAGCTGTTCAGGTGTATCCATAACGCCATTCATCCGTTCATTGCTTACGGCCGAATTTAAATTTGTTAAATCGTTTATGGACGGAGCAGCGTTTTTATTTTGCATATTGTCCAGTAAAGTTTGTATATCGGTTGTTTTTCGTTGTTCCGAATCAATATTCAGTTCAATGTTTACTTGCGCCGCGGTCAATTTTACATCATCTTTTTGACCGTTTTGCAGTTGGTCTAAATGTTCTTGGAACTCTTTATTGTTAAATCCTGACATCGCTTTTTGCGGATTCATGCCATATCCCCAAGCTCCATTGGCATCCAATGGGGAGGATAAGCGGCTGCGGCTGTGCGCTTCATCGGTAAAGCCGTATTTTACGGATTTAAGGAAAGTTCCGTCTTTTTGCCGGATATAAGACGTAGTTTTGTTTTGGATGCCGTTACTTTTTTGAATGGTGACGTTACCTTTGCTGTCAACGATTTGATTTTGGATAACCATCTGCCCGTCAATCATTTGTGCCGAAACAGTTTGTTTGCTGCCGTCACGGTTAGTTTGTTCTATGTGAATACCGCCGTTTTTATCCATGTTGACTTTACGATTTTGGAAACGATTATCCATATTTTGACCGCGAGCTTTCAGGTGGGTAATAGCCATTGCCGACAGAGCATCGGCTTTGTTTTTGTCGCTGACGCCGGTCATAATCTGATTAAAGGCATGCATATTGGTACTGCCGTCTTTGTTTACCAGATATTTAGAGCTTACGTTTTTAAATTCTATATCGGTGCCGATAATGTTGCCTCTGGCATCCACCATAACCCGTTTATGCATAAACGAATCGTTGGTATTCTGCACGCTTCCCGGATGGCGCTCTTGCTGCATGTCGGTATCTGTGTTTCGTTTATATTTCAGAATAGTTCCGTTGGCATCGGTAACAAGTTTGCTTTTACCGTCTTTGGAGCTGTACATAATGTTGCCGGTGGTTGGGTCAATGGATTTTTCCATTTCTTCATAAATTGTTTTTCCGCTTTCCGCATCAAATGTTTTTACGCCGAAAGTTGAATTGCCGTTTGCGTCTTTCATCGGTTTAAATTCTTTATCGGCATTGGTGGTCTGATGAGTTTCTTTTGTTTGCGTCCATACTCCGTTTGCGTCTTTGGTGACTGTACGGGTTTGGGTGAATCCCGGAACTTTAAAACGAGCCTGATATCCGACAACTTCGCCGTTTTCATCGCGTATTTTCCGTCCGCCCATAGCTGATATTGCCATGCCCTTGACTTGGTTTGTTTTGCTGCGAACCCAATTTCCGGCTAAGGAATTGGCTGCTTCTCCAAGCGTTTCGGCTCCTTGTTCGGCAATGTGGCCGGCGCCGGCTGCAACTTTGGCTCCTGTTTTGGCTACGGTGCCGCCAACCATACGTCCTATACCTTTGCTTCCAAAAGGTGCGCCTTTGGCAAATCTGTTGGCCATGCTCGGTACTTCATCTATGAAGCAGACAAATAAGAAAACAAAAGCAAAAATCTTAAAGGCTCCGATTCCCCACCAAGCTAAGCCGTTTTTGCTGTAGGCCGTGATTAGCAGTCCGGGGTCAAAGTTGGTTAAAGTATCATCATTTAAGCCAATCCATTCTTTGAACATAGAGTTCAAAATAAAGACTAAAACCGCCATAAATACCAATGTGAACATAGCATTCATAAAGAAATCCCAAGTGATTTTTGTATATTTTGCTGTAGATTTAAATGCAAATGCCGCTATAGAACACGGAATCATGGCCGCAGCGATACACAACTGCAAAATACAGTCTATAAGACACCACGGAAAAGCAAAAAGCAAAAACAGGCCGGCAAGCCATAGGCCGAATCCAGAGAGCAAATAGCCGAGATGCGGCAGCACGCCCTCAAAAACAGCCATATCATGAAAAGATAAGCAAACCGAATAGTTGCCCAAAGATGCCAATACTCCAACGCTGTCTTCCAAATTTTTGATTGTGCATATAATAGATTCGCCCATGCTGCGCGGCAGACCGCCCTGCGATGTGCTTTGCATACCATTTTTCGAATCGTATCCGACAATTCCCTGCATATAGTCTCTGGAACTGTCGCAATTGGAGTCCGGATTTAGCATATTGGCAAAAGTCAGTCCGGTCTGCACTACCGGATTTATGGTTAAATCCATAATTTGATAAAGAGCTCCCGATAATATAAATACAACAATGGCGACACGGGTTCCCTGCATCAAGATACCTTTAAGCAAATCTCCGGGAGACGCGCCTTGAAATGAAGATATTTGTTTTAGAATATAGATAGCCAGCCAAATCAAAAATCCGGTTAAGACAATAGTTTTGCTAGGAGCCGCAAGTTTTGATATGGCGGTGGCAGTCAAATTGCTGGCCGCGTTGAAAATTGTTTTAAAAATATCGCAGCTGGTGCAGGTTGTGCTGTCCAAATAGTTTGATAAAACACATTCAGCTTCTTTGCTGCCATCGCCGATAGGGTTGCCGTTTTCATCAAACTGCATGCCGTTTGGGGTGCCGTTGCCGTTTGTGGCGCTGGCTTCGTTTCCGGAGGCTTCTTGTCCGTTTGAATATGGAGACATACCTCCGCCGCAAGATTTTGTACTGGCCGGACAACCGCCGCAAAGAGCTTGCAATCCGCCGCATGAGGCCTGAAGTGTGGTGCTGCCTCCGACATAGGTAGAGGAGGCGGACATCGCGCCGTCAACCACCTCAAAGTGCAGGTGGATGGCATAGTATGGTGAGCAGTTTTTGGCTTGTAACGGATTGTCGCAGACAGGACCGCCGCGGCTAGAGGCATTAGAACCGCCGACAACACCGATTTTCTCATTTTTGCGTACTTCGCCGCTGCATTTTAGAGTTTTAAACAGATGGCGATAAATTGTGGAATAATTCGGTTTGGATTTTCCGGCTCCGTCGCAATGCTTTGTGTGACGAATTACAAGCGTGCGGCCGCCACCCGTAGATATAGAACAACCGGCAGCCGTGCCATCCGCTGCCGCATAGGCTAAAACTTTTGTATTTCCTCCGGTTCCCAAATCGCTGCCGTAGTGATTACGCTTTGGGGAACGAAAACCGCTGCGGTTATAAGAAGTTACGCTGCTGACCGGTACGGAATTGAAACAACCGCCGCTTGTGGTGCTGGCAACGCATTTTGCTTTCACTTTTGCCGAAGCACTACCGACCAGACTGTTTCCGTGTCTGTTAGGTTGACAGCCGCCGGAAGATTCATAGCCGAGTGCCGCAGAACATTTTGGGGTAACGCCGTTGCAGTTTGCTGTTGCCGGAGAGGCGGACATAACCAAACAGCCGATAATCATCGTGAGTACCGATAATTTTTCTAAAATATATTTTGAAACTGTTTGGCGCATTGTCATATTACTTTCCTAAGAATTATATGAATTATTGATTTCTTCTTGTTCTTGCTGATACCGAGCTTCTGCTTCTTGCTCTTGCTGCTCATAATACGAGGCATTATGCGTGCTGCTCTGGTTTTGGCGTTCTTTTTGCCATTGAGCCGGTTTACTTTGCATTTTTTTGCCTACGGCTTTTAAAAATCCTCCGGTTATGCCGGTAGCTGCGTTTGCCGCTTCTATAGCATTGCCGCGGACACTTCGCATCACAACTTGACCGCTGTTTTTCAGAACAAGTTTGCCTTTATCTTTTAGAGAATCGGCGTTTTGCCAATCTTGCACGCCTTGCTGAGCCAGCTGTTTTATGGTGCGATAAGCTTGCTGAGGATGTTTTACCGCCTTAAAAGCGTTGCCGACAGTCAGACTGTGACCGGTAGGACGGGTGAAATTATTTATTTTTTGCATGGCAGACGGAGCTTCGGCATCTTCCGGCTGTTCATTTGTATTTTGCTGCGAAGTTTGTTTTGTACCTGATGTCTGCTGCTCGTCATTTTGTTTTGTGTTTTCGGAAGTTTTTTTGTTTTCATCCGTGTTGTTTTCGTTATTATTTATTTCAGGAGCAGAATTGTCATCGTTTACAGTTGTATCGGGTATAATAGGGGTATCGTTATCCATATCATCTTCTGCACTTTGGGACATGGTGTCTTGACCATTGCCGTTGAACGAAGCCGAACCTGTTCTGGAAGTCGGAGAAACCGGCGCCGGACTGCTAAATTTGCTGTTAGGGCGTACTTTCGATAATAAATTACCGGCTCCCTCAATAGCTTTTCCACCTTGAAACATTGCCACATCACGCGCGTAGCGGGCAACGGGGTCTACGGTGTGATTTTTCACAAAACCGATGGCCTGTGTTCCCATGTAGTGCATAGTATGGTTTGCAGAGCCAAGTATGCCGTCGCTGAAAAAGGTGTTTAAATAGTTGTTTATGCTTGAGCCTAAAATCTTGAACCCAAAAATCAGCGCAAACAGAATAATTAAGATATTTGTTGAGCTTATGCTGTAGGCCTGGCTGAATTTTTCCATACTGTTGTCTTTATCATTGAATAAATTCCACCATTTTTCGGCTGAACCTAAAACACCATCGCCAAAATTTGCGTTGGAGGCAATGTCCATTACCCGCCAAAAGTCGGCATTAGAACCCAAGCTGGCGCTGATGAGAATAACGGCATAGGCTGTGCCGACTGCGGCAAAAGCAAATAACATGGCGCTATTTATTATAGAGGAAATATTTTCGGCAAATTTATTTTGTGTCGGCGGAAACGGCCATAAAGCTATAGTCAGAGGCAAAAACAGTACCGCAAATCCCAGTTTAAATGAAATATCAACAAAATACATACCGATGGACATACACATAAAGAAACCTGTAATATAAATCAGCAAGCCGGGAATAAAATAGTTTAGCAACGGCACTTTAATAGAGCAAGAAGCCAAAGATTTTATTGTGTCAAAAATATTGCTTCCGGCAGCATCCAAACAAATAGGCGAAACCTTTGTGGAAAAGCACATCAAAGCATGACCGCGAGCAAAAAGCACACTTAGAGATTTGTAAATTTTAATCATCATATTTTGCAGATTTATCAATATATCTTCGGCAAACAGACGATGTTTCATAATTTCGTTGTTGATTATGCTATTGTTGTGAGTTGCTGCTGATTTACATTCAGGAGGGTAGCCGCCATAAGGTTTATAAGCTTTACCCGGTATAGAGCTGAATCCGGTAGCGCCGCCGGATAAATCCCCACTCCATCCTCCTCCGCCGCCGGCAATGGAATTTGCACTATGCCAGGTTTTAAGCGGTGCCAGACCTACGCCGTAAACTAATTTGTGGTGTCCGACAATTTTATAATGTGTCGTACGTCCCCACGATGGTGTAACTCCTTTTTTATCCATCCAAGTAGCGTAATAAAATGTTGCTCCGTTTGCCACATCTTTCATTGTTCCGGCTATGGCTTGTTTGGCAACGGACAAGCAGTTGTTCCATGCTTTTACATTGCTTCCTTTTAGACTTTTTGCCCAATTTTCAATACTTTGGACAGTCCAATTGCGTTTATCGTTCCAAAAAGAAAATTGCCACCTAGCCAAGCAAACATCCGAAAGTTTTATGGTTCCGCCCTTTGAATGCGCCTGATAGTAGTTGCGGCGATTGGCAATAACGCTGGCAACTGTTTGAATGCCGAGCAATCCTTCACCGCCGGCCTCGCCAAACAATGTGGCTGTCAAATAAGCTAATTCGGCATCCATAGCTCTGGCGCTGCTGGTGCAAAGTGTCAGGGCTGTAAGTATTATCAATATGATTTTTTTTAGTTTATCCATGTCGACCGCCTTATTAAATATCTGTTGCAGGTGTTGTTGCCGACATCTTGTCTAACATGTCTGTCAAAAGAGCATTGCCGATGTCTGTTCCGGTAATGACAATCGGGTTTAGAATATAGGTGGTTACAAAGTCTGTTCCCATATCTAAAGCATAGTAGCAAAACGCGCACTTAAACCCCATCATAAATATTTCTTGCAGCATTTTTCCAGGGGTTACGCCGCTCATGGAACTAAGTTGTTTAAGTAAAAAAATCGCCAGCCAAATCAGAAAACCCCATTTTAAGATGACATGCCCCAATTCAATTGTGGTTGGAAGCGATGTTTCTGCGGCTTGTAAATATGCGTTTGTCATAACAATAACAACACGGCAATACCAGCATTTGTTTTTTATTTCTTCATTACTGCTGCCAATGTATACTTTTCGCATATAGGCTTCATCACAGGTATTTTTTTTGGCATCTTCTTCAGCTTTAGAATTGTCAGCTGCATACGCAAAAAACGGAACCGAAAAACAAAATGTGGAAATCAGTATAAGCAGAATGAAAAGATGTTTGAATTTATATAAAGTTCTTATCATCGTTCTCCTCCTTATTCTCTGCCGGCAAAATTGTTCATAGATTGACGGGCTTTTTCTGCTTTTGCTTTAGCTTTATTATATTTTTCGCGAATTTCACGCAGCCTTTCCACATGGTCGATAATAGCTGTGGCTACTTTGCCGCCGCCGGCTGTAACCAGATGAAACGCTCCTTTGGCAACATATGCAACAAGCTGCTGAACTTTCTTTTGAAAGCCGGTGCCGCCGCCTCCGCCGGTAGCTTTGTCGGACAGGTTGACAGCGAGTCCGGTCGCTTTTACAATCATAAATCCCATAAATATCAAAGAAAGCGCTGTAGTGCCAAAGTTTTCGTATAGCATTTGGTCTCCAAAGCCTATATCATCTTGTACCAGTATTTTTTGCATTGCTAAAATGGTTACGGAAACGATTAGTCCCAAACACATCATAATTGCCGATGAATTTAAGATTATCTTAAATCCGGTAATGCTCCATTTGCGTATTTGCTCAAACGGATAGGCCATTATCAAAAACGGCAGAATAATGAGTATCATGTTTAAGCGAAAAACGCTGTCTACCAGATATAAGACAAAACAGAGCTTGGCGATTGTGAAGCAGACAATCAAAAATGCACCGCAGATAAAACTGGTAAGTGAAACAATTTTCATAAGGCGCAGACCTATGTCATAGCCGATTCCTAAACGTGAACTGACGGCACACGCCATGCAGCTCAGCATTTTAAGCGGTTCTTGAGGAAAAGTTTTTGCCGAGAAATTATCCATGCTTTTTGGTGTGAATTTACATCCGGATGCTCCCCAGTTGCTGTCTTTATAAACTTCGCAGATATAGCCCTCGGTATCATCGCTGAAAGTTGACTCTATTTTTATGGCTTTAACCTGCGCGTCAGGGTCTTTAGCCAAACGTTCCATAATTTCGGAAGTAAACTCTAGGATTGTGATATAAATCGGGAAAATAAAGTTGTTGACCAAATAATAAATTTGTTCTGTGGATGAGGCTAAAATACCGCAGAAAGCGCATAAAAAAGCTTTGCGGACAATTTTGGTCCAAAATTCTCCCAAAGATTCGGGCGTTGGAGAACTGACATGACGCAGAATTTGATAGGCCATCCAAATCGTGAATCCCAAAAGAACAATGTTCAGCAAATTTTCAGAAGTCAGTTTGTTGTATACGTTTAGTGTCTGAGTGCCGAGATTTTTGTAAAAAAGTTTCAAAAACTGTCCTTGCCAGCAGGTGTTATGTAAATCTTGGGCATTGCGCACATCATCCGGACCGGTGGATACGCCGCCTTCTTGGGAAGAACACGCGCTTAATAAAAACAGCACAGAAAGGACTGTAAACAAAACCTTTAAGAGTCTATTCAGCTTAAATGTATTCATAAATTTGTCCTTTTCCGTACCATTTATTGTTCAGATAATTATATCATAATTTTTAATTAAAATATATTACAATATAATTAAGATTTGTTATCTTTATCCGTGTTTTTGTCTTTATCCGTGTTTGTGTTCTTGTCTTTATCTGTGTCTACAGCCGGATTATATGGAGGGTTATTGGGAATTTGCGTGTTTCTCTGAGAATTTGGTTGAAATTTCTTCAATCCGACCATAGCTCCGCCTTTTGCAGCCACGTCCAAAACAGTCCCCTTAACAGCTCCGCCGATATTGTTAATGCCTTTGCTTACGGCTCTGCCAACAGCAGTATCATTGGCAATATAATCGCTTGTCGCTGAGGCCACAGTACCGGCAATATGCGCTCCGCCTTTGGCAATAGATGTGGCCGCCGAAGCCGCAGCGCCGCCGATTTTGGCTCCGATATCGCTGCCGCTGCTTGAAGCAAATTTGTTTGCTGTACCATTGATGATGCCGATAAGCTTGAAAGCAAAAATGCAGCAGGCTATCAAAATAAGTGTTTCTACTCCGTCCAGGCTAGCCATTTCTTTGAGCTTTGTTAAATTGTTTTCGTTCAAAGCTTTACGGAAAGTTGACGAGTCTCCGGATTTTCCGCCGGCAGAATATCCGATAATTTGCATGCCTATAACCAACATTATTCCGGCAAACGCAAAGTTAAAAAACGTATTCATCAACAAAGTTACACCCTTAGCGGCATATTTTGAGGTTACCTTAAACGGCCAGCAGGCTATTAAAATAGGTACAATTCCACATAAAATTCCTAACTGTACAGTACAATCTATCAGATAAAAACCGATAACCATCCAAATTCCCAGACCGAAAATATATATAATAAGACCTGTGAACCACATGCTGAAATCCGGTATGATGTTGCCGCTTTCCCAGCCGTAACACATCAGCGCGCGCCCGATTGCCGGCATTGTGGCGGCTGATTGACTGAAGCAATCTACTGTTTTATAAATCGTTCCCAAAAGTTTGGCATCCAATTCTCCTCCGGACACGCTGGAAAACATTGACGCTTTGTCTTGTATGCAGTTTTGCACTCCCGGACTGTCTATGGATAATAAAGTCAGTCCCATGTCCAATCCACTCATGACAACAGGTGAAATGAAATAGCCGTATATATAAGACGCATTGGAAAGCAGATAGTAAGTTATGGCTACTTTTAAGCCTAAGCCGATTACTCCTCGTAAATAGTTTCCGGTTCCGGCTCCTGATGGCGAACTTATGTTTTTAAGCGTCAATAAAGCTAAATAAGCTAAGAAAAAGGTTAATACAACTTTTTGCAAATTATTTGCCAGCGCATCCCAGCCAACAGAGGCAAGAGTTGCATCGGCTGTCAGAACAGTACTGAATATCGGACAGAGTGGACAGCCGGTCAATTCGCTTAAATATGTTGAAAATGGCTCACATCCTTTGACTTGGTCTTTAGCTTTAAGATTTTCTTTGTTTCCATCATCTTTTGCATAATTTACGCATTCGGCGTTTCGTCCCGTTGCATCGCACATACAGGAAATCGGCACGCTTTCATCACTTCGTATAAAACCGAGTATATTTTCAGCCTGATTGCGTGTGGCATTAAAATTGTTCAATAAGGACGCGGCTCTTCTTTGCAGTTTTTTACATTTGGCGCTGGATGGCTGTTCTTGGTTCCAGAGTATTCCGGTGTATTTATAATTGTCACCGCGGATAATATCATCAGATGAAACACCGGCAGAGGTGTTGTTGTCCAACAATTTAATCAAAGATTGCTGCGCGGCATCAGATAATCTGACTGAAGTTGTTTGCTTGTCTTTCAGTTTTGTATTGCAAGTGTTGGCGTATTGCTCGGTAGCCTTATTATAGCTGCTTATAATGCTTTTGAAATTCTTTAGCACAGAGAAGGCTTTTTTATTGACATTTTTTTTGATTTTTTCCAATTCCTGCGGCTTGCAGTCATGGGTATTGACAGCATAACTGTTTGAAACAGCGGCAAACAGACAGAAGAAAATTATTGCAAAGATTCTTAGTTTAGACATTTTTTCCTCTTTTTTTGGCTGTTGATTTGTTGTTTGCTGGCATTTTGCGCTTTTTGTTTGGCGGTGTCGCTTTGGAAAAACGCTTTAAAAGTTTTGAGAAACGAGATGTGTATTTATTTTGCGGAATCCCAACAAATATAAATGCGCAAAACATAACCATTAAAAAAATAATACGAACTGAATAGGAAAAAATCTTGTTATCCAAAATGTCCAATACGTTGAAACTCACTAAAGAGAATACAACGATAAACATCAGCAATGTAATAACAATAGATTTCATAATCTTTCCTTTTCCTTAATTTATGAAGTTGGTCCAAAACTGCCGCCCTTATTCTCAGAACTATCGCCGTTATTGCCAGAACCTCCGGTTTGAGATGATTTTTCTTCTCCTGATTTGTTGCCGCCGCGTCCGCCGGCCATTTTGGCTTTGCTTCCGATGCCCATTGCTCCGCCAAAGGACTTCAATCCGTCTTTGACTTTGTTTCCGGCAGCCTGAGCCGCACCTTTGACGCCGGAGGCTTCGGCAATATCTCCGGCGGCTTTTCCTGCCACTTCTCCGGCCTTGCCCATTCCGGCTTTGGCAATATTGGTTGCCACTCCGGCAGCTACACCGCCGAGGTTTGACCCCATATCGCCGGTAGGCACGCCGCCTGAACCATAGCGTTCGGTAACATTTGAAAGGTTGCGTACCAGTTTCATGGATATCATGCAGCAAATAACCAGTATCAGCATCTGCAATCCGCTGATATTCATGGCTTTAGAAAGAGAATCCGTGTCATTTGAATTTAGCCATTCCATTAAATCATTTTCGTTTATACCGGCCGTCAGCGCTTCTTTTAGCAGTTCTACAACAGTTGCTAAAAGAACTCCCATCATTACAAAGCGGAAAAATACATTCAGAAGCATTTTCCAGCCAACACTACTATAACCTGCTGTCAGCTTGAATGGCCAACATGCAATCAAAAACGGTAATACACAGCATATAACGCCTAGATGTATCGCTATATCCAAAAGATAGAAACCAACGGCAAGCATAATCATCAGCCCGAAGGCAAATACAATTATGCCTTCAAACATCATTTCCCAATGCGGAATTATTCCCCATATTTTATTTTGCCATGAATTGCAATATAACGAGCGTCCGATTGCCGGAATAATTGAAGATTTTTCATTAAATCCTTCTACGGCTCCCATCATCTTTTTTAGAAAATCTGCGGTCAATAATTTGTTTTTTTGGTCAAAAGAACTATAATTTTCGGCGTACGAATCCACAACATTTTTTGCGTCTGTCGGAATTAGAGACAGACCAAAATCAAAGCCGCTTTCAATAATCGGAGATAATCCGTTTTCGTATATATAGGTCGGGGTTTCTAATAAGATTATGGCAACGGCTACTTTAAAACCCTGCAACATGACGGTATTAAGAAATTTTCCGCTTCCCTGTTTTGCCGGAGAACCTACAAGCAATAAAACCTGATAGGCCAAAAAAATCAAAAATGCTGTTGTTAATAATTTTATCAAACCATTTGATAATTTTTCAAAAGCGCCGGATGCAAGTTTTTGGTCGGCAATCAAAATTGTTTCAAAAATTCCGCAGGTTGGACAAACAGATAGGTCGGCTTGATATTCATTGAGTTTTTTGCATGCGGCATCATTTACATCGTCTTCTTCAAAAGTGTCATCTTTGACTGTGCAGGTTAAGAGTTCTCCTGTTTTGGCATTGCAGGTGCAATCGCTGTCAGCTAGTCCGGAAATTAGTGCTAAATAAGAATGGGCATTTTCACGCTCTTTTTTCATTCTGTCACGTGGAATCCGCAAGTCATTGAAAGACTTTTGGCAATCCAATAAAATTTGTATTTTTGCATTTAATGTTTCTATTTGTACGTTTAATTCTTTTCTTTTGGCTGCGTCTTTTGTGGAACTAAGCTGGTTTTGATAGTTTACCCTATCTGCGGAATACTGAGATTTTGATTTTGTTATGTCTTCTTGATAACTTTGAATATCTAATTGAGTGTCAGACAAACGCGTATTGACGGCCGCAAAATTGTTTTTTATGGCAGGAACATATTTGGATGCGGCAATTGAGGCGCCTTTTTCGTCCTTAGCATTAAAAGTCAGATTTCCGCCGCTTATTGCGGAAATCTCAGAACCCGTGAGATTATTTATACCGTTAATCGTCCCGTTTACAATGGCTCCACCTGCCGCGGTAATATATTTCCAGCCGATTTTTATTCCATCAAGTGCTGAACCGGCAGCAGCCTTCAAGCTTTGTAATGTTTTACCGCCCAAAGAAGTTTTGTCTCCGGTTTTAAAATCCAAACTGCTGGGAAGAAAACAAATTTGATCGTCTTTGCGCATGGACTTTAATTTTTTTTCATACAAGTCATATTGATTTTTCATGTTTATCAGATGTTGATTGGCTTTTTCTGCCATTTTTTTATAGTCGCCGTCACGAGGTTGACAATCTTTTGTTCCGTCGGAACGGGAAACGCTGTTGTCTGTTCTTATTTCAGTATTTTGAGCTGAAACAGAACCAGCGCTAAGAAACGTCACAAAACAACATGTTAAACAAAATTTTAACACAAAAAGTAAAATATTTATATTTTGGCGGCATCGTATCTGCATTATAGTCCTTGATATTTAGATGTCCGAACATAGGGCATTATAACATATTTTTAGTTATAATTATATGACAATATCGTTAAATATTCGTAATCAATCGATATTATTTTTTGTCGGCGCTATTCTCCGTTGATAGGTCGGTAAATGGAAAATTTTCGGTAGTGATGAATTGAATGCAGATTTCTCCTAAATCCGAATCGTTTAAAGGGAAAAAAATATTACGGTTTATTCGGCAAATTTTTTCAGCATAAGAACTTTCGCTCGGCGGTGTTAAAAATGGAAAACCTTCATAGCGGCGTAGCAGTTTTTTTAGTAATTGAGTATATACAGGCGGATAAAAAATTATTCCGTGCAAGATTTCTTTTGGCAATTTTGGGAGGTCTAAGGCTTTTTGCGGAGTAATTTCAGACAGCATCGGACCCAGAATTTTTTTTAAAATTTCAGAACGGCACAGCAAATCAGCCAAGTCGCTGCCGGAATTTATGGGGTTTATGTCAATTACATCGGCAATGTTATAAATGCGATAATTATCCGTTAAAGCTAAAAATTGACGTAGAATCAAACAGCCGGCGCCGTGAGTGATAAAATGAAGCTTGCCGCTGTTATCCAGGTTTCGTAAAAGAGTGGCAAGCAGGTTGGCATTATGTTTAAGGGTTTGGCTTAAAGACATATAGTTTAAGGCAATTATATTACAATTTGATTTTTTAAGAGATTCGCAAATCCGATTCCATGAAAATTTTGTTCGTCCATAATTGTGAAGCAAAATTATAGAGTCGGTATACGGAGATTTTATCTCACACGCCTCTATATATTTTAAAAGTGTTGTTTTACAGTTTTCAAACGTTCCGGAATCGCGTCTAATGTTATAATTATCCAATAATCTGTATTTTTGGGTGTGAATATTGCGCTGAATAATCCAGTTTTGGTAATTTAAAACATCTTCCCAAACGAATCTGCCGCCAAATGTAAAAAAATCAAATTTCATAACGAATCTCCAAACGAATCTTTTAGAATCTAGCCGAAAATAGATTAACAAAGGATTAACATTTTGATTTATTGAGGTTTTTAACTTGATTTGTAAAATCTAGCGATTATTTAGTAAAATAGAGCTTTGTAAAATTACTTAAATAGTGCGTAAAAAATATTTAATTTAATTCTATGTAAAAACAATTGGTTATAAAAAAATGTGAAAAAAACGAAAAAAAATGAAAAAAAGGTGTTGACTTTGGAAAAGGATTATTCTATACAGTCAATCACCGGCCGATGAGGTTCGGTTGAAAAAAAGCTGACGAGGTCAGCGAGGTTATAAGAAATCGTAGATAAGCAAAAAAGAGGATATGCAGACGGTATATTAAGAAATATAAAGTCTAGTATATCAGAAAAGGAACCTAAGAAATTCTTTATGAGTAGAATATAGTAGACAGGATGAACAA
>CAKQDU010000015.1 GCA_934229625.1 uncultured Alphaproteobacteria bacterium | reverse complement strand
AAATGCACTAAAGTAGATGGTACAAAAATTTATTGGAGCGCATCTTGCACTACCGACAAGGACTGCTCAGGTAAGCCGGGCAAAGCTTATGGATTAAAACAATGTGCATCCGATGAAAAAGCAACAGGTACTGTTGTTAAATGCGGAGGTTTTGAATATGGTACATCCTGTGTCAAAAAAGTTGAGTGCAACTACGATTACGATGAAGATATGTGTAAAAAAGCAGGAAAAACCTTTGTGGCAAAATGTCACGATGACAACAACAAATGGTGGGGAGAATGCCAATAAGTTATAAAACATTCTATCGTCAGGAGTTTGTGATTATCGGATAATTCCACTCTGTAACATATATAAAAAAGCGAGGTGTATTCATCCTCGCTTTTTTATATGCCTACCCCTAAAACCCTCGGCTATTATCGTGTTTTTATCGTAATTCTGTTCTTGCCGACAAAGCAAGCTGAATTGTGCCGTCATCCATATAATCCAATTCGGCGCCAAGCGGAATACCTTGCGCCAAAGTTGTCACTTTTACCGGAAATTCTTTTAGACGCGACAACAAATAGTGTGCAGTTATTTGTCCGTCTATTGTTGCCGGCAATGCTAAAATGACTTCTTTTATGATGCCATTTCTCAGCCGTGAAAAAAGGTTTTCAATATTTAAATCATCCGGAGTGACACCGTCTAACGCCGACAAAATACCTCCTAAAACATGGTATTGTCCGCGATATAGTCCAACACGCTCCATTGCCCATAAATCAGCGACATCCTGCACAATGCAGACTGTTTCAGGGTCTCTGGCCGTATCCCGACAAACAGAACATGGCTCTTGCGTGTCAAAATTGCCGCAAACCGGACATTTTTTTATGTTGTCGGCAACTTCTTGCAAAGCGGCAATCAATGGCAACATCGCCGTTTCTTTCTTTTTTAAAAGCTGCAAAACAATACGCCGAGCCGAACGCGTGCCTAAGGCCGGAAGTTTGGCTATAATCTTTGTTAGTTTTTCTATTTCATTACCTTGCACGGTAAAACCTCAAAAACTAAAATGGAAGTTTTAAGCCGCCTAAGCCAATTCCGTTGGTGGCTTCTTTCATGCCGTCTTCCATCATAGCGTCAACTTTTTGATGGGCGTCATTGTAGGCTGCTAAAATCAAATCTTCTAAAACATCAACTTCTTCAGCGTTCATCAACGATTTGTCTATGCTGATTTTTTTCATTTCAGACTTGCCGTTTAAAACTACTTTAACTAAGTTTCCGCCGCTGACTCCTTCTTTTTCTTCTTGCGCCAATTTAGCCTGAGTCTCTTGCATTTTACGCTGCATTTGCTGAGCTTGTTTCATAATTCCTTGAATGTTTAACATTTAATTATCCTCATCATCATAAGTTTCAGAATTTTCTTCCGGAACAATAAAATCAGCCGTTTCTTCATCAGCTTCTTCAACCGCTTTCCGGATAACGGTTTCTATTTTAGCACCATTAAATTCGCTAAGTATAGCTTTTACTAACGGATATTCAGAGATATTTTTTTTGTCGCGCTCCAGCTCTTTGGTTTCTTTATAAGCCAAAGTCTCTCCCAAAGGCTCGTAATCTATGTCTATAACCCATGAACAACCTGTTTCTTTAGTTAAAAATTTACGCAAATTGGCAATCAGGTCTTTATCCGCTTTTTCTGAAAGAGCTATGCGCATTTTTCCGGGCGTAAATTCCTTAAATGACATATCATTCTTTACGGCATAGAGCATCAGCATCTGCCGTTTGGCATTCAGTAATTTTGCCAAATCTTCAGGAACAGAAAGTTCAAATCCGCTATTTTCTGTCAGTTCAGATGAAATATGGCTTTCCGAATCGGCGGCCGATGGCTGATTGACGACAATTTTATTGGGAGCGGCTGAATTAGTCAGTCCTGATTTTTTTTTTAATTCCTTCAGCAGGTCTGCAGGAGTCGGCATTTTAGCAGAATAGGCTATACGCATCAGTATCATCTCAAGAGCATCTATTTGCACATTGGCGTATTGCAGCTCGCTTATACCTTTTATAAGCATCTGCCAAATTTTGGATAAAATGGATATCGGCGCCGCGTTGAGTTTTTTACACATCTCGCGGTCATTTTCTCCGACAGATGGGTCGTTTATATAGTCCGGTATGATTTTTACCTTAGCCAATAAATGCGTGATATCAACCAAATCCTGGATGACAAGCATTGGCGTGGCTCCATCAGTATAAAGATTGTGCAAAATTTGCAAAACCTCGGCAATGTTGCCTTCTAACAGCCTTTCATACAAAATAAAAGTCTGCTGACGGTCTGCCAATCCCAACATGTTTTTTACGGTGGAATTTTCTATTTTGCCGTTTCCTAATACAATGGCTTGGTCCAACATGGAAAGACCATCGCGAGCAGAGCCGTCCGCCGCACGGGCAACCATGTGCAAGGCCTCATCCTCTGCCTCAATATTTTCAGCCGTCAGAACTTTATGGAACAGCTGAACTAATGTGTCTATGCTGATACGTTGCAGGTCAAATCGCTGACAGCGTGATAAAATGGTGACCGGAACTTTGCGAATCTCGGTTGTGGCAAATATAAACATCACATGCGCCGGCGGTTCTTCCAGCGTTTTTAACAGCGCATTGAAAGCACTTTTAGACAACATGTGAACTTCATCTATTATATAAACTTTGTAACGGGCAAGCGTCGGTTTATAGCGGACGCCGTCCAAAATTTCACGCATGTCATCAACGCCGGTTTTTGAAGCGGCATCAAGTTCTATAACGTCAATATGCCTGTCCGCGGCTATGGCTTTGCAGTTTTCGCAAACTCCGCATGGATGTATTGTCGGCCCGCCTTTGCCGTCCGGACCTGTGCAGTTTATGGCACGGGCAATCAGTCGGGCAGTCGTTGTTTTGCCGACTCCGCGTATGCCGGTTAAAATATAAGCATGGTGCAGGCGGTTGTTTTGAATGGCATTAGTCAGCGTTTGCACAAGAGCGTCTTGTCCAAGCAGGTCTTCAAAAGTCTGCGGACGATATTTGCGCGCCAAAGCAACATATTGTGTGTTATTGTCAGCCATTCCTACTTAACTCATAAAAGGTGAAGGGATTCAGACCTTGTACTTGCCGTTACGGCTGCTTTCTTCCGAACCTGACCGAGTTGGCGGTTTTCCAACCCTGAACCCTTCATTTAAAATACCTCTTTATAATGGGTATATTTCTAAATTTTGCAAGCAAAAAAATGAAGTTATTGCATGTTTAATAAAATTTCCCGCAATTCGTTGCTGTCTTTTCCATAAATGGCTGGCATATAAAAATCGGTTGCTCCGCTTTGGGCATATGCCGGATTTGCCGAATAAAATTTAGTGCCGGCAGCTTCTAATATCTGCGGACCGCCGGAAGTGACTTTTACCATATCCAAGCCGTGTTCGTTTTTGCCGTTGGCAAAAATTCGGAATGCGCCGCTCATGCCGTAAAAACCGTCAAGATTTGTTATGGATTCTTTTAGATGGTCTTTATCTTTATGCGACAGCGCCGAGGATAAAGCCACAGCATCATAGGCAAATATGCTTAAATCATTGGATTTTTGTCCGAACATTTCAGAATATTTTTGTTTGTAGCGCGCCAGACGGGACATCGGCATAATCGGATATACCGCGCCGTATAATTCGGTTTCTTTGCTTAAATTGGTGTTGCCCCAAACCGAAGTGCCTAAAAAAAGCACTTCCGGCGCAGAGACATCATAGTAGCTGAACATGGAGGTAATCGATTTTAAACGATTGCCAAACTCCGGAACAAGAAGGGCGTCAAAGTCTAACGGAGCAAGTTCTTCTTCTGTTTTCAGGCTGTTTTTTTCTGCCGGTTTGCTCTTGCGTTGTGAAATCGCCACACGGGCAGAACCGGTGATTTGAGCGGCTAATTTGGTAAAATCCATGCTGTTTGGTGTGTAAAAACCGACTTTTATGATAGAAGCTCCATGCAGCTGCGCCGCGTTCATTGCCGCCTTGAACATATTTATACCGCTCTGGTTATCCGGCAAAACCAATGCCAATTTAAGCCGACCTTGAGATACGGCATAGCGGATTGTGCGCTCTATTTGCTCCTCGTTCAATAATCCCATTGTATAAATTCCATCCTGCAAAACATTCGGCGCCGTGGAAAAAGATATAACCGGAATATCCGCTTTTTTTGCGGTTTCGCTGATGGCGGCGACTTCTTCGCCAAGCAAAGGACCGATAATTAAATCACTTTTGGCGTTTATGGCGTTTTCAACCGCAATTCTCGCACCGCCCGTTGTGCTTTTTGTGTCATAAAATTGCACCACCAGATTATTATTGTTTAAATCGCCAATGGCCATCATGGCGGCATTTTTCATGTTTTGTCCCATATCGCTGACTTTTCCGCTAAGCGGCAAGAGCATGGCTACGCGAAAACTTTCGGAATTTCCTAAATCTATATGCGAATAGTCTGTCATTTCAACCGTGTTTTGCGGTATGCTGTTTTGGTAGTTGAAAGTTTGCTGCGGCATGTCATTTGTTTGCCCAATCAAACCGCATCCGCCGATTATGAACAATAAAAACAGGGAGCTTATTTTTTTTAACACTTGCATTTTTCCTCAAAATATAAAACAATACCTTAGTAATAATGCTTAAACTTGTTTTTGTAAAGTGAATTTGATGTTAAAAAGCGGTCTTTATATAATTTCTACCCCTATCGGAAATTTACAGGATATTTCTCAGCGCGCTTTGGATGTGCTGAATGAGGCTCCGGTTATTGCCTGCGAAGATACCAGAATGACAAAAAAACTTTTCTCATTGCTCGGTCTGCCTTTGCATAAAAAATTTATTACTTATCAGAATTATAACGAAGAACAGCAGGCACAGCAGCTGATTGACCTGATTAACGAAGGACAAGTTTTGGCTTTGGTCAGCGATGCCGGCGCACCGCTGATTTCTGACCCCGGCTATAAGCTGGTGAGCAAATGCCGCGAACAGGGAGTTTATGTTACTGCAATTCCGGGAGCGTGTGCAGTTATCACGGCTTTACAGCTGTCCGGACTGCCTACGAATCGTTTTTTATTCGCCGGATTTATTCCGAATAAGGATAAAGCTCGCTCTGATTTGTTTAAAGAATTAAAAGATATTGACACTACTTTGATTTTTTATGAAACAGCGCCGCGTCTGTTAAAAACTTTGGAGCAAGCGGCAGAAATTTTCGGCGGAAGAAAAATTTCTGTTATACGCGAACTGACAAAAATGTATGAAGAAGTGCAGACCGGAAGTTTTGCTGATATGCAAACTTATTTTTCTGAAAATGAACCTAAAGGCGAATTTGTCTTTATTGTGGCTCCGCCGACAGAACCTAAATATACAGCTGAAGATGTTAAAGATTTGCTGGCTAAACGCTTGAGGGAAACTACTCTGAAATCTGCGGTCAAAGAAATGGCAGAGCAATTCGGCATAAATAAAAATGAAGTTTATGCAATGGCTTTGGAATTAAAGCATGAATAATTATCATAGCGGCAAATGGGCAGAATTTTTGGCAAGAATGTATTTGCGGCTGCATGGATATCGAATTGTGGCGGTGAATGTTTCCGGCGGACGCGGAACTACCGTTGGAGAAATAGATATTGTTGCGTGCAAACGCAAATGCTTGGTGTTTATAGAGGTCAAAAAACGCCGAACTTTGACAGGGGCGGCTTATGCAATTACACGTAAGCAGCAATTGCGTCTGATTAAAGGCGCCGAGGTTTTTGTTGCCGATAAAACGCAATATAAAAATTATGATATGCGTTTTGACGCTATTTTAATTAAATTGCCTTTTGCGGTCAAACATCTGAAAAATGCGTGGATGGCTTAGCTATAAGCCGGCAAAACGAGCTATTTTTTGTCCGAGAGTTTGCGGCAGGTGAGCCATGTGTATATGCTTTTGGATTAGGTTTGTGTCGTAATCGGTTTTTGTGCGTAGTTGGTGTCTCAGCTCAATTCCGGTGCCTGCAGTATATTCATTTTCCGGTAAAAAGCTTTTAACCTTGACAAACGGAGCTTTATGTTCTTGCAGCATTTGCACCGGATTGCGCAGAATATTTTCTTGTTTGAACGTGCGTATATAACTGTTGCCGATAAAACCTTGCTCGGTGAGAAGCGGCGTCAGCTCTTTTTCGCAATTCTCAGCGTCATAGGCAAAAGGTACAGAATGCCAAAATTTATGAAATTGGGCGTTTTTTATGATATCTTGCGTAAATGTCAGACAATAGCTGTGCAAATGAAAATTGCTTTCATAATCGGAAGTCGCACTCCAAAAATCATAGCCTTTTCTTTCCATCGAGCGAAAAAAATCTTCTAAATTATAGAGAGGTCCGTATACGCTGTCGTTGCATAAAATCAGTTCATCATATTCTTCCAGCTTATCCCACCCCAGTTTGGAAATTAAATACTGCCAACAGCCAAAATCTTTAAGAGGCATGTGCCGAGAGTAAAACATTTGAGCGTAAGGGGCAATTTTGAACAGCTCATCGGGAGGAAAACGGCCGTTTCCCATAAAATATACTTCACTAATTTTGGCGAGTTCTTTAATTAAATAAACAACATAATCTTGAATTTGATTTTTTTTATCGTAGCAGGCAAACAGACAAATTCGACGCATTTTTTTATTTCCTTTCTTATTAGTGTGTGCATAAAAGATAGTTATGCCTGTGTGGTTTTAAAGTGGATTAAAAGAAATAAATTGCAGATTGTTAGAGAATAAGGCTTGAAAAATAGAATTTGGTATGTTAATTGTAAAAATGATGTGAATTTTGGAGAAAAATAATGATTGAAATGCCGGAAAATCTGGTGGAAATGGCTCTGAAAACTATGGGCGACCGCTGGAAAGTTATGATTATTCAAGAATTGATGGATGGCACCAAGCGTTTTGGTGAAATAAAAAAAGAACTTGGTGATATAACTCAAAAGGTTTTGACATCTAATTTGCGTGCGTTGGAAGAAAAAGGAATTTTAATCCGCACAGTATACGCGCAAATTCCGCCGAAAGTTGAGTATACTTTGACAAATTTGGGATATAACCTGAAACCTGTGCTTGATTCTATGCGCGCGTGGGCAGAAGAATATTATAATCAGAATATGAAATCTTTATTGCCGGATATGGCTTAAAAATTTATTTATAAAATTATCTCCTATCATATACCGAGCCTTATGGATTGCAGAAGATGGTAGGAGATATTTGTTTTAAAACTCGGTTATTCAAGCTGCTTGCGTATTTGTTTGCTTATTGCTGGTTATTGATATCTGTTGCAAAATCAAAGCGTTATTATGGTCAAAAGTGTGTAAAAAAAACGACCGTTTAAAATGGACAGTTTTTAGGCTATTTTTTATAGTCTAGCAAAGGCTGCTGGAATTTGCAATAACTTTTTATATTTTCGATATTTTTTGCTGTTTTTACAACATTTTATTGCCGTCTGTTTCACTGTGTAAAAATAACGGTCGTTTTTTTTACACAATTAAGGAGGAATAAGATGTTTAAGGGTATAAAATTTTTTAAAGGAAAGAGCAGTGGCGATGGGTTTGGATTGCTTCGTCGTTACACTCCTCGCAATGACGTTTGCAGCCTGGGACGTTCCATGATAGAAATGCTTGGCGTTCTGGCGATTATTGGTGTTCTATCAGTCGGTGGCATCGCCGGATATTCTAAGGCGATGGAAAAGTTCAAAGTCAACAAGGCTATAGAGCAGTATTCTTATATTATTAACGGATTGATTAAACCGGCGGATGAATTAAAAATAAGAGGCGATAAAAGCGGACAAATGTTTTATAGCTATATAAACGTAGTTGAAGCTCTTGGCTTGCTGCCGTCAAGTTGGTATGATAAGAATACCGTTGGCATTCGTGATGATTTAGGCAATTATCTGCAATTTTTTGTAAGGAATAAACTTGTCGTAATAGATTTTTATTTAGGCGGTATAACAACAGATGAAGATGGTTATAAATCTAGCTCATTTTCTCCTAAACTGTGTCAAGAAATCGTGCAGAATGTATTTTATCCTCTGCATTCGGTGCTGCATCATGTTGTTTTGGTAAAAGATGCTTATTATGGTGATGTTTTTTGCGGTTCAAAAAAATGCCTTGCAGAAATCAAGCTGTCAGAGATAAATGCATTGTGCAGAGCTTGTGAAAACAATGGGAAAAGCGGCTGCGTATTGGTGTTTGAAATGTAATTTACAGCACTCTACGAATAATTTATTTTTCTTGCTTTTACAAAATAAAACGATTATAAAATATAACGTCCGGTGTTAGCGCACAGGACGTTATTTAACTTGAAAGGGTTAAACCCCATCTTTAACCTATTTCTAAGTTAAAGATAACCTATTTTTGCTTTAATGTCAAGACCTAAAGTCAAAACATGGTAAATTTAGGCGGGTTTATCCCTTTCGCAACTGCTCAGATGAGCTGAAAGGTGAAAGAGATGAACGATGTTGTCAAAGTTCTAAGTATAATAATTCTTATACTTAAAATCATCATCCTTCTATTAAAATAGTATAGTATGGTGAGGCGGGGTTTTCAAGCTCCGCCCTTTGATATTTTGTGCTAACTAAAAAATTGTAGCGTATTTTGTCTTTTTGCTTGAGATTTTAACAAAATAGAGTAAACTTCAGGCATTGTTATTTTTTAGTCTTATAAGGAGAAATGTAAATATGTCAAAAATCTTGATTACTTCTGCTCTGCCGTATATCAATGGGATTCCTCATCTGGGACATATGGTTGGATGTCTGCTGCCGTCCGATGTGTACGCTCGTTATATGCGAATGCTGGGTAATGAGGTTTTATATATTTGCGGCAATGATGAACATGGTACGGCCTCGGAAGTCGGCGCTTTGAAAGAGGGTATGCCGGTTGAGGAATATTGTGATAAATATCATGCCCGCCATATTCAGACTTATAAAGATTTTAATTTGTCATTTGACTATTTCGGACGCACATCTAGCGAACAAAATAAAGAGATGACCTATCATATTTTTTCACAATTGGATAAAAATGGTTTTATTGAAGAAAAAACAATGAAACAGGTATATTCAGTTGATGATAAAATGTTTTTGGCTGACCGTTATATTACAGGCACTTGCCCGCATTGCGGCTATGAAAAAGCCCGCGGCGACCAATGTGAAAACTGCACCAAAGTTTTGGAGCCTACAGATTTAATCAATCCTCGTAGCACTATTTCAGGCAGCACAAACTTGGAAGTGCGCGAGACGAAGCACCTGTTTTTGAACCTGCCGAAAATTGAAACAAAATTGGTGGAATGGCTCAAAACTAAAGAAGCTTTTTGGCCTGATGTGGCTTATTCAATCGCTAAAAAATGGGTTAAAGAAGGTTTGCAGCCGCGTTGCATTACCCGTGATTTGAAATGGGGATTTCAGGTTAATAAAGCCGGTTTTGAAGACAAGGTGTTTTATGTTTGGTTTGACGCGCCAATCGGATATATCGGAATCACAAAACAATGGTCTGATGAAAAACCGGAAGAACGTGATTGGAAAAATTGGTGGTTGGATGCCAAAGATGTTCGTTATGTTGAGTTTATGGGTAAAGACAATGTGCCTTATCACTCCATAACGTTTCCGGCAACTCTGCTCGGAACAGGTGAAAATTGGACTAAAGTGGACTATCTTAAAGGGTTCAGTTATTTGACTTTTGAAGGCGGAAAATTCTCTAAATCTGAACATCGCGGCGTGTTTGCAGAAGATGCAGTTAAAGAATTTCCGGCTGATTATTGGCGTTATTGGTTGATGGCAAATGCTCCGGAAAGCTCGGATTCCTCATTTACGTTTGACAGCTTTGTTAATACGGTTAATAAAGATTTGAATGGCGTTTTGGGAAATTTCGCGCAGCGCGTGATGAAAATGACAGCCTCTAAACTGGGCGCGCAAATTCCGGAAGGCGGCGAATTGCAAGCCGAGGATAAGGAGCTGATTAAAGTTTTGCAAAACCGCGTTAATGATTACTTCAAATATCTGAATGAAATGGAATTTAGAAAGGCAACCGCAGAATTGCGCGCAATTTGGGTTGAGGGAAATAACTATATTTCTACAACCGAGCCGTGGATGGTTATTAAAGAAGACCAGACCAGAGCTGCCACAATTTTGCGTCTGTGTTTGAATTTAGTAAGAATTTATGCAATTTTAAGCGCTCCGTTTATGCCTGATACCGCCGAAAAAATTATGGCTAAGTTCGGTTTGACTTCTAAAGATATGCCTTTGCTGAAAGATTTTAATGTAGAAAAAGAAATTTCAGCTCTGAAAGCAGGACATCTTTTTGAGGTTGGCGAGGCTCTGTTTGAGCGTATTACACCGGAGCAGGCTGTTGAATTACAACAAAAATACGGTGGGGTGAAATAAATGTCTAAACGCGAGTGGGACGATATGAAAACAAAAGGTTTCGGCGCATTTTTATTCAAAATTTATCTAGGCTTAACCTATCCTGTGCGTCACCCGTTTATAACAATTGTTGTTTTGCTCGCGTTCTATCGGCATGAGCTTTCAGACTTGTGGCAAAAATATCAGCATCAAATGCCTGGACAAGTGCAGCAGGCCGCCTTAATTAAAAAACAAACTACAGATAAAATTGAGGAAAAATTGGCAGAAATGCGTTCTTCACTTGGGCAGATGATGCAAAAATTACCCAAAGAAGCTGAAAAAAATGAACAAGAGAGTAAAGATGAAAATGTTCGCTTTGTCAGTTGGAATGTGGCAAAATTTAATAAAGCCAAATATGAACCGCGTGAAGAAAATAATCTAAAAGAATCTCAGACAAATCCGACATTTTCAGAAACTAAACGTTTGGCATCGGCTGAACGAAACAGAAAAATAATAGAAAATGTAAAAGAAGAACCTTATCCGGATGTTTTTTATAAGGGCAGTCTGAATGATTATTATTATAAAAACGAATCGCTTAATCTGGAATATCTGCCAGAGCCGGAATATTTATATGATGAAGTGAAAATCGCCGGTCCAAACAGTTTGTATATCAATGGTAAATTTATGTATCTTTACGGCATATATTCTGACCCGGCGGTTTATGATACGCAAGAAGCGGTAAAGTATTTGGAGCAAACCAGCGGCGGACATAAAATACATTGTGCCGTTGTTGCCGAAACTTACAACCATACGGCAACAGCCTTATGCTTTGTGCGCGGTGTGTTTATCAATAAAGCGTTAGTGGATAAAAAATTGGCGCGTAATGTGGCTTTGCGATAGGATTTGAAATATGTGGCAACCCGTCTTTATGATTAGCGGATATATTCTGGGTATTTTAGGTCTGATTATGTTTGTGCCGGCAGGTTTGGATTTTGCTGAAACGGATTATGTCCGTTCTCCTTTTATTCCGGCTGCGGTAATTACTATATTTTTGGGATTTTCTCTCTTTTTGGCGAATTATACCAAAGTGGAAAAAATATCACTAAAACAAGCCTATTTAATAACAACGGTCAGTTGGTGCATTGTTGGGGCGTTTGCTACTCTGCCATTTTTGTTTTTTAATCAAAATTATACGTTTGCCGATGTTTTTTTTGAAACTGTTTCGGGAATTACCGGAACGGGAGCCACAATACTTGCCGATGTGGAAAGTTTGCCGCGTTCTATTTTGTTATGGCGGTCGATTTTGAATTTTCTCGGTGGTTTGGGAATTGTGATTTTTGCTGTGGCGCTTCTGCCGTTTTTGGGTATTGGCGGAATGCGAATCTTTCAACGTGAAAATTCTGATTCAAATGATAAATTTATGCCTAAATTCAGCTATATAGCTAAAAGAATAGTGATTGTTTATACAATGTTGGTTGTTATTTGCACCATAACTTTGGATTTGTGCGGTATGAGCTGGTTTGATGCCGTCAATCATGCTATGTCGTCAATCGGAACCGGTGGATTTTCTACAAAAAATAACTCAATAGCCGCTTTTAACAGTATATCAATAGAAATTGTTATTATGTTTTTTATGTTGGCAGGCTCTTTGCCTTTAACTTTTTATATTTTGTTGTTCCGGCATGGCGAAGCGAATAAAAACTATCAGGTTTCGGTCTTTTTGAAAGCGGTTTTTTATTGCGGTTTATTTGTCAGTCTTTATTTGTTTGCAACATCTGATTATTCTTTGGTACAGAGTTTGAGATACAGCTTTTTCAACGTTATTTCGGTGATGACAACAACGGGACTTTCTTCAACCGATTTTGTGGAGTGGGGAGTTTGGACAAGCGCCGTATTTATGCTGCTTTCTTTAAGCGGAGGATGTACAGGGTCTACCAGCGGTTCAATAAAAATTTTTCGCTGGCAGCTGATTTATGCATATTTGCATAAATATGTGTTGTCTATGGTAGAACCAAACAGAATCATTCCTCTGCGTGTCGGAATTGTTAATCCTCCTCAAAATGTGATAACATCAGTATTTGTGTATGTTTTCTCTTTTATTATAAGTATGCTGCTCATAGGGGTTGCCATCAGTTTGTGTGGTGTTGATTTCAGTACTTCTCTGGCAGCGAGCGTGGCTTGTATGACAAATGTCGGGGTTGGCAGCGTTGAAGTTATCGGTCCTAGCGGCAACTTTGCTTTTTTTTCGGAAAGTGTCAAATATTTGCTGTGTTTTGCAATGTTGCTGGGGCGTTTGGAGGTTATTACCGTATTAGTGATTTTTACGCGTTCATTTTGGCGCAATTGATTTCTGCTGATAATATTTTAAGGCATACACGCGCAAGGCGCTGCAAAGATTGGCATTGTTTCTGGCGCTGTCTATTTGCGTCACAAGTTGATTTAAGCTCATTTTCTTTGTGCCGGCTATTTCATAAAGCGCGGCGAAAAATTCTTCTTCAAGACAAATGCTGGTGGCGTGGCGGCCGGCTATCAATATAGATTTTTTTTTCATTTTTTACGGTAGCTGTCGAAAGAAATAACTTGCGCGTCGCCAGAAACTGCGGATTGTTGTTCTACTGAATTGTTTGCTGTTGGAGTATTGCCTTCATCTAAGGTGAAACTCAAGCCGAATTTAGCATAAGGGTCGGCAAAATAGGTGATGGCGTCAAATGGAATTGTGATAGTTTGCGGCATGCCGCCAAAGCTCAAATCAACAGAAAAGCTATTGTGGCGGACAACTAAATTTTCAAACTGATTTTGCAATACAATTGTCATTGTGTCCGGATATTGAATTTGCAGATTTTTAGAGATAATGGTTCCGGGAAAATTGGTTTTAAATGTGATATAAAAATGATTTTCGCCGGGCAATCCTTGTTCTTCAACAATTTTTAAGGCATAATAAACCACGCTGCGCAAAGACTTTTCAACTAATTCATCATAATCTATTTTTTCTACAAAATTCACCATTGCATCACCCGAAAAATAAAATTTAGGGCCTCTCTGTTGCTGGGCGGCCCCATCCCCACTTCAGCCTAACCAAAGGCTAAAGAATTTGAGTTTGTTGCCTTAGCATTAAGCAGCTACAGCAACTGGTGCAAAATTATCATTTGCATTCATTTAAATTTGAACCGATAACGGTGGTATCTCACCGAACACAACGCATATCTTTACTATACACTGTCAAGCCTGGTTCACCCCCGTAAAATTGGTGGAGGTGCCGGGTACTGCCCCCGGGTCCAATGTACCTATTTCATAAGGTCTCTGGTGTCACAGTCAGCAAGCTGACGCAATATATTATAGATATTTTTCGGCAAATTTCAAGTTTTATAAGACATAATGTTAAAAATATCGGAATTTATGCGCAAATTTATGTTAATAAAATCGTAAAATCAATGTGTTATGATGTGTCAAGTTTTAAATTTACGGCTAAATTGACTCTTTTTACTGGATTTTTTCAAAAATAGGTGTTATATGACTCGTGTTTAATTGTTCGTTAAGTTTTTTTTAAGGAATGGTTAAAAGAGTTTAACGCTGCTTTGTTTGGCTGCATTGAATTGCAAAAGATGATTGAAATTCTTAAAAGACGGGATATCGTCTGCCAGCAGGTCGGCATTATGGGATGACACCTTATCGTGTTTAATAAATTTTGTTTTTTGGTCGGTGTTTTTGTTTTATTCAGCAATGCTATTTATGCTAACGGAGACACGGACGTACTGCCGGCAAAAGAGCTGGTTAATGATGGGGCTCTTTGTTCTGCAGCTGCTAAAAAAGCAGGTGACGAATACGGCGTTAATTTAGATTTGCTGCAAACTATTTCAGCAGTAGAAAGCGGCAGATGGGATGATTTGCAAAATAGATATGTAGCTTGGCCGTGGACTGTTAATGTAAAAGGAAAAGGCTATTATTTTGCTTCTCGCGAAGATGCGGTTCGCGCTGTTGAAAATTTTCAGAAACAGGGAATTGAAAGCATAGACGTGGGATGTATGCAAATTAACTTGAAATATCACGGAGAAGCGTTTAGTTCGGTTGACGAAGCTATTGACCCGGCAAATAATTTAAAATACAGCGCTAAATTTTTACGCAAATTATA
The DNA here is from genome assembly GCA_934229625.1 of uncultured Alphaproteobacteria bacterium. GTDB lineage: Bacteria > Pseudomonadota > Alphaproteobacteria > RF32 > CAG-239 > RUG410. Next base: position 9,526 of record CAKQDU010000015.1, on the reverse strand, counting down.
TAGCCGACATGGTCAAAATTGGAAAAAAGCCGCAAAACGTTATCATTCAGCAAATCCGCAAAGAGGAGAAGCCTATACAAAACGTTTGGAAAGCCGTTTTGAAAAATATAAATTGGCTGGATTTGCTGCCGGAAAAAATTTGTTTTAGTAAAGAAAATGATTGTTTCTAAGTTTAGAAAAAATTATATCGTAAAAAGCTATGAAGCTGATTGTCATGGCTTTTTACGGCTTTTAACCCTAATGAATTTGCTGCAGGACGCGGCAATGGAAAGCGCAGACGAGCTGGGTGTCGGATTGGAAAAATGTTTGGAACGCGGTTTGACTTGGTTTGGGTCTGATTATTATTTACAAATCAAACGTCTGCCTAAAATGGATGAACATTTTGTTATCGAAACTTGGCCGGCAGATACAAAATTATGGGGGGCAATTCGCGATTTTGTTGTTTATGATGCTGAAAATAGGGAAATTATAAGAGTAAGCAGCCAATGGGTTTTGATTGATTCAGCGCGTTTGCGTCCGGTTTCTCTCAGCAAATATTTTCCTGAGTATACGCCTTTGAATGAGCGGGCTTTGATGGTGGAATTTATGAAAACGGAATTGCCGGAAAATTTTGAACGCGAGGACATAATCAGAGTTCGTTTTGATGACATAGACATCAATAATCATGTTAATAATGCCGTATATCCGTTATGGGCAAGCGAGTGTGTGGATGCGGATTTCAGGCGGAGCCACAGTCCGGCGGAAATTGAAATAAATTTCAAAAAAAGTGCCGTATATGGCGAGAACGTGGTTGTTATGAGTTCTCAAAAACAAAATGAAACATATTATTCAATCCGCGAATCGGATAAAACAACAGAATTAGCCAGATGCCGGATTAAATGGCAGAAAATTACATGATGGTTAAAGGCAGCAAGGCTTTGCGCGGAGCAATGTTTTGCTTGAAAACCGCGTGAAAAATCGGATATGCCCGTTCACACTCTGTTAAGGCGATGTTGATAATTTGCTGAAGTTTTCCGCTGAAATTAAATTCATCGGGGTCAATGAACAATGAATGCTTAAATACGGGCATTTTTGTCTCTTCCCAGTAAGAAAAATATCCGACCCAGAGGTCTTCATTCAAAAGAGCCAGCAGCTCGAAAACGCTGGGTAGATTTATATCAGCCGGTTCAATATTCAAAAGACAGGAAATGTGCAGGCAGTTCATGTTTTCTTCCCAGGCGAAAAATAGCAGCATATCATCCCATTTGCCGGAAATTTCTACAACAATTTCATGAGAATTGCGGCGTTCAGTAGCGTGTGTTTGATTGGCAAACATACATTCTACGTCGTCTAACGGGTTATATTTATATTTTTGTGCCAGCATACCGGTTCCCTTTTTGAAAATACATCTTCAAAATGGCACATTATTTCTGAAAAAAACAATTATCTTTAGCAAGTTTTCCACTTTTTTTGTATTTTTGAAAAAAATAAAAAAAATAAATTACGATTTATCAATGAGATAAATTTTTTAGGTGTTTATAATTATTTTTATATGTGGATTATATGATTTTTGTTAATATACTTTTAAGCAATAAATAAAAACAGAGGGTTGTTATGACAGGACTTGCTTATCCGGAGATTTCTCCGATTATTTTTCAAATCGGGCCGTTTGCGTTGCGTTGGTATTCAATGGCTTATTTGCTTGGAATAGTGCTTGGTTGGTTTTTGGCGGCTAAACGCATACGCAAATATCAAATTCCGCTGACAAAAAATAATTTAGAAGATGTTGTTTTTTATGTGACGCTGGGTATTATTATAGGCGGAAGATTAGGATATGTATCGGCATACGGCAGCGGACAATTTATGCAGAATCCTTTGGAAATTTTTGCCGTATGGCATGGCGGAATGTCTTTTCACGGGGGAATTATCGGCGTGATTGCCGCCATGTTTTTTGCAGCGCGGAAAATAAAATTTTCATTTTTACGGCTTACTGATTTGGTGGCGCCTGTAGTGCCGATAGGAATATTTTTAGGCAGGTTGGCCAACTTTGTGAATGACGAACTTTGGGGAAGAGTTACAGATGTGGCTTGGGCGGTTCGCTTTCCGCATGGCGGCTATCTGCCTCGTCATCCTTCACAGCTGTACGAAGCTTGTTTGGAAGGAATCGTTCTGTTTATAATTTTAAACCTGATGTGGCATAATAAATGGTGTCGTGAGCATAAAGGGTTTATTTCCGGAGCATTTTTGTTTGGTTATGCCGTGTTTAGGACAATTTTGGAACAATTCCGAGAACCTGACGCACAATTGGGTTTTTTATGGGGGTGGCTGACAATGGGACAGTTGCTTTCTATTCCGGCGTTTTTGGGCGGACTATATTTTATGCTGACGGCCGGAAAGCGAAAAGATTAAGCCTTAGTTACAATATTGCAGTTAAAACGGTAAGCTTTTTGCAAAGAATTGTGGGCGCGAGCCGTTACATCCGTGGCATTTAGGTCTAGCCTTGTTTTTTCGGAAACGCTGATAGATATGGTGATTTTCAGCTTTTTGCCATTTGTAAAGACAAAATCTGAGGCGGCAATTACGTGCCTTATGTTTTCGGCGTATTCCATTGTATGCTTTGCGTCTTCGTTTTGGAATACCATAATCAACTCAGATGCTGCAAGATAGCGGTAGATGATGATGTTATAAGGAAATTCGCAAATACGTTTAACCAGCATTTGTTCAAGTTCCTGAATTTTGCGTTCACCAATGACTTTAAGCAGTTTGTCTCGGTTGTCTATGCTGAATAGACCTATGGTATATTTGTAAGGAAATTTATTGTTGGCATGTGATAAATAAGCATTGTAGCTACCAACATTTTCAAGTACGTCATAATTGTATTGATGATACAAATCAAAAACTGCGGTCCAAAATAAAATTAGAGAAAAGCTCATAAAAAAAGTTGTGGTGCCGGAAGCGCTGTCAGAATACATGAATCCCATAAACAGACAGCAATCGGCGTAAAATAAACCAGTGTTTAACAGAGTGTTCTTAAAACTTATGTCAATTGATAGCGGGACTAACACAAAAATCCAGACGATAGCCGCTTCCATCGGCAATGCTCCAAAATTTATGTCCAGATACGGAAGATGGGTTATAATAGAGCCAAAATGATTTATAAAGGCAGGCTGAGCCAATAAAAATATCGAAAGCCAAAACCCTCGGCGGCTTTGTAATTTGCACGGCTCCAGAAAATAGAACAACAACAGATTTAACGGCAAAGCAAAACAGAGCCATAAATATTCGGTGCTGCTTTGATATTCGGCTCCGTATTTGTTTTTGCATAAATTAAGAAAAATGTAGCAAAATGTTCCTATCAGATAGCTGAAAAACGGTTTGGAGCGATTTACTAATATCAGCAGCGCTAATCCCAAGACGGATATAGAATAAAAAGTTATATGAAAAGACAATGAAGTCTCAAAATTATAGGGATTTTGAGCAAAAAACATTACTAATCCGGCGGCAAACAAAAATGCCGGAAAAAAAGAACTTTTGATGGTAGACATCACATATTTTAAACTGCCGGATGCGGATTGTGTCACTTTTTCCTCCATTATCCGGCAGTATAAAACAAAAGAGTTTAAATTTTATTTATACATTTCAGAATAGAACTATCTCCGTATGAATAAAAACGATAGCGTTCTTTTATGGCATGTGCATAGGCTGATTTCATTCTTTCGGTGCCGGCAATGGCGCATATAAGCATAAACAAGGTTGATTTCGGCAAATGAAAGTTTGTTATAATCATGTCTATAATTTTAAATTTATAACCGGGAGTGATAAAAATGTTTGTTTCGCCGCAGAAAGGGTGTAAAACGCCATTGTCATCAGCAGCGCTTTCCAGCAGACGAACCGAAGTCGTGCCGACGGCGATTATTCTGCGTCCCTGTTTTTTAGCCTCATTGATAACTTGGCAAGCTTCCGGAGTGATAACGCCGAATTCGGCGTGCATCTTATGATTTTTTGTATCATCAGTCTTGACAGGCAAAAAGGTTCCGGCTCCGACATGCAATGTTAAAAATACGCGTTTTACACCCATGTCATCAATTTCTTTTAGCAGGCGGTCGGTAAAATGCAAACCGGCTGTCGGGGCGGCTACGGCACCTTCGTGTTTGGCGTATACTGTTTGATAATCTTCCTTGTCATTGTATGGATTCCATAATCCGTTCAATGGCTTGTCGCGTTTGATATACGGTGGTAACGGCATAGAACCGTATTGTTCAAGTTTTTTTCCTAAATCATCAGCCGAACAAGTAAAGCGAATCCTTACGCCGTCTTCGTCGTCTTTTTGCAAAACCTCGGCGCTGAAATCTGATTTTTCGGCAGAAATATCTGCGGTATAAAAATGTATAATGTCGCCTGTTTTGAGTCTTTTGGCATTTTTGATAAACGACCACCAGCTTATGCCGTCATCCGGATGATATAGTGTTACTTCTACCAAAGCCTCGCCGCGTTTTCCGTAGAGGCGTGCTGGAATTACTTTGGTATCATTAAAAACAAGAATGTCATCAGGACGCAAGATTTTCGGCAAATCATAAAAATGTCGGTCATGTATTTCATTTTCTTCAGATAAATCCAAGAGGCGCGAACTGTCGCGCGGATTTGCAGGTTTTTTGGCGATTAGGTCTTTATCCAGTTCAAAATCAAAAATATCTACTTTCATTGCGTTCTTATCCTTTATACACGTCTCATACATCTTTAATATAAGAGAACGCCAAACGCAAGCGCTTTTTTGTAAAAGATTTGACAATATTGCCGTTATTTGTCAATTTTTGGGCGGTTATACTTGTTTTATGATAGATTTATTTAGCGTTTTTTGCAATTTTTGACAAAAAAGTTATTGCAATTAAAGGCAAAATAGTGTATAGTTGCCGTATAAATTGAGTTAATGTGTCAAAAGGAGTTGATGACAATGGCTAATGAAATGTCTGTTGATGAAGCGGTTCGCATTATTTCGGAAACAAACGAATTTGGTGATAAATTTGATGAAGCTGTAGCATATTTGAAAGAGCATGATGCTCAAAACGATTTGCTTGTTCCGTTTAGGGATGAACAGTCTCAGATGAAAATAAAAAAAGCACGCGCTAAGGCTTATATTCAGCAGGCTGTGGCCGATGAAGAATATGATGCTCGTTTTGATGAGGCTGTAAAATTAGTAAAAGATGATAAAGATATTCAGGCTCAAATAAAAGACGAACAGGATATTTATGATAAAGAAAATCATCTTGATATGACAGATGAAGATGCCATATTGCGCAATACTCAAAAAATCGGCAAAATGGCCGATGCCTTTTTAGACAATAAGGACAACGCTGAAGAAATTGCCGCTATAAAAGAAAAAGTCGAAGTGGTTGACGACTCCGGTCAATCTCTTAGTGACGAGGAAGCGCAAAAATATTGGGATACGCTGTTGGAAAGTGCAAAACAGCAGGCAGTTATGCTGCGTGCCGGTGACGTGAATTTCTTTATGAAAAAAGAGGAAGAAAAGCGTCAGACCTTAAATCGCGATATTAAGGATTTTTGGGCTATCGGAGTTGCTACCGGCGTGGCTGGAAGCGCTATGGAAACTCCTGATGAAAAACAGGCGGTTCCGGGAAGCAAAGACTATGAAAAATATGTCAAAACTCAAGCTGATAAAGCAGAAAAAGCTCTGAATAATTTGTTTGGAAACGGTGAAAAAGCTAAGATAAAAACAGATTATTTTCTGCACAATGCCGTAGACACTTCTAAAAAACTCGCTTCTTATGCTCATCGTTGGCTGCAAAAAGGTTTTAAGAAAGTTTCCTCATTATTTACAGAACGCCGCGAATCGTTTGATTCTAAGATGAAAAGTGTGTTTGGAAAAGCTTATGAGGTTAAACAGGCAGCCGTTGAACATATCAAAAATAATAAAATGCGTTTGATTGCCGATACTGCCGCAACTTTAGCCGTTACGGCCGCTGCCGGAACAGGTTTGGCTCTGCCTGCAGTTGCAGGTTATGCTTTGTACACAGCCGCAGGTTCTTGGACATGGCCTTTGGTTGAAAGAAAAACTAAAGCTATTAGAGAAGCTAAAAAAGCCGGAAATGATGCAAAAGAATGGACAGGATTCAAAGGTTTGAAAAAAGCTTTTGCCGCCATAAAAAGTGATGAAAAAGAGTATAAAAAATATAAAAACAGAGCTTATACCGGTACAGCATTCGGTATTGCCGGTGCCGGTTTGGTTGCCGGAATGGGTGCTGCGTCAGGATGGGCGGTTGACAAGGCAGGGTATATGACGGCAAAAGTCACATCTTCTGTGGTTCGCTCCATAGGTTCTGTAACAAGTCAAGGTTTGAATTATCGCGATGCTAAAAAGGATTTTAAGGCTGAACCTTCAGCTGAAAACAGAGCAAAATTAAAACAAGCTAAAATTAGTTTGGGTTTGGGTGCTGGAATCGCTTTTGTCGGAAATATGCTGGCATTTGGCAATGTGGCTAAGGCTAACGCTGCTGAAAATTCCGGCGGAGTTATGGATAAGGTTAAGAGCTGGTTTCATAAAGATGAACCGGCGGCAACAGACAGCGCATCTGTTATGGCAGCAGATTCGGCTATGGCTGATAAGCCGGTTGTTGCCGAACAGCAGTCTACAGGCGGAATTGCCGCTAAAAGTGTAAATGCTGCCGAGGCTGAAATTCCGGCTGTTAACGCTCCGGAAGCCTATGACGCCTCTATGGGAATTAGTGAAAAGCATTGGAATGAAATGCATCAAAAATTAACAGGTATTTATGAAAATCATTCGGCTCTGTTTGGTAAAGAAAATGTGTCTTCTGCCGAAGCATGGGATAAAATGTATCAGAATTTGGATAATGCAATGAAAGCAAATCCAGAATACTTTGGTGAAATGACTAAAGAACAGTTTTTGTATAAATATATGAAATTGATTGAAAATACCGAACGCGTAACCAGCGGCGCTAAAGGATTTTTGGTGACAAAATTAGATAAAGACGGATTACCGATGTATGGTGATAAAGATTTGACTAAAGCTGTACGTGATATGAATGCAATGTTGAACTGCGGTGAAAAATTCAAAGTTTCTGCGGCAGAATTAGGAAAAGCTTTAGACTATGTTGATGCTAAAACAGGTCGTTATATGGGACCAGGCGCAGAAATCGGAATTACGGACAATCGTTATATCGGCGGTCGTGTAGGTTGCGGAGATGAATATCAAAACGCATGGAAACGCGCTGTTCGCAAAGTCGCCGCACATCGTCCGCAAGCTCCGCAGCCGGTTGTTAAACCTGAGCCTGTAGTAGAGATTCCGGAAAGTAAACCTGTCAATGCTGAAGATATTGTTACAAATGAAACTCCGGTTAAAAAGCCTGTTCATATCAGCGAAGAAGTTGAAAATACAAAACCAGCAGAACGCAAGGTTGTTATCAATGAGGGTGCAACAGACGGAAATTTGGATGTTAACAGCAGCAAGGTCCGCGGAAAGAGCAGAAGTTTTATGACTCATAGCGAAGGTCGATAGAATTTATTCTGCAAAATCTGATTTATGTAAAAGAAATGCCGATTTCAAATAAATGAAGTCGGCATTTTTATGTTCAAAAAAACTGGATTTTAGGCACTTATAAATAAATATATTGAGAATTTTTTGAGATTAGCGGAAAAAGTTTGGCTATGTTTTTTTCCTTTACAACAATTTTGTTTGCAGATAATATGATTTTGAAAGTGTGATAGCACTTTTAGGGCGTCAGAAACCCTTTTGCATGTAGTCGTTAACGCATAAACGACTTAAAATTTGTTGTGCCGATTTCTGTTCGTTGGACGGATGTCGGTTAAATAAGGCTATACGCCCAATAGGCCGAGCCGTTTTACATGCATACGGTTTCTGAACATCCGCCCGCTTTTGTATAGCGGGTTTTGTTTTATGTATAGCAAAATTAAACGGAGTTAAGAAATATGTATAAAAATTTTGAAAAAGGTCGCAGCATGATAGAAATGCTTGGCGTATTGGCTGTTATTGCCGTGTTGTCTGTTGGTGGAATCGCCGGTTATTCAAAGGCTATGGAAAAGTTCAAAGTTAATAAGCTGATTGGGGAATATAATATGCTGGTATTTGGAATAATGGAGCATAAAGAAAATATTATGAATACAGATGAAAACCTGTTAAATCTTATTCAGTTAGTAAAGCAGCTGAATATTGTTCCGGAAACATGGAAGATAGTTGGAGGCAGGTTGGATGATGGTTTCGGTAATCTGGTTTTTCCTTATTTTGCTAAGAAAGGTTTGTGGAATATCGATAAAGACAGGTTTGCCATTGATTTAAATTTAGGCGGTCTGTCAACAAATGCTCAGGGTGTAGAAACTTCTGCGACTTTTTCAGATAAGCTCTGTTTTGAGATATTTAACACTATGTTGATTCCTTTGCACGATGCCATATTACAAGTTCATTTATACAGAGATGGCGTGACTACAGATACCAAATATTATGGTGACAGCACTTGCAAAAATGATAATAAATGTTTGAAAGATATGACTTTTTCGGAGATAAAGACGCTGTGCGGACAATGTGACAAAGCAAACCAACGTTGTAATGTAACATTTTATTTTTAGCAGAAATATAATACTTTTTAAAAATCAAAAAACAGTCCTGAAACAAGGCTCAGAACTGTTTTTTTAGTTGTCTTAGTATACAGGCTATCCGAGTTTGTGTTATTTAAAATCTGATAACTACAGAGCATCTGTCCACGTTACAATTTTTACATAACGTTTTGATTTGCACCGGTGTCAAACTTTTTATGCATTTTTTACCGTTTGCACAATAATCATAGCCATAGTAATTAGAAATTGTACCAAGACCATTATTGTACTTTTCAGCCACATATAACGAACTGTTGAGCGGTACAATAATTTTGTCATAAATGGATTGGCAAAATTTAGGCGACATAGAATCTGCAGCAAATGCTTCATAATTATAAAAACCAAGTTCAATAGTTAATTTAGAATTACGGGACATTATACCGACTAAATTGCCCAGCTCTGTTACATATCTTGTACCTCTGGTATCATTTTTCGTCCATGTCGGCGGAATTAGATTTTCTGCTTCAGCGATATCATTCATGTATGTTGTATCTCCGAATTCTCCTTCTCTATAAACAGTCAGTTTTCGGGCATCGTCTATGTGGCTCATCATTCCAAAAATCAACATGCTGTATTCTTCTGTTAGCTTGTTGATTTTCCACATTTCCATGGCCTTGGAATAACCGGCAATTCCACCGACTGTTAAAACGGCAATAATAGCCAGAACGCCGAGCATTTCTATCATGGAACGACCAGTAGAGCAAGCGTCATTGCGAGGAGTGCAACGACGAAGCAATCCAGAACTCTTTATAGAGTTGCTACTGAATGTGTTGTTTCCGAATGTGTGATTTTTTGTACTGAACTCTGCAAAAACACACTGAGAGACGAAAAATATGCCTTTAATCAGATGTTTAGGATTTGCAGAGAGAGAGAGAGACCTTTGAATAGCTTATTTTTCATCTTT
>CAKQDU010000014.1 GCA_934229625.1 uncultured Alphaproteobacteria bacterium | reverse complement strand
TTTAGGCGTTTGGGCTGGTACCTTTAGCCTTATAGGCGCATATGAAGAACCACCGGCTATGCCGGTGGGTTACTTTTGTTTAAATGGAGAAAAATAAGATGATATACGGATATTTAAGAGTTTCAACCGACAAACAAACTTTGGAAAATCAAAAATTTGAAATTAACAATTTTTGCGAAAATGAAAATATTCAAATTGAAAAATGGGTAACAGAAACCATTAGCGGAACCAAGGATTTTGAAAAACGAAAACTTGGAAAATTACTAAAAAAGCTCAGAAAAGATGATATTCTGATATGTTCTGAAATTTCGCGTTTAGGACGCAATTTGTTGCAAATTATGACAATCCTGAATATTTGTATGAAAAAAGAAGTTCAGGTTTGGACCATAAAAGACAATTATCGTTTGGGCAAGGATATCCAAAGTAAAGTTCTGGCTTTTGCTTTTTCGCTCTCGGCTGAAATTGAACGAAATTTAATTAGTCAACGCACCAAAGAAGCTCTTGCCCGCCTTAAAGCTAACGGGAAAAAATTAGGACGTGTTTATGGCAGTAAAAACAAAAAACATATTTTGGACGGCAAAGAACAAAGCGTCTTAAAACTTATCCACAAAGGCGTGCCTAAAACACAGGTAGCCAAAATTCACGGCGTCAGCATTTATACAATCTACGAATTTTTGAAAAATAAAGACCTTTGAAGCATTGGAAAATTCTTCAATACAACAAATTTGCACCCCTTTAGAATTAAAGGTTCATCTGTTTCTTATACTATTAAACAACAACCTAAGTCAATGACAATTCTAGTTTTAATACAAAAATTGTTTTTATATCAACATTTTCCGTATTTTATTGCCACCTTTTTACATTTATGGGCGTCAAATGAACCTTACACGCTAATAATTTTGAGCCGATAAAGATGATAGTTGGTTGTATAAATAACAATAAAAAGAACGTTGATGCCGAAATACAACGCAAGGTTATTAGTGATTATGCACTTGCTAATGGTTTGATTATTGATGTTTTTTATAATTATGACAATGTGTCACAGGTAACAGAAAGTTTTCAGACCAATGGGCATATCGTGCTTTTTGCTAACATTGTGAGTATTGGCGAAAATTTGGCTCAAGTTAAAGATAATCTACGTCTTTTACTCTCTAAAAATTTAAAAATCATCAGCATTAAAGAAAATATGATTTTAGAATCGGGTAAAAACGCAGACTTTTTATTACAAGGCTTGGAACAGGCTTTAGATATTATGAAAAGTATGATTTCGGTTGTAGCAAAACGGGCTTTAAAAAACAAAAAAGAACAAGGCTATAAGCTTGGCCGCAAAACCGGTTATCGCAATCAAAAACATATTTGGAGCGGCAAAGAAGATGAAATAAAGCAAAAATTACTAGCAGGTGTACCGCGTACACACGTTGCCAAACAGACTGGTATGTCTATCTTTTCGCTTTATAATTACATCAATCAAACACCGGAACTTAAACAAGCTTTGTGGGGGAAAAACGATGACTAAAATTTATACTATAGAGCTTAAATATAAAATTACACGCTTCCTATGTAGGACTTGTTAAATAGTTTCCGCACCGATATTTCGCAAGTCGGTGCGGAATAACCATATTGGAGTAAGATATGAACGATACATTTGATACAAATAAAAAGATAAAATATATCATAGTTCAAGCAGGTGGTCGTGGCTCAAGATTAGAAACTTTAACCACAAACAAGCCTAAAGCCCTAGTTCCTGTTGATAATCTACCAATGATTTTTCACTTGTTTAAACGCTATCCGAATGCAAAATTTAAGATAATTGCCGATTATCAAAAAGAAACTATGAAACGCTATTTACGCGCCTTTGCAACTGTTGATTATGAAGTTATTGATGCTAATAAAAAAGGTACTTGTTCTGGAATTGCGAATGCATTAGAAACAATTCCTGACAACGAACCGTTTATGTTGATTTGGTGTGATTTAATTCTTTCCAACATTGTTGGTATGCCTAATGATATTCAGCAAAATTATTTGGGAATTTCCAAAGATTTTGAGTGCCGTTGGTCATATCATAATAACAACTTCAAAGAAGAGGCTTCTAAAGAAAACGGAGTTGCTGGACTATTCTTATTTAAAAATAAACAACAAATAGAAGGCGTGCCAGAGGAAGGTGAATTTGTAAAATGGTTGGCTAATAAGAACCTATCATTTGAGCGGCTTAATATGTTTGGCGGCTTGGAAATAGGTACAATGCTTTCATATTTCCAAAATGAATTGAATAAACCTAAATGCAGACCATTTAACAAAATGGAATTTAAAGGTGATATTGTACTTAAATATCCATTGGATGAACAAGGTCGTAAATTGGCAGAAGATGAAATCTTATGGTATAAAAAAGTGATTGAGCTTGGCTATACCAATATTCCGAAAATTTATGGTTTTGACCCATTAGTTATGGAAAAAATTAAAGGCAACAACATCTATGAATACGCCTTTTTAACAAAAGGGTTTAAAAGGGCTTTATTGAAAAAAGTTATTGAAGCTCTTGATAAGTTACATAAATTATTACCTCCAATACCTGCAAATCAGGAAGACTGTGAAGATAATTACCTAACTAAAACATTTAAGCGTTTGGAAAAAGTGCGTGATTTAGTACCCTTCGCACAAGATGAGATTGTAACAATAAACGGAATTAAATGTACTAACATTTTTGCTATTAAAGAAAAAATAGCTACAGAAATGCGGCAAATGTATCCTGAAAGTTTTTATTTGACCCACGGAGACTGCACTTTTCATAATATGATGATAGAAACTGATGGCGTTCGGCCGGTATTATTAGATCCGCGAGGGTATTTTGGTAAAACAAAACTTTATGGTGATATTGATTACGATTGGGCTAAACTATATTATTCAGTAGTTGGTGATTACGACCAATTCAATCGTAAAAATTTCTCATTAGAAATAAATCAAGATAATGTAGAGCTGGAAATAGTTTCTAACAACTGGAAGAACCTTGAACAGGATTTCTTTGAGTTAACCGGCGCAAATCCTCGTAAAATAAAACTGCTGCACGCCATTATTTGGCTAAGTCTGACCACATACGCTTGGGAAGACTATGATGCTATTTGCGGTGCATTTTACAAAGGATTGTTAGAGTTGCAAAGGTATTTGGATGATGAATAAACAGCTTATTATATCTGCATTGCCACATACTTGGATTTTGGATGTAGATGGTACAATATGCGTGCATAACGGCTATAAAAACGGCGAAGATTCGTTATTAGACGGTGTTAAAGAATTTTTTGCACAAATTCCTGCAGAAGATATGATTATTTTTATAACTTCGCGAAAAATTGAAGAAAAAGCTAATTTAGAAAATTTTTTAGCGAAAAACGGTCTGCGTTTTAATCATATTATTTTTGATGCACCAATGGGTGAACGTATTTTAATAAACGATGACAAACCATCTGGTTTGAAAATGACGTACGCATTAGATAAAAAACGAGATGAACCTTTGATTACCAACATTTTTATAGATAGGGACCTGTAAAATGTTTGTATTTACTAAAAGCACTTCTCCTCAACTGACAGAATATAAAATGTGCGGTATGCCGATTTTAAAAATTAAAAACACCGAAACAAGTATCAAAAAGTATTTTTTAGGAATACAGTTTAAGTGTATACATAAGTCTGCAGAACAAATAAATAGTTCATTTTATAAATATTTTTCTCAATTATATCCCTATGAAAAAGCGACAAATGTTCAAGTCATCTTAAATCATATTGGCGAAGCAGTTATATATGCACGAACTTTACCATTCTGGCTAAAAAAAGACTCCATAGTTGTTGCAACATTCAAATCTCATTCAGAAATCTTCAAAATGTTTGCGCCAGAACAAAAAGTATTGCTCGTAGATAGAAAAAAATATCCGGTGCGTTTAGAAACTAGTTTTTCAAAAAATGGGCAAAACTTTACTGCTGTATTATTCGATGAAAAATTGAGAGAAATAAATGATTCTCATCTCAGTTTTTGGAAAAACTGGGAAAAATATCTTAATGCTGATTTTACAAAGCTAAAATTTTCTAAAGCTTTAATAAGCGAACAAGACAGACAAAATGTGCAAGAAAAACTACGGCAAAAAGGTTTAAATCTACAAAATTTGGTATTGTTTTTTCCAAAAGCACAAAGCATTGATAATATGACACCAGTTTTCTGGAAAAATCTAGAAAAAAAATTAAGACAACGTGGTTTTGAGATTTTGTATAACTCAAATGAATTTTCTTTAGCAGAAATTTATATTCTGGCAAAAAAAGTTAAAGCAATAATTGGAATGCGTTCTGGTGTGTTTGATATGTTGTGTGAGTTAAAAACCCCGCAATTTGTGATTTATGGTCATAACAGTTATCACAATGATTTACAGCCTATGTATTCGTTATTTAATTTTCCATTTGCATCACAAAACAACATATTTGAGTACAATAACTTGAATGAAAATGCTGATGAAATTTTGGATGATATTTTGAAACATATTACTAAGGAGGGTAATAATGGACTTTGAGTTTGATAAAAAAATCGCTATTGATACGGTAAATAAAGAAATTGACACATTGATAAAACTACGTGACAATTTATCTCCGGTATTAACAGAAGTGCTTGAAGTTATGCAAAAGGCTACAGGACGAATAATTATTACCGGTATGGGAAAATCCGGTCATATTGGGCGGAAAATTGCCGCATCTTTAGCTTCAACTGGTACGCCGTCATTTTTTGTACACCCTGCTGAAGCCAGCCACGGAGATTTGGGAATGATTACTCCTAAAGACGTAGTAATAGCCATTTCCAATAGTGGAGAAGCCAAAGAATTAGTAGATATTGTAAATTATTGCAAACGTTACGGTGTGCCGTTAATCGGAATGACTAAAAATCCAGAAAGTTCATTGGGCAAAGCTGCTGATTATATTTTGCTATTGCCAGATAATGGCGAGGCTTGTCCTTTGGGATTGGCACCTACAAATTCAACCACTGCCACATTGGTAATGGGGGATATTTTAACAACAGATTTGATGGCCAGACGCCAGTTTACGGCAGCAGACTTCAAAGCTCGCCATCCTGGCGGAAAATTAGGCTCTATTTTACAAAAAGTCGCTGATTTGATGCATTCAGGAAATAATATTCCGCTGGTTTCTGAAAATGACTTTATGGATAAAGCTCTTCTAGAAATGACATCTAAAATGTTGGGTTGCGTTGGTATTGTTGATAAAAAAGGTGATTTATTAGGAATTATTACCGATGGTGATTTGCGACGGGCAATGAATATGCAGCTAATATTTAAATCTGTGCAAGATATAATGACAAAATCTCCGAAAACCATTACTAAAGATGCTCTTGTGGCTGAAGCAGTTAAAAAGATGAATGATAATCACATAACTTGCTTATTTGTAGTTGAAGATAAAAAGCCAATCGGTGTAATTCATATTCACGATTGCTTAAACGCCGGAGTAGCTTGATGGTTGACATTGTCAAACACTTATCAGGGCACTCAGGATGTGCAGTAGATTTATGCCGTGACGGCGAGGAAATATTTGTACGAAAATCTTCAGGCTCTGAAGAATATAGCCGGCGGCTAAAGAAGCAATTTATCAAGCAGAAAAAGTTTTCATTATCTACTGTGCAAACACCTCAAATATTGAAATATGGAACGGATAAAGACGGAATTTTTTGGTTTGATATGGAGTTTGTAAACGGTATAACTCTGGCTGAATATATGCATAGCATAAAGGTTAAAGAAATAGTTGATTTGATGAAAGTTTTGTTTTCATCGTTAATGATAAAAGATGGAAAAGTTAACCATAAAGCCAACGAATTGTTTGGAGCAAAAATAAACTCGTTAAAAAAGAAATTAGGAACAGAAAATCCATTATTAAAACAAGCTTTTTCTAAGTTAGAAAATTTTGATTTTAAACAGATACCTCAAACCCATTGTTGCGGAGATTTGACTCTGGAAAACATAATATTAGCCCCTACCGGAAAAATATATCTAATTGACTTATTAGATTCTTTTTATAATTCGTGGATGGTAGATGTTGCTAAACTTTTGCAAGATATAGATTTAGGCTGGTCATATCGTCACATAAAACGCGATTATAACCTAAATTTACGTTTAGGCATAGCAAAGCAAGCATTGATAGAGGATATTCTACAGCTGGAAAACGGTAAAGCACTGCTTAGAAATATTTATTATGTTTTGCTTTTAAATGTTTTGCGAATTTATCCATATACCCACGATGAAGAAACGATGAATTTTTTGAATGAAGCTACCGAAAAAGTTTTAAATACAATAGAAAGTATGGAGGATTAAATGAATACTTTAATAATTCCTTGCGCTGGAAAATCTAGCCGATTTCCAAATATGAAGCCCAAATATATGCTAACGCATCCAGACGGAAAATTGATGATTGAAAAAGCGATGGAAAACATCAATTTAGAAGTTTTTAATCGTATTATAATAACCATTGTAAAACCGCACGATGAAAAATATGACGCAAAATTGATAATGGAACAAGTGTTTGCAAATAATCCGAAAATAGAAATATGCATGCTTGATAATTTTACCTCATCAGCGAGTGAAACGATTTATTTAACACTAACTAAAATGAAAGTGGAAGGTTCGTTTGTAATCAAAGATTCAGACAATCGGGTCGGCATAGAATTTGATGATAAAATCAAAAATATGATTGTCGGCTATGATTTGCGAGAACATAAAGATATATCAAATATTCCTGGCAAAAGTTTTTTGATTGTCAATGAACAAAACCTGATACAGGATATTATCGAAAAACAAGTGGTTTCCAACATCATTTGCTTAGGCGTATATTGTTTTGAAAATGCGCAAGATTTTATAAAAGCGTATCAAGAAATGACCGAACGCAAAATAAGCGGAGAAATGTATATCAGCCATTTAATTTCGTATTTACTGTCAACCAATAAATATGTTTTTGAAGCTCAAATGGCAACTTCATACGACGATTGGGGAACACTGACCGAATGGAAAGCCGAACAGAAAAAATGGCGTACATATTTTGTGGACGTTGATGGTGTTATTATGAAAAATTCCGGCAAATACGGAAAAATTAACTGGTATAATAATACCACTTATTTGGAAGAAAATGTTGAAGTTTTGCGCGGATTGCAAAATGACGGTGCGCAAATTGTGATAACTACTTCTCGTCCGGAAGAATTCCGTCCGGCTTTAGAAAAACTATTGGCTGATGCAGGACTGAACCCTTATGCAATTTTAATGGGAATGAATCACGCAGCGCGCGTTGTGATAAACGATTTTGCGCCAACAAATCCTTATCCGTCGGGCATTGCAATTACTTTGCCAAGAAATAGTAACATTAAAGAATATGTGGAGTAAATTATGAGACATATAGATAGTTCTGAAATATCGGTTGTCGTACAAGGAGCAATTAGTGATAAATTTACAAAACGAGTTCTTGTAAGTATACGAAAGTATTTACCAAAATCTGAAATTATTCTGTCCACTTGGAAAGGTTCTGATGTTTCAAATTTAGATTATGATATTTTAGTTGAAAATGAAGATCCTGGAGCAATACTATTATTTCCTCAATGGAAACAATATCATAATTTAAATCGTCAAATTGTTTCAACCAAAAATGGTATAGCAAGAGCCAGTAAAAAATATATTTTAAAAATTCGTACTGATATTGTATTAAAAAATCGAGATTTTCTTCAATATTTTAAAAAATATTCTAAGAGATGTGAAAAATTAAAAATTTTAAGCGAACGAGTTTTAATTTGTGAAAATTATGTAAGAAAACCAGATGTTTTACCATTTCATATATCTGATTGGGTATTTTTTGGCTTAAAAGATGATGTTAAAAATATTTGGGATATACCCATTGCACCAGAGCCACAAACAACAAAATATTTTTATAATCATCCATTACTTATTCAGCATAAAGAAAATGGGCCTTATTCTCATTTTAGGCATCAATACTGTGCAGAACAATATATATGGTCGCAATTTCTTAAAAAAAACAAGGTTGATTTTACTTTTGAAAATATGTTTGATATTTCTTACAATAACATAAACTTATCAAAAATATCAATGGTTAATAATTTAGTTATTTTATCATGTAAAGAATTTGGTATTAAATTTCTAAAAGGAAAATTAGGTGATACTAGTGATATTATAACTAATTTTATATGGAAAAATTGGTACAAAGAATATTGTGATAGTTCATATGTATTTTCTATTAGAGATTTATTAAGTTATAGCGAATACACTAAAAAATATAAAGAAAAATTAAAAAAGCATTATACTGCATTTTTTGGTCCAATCAAAGCATTTTTCAGATGGTTTTCGGATGGTTTATCTTTAATATATTATTCCATCAAATGGATTAGAAAATCAATAAACATTATCAAAACAAAAAATATCTGTTCAATAAAAGAAACTAAATATTTTCAAAATTTATTAAAAAATTTTCCTAAAACAACAAAAGTAGTAAACATCTTAAATTTAGCTACTGGAGAAAGTTATGTATTAGCATCATTAATGCAAATAAAAAAACAAGAAGATGTTATATGGTGCACAACACGAAAATCTACATATAGTATATTTAATTTATTTCAGCCTAACACAGTAAAATATATTGAGGGTATAAATAATTTTAATTTTGCAAAAACTCATTACGATTTTAACAATGTCAAATTCAATATATATATGTCAGATGAATTTTGGTTTGAATTTTGGAAAACAAAAGATAGCTTTATAAATGCATTGTCTATTTACCTAAATAGATCAATAATTAAAGAAAAATATTTATCTATAAAAACTAAAAAACAGGATGAAGAATGTCTTCTAAAAAAAATTGATAAAATCAAATTAAATTTAAATAAATTTGTATTTATTGCTCCAGAAGCTAATAGCACTAATTTATTAGATAAATCTTTTTGGAATGATATTGTTTTTGATTTAAGAAAAAAAGGATATGATGTATTTTGCAATGTAATGGACAATACAAACCTTGTAAATAATACCAAAACAACATATTTAACTTTTTCCGAAAGCTATATATTAGCTCAAAAAGCTAAATGTATTATAAGTCTTAGAAGTGGATTTGTAGAATTGTTATCAACAATAGATATTCCTATTTTTGTAATTTATAATATGGTTAATAATAATAAAAATAGATTTTTAAATAATTTGTATGAAAATTATACATTAAAAAATTATCCTAATTTAACATCTCATTTAGTTGAATATAAATATGAAAAGTTTGATCAAATAAATGAGATAAAACAAAATATAATTTTACAAATCAATGAGATAAAAGATGAGTAAAAAAGTAAATGGTGAAGAGTTTGATTATTATCTTCCGAATGAGGTTAAAACTCCTCAAAATACACAGCTTATTGAAAAATTGCTGGATAAAGATGAGTATGTATTGGCTTTGGTTGATTACAGAGGACAAGGAAAAAAACGTTTAGCTATTCGTTGGTATACAAATTTAGGTAATACCAAAGAAAAAGAGCGTTTGAAAAACGGGGAAAAATTGATTGGCTATCCAAATGTTCGCGGAAAACCAGCGTGGTTTATCTTACCAGACACTTTACTGAAAGATATTCAAAACGAATTATTGTTGAAAAAAGAATGATAAAAAGGTTAATTTAAAAGGAATGTTTATGCCTAAAATATCTGTTTTAATGCCGGTATATAAGACGCCGGAAAAGTTTTTGCGAGAAGCTATAGAAAGCATTTTGGCGCAAACTTTTACGGATTTTGAGTTTTTGATTTTGGACGGTTGTCCGGCTGATGACAGAGAACAAGTTGTAAAATCATACAACGACAAACGTATAAAATATGCTAAAAATCCGCAAAATATGGGGATTTCCGCCAGCCGCAACAAGTTGATTGATATGGCGCAAGGCGAATATTTAGCTATTTTTGACCATGATGATATTTCTTTGCCAAAACGCTTAGAAAAAGAAGTTGCATATTTGGACGCACATCCAAAATGCGGTGTTGTCAGTTGCGCAAAAAAGAACATTATCGGCGGAAAAGTTGTTGTTTATCCGGAAAATAATGCTAAAATTACCAGACAATTATTTATGTCATGTTGTATTGTACATTCAGCATCGGTATTTCGCAAGTCGATGCTGAATGACCTTAACTTACGTTACGAAACCGAATATTCGCCGGCGGAAGATTATGCCCTGTATTGCCGTTTGGTTGGTAAAACAGAGTTTCACAATCTGCCGGAAGTGCTGTTTCATTACCGCAATTTCGCCGGTAACACCACGCATTTGCAAAAGCAAAAGATGAACGATAAAACCGTGCAGATAAAAGATTTTGTGCGGAGAGATAATCCCTTGCTATGGGAAAAGATTTTACCGAATGTTGAGCAAATCAGCCGTGTAAGATTTTTAGGCATGCCGCTAATAAAACTCGTGCGCTGCGGAGAAACAACCAAAGGCTATCTCTTTGGCAAACTTCCTCTTTATACCACCAAAACAAAAGAGGTGTTGAAATGAACATTTCTTATACTAATTTTATAGCTTTATTAAAAGAAAAAATCTGCCGCGTAGGGCTCGACAAAGGCAGCCACATGGAAGTACTGGATAAATAGTTAAAGTTAAAACGTCAAAACATAAATGCTGTAAGCAAAAAATTCTTCATAAATATTATATGAATTTTTACTACGAATACGCTATAAAAATCACATAAATTTAAAATTCGTATAGCTTTTATTGTGTTGACAGCTTTCCACTACCATAATAAAGAAAGTCCTCTTTTGAGGGCTTTTTTTATTATTGCAGATTGCAAAAAACAAATAATAAAACAATAATGAAATTTCACCGGTTTATGTCGGTAGTATCATTTTAGGTCAAGCCAAGCTTGTCCTAAATCTATCTGCTCACGCAGGCAGTGTTACATCCAAATCATAGAATAAAACGTTAAAATAATTACAGTAGTTTTTGATATTTTTCTTCTATCTGAATATCAATTCTTATACACTAATATAAAAAAAAGTTGATTTAAACGTTATTTTAGATAAAATAAGAAGCCGTTACTTTTGTTACAAGATATTAGGGATTTATTATGAGTATTCAAAAGAAGAATTTATTTGATTCCTACAAATATTTTAATATTCTGTTTTATATTGCGGTTAGTTTATTTGCCGCACTCTCAATTGCCAATATTAAAGCCAGCGGACTTTTAGTTGATACTTTGGAACATTTGCGTGCCTCATTTTTTATCGGAAGCGGACTCTTGCCGTATAAAGATTTTTTTGAACACCATAATCCGTTATTGTGGTTTATGCTCTCACCTTTAACAAAAATGTTGTATGGTAATCTTGTTATTGTTCCACTTGTTCGGTCGTTAGCTCTTTTGGGTTATTTTTTATGTATATATCTTATTTACCTTATCAATGCAAAATTTATTTACGGTAAAAAAGCGGCTTTGATTTCGACTTTTGTCCTTATTAGTCTACCGATATGGTTTGATATTATTAACATTCGTCCGGATATTTTTATGATGCTATGCTTTTTAGGGGCTCTTTATTTGTTTTATTCTTACTTAGAAAATAAAAAGCTCTTAAAGTTAATTGTTTGCTACACTTTGATTTCAATTTCATTTTTATTTTTGCAAAAAGTTTTGTTTCTGATTTTTGGGTTTGGTTTGGTTAATTTATGGTATATTTACAAAAAAGAGCTTAAAATCAAAGATGTTATAATAGCATCTGTAGTTGCGTCTGCTCCGTTAATAATTTTCTGCAGTTATCTTCTATATAATGGAATTTTTGATGATTGGTTCTATTATAATTTTACCTTTAACACGATAGTACACTCATACTATGATTATCATTCATTAGTCGCTTGGACAACAAAAGCTCTGTTTTTTATTTCTTTTATAATTATCTTCAAACAATATGCCAATGACAAGAAAGCGTTGCCGATTTTTGTTTTAGTTGTGTGCGCATTTTTTTCATTATTGTATTTTTTTCCTTACATACATTATGCCGTGCCTTATTTTTTGTTGGCGTCTGTTTATTTTGGAATTTTTTTTGAAGATATTAAAATATTTTCCCATAAAATATTATCTATTTTAAGCATCTTGGTTTTGTTTTTTGGTATTTTATCCAATTATAGTTCCGTATATGACAGAAAATTATATGCTGATACTATGAAAACGATGGAAGATGTCAATAATATTGAACCAGATAAAACAGTTTTTTTAGTAACTAATCTGCAATATTCAATATTTCGTAAGCCATTGAATTATCACTGGTTTGGTTTTAATAATTCTGCTATTATTGATGTATTAAATACAGCAGATAAATACTTTGATTTTAATGAATTTCTGAAAGAAAATAAACCTGATTATATCATATATTCTTCTTTAGATAATGAATTAATATTATCAGAATATGGAATCCTAGATCATAAATCTTGGTTTATTAAACGAAATAAAATGATTTTGAAAAAAATGCAAAAATATCCGGAACTAAGCTCCAAATTTATATCAATAAATGAAAACTTTTGGCAGATTGATAAAAAATGGATTGAGTTAAATTATACGCAAATTAAAGATACAACTATTTATAAACGTAATGATTTAATGAAGTAAAATATGGCTATATATGGCTTATAATATAGAATTGAACTTTAAACAGGAGGTTTGTATGAGTACTTATTTAATTACCGGTGGTGCCGGTTTCTTTGGTACAGTATTAAAAAAATATTTTTTGGAAAAAGGAGACACTTGTATAAGTATTGACCTTGAACCTGATAGTTTTAAACATCCTAATTTTAAATGTTTTCAGGGAGATATTTGTGACAACAAAATAATGTCTGAAATTTTTGAAAACAATAAAATAGATGCTATTTTCCACTGCGCAGCTTTACTTGCGCATGTAAAAAAAGATTTAAAAAATCTTTGGCATTCTAATGTAGATGGTACAAAAAATGTTTGTTTTTTTGCTCTTAAATATAATGTACCTAAAATTATATTTACATCTTCAAATTGTCTTTGGGCAAAAAATTTTGATAAATTGGTAACAGAAGATGAAACACCTAATCCTATTGAAATTTACGGAAAGTCAAAATTAGAAGGTGAAAAAATTTTACTTTCATTCTCAGATAAATTAGACAGCATTATTTTTAGATGTCCAACCATTGTAGATGAAGGAAGGCTAGGACTTTTAGGTATTTTATTTGAGTTTATTGATGAAAACAAAAAAATTCCTATAGTAGGAAATGGTAAAAATAGATATCAATTTATCTATGCCAAAGATTTAGCAAAGGCATTTGAATTAGCATTAAATGCTAATTATTCAGATGTTTTTAATATAGGCTCTGATGATGTTAAATCATTCAATGAGATATATAGCTATATTATAAAAAAAACTCAGTCAAAATCAAAATTAATTCATTTTCCCAAAGGACCAATGATTATGGCTATGAAAATATGTTCAATGCTTGGAATTTCACCTCTTGGACCATACCAATATAAAATGATTGCTTCAAACTTTATCTTCGATACACAAAAAATTAAGAAGAAACTAGCATTCAAAGCAACCTTATCCAATGAAGAAATGCTTTATAAGGCCTATGAATACTATCACAAAAATAAAGATGAAATATTAAATCGCAAAAATGTTTCGGCTCATAAGAGTGTTGCAAAAATGGGAATTATTAGAATCTTGAAATGGTTTATGTAATAAATCCTCAAAGAGTTATAAACTTTTCTAGCTTTAACTAATTTTGACTTTTTTGTTATAGGATAGTTGGAGTTTTGAAATCGAAAAAAAGAGGGGGTATCGGGTTCATCGTCAAAGTTTGGGGCAGAGTAAAAAAATATAAAAAAATCTTGCTAATATGGAGAAAAAATATTATAATAAAATCCTATTAAATAAGTATTATGGAAAAAATTATGACTTTTTACAGTTGTTTTCTAATCTTTCTCTAAGAGAAAATATCCGTAAACTTATTTGTTTTATCTGAATGTTGTACTCTTTAATTTATGAGATTATGAAAAGAACTTTAGTTAGTGTTATCATTTTAGTAGTGGCTTTCTTCGCAATTATGTTGGTTGGCGCTGGGGGGGAACCTATAGACTTGGAGACAGGTGCCGGAGTTGAATATATTCTGATAAGCTTACTCTCAGTCATCTTATCTCTTTGCGCTGCGTCTTTCTTTGCTTCTGACCGCCGAAGATGCATAATGTTTATTGTGTTTGCTGTAATTCCTCCGCTTTTTGCCGGTGTTGCAGCTTGCTTGGTTGCCGGTATATTTAGCGGGATTATTGCCGCAACAACAGATGAGCGTATCGTTACCTGGTTCAAAAGTATCGCCGAGCCGGATAAAGGTTGTACGCTTGATGAAACTGATGAATAACCTAAAAAAACGCTGTTATCTTGTAAAAGATGGCGGCGTTTTTTTTGTGCGCTGATGTGTATAACCTGTCGTAAATTTTTGAAAAATACGCTAGTTATTGTATAATGCGACAAATTTTAATTGGACTATACAGGTGAAAAGTATGGAAAATCAAGATAATAAAAAAATAGTGGTGCTGCAGGTTTTGCCTGAGCTGGGGCAGGGCGGAGTCGAACTCGGAACTATTGAAATTGCCTCGGAGCTGCAGAAACGCGGTATTGAAAACTATGTCGCCTCAGAAGGCGGACGCATGGAATATAATTTGGAGCGGATAAAAGTTAAGCATTTTACATTGCCGCTGAAAACTAAAAATATTTTCAAAATGTATTTAAATTCGCTGCGTTTGGCAAAAATTATTAAAAAATACGGCATTACCATTGTGCATGCCCGTTCGCGTGCGCCTGCGTGGAGCGCATATTGGGCGGCCAAGCGCTGCGGCGTGCATTTTATGACGACTTTCCACGGCACATATGGCTTGGGTCCGTGGGGGATTAAAAAGTTTTATAACAAAATTATGACCTATGGCGAACGGGTGATAGCCATTTCCAACCATATCAAACAGCATATTTTGAAAAACTATAAAACAGATGAAAGCAAGATTCGTTTGATTCATCGCTGCGTGAATATGGAAAACTTTAATGTGGAAACAACTTCTGCCGAGCGGATGATTAAGTATCTGGAAGATAATCATATTCCGGAAGATAAGCCGATTGTGACGCTGATTGGGCGCCTGACAAATTGGAAAGGGCAAAAATTGCTGATTGAGGCTCTGCATTTGCTTGAAAAGGAAGATTTTTTCTGTGTGATGATTGGTGACGACCAGGGACGTAAAAAATATGCGTCCGAATTGCGCAAGATGATTTCTCAATATAATATGACCAACCGCTTTTTATTTATCCGCAATGTCAAGGATATTCCGGCGGCGATGATGGTTTCGGACGTTGTGCTTTCAACTTCTATCGAGCCGGAGGCTTTCGGACGCATTGCGATTGAGGGGCAGGCTATGGGCAGAGTAGTTGTGGCTTCAAACATCGGCGGTTCGGTAGAAACCGTGATAGACGGCGTTACCGGCAGGCTTTATGAAAGCACCAGCGCCGAGGCTTTGGCAAAAGCTATTGAGTGGGCGCTGCATCTTTCTACCGCGGAAAGAGAAAAAATCGGTGCCGCAGGTATAAAAAATGTAAAAGAACATTTTACAAAACAAATTATGTGTGATAAAACAATTGCGGTTTATAAAGAATTGATAAACTTATAATGAACTTTTTAATAGTGAAAAGGTAGAAAAAATGGTTAAAATTAAATTGCCTGATGGCAGTATATTAGATGAAAAAGACGGCGTTTCCGGCTTGGAAATCGCCAATAAAATCAGCACAAGTTTGGGAAAAGCCGCTTTGGCAGTTTCCGTTAATGACAAATTACAGGACTTAACTGCTCCGATAACCACCGATTCTACAGTCACTATTATTACCGCCAAAGACAAAGACGGTTTACAAATTTTGCGTCACTCTTGCTCTCACGTTATGGCTCAGGCTGTTAAAGAACTGTGGCCGGATGCTCAAGTAACAATAGGTCCGGCTATTGAAAACGGTTTTTACTATGATTTTTCGTGCAAAGAAAACTTTACAACGGAAGATTTTGCTAAGATAGAAGCCAAAATGCACGAAATTGTTAAACGTGATGAAAAAATTGAACGCATTGTAATGTCACGTCAGGAAGCTATCGAGTTTTTCAAAAAGCTAGGTGAACATTATAAAGTGCAAATTATTGAAGATTTGCCTGAAGACGAAACAATTACTTTATATCGTCAAGGTAATTACACCGATTTGTGCCGTGGTCCGCACGTTCCGTCAACCGGTAAAATCGGCGACGCATTTAAAATTACTAAAGTTGCAGGTGCTTATTGGCGCGGTGATGCCAAAAATGAAATGCTGCAGCGTTTGTATGCAACCGCTTGGCCGACTAAAAAAGAATTGGACGCTTATTTGACAATGCTTGAAGAAGCCGCTAAGCGCGACCATCGTAAAATCGGTAAGGAAATGGATTTGTTCCATTTTGAGCCGGAATATGCTCCGGGTGCCGTTTTTTGGCATGACAAAGGATATAAAGTATATCGCAAGCTGATTGAATATATGCGAAATCGCCAAGAACATAACGGTTATGAAGAAATTTCTACACCGCGTATTATGGACAAATGCTTGTGGGTTACCTCCGGCCACTGGGATAAATATGGAGCGCATAACTATTCCGGAAAAACTGAAGACGGCAAAGAATTTTGCGTTAAACCAATGAACTGCCCTGGCGGATTGCTTGTTTATAAACAAGGCGTTAAATCTTATCGTGATTTGCCGCTGCGTATGGCTGAATTTGGTAAGGTAAACCGCTATGAGGCTTCCGGCTCTTTGATGGGGTTGATGCGTGTGCGTGAATTTACGCAAGATGATGCGCACATTTTCTGCACTCCGGAACAAATGGAAGACGAGTGCATCCGCACTATGAAACTGATTTTTGATATTTATAAAGACTTTGGCTTTGATAACATCAAAATTTATTTGTCGACTCGTCCGGACAGCATTTATCGTATCGGTTCTGATGAAATTTGGGATTTGTGCGAAAATTCTTTGGCACACGCTTTGGAAAAACACGGCTATAAATATGAAATCAACGCAGGCGAGGGTGCTTTCTACGGACCTAAATTGGAATTTATTTTGCGCGACGCCATCGGTCGTGAATGGCAATGCGGTACAATTCAGGTTGATATGAACTTGCCTCAGCGCTTTGATATTTCATATATCGGTGAAGACGGTGAAAAACATCAGCCGGTTATGCTGCACCGTGCTTTGTTTGGCTCTATTGAGCGTTTCTTGGGCATTTTGATTGAACATCACGCCGGTAAACTGCCTTTGTGGCTGTCGCCGGAACAAGTGGTGGTTGCTCCGATTGTCAGCGAGTTTGACGACTATGCAAAAGAGGTTGCTGATGCTTTGACTAAGGCTGGTTTGACAGCTGAAACAGATTTGCGCAACGAGAAAATCAACTACAAAGTTCGTGAACATTCTTTGGCAAAAATTCCGGTAATTGCTGTTGTCGGCGCTAAAGAAAAAGAAAATCGCACGGTGACAGTCCGCCGCTTGGGTTCTGAAAAGCAAGAAGTCATGGCTTTGGACGACTTTGTTGCTATGCTGCAAAAAGAAGCGGAAATGCCGCATAGATTTGAATAGTCAAAGATTCAGATGCTATAAAAAATATCTCCGGTTTTGCTAATCGGAGATATTTTTTTTTGAAATTACTTGTAATTCAGGCGGATATCTTTTTGCGACTGTCCGCAATTGCGCCTTGAGTTGAATGATTTGCAGAGAAAAGGAGAACACTTTTTGGCAAATTGCGACTGTCCGCAATTGCGGAGAAAAGGAGAACACTTTTTGGCAAATTTTAAATCTGCCTGTGTATCGTTTACATCATAGCTCATTTCTCCTTCGGCCTGTTCTACATAATGATTAACTACAACAGGCGAGCCTGCGCAATCAACTCCAATCACATAACCAATGGTTTTAACATTAACTTTCATAATAATAAAAATTAAAATTATAACTAAATTATTTAACACTAAGCTATATAATACAAAAATATTTGCTGCTTTTCAATAGAATTTTATGTAAAATGTTTAATGATTGAAAATATCTTGACAAAAATAGGTAAAAATGCTTTTTGTTTTCCTGTATTTTTTCATTCTAATCCGTTGCCGGCTGTGCGGTTTTGCTGGTTTTAGTGCTTACAAGCATTTGTAACTATGTTAAAAAGAATGTAAAAAAGTTTTGAATATTCAATAAAAAAACAGACTCTGATTTTTGAGCCTGTTTTTTTGTATCTATAAAACAATTTAAAATAAAGTAGTTTAGAATGCTGTGCTTCAAATAAAAGCATATTTCAGATATTTTAATTGCTGAGACAGTTTTATCAATTGATTCTTGTTCAATATATGCTTGTATGGTGTCTGAAAATTGCTTATAAGTGTTAAAAAAGCTTTGCTAATATGATTAAATGATGTAAGACTCTGAGGAAGATGAATAATTTCTGTATGGAGAATTTTTATGCGGACTAAATTTATAAGGCTTATAATGATGGCCTTTATTTTTACAATAACGGCTCAGACATCGCAGTCCTATAATTTGCCTCCGATATCGTTTGCGAATTTATATCGTATAGCCGCAGACGGAAATTTACAAGGTTTGAAAGATGTGCAGCGCCGTGGTCTGAATTTGGATTCAACAAATATGGACGGAGATACGGCCGTATGCGTCGCTATAAAAAGACAAGATTATTTGGCCTATAAAACCCTTCTTCGAGCCGGAGCCAAGAGCAATCCGAATTGTGTTGAGCGTTTGCCGGAATATGCGCATAAAAATTTTTTAGCCAATTATAATCAAAAATATGCAGCGCCGAAAACACCGATAAATTGGCTGAAAAGCGGCACGGCTTTTGCAATCGGCGGCGGAATTGCGGCCGGAGTTGCAGCGGCAGTCGGTTCCGGCGGCGGTGGCGGCGGAAGTTCGGGAAATAAGAGCAACAATTCCGATGATGCCTCAAATACAGAAAACTGCGTTTTGAATCCTTGCGCAGAAGGTTGTTATGAAAATGTTACCTGCGCGGCCGGCTATCAATGCACTCAATATGAGTCTAAATGTAATTTGGGCTGTGTTAAGTGCGAACAAAAACCAGAATGTGTGAATGTGCCGGAATGCACAAGCGGTTGTTATACAAATTTGACCTGTCCGTCCGGATATAAATGTTCAAAATACAATAAATGTAATGGTTGTGAAAAATGTGAAAAAGTATCGTCCGGAGATGGTGCTGATTCTTCAAATTTGCAGAATTGCAAAGACTATGACAGCGCAAAAAATTATTGTAAGGTCTGCAATGAAGGATATACATCGTTTCAGGGTTCGTGCAAATTAAATGCGCCAGAACATTGCGTGGATTACAGCTATTTAAATGAAAAATGTTCGGCATGCGAGAGCGGCTATAAGCTGGAAGAAGATAAACGCACCTGCGTGGTTGACGCCGGCGGAAATGACGCATCTTGTACGGCAAAAAATTATCCTCTGACAACAAAGCCAGATACAAGCAAGGCTAATTATAAATCATGCACAAACAACGGCGCCACCCGTTATAAAATCACCTCTTGCAAAAGCGGATATGACCTTTCAGCCGATGGAAAATCATGTGTTCAAAACAGCTCCGGCGGCGACACCGACACCGGCACTTGCACCGCGGCAAACTATCCGCTGACGGCAAAACCTGAAAACGCCACTTCTGAATCCTGCACCGACGGCTCAACCACCCGTTACAAGATTACATCCTGCGACACAGGATATAACCTTTCTTCTGATGGGAAAAGCTGTGACGCCATTCCGGCCGGAACCTGCACCGCGGCAAACTATCCGCTCACGGCCAAACCGGCAAACGCAACTTCTGAATCCTGCACCGACGGCTCAACCATCCGTTACAAAATCACCTCCTGCAATACCGGATATAATCTTTCTTCTGATGGGAAAAGCTGTATTGAAAATTCGGAAAGTGAAACTTGTGATGAAACTATATATCCGTTTACCGAATGCCCGGAAGGAGCTGTCTGCGGCTCTTGCCATATTGGCTTAGGCTATGATTATCGCTACAACCTAAGCTATTGCAAGGTCGGCTATACTTTATCCGAAGACGGCAACAGCTGCCTTTCGCAATGCGACCGAACCAGCTTTAATTTAAGCGCATGTCCGGACGGGGCTGTTTGCTCCACCTGCGAAGATGCCTCCGGAACATATTATAAATTTGACAGATGCCGTGAAAACCTCACCGAAGACGCAAACGGAAATTGCACCGTTGCTTCTATTGAAGCCACTGATAATGATGTTGCAAATGACAAAGAATTGGCTGTAACTCTTGATAATGTTGCTGTTAATGATAGTTATATCATTGGATTTTCCAATGCTCCTGACCATTTAAACGCTAATTTATACAATGCCAAAACTGAAGATGCTTCAATTTCTATTACTATTACCGAAAGTACCGATTTGCAGTCTTTGAAAAATAAAGACATTTTCGGCTTAGCGACCAATGGTTCAGATTCCGGAAACGTCATAAATTCTTATGACAAACATACCGGCACTATTACCATTGATAATTATTACGCCAACTATAATACATACGGTATGAGAGTTGCCAACGGCATAGCCTATAACACCTATAATGGCTACGGAAAAATCAATTTAACATCAAATGGAATATATTTCTTAGATGATACTGATATTGAGTATAATAACGGAATTATTGCCGGAATGTACGGAAGCACCGCTAAAAGCACGCTTTATAATGCATTTAGCGGAATTGGAGAAATTACAGTCAGTACCAAAGCCGGTAAAGCTTACGGCATGCTTGGCAGCACCTTGATAAATGCTTATTCCGGAAGTATCGGTAATATTACCGTGTCAAGCGAAAAAGGCTACATAGCCGGTATGATGAATAAATCATCAACAACAGGCTTTATAGCTAATGCCTACTCTACAACCACAGACGGCAGCGGAATTTCTCATGGTACCATTACTATCAATAATCCAAACAATATTACAGCATACGGCATATATAACAGCAATGCATTGTCATCTACAATTTACAATGCTTACGGACATAATGCTGTCGGTAAAATTATCATCAATGGTTCCGGTATCGGCATTACCAGTGCTGGAATAGTTTATAATGGAGCTAACACAGGCTATGGCTATATAGAAATCAATTCAACTTCTACCGACCCTATCGGACAAATTATTGGAATACAATACAACGATCCGCTGAATCCAAGCTACAACGGACACAGTAACGGAACCGGAGAAATTAAAATAACCGTAGCCGGTCAATCGCAAGATTCCAGTACCGGAAATATTTATTACCACACGGTTTACGGACTTGACGGTTCTATAAACAACGGTTCGCTGAACGGAGGAAAAGGAATCATATCTATCACAGATACCGGAAATAACAATGTTACCGGCATTTACGGCGGCGGCAATTTTGCAAATTCTTCTGTTACCATAAACAGCAACGGCGATACTTCTAAAACCGTTATAGGCATGTCTAATGTGCGGCTAAAATCTGAAACTCAGAATGAAGATTATGCTACTCCCGAAGCAACGGACAAGGCAAACCAAAACTATGGAACTATTGATGTTACTACCACAAACGGAGCGGCTACTTACGGCATATACGCAAAAAATACAAATGTTTTAAATGATAAAAACGGCAAAATTACCATAAACAGCGCAGGCGTGGCTGCACATGGTATCTACAGCAATAAATCTATTTATAACAATGGTTCAATTACAGTAAACCAAAGTTATTTTAAGGATAGTTACATACAATCTGGAATTTACTTAGAAGAAAACGAAAACAGCAATGGAGTTGAAACAGTCTATAATAAAGGAAATATATCATTGCGCATGCCGTCGAATGTAACGGTTCCAGATTATAATATACCTTTTTCAGCTAGTGGATATGGAATATACTCAACTGGCAATGTTCAAAATTCAGGCAATATTGATATAACCAATGGAACATTAGCTTCATCAGCATATGGAATTTTTTCTAAGATTCCGAACCAAAGTACTAACACTGGTCGAATTACAGTAAAAGGCGGTGCAAATTACGGATTAATTAATGTAAACAATGGTGTTGGTGGTTATATTAATTTAGCTCCGACATATTTTAAAGATAATAATGGATTAGATGAGGCAAGAGGGACGGGAATGGCCAGTTATCGTCCTAATTCTTACAGTAATGATATAACTATAAATCTTGTAAATGGTTCAGCGTCAACGCCGGCAACATCTGTTAATGACACCACAAAAGGTTATATAACAGTTGTTGGAAATGGTGCAAATAAGAGTCCAACCATATTTGGGCCTTATTTTAGACCTACGCTTATTGGCATTTCTGGAGAGGATAATACAAATATATATAACTATGGCGTTATTAGTATGCAAGGTTCCAGCATTGCCGGAATATATAATGGTGCTTCCGGTAAAATTTACAATTATGGATATATAAATATAAATGCTAATTATTCTACAGCTGCCGGTATATTAAGCGAATCTGATGATGTTGAAATTTATAATGAGAAGGAAATTATTATAACAGCATCCACAACTTTTGCTAATCGCTATTGGTATGGTATTGCTGGAGGAAATATTACAAACAATGGTAATTTAACAATGAATATTATGAATGGTTATAGCGCCATAGCTATGACCAGTGGTATAAATAACGGAAACATTACTGTTAGTTTAGCTGATAAAACGAATGCTGACGGAATAAGAGGCGCAGGTATAAATAACGGCAATATCAAAATAAATGGAGGTCTCAATGTTAATGGAATGTTTGTTAGTCAAGACCTAACTTCAGGCGAAATAAAAGATATTAAAGCAATAAATAATAAAAGTGGAAATATTATGCTTGATAATATCAGTAATGGTAATGGAATCGCTGCAGCAAATAAAACTACAGCTTATAATGAAGGAAATATAACCATTAGCAACTCGACTGCCACAGCAGCGTTGTATGGCATATCTCTTGAAAGAGAAGCTAAGGCTATAAACAGCGGAAATATAACTATCAGTAATATTTCTGGTAAAAATGTTTATGGCATATATGGTATCAATAAAAAAAATGATGAATATTTGGATGGTTCAGGAGTAATATTAAATAGTGGCAACATAGAAATAAGTGATGCTACTGGTGATAATGTCTATGGTATATATGCAGACCAATATAAAATAAAAAATACCGGCAACATCACCTTAACAAATGTAAACAAAGATACTTCTTACGGTATTTATGCCATCAACGGTTCAAAAGTCTACAACAGCGGTACGATAACAATCAACGGCGAGTCCTATAACAAAAACGAAGCGGACGGCAAGTTTATTTATATTGACAGTTCCTCATCAATGATAAATGAAAGCGAAATTACTGCTTCTACGGCATTTGACACGGCGGCGTTGGGCGGCGGAAAGTTTGTTTTGGGAAAAGACGGAAAAATTACCGCGCCGGAAATTAAAGGCGACATCACAGCCGATGCCGGCATCACTTCCGGCGGCTTTGACAAGACCTACTCCAGCGAAAACGCCTTTTCCGGCAAAACCGATGAAGTCAAGCTAAATTCCGGCTCGGCGCTGTTTGATGCAACCTTAAAAGACAACGACCTTGTGATGACTATGAAAGATTTTGACGAGGTTGTCGACGACAAGTCCCTTGCCGCGTATCTGCAGCGCAACTATGAGGCCAAACGCAATGAACAGCTGTTTAATTCACTAAAATTGCAAACCACTTCCGCCGGACTGAATAGTTCGCTGAATCAACAACTCGGTTTCAGTCTGCTGCCAAACTTTGCCCAAGAAAATATGAATGTGTTCCGCAGCCTGTCTAATTTGGTAACCGACACCATGTTTTCGCAGGATTTGACTAACGAGCGCATGATGGTCGGCTATGACTATCTGGGCCAAGACCGCTCTACAAAAGGACATGTGACCGGCTATGAAAACACTGCCAACAGCTCATATTTTTTGGCGGACACCAGGCTTAACAACCGCCAGCGCTTTGGCTTGGGCGTGGCTCTTACTCGGTTTAGTTCGGACTATGACGATGATTCCACCCGCAAAGCCACTTTTGCCCAAGTTTTAGGCTCTTATATGCACGACTTTGGCAATCGCTGGAAATACGCCGGTTTGCTGCGTGTCGGCTACGCTGACGGCGACTACAAGCGCCAATCCGACCGCGAACGTATTGAAGGTGACACCAGCGATATTTTATACGGCTTTAACAACGAGTTACGCTATGATTATGACTTGGGTTTTATGATGGTTGAGCCGCAGATTGAGCTGAATGCCTATGGCTATTATCAGCGTCAAATAAAAGAAGATGAAGCTAAAGCGGACTCCTTGCAAATAAAAAGTACCAATAATATGTCGGTGGAAAGCGGTGTCGGTCTTTATGTCAGCAAAGAAAAAGTCTATGGTTCGGCAGAAGGCGAGGGCGAAACTGGACGAGTCAAAGCTCGCTTGGGCGGCAGCTACTATCGCGAATTGTCGCAGCCATATCACACTATGCGCGCCCGAGTACGCGATACCGACGGCTATTATCTGATTGAAAACACAGATATTTTTGACCGCAACCGCGTGGTTGTCCGCGCCGATATAGCTTTTAGCCGGAAGGCTGTTGAGTTTTATTTCCGCGGCAGTCAGTTTATGGAAGACAAACATACTACCGTTATCAACGCCGGTATAAAATATAACTTCTAAACAGCTGTGAAAAAAAATCAAAAATGCTGAAAAAAGTTATTGACAACAAAAAAACGGTAGTGTATAAGTCTTTTCAGTTGTGATGCCGACATAGCTCAGTTGGTAGAGCTACTGATTTGTAATCAGTGGGTCGGGAGTTCAAGTCTCTCTGTCGGCACCATTAAAAATCAAAGGGTTATGAGAAGTCATAACCCTTTTAAATTTTGCGAACATTGCGATATAAAATAATTAAAATTCCAGAAGTATTCCACAAAAAAATTCAGATTTTTTGGTGCAGCTGCCACATATCTCTTTAATTTTGGAAAAAGTTAAATCTTTTATGCATTGTCTATCTGATGTGCATGATGAATTTCCATAATATGATATTTGATATTGATGTGTCATTTTGGCAAATTCAAGAGATGAGGATAATGGTTGCACAACGTTTTGCATAAGTGTAAAACATACGTTTTGTGAAAAAGATAATGATGCGCTTTTGTTGTTTTCATCTTTTGAAAATCCGCCTAAAAATAAATCAATGGCTAAATTGTTGTGTCTGACAAAAATTTGAATTATATTTCCATATGTGTCTGTTATTTGAAAATCAACATCATCTCTGAGCTTTTTCCATGTTTCAGGAACTAAATGAGCAGCTTGAACAAAGCTGACTAAACCATATTGAGATTCTTCCGAATTTAGTTTTTTTATATCATTTATATGTTCTAATAAACCGGCAATTAAATAGCTGTATTCGTTTTGCATTCTATTTATTTTCCATTTTTCCATCGCTTTGGAATAACCGGCGATGCCACTTACTGATAGAACACCAATAATAGCCAGCACGCCGAGCATTTCAATCATACTCCGCCCGGCTGAAACCGCGTATAGCGGCGCATCTAAAGCGGTTTTGAAGAATTTTGAGTCGTATTGACGCACAACATCCAAACCCTTAAATGCGATGTTGTTTCCTTCGGCGTCATTGCGAGCGCTGCAAAGCAATCCAGAACTCTTTATAGAGTTGCTACTGAACTTGTTATTTCCGAATGTGTGATTTTTTGTGCTGAACTCTGCAAAAACACGCTGAGCGGCAGAAAATACGCCTTTAATCAGATGTTTAGGATTTGCAGAGAGAGAGAGAG
>CAKQDU010000013.1 GCA_934229625.1 uncultured Alphaproteobacteria bacterium | reverse complement strand
TGTCCATTTTAAACGGTCGTTTTTTTTACACACTTTCGACCATAATAACGCTTTGATTTTTCCGGTTGACTTATGGCATGAGACTGTTATAGAATTGGTACGTAAACAACATAAATTTAGAGGAAAGAAAGATGAAAAATAAGCTATTCAAAGGTCTCTCTCTCTCTCTGCAAATCCTAAAAATCTGATTAAAGGCGTATTTTCTGCCGCTCAGCGTGTTTTTGCAGAGTTCGGCGCAAAAAATCACACATTCGGAAATAACAAACTCATAACAAAACTAACAACCTCGCCCCTTGCGGGAGAGGTCGGAGCATTGCTCCGGGTGAGGGGTAACAATAAAACAGCAGGCGGCACTAAGTTCGCGCCTCCAGCACCCGTCATTCTAGGTCTTGTACCTAGAATCCTGTTTCAACAAGGCTTTAACCTAGTCAATAAATTTGCTTTATTATTGCATAAGTGTTGGTTGAGAGAAGATTCTTGGGATAAACCCAAGAATGACTGGTGCCGGGGACGCAGGTTTGGTACTTTTTCTCAATCCGGTCGGTCAATGATAGAAATGCTCGGCGTTTTGGCAATTGTCGGAGTTTTAAGTGTCGGTGGCATTGCCGGTTATTCCAAAGCTATGGAAAAATTTAAGGTCAACAAAACCATTAGTGAATATAGCTATGTTATTCAAGGACTATTAGAATATAAAGACAATATTTTGAAAAACGCTACTGAAAAGCAAACATTTTTGACTAATTTTCTATACTCGGCTCATATTATTCCAGATTCTTGGAAAATTATTGAAAATTCAAGAGATTATGGAATACACGACTCTTACGGTAATGATGTTTATTTTTATTCATTTAAAAATTCTGATGATAAAATAATAATCAGCACCGCTATATATTTAGGAGGAGAAAGCAAAGATGAAAACAACAAAAGAATTTCAAACTTTTCTCCCAAATTATGTTTTGAGTTATTAAATAATCTCGTTAAGCCGTTACACTCAGTTTTATATTCAGGCGGAATAACCGAATGGAACTCTAAAATATCTTTTCCATTTGGAGGAGACAATTATTGCGGAAAAGAAACAACTTGTTTAAATGATTTGTCTTTGCAAAAAATTCAGCAAATCTGCAATTCATGCACAGAGGGATATTGTGCTGTGGTTTTGAGATTTATATAACCCGTAAATTAAAAACAGAACAGAAGACTACAAAAACATTGACAAATTAAGTTTTAAAGGTTTAGTTAGACTCAATATTTCAATTATTTACTTTAAAATTATTATTATGAATAGAGAAAAAGCTTTAAATGAAATTGCTGAGATTATGCGCAAAAATAACCTCAGCTGCGATGAAGTAACAAATTTTGTTAATACGCAGAATATTGACCTGCCGGAGTTTGATTTGCTTTGCTTGGTTAGCAACAAATTAGTCCGCCTCCCCTTTGCTGAGGGAAAAGACTATAACCCGCAAGGCTTGTACCCGTTTAAAAATGATAAGCGCTACATCCGAGTTAGGGAATCAGTGATGATATATCGCAGGTTTGCTGATGAAAATTTGCTGCTCTGCGAAGATTTCTGCGAACAGATTTATCCTCTTCGCAAACAAATAAACAAGGCCTTGTCTTTGTTAAATAAGCCGCTGCTGCAAGGCTGCTATTTTGCGGTCGGAAAAACATTAAGCGACCAAAATTGGATAGTCAGCTTTGACGACAATCCGACTAATCGGCTGGCAAGTGATTATTATGATGACGTTCCGGCTAAAGCTCGTTATTTTGGTGTTTTCTAACCTATAAAAAGTCCTCTTTTGAGGACTTTTTCTTATATACAACAAAAAAAGCCCGTCTAAAGACGAGCTTTGAGAGGGATTGGCTGCGCTGGCGCTTCGCCTCTGCGTCCTCGCTCGGCTTTGCCTCACCGGCGTATTTCCATCCGCCTCTCGTCCTAGTCGAACCCTCTTTTCGGGTTCAAATCCCTTATCCGTCAGAATAACAAAAAAGCCCGTCTAAAGACGAGCTTTGAG
The DNA here is from genome assembly GCA_934229625.1 of uncultured Alphaproteobacteria bacterium. Lineage (GTDB taxonomy): Bacteria > Pseudomonadota > Alphaproteobacteria > RF32 > CAG-239 > RUG410. The sequence continues at coordinate 28,495 of CAKQDU010000013.1, read as the reverse complement.
AGGGATTGGCTGCGCTGGCGCTTCGCCTCTGCGTCCTCGCTCGGCTTTGCCTCACCGGCGTATTTCCATCCGCCTCTCGTCCTAGTCGAACCCTCTTTTCGGGTTCAAATCCCTTATCCGTCAGAATAACAAAAAAGCCCGTCTAAAGACGAGCTTTGAGAGGGATTGGCTGCGCTGGCGCTTCGCCTCTGCGTCCTCGCTCGGCTTTGCCTCACCGGCGTATTTCCATCCGCCTCTCGTCCTAGTCGAACCCTCTTTTCGGGTTCAAATCCCTTATCCGTCAGAATAACAAAAAAAGCCCGTCTAAAGACGAGCTTTTTCTGTTATTGGCGGATAGAGAGGGATTCGAACCCTCGATACCCTTTAGAGGTATACACGATTTCCAATCGTGCGCCTTAGGCCACTCGGCCATCTATCCAAAACAATCGGTATATTAACCGATTATTTTTGTTTCGCAACACTTTTTTGCAAAAATTATCAATAATATGGGATAATTCTTGACGGGTTGCCGTTAATTAACATACATCTTTGACCGGCGGCAATCAGATTATCCGTACCTTGAGTTACGCTATAAGTTTGACCGTTGTCGGTTCTAACCACATATTCATAGCCGCCTTGCGACATAATACCTTTTTCAGCCACATTGCCGACCAACGCGCCGGCAGCCGCACCGCCGATAGCACCCAAAATAGAAGCACTGCTGCCGTGTCCGATGGTAGACCCTGCCACACCGCCAGCCACGCCGCCTAAAACGGTTCCGGTGCCGCCGCTGCTGTTTACATTAACCGAGCGAACGGATAAAACCGTGCAAGGAAAAGCGCTGCTGGCTTGTCCGACCGACGAATAGCCATAATCATTGCTTCCAATGCTAGGGGCGCAAGCTGCAATGGCTAATAAAGCTGGCAATAAAATTGATAATTTATTTGTCATATTGTTTCTCCTAAATTAAACTAACTACATAATTATATATAAGAAAACATTTGTCAAGACTGGACAATTAAAGATGAATGTTATATAGTGCAAAAGATTTTGTAAATTTATTTAATTAGAGGGTAAAATGTTAAAAAGAACTAAAATCAAACAACTGCTCGCCTCTGAGACAACTCTGAATGAGGTTCTGCTCAAAGGCTGGGTTAAAACAAAACGAGATTCTAAAGATTTTTCTTTTATAGAAGTTAATGACGGCTCCTGCCTGAAAAATATTCAGGTTATCGCCAATAATACCCTTTCTAATTATAATGATGTTAAAAAACTGACTACCGGCTCATCTGTGGCCATCATCGGCGCGTTGGTGGAATCTGCCGGCGGCAAGCAAAAATATGAAGTTGTGGCAAAAGAAGTGACAATTTACAGCGTTGCTCCCGATGATTATCCTTTGCAAAAAAAAGGTATGACCGACGAATTTTTACGCACAGTTGCACACCTGCGCCCGCGTACCAACAAATATGGTGCCGCTTTCCGCGTACGTTCTCGCTTGTCGTATGCTATTCACAACTTTTTCCAGAGCCGCGGTTTTGATTATGTACATACTCCGCTTATTACAGCGTCTGATTGCGAAGGCGCCGGCGAAATGTTCCAAGTAACAACGTTAGACTTGAAAAATCCGCCGAAACTGCCAAACGGAGAAATCGACTACAGCAAAGACTTTTTTGGTAAAGAAGCTCGTTTGACGGTTTCCGGACAATTGAACGGCGAGATGTTTGCCTGCGCTTTGGGCGATATTTATACATTTGGTCCGACATTCCGCGCCGAAAACTCCAATACTCAGCGCCATGCCGCCGAATTTTGGATGATTGAGCCGGAAATGGCTTTTGCCGATTTGTCCGATGATATGGATTTGGCCGAAGATATGGTGCGCTATTGCGTTAAAGATATTATGGAAAACTGCGCCGATGACTTGGATTTGTTTGAAAAATTTGTTGACCCGACTTTGAAATCTACACTTTCAAACATTGTAGAAAACGGTTTTGCTCGTATTACATATACCGAGGCTATTGAAATTATGAAAAAATCCGGCCACAAATTTGAATACGAACCAGAATATGGCATTGATTTGCAAACCGAACATGAGAGATTTTTGGCCGAAGAACACTTCAAGCGTCCGGTTATTGTTCGCGATTATCCAAAAGAAATCAAAGCATTTTATATGCGCTTAAATGATGACGGCAAAACCGTGGCAGCTATGGATGTTTTAGTTCCGAGAATTGGCGAACTTATCGGCGGTTCGCAGCGTGAAGACAGATATGACATTTTAGTATCACGCATAAAAGAACTCGGCATGGATATTGAAAATTATTCATGGTATCTGGATTCGCGTAAATACGGAAGCGTACCGCACGCCGGATTTGGTTTGGGATTTGAGCGTATGATGATGCTTGTAACCGGCATTGCCAATATCCGTGATACGATTCCATTCCCTCGTACACCTAAATCAATCAGTTTTTAAGGAAACCGCATGAACAAAAAACTGTTAACTTTTCTGACACTTGCAATATTTATGTCGGTATCTCCGCTTTGTGCGGAAGACACGTCTTTGCGTTATATAGAAAAAAACGGCGTTGTAATGCCATACACCGAACTAAAAACCGAAGATGATGTGTTCAACGCCGATACGGCTATTAAACCGCTGAAAAAGCAATTGTCAGAAAGTGAACAGCAAACAGAAGACAGCTCTGATTTGGAATATATTGATGAATCTCAAGAGCTGCCGGATTTGCCATGTAATTCCCCTAAATTAAAACAGCAGGTAAAAGATTTTATTTTGAACACACTCAACAAAACCGATGCTCATTCTGCTATTGAAAAACGACGCCGGATTTTGACTGTGCGCAATTTGACAGATTTTACAGACATAACAGATAAAAAGCTAAGCGGCAGCAAATATTTTTCTGTTGCATCAACAGGAGCTTATCTACGAATTAACCAAAAAAGAACCATAAAACACATTTGCCAAAGTGAAAATGAAGACAGCGGCAAACAGTTTAAGACATTACACATTATAATATATCCGTATTTAAACTACTACAAAGTAGTTGTGGCAAATTTGGTCTATTCTACAGAAGCCATTGATAATGCAACTTTTATTTATAACTGGTGATAAAGTGAAAGATTCCGAACATAAAAACATTGTTGTCTACGAACCTAAAAACAACCTTCCGGTTTTGTCGGAAGAAAACGGATTGCATGCCTATTTAGAAGCCATACGCAAGTTTCCTGTCCTATCTGAAGATGAAGAAAATCGTCTGCTGCGTGAATTTAAAGAAAACGGTGATTTAGCCGCTGCGCAAAAATTGATTACATCACATTTGCGCTTGGCGGTTAAAATTGCCCTGACTTACCGCCGTTATGGACTTCCGACTTCGGACTTAATTTCCGAAGCAAACATTGGTCTTATGCAAGCCGTAAAAAAATTTGATATAAACAAAAACGTACGCTTGTCAACTTATGCAATTTTATGGATAAAAGCGGCGCTTAACGACTTTGTTTTACGCTCTTGGTCATTAGTGAAAATCGGCACAGTAGCAGCGCAGAAAAAGCTATTTTATAACTTGGGGAGAATTAAGGCTCGTTTGGGCATTTATGAAAATAAAGAACTTGAACCATCAATAATCAAACAAATCGCCCAAGAATTAGTAGTGGATGAAAAAGATGTGGTCGAGATGAATCAGCGCATCGGCGGCGACACCTCTTTGAACACGGCCGCGCACAACAATGACGACGAGCAAGTAGAAAAAATAGATTTGCTTGCTGATAAAACTCAAAATATTGAGGGAAGGCTTGAGCAAAAACAAGAGGCCGAAATCCGCCGTAAAATTTTATTAGATTGCCTGTCAAAACTAAACGAGCGAGAACAATACATAGTTAAAAACCGCATGCTTACGGATTCGCCGCAGACATTGGAAGATATTGGCGACAAATTCAATATCAGCCGCGAACGTGTTCGGCAAATAGAAAAGAAAGCGTTTGAAAAACTTTCGGCAGAAGTAAAAGCGGCAATGTCATCGGCGGCTTAATAACATGTCATTTTTTCAAGAAATCGTACACAAATTTTCCGTTGCCGGAATAGATAGTCCGCTTTTGGAAACCCGAGAGATATTTGCGTTTGTTCAGCATAAACATCCTGCCGAAATATACAGTAATTGTGAAGTTGACGAAAGTGAAAAGCTTCGGATTCTTGAGCTTGTAGAAAAACGCCTGCAACATTTTCCGTTAGATAAGATTCTCGGCAAAAAGGGTTTTTATAAAAACGAGTTTATCACAAATGAAAATGTGCTGTCCCCTCGCCCAGATACAGAAATTTTGGTAGAAGAAGCATTGAAGCTGCTGCCTGCTGACAGTAAAACATCCATCTTAGATTTAGGAACCGGAAGCGGCTGCATTATAGAATCCATATTAAAAGAACGTCCTGACATGACCGGCACCGCGGTTGACATTTCCGTCCAGGCTTTGCAAACAGCAGAACAAAACGCTGTCAGCTTAGGTATAAGTCAGCGGCTTAATTTTATAAATTCAGATTGGTTTTCTCCGAATTTTCTCAACTTTTTCTCGCGTCAATTTGAAATAATCGTAACCAATCCTCCGTATATTCCGCTGTCAGAAATAAAAAAACTGGAGCCAGAAGTAAAAGAACACGACCCAATGCTTGCACTTAGCGGCGGAGAAAGCGGTTTTGACTGCTACCGAAAAATCGCCGAACTCACTCCTTTTTTACTTAAAGAAAACGGCTATATTTTTATTGAATCCGGAATCGGTCAAGCTCAGGAAATAGCCGGCATATTTTGCGCCTGCGGTTTAAGTTTATACAAAATCGCACCGGATTTAGCCGGCATTGAACGCTGTGTAATTTTACAAAAAAAAGTTGCACAATTATAAAAAAATGTCTATATCAAAAAATTGAAGGGCATTTTCAGTTCGCTCATAAATGTTTTAATAATATTACCTGTGGGTATTTTTTTGAATGGTTTTTATATGAAAAAATTAAACAACAATAACAAATTCCGCGGAAACGGAAACACAATTTATTCTTTGAACTATAAATTTGACAGCGTTAGTTCTGCCGGCAAATTAAGCGGCACAGCTCTCGATTTAATAAAAAAATACAATGAATTAGCAAAAGAGGCGCATAACAATGGCGACTATGTGCAAATGGAAGTTTTTCGCCAATACGCAGAGCATTATCGCAAAATTGTGACAGACATAAATGAACGAAAGAATCAGAATCGCGACAGCAGCACTCCTGAGCAACAATCTGCAGAAAACAACGATACTGCTGAAAATAAAAATGAAGAACAAAAAGAAAACGAGACTCCGGAAAACACAAATTTAGTAGAAACTCAAGCAGCTGTTCCGCCTGCTGACACAGCATCTCCGGCAGAAAAAATTACGGCACCTGCTGAAAAAACAAAAAAACGCCGTAGTTTCACGGTAATTGATATTGCGTCTAAAGAAAAAGCAGAAACCGAAGAAAAAACAGAAACATTTTCCGAGCCGACAAAAGAAAATGCTTCTAACGAAGACGCCTCGGCAGAAAAAACTCGCCGCAGAGTTTTAAATCGCCGCCGTACTGCTAAACAACAAACCGAAACCGCAGAGGATTGATATAAATAAAATGGAAAAACTTGCTAAAGCTTATGAAATTGCCGAAAATGAAGATGTTTCAACTCCGCCGGACAGCGTTGTACTCTACAGCATCAGCTATTTGCCAACACGTGAAAACAAGGATATGGCTCTGGCGTATTTACAAAACCACCCAGAATGCCAAACCCTAGACAATACTGACTGCGGCAAAAAATTGATTGCTTTGGGACTTGAAACCGGCAGCGGCTGTCCGGATACGGAAATCTTAAAAGTTTGGGCGTTGGCCTCGGCTCGCTTTATTGCTGCGGCATCCGGAAATGTGACAGCTTTTGTGAAAAATGCCGACCCGCGCAGCACTTTTGTTTCAATTGAGCTGCCGCATATTTTGCAAAATGACAAAATTCAGCTCATCAACGGACAGGATAAACACCTGTTTGCCAAGCAGTTTAATCTTTCTTAACAACAAAATCGCCGATAATGGCGATTTTGCAAATTATGGAAAAAATTTATATCCAGCACTAATTTGCTGATTTATTGACGGCGGTCGGAGTATTTGCTGGCACAAACTGCACTTCTTCAGCTTCTAAAGATGTGACATTGTCATCTTGGTCCACGGTGGCGGTAATCAAAACTTCGGCTTCCGGAGTGATGGTGTTTCCCTGCACCAAATCTTCGTCAATTTCAATATTTACTGTGCCGCTGTCATCTTTGACCAGATAATTCTCATCACCCAAACTTTGTACAATCACGCCTTGAATCACAACTTCGGTGTCATCTGGCATAGCTTTGACATCAGAAATTTTGCTAACCGGTTTGGTTGTGGTTTTTGCAGTATTTGCCGCCATTGCATTGCTGCTCAGCAAAGCCAATCCGCAAATTGCCATTAGGTTTAAAAATGTATGTTTCATATTTTATCTCCTCTCATAAAACTTTACGCATATAATATATAATTAAAACAACATTTTTCAACATAACAGTTATATTTGGTAATAAAATGTGAAGCGCGGAAAGCTAAAATTTACTTCTTTTTTATGATTTATCCACTACAATAAGAGCGAATTAACAGGAGGACATTATGGATAAAATTTTGAATGTTGATGAACAAAAAGAACAAGAATATATTGGCGGATTGATAAAAAAAGTCAGCGCCGCTCAAAAGGAATTTGCAACTTTTACACAAGAACAAGTTGACGAAATTTTTCGCCGCGTGGCATTAAAAGCCAGCTCAATGCGTATTCCGCTTGCTAAAATGGCTGTGGAAGAAACAGGTATGGGCGTGGCCGAAGATAAGGTAATTAAAAATCACTTTGCTTCGGAATATATTTATAACAAATATAAAGACACTAAAACCTGCGGCATTATTGAAGAAGACAAAGAAAACGGTCTGATTAAATTTGCCGAACCAATCGGAGTTATTGCCGGCGTTATTCCGACAACAAACCCGACTTCTACTGTGATTTTCAAATCCTTGATAGCCCTCAAAACTCGTAACGGTATAATTTTTTCACCGCACCCGCGCGCTAAAAAATGCACGATTGAAACCGCAAAAATGATTTTGGAAGAAGCTGTAAAAGCCGGCGCGCCGAAAGATATTATTGCATGGATTGATGAACCAAGTTTGCCGCGCACTCAATATCTTATGCAGCAGGCAGATTTGATTTTGGCTACAGGCGGTCCGGGAATGGTGAAATCCGCATATTCTTCCGGAACTCCGGCTTTGGGCGTTGGTCCGGGAAACACTCCGGCCGTTATTGACGAATCTGCCGACATTCAAATGGCAGTTAGCTCGGTTTTGATGTCTAAAACTTTTGATAACGGCATGATTTGCGCCTCTGAGCAATCTGTTGTGGTTTGCGATGCCGTTTATAATGAAGTTAAAGAAGAATTTGTAAAACGCAGCGCTTATATTTTGAGCGCTAAAGAGCGTGAAAAAGTGGCGGCAACAATTTTGAAAGACGGCAGAATCAATGCCGACATCGTTGGACAGCCGGCGGCTAAAATTGCGGCTATGGCCGGCGTAAAAGTTCCGGAAAACACCAAAGTTATTATCGGTGAAGTTTCTAAAATCGGGACAGAAGAGCCGTTTTCTTATGAAAAACTTTCACCGGTTTTGGCAATGTATAAGGCCAAAGATTTTGAAGACGCCATGTCAAAAGCTAAATCTTTGGTAGAATTTGCCGGCTGCGGACACACTTCGGTTTTGTATACAAACGTGCGCAACGATGACAGAATTAAACGCTACGGCGATGTTATGCCAACCGGCCGCGTGATGATTAACTGCCCGTCGGCGCAAGGTGCTATCGGCGATATTTATAACTTTAGACTAGACCCGTCTTTGACTTTGGGCTGCGGCTCTTGGGGCGGCAATGCGGTTAGTGAAAACGTGGGAGTAAAACATCTGATGAATATTAAAAATGTGGCTAAACGTGAAGAAAATATGCTCTGGTTCAGAGTTCCTCCGAAAGTTTATTTCAAACCGGGTTGTTTGTCTTTTGCGCTCAAAGAATTAAAAGGCCGCAAAAAAGCCTTTATCGTGACCGATAAACCTTTGTTTGATTTGGGTTATACCAAAAAACTGACTGATATTTTGGAGCCGCTTGGCATTCAATATAAAATATTCAGCGATGTTAAGCCGGACCCGGATTTGTCGACCATTAACAAAGCCCGCGATATGGTAAACAGCTTTGAACCGGATGTGTTTATCGCGCTGGGCGGCGGTTCTCCGATTGACGCGACAAAAATTTTGTGGATTATGTACGAGCATCCGGAACTTAAATTTGAAGATTTGGCACGCCGCTTTATGGATATCCGCAAACGTATTTTTGAATTTCCGCCAATGGGGCAAAAAGCAGAAATGGTGGCTGTGCCGACAACTTCGGGTACAGGTTCGGAAGTTACGCCGTTCTCTATTATTACCGATGACGCTACCGGCGTAAAATATGCAATTGCCGACTATGCTTTGACTCCGACTATGGCGATTGTGGATACGGATTTGGTGTTGACAATGCCTAAAGGTTTGTGCGCAGCTTCCGGTATTGACGTTATGACACACGCATTGGAATCCTATGTTTCCAGCATGGCGACAGACTACACTCGCGGCTTGTCAATCGAATCCGGTCGCTTGATTTATGAAAACTTGATTAAATCTTATGAAACCGGCGATGCGGAAGCTCGTGAAAAAGTGCATCACGCGGCAACTATTGCCGGTATGGCGTTTGCCAACGCCTTTTTGGGTGTTTGCCACTCAATGGCGCATAAATTGGGTGCGGCTTTCCATATTCCGCATGGTTTTGCCAACGCTTTGCTGATTTGTCAGGTGATTCGTTTCAATTCCAACGATTGTCCGACCAAACAGGCAACATTCCCGCAATATCGTTTTCCGAATACTAAAGCGGCGTATGCGGCGTTTGCCCGCGGTATTGGCCTAAAAGGCAAAACCGATGACGAGGCTGTTGAAAATTTGATTAAGGCCTTGGAAGAAATGAAACGCAAACTCAATATTCCGGCTTCTATCCGCGAATGGGGTATTAAAGAGGAAGATTGGGAAGAAGCCATGAAAACTCTGCCGGAATTGGCGTTTGACGACCAATGCACGGTTTCTAATCCGCGTTATCCGCTGTTTAAGGAAATTGAGCAGATGTATCGTTATGCTTATGACGGTGTGATTGATTTCAAACTATAATTGTTGCCAAACACCTAAAAGACACGGAACAACACAATTAGTTCCGTGTCTTTTATTTTAGACTTAAAAGAAACCTCGCGGAAATATATTTCCGCGAGGCTCCTTTTACCTGAGTATTTTAGAAAGTTGTATGTATTTATGAGGTTTTAAATACTCAGTATTCTCCTAATGCGTATGTTTTTACCATACTTCATTGTACTGCATATTCGGGTCATTAAGACGACTTTTATATGTATCACTACTAACCTTTTTATAATCTGTAGGTACCCCTGTCATTGTCTGCATATAGGTATAATTATCAATATACTTACCATAATCAGCCCTAAAATCATGTGTTACTGTATTAGTTCTATCAAAGTAGCAATAAACAGTAGCATAACCTTCAAGTGTACCGCGGGCAACCGGAAATAGATTCCAATAAACATTTTCATCTGCTTTTTCCGCATTAGCTATATTACCAGTAAATGCGCTGTATTGCGCCGATGGATACAAGAATCCCATTATGGCAACCCAACCTTGAACATAGCTTCCAGAAGAAATTGGTTTAACCATAGATTTCAGCCAAGTGCTCTGCTGGAAGACCAATGGCATTGCTGGTTGTGAAGAATTATTTGAATTTGTTCCCGTATTTAATTTTGAAGCCAATACATATTTTTGTGTTTTTCCGTTAACAAAACTAGCTCCATTTACACCGGAAATACTCCCTTCCACATTCACAATTTCGTATGTTGGTTCTCCGCTAGGCTGTGCTTGTTCCGTACTTGGCGCATAAGGAGCCACATAATATGTGCCGCCGGAAGTAGACCTGCCGTCAGAGTGCAATGAACCTGCTTGCGCCATTTGGAATGCGGACGGATTTAGGGTAATCACACGGCCGTATCCCGGAGGACATTGCGGTGCCGGAACTGCTCCTAAATATGGTGAAGCCCAAGCATCTGCCGCCCCCAGATTTGCTGTTGTATCTTTATTTTTTGCTTGTAACGCTTCAGATATAGTTTTATAATTTTGGGTATTTGTATTTATTGCAACATTCTCCAAAACAGTATTATTAACAACATAAATACCTTTATTGATAAAGTCCGGCAACACATCGCTCAAACGTGCGCCGCCGCGAGTTACAAGCTTAATATCATGCATAACCGAGGTATAGGCCGGATTAACCATATATGTATTATATCTTGCTGATCCTGAGTCATAATCACTTGTTGTTACAAATTCCGTAATTGCATCTCCACCTCCATTTGTACTAACATCCGGCGAATTATTTGCAACAAAACGAGATGCCACGATAACTCCATTTCCACCAAAAGCGTCAGGTTTAGTTTCTCCTTTAGCAATATTTTTACCTTTAACCTCTAAATACCCTTTACGGATATAGACGCCTCCATCATCGACTTGACTTTTGTTGTTATTTGCTGAAGTTGCGCCAACATCTACAGTCAATACTTTTTTATAAGAATCACCTATATTTAGCTTATTATCATTTCCCTTTTTCGGGGTTACAGCAATAACATTAACACCGGCATTAGTATTCATATCGCCAACATTCATATAATCAACAGCATCTGCTCTTGAACTAACTGTCAAATTTTTACCGGTCATTTTTGCCTGTATATCATCATTGCGCAGCATGAGTGTATTTTTATCAACTGTATCTTTCAACATTTGATTATCATTATCAGGGTCATCCCAATACGTTGGCATATTGTTTGTAGCCTGCAATATCACACCACCGCCGGAAACATTCATTTGGTCTCTGCCGCGAATATCTGTATTGAAACCATATAGTTCTGTCACAAATGTTTTACCGCTATGTTCACGACGTAAATTTAATTGCATAGGGTGTGCGGTATCAGACGTAAATCCTTGGTCCTCATCATCCATTCTTAAAAAGATATTGTCTTTATTAAATACTGCCTGAGTACCGCTGCCAGTAGCTTCTCCCATATCTTTAGGATTTCTGATAATTACTCCATTTTTATCCACCGTCATCCATTTATTAGCATCGTCAATATGCTCAGAGCCGACAGCCAAAGAAGCCGTGCGGATTTTTTGAGTGTCCAGCTGACCTGCGGCAACCAACCCCTCAAACTTGGCATTAGCGCCAACTCTCACAGGAAAAGTAGGAGATGTATTATAAGATAATGTAGGTACATCACCACCGCTTTCCAATTTCTTATGACCGTTATTCATTAAGACAATATTATCAGGTTCTCCTATATGTGTCCCCCCTGCATAACCTTTCAAATTAACAATATCTTCATTTAATAGTGTTAAATGACCTGCGCTAGAACCGCCACCGTTTTGAACTCCCGGTTCCGCAGCAAATATATAATTATTGCTACCAATATTACCAATACGAACTTGATTCCAACTATTAGCTAAAGTAGATATCTTATTTGCTAAATACACATTTTTGTCATTTGTAACAGACCCATCTGCGCTAACCTGAAATGCCTCTTTTGCCGCAAATACAGAACCATCCTTATTGACCTTAAACGGATAAGCTTTTACCGTTGAATCTCCTTGTGCCTTATCATATTGAGTACCATAATGTAATGCATCTTTATTGACATAAAGGTTTTCATCAGCAGCTTTTACATAACCCTCAGTAGTAATTTCAAACGGATATACTGTGGTTGTAACATCTCCTGTAGTTGTATTTCTTGGAGTACCATAATTCAACTTATCCGTAGTAACATGCAAACGACTTTGAGCTGCCTGCAACGTCCCGTTAATAAAAGCATTGGCAGACCCTTCACCCTGCATATATAACCCATAGCCGCCAACTTCATTGCCGGTTTCATCCAGTCCGGTTTTTTCTGCGCCGACAATCAAACTTTTAATATTACGAATGCTGTAAAGTTTGTCTTGAACCTTATTAGGAGCATCATTTTTATAAACATCATCATCTGATTTATTGACACCCATATACAAATCCGTACGCATGGTGTTTTTCCACAAAGTAGAAGTGTCATTAAGGTCATCTCGTCCGCGTTGCAGATATTTATCCATATCAATTTCATTACCGGTTGCGGCGTTAATAGTATCTGCCGAAGCCGTTACAATAGAATAGGTGTTTGCTCCGGAACCGCTGGTCGGAAATACTTTGTTGAACGCGTCTCCTTCCAGTCTCCAAATACCGCCGATACCGCGCGCCTTGCCATTTTCTGTCACATAACCGCCGCTGGCGCCAACCAATGAAGCAATACGAGATGTCCGCTCTTGTCCGATACCCGTATCAGCGCCGGCTTTTGCCGGAAACAGCGCAAAAGTTGTCAGGTTATTGTCATTTTTTGCAATAGCCAATTCCGGAAAATCATAGTTATACAATGCCTTGTTCATATTAAAACCATACGGCAAATAAGGCTCTATCTGCGCTCTGGTAATCGGACGATATTTATTGGCATCGCCTTCCGCCTTATTCATATCCGAAATAATTGTCGAATAGTTTGCGCCGACATAATCGTTTGCGGCATTCATAATGGTACGAATAGTCGTGGCCGAGTTAATATCTTCAACTTCCATTGTTCTTTCCGCCGACTTTTTATACATTGTCGGCGTTACAACGGCGATTAGACCCAACATGGCAAGCGCTTCAATCATCAAGCCGCCTTGCTGCATGATAGATTTTGAATTATTACGGCGTTTCATCTGCGTTCTCCTTATAAAAAGTCCTTATTTTATTCTTGGTTATTATTATTTTTTTTCAATGTTGCACAATGTCGGCTGACATCCGAAGTTCGGTAACGGTCCATTGCAAACAAACACGGCGTGCCAGCCTGACATTGTTCCTTAAATTTTGCCGAAGGTTCGTACGTTGTGGCAAATAGAGCGTTAGGAAAAACAAATTTTACATATTTTGCCACCGAACCTTTGTTTATCTTTTCATATGCGGTCTGAATGGCTGAGCGGCCAACCAAATGGCAAGTCACATTATCACACCACATCCATCCCATGTTTTTAACTCCGGACAATTCTTTTGCCAAAAAATTTGTAAATGACGGCAACGGCGCCACAACCTCAACTTCGGTTGTGGTAGAGCCTTCAGTCATTGTGACTTTTGTTTTTGTCTTAGATATCCATCGTTCCGGTATTTGCGCAAAAGATATGGCATAGCGGTCACGGCTGTTTCCGCATTGCACAACCGAAGCTGATGCGTCTTGACCTATTTTACGGTCAAAACAATATATTGCATGAAAATTACTGGTAACATTTTCACTAATATCATAACCGACCGGCAGATTTTTTTCCATAGTTGTATAGTCGCCGGTGCAAGCTGTCTCATCACTCGAACCATATTCGCACAAACGCGGCCTGTCAAAATTCGCGCTTCTGTTCTGATAAAGAATCTGACATTCCGTGCCGCGGAAAAAAGCCAGATGCTCAGCCCTGAAACGATTGATTACCGTAGAAGCCTTCATTTCGGCAAATACGCTGGATTTATCCTCACGAGGCGACGTGTTGAGAAAACTAAACGCCACCATAATTGTCGCTAATAAAATCCAAATATACATAACGTTACCTCTAAATCATTACAATTCTTAATATCAAGATACCACAAAAAAACTCACACTACCAGAATATTTTAGCAATGCGGGCGATTCTTCATAATTCTGTAACAATTTATATCAGAAAGGCAGTAAATTTTTTATTAAATTATATTTTCAAAGCGTTTAGAGCCTTTATCACAGGCAAATCTGCCGGCGCAAAATCATACTGGTTCAAATCTTCGGATTTTACCCATCTGTATTGTTCATGCTCGTTTAAAACAGGTATTTTTTCGCTTTGACAAACCGCAAAATAACAATGCAGTTCAACTCGTCCAAAATCATAATCAAAACCGGAATCCATAAAGTGCTTACCGACGACAACAGGCAGTTTCATTTCTTCCATCAGCTCCCGCGCGAGACATTGTTCATAGGTTTCCCCCTGCTCCAGCTTACCGCCCGGAAATTCCCACTTATATTCCATATCTTTTCCATGTTTGCGCTGGGCTATCAGAATTTGACCGTTGCATACAATGATTCCTGCCGCAACATTTATGATTTTTTGCATATTCGCTCCTTTGTTTTATAAGATGTTGACAATGGGAAAAACCGCATCTACATTAAATTTGACAATAAGTTAAAAATAGTCCGGTAACCTACACCGAACTAGTTTTGTATATAGATAAATTCTCAAAAAGTCAAATAAATATGATGATGCAAAATCAGCATATTGCAGCTTTTGAGATTTTAGCTTGATTATTTTTCTAATTCATATATAACAAAAAAGCCGGCTGTGGACAGCAACCGGACTTTGTAACATTAGGAAGTTGAAACTTGCCTGTAACTTCCTCAACTGGTTACAGTACCGCATAATTTTGATTTATTGTCAATGACTTTAAATAAAATTTGCTAAAGTTCTCAACTTCCTTTAATTGCGGTTTTTTCGCCGCTGAAAGGAAAGAGATGAACGGCATAATCAAAGTTCTGAGTATAAAATAATTCTTATACTTAAAATCATCATTCTTCTATTAAAGCAGAGATTTCAAGTATTTTTACCTTTTATTCTCCGCCCTTTGATAATAGCATAAACTCAGAGGTATGATATGAAAGAAAAATTTTTTGAACGTTCGCTATATTTTTTTACGATAATAAATGCACTATATGTATTTATTTCTATTTTCATCAGCCAACGAGCCATGGGCGATGATTTGGAGCATATTCACGCTTCTTGGCTGGTTTGGCAGGGTTATATTCCGTATACCGATTTTTTTGAACATCATCATCCGCTGACATGGTATATATTTGCTCCGCTGGTCGGATTTTTCAGCGGCAACGCTCTGGTATTTTTTCTTATCAGATGTATCATGGCCACGTTTTCATTGCTGACACTTTATGTTATATATCGGCTGATAAAAGATTTTTGGAGCAATAAAACCGCCGCACTGCTGGCTATAAATATTTTCTGCTTCAGCATTACGGCTATGGATGCTTTGGTGCAATTTAAGCCTGACACTCTTATGCATCTGTTTTTCTTTATCGGACTATACTTCTTTTTTGCTTTTCTACGCGATTCAAAACAAAAATATCTAAACTACACGGCTCTGAGCTGGTCTGTGGGTTTTTTGTTTTTACAAACCATAATATTTTTAATTTTACCAATAGGTCTTTATGGAATTTATATGCTGGCAGCCAAAAAACTCAGCTGGAAAAATATTGCCTTAGCGCTGCCGTGGCTGCTGACACCTTTAGTTTTGTTTGGAATATATCTGCTTGCCTGTGACAATGCTCAGCGCTATTTTGAAACAAACTGGCTGCTGAACTCGCATATTTTAGAACATGTTTGGAAGGACAGAATCTGTGATTTCAGCGACTTATACAGCGTCTTAGCTCTGGGCGCCGCTGCAGCTATTTATCTGCTGTTGAAAAAGCCTGACCGATATACGGCAATTTTACTTATAATGTATGCTGTAGAGTTTGCACTCCGCACTTTGTATATTTCTATGTGGATGTACTACTTTAAAATTCTGATTTTATATAATGCGGTGCTGATAGCTATGGTCTGCGCCAAAATCTATGAGGCAAAAAAATGGACGGCATGGCTGGCGCTTCCTGTTTTCTTGCTTTTCTTCGGAAAATTTTGGCTTTTTGAAGGACTTAATCCTGATGAAATTGACACACTTCAAATATTGCAGGTTTCAACACATATCGCTAAAAACACCACCCCTGATGATATAGTTTTGGCGCTCCCGGGGATTCCGATGGGAATATTTAACAAAAATCCGCATTATTATTGGTTTTCTTGGAATTATATGGGGATGCTGGACAACAAATTTTTCCATTATACAGAACCTTTTGATATAAATGAAATCGTAATCAACAAAAAACCAAAATATGTGTATTATGAAGAATTTAAAAAGAAAGACAAAGAAAAACGTCAGCAATATGCCATTGTACTGCCGGTTTTATTTTCAATGTATCATCAGGAAGTGTATGATACTTTATTTAGGCGCAACGGCGAATAGATTTTTTATAACTTTGGTATGTATAGCTTTGGGATTAAGACAAAGTTAATCTTTATTTTGCTATTTTGAAAAGATGAAAAGCCTGTAAAAGCGATTATCTTTAATCGTTGGATATAAAAGGATAAAAAATATGGCAAAAAAAAAGAATGTCGGATTTGTGACTGCTGTTAACGGCAGCGTGATTGAAGCTGAGTTTTCCAAACAGCTTCCGGCTATTTATAATGAACTTAAAATAGACGGGCTGACTGCCGAAGTACAAGGCTATATTGATGAAAAAACCGTGCGCGCTTTGGCTATGGGGTCTACCAAAGGGGTTTCTCGCCAAACAGAAGTTGTGGACGAGGGACATCAAATAGAAGTGCCGGTCGGCGATAAAGTTTTGGGTCGTATGTTTAATATTTTCGGGCAGCCGATAGATAACGGTGAACCGTTGCAGGTAGACGTTAAACAATCTATTCATGCCGAACCGATTCCGCTGGAAAACCGACAAACAAGCTCGGAGATTTTTATTTCCGGCATAAAAGCCATAGATTTGCTGGCGCCGATGGAACGCGGCGGTAAAGCAGGTTTGTTCGGCGGTGCCGGTGTGGGTAAAACCGTGCTGATTACCGAACTGATTAACAATATGGTCGGGCGCTATGAGGGCGCGAGTATTTTTTGCGGCGTTGGCGAGCGTTCCCGTGAAGGCGAACAGCTGTACCGCGAAATGAAAGACGCCGGCGTGCTGCCAAAGACCGTGATGGTGTTCGGACAAATGAACGAAGCTCCGGGAGTGCGTTTTCGCGTGCCTTTAACCGGTTTAACTATGGCGGAATATTTCCGCGATAAAGAAAAGAAAGATGTTTTACTGCTGATTGATAATATTTTCCGTTTTGTGCAGGCAGGTTCGGAAGTTTCGGTGCTATTGGGTCAAATTCCTTCCCGCGTGGGCTATCAACCGTCGTTGGGGACTGATATTGCAGCATTGGAAGAACGTATTTCTTCAACTAAAGACGCGGCAATCACTTCTATTCAGGCGGTTTATGTGCCGGCCGATGATTTTACCGACCCTTCGGCAGTGCATACATTTGCGCATTTATCATCAAGCATTGTGCTTTCTCGTAGCCGCGCGGCGCAGGGTTTATATCCGGCAGTTGACCCGCTGGCGTCTTCGTCGAATATGCTGACTCCGCTGATTGTGGGCGAGCGGCACTATAAAGTTGCAGTGGCTGTGCGTAAATGCTTGGCCGAATATGAAGAACTAAAAGACATTATCGCCATGCTAGGATTTGACGAACTGCCGGAACACGACCAACAGACTGTTCTGACCGCACGTAAATTGGAGCGTTTTTTGACGCAGCCGTTTTACACCACCTATCAGTTTACCGGCATGGAAGGGCGTTCGGTAGATTTGCAAAAAACCATAGAAGGCTGCGAGCGCATACTTTCCGGAGAATTTAACTATCTTTCGGAAAATGACTTTTTCATGGTCGGCGATATTGATGAGGTTATTGCCAAGACAAAAGATAAAAAAGAAGCTTATGAAAAAGCTATGGCTGAGGAGAATGGTTGATGCAGCTGACGGTTTGTTCTCCCATGGGTACGGTTTTGCAGACAGAGGCCTTGAAAGTTACGTTTGAAACACTGAACGGCTTTTATACGTTGATGCCGAAACATGTTGATTTTGTGGCGGCGATGAAACCGAACATAGTGCGATATACCGATGAAAACAATAATGAGAGTTATGTGGCTTGTCACCGCGGTATTGTGGTAAAAAAAGGAAAAAGCGTAACTATGAGCGTGCAAAACGCCGTAGTAAGTAAATCGCTGGAGAGTCTTTCGGCCGTTATTAAAAATGATTTTAAAGAAAATGAAGAACGCCGCAAAGAACTAAATTTGGCAATGGCGCGTTTGGAACTTGGCTTGGTGCGCGGGTTCGGTAAACTTAAAGGAGATGACAATGGCTGATGATTTTGATGATACCGCTGAAAAAGAAATCCATGACACTCTGCTCTATAAGGCTCAACAGCTAAAAGTCCGCAGGCAGCAGCGTTGGAGTGCCGATTTTGGTATGATTGCATCGCTTGGCGGCGTGATTATTGTACCGATTTTGCTGGGTGTGTTTGGCGGCGGTTGGCTGGATGCGCATTTTCCGGTAGATTTTTCTTGGCGTTTGAGCTTGTTGTTTTTAGGCTTTGTCTGGGGATTGATAAATGCTTATTATTGGCTGAAAATAGAAGATGAAAAAATCAGACGTAATGAGAAAAAACAAAAAGATTTAACTGGGGAAAAAGAAAATGAGTGCTGATTCTTATTTGATGCAGATGTGGCAACAAATGGCGCTTTGGCAACTGTGGGCGGCACCGATTTGCGGTGCGACAGTCGGTGCGATTTATTTTCAGAGTTTGCGTTGGAGCTTGAATCATTTAAGTGAAACTAAGCATAAAATACGTTTTTTTGCAAGTGTAGCCGTGTTGAGAATTTTATTGTTCTTTGGAGTGATGGTGTTGATTGCTCAACGGAACCCAGTTGTTGTTTTGTTATATGTTTTGGCTTTTTTTATAACAAAAATGCTGATTGTTATTCGTGAAAAAGGGCAAATTGTTAAATTTGACGAGGAGCAGAAAAATGATGGCGCTGTTTGAATTTGACTTTTCTCGTTGGTGGGACATACCTTTGGTCGGACGGCAAATAGGGCTGGACAGCTACGATAAAATCGTCCTGTTTAAAATCGGCGATATGAGCATAAATGTGACAATATTTAACAGCTGGCTGGTGATTGCTTTGATTGTTTTGTGCTGTCGTTTGGCTACAAGAAACTTGTCATACGAGCGTAAAGCCTCACGGCTGCAAGTGGCGTTGGAAGCGCTGGTATTGTGGCTGCAAAAAGAGGCAAACGAAATAAGCGGCTCTAAAACAAATCAATATTTGGGATTGGCCATGGGGCTGTTCTGCTTTATTTTGGTCTGTAATTTGCTGACGGTTATTCCGTGGTTCCGCGCGCCGACAGCATCTCTCAGCACCACAATGGCGTTGGCGGCGGTTGTTTTTTTAGCCATACCGTATTTTTCGGTTAAAAATGCCGGCTTAAAAGGATATTTGAAAAAGTTTATAGAACCAATGCCTTTAATGCTGCCGATGAATGTTTTTAGTGAATTTTTTTCAAGCTTTGCCATGGGGCTGCGTTTGTTCGGCAATATGCTGAGCGGGGTGATGTTTGTCAGCATTCTAAGCGCTTTTATTCCGCTGATTGCGCCGCTTAGTATGCAAAGTTTGGGACTTTTAACCGGTTCAATTCAGGCGTATATTTTTGCTTTGCTGGCGGTGGTATATTCATCGAGTGTGCAGGGCGAGATTGTGCCGGAAAATAATTTATCAAATTTAGAAAAAGGAGAAAAATAATGGATGCAATTACTTTAATCGGAGCGTTTTCGGTTTTTGGAGCTTGTATATGTATGGGTATAGGCAGTATAGGCTCGGCTTTGGGCGAAGGACGCGTTGCCGCCTCGGCTTTGACGGCTATGGCGCAGCAGCCTGATGAATCCAGCCGTATACGCAGCACAATGTTTGTGGCGATTGCCATGGTGGAAACCACCGCTTTGTATGCTTTGCTGATTGCGTTTTTGGTGCTGTATGCCAATCCGTTTTGGAATTATGCAATCGCACAGGCTCAATAGTTATATTTTAGGAAAAGTTTATGAGTATTGATTTATTCACATTTTTTGCTCAGATATTTAATTTATTGCTGCTGCTATATTTGCTGCGCCGTTTTTTATATTTACCGGTGTTAAAAGCGGTGGACGAGCGGCAGAAATTTATTGAACGTGAGCTGAAAAAAGCGGCTTCTTCGCATAAAGAAGCGCTGCGTCTGGAGGCTGAATGCAAGCAAAAAATGGCAGAAATTGATGCGCAAAAACAAGAAATTTTGAGCCATACCAAAGCAGAAGCCGCTATTTTGGCTGAAAAATTGGCAAACGAGGCAAAAACACAATTTGAGGCGGATAAAAAGCAATGGAAAAAACGTTTGGCCGCCGAGCAAAAAACGTTTGAGCTGGCAATGCAAAATTTGATTTTGGAACATTTCAGCAAATTGGCTGACGGCGCATTAAAACAAATGGCCGATGTTTCGCTTAATGATTTGATGATTGATAAACTTAAAGAAAAAATCATCGCTCTGCCGATGCGTAAAAAACAAGAGTTTGCCTCCGCTTATCAAAATAAAAAACAGTTGATTGTTCGTTCGGCGCAAAAAATTTCGGCGGAACAAAAGCAAAAAATCAAAGAGTTTTTGCAAAGTCAATTAGGGTTGCTTGAAGAAACAAAATTCAAATTTGAAATTGATAAAAAGTTGGTTTGCGGTGTGGCTTTGCAGGCCGATGAACAGCTGATTGACTGGAATTTGACCGCTTATATGAACGAGTTTCAAAAGAATATGCAAAACGATGTGCAGCAACTGGTAAACAAAGGATAAAAGATGATAAAAACAGACAAGACATTTGCCGCCATAGAGCATGGAATAGAACAAACAAAAGCTGAACTGAAAACAGAAGAAGTCAGCGTTATTCATTCTATTTCGGCCGGTACGGCGATTGTTAAAGGTTTGGCTAAGGCGCAGATGGAAGAGCTGCTGGAATTTCCTAACGGTGTGTGGGGAATGGTGCAGACTTTGGCAAAAGATGCGGTCGGCGTGGTGTTTTTAGACAGTCCCGACAGTTTGAAAGCCGGTGACAGAGTGCGCCGCAGCGGTCGTGTTTTAGATGTGCCTGTCGGCGAGGAATTGTTGGGGCGAGTTATAAACCCGTTGGGCAAGCCTTTAGACGGCAAAGGACCGATAGCCTACAGCGAGCGCCGCGCTTTGGAAATGGAGGCCTATCCGATTATGGATAGAGCGCCGGTGGAAGAACCTTTGCAAACAGGTCTTAAAGCTGTTGACGCGTTTACGCCAATCGGGCGCGGGCAGCGCGAGCTTATTTTGGGCGATAGGCAGACCGGTAAAACGGCTATTGCCGTTGATACGATTATCAACCAAAAACAAACCGGTGTTATCTGTATTTATTGCGCTATCGGACAAAGAAATTCTGCCGTGGCTGCGGTTATTGCCGATTTGGAAAAATACGGAGTTATGGAGCAAACAATAATTGTTTCGGCTGCCGCCAATGACACAGCCGGTATGCAATATGCGGCACCATATGCGGCGACATCTATCGGCGAATATTTTATGGCGCAGGGCAAAGATGTGCTGGTGGTGTATGATGATTTAACCAACCATGCCAGAGCCTATCGCGAAATGTCGCTGCTGCTGCGCCGTCCGCCCGGACGAGAGGCTTTTCCGGGGGATATTTTCTATATTCACTCTCGTTTGCTGGAGCGTTCTACCCATTTGCGTGCGGAATTGGGCGGCGGTTCGCTGACCTCGCTGCCGATTGTTTCGACCGAAGCCGGAAATATATCGGCCTATATTCCGACCAACATTATTTCCATCACAGACGGGCAGATTTATTTGGCGGCGAATTTGTATCAAAAAGGTATTATGCCGGCAATAGACACCGGACGTTCGGTTTCTCGTGTGGGAGGTGATGCGCAGCTGCCTGCGTATAAATCTTTGATTGGTCCGCTGAAACTGTTTTATTCTCAGTTTGAAGAACTGGAATCGTTTACCAAATTCGGCACACAGCTGGATAAGGAAACTAAAAAGCGTATCAATCGCGGGCGGGCAATCCGCGCCGTGTTGGAACAAAGCCGTTTTGAACCGCTGACCGCGCCGGAGCAGATTGCCGTGTTTATGGCGACTAATGCCGGTTTGTTTGACGGACTAACTACCGAGGATAATAAACAGGCGCAAAAAATTGTGCGCGAGGTTTTGCAAACCCAATTTTCGGCTGAAGTGGCCGATATTTTGGCTCGTAAGAAGATAGCCGCCGAAACGCAAGAAAAAATGCTTTCGGCTTTCAAATCAGCCTTGCAGCGTGAGGGGATAAAGTCTGATGACGATTGAGGCATTGAAAAAGCGGATTAAGGTTACGGAAGATTTGCGTGAGATAGTCGGCACTATGAAAGCGCTGTCTTCGGTCAGTATTTTGCAATATGAACAAGCGAATACGGCGCTGGCGCAGTATCGCCGCAACCTTAAAGACGCTTTTCATGCTCTGATTAAACAAGGCGGTCTGCCAAAAAATGAGGTAAAAACCGCTCAAAATCGGCAGTTGGTTATTTTAATCGGCACCGATAACGGAATGGTTGGCAAGTTTAATAAAGAAATTTTGGATAAAGCTAAAGCTGATTTAAAAAAACAAGGCGTTCCGCTAAAAAATACTTTGTTTTTGACTGTTGGTAAAAGAATTGGCGGATTAGCCATGCAAAGCAACTTAAAACTTTATGCAAAATATGCTGTCGCTAATTCGGTGAAAATGGTTAATACCATTGCCGAAACCGTGATTATGAAAATTGACGAGGCAACGCGTAAAGAACACATCACAAGTGTTTGCGTTTGGTATCATAAGCGCAATAAAAATGAGCCGGTGAACGTGCAAAAACAACAGATTATTCCGTTTGATTTTGCCGCTTATCAAAAGCTGAAAGACAAGCCGTGGGGAACAAACAATATTCCGTTGATTCCGATTGAGCGCAAAAAAATGTTTGCCGCCTTGCTGAACGAATATTTGACTATCGCTTTGGCCAGTCAGCTTAATTATTCGCTGGCGGCGGAGCATTATACGCGTATGACCAATATGCAAAACGCCGAAAAAAATATTGATGAGAGTTTGGAACAGATGAATTTGGAATATCAGCAAGAGCGGCAAGAAAATATTACCGATGAGCTGATAGATGTTATTTCCGGCGCCGAAGCGGTAAAATAAAAAATATCAAAGGGCGGAGATTTTAAGTTAAAAACACTTGAAAACTCCGCCTCATCACACTATACTACTTTAATATCAGAATGATGATTTTTAGCACTAAGATTATAATGCTAATAACTTTGATTCTAAAGTCCATCTCATTCCTTTCAGCGGAATTTCCGCAGTAAGAGAAAGGATAAACCTATCTTCATTTTTATTGACAATTATATAAAAATGAAGTATCTTTAACTTAAGAGATGAGTTAAAGATGAGGTTTAACCCTTCTTTATGTTAAAGAAAAGCCAAGTAGTTGCAGCTACAAGGCTTTTTATTTATATATAAGCTAAACTAAAAAGTCAAACTAAAATCATTTACAATTTTTTTGATGCTATTAAAGAAACAAAAAAAACGAATTGCGGAAGCAGTTAAATAAAAAATATCAAATGGCGGAGAAAACTAATAGAAAACGCTTGAAAATCTTTACATTGCCATATAGTCGCTTAAACAAATAGTAAAAAGCCGGAAATACAAAACAGGAGCGTGGTTACGCCCCAAAACCTAAAAGAATAGCGAGAGCTTAATTGCCAATAACTCCGTTTTTGAAGATAATCTGTACATAACTATTTTCACCACGGCAAACGGCGGCAACTACGGAAATAAGCCGTGGGTCGTTGAAGTCTATTGAGCCTTTTTTAGATAATTCATCATATTTATTGCCATCATCACCTATGTAATTATTTTTTATTTTAAGATCATATATTCCATCAGCACCTTTTTTACACTTATCTTTTATTTTATCCTCTACTTCATTAAGACAGTTCCCATCTACATAACCAGCATGATAACATTTTTGCGATTCCTTATCATATTCCTCACCAAATACAGGACATTTATTCATAGCGGTACCGGTACCTTGAGATGAAATATATACATATTCAACACTCTCTTTTAAGGGAATGGCGATATTATTAACAACTGCCAAACACATTTCCGGTACTTTAGGAGTGAAAGCTATAGAATTGTCAGCCATCCAAACATTTCCCCCCAACCCTGAATCTGCGCAATTTTCCCAACTATCAGGACATAAGCCTAAAGCTTTTCTTTGTTCAAGAGCACCTGGAATAATAAACGATTTGTCCTTGCTGGCGTATTCGTGGGCAGAGGCAATACTTTGATTTGTTTCGGCAATGATTTTATTAACCTTAAACTGGGTCATCGCTTTGGAATAACCAGCAATGCCGCCGACAGTAAGAACTGCAATTATTGCCAGAACGCCGAGCATTTCTATCATACTGCGCCCGGCTGAACAAACGTCATTGCGAGCGGAGCGAAGCAATCTAAGCCCCTTTTCCCTGCTCTTTCCTTTGAAAAATTCTATACTATTAAACATCTTATTCCTCCTTAATTGTGTAAAAAAAATGACCGTTATTTTTACACAGCGAAAAATACAGCAATAAAATGTTGTAAAAACAGCAAAAAACATCGCAAATATAAAAAGTTATTGCAAATTTTGCCAACCTTTGCTAGACTATAAAAAATAGCCTAAAAATTGTCCATTTTAAACGGTCGTTTTTTTTACACAATTAAGGTTGTTACAACTATTTTATCATCAACTTTACCTAAAAACTATTCATAAGGTATGCTTTTACAAGCAATTACTTTGTTTATTATACTTTAGTTCTTCCATTTTTCTTTAATTGCATATTTCCTTTAGTATTGTTGTTTTTTTATGAAATAAACGATTCTTTTTTTATTCTCAATCGTTCGTTTTCTGTTTTTAATTTACAAATTACAGTCCGAATCATAAAAATGATTGCTAAAATTATATTTATCTTCTATAATTTTGCGACAAAGGAAAGAATATGGCAGAAATAATTACATTCGGATGCCGCTTGAATGCGTATGAATCCGAAGTTTTAAAAGAAAAATTGAAGGATGTTGACAATCTAATAGTTGTTAACACCTGTGCTGTTACCGGTGAAGCAGAACGCCAATGCCGGCAGGCCATTCGCAAACTTCGCCGAGAAAATCCGCGGGCTAAAATCGTAGTGACCGGTTGCTCGGCACAAGTCAGCTCTGCAAAATTGGCAGAAATGCCTGAAGTTGACCTTGTTTTGGGTAATAAAGAAAAAAAAGAAATAGAAAAATATATTGTCGAACCAGATACTGATTTTTGCAAAAACATTGTCAGCGATATCGCCGAAGATTCCGCCTGCGATGATTTTATGATTACCGGCTTTGAGGGAAGACACAAGGCATTTTTGCAGATTCAGCAAGGTTGCAACCACCGCTGCACTTATTGCATTATTCCATTTGCCCGCGGCCATAATCGCTCGGTTCCGCTGCCGCTCATTATAAAGCAAATTAAAAAACTAATACAGCAGGGATTTAAGGAAATCTGCCTGACCGGTGTAGATATTTGCTCGTATGAGCCGTCTTTCAGCGGTGTTGTCGCTGATATTTTAGAACAAATACCAGAGCTTCCGTGTTTGCAGTTTGGTTCATTGGACCCTGCGGCGATTGACAACGATTTTATACATTTATTAAAACAATATAAAAATATTGATTCGCATTTTCATTTTTCAATTCAATCCGGCGACAATCTGATATTAAAACGCATGGGGCGCCGACACAGCCGCGAAGATGTAATTGCCTTGTGTCTAAAGATAAAAGAAATACGGCCGGATGCCGTTTTCAGCGCGGATTTCATTTGCGGATTTCCAACCGAAACAATCAATGCTTTCGAAAATACATGTAAGTTGGTTACGGAAGCCGGCTTACACAAACTGCATGTTTTTCCATATTCGGAACGTGAGGGAACTCCTGCCGCGCGTATGCCTCAGCTGCCTATGGAAGAACGACGACGCCGCGCTGCGATTTTAAGAGATTTAAGCAAGGAGTAAAAATTATGAGTAATTTCTGGCAAAAATTAGGATTGGGACTAAAAAAATCTTCCGATAAAATAAGTGGCGGATTAACCGATATTTTTAGCAAAAAAAAATTGGATTCGGCTTCTTTAGCGGAGCTTGAAGACCTGCTTCTAATTTCTGACATGGGCGTAAAAGCTTCTGAAAAATTATTATCGGATTTTGCCGCACAAAAACTGGATAAAGATATTACTCCAGAAGAAATTCGTCAGCTTTTGGCTAAAAAAATAGAAAACATATTAAAACCGTGTGAGCAAAAATTTTCGGTTGCAGATGTCAAACCTTATGTTATTTTGATGGTTGGCGTCAATGGCGCTGGGAAAACCACAACAATTGGTAAATTAGCGGCAAAATTGCAGGCTCAAGGCAAAAAAATATCATTTATCGCCGGAGACACGTTTCGCGCTGCTGCTGTTGAACAGCTAAAAGTTTGGGCAAATCGCCTTAATATTCCTATATTCAGCGGAACTGACGGCTGTGACAGCGCAGGCTTGTGCTATGATGGCCTGCAGCAGGCAATCAAAAACGGCGATGACGTGGTTTTCATAGACACCGCCGGACGCTTGCAAAATAAAAATGGTCTTATGGATGAACTTAAAAAAATTATTAAAGTTATGAAAAAAGTCATTCCGGAAGCACCGCATAAAGTTTTATTAACAATTGATGCCGCGACCGGTCAGAATGCCCTTTCACAAATTCAGATATTCAAAGACACAGCAGAGGTAAACGGTTTGATTGTAACAAAGTTGGATGGCTCGTCAAAAGGCGGCATAATTGTCGCTGCTGCTGAAGAATTTGCCTTGCCTGTATATTTTATCGGTGTTGGAGAACAAATAGAAGATTTAGACTCATTCAATGCACATGACTATGCAAACGCCCTGCTCGGTTTATAAAAAAAGTTTTACTTATATTATTATGTTTCATTAAAATTTTTATGTTATGAGTATTTTTCGAAAATTGCAAAAGGACTTCCCTTTATATTTAGGCAAGTTCATTGTTTTACTCAAAGAGAATTTCAGTTTTGCCAGCTGCAAGCCTGTGCATGCCTATTCTGACGCCGAAATTGACCTCACACCCACCCCTCGTTTATACATCGGTTTGAGCGAAGATGAGCGTCTGGAAAAAATCAAGCAGAATTTGGCTTATGTTTGGGCAGACGGGTATGAAAACAAAAAATGGGAAAGCCGAAATATTCCTTATTTGGGAATTCGCCTTACTCCGAGTCTGGTTTTGCATGAAATGATTGGCGACGGACGCGGCTATGACTTGGCAAAAGCTCAGAAATTAGCAAAAAAATGTCAGGCTCGTTTTCTTACACAAAATGAGTATCGCGAAGTTTTGTATTGCTGGGACGCTATTACCAAAATGCGCCTGATTGCCTGTGATTTTCCTTTGGAAAAAGCACTGATGTGGGTATATACGGGCGAAGATGCTGAACAGGATAATGATTACAAATACCACTTATGCACCCAAAGCGGCGAAGTTATCTGGTACAGCGAATGTGATGACGACGGCAACGTTTTGCTTGCCTTGCGTTAATGTAAAAAAACAGTTCTGAGCCTTGATTCAGGACTGTTTTTTTGATTTATCGCAGTTTTATTCCAATATCACACTCCCTGTCTTTGGTATTGCAAATTTGACATGCCTTATGAAAATCGGCCAAAGTTGAACTTGCCAAACACTTCTCTCCGTCACGGCAATAACCATCGCCCCAAAAATCTGTAATCCTCCAACCGCCCTCATAATATGAAACATTTGCTTTATAAAGCGCCGAATGTAATGGATATATTACATTATTAAACAAATCTAGGCATAACTTTTCAGAAAAATCAGCAGTTGTAGTTTTTCCGTCATCTCCTGTAACTCTTCCACCAAGATAAATATCCATTGCAACACCTTTACCATAATCAAATTTCATTGAATAAAAAGCTACACTATTACCTTGAGCATCGCTGAACCAAATATCATTATGTTTCTGCCAATTTTCCGGAACAATATTAGCAGCTTGTAAAACCTCGGCTAAACCTGTTTGCTTATCCGGATTAACACGCATAAAATGTTCTTTATATTCTACTAATCCTTGTAGAATTTCTCCATATTCTGCTATCAGCTTGTTAACCTTAAATTTCTCCATAGCCTTTGAATAACCAGCGATGCCGCCAACGCTTAGTACGCCGACAATAGCAAGCACGCCCAGCATTTCTATCATTGACCGGCCGACTGAACAAACGTCATTGCGAGGAGTGTAACGACGAAGCAATCCATACCTTTTGTCCCTATTCTTTCCTTTGAAAAATTCTATACCCTTAAACATCTTATTCCTCCTCAATTGTGTAAAAAAAACGACCGTTATTTTTACACAGCGAAACATACGGCAATAAAATGTTGTAAAAACAGCAAAAAATATCGTAAATATAAAAAGTTATTGCAAATTCCGGCAACCTTTGCTAGACTACAAAAAACAGCCTAAAAACTGTCCATT
>CAKQDU010000012.1 GCA_934229625.1 uncultured Alphaproteobacteria bacterium | reverse complement strand
TATTTTTTGCCACTCAGCGTGTTTTTGCAGAGTTCGGCGTAAAAAATCACACATTCGGAAATAACAAGTTCAGTAGCTACTCTATAAAGGGTTCTGGATTGCTTCGTCGTTACACTCCTCGCAATGATGCCGAAAGAAACAACATCGCATTTAAGGATTTGGATGTCGTGAGTCAATGCGCCGCACTTTTGGAGCGACGTGTACAACGAGGTACACGAGCGAGAAAAGCGCTAGTAGAGACCCGACAGACAAACCTGCTAGGGCGGTCGATGATAGAAATGCTAGGCGTGCTGGCGATTGTTGGTGTTTTAACTGTCGGTGGCATCGCAGGTTATTCCAAAGCGATGGAAAAATGGAAAATAGATAAAGCCACTGAGGAATATTCGCATATTATTTTTGGAATGCTTCAACATATTGACGATGTGCGAAAACTCAGTCCGCAAAGCGGATATACAGGACTTGCCGACTTGGCTATTGCCTTAAACCTTATACCAAACAGCTGGAATAAAATTGGTGATAAACATTTTAAAGACGCATACGGAAATATGGTTCAGGTGCAAGCTCGCGCCGAAAATTTAGTCTTTGATATATTTATCGGCGGTATTCAATCAAACAATGACAGCACATCATCTCCGGGGTGGTCGCCGCGTTTATGCGAATCTTTAATTTCTAATTTAGCACAACCGCTACATTCTGCCGTAAATATTGTAAATACCTGGCAAGATGGAAAAGGTGGGATATATTATCGCGGAGACGCATATTGCGGCGGCAATATACCTTGCGTCAGCAGCATAACGCTCAACAATATTCATGAGATGTGCAAACATTGCGATGGCTCTCGCGAGTGCTGTATAACTCTGGAATTTTAGCAGATTACTTTCTTAAAAACATTTGACAAAATTTTCTAAATCAGATATATTTTATTCAAATATTTATAATTATGTTTCACTAAAATCTTATTTTTATGGAAAATTTAAATGATTTGTATAAAGAGTTTATGATTAAAGCTCTCGGCGAAAATATTAAAGTATCACCGTCAGATGCAGAGGAATTTTTTTATTTTTGCGAGGAAAAAGATTGCATTCCTTCAAGATTAAAAGAACTCGCTGAAAAAATTCAAAAAGGCATAGATTATGCTTTGAAATTGAAGAATAGATTCTTGGATTATGCTGAGAGTACGGTTGACGAAACTGCACCCAAAAGCATGAAAGAATTAGCACAATATTTGCTATCATACGAAGATTTATTTGAATATCCTCAGTTTGTTGAGCATTTTAAATATAAGTGTTGGTGCCGCGGCAAATATTTTCACGATTTACAGGTGGAATGTTCGCTAAAATTTGTTAGGTTTTGGCTTTTGGAAGAAGGATTGGTTTCTGGAAAAACTTTTCAGGAATTAGAAACTATGGGTACAGAAAAAGCCATAATTGATGAGCTTAAACAAATCAATGAAAAAAACATACTATGCAAACAAAGTAATCAATGGTCTTCCCCCTGGAATTAAAAGAACAGGTCTTTTTACTAAATAGCAGATAATAAAAAACCTCCGTTTATCTTTTAGGATAGACGGAGGTTTTTATAAAATTATTTGACAAAATTTTTCAAATCAGCTATATTTTATTCAAATATTTATAATTATGTTTCACTAAAATTTTATTTTTATGGAAAATTTAAATGATTTGTATAAAGAATTCTCTTCTGCAGTTATCAATAGCGGTAAAGAGCTTTCAGTTGATGCGCTAGATATAGCAAAGCAAATAATTGCGACTGACAAGAATGCTGATTACAATATTACCGCACCTAATATTGATGCTTTAGCCAAAGAATTAAAAGACAAAGAGAATAAAATCTCAACCAGCCGTTTGCAAAATATTCTTTTTGAATATAAGGACTGCATAGAAGACAAAAAATTTATCAGCCTGATGAAACCGCTGTGTAAAGGTAGATATTTTTCGTTTTCAAAGTACGAAACATCTGCAAAATATGTCAAATTTTGGATTGCTGTCAGAGGATATCTGAACAAGGGAAATTGGATAGATTTGATTCGCTTTGGCAATTGTTCGGAAAAACAATGTAAAAAGCTTTTAGGCTCATATCAAAAAAGCTGTAAAAAAATTGCTGAACGTGACCTATTGGCTATTTGCAGAGTTCTCAAAAATAGAAGGTCTTACTAACCAAAACTCCGTTTATCTTTTAGGATAGACGGAGTTTTTTTATAAAATTATTTGACAAAATTTTCAGAACTGATTATATTTTACCTAAATATTTATAATTATGTTTCACTAAAATCTTATTATTATGGATAGAATGGAAATCTTATTTAAGTTAAAATTAGAATTTATACAAAAGTTCTTCAACAGCAGTATTAAAATGTCTTATAGGCAGGAAAAAAACATTTTAGATGATGAGAGCTTTCAAGATATTGTCAGTATGACTGCTAATACAATAATTGAAAGCAACTTGCAACTTTCGCCGGAACTGCGCTATATTGCCGCAAAAATAAAAGCCACCTGTGAAGAGGAGTTTAGGTTATTTGAAAAATACTACTACCTTGCCTTGTCGCAGATGGAACATCGGGAAATGTTTGACATTGACAGAATTGGTAAAATACTATTGTCGTATGAAGATTGTTTTGATTACCAGCCTTTTATTGATTTAATAAAAAACAGAGCCGTAAAAAACTGTCCGAACTTAGACCTAAGCGATGTGACTATTAAACATTCTCTAAAGATAGCCGAATTTTGGCTTTCTGTCGGTGGAACTGTTAATAAAACGATTTTTAAACGTCTGGATGCTGATGATAAAATTGACAAATCATTGCTTAATAAACTCTATGAACTCAACGAAAAGAACAAAACTTCTCATTGAGGCAAACTCTAACAAAAAACTCCGTTTATCTTTCATGATAAGCGGAGTTTTTTTTACAAAATTATTTGACAAAATTTCAGAAACCGATTATATTTTATCTAAATATTTATAATTATGTTTCACTAAAATTTTATTTTTATGGAAAATTTAAATGATTTGTGCCAAGAATTTATAACAAAAGCGCTGGGAGATGATATAAAAGTATCTAATGACGTGGCTCTGGAATTTTATTACTTTTGTGAAGAAAACAACTGCATCCCGACAAAATTAAAAGAACTTTCATCAAAAATAGAAAGCGTATTTGCTTTTAACGATAGATTCTATGACAGATTTTGTAAGTTTTGTCAGGATAAAGAACCAGAAAACATAAAAGATGTGCGTGACCTTTTATTATCTTATTCAGATTTGTGCGAATCTGAAGGCTTTATTTGGCGAATGAAGTATTATTGTAAAGGTAAATATTTTCATCATTTGAATATTGAATGTTCGCTAAAATTTGTCAGGTTTTGGCTCTTGGCTAAAGGACTTGTTTCTAAAAAAACTTTTCAGGAATTAGAAGCGCAAGGAATTGAAAAATCAGTCATTGACGAATTGAAACAAATCAATAAAGAGAACAAATATTTGCCTTGTTTCTAAAAAAAACTCCGTTTATCTTTCACGATAAGCGGAGTTTTTTTATTTAATCTAAATTTCTATAAATTTTTCAATTTTTGCTGCAAGGCGCGCAACTCGCTGATTGCATCGCAAATCGGCGATAAATCTACCGGAGGCAACTCAGGTTCTTCCACTTTATGCGGCAATGGCTCAAGTCCTAAAGGCAAATCAGGTTCATCATCTTCAAAAAAGTCTTTTTGAATTTCATCTTCGCCCAAAAGATTTTTCAGTCCCTTTTCTTTAATCAGACGCTGCGCCCCTTCTATGGTGTAGCGGTTACCATAGAGCAGATTTTTTATAAGCTTCAGAATTTCCACATCATCAGGACGATAATAGCGACGCCCGCCGCTGGCTTTCATAGGCTTAATTTGCGAAAACTTAGTTTCCCAAAAGCGCAAAACATGGGTGGCGACTCCAAGCTCATCAGCCACTTCGGCAATTGTTCTAAATGCTGACTTAGACTTATTTACCACTACCATAAGCGCAATATCCGCCCTCACTTATTAAGCGTTGACGGCCTTTCTTAAAATTTGGGAAGGCTTGAAGGAAATAACTGTTCTCGGAGTAATTTCAGCTTCTTTACCAGTTTTAGGATTACGTCCGATACGAGCATTTTTCTTACGCAGGCTGAATGTACCGAATGAAGAAATTTTCACATCCTGACCACTAACCAGCTCATCTCTGATTTCATCTAAAATCATATCCAAAACATCTCCGGAATCTTTACGAGACAGACCGATTTCTTCATAGATTGCTTCAGTAATGCTGATGCGGGTAATAGTTTTCATTTCATACTTCCTAAAATACAAATTAAAATTAACATAAATTTAGATGACTTTAGCACATCTTTTGCCAAAAGAAACCTTTTTAAAAAATAAATCAACAGTTTTTTGATTTATCTGCAATTTTTTTATTTTGCCGGTAAAATTTCACGCACAAAACGCGGATTTTTCCCCAATCGTGACAAAACCTCATAGCTGATTGTATCTGCATCGCGGGCAATATCATCTAATGTGTATTCGTCAAACACCAAATATCCCCAATCTCCAACCTGTAAATTATCAATTCCGCTAACATCGCAAATTATATTATCCATCGAAACTCTGCCGATAATGCGCGCTTCATTCCATTTGCCGCATACATTGAAAAACACTTTTCCCCTGTTAGACAAAGAACGAGGCACCCCATCACCGTAACCAATCGAAACAATGGCTATTTTACGGTTTGTCGCCGCACGATAAGTCGCGGAATATCCAACAAAATCTCCTTTCGGCAAATTGGCAATCTGCAAAATCGGCGCTTTTACGCTGATTATATTTTTCATCTGATTCAAACGATAAGGCGCCGTGTTTATACCATACATCGCCGCGCCCAATCGCACCATATCGCAGCAAAAATCAGCGCCCAAAAACGCTCCGTCAGAGGCAGACAGCGTTGCCGGAAGTTTGGGAAAATACTGCTGACGAATGTAATTAAAATTATCCAGCTGATGCTTGTTCATAAAGTGGTCTTTTTCATCGGCACAAGCCAAATGGCTCAAAACAAATGAAAACATATTCAAATCATCGGCCGACAGTTTTTCTAAATCCTCTAAACGAAAACCCAACCGATTTAGTCCGGTTTCCACCTGAATAACAGGTTTTATACCTTTTATTTTGTGCTCTTTCCAAAACCTCAGCATTTCCGGAGACGATATTACCGGAATAAGCCGATATTGTTCAAACAATTCCAAGCTATCAGAGCCAATGCCCTGTAATACAAAAATTTTTGCATCAGGAACAAGCCGCGCAAATTTTTCGGCTTCGCCAGCATGTGCAACAAAAAAATTACGGCAATCGGCTTTTGTGTATAAAGTTTCGGCAATCATTTCGGCTCCCAAACCATAAGCGTCGTCTTTCACCACCGCCGCGGCGACAGCCGAACCGGCCATTTCTCGTAATTTTTTATAATTAGTTACCAAATCATCTAAGTTTATTTGTAAAACAGGTCTTGTAAAAATACTCATAGTTGTTATTATCTCCATAATTAAAGGACAAATAAATGATGTTCGCCGATACACACATCCATTTGCAGGATTATAGTCCGGCAGATATTAAAAATGTAGTAACAAACGCACGAAAAAACAATATATGTGAGTTTGTTAACGTTTCGTCACATCCGGCAGATTGGAATAAAGTTTTAAATTTGAGTGCCGAATCCACCAATATTATTCCGGCAATCGGCATACATCCGTGGTATATAGGCGAAGCTGCTGCTGATTGGGCAGAACAACTGGAAAATTTGCTGCAGAAAAATTCAAAACTATGGATAGGTGAATGCGGAATCGACAGACTGAGAAATCCTGACACAGCCAAACAATTAAATATTTTGCAGATACAAATAGCTTTGGCGCAAAAATATCAACGGCCGCTGATTATGCACGCCGTGAAAGCTGATGAAATTTTACGGCCGCTTTTGCCTAAACTGCCGGAAAAAACTATTTTCCATTCATTCACCGGTTCGGCGGAATGGGGAAAAGAGCTGCAAAAACACGGTTTTTATCTGGGATTAAATTTTTCGGTTTTACGCAAAAAAAATTACGAAGATTTGTTGCGGCGGCTTAATATTCGGCAACTGCTTTTAGAAACGGACGGACCATATCAATCCGGAAAAAAGGGTATACAGTCCCTGCCGCAAAACCTACCGCAACTGGCAGAAAAAATATCCGCTGTTTTTAATTTGACGACAGAAAAATTTTCTGAAATTATTGCCGCTAATTGGCATACTTTTAAAGGATAATAAAAAATGCAAAGCACTCCAAAATCTTTACGCTTGCAAATTGCTATTTTCGGACGTGTAAACGCCGGTAAATCAAGCTTTTTGAATTTGGTAACCGGTCAAAAAACGTCCATAACTTCTGACATTGCCGGAACAACAACCGATGTGGTAGAAAAAGCGCAAGAGCTTTTGCCGCTGGGACCTGTTTTGTGGCTGGACACAGCCGGTTTCGGCGATAACACCAAACTTTCCGAACAACGCTTAGAAAAAACCATAAAAGCTCTTGACCGCGCCGATATTGCCGTTTTAGTCTGCGAAGGCGATATAATTGGAGATGAAGAAAAACAAATAATTGCCCTCGCCGCTCAGCATAAGATTCCGCTGATAAAAGTCTATAACAAAGCCGATAAACATAACATCACAGCCTCTGACGGAATAATTATCAACGCTATGGATGAAAATTCCCGCGATAAAGTGCTGAATGAACTTAAAGCGGCGCTGATTAAAGTCTGCCCCGAAGATTTTATAAACAGCCGTCCGCTGCTTGGCGATTTGGCTCCGGAACACAGCACGGTTGTAATGATTATTCCTATTGACTACGAAGCACCTAAAGGACGCTTGATTATGCCGCAGGTGCAGGCTATCCGCGACTGTCTTGACCATGAACAAAATGTGCTGATTGTCAAAGAAAACGACTATCAGACGGTGCTGCAAAACTTTAAAAATCCGCCGGCTCTGGTGGTTTGCGATTCACAGGTAGTCGATAAAATGGCTGCCGAAACTCCGGCAGATATTAAATGCACAACTTTTTCAATTTTGATGGCTCGGTTCAAAGGCGATTTGCAAAAAATGGTCAAAGGAGCTGCCATGATAGATAAATTACAGGACGGAGATAAAATTTTAATAGCGGAATCTTGCACTCACCATGCTGTTGAAGATGATATCGGACGTGTAAAAATTCCGAATTGGCTCAGAAAGAAAACCCAAAAGAATCTACAAATAGACCACGTCAGCGGCTGCGATTTTGCCACAAATCTACAAGACTATAAATTGGTTATTCAATGCGGCGGCTGTGCAATTAACCGTAAAGAAATTTTGTCACGCATTTATAAATGTGAACAAGCCGGTGTCGCCATCACAAATTACGGTGTTTGTATTTCCGAACTTAAAGGTGTGTTGCAGCGCGTGCTGGAACCATTCGGCGATGTTTATAAATCCTATGTGAAAGCAAAAAATTCACCGGCACGATTTTAGCAGAGTTCGGCGTAAAAAATTACACATTTGAAAATAACACATTTAGTTACCTACATAGTGTTCCGGACTGCCACGCGTTGTTCGCAATTGTCTGCAAAAAAAGCAGCTATAGCGGAAAAAAAGATAAATGCCTATCGCAAAAATTTTATGGTTTCAAGGGCGGCTTTAGCTCCGGAACCGGCCGCAATAACCGCTTGGTGATGTTCCGGCTCACAGACGTCTCCGGCTGCGAAAACGCCCTTTATATTTGTATGACAGCCATTGCCCTGAACAGCGATATATCCACCCGATGTAAGATTTAAATAATTGCGGAATAATTCGGTGTTAGGATGATGTCCGATAGCCACAAACAAGCCTGAAACACTCAAAGTTTTTTGCATATCGGTCTTTACATTGCGGACTTTTAAACCTGTTACAGCAAGCGGTTCCTCCGTTCCTAAAACATCTTCTATAATAGTGTTCCAAACAAGCACTATTTTACGATTTTGCAGTAACCGCTGCTGCAAAACCATATCAGCGCGCATAGAATGGCGGCGATGAATTAAATAAACCTTGTCCGTAAACGCCGACAGATAAAGGGCTTCTTCTGCCGCCGTATTGCCTCCTCCGACAACTGCGACCTCTTTTCCGCGGTAAAAAAAGCCATCACAAGTAGCACAAGAGGAAACTCCATGTCCCATGTATTTTTGTTCACTCGGCAATCCAAGCCAATTTACGGACGAGCCTGTGGCTATTATGATAGCTTTAGACTGATATGAATTTCCGGCGATTGAACTGCAAGTAAACGGATGGTCAAAAAAATCGACCTCGGAAATTATGTCTTCTTGTATTTTCACACCGCGTGTTTCAGCCTGACGCCGCATTTTTTCCATCAGCTCAAAACCGGTCATGGTTTCAACAAAACCTGGATAATTATCAACTTCACCCGAAAGAATCAGTTGTCCGCCAAATTCTTTACCGGTGACGATTAACGCGTTCAGTCCGGCTCTTGAGGCGTATATTCCAGCCGTGTATCCGGCCGGTCCGGAGCCGATAATCAGTACATCTGCTTTATATTCTGCCATATTTTAACTCCCTGACCTTACAAAATAGGCATTGTTTTGATATATTCCAAGTCTGATAATAATATTTATTTTGTCTAAAATATGCTAGACTTTTGAAAAATCTTGTTTTATACTGACCTCAAACAGCGGAGAAAACAGTATGAAACAAGAATATGAAAACTATTTATTGCAGGAATACAAAAACAGCAGACTTAATCCGATTAAAATTTCAGTAGGAAAATATGACTTCATTGTTCCGTATGCTTATGCGAATCCAACCGAAAACTGCGAGAATTTTGAAAAAGCCCTGTTTAGTAAATACTTAAATTCTCAATCTCAGGAAATTGCAAAATATAGTGATAACGGCTATCGCAAAATTCCGACTCTGAGGTTTGCCGACCGAATTATTGTAACCCCTTATCGTCTGCGTAACTTAGAGCCGATTGAAGCTCAGATTAAAATTGCCGATGAAATATATAAACGTTATACAAAGGCTATCCGCCTGACTATGTGTCTAAATCAAGCTCAACCGGAAAAAAAGCGCCATGTACTTGTCGACTGCGAAAGCGTTAAAAACGCCGATGCCGAATACAACGAATATCTACTGAATAAATTTCAAGACAAAACAATATGTTCTGCCGCAAAACTAGAAAAGTTCATAAAAAATGAAAGCGCAAAATCAACGGGATTTTTGCATTTTCTGCCGCTGTCCGCCATTCAAAGAATGAGCCGAAAATATATAAAACGATTGGAACAAATTAAAAGAATATGGAATAAAAACCGCAACAAGATACAACTGGCTTTTGGTGCCACAACCATTGCCGGTCTGTTAACGCTCGGCACCTATAAATCAGCAACTTTCAAAGATAAAGATAAAAATAAAAACACCACAGAAGCAAGCATTGCTCCGACAAAAATAATGAAAAATATGTCGCGAGCAATCGTGGAATATTCGACCTCGCAGACCGGCGCGGCAGCACGCAGCACAAAAACAAAAACCGGATTTGATGCTCTAAATAAAAATGTGCAAAACTTTTTGGACAGCCGGGGTCTAGGCAAAAAACAACTTACTGAAGTACAGCGCCATAATTTGAACATCTTTCTGAAAACAGAAAAAGAATTTAATCTTTTTGTGGCATTTGCCGAGAATTTTCATGCCTCAACTTATGATGACGGTAAAGGCTTTTTGACTATCGGTTACGGCTGTACAAATTATCTGGATGAAAAAGGACTGCCTCTGGAAAAAACAGGTTCCGGCGGAAAAAAATCCGTTTATGTGCAGAACGGACAGACAACTACCGAAATGCAGGGAATGCAGCAGGTGGATAGAATGTCAAAATTTTTTATTCTGCCGAAAATTTTGGAGCTGGTAAAAGTAAAACTTAATGAAAAACAAATGCTTACAACCAAAAATTTTGCTTTTGTAACTGCCAATAGATTTGACGATTCTAAATTTTTGGAGGCTTTAAATGCACAAAAATCCAATAACTATTTAAGTCAATGCATGGCTATTTGGAATGTGGACGGAGGAATTTCTAAACGCTTGTTTGTGGCGCATTTGGTGCTTAACGGACATTTAAAGCCGGCAGACATACAATCTTTCAAACCTTCTTCCTGCTATAATCTGACTTTAGAGCAATGCTTAAAATGCAAAACCAATATCGACGGCTCCGTAAAAATGAAAAAAACACCGGTTATCACAACAGAAATTGTCAAAGGCCGCAAAAAAAAGGTAAAACGCTATAAAATACGCCCGGACTATAAAATGAAAAACGGAATGCCTCAGTTTACGGAAGACGAAAACGCGATTGCCGCAGCTCTGGAAACGCTGCGCGCCAAACCAAATGAACAGCGCGTTGCCGATATTGTTCCGCAATATTATTACGCGCCAGATTTCTTTAAACAAAAATCAGCAGCAACCGAAAATTATGTGGCAAAAGCCGTAAAGCTGAACAAAAATGCAAGAGACTGCTAAAAAACACTTGCTTTTCCAGAGAAATGATTTAGATTGTAGCTTGCTGATATAAAATTTTTAGGAGATTAAAATATGCCTTCAGTAGTTAATAATAACTGCGTAAAATGCGGAACTTGCGCTTCTGTTTGTCCGGTAAGCGCTTTTCACGTTAGTGATGAACAATATGTTGTTGACCCAGACACCTGCATTGACTGCGGCGTTTGCATTTCAGAATGCCCGCAAAGCGCTATTTGCAGCGATGCGGAAGCAGATGAAGCGGCTATCAAATTCAATGCAGAACAAGCTAAAGTTTGCCCTAATGCAAACGATTGAGTCGGCTGTCTGAAAAATATGGCTCAGGAGTTTGGCTCCTGAGTTTTTTTGTATAAGGAACATATATGCCGCCAATATATACATCTGATTATTTACTTGATAAAAAAATAAAAATTTTCCAACCTGCCGACGGCTACAGAGCTTCGTCCGACGCTGTGCTTTTAGCTGCTTTTGTCAGCAAGTTTGGCGGCGGTAAAATCTTAGATGTAGGCTCCGGAACAGGCGCAGTTTCGCTATGTTTGGCAAAACGATTTTCCAAAATGTCACCAGAAATCAGGGGACTTGAGCTGCAGCCGGAACTTGCCGAACTTTCAAATTTAAGCGCCAAAGAAAACGGGTTTGAAAATCTGACATATCAAAATGCAGACATCCGTCTCGGAACAAAAGAAAATAATTTAACTCCGTGTTCTTTTGACGTAGTTGCCAGCAATCCCCCCTATAGTGAATGCGATATGCCGTCACCTAATAAAAGCAAAGCGACAGCACATAATCATATTGGCTTTGATTTAGAACATTGGTTGAATTTTTGCTTAAAAATGACAAAACCTTACGGATGGATTTATCTCATAAACCGCGCTGAAGCTTTGCCGAAAATCAATTATATTCTACATAACAAAGCAGGTAACATGAAAATTTTGCCGATTTATTCAAAAGAGGGACAAACGGCAAAACGCGTTTTGATTTCAGTTCAAAAAGATTCAAAATCTCCGTGTCAAATTCTACCGCCATTTATAGTGCATTCGGCTGATGGCAGCTACAGCGAAAATGCTCAAAAAATTTTGCGCGCCGGTTATGGTTTTGAAGATATTATTTAAGATAGTATTTACTTTTTTGCGCTAATTTATTATTATATAAGCAGCTGAAAGGTTTTTTGATGAAAATTTTATTGTTATTTGTGTTTTTGCTTGCATCTCAAAGCGTGAAAGCGGACGAGTTTGTGTATCCGGACTATTTGGATGATGAGGAATACGACCACTGTGTACAGCTTTCGGGTGGCATGGATGCCTGCGCAAAAGACGAGAGCCAACGGGTTCTACGCAATGTTAAATTATTATATAAAAATCTTTTGGCCGATAAACGACTGAATAATTGGAACGGCTCTTTTGAAGCAAACAGAGATATGCTGCGCGACATGTATGAGAGCTGGACGGCATTCCGCAACCGCATCTGTTCCTTAAACTCTGTGGCAGCAAAATATACAGGACCGATAGTAGACCCCAAAGTTGCCTGCACGCTTTTTCAGAATTTTAATCATCAAGACTACTTAAATCAGCTTTTACACACACTAAATCCCAATAACTATCCTAAACAGCTGCCTAATGTTGCCGGCGGAAACGTCTATTTGGAAGTTGACCATGATTTAGGATATGAAAGCTGCATAAAAGAAAAAAAGGCAGCGGATGATTGTCTGAAAGAAGAAATAGACCGAACAACAAAACATATTAAAAATCATTTGGCAACAGTCATGCAAAATCGCACAACCGCCCAATGGAACAACGGACCGGATATTAAAAACGGCAATCTGATTGATATGTTTGACAGCTGGGTTGCATTCCGTAACCGCATGTGTTCTTTAACAGCCTATGTACAGAAAACGGCGAATCCGCAAAATCCGGCATCATTTGACCTATGTATTCAATTTTATAACGAGGCTCTGACTACATCTCTGCAAGGCATATTGGTGGCATCGGTTTCTGTTTTGGATGAAGAAATGATTGAAGTAGCTGATAATGACGACGGAGGAAAAGAAGAAGGTTTAACCATCACGCCTTTAAAACGCCGCGTTCCTACAGAAATTGACGCCAAAGCCGAAACGCCGGAAGATGACGGAGAAACTCCGCAAAAGGCGGAAACCGTAAGCGCTCCGCGCAATCTGGACAAGAGAGGACGCCAATTGCCTTCGTGGGCCGTTCAGCAATAAAATTTAATACGTTTTTAACAAATATACATACCTGAATGTATAAAAAAAATATTGAAGTTTTTGAATTTTGTTTTATACATACCATTTGGTATAATATAAATCAAAGGTATATCCGCAATGCGCAGAACAAAAGAAGATGCAGAGCAAACCAGACAGGCGATTTTAGAATCCGCCATGGACATTTTTTATGAAAAAGGCTATTCAAAAACCACTTTTGATGAAATCGCCAAACGCATAAATTTGACTAAAGGCGCGGTTTATTGGTATTTTCGCAACAAGCCGGATATTGTCGCTGCACTAATCAATGATTTTGTGCAGAAACATATAAAACGACTTGAAGAATTTCGTGCCGGTAAAGAAGAAGAAAATTTGGATATTTTGGCTGACATGATGCTGCTTGCTTATCATCACATGAAAAAAAATCCGCTTGAATATAAATTTATCTTTTTTATTACCTGTCAAATGGAATGGAGTGAAGCTATTTTGGTAAAAATCCGCCCTTTGGTGGAACAAACCAGCGAGATTTCTCGCAAACTTATGACTGACACTTTGTTGAAACTCAAAAAAAACAAAAAAATAAAAGACGATACAGATGTAGAAAAAATTACAGAAATTCTGCAAGCCATGTGGATGGGAATGCTGGAAAATTATTTGGCAAAACGGATGACTTTGGATTTTGAACAAATTGTAAGACAAGGATTTAATTTAATTTTTAACAGTATAAAAACGGAAGGTGTAAACAATGAAA
Source organism: uncultured Alphaproteobacteria bacterium (assembly GCA_934229625.1). Classification (GTDB taxonomy): domain Bacteria; phylum Pseudomonadota; class Alphaproteobacteria; order RF32; family CAG-239; genus RUG410. Next base: position 20,007 of record CAKQDU010000012.1, on the reverse strand, counting down.
ATTAGTTCTCCAAACATTAAAGGAGCCATTGTTAGAATTGCAATCTTATTGGTGTGCATTTCTATCGGTTGGTATTTAAAAGGACGCTTGTCTCCATCGGCTCAGGGAATGGGCTATGGAATGGGCGAAGTTTATGTCTTGGCGCAAAAAAGCGAAACAAAAGATATCACTTCGGCTCAAACCAAAATTTCATATGTTGAAACAATAAACGAAGTAAACATTTTGCCGCAAGTTACCGGCACGGTAGAAAAGGTATTGTTCCAAGAAGGCAAGCTTGTAAACGAAGGCGATGTTTTGTTTGAAATAGACCCTTCTAAATATCAGGCCGCCTATGATTTGGCAAAAGCAAGACTCGACAGCGCCAAAGCAAACTTGGTAAGAGCTGAGCGCGACTATAATCGTCAAGTGAAATTAAGCAGCGAAAAATTTGCATCCAAAGCAACTTTTGACTCTTCTCAAAGCGGATATTTACAAGCTAAAGCCGCAGTTGAAGAAGCTCAGGCCAACTTAGATGTGGCTAAAATTGATTTGGACAACACAAAAGTAACAGCGCCAATCAGCGGCCGCATCGGTAAAGCTTTGGTGACTAAAGGAAACTATGTTGTTGCCTCCAATCAGGTATTGGCAAAAATCGTGCAAATCAGCCCGATGAGAATTTCTTTTTCTTTGACGGACAAAGAAGTTTTGCAAGTTAAAAAGATGGGACATAAAGCTGAAGATTTAACCGCCCGCATTACTTTGGCCGACGGCGAAGTAATTGATGAAAAAGTTGTCGATAAATTCTTAAACAATGAAATCAACTCAGCCACCGCTACTGTTTCTATTTTTGTAGATGTTGACAATTCTGACCAAAAACTAATTCCGGGAAACTACGTTCAGTCTGCAATTTTAACCGGCAAACCGATACATTCTATTGTTGTTCCTCAATCTGCACTAAACTATGACACCGACGGAGCATTTGTTTATATTGCCAAAATTGATGAAAGCAAAAGTAAAGAAAACGATTTGCATGGTGTAGCAGAACAACGCCGAGTGGTTTTGGGCGACACTATTAACGAAAACGAACAAGTCATTATCAACGGATTAAAAGAAGGTGAAATGATTGTTGTTTCCGGTAATGTAAAAATTCAAAACAACTCTCCGATTAAGGTCGGTTTGTTAGAAAAATAAAATAGGATAAAAGAAAAATGTTTTCTAAATTTTTTATTGAAAGACCTCGCTTTGCCGTAGTAATCGCTATTGTTATGGCATTGGCCGGCTTGGTTTCGGTGTTTACAATGCCTATCGGCATGTATCCGGAAATTGCACCTCCGGAAATCCGTGTATCTACAGTATACGTTGGCGCAAGTGCTGAAACCGTTGCTAAAAACGTTGGTATTCCGCTGGAAAAGAACATTAACGGTATTGAAAATATGCTGTATATGTCATCTTCTTCTTATAACTCCGGCGCTTATCAGCTGTCTATTGCCTTTGAAACCGGCACAGACCCTGATTTGGACCAAGTAAAAGTGCAAAACCGCGTGCAGCAGGCATTGAGTTCTCTGCCGTCAGAAGTGCAAACCTATGGTGTAACCGTGGAACGCCGTTCTTCAGATATTTTGGCGTTTATGCAGGTGACATCTCCAAAAGGTACATACGACAGCAACTACTTAAACAACTACGTTGAAAATAATATTAAAATTGCTTTGAGCCGTGCCTATGGTGTGGGCGAAGTTAATATTATGGGTTCGGCGACCAGTATGCGCGTATGGATTGACGCCGACAAAGTCGCCGCCCTAAATATTCCGATTTCCGCCATTAAAGCAGCCATTACCAGCCAAAACGTTCAGCCTTCTTTAGGTTCTATCGGTTCGGCTCCGGGCGACGGCAAGCAGGTTTTGGTATATTCATTGGAAACTCAAGGCCGCTTGAACGACCCGAAAGATTTTGAAAATATCATTGTGCGCACGGCCGAAGAAGGCGGATTGGTTCGCCTGAAAGATATTGCCCGCGTAGAACTGGGTTCGGAAGACTATTTGATGAACTCAACCGTTGACGGACAGCCGGCTGTGTCTATTATGATTAACAAATCTTCCGGCGCCAACTCCATTAACGCTATGAAAGCAGTCCGCGCTGAACTGGCTAAATTGGAACGTTTTTATCCAGAAGATTTGGAAGTAAAAATCTTTAAGGATACGACAGAATTTATTTCTGCTTCTATTGAAGAAGTGTTCTTCACATTGTTTTTGACATTTTTGTTGGTGGTGTTGGTTTGCTATGTCTTTTTGCAAGACTGGCGTGCAACTTTGGTGCCGTCAATAGCTATTCCGGTGTCTATCTTAGCCACATTCGCCATGATGAAAACTCTGGGATTTAACTTAAACATTTTGACATTGTTCGGTTTGGTGCTGGCTATTGGTCTGGTGGTTGATGACGCCATCGTGGTTGTTGAACGTACACTTGCCCTGATGCAAGAAGAAAAACTGAAAGCCAAAGAGGCTGCCATAAAAGCGATGAGCCAAGTTTCCAGCGCCGTTGTAGCCACTACTTTGGTATTGCTGGCAATTTTCGTACCAATCGCCTTCATGGGCGGTATCACCGGTAAAATTTATCAGCAATTCGCCATTACCATTGCCTTTGCCGTAGGTTTTTCTGCCATAAACGCATTGACTTTGTCACCGGCATTATCGGCAACATTCTTGCGTCCGTTTGAACAAAAAGAAACCGGATTTTTGGGTTGGTTCAACCGCTTTATTAAGGGAACAACTAATAAATATCTGGTGGCTGTCGGCTATATCGGGCGAAAAGTAAGCGTGATTGTGTTTATGCTTTTGATTTTGTTTGCCTTAAATGCATTCTTTATCAAAATCACTCCGACATCTTTCTTGCCTGATGAAGACCAGGGTATTATCATGGTGAACGTGCAACTGCCTGAAGGCGCTTCAAACGTCAGAACAAAAGCTGTAAATGAAAAAATGCTGGAAGCCATCAAAGACCATCCGGCAATTGAATCCGTGATGACAATGGAAGGTTTCAGTATCATGGCCGGTCAGGGTGAAAACGTAGGCTTTGCCGTTATCTCGCTCAAAAACTGGGCTGAGCGTAAAGGCGACGATATGTATTCCACCAATGTTTTGCGCAACCTGATGGCTCGTGTTTCAAACTTTTCGGAAGCAAAGATTCAAATGTTTGAAATGCCGGCTATTCCGGGTTTGGGTTCTACCAACGCTATGGACTTCAAAATTCAGGCTGTTGACAATACCGATATGAAAGACTTGGAAAAAACAGTAAATGCGTTTACGCGTCAGGCTATGGCTTTGCCGCAAATTTCATTGGCATATTCAACCTTTAATGCGCAAACACCGCACGCTTATATTGAAATTGACCGTGAAAAAGCCGAATCGCTTGGTGTTGCCGTGGGTGATATTTACAGCACCCTGCAAACCTACATCGGTTCTTCACATATCAATGATATTAACCTCGGAACTCAAGTTAACAAAGTTAAAATCCAAGCCGACTGGAAGTATCGTAAAGACCTTGACAGCCTGAACAAAATCTATGTTCAGAGCGGCAAAGGAGAAATGGTACCGCTGGGAAGTTTGATTAAGATGAAGACTGTTCTGCTGCCGCGAGGTATCGACCGCTACAACCAATATCCGGCTGCAACCGTAAACGCAGTTGCTGCAAGCGGATACAGCTCAGGCGAAGCAATGCAGGCTTTGGAGGATTTGGCTACTCAGACTCTGCCTAAAGGCTATACCTATGCTTGGTCCGGCACCAGCTTGCAAGAAAAAAACAACCAGGGACAAATTTTCTACATTATCGCATTTGCCGCTTTGTTTGCATATTTGTTCATGGTGGCGCAATATGAAAGCTGGATGATTCCGCTAGCCGTTATGCTGTCGGTTTTAACGGCTATGCTGGGCGCCACTTGCGGTTTGTTTGCAACAAACATGTCTTTGAGTATTTACGCTCAATTGGGTTTGGTGCTGCTGGTTGGTCTGGCCGCTAAAAACGCTATTTTGATTGTGGAATTTGCCCGTGAGGCGCACATGGATGGCAAGTCGATTTTGACATCTGCTTTGTATGGTACGCGTGAACGTTTCCGCGCCGTGCTGATGACTGCCTGCACCTTTATTTTGGGTGTGGCTCCGTTGGTATGGGCGACAGGCGCATCGGCAGGAAGCCGTGTGGCCGTGGGCGTGCCTGTGTTTACGGGTATGGTTGTCGGCACATTGGCAGGATTGGTATTCATTCCGTTGATGTATATCTTAATCCAAACTATTACCGACCACAAAAAAGTGAAAGGCAAAAATGCAGAATCTAAGGATTAAAGCAGCACAAACTCTGCAATCCATCTTAGAGGATAAAATCTTTTTCGGAGAGCTTAAAAAGCAATTCTCCGAAAAAGATTTGCCTTTTGCCAATATGCTAATTCTGACCGCATTGCGGCGTTATGTTGCGCTGCATGCGGTTTTGCATTCCTTTTTAAACAAAAAAATTCCCCATAAGCATCGTTTTGCCGAATATCTGCTTATATTGGCGGAATGTGAAATTTTATATATGCAAACTGCTCCGTATGCGGTTATTAACGAAACTGTAGCAAATATCCGCCACACGACAGACCGCTTTCTCGGCGGACTGGCTAACGCCGTTTTACGAAAAATTTCTGCGCAGAAAGAATCTTTATTAAAAAAAATAGAAACAATAAATCCCCTTCCGGAAAATTTTTTACAAATTTTAGATGGGTATTCCGATGCCGAAATAAAACAAACAGCTCAAAGCCTTAATATTTTGCCTCCGCTGGACATTACCGTAAAAGAAAATCCGGCTGAATGGGCGGTAAAGCTAAAAGCCGAACTACTGCCAAATGGTTCGCTGCGCTTGTACAACAACCCTAAAGTTCCGGCTCTTGAAGGATATAATGACGGTGCTTGGTGGGTGCAAGATGCTGCGGCGGCTCTTTCGGTGCAAGTCCTGCCGGAAAATTTGCACGGCTTAAAAATTTTGGACTTATGCGCAGCTCCAGGCGGAAAAACCGCTCAGCTTGCCGCGCGCGGCGCACAAGTTACGGCAATAGATATTTCTGCCGAACGATTAGAAACCCTAAAGCAAAATATGAAACGGCTAAATTTTAACAATGTTAAAACTATCGCAGCCGATGCGATGGAATTTTTACAGACCGACACCGAAAAATTTGATATTATATTGCTAGATGCCCCCTGCTCGGCAACCGGAACGTTTCGTCGTCATCCTGAGGTAATTTTTATAAAAACAAAAGAAGATGTACAACAGCAGTCCTATCTGCAAAAACAACTGCTGGATAAGTGCATAAATTCTCTAAAAATCGGCGGAACGCTTGTTTACAGCACTTGTTCAATTGCCAAAGAAGAAGGTGAAATACAAATCGCAGAATTTGTAAAAAAACACTCTGAATTTAAAATCTGTCCGATTCAAGATGAACAAATTTCCATTTTCGGCAAATGGAAAGACACGCTTATCACTTCTCAGGGATTTATCCGTACGCTGCCATTTTACGCAACTTCGCAAAATGGAATGGATTCCTTTTTTATTTGTAAATTGAAAAGAATAATTTAACAAATTACGTTTATACTATCTTCAAAACGAGGAGTATAAAATATGTTTGATACAGGAGTATTTAGCTTTATATTACTGACATTAGCCGGTTTTGCCGCAATGTTGACAACTTTTACGCCGATTGCCAACAAATATTCGCAAACTTTACAGATAAAACCGACAATGCTGCCTTTCAGCTATATTTATTTGTTTTATGCTTTCGGCACATTTTTTGTGTATTATTTTTTTGAACATAACGATTTTATAGAACCTTTAACAAAAATCCGCGCCTTTACTCCATTATTGTTTGCCGCCGTAATTTTTATATCGTCAATGTTTTGTTCCGGATGGCGCTTTGGCTTGATTATTTTTGGGTGCGTGACCATAACTGTGTTTTTACAGCCGCTCGGCGAGGGTTTTTCTTATGGAGGACACAATATCCTGATAGACAGGTTGATTTTAATCGTGTTCTTTTCAATATTTTGTATTTTTTACGGAGTTCTTAACTTTTTGCCGCATATTGTGATAATACCGTCAATTATAACATTGTTTGGCATGGCGGTCTTATTTTTATTTTCGGCCGCGCCTTTTTATATTACATTGTGTTCGGCTCTGCTGGTGGGAGCGTTGGGCGGTTATTTATGCATAAATCTTAATACAATAAAGGTACCATTGGACAATGGTTCCTGCTGTGCGCTGGCATATTTGATTGCGTCGCTGATGCTGTTGGATTCCGGCGAATACAGTTTCAGCTCCTGCGTTATCTTCACCATGTTTTTTTGGAGTGAGCTTGCGTTTGCAATATGGAATAAATTTGCGGCGGTGAAATCAGGCGCTTTATTTGAAAACACAAATTGCGCTCAAGCAGCCTACAAATACGACATGAATCTTTTAGTCCGCAATATTGCGAAAATTTGCGGAGTAAATTTGTTGATAGGATGGTTTCAGTTATTTGCCATAAATCAATATTCCTTAGCCATTATCAGTTTTTGCATAGTAAGCTGGTTAAGCTATATTATGCTGCATCCGGTTGAGGGAAATATCAAAAAAATCAATCAAGAATTTATTGCCGACATCAAAAAAAACATATCTGATATTCATAATGATATAAAATCGCTTAAAACACCGGAGAAAAAAACAAAAACCGGTAAAAAACGCAAAACATCAGTAAAGAAAAAGGAAAAATAAATGTCATTCTCTCCTAATTTACTGAATATATGCAATTTATTGTCTCCGCAAAAAAAGAAAGATGCTTCCGAACTGTTCAGGGTTACGGTTGTGGCTTTTGAGGATAAGTGCAGCCTTAACTGCGGTCTGCGTTTTGCCGAACTGCTAAAACACAGCAATTTATTTAATGTAACTTTTTTTAATGAACCGTTTACTAAAAGCTTTTTGAATTTACAAAGCCGCAACTTTTTTGATTTTATCGACCGCGGCAATAAAATCTTGAGTTCGACCGGCGCAGATATCGTGATTTGGGGATATGAAGAAGATGGTAAAATTCGATTAAACTTTCAGGTAGACAACCAATATGTCATTCCCAATAATTTATCTTTTTCTTTATTGGACAGTCTGTTTATTCCTCTGAATTATTTAACCGATACAAATAATTTTTCAGAATCTCTTTTGTTATTGATATATGGAATAATTGTGGCCGCAATTGTTCCGGTTACAAATGAACAGCGCCGCAGACAGCCAAAAATCTTGAGTGAATTGATAACACTGCTGTCCGCCGACAAATCACCGAAAGATATTCAAAAAGAGTTTATGCCTTATATTATGAATATGCTTGGCAAAATTTATTTATGCAGCACACGCGATAATTTAAGTCTGAAAGATGTTGATATTATACAAAACTTGTTTGATACGGCGCTTAAAAATAAACAATTTATGCGTTTGCCCATTTATTACGGGTGTATTTATAAAAATTTGGGACAGCTTTATGAAACAGCTTTTTTACAAAATAAGACTAATTCGGCAAAATATCTGAAACTTGCCATTTCCAACTATCAAACAGCGCAAAAAAACCTAAACCGAAACTATCCTTATGATTATGGTCTTATCTCGTATCATTTAGCTTTGCTTTATTATGAATATTGGAAATATACTGCTGATTTACAGGCTTTGCGAGATGCCGTTTCTAAATTAAGAGAAGCTGAAAAAGTTTATTCTTTAGCGCAATTTCCGACATCGTGGTGTCAAATAGAGGGATATCTCGGAAATTATCTGACAGCTTTGGGAATGCAGACAAAAAGCAATGAATTGATGCAATTGGCCATTGAATCCTATAAAAATCAGCAAAAAATTTATATGCAAAACAACGAACCTGAAATCTGGGCTGAAATTCAGGAAAAAATCGGCAATATTTTTTATTTGCTGGGCAAGCAAAACGATGATGATAAACTAATGGAAGAGGCTCGCAATTACTTTAACTCAGCCTTAGAAATTTATAATGACTTAAATCTGAAATCGTCGATTAAAAATGTAAATCGTTCAATTTTAAAAATCAGAAACTACATCGGTTAGGATTGAAATCAAAATAATAAGTCATATCTCTTTGCCATAAAGGAGATTACAAAATGACATATTGTATTGAACAGGATAGTTTAACTCGCAGACGCTCGGTTTATGCTTTGGGGCATACGCGTGTTGTTACCGACTTTTGTTTGGAAGACACTCTTAAAGAATGTCTGAAAAATTGTCCAACACCGTTTAACGCCCAATCGGCGCGCTTAGTTTTGCTCTTAAACCAATATCATATTGATTTTTGGAACATGGTATTGCAAAATATTTTAGCCAACGTGCCTTTTAACAAAAAAGAAAGCGTTACGCAAAAAATAAATTCATTTGCTGCCGCCTACGGAACAATTCTTTATTTTGAAGATTTAGATGTTTTAGCTCAGCTGCAAAAAGATTTTATGCCCTATCAGAAAAATATGCATGACTGGACTTTTGAGGCTAACGGAATGCTGCAATATATGGTTTGGCAAGCTCTGGCCGAAAATGAAATCGGCGCTTCGTTACAGCACTATAACGAGCTGATAGATGATGATGTTAAAAAGATGCTAAGCTTACCGGATAATTGGAAAATTTTGGCGCAAATGCCATTCGGAAGCATCGAAAAAAAACCGGCAGAAAAAACATTCTTACCGTTGGAAAACCGTTTCAAAATCTTCAGATAATCTATTTTTTATTCAGCTTCATTCCCAACTGATTAGAAAATTCGGCAATTCCTTTTTTGAAAAGCACGCCGATTAAATCGGCAACCAAATCAATATTGGCTTCAAGGTTTGCTTTATCAGCTTTTGAAAAACCGGAAAGTACATGGTTGACAATACTGTCGGCATCGCGGTTCTGAGGGTGTCCGATACCAATGCGAATCCGGTTATAATTAGGGGTAATACAAGAATCTATGCTTTTTAAGCCGTTATGTCCGCCGGCACCGCCGCCGAGCTTGGCTTTGATTTTATCAGTCGGCAAATCCATATCATCATGAATAACCACAATATTCTGCGGCAAAATTTTATAAAAGTTAGCCGCTTTAACAACGCTGTTGCCGGAAAGATTCATAAAAGTCTGCGGTTTCAATAAATAAACTTTTTCACCCTCAATATTTCCTTCGGCAATCAAACCGTCAAATTTGGAGCGAAACGGTGAAAAATTATAGCGGCGATGAAGCTCATCAGCCGCCATAAATCCAACATTATGGCGAGTAGCCGCATATTCCGTCCCCGGATTACCCAGACCAACCACCAAAAACATCGTCACCTCTTATTTACGCATAAAATCAACGTGAATAGGCTTGTCAGAAACCGGATGGAATTGAACGTCTTGGCAAACGGTTTTAACTTTTTTGCCTTCAACATCAACAACGATTTCAGATTTGTAAAAATCTCTCAAATCAAGGGCTTTTTCCAATTCTACAGGGTCAAGGCTGATTAAAACAGCGTCTTTTTTTCCACCATAGATAACGGCAGGAACACGGCCCTCACGACGACATGCACGAGCTGCCCCCTTACCTGCTTTTTCACGCTTTTTTGCATTAAAAGTAACTTCTGTCATTTTTTTATTCCTTATATTTTATAATCAAAACTTACACCAACGGCCTCCAGGGGTGCCGTCAGTAACGGTTTTGTACAACAAAAAAGCCAAAGATTCAAGCATTTTTAATAAAATTTTATGATTTTTTTGCTATATTTCGGCTCAAGTTAATTAACGGAGGTTTTTATGTTATACATTTTAGCTGGTTTTGTTTTTGGCTGTTTAATTCCATATTTAGCGCGGCGCTTGGGTAAATTGATGCCGGCTACTATGGGGTATATTTTGCTTAAAATTTTTATTCCGCAGCACTATATGCCGTGGAGCAAACTGAAAAATGATTTTGAATATATGCAACTTTTTAAGCGGTATATAATGCGCAGCCTCGGTTGGGGAATTTTTACCGCCGCCGTTACTTATTTGTTTGCCGTAAATTTTGACCAATACTACACCGGTTGGTATGTGGCATTTTTATGGATTATGCTGCTATTGGTGGAAATTGACAAGCGTTTCATGCTTTTGCCGGATATTTTGACCTTGCCTTTGCTTGTTTTGGGTTTTGGCTACGCGGCAGTTAACGGAATATGGCTTGACACTATTGACCCTCAGTTGATAAGCAATGCTCAAAACAGTTTTATGGGTGCCTGCGCCGGTTATTTGATGCCGGTTGTCGCCAGTATGTTTTTGGTTTGGAAATATCCTGACGCTTTTGGCGGAGGCGATATAAAACTTTTGGCCGCTATCGGGGCATGGGTCGGATTGGAGCCTGTTTCTTATATTTTACTTGGTTCCTGCATTTTATTTGGCTTAGGCTGCATAATAAAAAAACAAAGAGTCGGACCTTTCGGACCGTCAATTGTTTATGCAACGTTATTGGTCTGCATTTTTTTATTTGGAATTTAGCAAAAAAATTGCTTAGGCTTCTTGACATCGCAATATATGGACACTAACTAAACAAGTAGTTGAATAAAACTATTTGTTTAGGAGTTATTAAAATGAATATCAAACCATTGCACGATAAAGTTTTAATCAAACGTGTTGATGAAGAAACAAAAACCGCCGGTGGCATAATCATTCCGGATACCGCCAAAGAAAAACCTTCTGAGGGTGTTGTAGAAGCTGTGGGCAACGGCCGTGTTGCTCCGGACGGCAAAGTTATTGCCTTGTCCGTAAAAGCAGGCGACCGCGTTTTGTTTGGCAAATGGGCCGGCACTGAAATCAAAGTCAACGGCGAATCTCGCTTGATTGTAAATGAATCTGATATTTTGGCAATTATAGAATAATCTGCGAAAGGTAAAATAAAATGGCTGCAAAAGACATTAAATTTGGAACTGACGCCCGCAGCAAAATGCTTAAAGGCGTTGAAACATTGGCTAAAACCGTAAAAGTAACTTTGGGTCCTAAAGGCCGCAACGTTATGCTTGATAAATCATACGGCGCGCCAAAATTAACAAAAGACGGCGTTTCCGTCGCCAAAGAAGTGGCTCTGGCCGATAAATTTGAAAATATGGGCGCTCAGCTGATTAAAGAAGTGGCTCAAAAAACCGCTGATAAAGCCGGTGACGGCACAACAACCGCCACAGTTTTGGCCGAAGCTATTATCCGCGAAGGCTGCAAAGCTGTTGCCGCCGGTATGAACCCGATGGACGTAAAACGCGGTATTGATATGGCTGTAGAAGCTGTGGTTAAAGATGTTAAATCTCGCTCTAAAGCCGTTCAGTCTTCCGGAGAAATCGCTCAGGTCGGCACAATTTCGGCCAACGGCGACACCACAATCGGTGAATATTTGGCAAAAGCTATGGAAAAAGTTGGAAATGAGGGTGTTATCACTGTTGAAGACGCCAAAGGCTTGGAAACTGAATTAGACGTCGTAGAAGGCATGCAATTTGACCGCGGTTATTTATCTCCGTATTTTGTAACAAATCCGGAAAAAATGAACTGCGAATATGATAATCCGTACATTTTATTGTATGACAAAAAAATTTCTAACTTACAGCCGATGATTTCTATTTTGGAAGCAATCGTTCAATCCGGACGTGCTTTGGTTATTGTTGCCGAAGACATTGAAGGTGAAGCTTTGGCCACTTTGGTTGTCAACAGAATTCGCGGCGGCTTGAAAGTTTGCGCTGTAAAAGCCCCTGGTTTTGGCGACAGACGCAAAGCAATGCTGCAAGATATGGCTATTTTGACTGGCGGTCAGGTTATTTCTGACGAGTTGGGTATGAAGATTGAAAACGTTACTTTGGATATGCTCGGTACAGCTAAACGTGTTGAAATCACCAAAGACGACACCACAATCATTGACGGCGCCGGAGATAAAGAAGCTATTGCCGGCAGAACCGCACAAATTCGTCAAGAAATCAGCCAAACAACCTCTGATTATGACCGTGAAAAACTGCAAGAACGCTTGGGCAAACTTTCCGGCGGTGTAGCTGTTATCAAAGTCGGCGGCGCTTCTGAAGTTGAAGTAAAAGAAAAGAAAGACCGCATTGACGACGCTTTGCACGCAACCCGCGCCGCGGTTAAAGAAGGTATTGTTGCCGGCGGCGGTACTGCATTGCTGTATGCAACAAAAGCTTTGGAAAATGTAAAGACAGATAATCAAGACCAAAATGTCGGTATTGACATTATCCGCCGCGCTTTGCAGGCTCCGCTGCGTCAAATCGCCGAAAATGCCGGTGTTGACGGTGCGGTTGTTGCCGGTAAATTACTGGAAAGCAAAGATTATAACTATGGTTATAACGCTGCTGCCGGTGAATATACCGATATGATTAAATCCGGTATTGTTGACCCGACAATGGTGGTTAGGACCGCTTTGCAAGACGCAGCTTCTGTGGGTGGTTTGTTAATCACAACCGAGGCTATGGTTACAGAAATTCCAGAAAAAGAATGCCATTGCGGCGACGCTGCTGCCGCTGCCGGCGGAATGGGCGGAATGTACTGATAATTATTAAAACTTTAAAGCTCCCTGCTTTGTGCAAACAGTTTCCAAAATCGAACAGTTACACAAAACGGGGAGCTTATTTTTCTGATTGTTTTCTAAAATTTTATTTTTTTATTTTCTATTATCAAAAATCTCAAATTTTGATTTTAGATAATTTTGCAAATTGCCATCTATAAAAAACTTATCGCAATCTGCGTCCTGCGTGATTTTATCACCCGGCACAGGGCGATATTTTTGCAGATAATATTCACGCACTCCCAAAGCAGACAGTTCATCAGCTATTTTATAAATGTCATCAATATTCAAAATACGAGGGTCACAGGTAGTGCGGCATTCAAAGTGTATGCCGCTGTCAATCAAAATCTGCAGGCTTTCTTTGATATTGGCGATAGGTGTCGGACAACCTGTAACTTTTGTATATCTTTCCGTATCCAGCGGAACTTTTATATCCATTCCCACCCAAGAAACTTTATCAATAACCTTTTTTAGCGCTTGGGGATTATATCCGCCGGTGTGCAGTCCAATTTCAAAACCCATGTTTTTTACAACATCCATCGCTTGCGGCAAATTACTTTGCATTAACGGCTCTCCACCGCTAAACACGACAGCGTCTAAAATTCCTTTGCGATGTTCCAGCAAATTTATAAGTTTATCCCAACCTGCATTATCATCGCTGTTTGGATTCTGCAGCGAAGCATTATAGCAAAACGGACAACGCCACGGACAACCCTGCATAAAGACAACAGCGGCTATCTTAGATGGAAAATCGACGATACTGAATTTTTCAATATCGCCGATTCTTAACAAATCAGAAGACATATCTGTCCGTCAACTATTCTGCAGCCAAAGCGCAGCCGCAATCATTATCCAAATACATTACCGCTTTTTCTTCGCAGAAGCATTTACGAGAATAGTATTCGGATTTTTTACCTTTATTGAACTCTGAAACCGGACGATGATAGCCCATAACTCTGGTCCAAATTTCGCAAGGCTGTCTTTCAGCATCGGTTAATTTTATATCTTCAATTTTGATGGTGTTTTCCATAGTTTTATCTCCATTAAATAAATTTTTCTGTAATATTAAGCTGCATTGCTGGCTTTTAATTTTTTCAATTTTGCGGCTTTCTTTTCTTCATCGCACAATGGGCAGAACTTGTGTTCGCCGGCCAAATAGCCATGTTTCGGACAAATCGAGAAAGTCGGAGTAATTGTGATATACGGCAAGCGGTAGTTTGTCAGAACTTTTTTAATCAGTTCGCCGCAAACTTTTGCCGAAGAAATACGCTGGCTCATATAAAGGTGCAATACTGTACCGCCGGTGTATTTAGATTGCAGAGCGGCCTGCAAATCCAAAGCTTCAAACGGGTCATCGGTATAGCCTACAGGCAATTGCGAAGAATTGGTATAATAAGGGTCTTCTTTGGTACCGGCCTGAATAATTCCTGCAAAACGTTTCTTATCTTCACGAGCAAAACGGTAGGTTGCGCTTTCTGCCGGAGTAGCCTCCAAATTATACATATGTCCTGTTTCTTCTTGAATTTTTACTAAGCAGCCGCGGATATAATCTAAGAATTTTTCCGCAAACGCTTTTCCCCATTCATCGGCAACATTGTGTTCGTCGTTTGTAAAGTTGCGAATCATCTCGTTAATACCATTTACGCCGATAGTGGAGAAGTGGTTGCGCAAAGTTCCTAAATAGCGCTTTGTGTATGGGTACAAACCATTGTCAATCAAGCGTTGAATAACTTTTCTTTTAATTTCCAAAGAAGTGCGGGCAATGTTCATCAACTCGTCAACGCGAGCGAACAAGGCTTGTTCATTTCCCTTAAACATATAACCCAAGCGAGCGCAGTTGAATGTTACCACACCGATAGAACCTGTTTGTTCGGCCGAACCGAATAAACCGTTTCCTTTTGCCAACAACTCACGCAAATCCAGTTGCAGGCGGCAGCACATAGAGCGAATCTGTCCCGGTTTCAAAACAGAGTTAATAAAGTTTTGGAAATAAGGCATACCGTATTTAGCTGTCATTTCAAATAAAAGCTGTGATTTTTCGTCATCCCACGGAAAATCAGGTGTCATGTTATAGGTAGGAATCGGGAATGTAAACGGACGTTCCAACACATCACCTGCCATCATTACTTCTATATAAGCGCGGTTAATCATATCCATTTCAGGCTGGCAATCACCATAAGTGAAAGGCATTTCTTCCTGACCTTCGATAATTGGCATATAGCTCTCATCATGACCGGCAATATGACCGCCGATATACGGATGCTGATTGCGCAAATCTTCAGGACAAACCCAGTCAAAAGTAAAGTTTGTGAACGGTGTTTGCGAACCCCAGCGAGAAGGAACATTTAAGTTATAAACTAATTCTTGGATAGATTGTTTAACCTGCTCAAATGTTAAATTATCTTTTTTAACGTATGGAGCCAAATATGTATCAACTGATGAAAAAGCCTGAGCCCCCGCCCATTCGTTTTGCAGCGTTCCCATAAAGTTGACCATCTGTCCGACAGCTGATGTCAAATGTTTAGGCGGATTAGCCTCGGCTTTGCCCTTTACACCGTTAAAACCTTCTTTTAATAAGTTTTTCAACGACCAACCGGCACAATAAGCAGCCAACATATCCAAATCGTGAATATGGATATCGCCGTTACGATGCGCTTCTCCGACTTCTGCCGGATAAACATGGCTCAGCCAATAATTTGCCGTTACTTTACCGGAAACATTCAAAATCAAACCGCCGTTAGAGTATCCTTGATTGGCATTAGCGTTAACACGCCAGTCCAATTTTTCCAAATATTCGTTAATTGAGCTTTCAACATCCACCATAACCTTGTGGTCAGAACGCATGCGGTTACGCTTATCACGGTACAGAATATACGCTTTTGCCGTAGCAAAATAGTTGGCAGAAATCAGCACTTGCTCTACAATATCTTGAATTTGTTCAATAGAAGGCAAAGATTCGGTAAATTTGTGATTGATTACTTTCATCACTTGCGCAGTTAAAAGCCACGCATCGGATTCATCAAATTCTCCGGTAGAAGTACCGGCTTTTAAAATCGCATTATAAATTTTGCTTTCATCAAACGGAGCTAATGTTCCGTCACGCTTGGTAATGCTTTCAACATTGGTATCTATTTTGTTTATTTTGGCAGTCTGTTCTGTACCCATTATAAAATTCTCCCTTTGGCGTTATCAAATATTTATTTGAGTTATACTACATATAGTATGAATAAAATGTAAACAGACAATATCTAGTATACCCAACTTTTTTTTCTATTTAATAACAAAGTAATTTTGATTTGCTTTTTACATACTAGAAAATTTAGACTACTAACGACAAGTAAAAATATGTTAACTTTTGATACAATTCTGATAAGCATTTAAATTTACGGACAAAAATTTTTTTAAACATGTATATAACATTGTAAATTGAAAGCGGCTAAGCAGTATATATTTCTTATACTGAGAATCAGTATGTTGTGTGTAACGAGTTGATTCTGAAAATTTTAAATTATGCTTTCAGCTCAAAACGGCAATTTAATTCTTATAAAAAGGAGTCGCAAGGGTAATTTTCTTAAAGAGAAAAAATCAGCCTGCGCGACATCAAAAAAGTCCGCTTTTTGTGCGGACTTTTTTGTGTGTAGCAATCAGTTATCTGACCGGAGCAAAAACCTGAACATCATCCAGAGTTTCATCCGTGCATTGATTGCCTGTGCAGCGTTTCATAACCGTGGCTTTTCTAGTTCGGTTAAGACCGCGCACCTTGATTGAAGGCACATAGACTTCAATAATAGTCAGCTTAAATGTTAAATAAGCAATATTATTATTTTTATCCAGAGCATAAATCTTTATCGGATAAACTCCGCCGTCCTTAGGCATTGCCATACCGGTAAACATACGGGTTGCCGGATTATATTTCAGCCACTTAGGCAATGGCGAATCGTCAATCAAACCGGCTTTTGTAGTAAATGTATCTGCTTTCCAGCCCATTTTTTCAAATACCGAATCCGGAACCGGAATTCTGATATGCTGACCGGTTTCAAAAGTCACATCAGGCAACAATTTTTCTGATGACAGATTAACCGGCGGACGGCGGCTAGGAATATCCATCAAATACGGACGATTATCCGGAATAAATTCGCCTTTGCGCCATTTATCCAAATTGTCGCGCAGAGCAATGGCAATTTTAGACGGAGATTCATTTAGCATATAATAAGGCAATGCATCCAAACCGATTGTAGCATATAACGCGCCCAAAGCATCTTGTAAATCAACATAAGCCAAAGATGCTTTTGTTTCATCAGCAATAGCGCGAGCGGCTTCCAACTGACTTTTTTCTGCCTGGCTTCCGTTGGCTGAAGTTACATCTTCGGCAATATTCTCAGAAGTTCCGGCAATTTCATAGGCAATTTGGTAGTCTTCTGTCGCAGAGGTATAACGCGCCCATGCGATATATACCTGATTGAGAATCAATGATGTCATACGCTGACGGCGCAATGTTGTCATCGTTTGACCGCTCACGCCTGAGCGAGTGTCTTCATAAACTTGCATAGAAACTTCTTTAGCGGCGTTGCACCACTTTTGATTATAGGTATTAGGACTGTTTTTATAACCGCTGCCATTATCATCGCGGAAATTTGAAATAATCAATTCTAAATCATCGCCGGAAGTCAGCAAATCATGAACTTTAAGCTCCGGACGATTGGTGAGTGCCAGCCATTCCAAACGAGAAAGATTAGACTTTATTTCAGGCAAAGCAAAATTTCCATACTCTTTTCCCACCAGCGTAAACTGCGTAGACGGATGCAATCCCATAAGAGAGGCCAAACGTTCATGAGCTGTTTCCATATCACGTTTCAAAGCCGAAAGTTTTTTTACAGCTTCCATATATTTACGTTTTTTGATAAGTTCTTCGGTGGTTGGATTTTTGCCCTGCAGCGCAAGCTCTTTAGCTTTGGCATTCATTTCATCCACATCCAATGTAATATGTTCTATTGTATCGTCAATAACCGGAATCAGCCGCTGAGCTGTGAGTGCTTTCCAATACAATACACGCGCTTCCTGCACAATGTTTTGAATTACCTTGCGGCTTTGCTCAACGGCGACACTCTTTGTAAACTCCGGCGAAGCATTCATATAATATAAAGTTGAAATATCCAAAACGTTCCAAGCGACTTTCAAGTCCGGACTAATATGCTCATTGCTGTTTGTATTGATATACCCGGCAGAAGAAGCAATTTCCGGAAGCTGGGAATAAGCCGATTTTCCGGCTTTGGTTAAACTTTCCTGATAGCGTATCATGCGTCCGGTATAATTATATTTGAGAGCCAACGCCATAGACATATACATATCCAGAGGCTTTTCCAATTTCAACGGAGTATTGGCATACATATTTTGCATGTCAACATCATAACGAACCGCCCTATCCCAGTCTGAATAATAAGCGGCATCCGGTCCGTTGGTATATGACGAATCTTTTTCGGTGCAGCCTGCGACTGCCAAAAAACTCATCATCCAAAACAACAGTTTTTTCATAGTTACATCCTTAAAGTATACTTCAGTTATTCTGACATGATAATAATCTCAAAAAATTAACATTTTGTTACACTTTTATTTATATTATTAAAGTAAATATAAAATTGAGGTAAAAATTGCCATGGTTTCTATTATAGGCACTTTATTTAAGTATAAAGAAAAAGAATCTCCCGATGTTTTGGGATATTTTCCGGAACGCGTACATGTAGACGCTTTTCCGGAACGCCGCTATTTGTGGACATCACGTTTTTTGGTGATGGTAACTTGCCTCAGTATCTGCGCAAACATGATTATCGCCTGCATAATCTATTTGATTTTGCCGGAACAGCATGTGCAACCGCGGCTTTTTGTTGTCAACAAAGACACAAGCCAGCTGGAAATTATGGAACGCGACGAACGCTACTATTTTGCCAGCGATTTGATTGCCGAACAATATATCCGTGACTATATGGTTTTAAGATACACAGTCACCGAAGACTATGCCGAGCTTAAAGAACGCTGGCGTAAAAACTCCATTTTATATTGGTATTCAACCGATGATGTTTTTGAAGAATTTCTGCAAAAAGACGCCGCAACCGCCGACCAGCAGTTTAAAAGCATCGGCTTGCAAAGATATATAGAAATAGACTGGACAAAGCGCATATCTCGCTCCATGTGGATGGTACAGTTCAAAACATATGACATCACCAGAGAAAACCCAAAACCTAAAGTAGACGTGTGGCGAGCCACCCTGCGAATTGGCTATGATGGCAATCTGCGTTTCAAAAAACCTGAAGACCGCCTGCTTAACCCATACGGCTTTTTAATCTACAGCTATACTTTGTCATATCAGGGAGATTACCGCAACGGACCTGACGAGGTAAAATCAAACCTGAAATACAATCTGATGATGTTCTAAACGGATTGGCAAAAGATATTAAAGATGAATAACCATAAAACAGACGGAGCCTTCACGTTCGGCGCAATATCCGCAGGCATTATGCATGGCGCTGAGCGTCATATTGTTAAGGCAGTGGTAATTGCTGCAAAGAGAATCGCCGTAATACCATTGGTTTGGGTTTACGCTGTTCATATCAAACATAACAATGCGTTTAAATGTACTGTGAAGCGGCTGAAAAATATATTGAAAAAAGTTTACGCAGGTTTTGGAAGAAAACTGCGCATCCTTTGCACGCAAGCTTAGATTAAAAACCAAATAGCCCTCACGCGAAACAATATGCACAATATTCCCGATATCATCCTGAAAATTCTGCAAGCCGCTGTCGTTCCGATAATGCCAAGTTGAGGGAATTAAACCAATGGCATTTACGGCATCGCCAAGCTGCACGTCATCATTACCTGAATTACGCATTTTTCCGCCGTATTCTATCAACCCTTGCAGCAAATGCGAATATTGGTTCAGCACTTTATTTAATTTATATTGCTCCATCGCCTTAGAATATCCGGCGATGCCGCCCACGCTTAGCACTCCGACAATCGCCAATACGCCCAGCATTTCTATCATTGACCGACCGACAGAGCAAATGTCATTGCGAGCGACACGAAGCAATACACACTCCGCTCCCCTGCTCTGTTCTTTGAAAAATTCTATACCCTTAAACATCTTATTCCTCCTCAATTGTGTAAAAAAAACGACCGTTATTTTTACACAGCGAAACAGGCGGCAATAAAATGTTGTAAAAACAGCAAAAAACATCGCAAATATAAAAAGTTATTGCAAATTCCAACAACCTTTGCTAGACTATAAAAAATAGCCTAAAAACTGTCCATTTTAAACGGTCGTTTTTTTTACACACTTTCGGCCATAATAACGCTTTGATTTTGCGGTTGACTTATGGCGTGAGGCTGTTATAGAATTGGAGTGTAAACAATATAATTTTAGAGGAAAGAAAGATGAAAAATAAGCTATTCAAAGGTCTCTC
>CAKQDU010000011.1 GCA_934229625.1 uncultured Alphaproteobacteria bacterium | reverse complement strand
CAAAGGAATTTTTTTCGGTAAAGCTGTAAGCTTTCCGGAACCACCGGACTATCCGGTGGTTTTCTTTATACAAAAAAAGAGACCCACGCGTAAAACGCGTGGTTCTTCTTTAACGGCTAGAAGCCTTTACCACTTGCATCCCCTAAACAGGGAACTCTAATGTCTGTCAGACGCAATCTGTTATTACTTACCCGTAAACGGGTCGTTTAAATCCATTGTCAGTTGGTCGGCTAATTGGTCTTCTTTCAACTGATTTTTGATATAATTGATAATTTTTTCAGTATTTTTACCTACTGTATCCACATAATATCCTTTACACCAAAACTCTCGGTTTCGGTATTGGTATTTTATGTTGCTCCATTTTTCATAAATCATCAAACTACTTTTGCCTTTCAAAAATCCCATAAATCCTGAAACACTTATCTTTGGTGGTATTTTTACTAATATATGAATATGGTCCGGACACGCTTCTCCTTCTATTATTTCTACTTCTTTCCATCTGCATAATTCTTTTAAGATACTTACTATTTCCTGTCTTTTACTTCCGTAAAACACTTTTCTTCTATACTTTGGCGCAAATACTATATGATATTTGCAATTCCATATTGTATGTGCTAATCTGGATAAGTCATTTTTCATAATGACCTCCTTTCGGTTATAATGCGTCTTGGCAGACCGCATTATTTTAACCGAAAGGAGCGCTTTGTCAAACTCATCGCTATAAGCTATACTGAACCACGCGTCTAACGCGAGTTTTTCTGAAGACAGAAAAAAGAGGAAGTATAAACTTCCTCTTTTCAACTTGGTAGCGAGGGGGAGATTGACTTCACTTTGTTTCGTCGACTCTGCACTCATCAGCTTTGCTGACCGGCATCCTAAAGTCTGCCTTTCGTTTGTTCTCGAACTCTCTTTTCGAGTTCAAATCTCCGGCTATCCTATAACAAAAAAAGCCCTCAAAAGAGGACTTTCTTTGTTATGGTAGCGAGGGGGAGATTCGAACTCTCGACACATGGATTATGATTCCACCGCTCTAACCAACTGAGCTACCCCGCCATGAACAAAACCTTATTACATGATATTTTGTTCAATGTCAATATTTATTTTTGCTTATTTTTATTTTTTTTTATTATTGAAAGACGTCCGGCCAGTTTTAGCTCATAAATAACCAGCGCAATACCTGAAATCAACAATGGCAGCAAATAATAAATTATACGGTATAGTATCAGAATTGCAAACAATGTTGCCTGATTTTGGTCATCCGGCAATAATTTTGCAAATACAATTTCAAACACACCCAAACCGCCCGGAACTTGGCTGTATACACCTAAAATTTGCGCAA
Source organism: uncultured Alphaproteobacteria bacterium (assembly GCA_934229625.1). Lineage (GTDB taxonomy): Bacteria > Pseudomonadota > Alphaproteobacteria > RF32 > CAG-239 > RUG410. Next base: position 32,696 of record CAKQDU010000011.1, on the reverse strand, counting down.
TAATAAACGCGCCTATAAAAGTTATAAACGGAATGTCAATATAGTGTTCCAAAATTGAATAAAGCACAAGCGAGGCCATCAAAATATCCAAGCTTCCGATAATTACTTGCGCAGTTGCCATTTTGAAACCAGGAGTATCAAATTCTATTTCTTTTATTATAATCGGCTTTTTATAATAAGTGCTGCCCCAAATATAAAAAATCAACCCTCCGCCGGAAACTAAAAGCAGCGTCCAGTTTACCCAGGGAGATGATATGGCAGAAAGAACATGATGCGGAGAACATATAAAACCTAATAAAACCAAAAAGAAGCAAGCTACCAAATAGGTAAAACCTGAAAAGGTAACCATTTTTACAATATCTGAAGCATTTACACGCCACCGCGTATACAAGCGATAGCGGATTGCTCCTCCAGAAATGATAGCGTGTCCGGCGTTGTTACTTACGGCAAAACCGAGAAATCCGGCAAAAATCCATTTCCATGCCGCTAATTTGCGGTTTATATATTTTAAGGCTAAGAAATCATAAGATGAAAGAGCCACATATCCGAAAAATGAAGCAATACACGCATATATAATATTTTTTGCCGGCACATCAATTATGGCATTTTTGATTTCTTCAAGAGAATATTTTGATAATTGATTATAAATCATAAAGGCGGCAAGGGCAAAGAAAAATAAACCTGACCAAGATAACATTTTTTTTAAAATTCTTTTTTTGCTTCTGCTTTGCATTTTATTTTCTTTCTTTAGTGGTTATAACATTCATATCTATATAACTACGGATATCAAATCCGAAAGTTTGGCGCACATACATTGTCAATTCCGATGGATGAGGTTTAAAATTCTGAGCCTCATTCTGAGCTTGCAATAATTGGTCAAGCTGCAAAGAAGCGCCTATTTTATCGCGATATTCCGCTGCTTTTGGTTCATTCAGCACCGCTGCAATATTATAAAGAGAGTGCGCCATCAGCAGGTTTGGCTGAGTAATTTTACCCTCAGTATAAATACGGGCAAGTTTTATGTATGCTTCTGAATTTCCCTGATTAACAGCAGCTCGACAAGCGGCAATACCTTTATTAAAGTTTTGTACTGTGCCTTGACCTTTTATATACATATCAGATAAAATCAACTGAGCTTCATCTAAATTGCTGTCTTTGCCAGAGGCGCTGCGTATCAGCTTAAAAGCCATATCGTAGTCTTGTTCAAAAACAAAACCGATATAATAAGCATATCCAGTCATAAATTTTGCCACATTATTTCCGGAATCGGCAGCTTTCTTAAACAAATTCATGGCAATTTTGTTGCGCGCTGCATCTTTTACTCCGCCTTTCAGATAAATAAATGCCAAGTTTGTTGCTGCATTGTCATTTCCGAGTTCGGCGGCTTTGCTAAACATTTCTATTGCTTTTTTAGCGTCTGCCTCGGTGCCTATGCCGTTAAAATACAGACTGCCTAAGTTATTGAGGGCAATCGGGTCATTTTGTTCGGCTGCCATTTGATAAAAATCAAAAGCTTTATCAAAATCTTGTTTTACACCATTTGTCCCATACAAATACATATAAGCCAAATTCATTTGGTCTTCAAGTTTGCCTTCTTTTGCCTGTCTGGTGCTTTTTTCCAAGAATGTTTCTTCTTTGCCGTCAGAAGCTGTGACTTTATCATTGGCCGAAAACAAAAGAGAAATCGGCTTTGTTATAAAGCTTAACATACCGGCGTTTTTATCTGCGGAGTCGTTATCTTGTGTTGTTTCGGAGTTTTTATCAGAAAATTGAACATTTTCTTCGGTTTTAGCTTCATTTTGTTTGGGAGAAGTTAAATTATCATCATCAAACAAATCTACGGCTTGAGCGTATGAATTTGCTGCTAAAAAAGATGATATTAAGCAGCAAAAAATTGTTTTCTTCATAGGTATAATTATCCTTTTCAATTATTTCCGCCGACATAATAATACGAAAAATATCTGCTTTCAAGGTAAAAAATAAAATCTCTTGTATTATTTGATATTTTGGTTTAGATAGAGCATCGAAAGGTGAAAAAAATGGTTGCAGAAGCTCCTATATATACAATACGCGGCGCCAAGCTGAGTTTTGGCTTAAACCCTCTGTTTACAGATGTCGATTTATATGTTAATCGCGGTGATAAAATCTGTTTGGTCGGACGTAACGGCTGTGGAAAATCTACGTTATTAAAAGTTATTGCCCGTGAAATAGAGCCTGATGATGCCGAATTTTTTGTTCAGCCGGGAATAAGAATCGGTTATATGCCGCAAGAACCAGATTTTACGGGTTTTAAAACCTTGCGAGAAGTTGTTGAGGCCGGTCTGCCTAAAGAAGAAAAAAATCAAACTTACCGCGCCGACCGATTGATTGAATATTTTGCCATAAATGAAAATCAAAATCCCGAACAATCTTCCGGCGGTGAACGGCGTAAGGCAGCTTTGGCTCGTTCTTTAATCAGCGAACCCGATATTTTACTGCTTGATGAGCCAACAAACCATTTAGATATCACAACCATAGAAAAACTTGAAGATTTAATCAAAAAATTTACGGGTGCGGTTATTGCAATCAGTCATGACAGAATGTTTCTGGACCATATTTCACAAACTACATTTTGGTTGGACAGAGGCGTTTTACGCCGTAATAATAAAGGCTTTTCTACATTTGAAGAATGGGAAGACCAAGTTATTGAACAGGAAATTATAGAACAAAAAGCTCTAAATAAAAAAATTGCCGAAGAAACCGAATGGCTGCACAAAGGCGTGACCGCGCGCCGCCGCCGCAATATGGGACGCTTGCGCCGTTTACAGCAATTGCGCCAAGAAAGGCGCGAGCAAATTAAAATGACCGGCTCAGTTAATATGGAGGCTGAAACAGCCGAACTGCGCTCTAAAATGGTGATTGAAGCCAAACACATCAGCAAGTCTTTTGGAGAAAGAGAAATTGTAAAAGATTTTTCAATCCGTGTCATAAAGGGCAATAAATTAGGCATTGTAGGTCCTAACGGCTCCGGCAAAACTACGCTGATTAAGTTATTAACAAAAAGATTAGAGCCGGATTCCGGTTTTGTACGTATCGGTAAAAATTTGGAAGAAGCTTATTTTGACCAAAACCGCATTACGCTTGACCCTAAAAAAACTTTGTGGAAAACTTTGTGCAATGAGGGCGACCATATATGGGTAAGAGGACATTTTAGACATGTTGTAGCCTATTTAAAAGATTTTTTATTTAAGCCTGACCAAGCTCAATGTCCGGTTTCAGCGCTTTCGGGCGGAGAAAAAAATCGGTTGATGCTGGCCTTAGCTTTAGCTAAGCAATCTAATTTTTTGGTTTTAGATGAGCCGACCAACGATTTGGATATGGATACTCTGGATTTGCTGCAAGAAGTTCTTGATGAATATGAAGGAACTATTTTAATCGTCAGCCACGACCGTGATTTTATGGATAAAGTGGCGACTTCTTTAATTTATATGCGTGGTGACGGGACTGTTTATGAACATGTCGGCTCTTATTCTGAATTATTGGAAAAACTAAAAGGTATTCCGCCTAAAACAGAAAAACGCCGACCGGCGGTTAAAGAAGATGTTAAAACCCGCGAAAAAAATAAAACCTTAAAACTTAGCTATAAAGAGCAATATATGCTGGAAAATCTGCCGAAAGAAATTGAAAAAATAGGAGAAGAAAATAAAGCTATTGAAGTGGCTTTGGGCAACGCTAATCTTTATACCGACGACCCACAGAAGTTTGATGAACTAACCTCTAAATTGGCAGCCAATAAAGAAAAGCTGGAAGAAATGGAAAATCAATGGCTGGAAGTGCAGATAAAAGCCGATGACCTAGAAAATTTATGACTTGAAAAAGTGCAGCCAATAATTACATAACATTCTATGTTATGGATTATCAATGGGTTAATATATGGATTTTTCACAGCTGTTTATACCTTGTTTAATCAGCACTACAAGGTTAACGGCTATGTTTTGGGTATTTGGCGAGGTTTTGGTATTTCTCTCTTATTTGCGCCTTTTTTGATGTTTTTTCCGGTACCGACCAGCGCTTATTATTGGGGATTGCTGATATTTCAGGGCTGGCTTATCGGAATTTATGACTCGCACTTATTTTTTGCTTCGGCCAAATACGGAGCCGGACCGGTTTCTCGTTTTATGGCAGTAACGGTGCTGATTACCACGTTTTTATGGTGGATACTTACTCCGGAAGATTTTTTTGTTCTTATGCGGCAAGGCAATGTTTTTATAACTTTGCTTTTAGTTTTGTTTGGCTTTACGTTTTGCTATTGGCAGATGATTCGCACAAAAGTGTCGCGGCAAACGGCTCGCTATATAATGCCGGCGGTGTTTGCTTTGGCAGGGATGAGTATTATCACAAAATATATTGCTTTAGGCGGTTCTTCGGTTTGGCAATCAATTGTTTATTATTTATCGGTTGCCACTTTTATCAGCGGTTGTTATAACCTAAAGTGTTTTTTGGCAGATGGTTCTTCTTTAAGCGTGCGGCAAAAAATAAATGAGATTTTTTCTCGAAGAATGTGGAAAATAGGAGGCTATTTGATTGGTTTCAGCGCCGCCCTTATTATCTCTAAAACTATGGCGCTGAGGGTTGCTCCCAATCCGGGATACGTGACGGCGTTGCTTTTGGTGTCGCCGCTTTTTATATTTGCACTAAATCGGCATTATAAAGTTTCGGACGGAGTTTCTGCAAGAGCCGGTTTTGCAATGATATTTTTTTTATTGTTGCTGGCAGTGCTGGTTAACGGAGGATATGGTGTTAACGATTAAAGACACAGCTGTCTAATCAGCAGGTTGAGAAATAAAAATCCGTGCGGTGTTGCGGCTAAATTTTTAGATGTTTCGGTTATCAGATTCAGCTCTTTAAATTCTTGCAATTTTGCCTGATTGATAAATTCTGACAGCGGAACTCCGATAATATTTTGGAATGTTGATTTATCTATACCGCTGACCAGCCGCAGCCCGGTTATGATTAGTTCTTCAGCTCGTTCTTTTACTGAAATATATTCATTTTCAAATGGATAATTGATTGCATAAAAGTTATTGTTTAACGTCAATCTACCTTGAGCGGATTTACCTATGCCGATATAGTCTCCGCCTTGCCAATATGTTAAGTTATGCTTACTTTCATATCCTGCGCGGGCAAAGTTTGATACTTCATACATATTATAACCTTGTTTTGTTAAATATTCACGCGTAAAGGAATATAATTCTGCTGATTTATCATCATCTAAAGGTTTAATATGTTTATGATAAAATACTGTATTTTCTTCAATAGTTAATTGATATAAAGATAAATGACGCAGACCGTAAGAGCAGATTTCGTTTAATTCTTTCTGCCATTCTTCTTTAGTTTGCTGCGGTCTGGCGTAAATTAAATCAGCGGAATGATTGTCGAATATTTGTACAATTTCTTGCAGACTCAGACGCGCCGCTTCCAAACTATGAGTGCGACCCAAAAAACGCAGGTCATTTTCATTTAAAGCTTGCACTCCAAGTGATAATCTATTGATTCCGGCTAGTTTTAAATCTTTAAACAAGTTTTTATGATTAGTATTCGGATTTGCTTCAAGTGAAATTTCAATATCATCTTGTATCGCCCAGTTTTTACAAATAAAATTTATAATTTTTTCTATATTTTTGGGACTTATCAAAGAAGGTGTGCCGCCGCCAAAAAAAATTGATTTAATTTTGCGTTTTGGCATCAAAAAGTAGTATTTCTTGAGAGCGCACAAATATTCATCAATTATTTTTTCTTCATCGCAGCCGCGAGCCAACTCTTTATAAAAGTCACAATACGGGCATTTACTTTTGCAAAAAGGCCAATGAATATAAATTGCTAAATCTTGAGGTCGGTTCATTTAAAAAACAGCGGATATAAAAACGCTCCCCATAAAATCAGAGCATTTACAAAGGATAATAAAACCAGCATACTGCCGATATCTTTGGCTTTTTTGGAAAGTTCGTGATAATCCGGTGAAATGCGGTCGATGACAACTTCTACAGCGGTATTGACCAGCTCCATAATTATAATAAACAATAAGCTGGAAATCAGTATGGCTTTTTGCCAAATCGGCAAATCAAGACATAGCGCGACAGCTGAAAATAATATAAAAACTATTATATCCTGACGCAAAGCTGTTTCGCTTTTATAGGCCGAAACAAAACCATCGCGAGAATAAATAAAGGCCTTTAAAATTCGCTTAATTCCGGTATCCGTAGCTTTCATAAATAACTCCTCTGCCGCTATAATAATTGTTTTTGTGACAGCGTCAACACTTTTATGTTGCATATTCGTGAAAATATCTTGAAATAACTAAAAAAGACGCTAACATTAGATTGTATTAAAATAAAAGGAGAAATAAATGTCCAGATTTGATAACAGCCCTAACTATGGTCTTATTTTTTTTGCTGCTTTGATTAGTGCGATAATCGCAGCATTTGCAACAAAAATGGTGTCGGGTAATAATGAAGCAAAATTTGCAGTAATTGATTTGCAGCGCGTTGTGATGGCTTCTAAAGATGTTGCCGCCATAAAAACAGAGCGCGAAAGTCAAATTCAGGAATTGCAGAAAATGGCAAATGATGCCAATGCAAAACTGGCAAAAATCAGCGATGAAGATGCTAAAAAGAAAGCTTCGGATAAATATGTTGCTGAAATAAATGTTAAAAAAGACAATTTTGACAAAGTATATGCCTCTGCTTTGCAGGCTTCTGACCAAAAACTCAATGACATTATAAAATCGGTTGCCGATAAAGAAGATTTAACCGTTATAGTTAATAAAGCTTATGTAATTAACGGCGGCGTGGATATTACGGATGCCGTTATTGACATGGTTAAATAATTTACCTAAAAAAAATTCTCGTATCTTTCAAAAATACGAGAATTTTTTTTATTATAATACCTTATTGAAAAATAAAGCGGCGCCTATTAAAATAATCGTGTTTACAGCGATGGCGCATAAATTAAAAAACACTTTGCAAATGTAACTGCGTTGTCTTTTCCATTTGCGGATAGTTGCACATTCTTCGGCAAAGGAATATAAAATACAAAAGACTAAAAACAAGGCAAACACCAAATGAAATTCGTCTTTGCCCACAATAAAAATAACTGTTCCGATAGTCAAAAAAACAATGAACAACATAACTTTCATCATTTTAGCTAAAAAGCAGTTCAGAGATTTACAAAATACTTTACTCATAATAATAAATAATAATCGACATAATAAAATAAATTAACAACGAGTGTTATAGTCTGTTGCTAAAATTTGTCAATATTGATTATCGTTTTTTCCAATATGTAGATTAAAGTTGCTAAACAAACGAAGATGCAATAAAAAATGTATTCCAACAAAATAATTTCAAAGGTCTGCCATCAATAGCCTTCTTAATACTATTTCTGTTTTAATATGCTTTGATTTTTATTTTCTTTTAACGGCGAAACCTGATAACATCTACGCCATTTTCGGACTTCCGTAAAAACAGTTGTTCTAAGATTACGATTTACATAAAGCGCTATAAGCTTTCCTCCACCCTCGCCTAAAATATTTTTTTCGGTGTACAAAAAAATAAGTTCCGTTGTTTGAACGAAACTCATTTTTTGATTATATTTTTCAAAGTTTAGTGATGGAGAGCTATCTTCAGCACTTCGGCAACATTATCTACCGGAATAATTTTCATGCCTTTTTTGACATTATCCGGAATCTCCGCCAAATCTTTTTTATTTTCTTTTGGAATAATCACGGTTTTTATACCGCCGCGCAGCGCTGCCAAAAGCTTTTCTTTCAGTCCGCCGATTGGCAGAACTCGTCCCTGCAAGGTAATTTCTCCGGTCATAGCCACATCTTTCTTAACCGGAGTTTTTGTAAATACCGAAACCAAAGTCGTATACATGGCAATACCTGCCGATGGCCCGTCTTTTGGCGTAGCACCTTCTGGCACATGGACATGGACATCTGTTTTTTCAAACACTTCAGGGTCTATGCCTAATTCTTTGGAATGCGCACGCACTACCGAATATGCAGTTTCGATAGACTCTTTCATTACATCGCCAAGCTTACCTGTTTGCGTAACTTTTCCCTTTCCAGGCATATCAACAGCCTCTATAAAGAGAATATCTCCTCCGACTTCGGTCCAAGCCAAACCTGTTGTCACTCCGATATGGTCTTGTTTTTCGGCTTCGCCGTAGCTAAAGCGCTTCACACCCAAATATTTTTCCAAATTTTCAGATGTAACTTCAACCTTTACGCATTTGCCATTTTGCAACAAAATATCCTTAGTAGCCTTACGGGCGATTGTCGCCAATTCACGCTCCAGATTACGCACTCCGGCCTCGCGTGTATAATAGCGGATAATATCGCGAATTGCCTCATCATGAATTATCAGCTCAGAGCATTTAACCGCGTTTTCATCGAATACTTTTTTTAGCAGATGGCGTTTGGCAATTTCTATTTTTTCATCTTCCGTATAACCGGAAAGCTGAATAATCTCCATTCTATCCAACAGCGGACGAGGCATATCCAATGAATTGGCAGTTGTCACAAACATTACATCGGACAAATCATAGTCTACCTCTAAATAATGGTCGTTAAAGGACGAATTTTGTTCCGGGTCCAACACTTCTAACAAAGCCGAACTTGGGTCTCCGCGCCAATCATTGCCAAGCTTATCAATTTCATCGAGCAAAAACAGCGGATTCGACGTTCCTGCTTTTTTCATAGACTGAATGATTTTCCCCGGCATTGCCCCGACATAAGTACGGCGATGTCCTCGAATTTCCGCTTCATCACGCATACCGCCGAGCGAGGCACGTACAAAGTTACGATTTGTAGCGCGAGCAATAGATTTGCCTAAAGATGTTTTTCCCACCCCCGGAGGTCCGACCAGACACAATATCGGAGCTTTCATATGATTAGCACGAGACTGTACGGCCAAATATTCAACAATACGTTCCTTAACTTTTTCCAACCCATAATGGTCTTCTTCCAAAACATCTATGGCTTTTTTCAAATCCTTATTAAGTTTAGTTTTTTTACTCCACGGTATATCCAAAAGCCAATCCAGATAATTACGGATAATTGCGCTTTCCGGTGATGAATTTCCCATATTTTTAAGTTTTTTAAGTTCACCCAAAGCTTTTTCGCGAGCCTCTTTGCTGAGTTTTGTTTCGTTTATGCGTTTCAGATAATTTCCAAATTCATCACCATCTTCACCATTATTCAGCTCTTTTTGAATCGCTTTAATCTGTTCATTCAAATAATATTCTTTCTGGCTTTTTTCCATTTGCTTTTTGACACGGTTTTTGATGCGGTCTTCAACTTCCATAACCAGCATTTCCGTATCTATAAGCTGCAAAAGCTTATTCAAGCGTTCTTTAAGATTTTCTGCCTCCAGCAAAAATTGCTTATCTTCGGTTTTCAGAGCTAAATGAGAAGCAATAGTATCGGCCAATTTATCATATTCTTCAATTTGCTTAACCGATTGCACCACGTCAAGCGGAATTTTTTTATTTAATTTTACATATTCTTCAAATTGGCTTACAACAGCCCTTGCCCATGATTTCAATTCGGCATCATCTTCTTTTTCCGGAGGATAAGGAATAACCACGGCCGAAAAATAAGCCTGTTCGTTATGAAAACGTTTTATTTTAACGCGTTCAATACCTTCAACTAAAATTTTTACCGTGCCGTCAGGCAGTTTAAGCATCTGCAAAATATTGCCGCGCGTGCCAACTTTATACAAATCACTTTCTTCCGGAATTTCTATATCTGCTTTTTTTTGCATAACCAGAATAATATCCGTCCCCTTGTCATTAGCCGTTTGCACGGCTTCAACCGATTTTTCTCGGCCGACAAAAATAGGCACAATCATTTTCGGATAGACAACCACATCACGCAGCGGCAGCACCGGCAATTCAATCCCTTTAACTTTTTTTGTTTTAATTTCTTCCATATTTTTTTGCATATCAGCTAAACTCCGTCCAATACATCTTTTTATTATATAGGGTTGCTTTTTGTTTTCTACAATAGCACAAAATCATTTTTCCCCATTTTAGTTTAATTCAGAGCGATAACTTTAATATTATCAGTTAAATATTTTTCAATTCCATCATTCATCATTTTCCATAAAATTTTAGCATCTTCGGCGCTGATATTTATATCCGACTGTCTGACAATAGTCTGAATATTGTTGTGATTTATATATTCATCAAACGCCAGCACCAAATTTGTTTTTGCCGAAAGATACATACCTTTTTGCGCATCAGGATAAGTTTCGGCAAAATCTTCAAAAATTTTATCGGCAATATTTTTAAGTTTTTTATAATTCATTTTCCACCTGCAATATAAGATATAAATCTTATATCTCGCAGATGTCAATAGTTTTTTCTTATTTTTTATTATTTTTTATTATTTTTTCTTATTTATCTCAGTTTTCTCTAATTTATTTTGTAAAAAACGATTTATTTTTGCATCAGCGTCTTTAACGGCTGCTGTCAGCAATTTTCTAATCAAATTATCAGCTATTTGCTGTTCATCCTTATCTGCGGCAAATAAAATAAAATGCGTTTGTTCTTGCTGAAGCGGCACAAACTCAGCATCTGTTTGCGAAACAGTCCTTAACTCCACCGCCATTTGCATTTTATGATTTGTATCATCTATTTTATCGACAACAGATTTATTCAGAGCCGGAGTTACCACAAAATCCGCCAAAGTTTTATCATCGGTCACATAGTAATAATCACTATTTGAAAACTGTTTTTTCAGCATTTCCGTATAATGATTTGTATCACTGCCATCCCAAAATTTCATATTTTCAATAAACAAAAGTTTTTTTTCTGACAAATTTTGAGGCTTAAATGATGTTGTTTTTTCAACCTCGGCCGCAACTTCAGCTGCCATTTTGACTTCGGCGTCAGGATTTATGCGTGCCGGTTCAGCCGCCTCTTTATGCTCCTTGATTAAAGCTTTCAGCTCGTCGGCATCAATTTCCAAATCCCCGTTGATTTTCACACACACACGTTTTGGCTCCGACACCGTAATTTCATGCTTAACATTCAATAAATACTCGTCAATAAGACGATAAGCAATAATATCTATAACTGCCGGTGTCAGATTCTGTCCGTTTTTTTGAATCAATTCCGAACTCTTTACAGCGATTAAACTAGCTTTGTCCACCGCGCGGTATTCCATAGTTTTTGCGTCAAATCCATCTTGTTTTTCATCACAGGCGCTGGCTTCCACCGCCACCTGTTCTGCAAAAACTTTTGCCGTATCGACAACCATTGCCGACATCAAAGCCAAAACAAACACACTAAACCGCATTTTCATTACCACCAGCTGCGGTCGCCTTCAGTTTGATGAACAACTTCAGACCATTCGCCTATTTTTACACCATCGGTACTAACCAGCTCCATCGTATATTTTATTGCCGGCACTTGTTTTGTCGGCGTGTCGAACCAATCTATTGATGTATTGATAACATAGTCGGCGTTATTGCTTTTTTTTGCCAAAATCACGGTACTCACATTGTCCAGACGCTTTTTAGCCGCGTTTAACCCTTTTTCACTGCCTTTAGGCAAATCATCTGCCAAAAGTTTGGTATCATGTACAAATACGCGAACCGGTTTATCATTAAACACAGCCTTTGCGTCATTAAGCATAGAATTTACCGTACGATTAGCGGAAATAACATAAATTTCCGGCAAATCCGGAATTATTACTTGCTGCTCAGCACTGGCAATTGCCGCATCATCCGGACAGCAGCGGCGTATTTTATAATTGGAAACAACTTCTGTGACACGAGGTTTCAAAACCAACGGCTCCGGAACTGCCGCCAAACAGTTATTTTCCATACAAGAATATGAACACGGCACGCTGACTTCAGCCGGTTCGCCATAAACTTTCTGTTCATTTGCCTGTTGCGAGGCGCAGCCTGCTGCCATCAACAACGCACTAATCAGAACGGATTTTTTCATTTTGAATCTCTCCTTTTTACACTTATGTCGATTTTTACACGTTTACCCTTAAAAATACCTTAATATTTGCAAAGATTTGCTTGAAAATAATCTTTTGCCTGTCTATGCTGTACATATATTTTTTAAGGACACAAGGATGCTGATTACCTTTTTAGTTATAATATCCCCTTTTCTTATTTTAATACCGCCGCTGCAGCGCAATCGTTTTTTTATTTTGTATTTTGCCATGATGATGCTGACTGCCTATATAACCGAAAATCACTATTTTAGAGTTATTATGTTTTCACACAAGGCGTTTTTGGTATTTGTCGTCTATCATTTGTGCTGTATAAATTTGGCAACTTTTATCGCTTATGGCGCCGATAAGCGGGCTGCCGTACGCGGTGAATGGCGTGTGCCTGAAATACAACTGCACGCTTTAGAGTTTTTGGGAGGTTGGCCAGGAGCTTTTATTGCCCAAAAATTTTTTCATCACAAAACAAAAAAACGAAGTTTTCAGGCAATCTTTTGGCTTATGCTTGTTTTTGAATGTTCTGTCGTTTATATTATTTTGAAATATCTTAAACTTATTTGAGGAGATTTTATTATGCGCTACACAGTTATTTTACTTTTAGCCGGAACTTTTTTAGTTTCCGCTTCGGCAAATGCACAGCAAATATTATTAGACAATAATAACAGCAAATTATCTTTAAGTATTTATAATCAAAATTTGGCATTGGTAAAAGATACCAGACCGGCAGATTTGAAAGCCGGAACGGCAGATGTGATTTTTGACGGCGTAGCTCAATTGATTCAACCGGAAACGGCTATGCTTTACGGACAAGATATTAAGGTTTTGGAACAAAACTACAGCTATAATGTAATTAACTATGAAAATATGATAAATCAGTCTGTCGGTCAAGAAGTGAATACTGTGCGGCAAAATCCTCAGACAGGCGAAAATATTTTTGAAAAAGCTGTTTTGTTGAGTTCGGCTTATGGACAGCCTGTATTAAAGTTTTCATACGGTATCGACGCAAATTTCAATGGTAGAATTATTTTTAATAAAATACCGAACGGAATCAGCGATAAACCGACTTTAACCGCTAAAATCAATAATAAAAAAGCCGGAAACAAAAATTTGTTTTTAGCCTATTTAACAGGAGGTTTAAGCTGGAAAACAGATTATGTTGCCACTATCTCCGATAAAAACATGCTGAGCCTTACCGGTTGGGTTACAATAAATAACAACTCAGGTGTTGATTATAACAACGCCAAAATTCAATTGATTGCCGGAGACGTTAATGTGGTTCGTTCAAACATTCAGCCTCGCTCAAGAATGCTGAAAATGTCGATGGCCGCTATGGACAGCGGAAACATTGCTGAATCGTCCGCGATTGCGCCTGAACAAATCAGCAACTATGAACTATATACCTTGCCCGCGATTACTACAATAAAGGATAAACAAACCAAACAAGTTGGATTTATTGAAAAATCTGCCGTACAATATATAAAAGAATTTACTTTCAATTCTCCGTTATATTTTGGCGGAAATTATGAATTTGAAAAAGAACATCCTGAAATTACATATATTTTAGAAAATACTAAAAAATCCGATTTAGGGATTTCTTTGCCGTCAGGCACTATGCGTTTTTATGAAAATGATAAAAATGGAAATTTACAATTTATCGGCTCAGCCAATATAGGTAATACGGCTAAAGGAGAAACTTTGCGGCTTAAATTAGGTGAAGCATTCAATTTAACCATTAAAGGTAAAGTTTCTAAAGTTTCCGAAAAAGAAAAAGAACGCAGTCCGCAAAATAAATGCTACAACGTAAAACTGCTGAAAACTTATGTTGCAGAAACAACCATCGGCAATGCTGATTCCGTGGAAAACAGCGTGACTATAAATCAGAATATTCCGGATAATTATAAAATTATAAAAGAGAATATTAAAGGTAAAATTAAAAACGCCCAAACCCGCGAATGGACAATAAAAGTTCCGGCTAACGGACAAACAACTTTATCTTATACAGTAGAAATTCCTCAACATACGCGCATTTGCGACTAAATTTCAAACAACGAAGCACCCTGCCGATTTTATACTGACAGGGTGTTTCGTTAAAATCATAAAATTTAGAATCTGTATTGCAAACCGGCGGTAACCTCTTTAAAGTTGTTGGTATAGCCGGAGCCGATATAAGAATATCTGCCAACAACTCTAGCTCCCCAGTTTTTATTAAAGTCATATTGCAAACCCAAACCGGCACGATATCCGACTTTATTGTACGCACCTTTCGGAAAGCCTTTATATTTACCATGATAAATACCGGCACCTATCGTACCCAATGCGCTAAGTTTAGAACACATAATCGGATATTTTCCATATGCATCCAACGCATAAACAGAAAAATAATTTTTACCGCGTTTCCCCTCCAAAGTACGGCCTTTAAGTTCTCCGGTTTGCTGATATGAAAATTCCAAATCCCAATTTTGATAAATCTGCATACCGATATTAGCTTTACCAGAGTGAAAATATTTTTTCATTTTCTTTGCCTGATGTCCTTGCTTTGCCTTTAAAAAAGAATAATCTGCACCGACATACGGACTATATTGCATCATATTCCAATTCATTGCCTGCGCATTAAAAGCAAAAATACTGGCAATACCGGCTAACAATAATGTTTTTTTCATATTTTTATCTCCATTTATAAATGTTTTAAATGACAAATAAAGTATTTTTCAACACTTTCAAAACTGTATATAACCGTGAAAAAAGAAATTTAAATAGTGACAGCCAAAAAAATCACGCTACAATATCCCTCAATTAAGGAGAATAAAATGTTTTGCAAACCAGAAAAAAATTGTGATTTATGTCCGCGCTTGGTAGAGTTTCGCCGCGGCAACAAGCAAAAATTTCCAACTTATCATAATGGTCCGGTAAGTCCGTTTGGCTCGCTTGATGCGCAGGTTTTAATAGTCGGCTTAGCTCCGGGGCTTAACGGCGCCAATCAGACCGACCGCCCTTTCACCAACGATTACGCCGGCGATATTCTTTATCCGGCTCTAAAAAAATTCGGCTTAGCGCAAGGCAATTATCAAAAACGCAAAGACGACGGCTTTGAGCTGCTTAACGTGCGTGTCACCAATTCTGTACGCTGCGTTCCTCCGCAAAACAAAGTCAATGCCGCCGAAATCGCCGCCTGCCGTCCGTTTTTGCAGCAAGAAATCGCCTCCATGCCAAATCTGAAGATTATCTTATCTTTAGGTTCGGTTTCGCATGGCGCAGTTCTGCAGGCTTTAGGCTATACCAAAGCAGCCTATAAATTTGCTCATGGGGCGGAGCATTTTTTGCCTAAGCATAACCTGATATTGCTGGATTCATATCACACCTCGCGCTACAATATAAACACAAACATATTGACAGCCGAAATGTTTGATAAAATTATTTCTCGTCTGAAAGAACTGATTTAACTTGAAATATACATAAGCTCAGCCCATATTTTGTTTGAAAGGAAACAAATGCTTAAACAAGCCGCATTCATATTTCTTGGTCTGTTATTCTGCGTTCCGGCTCTTGCCGCGCCAAACAAACAAAGCACCGAAAATACCTCCATAGAGCTTTTTTCGGACGGCAAAACAGAATATATCGCTCGTTTTGCCATAAAAGAAGGCTGGCATATTTATTGGAGCAACCCTGGAGAAATCGGACGACCGACCACCATCAGCACAGATACAGGCCAAAGCGGATTAAAAATATTAAATCAATCAGCTCCGCAAATTGTCAAGGCCTATGACATCATAGATGAATATGTTTACAAAAAATCAGCTTATTTTCATCTGCAGCTTAAACAAACTAAAGATACGAAACTGACTTTTTCCTTTGTGGAATGCAATAATGTTTGCAAACCGCAGACTTTAAGCTTCAATCTGCCGGAGCTTCCGCAGACGTCTAAAGAAATCTGGAATAATTTGCAAAGCATGCTCAAAATAGAACTTCCGCAAAAATTACATGTCAAAAGTCCGCGGCAGAAAAATAAAATTCAATTAGAACTGCCCCCGCATACGGCGCTGAGCTTTTTGCCGGCTCAAAGCGGACGAATTGCCGCTCAATCCGTAAAAATAGATGAAAAAAACAATAAAACAATTATCAGCTGGGAAAAAGACACAAATGAAAGCGAACCGCTGTCAAAAGCGCTGGTCATCACTCCCGATAAATCTTACGCGCTGGAAATAGAATATCATGATATTACTGATTTCAGTTTGCTCTATATTCTAGCATTGGCTTTTTTAGGCGGTTTTGTTTTAAATTTTATGCCTTGCGTTTTTCCGATTTTATCACTTAAAATATTTTCCTTACTTAAAAACAAAGAACACAACGGAGGATGCAAACAAGCGGCTGAATACACATTAGGTGTTTTGTGCTGCTTTATGTTGCTTACCCTTATTTTAGTTTTGATAAAACATGAAGGAGCCGCAATCGGCTGGGGATTTCAGCTGCAATCGCCGTGGTTTGTCGGAATAATGGCGGCTATTTTCGGCATATTATTCTTATTTATGACAGACATTCTAAAATTTCCTGATTTTAATACGGATAAAACATACAAGCTGTCTGGTTTAAACACATTCAGCACCGGTTTCTTTGCGGTTTTAATTGCCAGTCCATGCACAGGTCCATTTATGGGAGCTGCCATCGGCTATGCCTTTATGCAAAATGACTTGCAGATATTTGCCGTTTTTTTCATGTTGGCATTGGGATACGCCCTGCCCTATGCTTTGATAGAAATGTTTCCTGATGTTTTGGGCCGCATTCTTCCAACCCCCGGAAAGTGGATGAGGACACTAAAATATATCCTATCAGTGCCTCTGCTGCTGACAATGCTTTGGCTGTTGAGTATTTTAACAGCACAGCTGAATTGGCATACCGAAAAAACATATCAAGAACTGACATGGCAAGCCTATGACGCACAAGCGATTGCCGAAGCCGCCGCAAACGGAGAACGAGTATTTGTTGACTTTACGGCCGATTGGTGTCTGACTTGTCAATTTAATGAAAAAATCATTTTAAACACTAATCGTTTCAAACGCTTTGTCAGCGAAAAAAAGGTTAAGCTTTTCCGTGCTGATTTAACAGAAAGCAATGAAGTCTATACTGCCGCGCTAAACTCTTATGGACGCGATGGAATCCCTGTATATATCTATTATGTTAATGGAAAATATGAGATTCTGCCGCTGTTTTTTAGTGTCGGAAACCTGAAATAAAATATGTTTCTTTGATTGAAAATATCTTAAGCAAAAATGACGGATATTTATACGATTACGTCTTTATGCAAAGACGTTAAATATGCATACCTTCTGGTCTCCTGGCTGGAAGGTAGCAAAATATGCTATGTGCTAATATGCTACACTGCATTATGTTCAATTGAAAGTAAAGAACAAACTTAAAGCCGTCCTAAAATCTTAGAACGGCTTTTAAAACACAAAATAATTCTACAAATAGACGACAAAGCGCGATTTTATAGGCGTGTCGTCATCATAGGCAAAAGCCAATTCACCCGGTTCTGGCAAAAATTTGCTTAAAATATCCTTATCCGCCAAATACATAACTTCCGTTTGCAAATCATCAGCGTCAATACCTTTGTTTCGCAAAACAAACATCATGTTATTAAACAAAGTCATGTTGGCGAACATCCGCTCCCAAACAGACAGACTTGGAAAACAGCGAAAACGAGAATATCTGTTGCATTGAACATTTTCTTTATGCAATGCCGTACGTATTTCTCTATACGTATTGGCCGCAATGTTTTGTTTATGCACCAAAATTCCGTTAAAAGAAACTCCCCACACACTTTCTTTCTGTGTCAAATCCAAATACGGCAAAACATGCAGTTTTTTGTTTTTGCTTTCATACACAACAGACATAGGCAAAAAGATGTGATTTGGATTTTCTATTTCATTGTTTTGCTGTTCAAAAAATTCTTCAGCTTCATCGCGGGTTAAAGCAATTTCCTCCAAGAGTTTAAACTTAGATTGTTTATCCATACTTCAATAATTTAAATAATTATACATATCAGATTTTAGTTATATATCATCACCACACAGCCGTCAATACCTTTATCAACAATTCCGTTTGCCGTTGAAACAAACAAAAAACGGCATGGAAATTTTCATTCCTGCCGTTTTTTAATTTTTACAATACTTATTATGTTCCGCAAATTGGAATCAATCTTAACTCTTTGCTGCATTCAATATGCCAACTACCCAAAACATCGCGCACTGGTGTATAATACATATCATACATTTTAATCGGCAAATGAGAGCCGGCGCGTTCTTTCAGCAAAGCTTCAATATTATACTCACTCAGCAATTTTTCATCTTTTTCCAAAACCGGAATATAGGAAATAAAACCATCAGCATAAGTAATTGTCCAAGCTAAAGTCAAAAATTGCTTACAATTTCCGATAACAAAAATTTTTGATAGAAAAATTTCATCAATATCGGCAAAATCGTCATCATCAGACAATATTTGACGCACCATTTTTTCTTCACATAAAGCATGCAATTGGAGAATCACCAAATCATTATTGGAATTTTGCGTCAAAATATAATAATTATCATGATGACTGAACACTTCCCCTATTTTAACCTGTTTAGCATCCTCTATAGGCGGAATTATGTTATCTTCATTAGCGAAAACAGCCGTAAATACCGTTTCTTTGGCTTTTTTATCAATATCACCCCAAACAAAGAAAACATTGCTATCTTCATCATAAACCTTCAGCAAAACTGCATTGCATTCATGATTTTCTGCCAATAGAAGCAAATTA
This sequence comes from uncultured Alphaproteobacteria bacterium, assembly GCA_934229625.1. Taxonomy (GTDB): domain Bacteria; phylum Pseudomonadota; class Alphaproteobacteria; order RF32; family CAG-239; genus RUG410. The sequence continues at coordinate 13,896 of CAKQDU010000011.1, read as the reverse complement.
GCCTGACTGCTGCAAAACACTATACAGCTGGCATCAGCATTGGAAGTATGCTGTAAAAAATTTATCTTTCCCATAGCAATAATAATTAAGTTAATAATGAAATTATGTCTATATTGTAATCTTGCATTTTATTTTTGTCAATAAAAAAGAACGAGGTTAAACCTCGTCCTTTTTCATTGAAACAATCACGGCCTTACCTTTGCGCACTTGTCTCGGCAAATCGGCAGGAGGGACTATCTTAAAATCAGTAGCCTCAACATCAGATTCATCGTTAAACACAATTTTAGAACAATGAATTTTATATTGCTGCGCCTGAGTGATTTTTTTCCCGACAACCTGCAAATTCTTTTTAGCTAAAACAAGCTTACCGTGTCCGGTCTTCTCCAGATGATATAAAACTCCGGAAATTTCCATGTCGTCGCCTACTTCTACCGGATAAACATCCATATTGTTCAAACCGATTTGATACAGCTTTGGACCATCAAAAATGTTAACCGGCATAAACATTGCTTTTTCAGAAGTTTCGCCTTTGTCATCACGCGTTTCATGCACAATAACCCAACAAATTCCGGCCTCTTTATTATCCCAAGATGTAAACAAGCGGTCCAGACAAATTTCTGTTGGCTTAATACCTTGCAACATACACAAAATTTCAATAAATTCCTGACAATAATATAGTGTCAGCAATCTGACATTTATGCGTTTTTTGCTATCTACAGACAAAACATACACCTGTTTATTTCTATATATCAGCGTAGTTTTGTCCAGAGGGCGCAAATCATCACATTGAAATTCATCCAAATCCGCATCTTCATAAAATAGCGGAATATAAGAAATACTTCCGTCATCTTTATAGCAAACCCAAAAGAATTTAACCACAACTGATTCAGTCATATTTTCCGGATTATTATTCATGTCAAAAGCCGCGTCCAAGCTGAAAACTTGCGCCAATGTAACTCTGCCGAAAACTCCCTGCCGCAAAAAAGCTAACTTAGCTTCTTCTTGAGTAGTGAACATACAACTTCCTTTTGCAGAAATTGTATATTCGTCCAAACGTAAGCTATAATTTTTCATAATAGTAAAAAATTAAAAAGGAAACATAAAAATACAAACACTACATAAATAATATAGTGTCTTATATTTTTTGTCAAATATTTTATTTCAATTTTTTGGCAACCGTAAAATTTCTTTTGTTTTGATTTTATAAAGCGGAATAAAACCAAACAAAAAACCGGTTGCAACATCACAGCTACATACAATTTTCAGCAAATGGATTCCCAAAAAACTGACACGGCTGACATATTCCACATACGGCAGCAGTTTGTTATACATATCTGCATTTTCACGACGGACAAATTCTTTAATCTGCAAAGTTTTGTCAGCCATTTTTCGTTTTTGCAAATGTGACGTGTTTCCGGCAAAATTACGATAATAAAACAGCACTTCAGGCAAATTATGAAACTTAGTTTTATTGATTAAACGACAATATAAAGCATAATCTTCTGCCGGAGAAAACTCACCTTCATACCTGATATTATTGTCAATTAAAACAGATTTTCTAATCATAGATGCAGAATGAACAACACAGCATTTTGTAAAAAGATATTTTTTTATATTTTCATCATCTTCGGGAAAAAAAACATCTTTGCCGCTTGCCAGTTCTTTTTTAGCGGAACTGACAATTCCGCATTCCGGATTTGCATCCAAATACGCCGCTTCTTTTTCAAAACGTTGCGGCAAAGAAATGTCATCATGGTCAAAAACAGCCAAATATTCGCCTTGCGCCAAATCAATCAATTTGTTTCTGGCTGCAGAAATTCCCATATTTCGACTGTTTTTTATATATTTTATACGCTTATCTTTATACGATTCCACAATTTCTTGTCGATTATCGTCCGGACAATCATCCAAAATCAAAAATTCAAAATCTGTAAAAGTCTGCGCTAAAATACTTTCAATCGCAGCTCGCAAATATTTTTCAGAAGTTTTGTAGACAGGCATCAATACAGAAATCTTAGGCATATTTTCAATCCTTAAAAATCATTTTAACTTTTCAACAATCTTTTCAACTTCCGGCTTACCCTTATCATTTAAATCTTCTGCCGTATAGTTTTTATCTTTAGCAAATTGAGTTGCTTCCACCATAATGTTTTCACAAATTTTATTATCTAAAATATCGTTTACAACAAGTTCATAGCGAAAAATATGCTTTCCGAAATCAAATGCCGGATATGTGGTATCATCAATTCCCTGACCATATTTAACAACGCCGAGTCCCAAAAAATATTTTACCATTGCCGAAGCGGTTTCTGGTTTCGAAACAGACATAGCCCCCACCGAAAACGCCGCACAAAAATAATATTTCTGCACATCGTTAAGTTGGCTGAAGGCCTTTTCAAAGTTTGCCGGTTCACCGCTGATTTTTTGCCATAATTTTTGGGATTCGGAAACTTTTGCCTCATCTTGCTGAGCTGTATTTTCAACTTCTGATTTTATCTCGATATTTTTATTTTCTTCTTTTTTATTATCGCAGGCACTCGTTAAAAAGGCCAAACAGCCAAGCAATGCAATCAATTTTTTCATTGTCACTCTCCTTAAAAATATAGCTGAATTTTAGCGTCAAAACCCTAACATATAGTTAAAAAAAAACAATATACATAACAGAAAACACCGAGTTAATTTCTCGGTGTTTTTTGTTAAAAACTTAGTGTTTAATTCTCATTTTGTTCAGCAATACTGCCATACAAAACCACATTGTAGCAGTAGCGCTGCAAAACAATGTTATAGTCCTGAAGTTCATTGCTGTCCAGCTCATAGGCATAAACATGCGGCAGCAAGTTCTCCGGTATTTGAGAAACAATATCCAGCTTTGTCAGTTTTGGCTTGTTATAGCCTGACACAGTAGATTCGCCCTCGCTGTATACCGTAATTTCTTCCAGTTTGCACAGATTTTCGGTATTCAGCTTAGCCAAGAAAATTCTCTCCGGAACAGAAGTTCCAAGCGAAAGAATATTTTCCTGCGGACCAACGTTCAAAGGCTCGCACAACTTAGATTTTGCAAAATAGCGCATGTTGCCAAACACCAGATGCGTAATCGTACCAGTCTTAGCGTGTGCTACAAGTTTGATACGCTGAATATCCGGAACCAACTGTTCTGCAGGAATGTTCTGACAGGTAACAAGTCTGTCGTAAATCTTAGTATACTTATCCTTAAGTTTGGCGGATAAAGTATCCTTAAATAAATAGTTGATACGCTCCATAAACTCAGCAATAGCTGCCTGATTTTTAACACTATCCATAATCTAAATAATTTAAGTTAATAATATAAAATATGCAGTCACTATAACCTGATTTTTTCTATTTGTCAATCTTTTTGGCTAATAAATTTTTATAAAAATTATAGGTAATAGGTTGACAACAAATTTCAACAGAGTTAGCATATAGCTGTTTTATGTATAATTTAAATATTTTTGTGTTATGGCTAGTGTAATTTCTATCATTGAGGCCGTTTGCGGACTCGGTATTTTAGTGTTTGTCGGCATAACATCTATGTGGTACCAAAGTAACAAGCATAGAAAAGACATCCGGCAGAGTTTGTAATCAGCACTTATGCTAATAAAAAAAACGAGGCTTTTGAATAACATTCAAACCCCCGTTTTTTTGTTTTTATCCACATAAAAACATCTGTTAACATCCACTTACATCTGACAAAGGATTATCCGTCATCCGCACGAGTTAACATATCCCTTATCAGCAGATAGAATCAAATTCTTTTTTCAAAGAACGGTCAAACAAACCGCGTATTGTCTTTTCAATATCAGCATTTTCAAAAATAACCTTATACAGAGCCTGACAAATCGGCATATCTATATGCTCGCGGTCGGCAATAGCTTTTACGGCTCGCAAAGTATCAACTCCTTCGGCTAATTTACCATATCGTTCACCTTTTGCGAACATCTCACCAAACATACGATTATGACTGTTTTTAGAAAATAAAGTCGCCTCATAATCTCCCAAATGCGCCAAACCATACGCCGAAGCCGGATTTCCGCCCTTAAATTTAATCAAACGCCCAACCTCGATAGGTGCGCGCGCCATCAAAGCGCCTTTCAAACCATACCATCCCAAGCCATCCAAAATACCGGCGGCTATACCGATAACATTTTTAAGAGCTGCTCCGACTTGATTACCTATAATATCAGTACCATAATAAAAACGGATTAAATCACTTTGCATAAATTTAATAATACGGTCCTGAGTTTCTTCATCATAACTGTCTATCACGGCAGCAGAAGGAACCTTACGCATATAGTCTTCCACATGTCCAGGTCCGCCGAGAGTTGCAATATGAATATTTTGCTTAATTTCTTCCTTAAATACCTCAGCCAAAATTTTTGCCGAAGGTTCTTCCAACCCTTTCATTGCCAACAAAAATGTTTTTCCTTCAACGTTGTAACCGTTAATTTGTTTAGCCAAATCGCGCAAATTCTGACAACTTATAGAAATGATAATAAAATCATTTTTCAAAGTTTCTGCCATATCAGATGTCATCTGCATATTGTCGCTAAGCGTCAAATATTCATTTTTTCGGGTTGTCTTCAGTTCTTCAAAAGACGGAGAACCTGACATTCCATACAGCAACACACTATCGACATTACAATAATTTGCGACATACCATCCCAAAAATGTTCCCCAGCGGCCGCAGCCGATTACAGATACTTGTTTCATCATAACCTCACATATTTTTAAATTATAATACGCATTATCAACCAATGCCCCAAAATTAGCAATCTAAACAAACAAAAAATCAACAGCAAATTATTTTAGATGCAAACGGCCGCGCACAGCTTGAACATAATTATAATCTCTAAAAGAATCATAAGCATGATTAAAGCTGTCAGTTCCGTAGATATAAAAAACTTTATTGGCAATATTGCGAATTGCTGAATCTATTGTTTCAAAAGCCGTGTTGTAGTCTTGGTCAAAATTATTGCGTTTTTTATGCTGCACAATATCATGATAGGCGGCAATAGCCTCAATGGTTTTGTTGGCAAAATCATTATTTCCCTTTTCTTCAAACAAGTGCATGATTTTCATGGTTGTTTGATAAAAGCACTTGTTAATCAAAATATTTCTTTGTTTTGTATTGTAGCCGTCAACAATCATAGATTCATTTTCTCCGCAAATACGAAAAGCAATATAGCAAAGTTTAAGGGGCTTTGCAAGCCCCTTTAGTCAATTATTTTAAACGCACGCGCAAATCTTTAATCAAACCATCAATACCATTCGGTGATTTTTTAATATATGCCGTATACTCGCTGCGGGCAGTTTGCGCCAAACTGACATTTTCTATAATTATATCGACAATCCGCATGCGGCCGTTTGTTTCTTTTACGCGCCATTTTACAGAAACCGGCGCGCCTTCATCCATAGGCACTTGAGTATTAACAAAAATTTGGTCCTGAGATTTTGAGTTTTCAGTTCCCAAAAACTCAAAATGTTTTCCCTTAAATTCATTAAAACGCTCCGACCATGTTTGAATATTCAATTTACGGTAAACATCAATAAAATCTGTTCGTTGTTGCGGTGTCGCTGTTTTCCAATAACGCCCAAGCACAAATTTTCCGATAAAATCCAAATCCAAGTCATCATTAAATAATTTTGTAAAGCGAGCCTGTTTTTCTTTTTCTGAAACATCGGAATTTATCAATTCCTCAATTCCTTGTCTTGTTGTTTTTTTTATAAAATCTTCAGCTTCTCCAGCATTTACGGCTGCCTGAGATTGAAAACAAAACAAAGTAAAAAATAACGTGGCAAACAATTTTTTCATAAGTTTCTATCCTTTTATTAAGTTATTCATCATCATCTTCATCAAAATCGAAATCATAACTGGCAGACTGAGATTGTTCATCATTACTTTTGCAAGAACCTATTTTCAAGCGATTCTGCACATAAGCAGACTTTACCATGCTATATGCATCAACAGCATTAGCGGTTAAATTGTCAACCAATTCCAAATTTTCTTCACGCACGCTGACAAATCCCAATGCTGTCAGTCCGTAAATAAAGCTGTAACGTTTCCAATCCTGTCCGAAATTTATGTATTGATTAGACCAATAGAGAGGGTCGGTCACGGCATCTGCCGCCAACCCTGTCGCCGCGCGAGGTGTGCTTGGACCAAAGAAAGGCAGCACCACAAATGGTCCGTCAGGAACACACCAACCGGCCAAAGTTTTATCAAACCCTGTCTTATTTTTTTGAATATTCCAACCTGTTGCGACATCAAAAGTTCCCAACAATCCCAAAGTGCTGTTTATTACAAAACGACCCGCTGATTTTCCGGATTCTGCAAAATTTCCCTGCAACGAATGGTTAATCATACTTGCCGGTTCTCGTAAATTATTGAAAAAGTTACCAACCCTTTCTCGTATAAATTTTGTCGTAATTGCCCGATAACCTTTAGCCAGCGGTTTTGTTACATATTCATCAAGCTTCAGATTAAACTCAAACATCGCGCGATTATACGTTTCCAACGCGTCATCATTATTGTCGGCACATACCGGCATTGCCCACAAAACAGCAACCGTACACGCCATAATTTTTTTAAGACAAAACATTTTATCCCCTTTTTACTGCGCTTTAATATATAATTTCAGGCTCTGAAAATCAAGAAAAAAAATCATTGCAAACGGTTATTTTTATAATCAGGTATGTATCAACAAATTTCTGTATAAATTTTCTGTTATTTACTTGCTTTTTAATATTCTGTTATTTAGTATTTTTGTCTGATAAGAGTACCTATATATAAAGGAGAAAAGATATGAAAAAATTGTTAGTATTGGCATTTATCACTATTTTAACAGCCGGCACCGCCGAAGCAAAAATTGATTTAGTTTCTGCCGCTCAACAGGCTCAAAATAAAATTGACAGCGTAACTCAGGCAAATGAAGACGCAAAAGCTAATTTAGAAGCTAAAAAGAAAGAATTGGCAGAAAAACAAGCCGCAAAAAAAGCTGAACGTGAAGCCAAAAACGCAGAACAGAAAAAGGCTTTGGAAGACACAAAAAATTCTTTAAACAACCTTAAAAACTCTTTTATAAAATAATTTAAGAAATAAGACTTAAAGCATCGGCTTATCACCTGAAATAAGCCGGTGTTTTTTTATTAACCACCTTGCAAAAATTTCAACACTCTGAGGGATTGACAATGCGGAATACTCTATTTTTTGTTCAGTTGGACTTTTATTCCCGCGCTTATTGCCTTTTTTGAATTTATAATAGCATGTTTCAAACGCGCCGATGCCAATGGAAATATACTTATCTAAAAATAAAATAAATTCATATTGCATAAGTGTACTTTAACTTGGATGAAAATGCAGTTGTTCTGCTAAAAAGGTTCGGAAATATGCACTTTAACTTTAAGTTTTCAAGAACTTAACTAGACCTTAGTTTTAAGGCTATTGAAAGACCTTGCATTATGCTTAAATTATAAAGTGTTCAAGATGTACTCGGCAGTTGTTTTTAAGCAATTAAATTCTAAGCTGAGGTTTTGGATCCCGTGTTAAAAATACAACGTAAAAAATTTTAAGAGATTAAATACTTTTACAATGTAAAGCAAACACGGCAGGCCTTGTGATTTGATGTATTTGTAAAAGTATTTGATTGTAAACATTATGTTTTCAAATAGCCTTTTATAAAATCGAATAAAGGTCGTAAAGCCGAGAAAAGCAAGTGAATATTCACTTGCTTTTCTTTTTTTATATTTACAGAGAAGATATATACCTATGTCAAACACAAAACAGATTGACCGAATAATAAATATGATTTATGTTTTAAGATAAAAAGAATAAGGAGAAATCAAATGTCTGACTGCGGATTCATAAATTTGGAAAATAACCATGCAAAATGCAAATTAGCGCTTTTCGGCGCCGATTTATTGTCTTATCTGACACACGGCGAAACACATGATGTATTTTGGCTAGGCGATTTGAATAAATTTGACCGCATACAGGCCATCCGCGGCGGCATACCTGTCTGCTGGCTGCGATTTGCCGCAGAAAAGCTGAACGATAATCTGCCGCGCCACGGCTTTGCACGCATTTCTGACTGGCAGGTGCAGAATATATACTCCTCGCCGGAAAAATCTGAAATAGAATTATCTTTGCAGCCGAATGAAAAATATAAATTACCGGTCAGCGCCAAGCTGTTTATAAAAATAGGAAATAAGCTGGAATATTGTCTGGAAACCATAAATCATGGCAACAAAGAATTTTGCTTCAGCGAGGCTTTGCATTGTTATTTTAATGTCAGCTCCTTAAAAAATATTACCATAAAAGGCCTGTCCGGTTGCCAATACAAAAGCTCATTAGACGGAAAAATCTATCAATTGGACTCGGATTTGCAAATCAACGGCGAATTTGACGCGGCTTTTTCAGAACATACAGGTTCCATAGAAATTGCCGACAGCGGATATAAACGTTGCATCTGCATAGAAAAAAGCGGCTCACGCTCTACTGTTGTTTGGAATCCGGCAAAAGATTTAGCAGAAATGTCCGCCGGTCAATATAAGCAGTTTGTTTGTGTAGAACCTGCCAATCAAGGGGATTGTTTTGTACAGCTCAAACCGCATGAAACTCATCGTATCTCCATGACCATACAGATTAAAAAGCTGTAGCTTCATTTTTATAGACAAATATATCAGATATTTACTTGACAAAATAAGTATAAAAGATTATTTTAAAATCTGAAACAAAATTATTAACGTTAATTTTTCTGCTTTATGTTTAAGTTTAAGATTAAAGTTAAGAAATCCCGTATGTGGATTCCGGCTTTAGGTGTTGTTATAGCTTATGGTTTTTTTAATAACTGCGCTATAGCTCCATACTTTGATTGCAAGGTTATTGATTGGTCTCAGCTGATTATGACGCTTGCTATTATGCTTGGACTTGGCGGTGCCAGAGATATTGTTTTGCAGCGTTTCCGCTATTTGGGACCGGTGCAGAAAGCAATAGACGCGACCGCTAACGGTAAAGTCCTGAGCAATAAAATATGGATTCCGGCTATCGGTTGGATTTTAGTGCTTGGATACAGCAACAACTTTGTTGTTTATCCTTACTTTGATATCAACCCCGTTGACTGGGAAGGATTACTTGCCTCATTAAGCATAATGCTTACGGTAAGCGGCGCTCGTGATTATGGTATTTATGCCACAGAACGAAACACCGAGGGCAAGTCTGAAAAACCTCAGAAACCGGATGAAGAATCTTTAGACTCTCAGGTTTAAACCAACAAAAAAACAGCCTTTTTAAAGGCTGTTTTTTTTGTTGGTTTTCAATATTATTTGGAAAATATCAAAGTAAAAATCGTCCCCTTGCCTAACTCACTTTGCACTTTTATATTTCCACGGTATTTTTTTACAATATCCAAAGCCAAAGAAAGTCCCAAACCAAAACCGCCGCTTTGCCTGTTACGCCCTTTATCCGCACGATAAAAGCGTTCAAAAATATGCGGCAAATCAACGCTTTTTATACCAATGCCTTTATCTGAAACTTCTATTTTTATGTTATGCTCATTTGCCGATACGATAACACATATTTCTTTGTCCGCCGGAGTATACTTTAGAGCATTGTCCAATAAAACGGTCAGCAGCCTTTCATAATGCTGCTGCGATATTTTAAGCATTATATTATGAGGACAAATAACTTTTATCGGCATTTTACGCTCATGATGAACGGTATTCAATCGCTCAGCCAGCTGAATTGTCATGTCTGAAACATTTAATTTTTGAACCGGAAGATTATCTTTTTTTTCCAGATTAGTTAAAGACAATAAATTTTCCACTAACTCAGACATATTTTTTGTTTCATCCTTAATCACCTGCAAAGCTTGAGTATTTTGCGGCTGACGCTGCAAGATTTCGGCATACGTAAGCAGAACACTCAACGGAGTCTTCAGTTCATGCGAGGCATCTCCGACAAACTCTTTTTGTTTGCGATAGGCTTCTGCCAGCGGTTTTACGGCGTTATTCGCCAAAATTGACGCCGCCAAAACTGAAATAAGGCACAAAATTCCGACTGCTAACAAACCATAGCTTTTATAACGATGTGTAACATAAAAATACGGCGTAACATTCAGCAGCACAACCACACGATATTCATCTCCGTCCGGTTCGTTTTTCCAACTTTCTGAAAGTACCAAAAACCGCCAGCGCTCATCATTATTTCTAATTTTTACACTTTTTATTTCTCCATCATTTTCTCGCCATTCCGCCATTTTTTCCGTCAGCAAATCGCCTGCTTTTCCTGCCGGCTGTTCCAAACGGAGCATTTTGCCATTCACAAACCCATACGAAAAAAAATGCAAAGCGTTATTGCGCGCCGCCACCGCAATTCGCTCAGGTTTTATCGCCAACTCCTCAGAATCTTGTTTAAATTCAAAAATTTCTTCCTGCAAATAGTCGTATAAACTGGAAGAAATCACATTTTTAGAAATTATGCGATAAGCTGCATATCCCCCAAAAAATATAAGTAAAGACACGCTGAACAATATCAGCGCGTAGTGAATCAAAAGTCTGCGTTTTAGAATATCTATCATTTAAGTTCCAGCATATAACCTATATTTTTAAGCAAGTTAATTTGTATATTGTCCTGCCATATTTTAAGCTTTTTACGTAAATTGTAAATATAAGAATCCAGATTTGCGCTGCTGATTTCCGGATTATTTCCCCAAACTTTTTCAAAAAGAGTTTCCCGTAAAATTGTTTTGTCGTGATTTATAAACAAAATCTGCAAAATTTTAAATTCCGTCTTAGAAAAATTAAGCGTTTGTTTACCGTTGCTTAATGTGTTTTGCGCGCAATTCATAATGAAACCGCAGGCTTCATAAATACTGTCGACATAAGGCTTGTTTTGGCGGCGCAGTACGGCATGTATACGCGCTTTCAGCTCCCTGATTTCAAAAGGCTTGGTAATATAGTCATCTGCCCCAACTTCCAAAGCCTGCACACAGTCATCCAACTCCGATTTAGCAGTTAAAAAAATTATACCGCCTGTGTAATGTCCTTTTTTGATATCGCGCAGCCATTTGCAGACATCTATCCCCGAAAGCTCCGGCAGCATCCAATCCAGCAGCACTACATCATATTGCGACGCCCCGTATTTTACTTCATCTATAGCTTCGGTGCCGGTTTCGGCTAAATCCACCTCATAGCCGTCAATTTCCAGCAGCGTTTTAATACCGCATCCTAAATTTTTATCATCTTCCACCAATAAGATACGCATACAACCATCTCCTACAATTATTTTATGACGTTTTTTGTAAGAACTCAATCTGAAAATCATCTGAAAAGATTTAAATTTATCTGAAATTTTTTAGTTTCTTTCAGATTGTTTTCAGATTAGCCATCTAATGTCGTCATTGTACCAACATAAGGACAAACAAAAATGAAAAGGATAGATATAAAATCAACAACGTTAATTTGCATTGTTTCCCTTTACTTTGCAACAATCTTAAACCTGTCTTTTTGGCGCTACATAACACACAACATCCAAATTGACAGCCCAATGATGTTGATATTTGCCTTTTCTCTTGGCATTTTTATATTTGTTCCGCTTTATGCTCTGTTTAATATTTTGTTTTGTCCTTATGTCGGTAAACTGACAACAACAATATTACTTATAAGTTCGGCGGCCGCCAACTACTATATGTTTGCTGACGGCATCTATATTGACTCCGATATGGTTCGCAATGTTATGGAAACAAATCCTCGTGAAACTATGTAACATATGTCATATTCCTTCTGGCTGTATGTTATAATTACCGGTTTGTTTCCGGCTGTTTTGCTGCTAATGACAAATATCCAATACCAGACGACGGCCGCCGAATTTAAACAACGTTTGAAATATGTGGGTTTCAGCTTGTTTGCCGTATTGCTTATGGGCGGAATCTGCTACAAAGAATATGCGGTTGTCGGACGCAATCATAACAAAGTCACAAAACTTGTAAACACCTTAAACTATACTTATTCCTTTGTGCGCTACTGTAAGAAAAAAGCCGAAACAAATCGCACATTCACCGTTTTGGATGCTGCTCCCAAAATAAAAAACAGCAGCCGCAAAAAACTTTTGGTTTTGTTCATCGGCGAAACAGCGCGCGCTCAAAACTTTTCCTTAAACGGCTACAAAAAAGAAACCAATCCGCTTTTGAAAAAACAAGACATCGTTTATTTTTCGGATGTGGCTTCTTGCGGAACAATAACCGCCGTATCTCTGCCTTGTATGTTTTCTGCCTATGAACTAAGCCGGAAATGGACATTACATCCGACTGCCGCAAAAGCGCCCTCGCCGCTAAATAATATTTGACAACATACGAAAAAAAGCTATATTCAGCCTATAATTCAATTATTAACTTAACTTTTTATAATTATGGTGCTTATTATAATTTATCTGCTGGGTATTGTGATTTTCACAACCCTAAAAGTCAAAGAAAATAAACAAAATTTTTTGGTCTTTGACAATTATAAATTGCAGCGTTTTATGCGCGCGATTTTTGTGATTTTGATTATTTTAGCTTTTGTTACTCCATGTTCATGGCTTTTGGGCAATGCAGCATATAATGCCGCACCGCCGATTATGAGAATTTTTATCTATGTGGGAATATCTTTTTTATATCTTATTTTTGGTCTGTTGACCGGACTTATTACCCATATAGTCATGAAAGTTATTAAATGGATTTGGAAATAAATAAAAAAATCTCTCATCCCAAAAAGATGAGAGATTTTTTTTATTTAACATTCACAACTGCTGATTTTGCGTTACATTCCGCTATAACCATATGCGTTAAATCTTTAATCGCAGGGTCTTCTTTAGGTCCCAAATCCAAACGGATACCGTATTTTTTCTCCAAATGAACGCACAAAGAAATGCGCTCCAGCGAATCTAAACCCAAATCAGATATTATACATGCATTATGCAGATAAGATACAGGTTTAATGCCTATTTCATGTAACAAAAATCTTCTGATTTCATTATGAACATCAGCGTCTGAAATCTGCACAGATTTAATGTTTTTTAATGTTGCCATAACCTAAAAATTTAGTTTCACATAATAATATAAAAAAACTGTCAACCACGCCCTAGCGTTTTATATAAATAAAAAACACCGCCTTTCACAGACGGCGTTAAAATTGGCGCGCTCCGGGCGATTCGAACGCCCGACCCACAGCTTAGAAGGCTGTTGCTCTATCCTGCTGAGCTAGGAGCGCAACACCATAATCTGCAACATAAATTACACAAAAAAAAATTATTGTCAATAAATAAAATAAAATTTTTTTTAATTTTTGTATTGCATTTTAGACAAATTTAAGTTATGGTTAAAAAGATTTTGAATTTTTATGTACTTTTTTTAATTTTTAAATAATTATAATTATGGCAGAGAATTGTTTTATCAATTTCATGGAAGGTGTTAACAAGTTTAGTGCAGAAGAGCGCGCAAAAATTGCCAAGTCATTCAGAGAAGACTTGAAGCATTACAAAGTAAGCGGCGCTATCCTGAACATTGTAGAAAGTACCAGCGAAAAGGTTCCGGTCTTTATCAACGTAATGTGTCAGCAGTCACGAAAGAAGCAGTTTGCTGCTGAGTTTGAAGCAGAATGCGATAGACTTCGTGATATCTACAAGCGCAATCGTACAGAAGTTGCCGAGAAGATTGCATCTCTCCGTGAAATTGTATTGAACAGCTTGAAATAAAGTTTGTTCGTTCCTTGAAGAAAAGCACCGTTTTAGCAATAAAACCGGTGCTTCTTTTTATGGAAAATTCCATATAAAAGTAACCCACCGGCATAGCCGGTGGTTCTTCATATGCGCCTATAAGGCTAAAGGTACCAGCCCAAACGCCTAAA
>CAKQDU010000010.1 GCA_934229625.1 uncultured Alphaproteobacteria bacterium | reverse complement strand
AAAGATGAAAAATAAGCTATTCAAAGGTCTCTCTCTCTCTCTGCAAATCCTAAACATCTGATTAAAGGCGCATTTTTTGCCGCTCAGCGTGTTTTTGCAGAGTTCGGCGTAAAAAATCACACATTCGGAAATAACAAGTTCAGTAGCAACTCTATAAAGGGTTCTGGATTGCTTCGCGTTGCTCGCAATGACGTTTGCTCAGCTGGCCGCAGTATGATAGAAATGCTCGGCGTTTTGGCGATTGTTGGTGTTTTAACAGTCGGAGGAATTGCAGGCTATTCCAAAGCGATGGAACAATATAAAATAAACAAAACCATTAGTGAATATTCCATGCTTATGACTGGATTATTGGAATATAAAGACAACTTCATTAAAAATTCGGAAAAAGAAAAGCAGATTAACTTAGGAGAATTTATTTTTGCCGCGCATTTAGTACCGGAAAGCTGGGGATTATCTAATAACATTATTACAGACACAAATGGAAATGGCATGACAGCCTATTTTGTTAAAGGGCGAGATGAGCGTTTTGTTTTTGATGTGCATTTTGCACGGGCAAAGTCTAATAAATCATCTTTTTCAACAAATTTATGCGTAGCTTTTTTTAAGGATATCGGCAAGCCTTTAGCCTATATGATGAATGCAATATTCATTACCTCAACTCAGGTCGAATACGCTGGAGAGGGACATTGCCATTTTGGAGACACCTCAGTTGACGGATATCCTCTGAGGTGCCTGAATGATATGACCTTATCAGAAATGACGGACGCCTGTCAAAAATGCACTGAGCAAGCTTGCGTCATATATTTTGTGTTTTAGCTTATACCACTATTTCAAACAGCGGTTTGCCTTGAGCCATGCGCGTCATCTGCATTTCTATAGTTGTTGCCAGATTTATGCGTCCGGTTTTAATAATATTGCGTGTTTGGTCGCCTTGCGTCGTATCGGGATTAGCAAACAAATATTGCAATATCGGGCGTTTTTTGCCAATTCCGACTAATTGCTGATGAATTACGCCAAGCAAGCCGCGTGATAACAAGTCAAAAGCCAATTCTTCGCTCATCTCACCGCCGGACGCATGTTTTACCAAAGCATCAATGGCATCTGACACGTTGTTGGCGTGGATGGTAGAAAGCACCAAGTGTCCTGAAGTGGCAGCGCGCAGGCATTCGCTGGCGGCTTCAGGAGTGCGGATTTCTCCAACCATGATATAGCGAGGCCGTGAACGCAGTGCAGAACGCAGCGAAGCACCCCAGTTGTCGTTTTGCGGCTGAGTTTGCTTGCACAAGCCGATAGAACCGTTAGCCGCATGATATTCTCCATCCAATGGCATTTCAAACGGGTCTTCAATCGTATAAGCAAAGCCGCCGTTGTTTATCAGATATTCCCGAAGCAAGCTGGAAATGGTGGTGGTTTTACCTGAACCTGTCGCTCCGCCCAAAAGAATAAGCCCCGAAGCGTCACCCAAAGATATTAAATATTTCACCAACGCAGCCGGATATCCCAAATTTGACATATCAGGCACATTTTTAGGCATTTTACGCATACAGAACATCACGCCATACATTGAAACTGTACGTTCAACACGGAAAAAATATCCTTCATACATAATAGAATAGCTGGTTTTTCCCTGATAAGAACGCTCTAAAAGGTCATAAAATTCCTCAAAATCATCAGGCTTCAGCTGCATAAGTCCAAATTCTGAATTAGGGTTTGGCACAAACATTTCTTTTGCCGGTGTTATATATATGTCTGAATGATATACGTCATTGATTCTAGCCATGTCTTAAATTCCTTATTTCAAATTATCTGAATTTTAGCTTATGTTCCTTAATTTCTATTTAAGATTTTCAGGATTTAGCTCTTTCAACTCAGGTAAGATAAATATACCGTCTTTTCTGATTAAAACATCGTCAAACCAAATTTCTCCGCCGCCATGCTCCGGAGTTTGAATTTTCACCAAATCCCAATGTATTGATGATTTGTTGCCGTTATTTGTCTCATCTTCATAAGAATTACCTATCGCCATATGAAATGAACCGCAGGTTTTTTCATCAAATAAAATATCCAGAATCGGGTGGGTTATATAGGGATTAACGCCAAAAGCAAATTCACCGATATAACGGCTGCCAGCATCCAAATCCAGCATTTTTTGGAATTTATCATCGTTAACCAAAGATGTTCCTTTGATAATTTTGCCGTTTTCAAACTCTAAACGTATGTTGGAATAAAAAACTCCGTCATACATGGTGTCCGTGTTAAACTGAACATAGCCGTTTATAGAATCTTTGACCGGCGCGCTATAGACTTCTCCATCAGGAATGTTCATTTTTCCGTCACAGATAATTGATTTTATACCTTTAAGCGAAAAAGTTAAATCCGTATCTTTGCCTTTAATATGCACATTTTCTGTTTTATCCATCAATTTTTTAAGCGGCAGCATCGCCTTGCCCATTTTACGATAGTCCAGCAGACAGGCCTCAAAATAAAAATCTTCAAACTGTTTCAGCGACATACGCGACATGGCAGCCATACTGGTGTTCGGCCAGCGCATAACACACCAACGAGTTTTTGGCAAACGTGTGCGCATATGCACCTGCTCTTGAAAAATTTTGCCAAACATATCCATAGATTCCGCATTGACATCCGACAGCGCAAACACATCGTCATACCCCCGCACCGCCACATAGCAGTCTGCGTCTTCCATCAGATGCCGGTGAATCGCCGTATAAACTTCTATTTGCTGTTTGTCTGCGCCATCTATCAGACTTTTTTCAAAAGACGCATCGTTATAAAAATAGAACGGAACAGCTCCAAGCTTTATTGTTTCTTTAATCAATTCATTAAAAAAGTCTTTGGTGCTGGCGCCAAACGCCTCTATATAGATTTTTTCGCCTTTTTTTAATTGCACGGAATTTTTCAAAATATTTTCCGCCAATTTTGATATACGTTCATCAATTTGCATCTTATTCTCCTTGTTTATTGTATTCTTAACGTAAAATATTTAAGAAATTGCATATATCAGCATATTCTTATTGCTCTAAGGCAAAAAATATTCTATTGATAATGTACGTTTTAAATTTATATTGCAATGAGTAGATGATGAACTTTAAGAATTTAATAAAATTCAGCTTAGGCGGTTTTTTGGGCGTATTGATTATCAGTTCCTATTTTTGGTATAGCTATCCGGAACTAAAGCTTTCTTTTTTTATAAGCGGAAACGGCTCGCCGCATTTAGATGTCACAGCAACTTTGTCTGACGGACAACAGGTTAAAACTTCTATGTCTCCGATTGTAAATGAAGTACCGACACTCTATACAATTCCGCTGAATACATCAGAACTGAAAAATTTACAGATGAATATCAGTAATTATCAGGGATATATTAACCTCGGAGATGTTTTTGCCGGAGGAAAAAACTTTAAACATTTGCTGCCTGAATCCGCTGAGAACCTGAATATTATCAACAACAGCGCGAATCTTGTCGGTTTTAATATGAATAATCAGGCGGCAATTACCATCTGCTCGGACTGCGGTTTGCCGCCGCAAAAACGGCAGATAAATTATACTTCTTTGTGCTTTAGTCTGCTTTTATACTTAATTTTTATAATAATCTGCGTCTTTGCTTATGCGTACAGAACAAAACTTAAAGAAAAACTGCTGGGAATCTACACTCTGAAAAACTATGCCTTAATTTTGCCATATGCCAAACCATATTGGTTCAGAGCCGTTTTGGCTGTTCTTATAACTATTCCGACAGGTATGATGGACGCGGTTATTGCCTGGTCGCTAAAACCTTTTATGGATGTGGTTTTGGTTGAAAAACAAACCGGATGGACTATGTATATTCCGCTTATGATTGTGATTTTCAGCGTGTTGCAAGCTCTGTTTACTTATATCGCTACTTATATGAATACATGGGTTGGCAACAAAATTGCTCTGGATATTAAACGAAAACTATTCAATAAACTTATGCATAGCGACGCAGCTTTTTTTGATTGCGGTAATTCGGGCGATGTTTTGTTCCGGTTTAATAACGATGCCGAAGCTGCCTGCAGCGGCTTGCTGAGCAATATGAAATTATTTACAACCCGACTGTTTTCGTCATTGTCCCTGATTGCCGTATTATTTTATAATTCGTGGCAGCTTGCCATTGTTGCCGTAATCGTGATGTTTGGCGCTTTAATGCCTCTAACAAAAGTTAGAAAACGGCTGAAAAAAGTTGTGTGCAAAGATGCCAACGCTCTCGCTTCTTTGCTGACGCACTATAATGAAGTCTATAATGGTAATAGAATTATTACTGCTTATAATCTTTATGATTTTTGCAAAGAAAAATTTGTAAAATCTATCAATGAGGTATTTTCGCTTGGTATACAGATAGTAACAAAACTCGGCATTATCACACCTATAATGCATGTTATATCATCTTTTGGTATTGCATTTGTAATTTGGTACGGAAGCTATTTGATTGTAAATAATGAAATTACCGTTGGTAATTTTGCCTCTTTCATCACCTCTCTAGTTATGCTTTATAATCCGATAAAATCCATAGGCAACAACTATAACGGTGTTATCTTTTCACTTATGGCTGTGGAACGGGTGTTTGAAAAATTAAATAATGTTCCGACAATACGCAATAATGAAAAAGCAAAAATCATTGAACATTGCAAAGGAAATATCTGCTATAAAAATGTTTCTTTTGAATATGTCGCCGATAAACCGGTTTTGAAAAATGTCAACTTAAATATCAAGTCAGGACAAACTATTGCTTTGGTCGGCAACTCCGGCGGCGGTAAAACAACCATTTCATCCCTTTTGCCTCGTTTTTATGATGTTAAATCAGGCTCTATCACATTAGATGGCATAAATATCAAAGATTTAGATATAAATAACCTGCGCGACAATATTGCGATTGTGTTTCAGGATAATTTTTTATTCGGCGGAACTATACGTGAAAATATTTTATTCGGCCGCCAAGATATAAGCGAACAGCAGTTGCAGCAGGCCATTCATTCTGCTTGTTTGGATGAATTTATCACTACGCTTAAAGATGGATTGGATACTCAAATAGGCGAACGCGGCGTTTTACTTTCCGGAGGTCAAAAACAACGTATTGCCATAGCCAGAGCCTTTATCAAAAACGCTCCGATTTTGATTTTAGACGAAGCAACATCGGCACTCGACAACAAATCGGAAGCTGTAGTGCAGCACGCAATAGATAACCTGATGAAAGACCGGACGGTAATGGTTATTGCGCATCGATTGTCAACAGTCCGCAACGCCGATTGTATTGTAGTTATAAACGATGGACAGATTGTTGAAAAAGGCTCGCATGATGAGCTGCTGAAAAAGAAAGGCGCTTATGCGGCTTTGTACCGCACCCAACTGGCGTAAAAATTCAAGGCCGGAATTTTGCTCCGGCCTTTTTGATTATTTAGACAATGTAAGTTTGCCGTTTTCTAGCTTTGCATGGCCGCCCAATGGAATGGTCAATATTGGAGTTGCATGCCCAAAATCAACATTGGCAATCACCGGCAAATTTTCCAACTCCGGCTTGTTGTTGATTATAAATTCCAAAATCTCGCGGCTGATTTCCGATTTCTTTTGAAAACGGCCGATAACCAAAGCCTTAACATTCTTAAAATCCGGCTGATAGCACAAAGCTTGCAAATCACGGTCAAACGTGGTCGGATTAGTTGTTTCAAAATCCTCAACAAACAAAATTGTATCCTTTGCAAACGCCGGACGATATTCCGTACCCAGAAGCAAATTAAAAGTGCAGAGATTTCCGCCTTTAATTGTACCTTCGGCGTTGCCGGAATGAATTGTCCAATAACCCTCGTTTTTAATAAATTCACGATTTTCTTGGTCAATAAACCACAAATCGTCGCTCCATTCGGCGGCAGGCTCAACTTTTACCGTTTCATCGGCAAACAACATTTTTTCCATATATTCCAAAGTATAATCACAGCCTTTTTTCATACCTAAAGAACTGAAATGCGGACCATAATAAACTTCAAGTCCTGTTTTAGCCTCAATTGCCGCCAACAAAGCTGTAATATCCGAAAAACCGCAGATAATTTTCGGATTTTGGCGAATAACATCATAATCTAAATGAGGAATAATCTGATTAGAATTAAATCCGCCGATAATGGTGAAAATCGCTTTAACCGACTTGTCTTTAAACGCGGTCATAATATCGTCAACACGGTCGGAGATAGAACTTGAACCCATCATATTCCAGTTTTCATCCGTGGTATGCGGCGCGTATTCAACTGTCAGTCCAAGTTTTTGCAATCTTTCTGTTGCAATTTTTCGAGTATCTTGCCCGATAATTTTCAGTCCACGCGACGGAGCCACAATCATAACTTTATCGCCTTTTTGTAATTTCTGCGGAATAATTTTTTGCATATTTTATTCTCCTTTTTTATAAATGACGCGGTTTGCAGCCGCAATAATCTTGATTATACAAATTCAATTCTTCTATCAGCTGCTGGCGCAATTCCTGCATACCGTTTTTACGCCCCTCAATCTGCTTATACGGGAAATCAACAATTTGACCGGCCTTAGCCGCCGCGGCGTTCACTTGTTCCAAATTTTTATAGCGTGACACGCCTAAAACCGAAGCAACTGCCGTATAGCCGTTAGCTTTGGCATATTCCATAACCCGTTGTAAACGCATTTCAAAACAAACAGAACAACGACTGCCTCGCTCAGGCTCATTTTCCAAACCTTTTGTAAGCGCGCACCAGCGTTCATTATCATACTCAAGTTCTATAAACGGCACGCCATATAGCTCGCAAACCCGTTTATTTTCGGCACAGCGTTTGTCATATTCCTCTTTCGGGCGGATATTCGGATTATAAAACGCAACTGTGACATCCATATTTTCTTGTGCCATTTTTTTAATCACGGCGCAAGAGCATGGAGCGCAACAAGATAGCAGCAATAATTTATTTTTTTGCTGAAACAATTTTCCATCTTCATACTCAAGCTCGGAAATTGCGGCATTTGGCATTATCCGCCGTACTGTGCTTCCGGCCGTCCAATTCAACAGACGAGCCACCGCACTATGGGTTACAATTATGATATCATCTGCATCACAGATATTGCAAATATCTTCAAGCGCGCGCATAGCTCTGTCTCTGATAAATCTTTTGCTCTCACCGTCTTTATAATGTGAATCTAAATATGCAGAATCAGGATTTGTCCAATCGGCAAATTCAGGCCAACGTCTGACAATTTCCATAGAAACTCCCTCGGCAATACCAAAATTTCCTTCTATCAGGCCGTTATGAATGTTTGGTTTCAGATGTAAATGATGGCCGATTATCCGCGCTGTTTCATAGGCTCGAAGCATCGGACTGGTATAAAGCGCACCGGCATTAAAATTTTCAAGTTTTGCCGCCGCCGCTTTTGCCTGCCGCCGACCATCTTCGGTAAGACCGATATTAAGTTTTTGTCCCTGACAGATTCCTCTGGCGTTATATTCTGTTTCACCGTGGCGCACTATATAGAGCCGCTTTTTCATCAAAGTTTGCCTTTCAGATATTTACCGGTATAGCTACGCGCAACTTTAACAATTTCTTCCGGCGTACCGGCCGCAATTATCTCGCCGCCGCCGTCGCCGCCTTCCGGACCGATATCAACAATATAATCGGCTGTTTTTATCACATCCAAATTATGCTCGATAACCACTACTGTATTCCCCTGTTCCACCAGCATCTGCAAAACTTGCAGCAATTTTTTAATGTCTTCAAAATGCAGTCCGGTTGTCGGTTCGTCCAAAATATACAGAGTTTTACCAGTAGCCTTTTTGCTCAATTCTTTTGAAAGCTTAATACGCTGCGCCTCGCCGCCGGAAAGCGTCGGCGCAGATTGCCCCAGATGAATATATCCCAAGCCGACACGGCGCAGCAAATCCAGCTTATTTTTAATTGCCGGAATGTTCTCAAAAAAGTAATAAGCGTCATCTATTGTCATATCCAAAACATCAGCAATTGACTTGTCTTTAAATTTGACCTGCAGAGTTTCTCTGTTATATCTGCTGCCATGACAGCTGTCACAAGGGACATAAACGTCAGGTAAAAAGTTCATTTCAATTTTCATCACGCCGTCGCCTTTGCAAGCCTCGCAGCGACCGCCGGCAACGTTAAATGAAAACCTTCCAGATGTATAGCCGCGAGCTTTAGCCTCAGGAAGTCCGGCAAACCAATCGCGTATGTTGGTAAACACGCCGGTATAAGTAGCAGGGTTAGAACGCGGCGTACGTCCGATTGGCGACTGGTCGATATCTATTACTTTATCAATATACCTTAAACCAATCAGTTTGTCATATTTTCCGGTTGGAATGCGGCTGCCGTTCAACTCTTTATCAATAGCCTTGCATAAGGTTTCCAAAATCAATGACGATTTACCGCCGCCGGAAATCCCTGTCACACATGTGAATGTTCCCAAAGGAATCTTTAAATCAACATTTTTCAGATTATTTGTTTTTGCTCCGGTCAATTCCAAAAATTTTCCGTTTCCTTTACGGCGAATCGACGGCACGGCAATATATTTTTCTCCATTTAAATATTGTGCCGTCAGACTATTTTTGTTTTTCAACACTTCGGCAACAGTACCAGCAGCCACCACGTTTCCGCCGTTGGAGCCGGCTCCCGGTCCCATATCAACCAAAAAATCAGCCGCGCGCATAGCGTCTTCATCATGTTCTACCACAATAACAGTATTGCCTATGTCGCGCAAACGCGTAAGCGTTGCCAGCAGCTTGTCATTGTCGCGTTGGTGCAACCCGATGGACGGCTCGTCCAAAACATACATAACGCCGGTCAAGCCGGAACCGATTTGCGATGCCAAGCGAATCCTCTGCGCTTCTCCGCCGGAAAGAGTTCCGGATTGGCGTGACATAGTTAAATAATCCAAGCCGACATTATTCAAAAAGCGCAGACGTTCAACGATTTCTTTAATGATTTTATGAGCTATTTCTTGTTTTTGCGGCGTTAATTGCGCTTCTACCCCGCTAAACCAATTCAAGGCTTGCTTAATGGACATATCCGATGCCTCGATAATATCCTTACCGCAAATTTTAACCGCCAAAGCCTCTGGTTTAAGGCGTTTTCCGTGACAGCACTCACACGGAGCCGCCGACTGATAATGCGCCAATTCTTCCCGGCTCGCCGCCGAATCCGTTTCTAAAAAACGGCGTTCCATATTTGGAATCACACCTTCAAACGGTTTATCAGTGACAAAACGGGAATAAACCATCGGCACACACTTATTGCCTGAACCGTATAAAATCGTTTCCTGCGCATACGCCGGCAAATCTTTCCACGGCGTTTTGTTGGATATTTCCAGATATTCGCACAGAGAATCGAGCGTTTGCCTATAAAACATCGAGTGACTGCTGACCGACCACGGAGCTATAGCTCCTCCGGACAAGCTCAAATTTTCGTTTGGCACCACAAGTTCAGGGTCCATATATAAACTCGCTCCCAAACCGCCGCAACACGGGCAAGCTCCTTGCGGATTGTTGAACGAAAACAAACGCGGCTCAATTTCTTCAATCGTAAAGCCTGACACCGGACAAGCAAATTTAGAAGAAAACGTCTGGCGTTTTTTATCCGCCATATTTTCGACATACAGCAACCCGTCGCTTAACTTCAGAGCTGTTTCAACCGATTGACTGACACGGCTTTCAATACCTTGCTTAATGATAATGCGGTCTACCACCACTTCTATATCGTGTTTTTGATTTTTGTTCAGCTCCGGCAGTTCTTCTATATTATAAATTTCATCATCAATATTAACACGCTGAAAACCTTTTTTCTGCAATTCGGCAAATTCTTTTTTAAACTCGCCTTTTTTACCGCGGGCAATCGGAGCAAGCAAAATCAGTTTTGTTCCTTCCGGCATGGCCAAAATTTTATCCACCATCTGAGAAACCGACTGCGCCTCAATCGGCAATCCGGTTGCCGGAGAATAAGGAGTTCCGGCTCTTGCCCACAGCAAACGCATATAGTCATAAATTTCGGTAACCGTGCCAACGGTGGAGCGCGGATTGTGCGATGTAGTTTTTTGTTCTATAGAAATTGCCGGCGACAATCCTTCTATCGAATCCACATCCGGTTTGTTCTGTAAATCCAAAAATTGGCGAGCGTATGACGACAAACTTTCAACATAGCGCCGTTGTCCCTCGGCATAGATTGTGTCAAACGCCAAAGAAGATTTACCAGAACCGGAAAGACCTGTAATCACGGTCAGACTGTTTTTGGGAATATTTATATCCACATTTTTCAAATTATGCTGGCGAGCGCCTCTGATTTCTATATACTTACTTTCCGACATATTAAGAACTCCAAACAGCTGTTATATATACACCAATCCCCAACACTTGGCAATAGGCTATTAAACTATTGCAATTATAAATTTACATCTATATATTGAAGTTCAATAAATAAAGGGAATATGATTGTTATGCTGCGCAGTTTGTTGATATTTTTTAGCTTGACAGCAATGTGTTTGCCTGCTTTGGCAAAGACAGACAACGTCACAATCTCTTTAGTCGCCCCAAAAGCTGGTTCATATCAACAGCAAGGCGCAGAATTAACTAAAGGAGTGCAAAGAGCCGTTGATGAAATAAATAATAACGGCGGACTGCTTGGAAAAAAAATTGAACTTTTAACTATTGACGACCAATGCAACGATAGCATAGCTGTTTCAACCGCGCAAATGCTTACCATTCTCAAACAAAAAAATATCAAACTTGTAATCGGACCTTATTGCGCAAATTCATTTGATAAAGTTGCAGATATTTACGCAAAAGGACAATTATTTCAAATTATTCCGACAACAGTCAACTACACGCAGGCCAAAACCATTAAAAAAGGCTTGGTAAAAATGCTGGGTTACACCAATCAGCAAGCTAAAGATTTTTTTGATTATTACAATGCTAATATGGCCGGAGAACAAGTTGCGGTTATTTATAATTCTTCCGACGCGGAAAGCACAGAAGAAGCAAAAGCTATTGAAAACGAGTTTCGCAAACATGGTAAATCGGTAGTATTAGGCTCATATTTTTATGAATTAACCAATAAAGACTATAAAAAACTAGCCGACCATGTTTTAGCCGATGGCAATACGGCGGCATTTGTTTTGGGATATCCGAAAAATATTCGGAAAATGGCATACGCCTTAAAAGACCGAAAAAATGACATGGCAGTGTTTGTTAATAAATACACGGCCGGAAGCGAGTTTTTTGAATATATGGATGAATTGGCGGATGGTGTCTATTTTATGGCATTGCGCGGAAAAGAAGAAGACCCTGAATTTGCGGAAACTTTAGTAAAGCTTAGGCTGAATGGTTTTGACGCCGATGGTTTGTCCCTATACGGATACTCCGCAGTAAACTTATGGAAAAATTTGGTTACTGCCGCAAAATCTTTTAACTATAACAAGGTTTCGTCTCAGGCTTCCAAAGGAGTAAAAACCGAATTTGGCAGTCAAATGTTTCATAACGGCGCGCCAAGCACCAGCGAATCTTATGCCATTTACCGCTATGAAAACGGCAATATGAATAAAGTGTATTAAGCACATAAAAATTCACGGCTATCTTATCGTTGCTATCAATCTTCAATTCTCCGCTTGTTCCATGCAGTTTTATCGGCTGATAAAACAACGGCGTTTCTCAAACAATTGCGAGAAACACCGTCTATTTTATGAAAAGCGGATACTATCTCCGCGCAACATTATTTAAGCAGTCCAAATTTCTTTTTGCCTTGAGAAATTTTGACAGCTCCGTCAACCATATCAGCAGAAGTAATAACATAATTTTCATCGGTTACGGGTTTATCGTTAATTTTCAGACCGGACTGCTTAATTAAACGACGAGCTTCCCCTTTGCTGGAGACAAAGCCTATCTGTAAAAAAGCATCTAAAACACCTATACCTGAATTAAAATCAACACTCAGGGTAGGCAAATCTCCGCCTGCTGCGCCTTGTTCAAATGTTTTGATTGCAGTTTCCTGAGCTTTTTGAGCTTCATCTAAACCGCGGCAAATTTTGGTAGCTTCAAAAGCCAAAATCTTTTTAGCTTCGTTAATTTCTTTGTCTTTCAGCTGTTCCAATCGGCGCACTTCATCCATCGGCAAATCTGTAAACACGCGCAAACATTTTCCGACTTCAGCATCGCCGATGTTGCGGAAATATTGATAATAATCGTATGAAGATAATTTTTCATCGTTAATCCACACTGCGTTGCCCTCGGACTTGCCCATTTTCTTGCCGGAAGAATCGGTCAAAATCGGGCTGGTAAAACCAAATAATTCCGTATCATAACGACGGCGTCCAAGTTCCGTGCCTGATGTAATATTTCCCCATTGGTCGGCGCCGGCTATTTGCGCTCGGCAGTTATATTTTTGCAGCAATTGACAAAAGTCATAACCTTGCAACAGCATGTAGTTAAATTCCAAAAATGACATTGGCTGCTCACGTTCCAAACGGCTTTTTACACTATCCATAGTCAGCATACGATTAACCGAATAGCACGTTCCGATGTCGCGTAAAAACGCCAAATAATTCACATCTTTAAACCAATCCCAATTATCGACCATAACCGCATCGTTATCGCCATCGCCGAATTTCAAAAATTTACGGAAAGACTTTTTCAGACCTTCAATATTATGCGCCAAAGTTTCTTCATCCAAAAACGGACGCAATTTGTCTTTTCCGGACGGGTCGCCGATACGGGCGGTTGCGCCTCCGACCAAAGTCAGCGGTTTATGTCCGCATTTTTGAAACCAGCGCATCATCATCAATGGCACAATGTGTCCAACATGCAAGCTGTCGCCTGTCGGGTCAGAACCTAAATATCCCACAGCAGGTTTTCCTTTGCTTTCGCATTCATAAAGATAAGCGTCAAAACCTTCTTCGTTAGTGCATTGATTATAAAAACCGCGTTCATGCATAATATTTAGAAATTCTGATTTAAACTTGTTCATCGTTTTGTCCTTTATACTAAATTTTAACGCATATTAACATATTATTTTGTCATTGCAACAAAAGAGATGAGCAAAGATGATAAAAAATATGACAGTTTTAGGGCTTTTCGGCGGAGCTTCCTTAAATTCTATTGAACTGGCGCTGGTTAATACCGACGGAATAGATATTCACAGCATAATAAAAACAGCCGTCATTCCCTATCCTGAACCATTGGCCGCAAATATACGCTCCGTTATCGGTAAACGGGACTGCGATTTGTCTTCTTTGCAGAAAAGCAATCAAGTTCAAGAACTGCAAAATGCCATGACCGACTTTTATGTCGAAGCAATAAACGATTTTTGCCCTCCATCTGATTTTGAAGAATTAGGTGTCGATAGTCTGACCATTTGCAATAATCCTGAAAATAAATGTTCTTATCAGCTAGAGCAAGGGCATGAACTCAGTCATAAATTGGGACGACGTGTCGTCACTCACTTCCATAAAGCTGACTTGCTTTCCGGCGGTCAGGCGTCTCCTTTGACACCGGCTTTTTTTGATGCCGCCGCGCAAAATATTGCCCGACCGGTTTTGTTTATAGATTTAGAGGCGGTCAGCAGTTTAGTTTATTTGGGAGAATCCGGAGAATTATTGGCTTTTGACAGCGCTCCGGGACTGGCGATGATAGAAGACTGGACATTTCGTCACGCCAATATGCAAACTGACTATAACGGACGGTTGGCAATAACCGGAAAAATACATGTGCAAATAGTTGAAAGTTTATTGCACCATAAATTTTTAAGAAAAGAACCGCCGAAATCATTAGACATTCTTTGTTTTAGCGACAAAAGAGAACATTTGGAAGGACTATCGCTGGAGGACGGCGCCGCAACGGCAACGGCTTTTATAGCTCAAGCAATTTACTCGGCAGCTCAAAACTTTTTGCCGAAACTGCCGGAGGAAATCTACATTTCTGGCGAAGGCGCAAAGAATCCGTCTCTGATGCGTTTTTTGAGACATATTTTTAAAAATCAGGCTCTAAAAAATTTAACCGAATTAAATGCCGGATTTAAAACAACCGGAGCTGTTTCCACAGCTTTTAACACAGCACGCCGGCTCTATGCCCTGCCAATCACTTATCCGGCAACAACCGGAGCCTATGAACCTATGACCGGAGGAGAAATCTATGAAGAAAAATAATGACATTACCCTGAAGATATCTCATCTTTGCAAAAAATATGACTCTATTACAGCCTCGGATAATTTATCATTTTGCGTTAAAAAAGGAGAAATTGTCGCGCTTTTAGGACCTAACGGCGCCGGAAAATCAACTTTAATGAATATGATTTCAGGATATTTGGCTCCGACTTCCGGCTCAATAGAGGTTTTGGGTAAAAATATTGCCGCCTCAGCTTTGTTTGCCAAAGAAAATATCGGTTTTTTACCTGAGGGTTCTCCACTTTATCCGGATATCAGCGTAAAAATGTTTCTGCAATATATGGCTGAACTGCGCAGTGTCGACAAAAAACGCGTAGATGAAGTTGCAAAAATTGCCAATATAAAAGAAATTATAAATCAAAAAATAGAGACTCTTTCTAAAGGATATCAGCGGCGTGTCGGATTTGCTCAAAGTATTTTAAGCAATCCGCCGCTTCTGCTCTTGGACGAGCCTACTGACGGTCTGGACCCTAATCAAAAAGATTATATCCGAAAACTTATTGTGGAAATGGCAAAAAATAAAACAATTATTATCTCTACACATTTATTGGAAGAAGCCGAAACTGTCTGCAATCGCATTATTTTGTTAGACAAGGGAAAAATCAAAGCCGACGGAAGCTTGTCCGATATTTTGGAAAAAGGCAAAGCCGACAATTTGGCTGACGCCTTCCGCAATCTCACCACAAACAAAGGAGCATGATAATGAAAAAACTTTGGATTGTTTGTAAAAATGAACTGTATCGTTATTTTGTTTCTCCGCTCGCTTATGTATATTTGCTAAGCTTTTTGCTTTTGAATGCTTCTTTTGCTCTTTATTTCGGTGATTTTTTCAATCGCGGACAAGCCGACTTAGAAACTGTCCTTATGTTTCAACCCTGGTTATATCTTTTATTTATTCCAGGGATTTCAATGCGGCTATGGGCCGAGGAATTTCGTGGAAAAACCATTGTGCAGCTGGTCACAATGCCTGTTTCCATACGAACTTTAGTTTATGGCAAATTTTTTGCAGCTTGGCTGTTTTGCGGTTTAGCCCTGATTTTAACTTTTCCGTTTTGGATAACGGTTAATGTTTTGGGTTCTCCGGACAATGAAGTTATTGCCTTAGGATATTTGGCCAGTTTTGTATTAGCCGGATGCATGCTTGCTATCTCCGAAACGATGTCGGCTCTTACCAAAAATCAGGTAATCGCCTTAGTTTTGGCGGTTATTGCCAATTTGTTGTTTTTCTGGAGCGGAATTGAATATATATTATCCTTTTTCCGCCTGTTTTTACCTGATACGATTATAGATGTAATTGCCTCTTTCAGTTTTTTGAGTCACTTTAGCACTTTAAGCCGCGGTCTGGTCGAATTGCGCGATGTTATCTTTTTTGCGACAATTATTTTATTTTTTAACTTTACGACCATTCTGATAGTAAACTTCAAAACAGCCGGCACATCCGGATGGCTTAAATCAAACAACCGCAGCTATTATATTGCGGCATGGTGCATGCTGATGACCGCTTTTTTGGGAATAAATATTTTAGCAAACGGTTTAACACGAAACATTCAATATGACGCGACAGAAAAGAAAATATTTACTCTTACGGAAGACTCTAAAAAGATTTTACAAAATTTACCCGAACCGGTATTGGCTAAGTTGTATTTTTCTCCGATTTTAGAACAAAGAAATTCCGCTCTGCGTGAAATATTTGACAATATACGCCTGCTTTTAAAAAAATGCCGTGACATTTCTAACGGACGCTTTGACTTTAAAATCTATCATCCGCAGTTTTTGAGTGCAGAAGAAGATATTGCCATTGCCAATGGCATACAGCCGATTCCGCTGATAGATTTAAATCAAAACGCTCTGTTCGGACTAACCTTTGAAGACACCCTGCAAAATAAAAAAGTTATTCCTTTTTTCACGCAGGAGCGACAAGGAAAGCTTGAGCAAGATTTAATTTCTAAAATCCGCGAACTACATCATCATAAAAAGAAACTTGGAATTATAACCGGTTTGCCGTTGTTCGGCTCAACTAAAAATGACAGCACATTTTTGGGACAACCGTGGGATATTATCAAACTAATACAGCAAAATTATGATATAACAAATATTGTCAGAGCCGAAGATTTTAACCGTAATTTTGATGTGTTAATGCTGTTTTATCCAAAGAAATACTCTCCGGAATTTATGGAAAAAATAAAAAAATATTCACAAAACGGAGGTAAAATTCTGGTTGTTTTAGACGCGGCAAATGAAGCTTCTCGTTTATATTCCGCCGAAAATCATTATTTAGAAAGCTCTGATTTAGGCGAACTTGAAGATTTTTGGCATATAAAATTCTATAAAGATTACATAGTTGCCGACTTGGGCAATTCCATTACCGTCGACGCCTCGGCAAACTATAAAAGTAATCCGACTTTTTCGCAGGATGTCGTCCAGTTCAGAGTCAAAAGCGACAATATGAATCCTATGCATCCCGTGACAAAAAACTTGAATGAAATTTTACTGGCCTCGGCTTCAATCGTCATGCCGGAACACACGGCCTATGAAAAAAAGAAAATAGCCTTTTATCCGTTGCTGCGCGCCGGAGAAATTTCTGAAATGATGCCGGTGAGCGTTGTTAAAGACGGACTCAACCCTCAGGAAATTTTGCAATATTTTGAACCGGATACCAATCAAAAAATCATAGCTGCCGAAGTCATAGGTTTAGAAAAGGAAAATCCGTTTGACCTGATTGTCGTATGCGATACAGACTTTTTATATGACACTTTTTGGGGAAGCAGGAAAACATTTTTGGAATCCGAATATATAGTTGAAAACTTTGATAACGCTAATTTTATATTAAATTCCTTAGATTATCTGACTGATGATACATCCTTATTGCAGATACGCGGCAAACAGGCGCAAAGCCATCCGTTCAAAGACATAGAAAAAATGCGCCGCCTTAACTCGCTGCGTTTCAGCCGGCAAGAAAATGAAATTTTTGCTGAAATGAATAAGGCTAAGGAGGCGATGAGAGAAGTTTGGAACAAAAAAGACTTTGAAGAACGCGAAAACTTTACGGCAGACGAACTTGCGGCTATTGCTAAAGTACGCACCAAGCTAAATGATTTGCGCCAACAGCTCAGCGATATACGCGAGCAGGCTTTTTCTGAAATCCGCCGAATTGACACTTATGTCAGCCTGGTAAATTTATTGGCAATTCCGGCGCTGGTTATTTTAATATTGTTATTCATCAAATTAAATAATTTGCGGCGGCAAAAAAATATGCGGTTTAATTTAACTTTCCGACCGGATAAACAATTTATTCGGCTGTCTCTGGTTTGTTTGACTGTTTTGGCGATAGCTTTGATTTCTGTTTATCTTTCAAATCGCAGCAGCGTAGATGCTTATGAAGGTAAAAAAGCTTTTCCGACAATAGAAAAAAATATTAACCAGATTAACGGTATTTCGCTGAAATCTAATCAGGGCAGTTTGGATTTTGAATATAAAAACGGTTTGTGGCATCTAAAAGAAAATGAGAACACCCCCGTCTATCAAGAAAGAATACGCCGTTTACTGACAACCATTGCCGATGCCCGATTTTTTGAACGCAAAACCGATAAAGCCGAAAATTTGGCAATATTCAACCTTGCTCCGATAGAAGATAAAACTTCAAAAGTGATTGAGATTGAGCTAAAGCACAATGACGATTTGCTGCAGCGTTTTGATTTGGGCGATATAAATATAGATTTAGGACGAGGGTCAAGAGCTGCTTATATAAAATTTGACAATCAATTCCAAGTTTGGGAAATTAGTGCAGACTTTGTGGATATGGATTTAGATTATCGCAAATGGACATACGGAAACTTATGGGATTTGCGATATGGACGCCCTTATTCACCAAGTAATTACGCTCCCGAACAGGAAAAATTGCTTTATTTTGTAAAATACGCGCTTAATACTCCGATAACTCCGGCGGACATAAAACTAAAAACAAAACCGCTGAAAGCCAAAAAGCTCTACATTGAAAATAATAATAGCGTCGTGCTGTCATTTTATAAAGAAAACAATAAAGCTTATGCTGTCTATAACTTTGACAAAAATAATGAAAATCCGCATTTGATACTGGCGGCTAAATATTTTAATAACAAACCGTTGGAAATTGATTTGCAAAATATGGAGAAAATCATTGAACAATTCTAATTTAGATGAAAAATCCCTTAAAAAGCTAAAAACTTTTGCGGCCTACGCCAGTATAAGCGTTTCGGTTTGCCTATGTTTAATAAAAGCAGGCGCGGCAATTATAACAGGCTCGCTTTCGGTGCTGTCTTCAATGGTTGACAGTCTTACAGATGTTATTTCTTCTTCCATATCTTTAGTGGCGGTCAGATTTTCCAACAAACCTTTAACAGATAATCATCGTTACGGCTACGGCAAGGCAGAATCTGTAAGCGCCTTGATACAATCGGCGTTTATTGCCGGCTCCGGAGGTTTTATTCTGTATGACGGAATCTGCCGTTTTATAGACCCTTCTCCGATAAAAGAAACCGCCATAGGTTTGTGGATTATGGCAATCAGCATTATTCTTACCATAGCTTTAATAACTTTCCAATCAACTGTAATAAAAAAAACAAATTCACAAGCGATTGAAGCCGACAGCGCGCATTATACGGTGGATTTGTTGACAAATGGTGCAATTATTGCCTCCCTTTTGGTGGTGCGTTATTTAGATTGGCAATGGTTTGACAGCCTGACAGCGGTGCTTATTTCAGCATATTTATTGTGGAACGCCGGTCATATAGCCTTTAAGGCATTGGAAGAAATCACCGACCATGAAGTTGATGAAAATATTAAAACAAAAATCATTTCTCTTGTTCGTTCTGTGCCTGAGGTAAAGGGATATCATGATTTCAGAACTCGGGTTTCCGGATTGCGGATGTTTATAGAAATTCATCTGGAACTCGATGGAAATTTAACTTTATCGCAAAGTCATGATATTTCTGACGCGGTAGAAGAAAAAATTTTAGCAGAATTTCCGTTAGCACAGATTATTGTGCATCAAGACCCTTATGGTCTGCATGAAAAACGTTTAGACCACGAAATAAAAGGGCGCTGCGAATTATAGTCTTTAAACGAAAATCCCTATTCTCATAAACTGCCGAATACATAGAAAGCAGTTAGAGACATAGGGATTTTTTTAAACAAGGAGGAAAGAAGATAAACTATCTGGTCATTGCAATATTTTGCAAGGCTTTGACATCAAGGTTTGTATTCATGCGGCTGATTTTGTTTTCATCAGTCTTAACAGCTTCATTTACACCTTCGGCAATTTTGCTAAATCCGCCTTTTTCGGCCGCGTACATAGCAGTTTTGCTCGGGGTACGGACATTAACAGCTTCTTTACCAGCGCTGATAACTTTTCCCTCATATTTCAGAACATCGCCGTTGAAATAGGCATTGGCAAGCTCAACACTTTTTATGGCCACCGCCTCTGAATGGGCAATCACCACAGGCTTAGTCGCAGCAAACTGCCGCCTTAAAGTTGTTCCGTTATTTTCGTTGTTATTAAACATTTTACAATCCTTATTTCTTATCTTTTGTCTATTATTAACATATTTATTTTGTTTTGTCAAGTACAATAATTTTGACAGATATAATTTTTTAGATTTTTATCAACATCAGCAAAGCCGCGGCAATCTGGGGGAGAACCGCGGCTTTAGTATTAGACTTTACGATTTATATTTATTTTAAGTGTTACATCACCTCCTTAAAATTTATTTCAGCTCGGCGGGGATAAATCCACCCCGCCTTTTCTGATATTTCTAAGTTATTTAATACCTCCTTATAAAATAATCGGATTGTTTATTGGTTGTGGCAATTATACTTATTGGTTGTAGTTCCGAGATAACCATTATCTCCATAGATGGCTACTAAGTATAATCCACCTTCATTAAAGGTTACTTCCCTGCAGCTATATCCTGCCCCCCAGGCTGTAGACTTTTGACATTCCGTGTTGCCTAATTGAGAAGATATTGTATCAGCAAAGCAAACGAGTCTCGATGGGTCTGCTTCGTTTGCGCTTCTGGTATATTGCACTACGGTTTTTCTTATACCAACAACTGCTGTAGAATATGCACCTCCGTTTGAAGTACAAACAAAATATGTTCCGGCTTCATAACGATGTTCATTGTCAGATAATTCCCCATAAGCTATACCATCCAAAGCCTCGGCATAAGTCCCCGGCTGATGAACACCGTTTGATACTGTAACTTTTGCCAGCCAAGCACTGAATCTTTGTTGTATTGAAGCGCCTCCGCCATTAGGAGAGCAGTTCCAAGTTCTCTTTGGAGTACTTGCATAACGGATAGCAAATCCAGGTTGATAACGAGTATAGCAGTTTGAATTGCCTGCACTACCAGGAGATGCACATTTGTATCCGCTAGGCAGATTTTCTTTACATGCTTTTTCTGTTGAGAAGTAACCTTGTGATTCACAAGTTCTGTAGCAGGAGTTCACAGATGTACAACCTTTTCCTGTTGCTTTACGACAAGCATCTGCAGTATCATATTGTCCACTTGTCGTATCACAGCCACAGGTTCCCCATCTTGTGCCTTTTACCTCATAACCATGATTATAACCGCTGCTTACACAGCCGTTCGGTGTAAAAGTTTTGCTTGATGGGCATCGACCTTCCGGCGTACCTGGGCACAATGTCTCATAATAGGTTGTTCCATTTCTCACACAAGAATCAGATTTGTTGCTGATTTTGTTATAAATAGGCATAACTGAAGGTGAGCCGGAGCCTCTATCAATAGATTCAACTTTGGACAGACTCTTAAAGCAACAAGTACTAGTTTTGCAGGACTCGTTTCTATCCAAATTACCGGTAGTTCCACAAGTGTTGCTTTGGGTAGCTTCAAAATATGTGTAGGTACATTCTGTAGTTTTTTTAGAGCATACGCCGTTTACCAGCTGATAGTTGCTCTGAACATTTTCTGTGCATTTATACTTAGAAGTGTCATACTGGCAAGGCGTACAAGAGTAGCAATTCTCGTTTTTGGCGCTTGTCAAAGTATAACCGCTGGCTGCGCATTGCTCCACGCATTTTCCGCCGGAATAGGTGTAGCCGGATTTGCATTTATAGCGCGTGCCTTTATTGCAACCGAGATTGCATTTTTCCGAGTTTCCAGGGTCGGTGGTATATGGATAAGAACCGCAATCATTCATTGTGCATGGTGTTGTACAATTTTTGTTTTCATCCAGCACCTGACCAGAAGCGCAGCAGTTGCCCTTGCCATCGGTTTCAACGTTGCTCGGGCAAACACAGTCCTTAAGCGTTGGACTCCATTGCTTGCCTCCAGAACAAGGATGGTCACATTTTCCGCCTGCACAACACTTTCCGTCATCCTTATCATATTTTGTGCCATCGGTGCAGCAAACGTTATAGTCGTCATACCATTTCGTATCGTTTACGGTCTCACATTTATAGAATGTTCCGCCTGACGTCCTGGTGCAAGAAGTACAACTAAAACAGCTGGTGTTATTATATTTTTTATTATATTTAGATTCGCTGATATCAAATCCGTTACAATATTCTATTGTTTCGTTTCCGCCGTCTTGCTTGGTATCAATTTTACTGGTCACACAATTGCCGGACGGTAAAAAGCAGGTCGAGCTTTGCGCCGGTGACGCGCTAAAACACATACCTGCTATCATTACTGCTATGGCATATATACTGCCTCGTGCAGCCTTTTGATAGTCTTTTCTCATCGTAAAGCCTCCTTTAATATTGTTCTTACGCCACTTGTGTAAAAATAACGGTCGTTTTTTTTACACACTTTTTCATGGTAAATTTAGCATATCAGATTAAGCGCATTTTTGCAATAAATATTTATCTTTTCGCATTTTTTTAACAATTCTGTAACATTTCCAAAAACGTTATTTTGTGTGTAAAAAAAACGACCGTTATTTTTACACACTTTTTGTTTTGTCTGAAAAAATTGAATATATAAAAAACAAAAAGCACCCTATCGGGTGCCTTTGTTTTTTTGGAGCAGATGAGGGGAAAACTTGATTGCTGCAAATCGCCGCGTTTCGCTGCCGCTTGCTTGCTCTTTGGCAATCTGCGCCTTTTCGGCAAACATCTATCCACCGGATAGATGTTTTTCCTCAAGCCCTCTCAGGGTTCGATTCCCCTCTATATAAAAAAACAAAAAGCACCTTATCAGGTGCCTTTGTTTTTTTGGAGCAGATGAGGGGAAAACTTGATTGCTGCAAATCGCCGCGTTTCGCTATCGCTTGCTTGCTCTTTGGCAATCTGCGCCTTACGTCAAAAAAATCTCCACCGGAGATTTTATTTTTCCTAAGCCCTCTCAGGGTTCGATTCCCCTCTATATAAAAAACAAAAAGCACCCTATCGGGTGTCTTTGTTTTTTTGGAGCAGATGAGGGGAATCGAACCCCCGTTATAAGCTTGGGAAGCTTCTATTCTACCATTGAATTACATCTGCAAAAGCAATGCCTGCATTAAAACGTAAAACCACGCCATTTGCAAGCATTTTTTTATTATTCTGCACTTTCATGCATCGGAACATTTGGAGTTTCCGTTTCAGACTCTGCCGGCTCTGCAGCTGTCGGCTCTTGAGCATCAGTATCTGTATCAGTATCAGTGTCGGCATTAGAATCCGTATTTACATCGACAGTATCGGCAGAAGTTTCACTAGAAACTGCATATATAGCATCCACGTTTTTGCTATTGTTATCTGATATATAATTAGCAACACCAGCTACAACACTTATCAAAATATATAAAATAATGTAAATATTGGCAAATTTGTCATATTTTTGATTTTCTTCAACCGGCTTACCAAATCTGTTTTCTTCAGCATGACCTTTACGCAAATATAAGATGAGCAGCCATACGATAACACCTAAAAAAACAATACCGGAAGCAGCCATCAGAGCCGTCCCAAAAACTACGGCTTGTAATTTTGTATCAAGCACTATGCCCAATATCATACAAAAACCGAATATAACAGGCAGCCATAAAAGCTGACCGCTGTGATTAGTATCGTGCAAACGACGCACGGTCAAAGCCAATACCGCAATGGTCTCCACTATTGAATACGCATAGTATATAATTATACCTCCATACAGTGCCATTATAGGGAATAACGGCGACAAAAGCATTCCGGCAACAAGCAAAATCAAACTAAACAGAATATTGGCAAACACAAACGCCCAATAGTCATATTTACTGGCACGAGTTTTGAAATCAAACATATTTTTGAAACCGGCCACAAACGCAGTCAGCAGATTCTTTTCATTTTCAGTTTTTTCAACTGTTTCGGTCATTATTTATTCCTTTCCTGTTTTTCACAACCGCGCCACAGACGACAGACATCACGCGGCTGCAACGGCTCTATTTTTGTTTTATTTTGCTTAAAAATATACCCTCCGGCGCTATTGTCAATATTTTTCCCGTTTATTTTGATGTCACCTTGCTTTGAAAACTCTATCGAATCCAGATAAACACATTTTTCCGCATCGCATTTTAGGGCAATATTATCAAAATCTGTTTTGCTGCCGGCGAAAATTTCTTTCAATTCTTTTTTTTGCTCCTTGTTCAACTCTTTCAAATGCAAATTTTCGCGCCAAACAGAAATTACAAATCTGTCCGTTTTTATGGGCATAAGCAGCATTTCTCCATTTTTATCGCGCAGAGCAATCCCCTCGCCTTTGGGCGCAAAAACCATATCCGGCTGCGAGCAGAAAAACATTGAGCCAACTCCAATCAAAATCGGCAGCACTCCCCACAAGCGCCATTTTCTTTGCCAAACGCACAGCCACCAGCCGCCGCAGACAATAAGCGCGAATCCCCAAAACGGCAGCGAATCCACATACGCCACGCTGTGCGGCAATGCAGCGACAAACTCCGTAATTTTATTGAGCCATCCAACACCATATCCCAGCGCTTTCAACGGATACAAAGCTAATCCCAACGGCAAAGCGACTAAACAAAGCAAAATCAGCGGCATCAAAATCAAACCAATCAGCGGACCGGCAAGCAA
This sequence comes from uncultured Alphaproteobacteria bacterium, assembly GCA_934229625.1. Classification (GTDB taxonomy): domain Bacteria; phylum Pseudomonadota; class Alphaproteobacteria; order RF32; family CAG-239; genus RUG410. The sequence goes on along the minus strand of CAKQDU010000010.1, from coordinate 28,650 downwards.
ATTGGCAAGACTTGTATAGACCGAAACACGATGAAAATGATAAATCGCAAACGGCATTGTCGCCAAACTCGCCACAAAATCACAAATCACAATCCCAGCCAAATAGAAAAAAATCTTGCTGAAAATTCCTCGATTAGCCGACCATATTGCAAATTTCTTCGCATATTTTTCATAAAAAGCTATCAGAGCGACAACCGCAGCAAACGACATCTGAAAACTGATAGAAATCAAAGCCTGCGGAGAAATTATCAACAAAACGATTCCGGCAAAACAAACCATTCGCATAGAAATAGCCTGCCGGTTAAAAATAACTCCCAACAGCACCACCGCTGTCATAATAAACGCACGTTCTGCCGGCACCGCCATTCCAGAAACCAGCAAATAGAGCGCGCTGAAAAAAATCGCTCCGAATGCCGCCAATTTTTTTATGTCATATCGCAACGCCATGCCGGAAAACAATGCCATAAAAAATCTTAGAGCAAAAAACACTAAACCGGCAATCGCGCCCATATGCAATCCGGATACCGACAAAAAATGCGCAAGTCCCGAATCGCGGTAATTATTTGTTATTTGCTTTGGTGTAAGGCTCTTTTCACCAATCAACACCGCATCCACAATACCGGCTTTGTCCGGCGGTAAAATTTTTGCAATATCTTCCGTAATTTGCTGCCGGATTTTGTTGAGACGAACCCGAAAAGACGAAGTTTGTTTCTGTTCACAATCAATCACAAATATTGAACTGTTAGCATAGCCGATGCCGCTTATTTCCTCATAAAAATATTTTCTATCTAACTGAAAACCATTTAGCACCGGCATCGGTGAAGGCGGAAAAAGCGTACCGACCAGCTCTACGCATTGTCCTGTTTCTAAATCATTATTTTTTCTGTCGGTTACCGTAACACGATATTTGCCGGCAAGGGGCTTTTCAAAGTTTTCAACGTTATATAAAAGCAGGCGCTTACGCCCTTTTTCATTAAAAGAAATTTCAGAAATTCGTCCCTTGATATAATCCGTAAATTCCGGAGTAAACGCAACTTTTCGGCTTTTTAATATTGTTTGCAGCTGAATATTCATAAATCCGAATTCAATTAAAAGAATCGCCGTAAAAAACAGATGCAATTCTTTGTTGCGCAGCAAATAAAACAGAAATAAAGTTGCCTCCAAAACACCCAAACTATACCAATAGTTCGGCTCAAACGGCAAAGCAAAATACAAGGCTATCCCAAAACCAAACAAAAACGGCGTCCATATCAGCCAGCGGCCTTGTTCGGCAAAAAAACTTTCCTTTATTTCTGCAGATATTTTGCGGAAAATTATCATTTTTTATAATTTTTTACGGCCCTTATAATTGCTTCGGCAGCATTGTCACTTGGCGTCTGCTGCCCCATACCAAGCAATTTACGCACCTTTTCAAAACCATCCATTTGCTGATTATAAACCGGCTTATGTTTAATAAACTGCTCTACATAATACATAATTTTCTCTACAGAGCAATCCTCCTGCAGCAATTCCGGAACAACTTCTTTACCCAGCAGAATATTGCTTAAATTCACAAACTGAATATGAATAAAGTGACGCGCCAGCCATTCGGTCAGCTTAGGTACTTTATAGGCAATAATGTGCGGAACATCGACAATCGCCAATTCCAGCGCCACCGTACCTGACGCTGCAATCGCCACATCGCCGCTCTTGAAAGCGTCGTGACGTTCTTTTGTTCCCTCAACAATTTCTATCGGCAAACCGGATTGTTTTACCATATCCTTAACCTGCGCGGCAACTGTGCTGACTGTCGGAATCACAAAAGAAAAATCGTTATATCGTTCATGCAGCTGCTTTACAACTTCTAAAAACGTTGGCAGCAAGCGTTCTACCTCATTATGACGAGACCCCGGAAGCACCAGCAACAGACGGTTTTCTTCCGGAATATGATGACGTTTTTTGAAATCTCCTTTAACTCCGTTGACAACTTCACTTTCAATAACCGGATGACCGACAAATTCAGTTGCCAAATTATATGGAGTAAAATATTTTGGCTCCTGCGGAAACAAAGTCAGCAGCAAATCAATATATTTATGCATAGTGCGGGCGCGTTTCTTTTTCCACGCCCAAACCTGCGGCGCCACATAGTGTACCTGCGGAATATTTAATTTAAGCTGGCGCAATTTTTTATGCACGCGAGCAGAAAAACTCCAGCTGTCTATAGTTATTACCGCATCAGGGCGCACTCTTTGAATATCTGAAACGGTTTCGTTAATACGTTTCAATACCCGTGGAATACTGGGAATCACCTCGGCTAATCCCATAATAGCTAAATCGCTGATATTAAATAAAGATTTTACCCCCTCAGCCTGCATACTTTCACCTCCGACTCCGTAAAATTCGGCATTTTTATCCTTGCGTCGTAAGGCCTGAATTAAACGAGCGCCCAAAGAATCTCCAGATGGTTCTCCGGCAATCAGATAATATTTCATTATTTTTTCTCCTCAGGGACAATCCCTTTTATAAACATTCCGTATTTATCGGCTAATTTGATAACTTCTTCAGCCTCCACCATAAGAGCATTTCCGGCATGAACGGCCAAACCGCGAAAACCGGCTTTATGCAGATTTTCAATCGTCCGCGTGCCGACAGCCGGCAAATCTATACGCAAATCCTGCTGCGGCTTGCGCAGTTTAACCAAAATTCCGGCCGCGCCTTTGCGCTGATAGGCACCGCAGCGGCGCACCAGCTCATCTGTTCCCTCAATACCTTCAACACCCAAAACAAGACCTTGCTGAACAATTACCGACTGTCCGACATCTAATCTGCCCAAAGCCAAGCCGACTTCCACGCCGCGTTCAATATCGGCTTCGGCCTGCTTATCCGGTTTATGCTTAGTCAAAACGCCCTCTTGCGCCAACAATTCCGGCATAACTTCATGAATACCGACAACACGCATATTTTCGGCTTCAATTTCTTTAATCAAAGCGCGCAAAATACCATCGTCGCCCAAAGCTTTCATCCCGATTTTAGCAAAAAAAGCCGCCGTACGCAAATCCGGAACCAACTCTGACAGGGTCGGGCGATGTATTGTGCCAATCATCACAACTTCTTCCACCCCCTCATCGGCAAAAGTCTTAAAACCGGTTCCGGCTTGTCCGATGCGAATCCATTTATGCGGAATAAGCGGAGTAAAAGCCGCCTTGTCGGCGTTACCTTCTATTGCCAGCACATAAAACTCCCTACCGGTGTCCAAGCAATGGTCTATCAGCATTTTCGGCAGTCCGGTGCCGCCGGCAATAATTCCTAATTTTTTTTGTGTTTTTTCCATTTTAACAGCTCTGTTATTGATATTTACTGCAATATTAGCAGACATCGCCGTAAATACAACATTTTTTTAGAAAGTTAATAAAGCGGTGTTGACAAAAATATATAAAAATGATATAAGTTTAAATGTAATTCAAATTATTATAAATTAAATTTCTTATTATTATGGTACAGAATACTTTCGCTACAGTTACAGTTGAGAACGCTTCTATCGTGTTGAACGCTTTAAAGTCTTTGGATCGTCCATTGACACCTGAGGAGAAAGCACTTGGTACAAAAGCTGCTCGCCTCTATGGGGATGGTCTTAAGAATAAGGTCAAGGAAGCACAGAAGGTAGACATTAAGTTCTATACTGACCGTGGTTACTCTCTTGATGAAGCTCTCACACAGGTACGACTTGACGCATTTGCTCACGCAGAGTCTGTTGGTCTCGGCATTTCAAAAAAATGTCGTTTCCGTAATCGTCAGAAGATGCTGCGCGCTATGGCAAAATAAACTGTAAACAATTAACCGCTATTTTTTGTAAAAAAAAATGGCGGTTTCTTTTTGCCTGAAATGTTTTTTTATAAAGAAAGTTGACAAAATATCTAAAAAATGTTATTTTGTGTTCAGAACAAATATTTTAGGAGAAATAACATGACCAATGCAACAAAACGTATCTTAGAAAAAAAGGCTCAGGTAGAAGCTAAGAAAAATATTCATGATGTGGCCGCTGCAACTGTTGATAATGAAAGAAAAATCGCTAAAGAACAAGGCAAAGAATACTCACGTGAAGAAGCTAACCGCGACAGAATGAATGCTTTGTTGGCAATGCAAGGCATTAACCGTGAAGATTAAAAAATTTAATTTCCGCAATTCAAGTTTAAAAACTTCCGATAACTTTCGGAAGTTTTTTTTAATTTTCTGCTAAAAAGTTATTGACAAAAAGCACAAAAAATAGTATATAATAAGCATATTTTGATTATTTTATTTATTTTTATGTTTTACTAAATACGATGCATATGAATGGTTATAATGTTTTGAACAAGGATTGCGAGGTTGTTTCTTTAATAAAGTTGCCAATTGGTTTATCTTTGTTGAGAAGACCTAAATTGTTGGATTATACTCATCCGGCAATCCAAAAAATCATCCCTTGCATCAAGCAAGGTGACAAGTTTACCGATTTACGCACAAACAAGAGTGTCAAAGTAACAAAAGACATTTTGGTTTGGCCAGTTTCTGTCGGTACGGTGTTTCAGTATGGCGACGGTGACAGAGTTTTGCTCTCTCGCACTATTGCCGATAAAAAACTTGTTCTTATTCCAAAGAATGAGTTCAAGTTTAACCAGTATTCCATGGTTAGATACGCAGTCTAATTATATAATAAAGCCGTTCTCTTTAGAACGACTTTATTTTTTTATCCAAATCTTATAGCTGCGAATCGAACAGCCGGATTTTTCGGTTGACTTATTGAATATGGCTGGTATAGAATAAATGCAGTAGTTAACTAAAATATAGAGGAAAGAAAGATGAAAAATAAGCTATTCAAAGGTCTCTCTCTCTCTCTGCAAATCCTAAACATCTGATTAAAGGCGTATTTTCTGCCGCTCAGCGTGTTTTTGCAGAGTTCAGCGCAAAAAATCACACATTCGAAAATAACACATTCAGCAGCAACTCTATAAAGAGTTCTGGATTGCTTCGCGTTGCTCGCAATGACGCCGAAAGAAACAACATCGCATTTAAGGATTTGGATGTTGTCCGTCAATACGCCGCACTTTTGGAGCGACGTGTACAACGAGGTACACGAGCGAGAAAAGCGCTAGTAGTGACCCGACAGACAAACCCGTTAGGGCGGAGTATGATTGAAATGCTCGGTGTATTGGCTATCATCGCCGTTCTCTCTGTTGTCGGATTGGATGGTTTCAGCAAAGCCATGAGAATGTATCGCTCCGCAGTACAAAAAGAAACATTAGAACATTTATTGGCCAATATGGTAAAAATAAGAAATAATCTAAATCATGAGGTTAAAACTTTTGAAAATATCAGCTATTTATTTGCCGCTATGGGCGAACTGCCAAATGGCATAACATTCAAAGACAATAGACTTTATGACAAAAGCGGCAATTCTTTTACGGTTTATTTTGGTAAAAACACTTGGAAAACTCCGACCGGCACAGCAAGTAGTTTTGAATATCATGTTCGCATAAATTGGGAACAAAAAGACAATTCCACTTCTCCTACAGCTTATGACTCCTGCATCAACACATTAGAAGTGGCTAAAGCAAACAGTAATGAAATAAAAACCGTTACGCAATTTATCGGAAATTCGGAAGCTTTTCTATCCTACGACCAAAGTAATATTTCTTGGAAAAACATGACTGTCACACAAATGAACGAAGCCTGTAAATCCTGCACCGCAGAAAAAGCTTGCAGCCTTGTTTTATATATAAATCCGTGATATTTTTTCAATTTTTCAGCTATTTACATAAAAAGCCCTGTCGGTTTTAACTGCTTGGCTTTTTTAAATTTTCAGCAATGTGATTCAGCCCCTGCACAGCACAATCAGCGGAGTATTTATGGTAGGCGGCATCGGAACATATTATGGCGATACTTGGTGTAAAAACAAAGCGTCCTGTCTGAATAATATGACTTTATCGCAGATGAAAACAGTTTGTAACTCCTGCGATAAAAAAGAACGCTGTAATGTAACCGTTATTTTTTGAGATAAAACCATAAGCCGGGATAGAGAAAAAACTATTCCGGCTGCCAGTAGAGAATATGTTAAAAATTTAGATATAACAGACATAAGTTATCCTTAGTACAATAGCTGCACATTGAATTTATATCATCCATTGTAAGATTATTTAAGCATTTAACATTTTTTCCATTACAATTGGTATCACCATATAAAGTGGTATGATTTTGAATATTAGCCCATAACAAGTTGGCATGCAGCGGTTGCACAACATTGTTTAGAACCGATATGCAAAAAGATTTAGAAAAACCTACGCTGCTGTGGCTGTCATTTTCTCCATCGCTCAGACCTCCCATAAACAAGCTGAACACCATGCGTCCGGTATCGCCGACAAAACCATTGGGAACAAAAAACAACTGAATGGTATTGCCGAGGTCGTCAGTTACTTTATTACCATAACCGGACAGATATTCGCTGCGTTCATCCGCTTGCCAGCTAACAGGAAGCAAGCTTAAATCTTTTGCCAAACTCAGCAATCCGACAATTTTTCCTTTATTTTCTTTTTTTATGCTGTCTAAATGTTCCAGCATTCCGAAAATCAACATATTATATTGGTTTATGGCTTTGTTTACCTTAAATTGTTCCATCGCTTTGGAATATCCGGCGATTCCTCCGACCGAAAGAACTCCGACAATTGCCAGTACGCCCAGCATTTCTAGCATAGAACGCCCTTGTTCAAAATTTTTATACATATTTCTAACCTCCGTTTAATTTTGCTATACATAAAACAAAACCCGCTGTTAAAAAGCGGGCGGATGTTGAGAAACCGTACATTGATAAACGGCTCGGCTTATTCAGCTCATAGCCTTATTTAGCCGACATCCGTCCAACGGAAATCGGCATATAATATTTTAGTCGCTATGCTTTAACGACTATCAATGTAAAGGGTTCTCACGCCCTAAAAGCACCATCACGCTTTCAATATCAATTTAATAAAACAAACTATAAATGTAAAGCAATAAATTAAAAACGGCAGAATTACTCCTCCCGCCGTTCCGATATTTCTAGCCCTTACGAACTAAAAAATATATCTTGAGTTTGCGAATAATAAATACAATCTTTATTATCCAAGGCTCTATTTATGAGGCACTTTATTACTTAAATCAATGTGTGTTTTATAGTTAAAAGGAGTTTGTTGCAGTTAATACCGAATGTATTAGCAAAACAAACGACAAATTAAATATGAAACACGCATTGACCCGTAGGGCAAAGTCTAAAAGCTATCTTACTTGTAGATTTTTATTTACCGTATTTATCTATACGCCTACAAAAAATCAACTGCGTAATATAACTTTTATTTCTTTGTTAAAGTATTAAAGAGCCTCTTAAATAGAGCCTATTGTTCCTTATAATTAGTAGAACAAAGCCAAACTCATACATATATTCTTATGAACTATTGACATTCATTCAAATATATGCTATCTTAACTCCAGAATAAAGTTAAGACGAGTTTAACTTCGTTCTTTGTTAAGAAAATTTGTCGGTGCTAGTACACCGACATAATTTTTATATAATATACAACCAAAAATGTAAAGCAGAAAATCTTGGCATACAAAAAAATACGGCTGCTATTTTTAGCAACCGGCAATAACTCTCAGAAACTCGGATAGCATGCGTAGATGCGACGGAATTTTTAAGCGACATGTACAAATTAGCACACGAGCGCAAAACACATTATTCACAAAATTGCAGATAGTAGTGTAGATAGCGTTAAAACAAGAAGAGAGAAAATTTTAGCGTACAAAAATACCGGCTGCTTTTTACTGCAACCGGCACAAACTCTCTGAAACTCGGATAGCGTGCGTAGATGCGACGGGATTTTTAAGCGACGTGTACAAATTAGTACACGAGCGCAAAAATCCCTAGCAGATACCAGCTAGACGAGTTTTCCTATATCCCGAGAATTTCATCAATCTTATTACTAACCGCTTCTATCGTGCCGGTACCGTCGACAGTACGCAGCAAGCCGCGCTTTTCAAAAAACGGAATTGTCGGATAGGTCAAAAGGCGATAGTTTACCAGACGATTTTGCACGGTAGCACGATTGTCGTCCTTACGCCGACCAAATTCTGTTCCGCCGCAAACATCGCATACGCCGTAAACTTTAGGTTTTTGGAATTTATCATGATAGCCGGCACCGCATTTCAAGCAAGAATAGCGGCCTAAAATACGCTCCATAATGATTTCGTCCGGAACCTGAATTTCCAAAACGCAAGTTAGTTTAATACCCTTTTCAGCAAGCAGACCTTCCAACACCTCAGCTTGCGGCAAAGTACGAGGAAAACCGTCTAAAATAAAGCCATGTTCGCAATCAGGCTGACCAATACGGTTGCGCACCATTTCGATAATCATTTCATCGGTAGCAAACTCGCCTTTATCCAGCAAAGCTTTCAAATTACGCCCTAAGGGAGTATCCTGTGCGGCATACTCCCTCAACATTTCACCTGTAGACAAATGACAGATGTGTGTTTTTTCTTTCAAAATTCTGGCTTGAGTTCCTTTACCGCAGCCTGGAGCGCCGGTAAAAACAACATATAAACCTTTTTTTGTTTCAGACATTAACGCCCTTTCTTTTTAATCAATGCGGCTTTTTTCAAAAGTCCCTCATATTGATAAGCAATCAGATGAGATTGAATTTGACCGACAAAATCCATTGTAACCTGCACAACGATAAGCAGCGTAGTACCGCCCAAAACAAACGGCACGCCGACTTTACTAATCAGCAATTCAGGCAAAATGCACAGACAAACCAGATAAATGGAAGCTATAACCGTTAAACGTGTAATAACATAGTCCAAATATTCAGCTGTATTTTTACCCGGACGGATACCGGCTATAAAACCGCCGTGTTTCTTTAAATTATCTGCTGTTTCCTGCGGATTAAATACTACTGAAGTATAGAAAAACGTAAAGAACAGAATTAAGAACGCATACAATCCCAAATATACTGGCTGACCGTGTCCCAGCATCTGACTCAAACTTTGCACCCAAGACGGGCCTTTTTCTGCCGATAAATTGGCGATTGTGATAGGCAACAGCAGTAAAGAGCTGGCAAAAATCGGCGGAATAACACCTGTTGGATTGATTTTCAGCGGCAAGTGAGAGCTTTCGGCGGCCATCATGCGCATACCCATCTGACGCTTTGGATATTGAATAATGATTTTTCTTTGCGCTCTTTCAACAAACACAATAACATAAATCAAAGCCAAAGCCATTGCCAACAGCATTAAAATTGTGGTAATAGACATTTGACCGGCGCGGCCCAATTCAAAAGTCTGAGCCAAAGCATTCGGAATATTGGCGATAATACCTACGGTAATGATTAACGAAGAACCGTTACCAACGCCGCGTTGTGTAATTTGGTCACCCAGCCATACAATAAACATGGTGCCGCCGACCAAAGAAACAATGGTAGAAAATCTGAACGCAAAACTGTCTATCATCACGGCAGACGAACCATTTGCGCCGGAAACGCTTTCCAACCCAACAGCGATACCATAACCTTGAATAATGGTAATCAACACCGTCAAACATTTTGTATAGTGAGTAATTTTTCGATGTCCGGCCTCGCCCTCTTTTTTGAGAGCCATCAAAGACGGAATAACGGACTGTCCCAACTGAACAATGATTGATGCAGAAATATATGGCATAATATTTAAGGCAAAAATAGTCATACGCTCCAACGCACCGCCGGAAAACATATTAAACATACCCAAGATACCGCCCTGATTACGACTAAACATCTCAGCCAAAACACCCGGATTGATTCCAGGAAGAGGAATATACGTTCCCAAACGGAAAATAATCAAAGCCCAAACAGTAAACCAAAGTCTTTTCTTCAGTTCATCGGCTTTGCTAAAGGCAGACATATCTATATTGGCCGCCATTTTTTCTGCTAATGATACCATTTTTCTATCCTTAAATTTAAAAAACAAATTGCAGGGTTATAAAAACCCATTTGGATTTAATGTAATACACAAAAATATTTTTTTTGCAACAAATTTATCTTTATCCTCAGTTTTTATGCGTTTTTTTAAGATTTATAATCGTTAAAAAAGCTAAAAAAGCCAAACCGCGACAGCGCAAGTCGATTGCTTTCCGCAACCGCACGCTGGATTTGCCGTTGCTAAAGGCATTTGTTTATTAACGCAAAAAGCCAAGCCGGTACCTGTTTTGCATTCTGCCGTGTCGGAATATTCATAGCTGCTGAAATAACTGGCTTTACTCAAGGTATTCGCATCTTTTGCCGCCAGAACACCTATTCTTTTGCCGCCCCAATCTTTTGCCATAATTTCCAGACATGTCTCACGCGGCAAACCGTAAAATTCCACAGAGAAATCTTTTTCCTTAGTGTTCTTAGTATTGCTGTGCTGAGCTTTAGATGTACCGATTTTCACTTCTCCGCCGAAAACATTTTCCAATGAAGTTGTCTTATTAACGACTTTTACCATTTCCTCAGGCGCAACTCTCAATTTTACGGCGGAAGTTGTTGTTAAACCTTTAAAACTTCCGTGCTGACGCAATCCGATGCTTCTGGTGTTGGCTATAATAGTAGCTATTTGTTCCATACATTTATTGGTTTTATGAGAATTCATAGCTTTAGAAAAACCGGCAATACCGCCAACAGACAAAACACCTATAATTGACAATACGCCCAGCATTTCTATCATTGAGCGTCCGGACTGATTTGCAGATTTATACATAAACATTCTCCTAAATAAATTTCAAAACCAAAACACATGTGTCATTTTTACATTCGCAGGCAGAGCCTAATGACGAAGGAGGCATCGGAATCGAAACCGTTTTTCCTTTATTGCACGCTACAGAATATGCGTTTGAACCATTGGATTTAAATCCGTCACAACCTTTATACAAAGTCGCCTCTATTTTGGAAATATCGCTATCTGCAGCTCCAACTCCGACACCGATTAAAGATGAACTCTCTTTACCCCAATTATATGAAGCCATTGCAGCACAAGCATCTTTCGGCAAGTTATTATATGTAATCGTATAGGCCAAAATATCTGTAGATTTATTAAATAACGGAGCTCCGGAGATAGTTATTGAACCTCTGTATAAATTTGTCAGCTCCCCTTTATCCGCGTCTGCCACGGCTTTGTTGGGAACCGCCCCCATTTTAATCGCCGCCACATTTGTCAGACCATCATATGAAGCGCTTTCAGAGCCGTAAGCCGAGATTTTTGCGGCAATTGCATTAGCCTGTATCTGCGTTTCGTTAATTTTGTAGCGGTTAAACATTGTGCCGAAAGCTGTAATACCGCCCACGCTCAGCACCCCGATAATTGCCAAAACGCCGAGCATTTCTATCATACTGCGGCCATTTTCATTATTTTTCATTAAAACCTCCTTGACTTTTTTTATTTTTTAGCACGCTTGCCGGCTGTCGTCAAGATGGATTCAATTTCTCTTATAGATGAAGTGAAAAATCGGGAAATTATGGCATATTCCAAAGTTATTGAGATAGTAAAAAGATAAAAACGCCCTAAAAAAAATGTCCCTAAAAACTAATAGGGACAATAAATTGCTGTATTTCTTCATATAATTATTTATATGATTCAATCCATGACGATATTGTTGATTGAGTGTTTAAACCGACTTTTGTATCTACTTGCTTGCCGTCTTTAAATAAAAACATGGTCGGAATGCTGCGAATACCGAATTGACTAGCTGTTTCCGGTGAGTCATCCACATTCATTTTATAGATTGTCACTTCATTTCCCATTTCTTCATCAATAGCCTCCAAAATAGGTCCGAGCTGACGGCAAGGTCCGCACCATTCCGCCCAAAAATCCACTAAAACAAGCCCTTTAGAATTTAATACGTTTTCTGAAAATTGCTTATCCGTTAATGGTTGTGTCATAATATTTCTCCTTAATTTTATAAAAATGATAACATCTATATAGTTTTATGTTTGCCAATATTAAAGGTTATACGTTAATAAGACAAGATTTTTTTCAGCTAACTCGCATCAATCTGGTTTCATTAGTCCACAAAATATAAGTTTCAATCTTTTTTTCAGGATATATTTTGCACAGCAATTCAGCATATTTTCCGAGCTGCTTGATATATGAAGGTGAAGTAGATGCCAAATCTTTGGCTGCCGGCCTGTTTGTTTTGAAATCAACAATCATTATTTTTTGCGGCAAAATAATCAGGCGGTCCAGCTGAGCTGAAATAATTTCTCCTCCGACTTCGCCGATTATCGGAACTTCTGCTTTTGAATTTTCACCAAATATCTCCGAAAATTCAGGATTGTCCAATAAAGCCGTAACCTCATATTTTATTTGCAATATTTGACCTTTGTCAAAACCTTCGGCATTTTTGTTAAGATACTCATCCAAAATATTTTCACGATTTTCACTGCTCTGAGGCAAAAACTGCAATAATTTATGAATAAGAGTTCCGCGCCGATAAAAATTTCCGTTTTCTTTCAGAGGAGATACCGAATCCTCATCTTTTTCTTCATCCAAATGCGATGGAGTATAAGGCTTTGCTAACAAAGCTTCCGGCTCAGCGTCTTTATACATCCATTCTTCCAGCGGAAGCATGACTTGCTGATTTTTTTTGTTTTCATCTTGTTTTTTAGCAATAACTTCAGGCTCCAACACTTCAAAATTATCACCGACAGCCTGACCATATTCTTGTAAAGTCTGTTTGCAAAGTTCATACCATGAACGTTTATCGGCGCCATCTTTTCCGGCAAAACCGCAAATATACAATCGGTCTTCGGCTCGTGTAAGAGCCACATAGAGCAAACGACGATATTCTTCAAAAGATTTTACACTATTTTCGGCTTTAATGCTTAGACAGTTTTGGTCATAGCAATCGCTGTTAAGCGGATAATAAGCAATATCGCGCCCCCAAAGCAAAGCTTGTTCGTTTTTAATATTTTTAATACGCACAGAATCCGGCAAAAACACTACCGGCGCCTGCAAACCTTTTGAACCGTGAACGGTCATAAGGCGAACAGCATCATTATCTTTTTGCTCTGTTTCTCTTTTAACCTCTATTTCACTACGGCCAATCCAATCTATAAAGCCTTGTAAGCTTGGTATATGTTCTTGCTCATAAGAAATCGTCAGATTTATAAATTCATCCAAAGCATCTTCAATCTCCATCCCCATGCGTTCCGTAAATTTATAGCGTCCGTTCATGGTGGTTAAAACATAATTAAACAGTTCATACGGACGCACAAAATCCAGCATGCTAGAAAGAGTTTTCAATTCATCATAAATATTTCTGTATTCGGCAAAGTCTCCAAGCTTAGACCACAATGGCGCATTTCCGCGATTACGGCAAAGCTTGAACAAATCATCATCGGTTAGTCCGAACAACGGAGATTTCAACACTTCGGCTAAAGACAAATCATCATTATTCAAAAGCAAAAAACGCCCGAGAGAAATTAAATCCTGCACGGCAATTTGCTCTCCCAATCTGAGTTTATCGGCACCGCTTATATTAACATTTGCTTCTTTGCATTCTCGTATAAATTCATCAACAAAACTGCTGCGCGTCTGCACCAGTACCATAATATCTCGATAATGAAGATTATCTTTATCCACCAATTCCCTTATTTTAGCGGCAATTTGACGCGCCAACCGAGTTTTTACGGATATTTCCTTACTCATTTCTACCGGCGGCTGCCAATTATAATCATCTTTTTTTTCTTTTTTTTCAGCAATCAGCAGCGGCCAAATCTCCACTTTACCAAATTCTCCGGCTCGAAACGGAATATGCTTTACTTTTTCATCTTTTGCCGTAACCCCCGATGAATTTTCAGGATTGGCAAAAAGTTCATTAACCATGTTCAACACAGCCGCAGATGAGCGAAAAGATACTTCCAGATTAACTTTTCTGAAATCTGTTCCGGCACGTTTGGCAAAAAGCTCAGACATAGTGTCAAACTTATCAGGGTCAGCTCCCTGAAAACTGTAAATAGATTGTTTTCGGTCACCAACGGCAAATACGGTTCTTTTTTTATCGGAACTTCCGGCTCCGGCAAAAAATTCCGTACTTAATGATTTTACTATTTCCCATTGATTCGGCGAAGTATCCTGCGCTTCATCAATCAAAACGTGGTCAATACCTCCGTCCAGCTTAAACAAAACCCAAGACGCAGCCGAATCATCGGCCAATAGATTACGGGTAATTAAAATAAGGTCTTCATAATCCAGACGCGAATGCTGTTTTTTGAAATTATTATAGCGTTTAGTTAGTTCGCCGGCAATAACAAACACAGCTTTTGTCGCATTGAACAGGCGTGTTCTGTGAATTTTATCTTCATTTTGCAAAACGCGCTCACCCTCTTGTGTCATCCGTTCAGTAACTAAAGAATCCGCCGCCTCGGATTTTTTATCAGCCTGCTTGCGCAGCGTTCCCTTTTGAGTTAAAAAAACTTCGGTATATAATGGATATTCTGACGGATTCAGATTTGCCGATAAAATATGCTCCAGTTTTTCGGCGCGCTCCTTATCCGTTTTACCGCCTTGCAATAAAGCAACAATATTTGCCCGCAAACCATCAATATTTATACCAGACATAAAATCGGCAATAACGCTTTCTTCCGTATCATTGACTGAAATCTCCAAATTTTTGGCCAAAGCGCCGGTATAATCTTCAAAATTTTTGTAATTGTTCAGCAAATCGGTTATTTTGGAGCGATTTATTGTAATATTTTTCATTACCTTAGGAAAAGAATATTCGCTTAATTTTTCCGTTAAATACCGCAAGGCATCTTTTAGCGGACACTCCTCGCCAAACTCAGCCTGTTCCAAAAGTTCTTTTTGAATCTGCGACAATGCCTCATTGGAACTCTCGTCATCCAAAATATCAAAATATGGAGAAATTCCAGCTTCCAGCGGAAAACGTTTCAACACTTCCTGACAAAAACTATGAATGGTCTGAATTTTTATACCGCCTGGGGTGTCCAGCAAAACAGCAAACAATGTACGGGCGCGTCGTTTATATTTTTTTTGCTGCTCAGCATTGCCTATTTCATCACCCAACAATTCAAATAAACTTTTTTCCAATTCGCTTTCTGTCATTACAGACCATTTGCTTAGACGCTCTGATATACGGCTATTCATTTCCACCGCCGCCGCTTTGGTATATGTCAAACACAATATACGCTGCGGATTAACATCGCTCAGCAATAACCGAAGCACACGGTCAGAAAGTACTTTTGTTTTTCCGGTTCCGGCCGACGCTTCTACCCAAACTGATTTTTGAGGATTTGCCGCGGCGCGCTGCTGCGCCGTCGCTAATTGTCCACGTTCATCACGTTTCTTTTCAAAATCTTCTTTAGTCATCATTGGAATATTCCTCCTGCGCCGATTCATCTCTTACCGACCACTCCAAAAAACGCGACAGATGGTCATAATCAGAATAACTCGGAGCGTCGCTTGGATTAGGCTTGGCAAAATATGGGGTGGATTCATTATCAAAATGCATAATGAGTGTTTGTAAATATAATAAGGTTTTTTCAAGACCTTTCCGGCTTTGTTCTTCATTGGCAGCGATTTCTTCCCTGCCTAAACGCCAATAACGCAAACCGGCGACTTTTTTAGCCGGAATCTCCGGAAACCCTCCGCTTTCGGCAATAAGTCCTTCAATTGGCAGCTGCGGAGCCATACCGGTAATAATTTCTTTAACTGAGCGAGCTTTTCCGGTTTTATAATCTAAAACATTAAGCCGTCCGTCTTTGGTTTCATCAATACGGTCGGCTTTGGCCGTTATTGTAAATTTTCCGCCGGCAGAATCAAAATTCATACTTCCGCAAACTTCATTATGCACTTTCAAAATATCTCCGCGATAAGTCTTTTCGGCGGCGGTCAACCACTCTATCGTTTTAACAAATTTAGGCCACCAAAAAGCCTTAATGTCTGCACCGATATTGTTTGCGGCAAACTCATCTTCTCCCATTTTCAACAAACGTTCGCCGGCATCTTCAGGATATTTTCCGGTGTTGTATATATTATTAAATTTTTGAATCACCTTATGCACGATGTTGCCATAATCGCTATAACCGACATCGCTGTCAAGTTCTTCCAACGGATAAAGATTGAGAATATATTTGGCAAAAATCGTATACGGGTCACGCATCAGCATTTCAAAATTAACGGCAGAAAGCTTACGGGGACGCGCCGCCACGGGAGGACACGGACACGGAGATTTAATAGGAAGCATTTTCGCCGCGCGTTCCGCATATTTTGCCCATAAAGAATATTTATTATCATATAGAAACGCGTATTTTTCCTTATCTTCTTTTTTATTACCGAAATTTGCTGCCAACACGGTTTCCAATCTAAGCCACCATCGCGATTTATTGGTCGGAGTTCCATCAACTCTTTCAGCGCGGGTTAAATAAACATTCTCAGAGTTCAATAAATGGGCAAAATCAGCGGCTGTCACACCAATAGAACGTTCGGGCAACGGAAAACCGAAATCTTTTTTCATGGGACGCGACATCCATAAATCGGCCGACGGCAATTTTGGCCACACACCTTCATTCACTTCGCCGATGATTGTAACATTAAACTGAGTCAAGCGAGCTTCAATAGGTCCTAAAATTTTAACTCTCGGATGCATTCCATAGCGCACGCGTACATTATGCTCAGACAAGAGGCATTCCAAAAGCGGCAAATAATCGCAGGGTTTTATATTGCCGAGCAGTTCGCTTTTTTGCACAAATTCACTAACAAACTTGGCGGCAACCGCACCGGCATCATTTTTCCAAATAATTTTATCTCCGCTTTTAATATCTGTGTCCGCTAAATTTTCAGCAGTTTTTATGTGGCAGCTGAAAAATTCGCTTACAGAAACTTCCGGCTGTCTATATAGTTCGGCCAATGGCTGCATGATTTTTTTTATTTCAGCCAAAAAAGATTCTAGCGGACGCATATATTCCAGATAGCGCTTTTCAGCGTTGTCATCGGGAAAATTTTTATTTTTTCTCCATCCTAATTCCAAATTGCGCACAAATTGGTTAAACTCCGCCGAATTTTTACCGCAAGATGTAAACGGATGTTTGAATAATGAAAGCATGCTTACTTGTGAAAAATTATTTTCCAGAACATTCATAATTAAACGCAAATATCCGCCTATCGGTGATAAACCGAGCGGCTGTCCGGCAGAATCATCAGCAATAATATTCCATTTTTTTAGTTCTGAAACAACGCGGCGCGCCAAATTGCGGTCCATTGTCACCAATGCTGCCGTCTTTTCCGGAATATCCAATGTACGACGGATAAGCAAAGCAATTGCTTTAGCCTCTTGCCTGATGTCATCGCAGTTTAGCAAATGTATTCCGTCAAAAGTTTCTTTAGAAAACGGATGCGCCGACAAAGTCCGCCATTCTCCGGAACTAGGCGCCGGACGCATAATTTCCGAAACCAAACGTTCGCGTTCTGTAAACTCTTTGTTTGGCACATTACGCACTTCTGCACGGTTTATTTGCAGATATTCAAGCAATTCTTTGAGTTCGAATTGCGGATGATTTTCATCTATTGCCTGCCACCCGGAATCTTCCAGACAATTGTCCAAACCATACAGCCAAACTTCTCCGTTTGGCAAATCGGCAACAGTTTTTACCAATTCTTTTAATATCGGATAAGCCGCCGTTGTGCCTGCAACCACAATCTTTTGACTTGTTTGCGAATGCCGCCAAACCGCTAATTCTGCCTTCAGTAATTGATTGCGGCGGAATGAGGCATCGACAACACCGCGCTCATCTAAAATATGCGGCCAAAATTCGGTAATAATACTTAAAAGTTTCAAACTTTCCTGCCAATGCGCCGCATATTCTGCCGGAACAATATTATCTAAACGAGAAAAATCCAAATTTTCATTATATGACAAATCTATCAAATCGGCCAGATTTTCAGCCAACGCGTATGCCTGCGCCAAAGATAAATGTCCCAATCCCAAATCTGCCGGTTTTTGCATAATCAATCTTGTAAAAATTAACGCGCGCTCGGTTTTGGAAATCTCAGGCGCTAAATTTTGCAAAACTTCCGAGCTGCCGGTCAAAAAAACTTCATCTTCTTCAACATCTGCAATCGGCATAATTTGCGGCAAAATCGTCGGTTCCAATCCTTTTGCGCGGACGAATGCTTCGCTCAGGCTTTGGCAGGCGCGTCTATTAGGAAGCAAAAACAAAACTTTCGACAGTTCTTCCGGACGATTTTTATATTCTTTTAAAAAATGCTCAGCTAAAACATCCGCAAACGATTCTCCGGCATTAACATTATAGATTTTAGCCGCCATTTTTTTCTCCTAATTTTTTGTTAAGTAAGCTTTCAATTTCTGCACGGCGCGTCCGCGATGCGACACTTGATTTTTTTCATCCTTCGTCATTTGCGCAAAGCTTTTTGCGAATCCATCCGGCACAAACAGCGCATCATAGCCGAATCCGCCGTTTCCTTGTTTTTTTGAAGCAATCTGCCCGTCCACACGTCCCTCAAACAATTCATATTCACCATTTGGAAAAGCCAAAGAAATAACACATGAAAAATGGGCTTTTCGGCTTTTACTGCTGCTCTGTTCCATTTCCAAAAGCAGTTTATCCATCCCTTTATCAAAATCGCGGTTTGGTGCATATCGCGCCGAATAAACCCCCGGAGCGCCGCCGAGCGAATCCACGCATAAACCGGAATCGTCGGCAATACAAGGAACCCCCGTAAGCTTTGCTATTGTCTGTGATTTCAATAAAGAATTTTCGGCAAAAGTGGTTCCGTTTTCTTCAACATCAGGCAGCTCCATATCCAAAGCTGATTTTACTTTTATGCCATAAGGCTCAAGCAACTCTTTAATTTCTTTTATTTTACCGGCATTATGGCTGGCAAAAACAACCTCGGTTAATTTCATATTCATCCCCTATCTATTGCCTTTTTCTGCACAGAAATCAGATGGTTCACACCTTTTTCAGCCAGACAAAAAAGTTCGTTAAATTTGTTTTTATCAAACACTGCACCTTCCGCTGTTGCTTGAATTTCAACAATTTTTCCGCTTTCCGTCAGCACAAAATTCGTATCGGCATCGGCATGCGAATCCTCATCATAATCCAAATCCAATACAGGTACACCATGACAAATTCCGCAAGACACCGCCGCCACATATTCACGAATCGGATTGTCTGAGAGTTTTCCATCTTTAACCATTTTTTGCATCGCCAGATACAACGCAACAAATCCGCCGGTTATAGATGCGGTTCTTGTGCCTCCGTCTGCCTGAAGGACATCGCAGTCCACCTGCACGCACATTTCCGGCATCTTTGACAAATCAACGGCGGCACGCAACGAACGGCCAATCAAACGCTGAATCTCCGCCGTCCGTCCACCGACGCCTTTGGTTTCGCGATTGACTCTGGTTTGTGTTGCTCTGGGCAGCAGCGAATATTCGGCGGTTATCCAACCTTTATCACTGCCTTTAAGCCAAGCAGGCACTTCTTTGCCGACACTAGCCGTACACAAAACATGAGTATTGCCGCATTTAATCAAGCAAGAGCCTTCAGCATACAAATTAACGTTAGGAATTATTTCTGTTTGGCGCATATTTTCTGCTCCGCGGTTGTCTTTACGCATTATTCATCCTCTCAATTTTTCCGGATTTTTCTGCTGCAAAAAAAATCTATGTATGGCCGAGGCCACTCTTTTCACAGTATTTTCAACCTTTTCATCACGTGTTTCAACCACAATATCTGCCTCAGAATAATAAGGATATTCTTCCGTTATATATTCTTGAAGCTTATTTTTCACCGTTGCATTGTCGCCCAATAAAAATGGACGGCGTGTGCGGCCGGCTGTTCGGTGATACAAAGTATCTATATCAGCCTTCAGCCAGATTGTCACAGCGTGTTCTTTAGCCAGTTCCCGCGTTTGTTCGGCCACAAACGAACCTCCTCCGGAGGCCAAAACGCATGGTGTTCCCTGCAGCAAGCGTTTCATCACACGTTCTTCACCGGCGCGGTATTCTTTTTCGCCAAAACATTTAAGCACATCAACAAGCGACAATCCTGCGGCTTTTTCTATTTCCTGGTCGCCATCCACAAATGGCAGAGATAAACGGCGCGCCAGCCTTTTGCCCACGCTTGTCTTACCGCTTCCCATCAATCCCACCAAGAGAATTATTTTATTTATTTTCGACATTTTCGTATTTTTCTTTGTTTAAACTTTTGCTTTCTATTGACCTCATAATATATCCTTGCTACTATTATTCAATATTTTTTTAACTTGTCACAAGGAAGAAATTTATGAAAAGACAATCAGCCTACGGACAGAGCGGCTCTCTGCGAATTATATTTTACGCTTTAGGTTTTATGATTTTAATCGGCATCGGTTTTTTAATGGTGCATGATATTCAGGTTCCAACCGAACATATAACTCAAGACGTGTCCGTGAACATTGACAATTAAACAATATGCTCGGCAATTTTCTTGAAAGTTTTTTAGAAACTGAAGCCGCAGAAAAAGGTGCGGCGCAGACCACTTTGTCCGCTTATGAATGCGATTTGCGGCAATTTCTGGATTTTTGCGGCATATCTTCGCCAAATGAATTGAACGAAGATATAATTGAAAAATTTATACAAAAATTGCAAACTGAATCCTACGCTCCCAAAAGCTTGGCGCGAAAACTTTCGGTAATTAAAGATTTTTGCAAATTTTTATATTCCGAAAAAATTATAAAAACGAATCCGGCAGCATATATTCTGACACCAAAACAAGAAAAACCGTTGCCTAAATTTTTAAGCGTGCAGGAAATTCGTCTTTTAGCAGACACGGCTTTTGCCAAAGCAGATTACCGCTATTGGCGAATCGGAGTAATGATTGAGCTTATGTACGCTTCGGGCTTACGCGTTTCAGAGCTGGTAAAATTACCGAAAAACGCCATAAATTTTGATAAGAAACTGATTACCATTTTCGGAAAAGGCAGCAAAGAAAGAATCGTTCCAGTCGCAGAAAAGGCTTTAAATATGCTGAGCGACTATTTTAACCTACGCAATGAATTTATTAAAAAAAATTCCGAATCAACATGGCTGTTTCCGTCTTTAACATCCGTTTCCGGACATTTAACCAGAGACGCCTTCTATAAAGACCTGAAAAAACTGGCAGTTGACTGCGGAATTTATCCTTCACGAGTTTCACCGCACGTTTTGCGCCACTCATTTGCGACACATCTTTTAAATAATAGCGCAGATTTGCGTTCCGTACAAAAAATGCTGGGGCATGAAAGTATTGCCACAACTGAAATTTATACCCATATTATACCGCAAAAACTCGGAGATATCGTACGCAGCAAACATCCTTTGTCACATTTTACGGAAAAAAACGATGACTAAAAAAATATGCATAAAAGAAGAACATTCTCTTGATGATTTAACCAGCGTTTCTAAAACAATTATGCCTTTGGCAAAGCAACTCTTAGGGAAAAAAGGACTATTGAATATTGAGCTTTTGGCTGATTGGTCCTCAATCATCGGAGAAGAAACAGCCAGTTTTTCCTTGCCGCAAAGATTGATATTCGGAAAAAACGAACAGCGCAACGGCACACTTGAAGTGCTTGTTTTAAGCGGAGCCTTTGCCCTGGAAATCAAACAGCGCGAAACACAAATTTTGGATAAAATAAACACTTATTTCGGATATGATGCGGTAGCAAAACTTAAAATCATTCAAAACTCTTGTCCCGAAAATTTTTTAATTACGAAAAAACCCATTGATAATGTGAAAAAAATTCTTGTATCTGAAGAAGAACAAAATTATATTACTGAAATAATTAAGGATGTTGACAACAATGACTTGCGCAAACATTTAGAAAATTTGGGCAAAGCGGTTTTCAGCAATAAAAAATCTTAGGAGAAACAACTTGGACAAGCTTATAAAATCTCTCAGCAAAGTTGCAACCATGATTGTAACTTTTTTTGCTGCAGCTGTTTTTTATTTTAATTACAAAGGTTTTGTAATTGATGAAAACGGACAAATCGTGCTAAAAATTCAAGCCGCATCAGCTGCTGAAAAAAACGGGATTGCCACTGTTTTGCCTCAGGAATTAAACATAAACGCCTCAACAAAATATGCGACAGGCTCATATAACGCTCCGATTACCTTATACGAATTTTCATCTCTCGGCTGTCCTCATTGCGCCGACTTTCATTTAGATGTTATTCCTAAATTGGAAAAAGAATATGTTGAACAAGGCTTGCTTCGTATTGTATTCGTCAACTTTCCTCTTGATAAAAAATCTATGGAAGCGGCAATGCTTTTGCAATGCGCATCAACAGACAACTATCATGCTTTTTTAAGCCGCCTTTTTGACAAACAAAGATTTTGGTATTTGGCAGGCGACACAACACCGCTTCACACTTATGCTGCCGAATACGGCATAAGCTATGACGAGGCAGAAGCTTGCCTGCATGATGACGCAATGGCGCAGATAATAATCTCTGACCGTCAACAAGGCTTAAAACAGCTTGGAATGACCGGAACTCCGGCATTGTTATTTAGCGGACGAGATGGAAATGAGATTATTTATTCAGCAGCCAGTTTCAGCTCCTTAAAAGAATATTTAGACGGCCGTTATGCCAGAATGGGGATAAAACAACCTAAATGAAAAATAATGCCGATGACATAAAAGAAATGGATAAACGAATCCGCGAGATGAAAGAACATCAGCATAAACAAAAAACCGATGTTCATTCTCCTTTGCGCGATTCAATTGCCAACGCCTTTAGAATCGGGACAGAATTTATTGCCGCCGTACTGGTCGGAATCGCCATTGGATACACTTTAGATAAAATTTTCGGGACTAAAGTTGTTTTTCTGCTTGTATTTTCTTTATTTGGGTGTATGGCTGGTATGTTGAATGTTTATCGTTCGGCGCAAGAGATGGATAAAGATATTCAGAAGGGAAAAGATTGATGTCAAGTCCGATTGAACAGTTTGAAATAAAAAAAATCATTCCGGTTGAGGTAAACGGAATTGATTTGTCTTTTACAAATTCATCTCTTTGTATGATGATTACAATTGCCGTAATTTTGTTAAGTATGGCTTTTTGCCTCAGAAAAAGAAATATCGTGCCAACCGCGGCGCAAACCATACCCGAAGCGATTTACAGCTTTATTCAGGGTATTATGGGTGAAACTCTAGGCAAAAACGGAATAAAATATTTTTCATTTGTTTTTGCACTATTTACATTTATCGCCGGCGGAAATATTTTAGGACTTTTCCCATATAGCTTTACGTTTACATCGCACATTGCCGCCGTGGGAGCGCTCTCTATGTTTTGCCTATTGATGAATATTGTAGTTGGCATAAAAAAACGCGGCTTCGGTTATTTTCGCACCTTTTTACCGCACGGCGTGCCGGTGTTGATGGCGCCGCTAATTGTGCCGATTGAAACTATTTCCCTATTGTCAAAACCTTTTAGTCTGACTATCCGTTTGGCCGTAAACATGTCTGTCGGACACATAATTCTAAAGGTTTTGGGCGGATTTATCATTACCATGCAGCTTTTCGGCTTTGTACCGCTGATTGCCGACATGGGAATCATTATGTTTGAACTATTCGTAACTCTGCTGCAAGCTTATATATACACAACGCTAAGCTGCGTATATTTAAACATGGCAGTAAGCAGCGAACACTAAATTTTGTTGACTAAATAGAAAGGAACTCAAAATGGAAAACGAAATCTTACAAAACAAAACTTTAGCTTATATCGGTGCCGGCATCTGCGCTTTGGCTATGACTGTTGCCGCTTGGGGTTTAACAAAACTGTGGGTAGCTTTGATTGAAACCGTAGGCCGCAATCCACAGGTTAAAAAAGATGTAACCTTGTTCGGCTTTATCGGTATGGGTTCTATTGAAGCTATTGCTTTGTACATTCTGGTTATTGCCATATTGATGATTATCTAACAGACATAAATTCCTTTTTTTAGCGAGGGAACAAAATGCCTCAATTAGACTTATCTACATTTGCCTCTCAAGCTTTTTGGATGATTCTGAGTTTTAGCTTGCTTTGGATTATGCTGTCAATTTTCATAACTCCGAAAATTACAGATGTACTAGAACAACGTAAGCGTAAAATAGACGACTATATCCGCAAAGCAGAAAAATTAAACCAACAAGCAAAAACTTCGTTGGAAAAATTTGAGAAGGCTTTAAATGAAGCGAAAATAAAAGCATCGGCAGATATAGTTGCAAATCAAAAAGAATCGGCAGCCTTTTTGGCAGCAGAAGAAAAATTGCTGAATGAACGCTTAAATAAACAAATTGCCGACAGTGAATTTAAATTAGCGACAGAGAAAAAAGAAACTCTCCAGCAAATTGAAGCACTTTCGCAAAATTTGGCGTTTGATATTGTGCAGAAACTCGGTTTTACGCAAATCAGCAAAAAGGATATTGCAGATGCTGCGGCTCAAAAAGGAAATGACTAATGGCTGAAGAAATCACAGACAGCTCTTTGACAGATGCGGCAGATTCTACTTTGCAAACAGGCAATGATTTTATAGATGCCACACAAAACGCTATTATTGACGCAGCTGAAAATGTGTCAGAAGTGTTTGATAAAGCGAATCCTGATGTGGCCAATCAAATAGCAAATGTGCCTTTTTATGCCGATGTGGAATTTTGGGTCGGAATGGCTTTTATTTTATCAATCATAGTATTAGCCAAACCTGCTTACCGCTTTTTAAAAGGCGCGATGCAAAACAAGATAGAGTCTGTAAAAAAACAAATCTCAGATGCGGAAAAATTGCGTGACGATGCCCAAGAGCTTTTAGCTCAATATGAACGTAAATTTATGGCGACGGAATCTGAAGTGGCTAAGATATTGGAGCAAGCAGAGAAAAATATTGCAAATCAAAAGAAAAATGATTTGGCTTTGCTTAAAGAAAATACAGCCGTGAAAGAAAAAGAAATTAAACGCCGTATAGCCGCATCCACAGAAAATGCAATGGCTGAAATAAATCAGTCTGTGGCAAATTCATCAGTTAAAGTTGCTAAAAAAGCCATTTTGGCTCATATCAGCAAAACTGATAAAAGCATGTTAATTGACGAGGCTATTGCTAGTTTGGATAAGTTTATAAAATAAGATTCAAACATTTATTTGTAAAATCCTAAAAGTTATTGCCGTAGTGTAGATTAAAGTAGCTAAACGAACGGAGAAACTGAAAAAGGTGTATTACAACCAAGTAATATTCAGAGGTCTATTGTTAATAGACCTCTGAATATTATCGAGAGTGTCTTGAGAAATAAAATCAAAATTAGTTTTCTTAGGCAAAAACTGACGCAAGATTTTGTTTCTGTTTTCTATAGAGCCATTATCCGCCAAGTAATATGCCCAGCAAAATAACTTTCACTTTTTTATTGTATCCTTTACAAGTCAGCTATTTTCTTTCTTATTTTTTACGAGATACACGATTTTTTTATTCTCAATCGTTTGTTTTCTGTTTTTAGTTTACAAAGGCGGCTTTTGTATATATGGCTTGACTTTAGACAAAAAATAGAATATTTTTTGTTTCTAAGATTTTTTTTATGTTTTATTTTTAACTTTTATCATTATGAATAAAAATTGGAACTTAAACGTAGTTTTCGCATCTCAAGCTATGGCGGAAAAAACGATGGAAAGAGTGTTAGACGATGTAAAAGATTTTCGTATTTTTTATGAATATCGTTTGCGCGAGTTAACACCTCCGGCTATTGATGTGGTGTTAAAGCGCTATATTGAATTGATGATTGACGCCGGAAGAGTTAATGACTATGCTTATCTTTTACATTCAACAAATTTGAACAACGCCAGTATTTCGGCGTTTTATCAAGATGTGTGCGAAAAGATAAGCTCTGTTGAAAAACAATTGGTGTTTTTTGTTAATTGGCTGAAGAATGGTGAAAATATCCATTTTGACGAACTGAAAACAGTTTTGCCTGCCGGCACTTTTGCTTGGCTGAAACAAATTCACCGCTTCCAAAAGCACACCATTGACATCAAACTTCAGCAATTGTTTGAAGATGAGAGCAGTGTGGAGCAATATTGGATTCGTCTTTATGATGAAACCCGCGCGGCGATGACATTCAAAATCAATGGTAAAATGCTTTCGGAAGGCGATGCTTTAGCCTTGCTTAGTTCGGATAACAGCAAAATCCGTAAAGATGCCGGTCAAGCTCTGTCTAAGGAATATGATAAAAAGCACTCTACTTTTGCTCTGATTTATAACGCGCTGCTGCGTAGCCGTCAAATTGACACTCAATGGCATAACTATGATTATCCGGAAGAAAAGTCTGTGTTGGAAAACAACATTGAGGCAGAAGATTTGAATAATTTAGTTGATACTGTGCTGTCTAACAACACTATACCGCAACGTTATTATACGCTGAAAGCCAAAGCTTTTGGGGCGGAGCAAATATCTTATTGGGACAGAATGGCACCGTTTCCATTTGTTGCAGATACAGAACAAGAAACCTATACCATTGAACAAGCCAAAGATTTGGTGTTGGAGGCCTTCAACGCTTTTTCGCCGGAATTTGCCCGCATTGCGCAAAGATTCTTTGACGAGGATTTGATAGATTACTATCCTTGCAAAGGCAAAGACAGTGGAGCATATTGTATGGAGATGGCGGGTGACGCTATGCCGATGGTCTTTTTGAACTTTACAGGTTCAACAGACAGCGTTATTACTATGGCGCACGAGTTAGGACATGCTGTGCATGAATATTTAAGCAAAGAGCAGGGAGAACTTGGACGCCGCAAATCTTGCGCGCAAGCTGAGACTGCTTCTATTTTTGCCGAACAGCTGGTTTTTAATTTGTTGTTGAAAAAAGCAAAAACACCAAAGCAGCGTTTTTGTTTGTTGGCAGAACATCTGGAAGATATGATTGCCACGGCCTATCGTCAAATAGCTTTTCATGTTTTTGAAAGCTCTGCCGCAAACATGCGTCTTAACGGTGAAATCTCTGCAGATAAGCTTGAAAAACTGTGGCTGAAATATATGAAAGGCTACTTAGGCGAAAGCGTTGATACTTCTAGTTTGGCGCCGATGTGGGCTGGTATTTTGCACTTTTTCCAGTATCCGTTCTATGTCTATTCATATTGTTTTGCTTGCTGTGTTGTCAACACGCTGTATGAGATTTATCTCAACAATACAGTAGATGGGTTTGCGGAAAAATATATGCAAATGCTGCGCAAAGGCGGTGTAGAAACCTATCGCGAGGCATTGGCGCATTTTGGCGTTGACGCTTCTAAGCCTGATTTTTGGCAGAAAGGTTTGAATCTGGGTAAAGAATATCTTTCTGAACTCGAAAAACTTTATGAACAAATCCAAAAAGAAGGATAATATGATTAAACAGTCGTCTTATAATAAGGCGGCTGTTTTTTGTATGCCGCTAGAAATATCTTTACAAAAAATCTTTTTCCGAATACTATTGTTTTGAAAATGCAGTAGCATTTTTAGGGCGTGAGAACCCTTTTCTGTAACAGTCGTTGTGCATAAACGACTTAAATTTGTTATGCCGATTTCCGTTGGACGGATGTCGGCTGAATATGGCTATGCGCTGAATAGGCCGAGCCGTTTGTTACAGTACGGTTTCTCAACATCCGCCCGCTTCTCATAGCGGGTTTTGTTTTTATATATAACAAATTAAACGGAGGTTAGAAATATGTATAATAATTTTGAAAAAGGGCGGAGTCTTTTTCCGCAAAGTGCGTTAGATGCGACGGGATTTTTAAGCGACGTGTACAAAAGAAGTACACGAGCGAAAAAATTACAAGCAGATGACGTGCAGAGTGGAAAAAGCATGATAGAAATGCTCGGCGTTTTGGCGATAATTGCAGTTTTATCTGTCGGCGGCATAGCCGGTTATTCTAAGGCGATGGAAAAATTCAAGTTGAATAAGCTTGTTCAGGAATACAATTATTACATTTTTGGAATGCTTAATTATATAGAAGATGCAAGGCGCTTAACAAAACCAAACACTGGTAATATTATCGGAATGTCCTCATTTGCCGAAGCAGCAAATCTTATACCTCAAAGCTGGTCCACTTATATAGATTCAATAGGAAATTATTTTGTACCCTTCTCAAGAAATAGCTATTTGTCATTTGATTTATATATCGGTTGGATGAAAAGAAATGACAATGGTGTTATGGTATCATCATCATATTCAGATAAATTTTGTACAGCTATTATTACTGATGTTATACAACCCTTACATTATTCATTATATAGTGCGTCTATGATACTTGGGCATTCAGTAACATATTACGGAGACGAATATTGTTCAGATGAACGTTTATGTCTTACGGACTTAAAACCGGCGGAAATTCATAATTTATGTAAAACTTGTTTGAAAGACGAACACTTTTGTTTAATTGTCTTACAATTTTGATTGACTATTACAAAAAGCCTGAGACGCCTATCATTTTACGTTTGATTTTTGCGGTTGACTTTGTTTGAATGATTGTTATAGAATTGGAGTGTAAACAACATAATTTTAGAGGAAAGAAAGATGAAAAATAAGCTATTCAAAGGTCTCTCTCTCTCTCTGCAAATCCTAATTATCTGATTAAAGACACTTTTTCTGCTGTCACAAAGGTATTTACAGAGTT
>CAKQDU010000009.1 GCA_934229625.1 uncultured Alphaproteobacteria bacterium | reverse complement strand
AACTCTGCAAAAACACGCTGAGCAGCAAAAAATATGCCTTTAATCAGATGTTTAGGATTTGCAGAGAGAGAGAGAGACCTTTGAATAGCTTATTTTTCATCTTTCTTTCCTCTAAAATTATGTTGTTTACGCTCCAATTCTATAACAGCCTTACGCCATAAGTCAACCGCAAAAATCAAAGCGTTATTATGGTCGAAAGTGTGTAAAAAAACGACCGTTTAAAATGGACAGTTTTTAGGCTGTTTTTTGTAGTCTAGCAAAGGTTGCCGGAATTTGCAATAACTTTTTATATTTACGATGTTTTTTGCTGTTTTTACAACATTTTATTGCCGCTTGTTTCGCTGTGTAAAAATAACGGTCGTTTTTTTTACACAATTGAGGAGGAATAAGATGTTTAAGGGTATAGAATTTTTCAAAGGAAAGAGCAGGGGAGCGGAGTATGGATTGCTTCGTCGTAACACTCCTCGCAATGATGTCAGCAGCATGGGGCGGTCAATGATAGAAATGCTCGGCGTACTTGCTATTGTCGGCGTTCTATCTGTCGGAGGTATCGCCGGTTATTCCAAAGCGATGGAAAAGTTCAAGGTCAATAAAATTGTTGATGATTTTAATATGTTGATTTTTAATTTAATGGAGCATAAAGACAGTCTTGCCAAAGGTGCAAATTTTCAAAATAACGTTTATCATCTTGCAGATATTGTATATTCCTTGAATTTAGTGCCAAATACTTGGAAGCATCCTAACGCCAAATATCTTACAGACAGCATGGGAAATTGGCTTACATTGTATTACAGAGTAAGTCAATCGGAATCATATAACGGGATTGTTATTGATTATTCATTGGGGAGCGCTGCCGATGTGGCCGAGAGCTTTAATAATAAATTGTGCTTTGAGTTGTTTAATACCATTATTATTCCGCTGCATGGCGCATTAAAAAGAGGACGTATTTATCCGGATGAGAGTACAATTTATTTTGGCGATGCCTATTGCGGTACAGAAAATACTCCATGCCTGAAGGACTTGAATTTTACTAAAGTGAAACAAATTTGCAATTCTTGCACGGACAATACGGCGCCTTGCCATATTACTGTTAATTTTTAAAATTCAATATTGATATAACAGCCGGCAGAGCCTTTGCAGCCGTCGCAAGCGGCGTTTATATCCGCCAGAGTAAGCTTGCTCAGACATTGCCTGCCGTTTTTATGGCAGAATTTTTCGCCATAATATTTAACGGCGGTTCCTTTTGATGCTCGTACCCATGCATTAAACATTGTTCCCTGCAGCGGTTTAAACACATCTCTAAACATTGCCGTGCATAATTGACCTGAAAAAGAGCGAGTGGCATACCCTTCTTTTTGATATACTTCTAAATATAATTCCAATAAATATCTTTTATTGCTCAATAGCGTGCGTAAATTGAAACCATTGCTGTCAACCAGATAATAATCGCCGCTTTTCTTTCTCCAGGTTTCCGGCACTAAATTTGATGCTTTTATAAATTCGGCAATTCCCGGACCGGCGCCGTCAATTTCGGCTCCGGGAAGTTTTTTTAGAGAGTCTTCATATTCTATCAATCCTCTGAACAGGTGCATATATTCGTCTATAGTTCGGTTAACTTTATATTTTGTCATTGCCTGAGAATATCCGGCAATTCCGCCGACAGAAAGCACTCCGATAATAGCCAAAACTCCCAGCATTTCTATCATGCTGCGTCCGGCTTGGGCTAAAATATTTTTCTTTTTTAAATAGTTAAACATGATAATACTCTCCTAACTTAGCGTTCTGAAATTGCAGCCTGATTCATGTGTTTCAGACGCTTTTTTATATTATATCAAAAGTTGTTAAATTATGCAATAACTTTTTATATTTGTGTTGCTTGTTTGGCGAAATCATATTGCGGTACATAATTTTATTATGAATATTTATCCTAATTATTTATAAAAAAATCCCCTTTGAAATTTTATTTCAAAAAGGGGATTGGTCATGCGCTATTTTTGCAGTTTGCCGCCTAAAAACGATATTTTGTGTTCAAATATCGTGTTTTATTTTATATAAAACATCGCGTAAATCGCAGAAATAATACAAATAAAGCCATATTGCTCCAATATATACAAACGGAACATAAACGGCCATCGCAAATGCCAGACAAAGAAAAACACCGTCCGACATATCAGGATAAGAGTCTAACAGCGTTCTCCATAAATAAAGTGCATTGATTGCCGCGTTAACCGCAAAAATCAGCATAATGCCGCCGCTTGCCGTCATAAACATTTTTTTAGGCTTGTAATGCAGGCGATGACACCAGGCTAAGCCGATTATCAACAGTATAATTCCGCCGATAATTTCACTTAAACGTATCTCCATAGGAGACTGCAGCCAATACTCAAGTCCGCTCAATAATAGAGTGAAAACTGTTAAACAAATTAAAATAATAAAGTTTTTCATACACCGAATAATTAAAAAAATTATACAAACTGATATATGAAATCTAGTATTTTTTTGAACAAAAATCAAGTGTATTTTTTTAGATGATTTCCGTTCATAACTTTCATTTTGTGCTTGGTAATTTTTGCATTCTGCTCTATATTCGCACTATGTGAAAAAATATAATTTAAGAGGATTTTCAATGACTGAGTTAACAGAAGAAGAATACCTGAAAAGTGAACAAGAATATAACGCAGATTCCATCAAGGTTTTGCGCGGTTTGGATGCTGTTCGCAAGCGTCCCGGCATGTATATTGGCGACACTGATGACGGTTCAGGTCTGCACCATATGATTTATGAAGTTTTGGATAATGCCATTGATGAAGCATTGGCCGGTTATTGCGACAAAACTTTAATCATTTTGAATCCTGATGGCTCAGCCACAATTCGCGACAACGGACGCGGTATGCCGGTCGATATTCATAAGGAAGAAGGAATTTCTGCCGCGGAAGTTATTATGACCGAGCTGCATTCCGGCGGTAAGTTTGACAACAATTCATATAAAGTTTCTGGCGGTTTGCATGGTGTGGGCGTGTCTGTTGTAAACGCTTTGTCAACATGGTTGAAACTGAAAATTTGGCGCAATGACAAAGAATATGAAGCTAGTTTTGCCGAAGGCAATGTGGTGGAACATGTGCATATTGTCGCTGATGCTCCGAATCGTCATGGTACCGAGGTGACGTTTTTGCCATCGCCTAAAACTTTTACTCAGGTTGAATTTAATTTTGAAACGCTGGAGCGCGCAATTCGTGAAAAAGCTTTCTTAAACTCAGGCGTGTATCTTCGTTTGATAGATAACCGCGGAGCAGAATCAAAAGAATTGGATTTTCATTATGAAGGCGGTTTGTCTGCGTTTGTTAACCATCTGAACAAGTCTAAAGCGCCTCTGCATGAAAATATTATTTCTATCAGCGGCGAAAGCAACGGAATTACCGTGGATGTGGCTCTGCAATGGACAAACTCCTATAATGAAACTATGCTTTGCTTTACCAACAATATTCCGCAAAAGGACGGCGGCACCCACTTGGCCGGTTTCCGCGGCGCTTTGACCCGTACTGTTAACAACTATATTATGGAAAACGGTCTGCTGAAAAAAGATAAAAATGTAATTACCGGCGAAGATATGCGAGAGGGGTTGACCTGTGTTCTTTCCGTTAAGGCTCCTGACCCTAAGTTTTCATCTCAAACCAAAGATAAATTGGTTTCTTCCGAGGTTCGTCCGGTGGTGGAAAATACAGTCGGCGACAAGCTTAAAGAATGGTTGGATGAGCATCCGGCAGAAGCTAAAATTATTGTCGGCAAAATAGTTGAGGCGGCATCGGCTCGTGAAGCAGCGCGCAAAGCTCGTGAATTAACCCGCCGCAAAGGAGTGTTGGATATAGCGTCGCTTCCGGGAAAATTGGCTGATTGTTCCGAAAAAGACCCGGCGTTGTCTGAAGTATTCATTGTGGAGGGAGATTCCGCCGGCGGTTCTGCCAAACAAGGACGTGACCGTAAAAATCAAGCTATTATGCCTCTGCGCGGTAAAATTTTGAATGTGGAGCGGGCTCGTTTTGACCGCATGCTGAGTTCTGCCGAAATAGGTATGATGATTACCGCTTTCGGAACAGGTATCGGACGCGATGATTTTGATGCGGATAAATGCCGTTATCACAAAATTATCATTATGACCGATGCTGATGTTGATGGCGCGCACATCAGAACCCTGCTGCTGACATTCTTCTATCGCCAAATGCCGGAACTTATCCGCCGCGGCTATATCTATATTGCCCAGCCTCCTCTTTATAAAGCTAAGCGCGGCAACTCCATTATCTATATCAAAGATGACCGTGAAATGGAAGACTATTTGATTCATGGCGGCTGTGATGATGGTTCTTTGGAAACATCCAACGGCGAGCGTTTGGTTGGACAAGATTTGATTGCTTTTGTTGAAAGCACAAAACGTGCTAATAGTATGATTAAAGCTTTAACCCTGAAAGCTCCGGAAAAAATTGTTGAGCAAATGGCTATCCGCGGTTTGTTTAATCCGGAAATTTTGAAGGATAAAACCGCTTTGATTGCCGAACTGAATAAAATGGCTCAGCGCTTGGATACTCTGGAAGCTGAATACGACCGAGGTTGGAAGGCTGAACTTAATGAAGAAGGCAGCGTCGTATTCTATCGTGTGCTGCGCGGTGTGAAAGAAGAACATGTTATCGGCGCCAATATTTTGGAAAGTCCGGAAGGCAAAGTTCTTAATGATATGCACGAGTTTTTAACCGAAAACTTTGCTCAGTCATCTAAGCTGACGACAAAAGCGTTGGGAGAAAAACGCGTCGACGGTCCGGTTAGTTTGATGAACGCTGTTACCGCTGCCGGTAAGAAAGGTATTTCTATCCAACGCTATAAAGGTTTGGGTGAAATGAACCCTGAACAGCTGTGGGAAACAACGTTAGACCCAGAAGCTCGTTCTTTGCTGCAAGTTAAAATCGACAGTATTGAAGAAGCTGATGAAGCATTTTCTACTTTGATGGGCGATGTGGTTGAGCCACGTAAAGAGTTTATTCAAGAAAACGCTCTGAAAGTGCAAAACTTGGATATTTAAGTTTTTGTAACTCCGAAAAAAACACCTCGTATTAAAAAAACGAGGTGTTTTTTTTAGCTCGGCGAGTTTCTTTTTATAAGCTCTTAATGTTGCTTTTTCTTTATTTTATAAATATTCACATAAAATAAAAAAATGCTTTACAATTAAAAAAAGTGTGGTATAAGGATTTACAACAATAAAAAATTATAAGAGTGGAGCTGAAAAGCCCCGCTTTTTTGTTAAAGGAAAATATATGCAAAAACACTATTTACAGGATTTGATTGAACCCGTGGTGGAAAACGCCGGGTTTGAACTGGTGCGTGTGCTGACAATCGGGCAAATGAACCCGACTTTGCAGGTGATGATTGATGTCGCCGACCATTCGCGCGATTTGACAGTTGATGACTGCGCCGAGGTTAGTCGTAAACTTTCGGATGTTTTAGATGAAAAAGACCCTATAAAAGAAAAATATTCGCTGGAAGTCAGTTCTCCTGGGTTGGACAGACCATTGACAAAGCCTGAGCATTTTCAGCGTTTTTGCAACTATGTGATTAAGGTGGAAACCGCCGATAAGGTGGAAAACCGCAAGCGTTTCAAAGGTATGCTTTTGCGTGCTGATGATAAAGAAATTGTTGTGGATATGGATGGTGTTGAATATACTATCCCGTATGACGCCATGACTAAAGCCAAATTGGTTCTGACAGATGAACTTTGGGAAGAATATCAGGCAGCTCATGAAGCTGTTGAACTTTAATTTTTTGATGAGGAAAAAATGGAAAATTTTGAAAATATGCCGAGACCTGAAATTGTGTTAGTGGCTGACACGGTTGCCAGAGAAAAAAATATTGACAGAGAAGATGTTTTTGTGGCAATGGAAGTTGCCATTCAAAAAGCCGGACGTACA
This sequence comes from uncultured Alphaproteobacteria bacterium, assembly GCA_934229625.1. Classification (GTDB taxonomy): domain Bacteria; phylum Pseudomonadota; class Alphaproteobacteria; order RF32; family CAG-239; genus RUG410. The sequence continues at coordinate 59,010 of CAKQDU010000009.1, read as the reverse complement.
AAATACGGTTTTGAACATGATATTCGCGCGACTATCGACCGCAAGACAGGCGCTATTTCTTTGGCTCGTTATCGTGAAGTCGTGCCTGATGACGCTATTATTGAAAATGAGGCTGCTCAAATTACTCTAAAAGATGCTAAATGCTATGATAAAAAACTGAAAGTCGGAGATTTTATTATAGACCAGCTTCCGCCGATTGACTTTGGACGTATCGCCGCTCAAACCGCTAAACAGGTTATTATGCAGAAAGTACGCGAAGCAGAACGTAATAAACAGTTTGAAGAATATAAAGAAAAAGTCGGCACCATTATCAATGGTACGGTTAAGAGAATTGAGTTTGGTAACGTTATTTTGGATATCGGTAAAACTGAAGCTGTTTTGCGTCATGATGAAATTATTCCGAGAGAAAAGTTTAAAAACGGCGACCGCGTGCGCGCCTATGTTTTGGATGTGCGCCGCGAAGTTAAAGGACCGCAGATTTTCTTGTCTCGCACATGTCCTGAATTTATGGCAAAACTCTTTACTCAGGAAGTGCCGGAAATTTATGATGGTATTGTGCAAATCATGGGTGTTGCACGTGATGCCGGTTCTAAAGCCAAAATCGCCGTCAGAGCAACAGATAAAACTATTGACCCTGTTGGCGCGTGCGTTGGTTTGCGCGGTATTCGCGTTCAAGCTGTGGTAACCGAATTACAGGGCGAAAAAATTGATATTGTTCCTTATTCTGAAGACAAGGCTCAATATATTGTCAGCGCTTTGGCTCCGGCAGAAGTTACTAAAGTTGTGCTGGATGAAGAAAATAACCGCATTGAAGCAGTTGTTCCTGAAGAACAGTTCTCTTTGGCTATCGGCCGCAGAGGTCAAAATGTTAAGTTGGCGTCTCAGCTGCTTGGCGCAGATATTGATGTGTTGACAGAAGAACAAGAGCATGAACGCCGCGCTAATGAAAACAAAGTTCGTTTGCAGCGCTTTATGGAAGCATTGGATGTTGACGATATGATTGCTCATTTGCTGGTTGCCGAGGGTTTCTCTACTATTGATGAAATCGCTATGGTAGACCTTAAAGAATTGGCCGATATTGAAGGTTTTGACGAAGATGTTGCAGCCGAACTGCAGAATCGTGCAAAAGAATATATTGCAAAACGCAATGCAGAATTTGCCGAAAAGAGTAAATCTTTGAAAATTGATGAAAGTCTAAAAGAAGTTAAAGGCTTGGAGCAGGATATGATTATCGCTTTGGCAGAAAAAGGCGTTAAGAATATTGATGATTTGGCCGATTTGGCAGCTGATGAACTTCGGGATATTCTTGGTGAAAACACCTTATCGGAAGTTGAGGCAAATGACATAATTATGTCGGCTCGCGAACATTGGTTTAAAGATGAAAACAGCGAAAATAAAAAATAATTTTTGCTGAAAGGGTATTGCAATGGCTAAAGAGTTGGAAACAAGAAAATGCGTGATAAGCGGTGAAATCCTGAATAAGGATGAATTGCTGCGGTTTGTGACCTTAAAAGATGGTACTATGCTGCCGGATTTTAATAAAAAAATCGATGGACACGGTTTTTATGTCGCCAACTCTAAAAAGCTGTTGCAGAGCCTTTTGAAAAAACATCCTTTTAACAAAATTCTGCATAAAAAGGTTGAATATGCGGAAAATATGCCGGAAATCGTTGAAGGAATTTTAGTCAAAAAAGGATTGGATGCCCTCAATTTGGCGCGTAAGGCCGGCGATTTGGTTTTAGGATTTGAAAAAGTAAAAGAATTGATTATAAAAGGAAGGGCAGCCTTTGTGATAGAAGCTACAGACGCCGGCGAAGACGGCAAGCGGAAAATCGCGGAATTGTCCGCAAATTTAGAGAAGTTTACATTGTATGATACTGAAACTTTGAGTACAGCGTTTGACCGTGAAAATACTGTCTATTTGGCGGTGAAAAAAGGTAAAATGAGCGATATGGTCAGATTAGCTTTGAAACGGTATCAGACATTTTTGGATATATAATTGGAGTATTTACCAGATGACAGAAGAAAGTGCAAAGGGAAAATTAACATTGTCAGGAAAATCAACCCTCACTTTGAAAAATCTTAACAAAGCACAGACCGCTGACGGCAAAAAAGTGGTGCAGGTTGAAGTGCGTAAAAAAAGAATTTTAAATCAAACGGCGCAGGCTGCTCCGAAAAAAGAAATAGATGAGGCTACTGCACAAAAGTTAAAGTTGTTGGCTGAGGCTAAAGAACATGATGCCAAACGCAGACAGGAAGAAGAAGTTCGCAACGCTCAGCGGCTTAAACTTCAGGAAGAACGCGCTAAGGCTCAGCAAGAAAAGGAAAATGCCGAAAAAGCCAAAGCTCAGGCAGAGGCCGATGCCAAAGCTGCTGCCGAAAAGGCCGAAAAAGATGCGGAAAAAGCTAAAAAACAGGCTTTGGCAGAAAAATCTGCTCCTAAAAATGAAGGTGCCGAACATCGTCTGAAAAAAACTAAAGAAGAATATGATGATGAAGAAGATGATGATGAAAATTATCATAAAAAAGGCAAGAAATCGACTGTTGTTGAAAAGCACGTTATGACGCGTGAAGAAACTTTTGAACAGGAACGCAAGAAAATTCAAAAACGCAGTTTTGAGCCGCAGCGCCGCAATAACAAAATCAATCTGAACTCATATATGAATAATGATGACGATGATGACTACGGCTATGGAACTCCTCGCCGCCGTTTTAAGAAAAAACAGCCAAAACCGGTACAGGTGCAAGCTCCGCAAGAAAAAATTGTTAAGGAAGTTATTATTCCGGAAACAATTACCGTGCAAGAATTGGCAAACCGCATGGCAGAAAAGAGCGCCGATGTGATTAAGCGTTTGATGTCTTTGGGTGTGATGGCGACAATTAACCAAGCTATTGATGCCGACACTGCGCAGATAGTGGTCGAAGATATGGGACACAAATTTAAACGTGTGGCTGACAGCGATGTGGAAGAAGGCTTGACCGGCCCGGCTGATACAGAGGCAGATTTGCAGCCTCGCGCGCCGATTGTGACTGTTATGGGACACGTTGACCACGGTAAAACCTCGCTTCTGGATGCTTTGCGTGAAACAAACGTGGCGGCTAAAGAGGCTGGTGGTATTACACAGCATATCGGTGCTTATCAAATTAAAGTTGCCAGCGGTCAAAAAATTACATTTATTGATACTCCGGGGCACGAAGCGTTTTCAGAAATGCGCGCCCGCGGTGCTAAAGTGACGGATATTGTGGTTTTGGTGGTTGCCGCCAATGACGGTATCATGCCGCAAACTGTGGAAGCTATCCGCCATGCTCAAGCTGCCGAAGTTCCGATTGTGGTGGCAATTAACAAAATAGATTTGCCGGGGGCAGACCCATTGCGAGTTAAAACCGAATTACTGCAATATGGCATCGGCGTTGAGGAAATGGGCGGTGAATGTTTGTGCGCCGAAGTTTCCGCTAAAAAACGCATCAATATTGATAAATTGGTTGAGGCTATTTTGCTTCAGGCAGAAATGCTCGATTTGAAAGCAAATCCAAATCACGCGGCCGAAGGTGCGGTAATTGAAGCAAAAATGGAAAAAGGACGCGGCAGCGTGGCGACAGTTTTGGTTCAGCGCGGAACTTTGCATGTGGGCGATATATTGATTGCCGGCAAAGAATGGGGACGCGTACGCGCTATGTTTAACGAACACGGACGCAAAGTCAGCGAAGCCGAACCGGCTACTCCGGTAGAAGTTTTGGGTTTGCAGGGTACGCCTATGGCCGGTGATACATTTGTGGTGGTGAAAGATGAAAATCAAGCCAAAGAAGTTACTGGTTATCGTATTCGTAAAGAGCGTGATGCCAAATTGGTCAAGAGCGCTAAATCGGCAATGGAACAGATGATGGATAAGATTAAATCCGGCGAGTCTAAACACTTGTCTGTGATTATTAAAGCCGATGTTCAAGGTTCTATTGAGGCATTGGAAGGCACTTTGAAAAAACTTTCTAATGATGAAGTTTCAGTGCAAATTCTGCATTCGGCCGTTGGTCCGATTTCGGAATCCGATATTACTTTGGCTAAGGCTTCCGATGCGTTTGTTATCGGCTTTAACGTCCGCGCCAATGCCCAAGCTCGTGATATGGCTCATCGCGATGGAGTTGATATTCGTTACTATTCTATTATTTATACTGTAGTTGATGATGTGAAAAAAGCTCTTGAAGGTATGTTAACACCTGAGCTGCGTGAAAAGATTTTGGGTTATGCGCAAATTCGCAGCGTGTTCAACATTACCGGTGTGGGCAAAGTTGCCGGCTGTATGATTACTGAGGGTATGGTTAAGCGTGGTGCTAAAATCAGATTGCTGCGCGATAACGTGGTAATTCATGACGGTAATCTTGGTCAGCTGAAACGTTATAAAGATGATGTTAAAGAAGTTAAAGAAGGTTATGAGTGCGGTATGAGTTTTGAAAACTATAACGACATTCAGGTTAATGATTCTATTGAGTGCTACGAAGTAGAAGAAATTGCTAAAACCCTCTAAAGAAAGGAGTTAAAAATGGCTCATGAATTGTCACAGCGGCAGCTGCGTGTGGGACAGGAAATACGCAAAGTTATTGCTACGGCTTTAGAAAAAGGCGAGGTGCGCAGTCCTGAGATTGCCGAAGCGTTTATCACTATTACACAAGTGATTATGTCACCGGATTTGAAATATGCCACGGTTTATTTAATGACCTTAAACGGCAAAAATCTGGGTGTGATTTTGGAACAGTTGAATGCCGAAAAATGGGTATTCAAAAAGCTGGTTGCGTCAAAATTAAAACTGCGTTTCACTCCAGACATCAATTTCAGGGTAGATGACACTTTTGAAGAAGCGGACAGAATCAATAAGTTGATGAGTGACCCGAAAGTTAGAGCTGATATAGAGAAACTCGTCTAATGTGGGAAACTCGTCTAGCTGGTATCTGCTAGGGATTTTTGCGCTCGTGTACTATTATGTACACGTCGCTTAAACATTCCGTCGCATCTACGCACGCTATCCGAGTTTCTGAAAGCTCGTGCCGGTTGCAGCAATAAGCAGCCGGTTTTTCTTATGTGCTAGTTTGTACACGTCGCTTAAAAATTCCGTTGCATCTACGCACGCTATCCGAGTTTCTGAGAGTTTGTACCGGTTGCAGTAATAAGCAGCCGGTTTTTCTTATGTGCTAGTTTGTACCACGTGAAAAAATCTTACTTCGCATTAAGCTCATTATCCGATTGGGTAAGATTTATTGTCGGTTTGGAAAAGAAAATTTGCGATAATTATTATTGTAAGCAGAATATGCCATACCTATTAAGTCAACCGGAAAAATCAAAGCTTTATTATGGTCGAAAGTGTGTAAAAAAAACGACCGTTTAAAATGGACAGTTTTTAGGCTGTTTTTTGTAGTCTAGCAAAGGTTGCCGGAATTTGCAATAACTTTTTATATTTACGATGTTTTTTGGCGTTTTTACAACATTTTATTGCCGTATGTTTCGCTGTGTAAAAATAACGGTCGTTTTTTTTACACAATTAAGGAGGAATAAGATGTTTAAGAGTATAAAATTTTTCAAAGGAAAGAGCAGGGGAGCGGAGTATAGATTGTTTCGCGTTGCTCGCAATGACATTTGCTCTGCCGGGCGTTCCATGATAGAAATGCTCGGCGTGTTGGCGATTGTCGGCGTGCTGAGCGTCGGAGGTATTGCCGGATATTCCAAAGCGATGGAAAAGTTTAAAATCAATAAAACTTTAGAACAATACAGTTATTTAGTGGCGGGAATGCTTGGAAATGTTAATGAGTTTAAAAAGTTAAAATGCAACTATTGGGAAATGAATTGGCAAGAATGTGGGTTACGCGACTATGTGCTTGCAGCTAATTTAGTTCCTGCCGATTGGCATAGCAACAATGTCAGAAATCAGCTTATTGATTCTGATGGTAATATGGTTAATGTTTTTTCCAGAGGTGGCAATTTGGTTATGGATTTTCATATCGGTGGTTTTACAAATAATGATGATGGCACCGGATTCACACCTTATTTTCCGGTTAAGCTATGCCGCGCCCTGATGAGTGATTTAGCTCAGCCGTTGCATAGTGTTGTAGAGTATGTAATGGTTTATAAATCAGGCACAAACTATAAGACATTTTATGGCGATGCCTATTGTGGAGACGGCAAAAAATGCCTAAACGACATCACTCTGACCGAAATTAACGATGAATGCAACAGCTGTCAAGGTAGCGAGCAAAGCTGCACTGTAACTCTGGAGTTTTAAAATTCCAGCAGATTGCTGCATAAGCCGCCAAGCAAGCCGCAAACATAGAGTAGGGCAATGATTTTTAAATTTTGTTTTAACGGGCGATTTACTCTGAATAAAACAAGTAAGCCGACTCCGCCGCTGACCAAGCTGCCGCTCATCATGGTGCTGAAGTCAATATAATTCAGAATGTACATCTGCGTCAAAATAACCGAAGCGGAGCAGTTAGGAATCAGCCCGATTAACGCGCTTAACATTTCACCAAGCAGAGGATATTGCAAAATTTGCGTAAAATCAGTAGAATTTCCAGAGTATTGCAGAAGAAGATTTAATATTAAGCTGACAATCAAAATAAATAGTGTAATGCGCACGGAATGATAAAGCGCCGGTTTCCATATAGGCTCAGAATCTTCACAATGGCAATGCTCATTTTGGCAAAGAGTTTCAATATCCGGCAGAGGCAAAGGCTTATGTCTGTTTATTAAAAAATCAATTAAATAGCCAAATACTACTCCGCACACCGCTTTGTAGCCGATAATTAAAGCAATCAGAGATAATGGAGCTTCATAAGAAACTAAAATCGGCAATAGCTCGTCTGAGGTGGAAAGAAAAATTGCTATCAGCGTACCCATCGTTATCACACGGGCGGCAAACAAGTTGGCGGCGACAACCGAAAATCCGCATTGCGGCAAAACACCTAAAACAGCGCCGATAAACGGTCCGGCCTTTGTCGTTTTTTGAATAGCCGCAGTAGTTTTATCCGAAGTTTTGCGTTCTAAATATTCTAAAAACAAATAAGTGACAAACAGAAACGGAAAAATCTTTATATTATCAATTAGAGTTTCTGCCAATATTTCTAACATTTTATAACTCTCCCTTTTGCTAAGGTATATAGTTTATTGCCGGCAATTATGCAAGTACAAAAAGAAAGAGGTACGTTAAAAGAACGTACCTCTTTGGTTTAGAAGATTACTAAGATTAGACTTAGAAGACTACTAAGGTTATCAAGTTAAAAACTTAACTTTTACCGCATAATTAGATTCTAAGCAGGATTGCTGGCGTCAATAGCCTCCATAGCTGCTTTTTCCGCCGGCGTAAGCTTAACATCTGCAGCACTGTCACAAGCGATAGCCTTTACAATCTTTCCATAGGACGGATAAGGCTTGCGAGTGTAGAACACGGCTGTCGGTTTCTGAGAGAAAATCTCCCTCGCAGCAATCTTAACATCGTGAGCATTAACATCATACATATTGTTGATGATGCTGTCTGCGTCATAGTCAATGTTACGACCAAGCAAAGCCCAAGCAGCCTCTACCGAACGAGGAAGAACCTCGTTAGAAACGCAAAGACGCTCAGTGGCAGCGCGAGAACGGGTTGTTTCCATTCGACGGTCAGACGCTTCAGACAACTGCAAACGCTTGATGTTTGCCAACAAAATGTTGATAGCAGCATCAAAGTTACGCTTGCCAGGACACGTTACCGTCACGCACAAAGTGCGAAGACCAAAGTAACCTGCAATCTTGACAATCGCAATAGCAGGATTTTTCTGCTCAGCAAGAGAACGCTCAAGACGACCAGCCAACATACTCATCAGAATGTTTGTCTCAGCAGTATTATACTCCTTAGGCAAATTCCATCCAAGACGAGCCACATTGATACCGCCCACACCAGGGATAATCTGAATACCACCGGTATAGTCAAGAGTGCAATCAGCATTCTTGTCGCCCTCCGGCAGACTTCCAAAGTACTTCTGCACAACCTCTGCCACCTTGTCGATGTCATCTTCCTTGCCACTGTAGGCAATTACGACGTTCTTACCAACAAAGTTGTCAGCAATGTACTTCTTTACATCATCAACAGTCAGAGCCTCAAGTTTGGCAATGTACTCGTCGATTGACCAGATAGTACTGTTACCAAAAGCTGTGTGCTTGTAAGCAAGCTTAACCTGACGTTCAGGAAGAGGAACAGAATCCTCGGTATGTTTTACAATATCCTCAACAGCCTTCGCCAAGCTTGCCTTTGTAACAGAGAGTTTAACACAACCTTTGAACAAAGCGGCTAATGCACTGTCAACAGGGTTGGTACCTGACACATTGCGCACAACGAACGAAGTCATTGAGCCACCGAAAATAGAACCCATTGGAAACTTGGAAGTCATCAATACAAGCTTCTCATAGACACCTGCGATACCAACGACCGGCTCGTTAACGTGTCCACACTTGAAAGTCAAAGACATCTCCTCAAACTCTCTTGTAGACTTGCACACAATGGTTACACCATTTCCTAAAACCTTCTTCATAACGATAATAATTTAAAGGGTTAATAAATATGTCAATAATTAAAATATGCATATATCTATAGCCTTCACTTTGACAAAAGTCAAGGCTTTTTTTGAAAATTTTTATTTTTTGTCATTTAATATGTGTCTTTGTAATATCTCTATTATGTAAGCCTGTTGTAAAACTGCTTTAAAAACTTGATTTTTGTGAGGTATATGCTATAAATCTGCCATAAACATTATTGTTTTGTAACCCCTACAAAACCTTTGGCGCTAAGCCTTTGATGTTTTGTAATTTTAATTTAAACTTTTAAGGATACTATCTATGTCAGATGTAAAAATGAAAATGATGGATGCCAACGAAGCGTGTTCTTCTGTTGCACACCGCATGAACGAAGTCTGCGTTATTTACCCTATTACTCCGTCTTCTCCGATGGGTGAATGGGCCGATGCGTGGTCTGCCGCCAAGCAGAAGAATCTGTGGGGCGTGATTCCTGAAGTGCAGGAAATGCAGTCAGAAGCAGGTGCTGCCGGTGCTTGTCATGGTTCTTTGCAAGCAGGTGCTTTAACCACAACATTTACGGCTTCTCAAGGTCTTTTGTTGATGATTCCGAATATGTATAAAATCGCCGGTGAATTGATGCCGTTTGTTATGCATGTTGCGGCTCGTTCACTTGCTTATCACGCTTTGTCAATTTATGGCGACCACTCCGATGTTATGGGCTGCCGTCAGACCGGTTTTGCAATGCTTTGCTCAAATTCTGTGCAAGAAGCTCATGATATGGCCGCCATTGCACAAACCGCTACTTTGCGTTCCCGCGTTCCTTTTTTACATTTCTTTGACGGTTTCAGAACTTCTCACGAAATTAAAAAGATTAAATTGCTGTCTGATGACGATTTGCGCGCAATGCTGAAAAATGTTAACTACAAATTTAACGCTGAACATGCTTTGCGTCCAGAAAATCCAGTTATCCGCGGTACCGCGCAAAATCCGGATGTGTTCTTCCAGGGGCGTGAAGCTGCTAATGTATATTATGATAAAATTGAAGGCATTGTTCAAGAAGAAATGGATAAATTCGCCAAAATCAGCGGTCGTCAATATCACGTTGTTGACTATGTTGGTGCTGAAGATGCCGAAAATATTATCGTAGTTATGGGTTCCGGCGCTGAAACTGTGGAAGAAGCTATTGAATATTTGAACGCTCACGGCGCTAAACTGGGCGTTTTGAAAGTTCATTTGTATCGTCCGTTCCCAACCGAATCTTTCTTGAAAGCTCTGCCGAAAACAGTTAAAACTGTTTCTGTTTTGGATAGAACAAAAGAATCCGGCTCTTTGGGCGAACCTTTGTATTTGGATGTTGTTACCGCTTTGTCGCAAGCTTTTTCAAACGGCAAATTGGCAAGCTTGCCAAAAATTTATGGCGGCCGCTATGGTTTGTCTTCTAAAGAATTTACACCGGCTATGGCTAAAGCTGTGTTTGACAATGCAGTTTCCGCAGCTCCGATTAACGGCTTTACCGTTGGCATTAACGATGATTTGACACACAAATCATTGGCTTATGACGCTAAATTTGATGTTGAACCGGACGATGTTGTGCGTGCTGTGTTCTTTGGTTTGGGTGCCGATGGTACAGTTGGCGCTAACAAGAACTCCATTAAAATCATTGCTGAAGACGCCGGAAAATATGGTCAAGGCTACTTTGTTTACGATTCTCGTAAATCCGGCTCTATGACCACATCTCACTTGCGTTTTTCCGATAATCCGATTCGCTCGGCTTATTTGATTACTTCGGCAGATTTTGTGGCTTGTCACCAATTCCAATTTATGAATAAAGTAGATATTCTGCGCATTGCCAAAGACGGCGCTACATTCTTGTTGAATGCTCCGTACAAAGCTGATGAAGTTTGGGAACATCTGCCAATTGAAGTTCAAGAAGAAATTTTGGCTAAACACCTGAAATTATACACAATTAACGCGGTTGAAGTTGCTCGTGCTACCGGTATGGGACAGCGTATTAACACCGTTATGCAGACTTGCTTCTTTGCAATTTCCAACATTTTACCGAAAGATGAAGCTATTGCGCAGATTAAAGCAGCCATTAAAAAGACTTACAGCAAAAAAGGCGACGCTATTGTACAAAAGAACTATGCCGCTGTTGACGCTTCTTTGGAACACTTGTTCGAGGTTTCTTATCCAGACCACGTTACATCTACATTCCATCGCCAAGCTCCGGTTCCGGCCGATGCTCCTAAATTTGTACAAGGCTTGACTGCAACTTTGATTGCCGACAACGGCGACAGCATTAAAACTTCTGATTTGCAAGAAGTTGTTGACGGTACATGGCCGACAGCTACAACTCAATATGAAAAACGCTGCATCGCTACCGAAGTTCCGGTTTGGGATGCAAATACTTGTATTCAATGCGGTAAATGCTCAATCGTTTGCCCGCACGGTGTAATTCGTATGAAAGTTGCTTCGGAAGAAGAGTTAAAGAACGCTCCGGCTACTTTGAAAACTGCCGACTATAAAGGTAAAGAATTTGCTGGTAAGAAGTTTATGCTGCAAATTTCTCCTGAAGACTGCACAGGCTGCGGCGTATGCGTAACAGCTTGTCCGGCTAAAAACAAAGAAAATCCGGAATTGCACGCTATCAATATGGACCACATTGAAAACCACTTGGAAGAAGAAAAAGCTAACTGGAAGTTCTTTGAAACATTGCCTTATGTAAAGAGAACCGAAGTTGCTAAAAACTTGCCGAAGACAACACAAATGATTCAGCCTTTGTTTGAATTCTCTGGTGCTTGCGCCGGCTGCGGCGAAACTCCATACATCAAATTGCTGACTCAATTGTTTGGTGACCGTATGGTTGTGGCAAACGCAACAGGTTGTTCTTCAATTTATTCCGGTAACTTGCCGACAACACCTTATTGCAAAGATGAAAAAGGTCATGGTCCGGCTTGGGCAAACTCTTTGTTTGAAGATAACGCCGAATTTGGTTTGGGTATGCGTGTTTCTATTGACCACGAACAAATTACAGCCAAAACTTTGCTGGAATCTATGAAAGCAGAATTGGGCGAAGTTGCTGAAAAGATTTTGAGCAATCCTCAGTCTAATGATATGGAAATTGACGCTCAACGCGACAATGTGGCTGCTTTGCGCGCTGAATTGGCAACAATGAACAGCGAAGAAGCTAAGCATTTGAGCGAAATCGCCGACTACCTGATTAAAAAATCCGTATGGATTATCGGTGGTGACGGCTGGGCTTATGATATTGGTTTCGGCGGTGTTGACCACGTTATCGCTTCTGGTCGCAATGTCAACATTTTGGTTGTCGATACCGGCGTATATTCTAACACCGGCGGTCAACAATCCAAAGCTACTCCGATGGGCGCTTCTGCCAAATTTGCTACAGCCGGTAAAGAATTGCCGAAAAAAGATTTGGCTATGATTGCTATGTCTTACGGCAATGTATATGTGGCTCAGGTTGCTATGGGTGCCAACGATATGCAGGTTATTAAAGCTATGAACGAAGCTGAGGCCTATGACGGTCCGTCTTTGATTATCGCTTACTGCCCATGCATTAACCAGGGTTTGAATATGGCTGATGGTTTGGCTCACCAAAAGAATGCTGTTGAAACAGGCAGCTGGCCTTTGTTCCGTTTCAATCCGTTGAACGAAACAGCAGGCAAAGCTCCGTTGACATTGGATTCTAAAGCTCCATCTAAACCTTTGGCTGAGTTTATGTCTAGTGAAACACGTTTCCAGGTTGTCAACAAGATGAACCCGGCACGTTATGAAGAATTGCTGGAAAAAGCTCAGAAAAACGTTAATGACAAACATACTTTATTGGAATATATGTCCCAATATAAATAGTATAATATTTGACGCAACGCCTCTGGAGTGCTGAGCGTCATTTTATTGTTATTTTCAAAAAGCCTGTACCGGTTTGTTATTTTACAAACCGGTATTTTTGTATATCGAAAACCCCGCGTTAGACGCGGGGTCTCTTTTTTATTGCTTACTTCATTGTGAATCGGAGATATGGAAATCTATGACTGTTTCTTAAAATTTTTATAAATAGCATAAACCAAAGAAATAACTAGCAAAATACTTGTACCATAGTCAAAAATTGAAAATACTTTTTCTATTGAATCATCTTGATAATCAAAAAAATAACCGGAAGCGATAAAACTGACTGTAAAGATTATAAAAATATAGGGATACCAACCAATAGAACTTAAGCAATTTGAAATTTTAGGATAGCCGGAAATCATACGTTCCAAAAATCTAAGTTTTTTATTAAAACAAAGCGTTATTGCTAAACCTATAAACAACAATAGTAAGATTCCGCTGATTGATTCATTTAAATAAGTGAAAGGAATAGCTAAAACAGTATATAATCCGCCTAACAGCATGGCTTCTTTAGAATACAATTTCATTTTTACTCCTTTCATTTTTTAGTTATATTATTACAAAAATATCACATTATGCAATTATTTTTTTCGCAGCTAGAAACCATTTTATCTACACCGCTCTCCGAAGTTTTGAAGATTTTTGAGGCGTATTGACGCACGACATCCAAACCCTTAAATGCGATGTTGTTTCTTTCAGCGTCATTGCGAGCGGAGCGAAGCAATCCAGAACCCTTTATAGAGTTGCTTCTGAACTTGTTATTTCCGAATGTGTGATTTTTTGTGCTGAACTCTGCAAAAACACGCTGAGCGGCAGAAAATATGCCTTTAATCAGATGATTAGGATTTGCAGAGAGAGAGAGAGACCTTTGAATAGCTTATTTTTCATCTTTCTTTTCTCTAAAATTATGTTGTTTACGTACCAATTCTGTAACAGTCTTTTTTCATAAGTCAACCGCAAAATTAAAATGTGTTTAATCAAAAAAATATAACAAAAATCCCTTTCATCGAAAGATGAAAGGGATAAGATTATAACGGAATAAAAATTATTCTTGATTATAAGCTTTAGCCTGTTTTTTAGCTTCTTCAGAAGTTCTGGCAATGTTAATCAGAATTGTCTGAGAAACTTCAGGGTGCAAGTTCAATTTTACCTGATAAATACCCAAATCTTTGATTGGTTTTTCCAAGTAAACATAACGACGGGCAACATCAAAACCGGCATCTTTAATGGCGGCTGCGATATCGCGGATTGTTACAGAACCATACAATTGACCTGTTTCGGCAGCTTGACGAATCAAAACAGCGTTAAAGCCGTTCAAAGATTCTGCTAATTTAGAAGCGACTTCAAACAATTCTTTGTTATGAGCTTCCAAAGCTGCTTTTTGAGCTTCAAAATAAGCCATATTGGCATCTGTTGCGCGCAAAGCTTTGCCTTGAGGCAACAAATAGTTACGGGCATAACCGTTTTTAACGTTTACTTTATCGCCCATTCTGCCTAATTTTTCTACGTGTTCGAGCAAAATTACTTCCATCATATCCTCCTACATAGCAACATATGGTAACAAAGCAATATAACGAGCGCGTTTGATGGCGCGAGCCAATTCTCTTTGTTTTTTAGCAGAAACAGAAGTGATGCGTGAAGGAATAATTTTACCTTTTTCTGAAACATAGCGAGACAGAAGTTTTACATCTTTATAGTCAATTCTCAGAGCGTTTTCGCCGGAGAACGGGCAGGTTTTTCTTTTGAAAAATGTTTGTTTAGCCATTGTGATAAACTCCTTATGCTTCTGCAACAGCAGCGGAATCATCTTCAGCCGCATCGTTGTTGAAATCTTCTACTTTGACTGTCATATAGCGAATAATATCTTCGTTAAGTCTAACCAGTCTTTCATATTCGGCAACAGCCTTTGCCGGAGCAACAATGTTTAACAAAACATAATAACCTTTACGGTTTTTTTTGATGCGATAAGCAAGGTTTTTCAATCCCCAGTTATCAATTTTAACGACTTCGCCGCCTTCATTTTTAATCACTTCGCTCAAATCTGAAACGAGAGTGTTAATTTGAGAAGCGCCGAGGTCCTGACGAGCGATTAAAACGCTTTCATAATTTGCCATATTTTTAATATCTCCTTATGGATAACTCAACAAATGACCATATTTGGTCGGTTAATGTATAGCCGAATCTTAAAATATTCGGCAAGGGACGTCTGCCAATATACATAAAACGTCTGTAAATGCAAGGATTTTTTTGTAAAATAGAAACAAATCTTAAATATTATTTTAACATTTTGGCGATATGCTGACAAAAAAATAGTTTTATAAAGAGGAAAAATGACTAAGTTTTATAAAATATGTATGCTGTTTTTGAGCGCAGCCGCACTTTCTGCGTGTGTTGAACTGGATGAGGACTATCACCGCCGTCCGGATGTGGAAAATACAACGCAACCGCAGGAAATTGAACAGCCTCAGCAGACGTCAGGCAAACCTAAAGACCCGTTTGAATATGTGCCGCCTCAGCCGAGCGAAATGGCATATTATCAGATGCCGTCATACGATGGCTACTATTCTGAATGCGGACAAGAAACTATGGTCGTGGTTTATGATGACGCCGGAGCCTATCAGGTTCCGGGGTGTATAATGGATGGAGCTGAACAGCCTGCTGAAGAAGATGAGTCAGAAATCAATCCAGATGATATTGAAGGCGAGTTTCCTTATGTTAAAAATAATAAATATTATAAAAATCAAGTAGTTATGCAAAATTTACAAACCAGAGTTTTAGCATATTGCCGCGGAGATGAAAACGCTGTTGAGGATTGTGTTAAAAGATTGGAATGCTCTGGATATACACAGCTGAGAAATGTTCCGACTATGCCGGCAAAATACGACCCGCTGCGTAAAGGCGCATATCCGACGCGTCGCTGGCGTGAAGGCGAGACGGTGCCGAGATGGTAGGAGATTGAAATGCAGGCACATGTTAACACCATAGCTTTTAATGGATTGGACACGCTTGACGTTGATTTGCAGCTGCAAATTTCATCAGGCATTCCGGCTTTTAATATTGTTGGGTTGCCTGATAAAACTATTGCCGAAAGTAAAGAACGAGTGCGCGCAGCGCTGACATCCATAGGTATGGAGCTTCCGGCAAAGCGTATTATCATCAATCTTGCTCCTGCTGATTTACTTAAAGAAGGCTCTCATTTTGATTTGCCGATAGCGCTGGCTATTTTGGCCGGATTAGGCGTGGTCCCGGCGGAAGAAATTGCCAATTATATTGTTATCGGCGAGTTGGGGCTTGATGGAGCGATTATGCCGGTTAATGGTGTTTTACCTGTGGCTATCCACGCTAATCGCCGCAACAAAGGTTTGGTGTGTCCGGAAATTGAAGGCAGCGAAGCAGTTTGGTCCGGATTGCAGGATGTGGTTGCTGCGCCGAGCTTGCTTTCGTTAATCAATCATTTTAAGGGTGTACAGCAACTGCCAAAGCCAATCGCCCGTCAAAGAAAAAGCCAGACTTCTACTTTGGATATGTCGGATGTAAAAGGGCAGGAAACGGCAAAACGCGCGTTGGAAATCGCGGCTGCCGGAGCTCACAATTTGCTTATGGTCGGGACTCCCGGTGCCGGAAAATCTATGTTGGCCTCACGGCTGACAACAATCTTGCCTCCGCTTACGACCGAAGAAGCTTTGGAAACATGTATGATTCATTCGATTGCCGGAGAGCTGAAAAACGGAGAAATAAGTTTTGAACGTCCGTACCGCGACCCTCATCATAACGCCTCAACGCCGGCTTTAATCGGCGGCGGCCGCAAAGGCGTGCCGGGAGAAATATCGTTGGCGCATAACGGCGTGCTGTTTTTGGATGAATTGCCTGAATTTAACCGCGCCACTCTCGAAGCTTTGCGTCAGCCGATTGAAACCGGCTATGTCAGTATTTCACGTGTGAATTGTCATACTCAATATCCGGCAAATTTTCAATTGATTGCGGCGATGAACCCGTGCCGCTGCGGCTATTTGGGATGTCAGGGACAAGAATGTTCGCGCGCCCCGAAATGCGCCGAAGAATATCAGTCGCGTATTTCCGGCCCGTTGATGGATAGATTCGATATTCATATTCAGGTGCCGCCGGTCAGCCCGTGGGAAATTTCAGAGGTTAAAAAAGGTGATAGCTCCGCCGTTATTCGCGGACGGGTTGTCGCTGCGCGTAAAATTCAGGAAGAACGTTTCAAAAGCATGGGTTTTCCGCATTTGCATACAAACTCTCAATTGCAGGGGGATTTGCTGGAAGATGTCACTAAATTGGATGCTGAAACGCAAAAAATGTTAATATCTTTTGCAGATAAGATGAAAATGTCGGCTCGCGCATATCATCGAACATTAAAATTAGCACGTACAATTGCAGACTTGCAAAATGAACAAAAAGTGTCTAAAGTACACATAGCAGAGGCATTGTCATACCGCTATGTCATGCCGTCTAAACAGGTATAGGAGAAATAACTTATGAAAAAATCTCGCAAAATAGCATATATATTCGCAGCTACTGCCGGAATCAGTTTGCTGAGCGCCGCCGCTATTGCCGCAGGCTATGGCAACGGAACTTCGGTTAATGAACCGCAAAACGATAGAGACGGCAGTCTGTTTCCCGGCGGCTCTTGCGCCAGCTGTGATAATAATGATAAAGACGGCAGTTTGTTCCCCGGAGGACCATGCGTCTCTTGCACTAAAGACGGCAGTCTGTTCCCCGGACCTTGCAAAAAATGCGCAGAACGCGAACCAGAGAGAATAAAAATCAAAAATTATGTTCCGTATACGCCTGTTGTATATGAAGCGACGCTTCGTCATTGCTGCCAGATGGCTCCGCTTTCATTGGCGCATGTTGATTTTCGTATAAAAAATAATGGCGCAGACGAGCCGTACCGCACAAAACTCGGAAACTATCGCTTTCGTATTTTTGGTTGCCGCCGTTTTGATAAAGAAGCCATGCTTAACAAGGGCAGGGTTTTAGAAAAGAATATTGCTTTCAACTCAGTGTTTGAAGATGTTGTCGGCGATTGCTACAAGGTTTTGCCGATGCCTCGTGATTTGTGCTTGGATAATGGTACGGCACAGCTTCCTGAATATGTTTTGACTGCTGAAATCACCGACTATTTTATGAATATCTGTGATGAATACAGCTGGGATAAAGCGCAGAAAAATAATGCCCGCAACGGTTCTTCGGAAATAACCGTGACATGGCGCCTGATGGATTTGACACAGACCAAAGTATATTGGAAAGGCGAAAGTACCGGCTACGGCGAATTGGATGAAGGCGAAGCAAACGGTGAAATAAAACTTATTGAACGAGCTTTTGCCGACGCTGCCGGAAATCTGCGCAACTTGCCGGGGTTTGAAGAAAGATTGTCTACGCGTTTGTCGCCGCAGGATTTAGCGGCTCAGCGCACAGCTCTGATTGATGAAGAACGGGCATTAAATCCAGCAAAATGCGGATATCGTCAAGAATATCAATGTATAACAAACTGCCAAATCGGCAGACCAGAATTTGACCCGATGCAATGTCAGCCATGTCAGCCGTGTATGTGTCCTAATGCTCAGCCGCAAATGACGATGATGCCGGTTTATGAAAACGGCGGTGTTGCCGCTGACGGAAACATCTCAGAATCACAAATTTGGGAAAACGGCGGCTATATTGCCGAAGGATGCTCTCCTTGTCTGACTGAAATTGCCGAGGCTCCGCAGCCGGGAATCATAGAAGACGGCGGCGTTATTGAAAATGGTAATATAGTCAGCAACACCATTGAAGAAAACGGTGATGTCAGCAGCACGCACGACATTATCAATTCTTGCATTGATGAAAACGGCAATGTAAAATCCGATGGCATGTGTCAGGTTGTTGATGATACATGGATTGACACCGGCGATGTTAAGGCGTTGGATAACTTCTGCGTAAACGCTACCGACCCTTGCAAACAGCTTTCGCCTGAAACAGTATATCGTTTGCGTTCATCTATTGTGCAGATTGAAAGTTCTAACGGACGAAAAGGCGCAGGTTTGCTGATTTCCGACCGCTTTATTTTGACATCTGCGGATTTGGTGGATAAAACAAAAAACAGCAACGATGTAACGACTGTCCGCAATGATAAGCTGAAAGCTCATGCTGTGCGTATCAATCCTGTTAAAAATACAGCTTTGCTGATGCTGGAAACAAGCACAAAATATACGCCGCTTGCTTTGAATTTAAATCTTCCTGAAGTCGGACATAATGGATTCTTGACTTTAGGTCTGTTGGATGTAAAAGATTTCAAAGACGGCGAAGATTATCTTGAAAACAGCGCTCGCGTTGAGGGATATCGCTACAGCGAAGCCAGAGGTGCGGAAATATTAGCCAATACCTTTGTTCAGAATGTAACTGTCGGCGGCGCGCTTATCTATAAAGACTGTACCATTAACGGTATGGCGCCGAGCGGTGTAAAAACCAATGACGGATTGGATATATTTATTCCGACCGAGACAGCGTTGCGCAGCTTGGGCATCAGTATCTGCGGTCATGAATATACCGAAGAAAGCCCGTGGCAGCAAACAATTTACAGACCGGTGACTTCACAAATTAAAAATGTGCAGAAAGCTCCGGAAGTTATGAAAGAAAAAGACCGTAAATAACGAAAAACAGAAAAACGGCTCTGTGCGCGGAGCTGTTTTTCGGTTTGTTTTTAGGAGAATATAAAAATGCATAATAGTGTGGAAAATGGCCGTTCAATGATTGAAATGTTAGGCGTGCTGACAATTATAGGCGTGTTGTCTGTAGGCGGTTTAAGCGTGTTTAATCGTATGCAATATGAGCATATGTCAAATCAAATTATCAACGATTTGACGGAAACAATTACTAAAATTCAGAAAATATCCACCCAATATGATGACGGATATAAAAATGTCGGGGTGTTTGCCTACAAAAACAAAGCGTATTCCGATGGTTTGACGTTTGTCAGCTCAACTGCAACCAGCGCCACATTCAGCGGCAAAGGCAGCGTCCAATATGCAATCAGCGGTTCTTCTGGAGAATCATTTAATGTCGCGGTTTCAAAACTTGATGATAATATATGTATAAAACTGGCGACAACCGGTATTAACAATGTCAGAAATATTTCTGTTAACGGAAAAAGCGTTGGAAGCGTAAATGTGACGCTTGCCAATGCAGCCGATGAATGCAATAAGGGACTTAAAAATCAAGTCGATTTTAGTGTAATCGGTTATTAGCAATAAAGACAAGTTAGGAGATTTTATATGAATATTTCAAATGAAAATGGCCGTAGTATGGTTGAAATGTTGGGCGTACTGGCAATTATCGGGGTATTGAGCGTTACGGGGTTCAGTATGGTAAATAAAATGCAGTCTTCCTATGAAATTAACCAAGTTATAGATGCTGCCGGTGAATTGGCAACCCGCACACGCAATGTTATGCGCAACTATGATTTGGATGACGATGGCGATGCAAAAAACACTTCAATGAATGATTATTTAATGGCGGCAAAAGCTGTGCCTGACGAGTTTTTGAATAATAACGAATTTGCAATTGATGAGGTGACCTATAATGTGCAGTATTTGGGCGACAGCGTTACCTTTGTGGTGCAGGTGCAGAATCTGACTGAAGAAATGTGCATTCAAATGGTTACAACAAACTGGGGCGGACCGGGAACAAGCGGATTTTTAGGCATGTCAGTTGATGAAAAAGCAGATTCTGTTAACGAGGCCATCAAAAAAGGTGACTCAGGTTCTGCAACCATTGCTCTTATAAGCAGTACAGACCATCCGGCGCCGATGGGTATCGGAGCTGCGGCCACAGCCTGTGGTGATGGAAAAACAGTAAATTTGTCGTTTAGATAATATTTTGAGTGAGGATATATGCTAAAGTTAAAACATATACCAGTTAAGTCTTTTGGTGAAAATATCGCATACATTCACAAAAACTGCGCGCTGTACAAAGTTGATGACCTGAAAAAAGCCACTCGTTTAGAAATTCATAAAGGAAACAAAACTATTTACGCGTTTTTGCAGATTGTTGATGAAGATGGAGTTTTGGCGGATGATGAAATCGGACTTAATGATGAGGCATTTTCTGCTCTTAATATGTCTGACGGAACAGAAGTTTATGTCGGTTTAGCTGCGCCGTCGGCAAGTACAAAAGCTCTGCATCGCAAAATTTCCGGCAATGTTCTGACCTCCGGAGAATATGCCGCCATTATCGGAGATATAGCTGCCGGACGCTATTCTAAAGCCGATATTGCCGCATTTTTGGTTGCTTGTTCGTCTTCTATGAGTTCTACGGAGCTGGTTTCTTTTACAGAAGCTTTGGTGGCGAAAAAAGTCTTGCATTGGGATGAAAAAAACATGGTTGTCGGTCAGCATTGTTTAGGCGGAGTGCCGGCGGATAAAACCGATTTAATAGTTTTGGCTATTACTGCGGCCTATGGTCTGCCAATGGCAAAGCCTAGCATACGCTCACTGACATCATGCGCCGGAGTTGCGGACACTATGGGGGTTTTGGCAGAAGTTGATTATAGCGTTGCAAAATTTCAAAAATTTGTACGCGCCAACAACGGAGCCATAGTTAACTATGATGCTGTGGAAGAAAATAAAGTTAATCATCTGCTGCATGATGTTCGCAGTCAGCTGGGAATAAATCAAAATGAATTGGTTATAGCTTCTATTTTGGCAATGATGATTTCGTCAGGAGTCAGTCATTTGGTGCTGGATATTCCGGTTGGAGCTGCTGCCAGAGTTCATTCCGCAAATGAGGCGATTCGGATTCGTAAACAGGTTGAATACATCGGAGATATGCTGGGATTGTCAATAGATGCGGTTGTAACCGATGGCGGCGAGCCGATTGGCAACGGAGTAGGCGCGGTTTTAGAAGCTCGCGATATAATGAATATTTTGCAAAATCAAGAGAATGCTCCAATTGATTTAAGAGAAAAATCATTGTTTTTGGCCGGACGTGTGTTGGAATTTGATTCTCAGCTTCGAGGCGGGCAAGGATATGCAGTTGCTAAAGAAATTTTAGAGAGCGGCAGAGCTTTGGAAGCTTTTAAAAAAATTATAGCCGCGCAAGGCGCTAAACAAATGCCGGAACTTGGAAAATATGTGCGAGATGTTGTTGCTCCGTATGATGGTGTTGTCAGTGCCATCAATAACGTTACGATTAACAAAATCGGTGTTTATGCAGGGGCTACGCAATGTTTGGGTTCTGGACTTGATTTGAAAAAGAAAACCGGCGACCGCGTAAAAGCCGGAGAAGTTCTATACACCATATATTCATGCAATGTGGCTGATTTTGATGTTGTTTCGCAGTTGGTGGAAGTGGATAGCGGATATTCTATAGAAATATAAGTTATAGGCTTGCTTAATGTGGGGTAAACATATTAGGCAAGCCTATGAAACAAAAATTTAATATTTTTCAAATTGTATTGAAAGATAGCACTCAACTTTATCTTTTTGGCACATGTTGCATAATTTATGAAAATCATTTAATGTAGCCGAGGCTAAGCATTTATCTCCGGCTTTGCATGATGATTTTCCTTTTAGCATAGAGCTGCTGGCAGCAGACCAATTAGTCGAATATATGCCTGCGCTATAAATAAAATTAGATGTTGGTTGTAGCCAATCAGTAAATAAGGTAACACAGGTTTTTACGGGAAATTGCGTCCCTTTCTGAGCATGATTGTTAATATTGCTTCCAAGATGTAAATCAAGATATATAGCCGTAAGCTTTTGAGAGGAGTTGTATCTCACAAAATAATTTGCTAAATTATTGTTGCCGTCGTCGAGATATATTCTTTGTTTTTTGTAATATGGTTTCCATGATTCAGGGAAAATGTTCAAGTTTTTTACTATATCATATAATTGAATATCACCATTATTTTTTGCATTTGCAGCAGATAAAATACTTTGATAATTTTCGATTAAGGCAAAAGTTATATTATTATATTCATCAACTATTTTATTGAGCTTGAACTTTTCCATAGCTTTGGAGTAGCCGGCAATACCGCCGACTGTTAAAACACCGATAATGGCTAAAACGCCGAGCATTTCTATCATACTGCGGCCAGCAGAGCAAACGTCATTGCGAGCAACGCGAAGCAATCCAGAACCCCTTATAGAGTTGCTACTGAACTTGTTGTTTCCGAATGTGTGATTTTTTCTGCCGAACTCTGCAAAAACACGCTGAGCGGCAAAAAATATGCCTTTAATCAGATGTTTAGGATTTGCAGAGAGAGAGAGAGACCTTTGAATAGCTTATTTTTCATCTTTCTTTCCTCTAAAATTATGTTGTTTACACTCCAATTCTATAACAGCCTCACGCCATAAGTCAACCGCAAAAATCAACGCGTTTTTTAGGCTAAAAAGTGTGTAAAAAAAACGACCGTTTAAAATGGACAGTTTTTAGGCTGTTTTTTGTAGTCTAGCAAAGGTTGCCGGAATTTGCAATAACTTTTTATATTTGCGATGTTTTTTGCTGTTTTTACAACATTTTATTGCCGTATGTTTCGCTGTGTAAAAATAACGGTCGTTTTTTTTACACAATTGAGGAGGAATAAGATGTTTAAGGGTATAGAATTTTTCAAAGGAAAGAGCAGGGGAGCGGAGTATGGATTGCTTCGTCGTTACACTCCTCGCAATGACATTTGCTCTGCCGGTCGGTCAATGATAGAAATACTGGGCGTTCTGGCAATAATTGCAGTTCTTACTGTCGGCGGTATCGCTGGATATTCCAAAGCAATGCGTACATGGAAAATGCAGAGAACGGCAGAAGAATATAGTTATCTTATTCAAGGATTGCTTGAACATATAGATAGTATTCGCAAAATTTCTAATCTTGAAGAAGGGGATGTACATCATGGCTTGGTTGACATTATAAAGGCTGCAAATCTGGCTCCTGAAACTTGGACGGAAGAAGTAACCGGACGCAACGACCGACTTATTGATGACGATGGTAATCTTTTACAAATTTTTTCACGCTCACAACGTCTTGTTATTGATTTATATTTAGGCGGACGAGTAAAAACTGACGAAGGAGATATATCAACAAATTTTAATCCGGAATTTTGCCGTACATTATTTGTAAATGTTGTACAGCCTTTGCATTCAGCACTCTATACAAGCTATTTTGTAGGTGGAGGAATTACATTTTGGGGCGATGCTTTTTGCGGTACAGCCAATCGGGCATGTATAAATGGTTTGAGTGTTGCAGAAATTCAAAAAGCTTGTAGTTTTTGCTCAAAAAAAGCAGGAAGACCTTGTGGTCTTATTATGGAATTTTAATTTATTGTTATTGCAAAAAAAAACGCCCTAAAAGGCGGCTTTATTTTTGGCAGGGGCAGTAAGATTGGCTACGCCGCCACAGCGCTCATTCGCAAAGCTCACCGGCATACTTGCGTCTGCCTTTCGCTTGTGGTCGAACCACTTTTTCGTGAGTTCTCATCAACGGCCCCGAATGCCATAAAAAAACCGCCCAAAAAGGCGGCTTTGTTTTGGCAGGGGCAGCAAGATTGGCTACGCCGCCACAGCGCTCATTCGCAAAGCTCACCGGCATACTTGCGTCTGCCTTTCGTTTGTGGTCGAACCACTTTTTCGTGAGTTCTCATCAACGGCCCCGAATGCCATAAAAAAACCGCCATAAAGGCGGCTTTGTTTTTGGCAGGGGCAGTAAGATTCGAACTCACGACACTCGGTTTTGGAGACCGATGCTCTACCAACTGAGCTATACCCCTATAACACTTGCTTTTCACAATGTTCTGATATTAGATACACAGTTTTATTACAAAAAGCAAGCATTTTTTTGTAGAAAAATACTTTTTGCACAAATATCATGTTTACATAAACGGCAATGGGTAAATTGTGCCGCCGTCTTTAACCAACTTTCCTTCTCCGCGTTTTAGCTGATATTCCGAATCACGTCCTAAATCTTTATCAAAAATATCGCGGTAGTTGCCTAGCAGAGAAATAATTTCTTTAAGCCAATGAGGTTTTACTTTCAGGTCTGTCCACAGCTGTTCGTCGTCGCCAAGCAAATTGCGGATTTCCGGATTGTCGTTGGTGGAATAAAATTCCAGATTCTGCACATTTATATCATATTGTTCAGCCAAAAACAGCGCATTAAAAATCCATTTCAACGCCAAGCGAAGTTCGGCATTGTCACGCTGCACATAGGCATAAACAGGATGCAAGGCGATTTCTTGTTTCAAAACTTTGGCATTTGCCCCAGGCAAATCGCGCAAAATTCCGTGCAGCATCAGTCCGCTTGCCGTCATCATTTGACAACGGTTTAGTAAAAAGGCCTCTTTAGCTTCTTTCAGGGTGTTAAAAGTTAAATATTTGATGCCAAGATTATATTTCATATTATAGTCATCAAAATTTTTGTAATAATCGGAGTCGGTGGAAATGCAGATTTTTTTACCGCGGTAATTTTCCAAGTCATCCGAATCGTCTTTGTGTACCATCAGCATCTGATGGTCATAATATAAAAATCCGGCGCTCAAGGCTTGGCGTGATGTTTCTGTTTTGGCAGAATAGGCGCCGCCGCTCAGCATCACATCAATCCGGTCTTCATCTAAAGCTCGTGACATGTTTTTTTGCGACACATTAACCATCTGGATTTTTTTGTTATCGCCCAGAAGCGCCTGTGCTATCACACGGCATAAATCAGCATCAACGCCGCTCCAAACCCCGTCTTCTTTGTTTGCGTATGTTTTTACGCTAAGGTCGCTGCCGCAGCGGACTTTGTTATTCCAGACCATTTGTTCAATAGGACTGCGTTGCTGCTGGGTCTGAGGCGCCAGCGGATGATAATATGTTGGAGCCGCATAATAAACCGGTTCCTGAAATTGCGGAAGCGGCTGAGCCTGAACCAACATTGGTAAAAAAGCGGATAAAACGCCGAATTTTAAAAATTTTTTCATCTTATTAACCATTTTTATGTTAATCTACATCTATAAATGCAGTTTATAGGATATAAAATAAAGATGAAAGTTTTCTTAAGACTTATTATATTTTTTTTAGTTTTGTTTATGTCGGCAGAGGTTTTTGCGGCAGAAAAAATCAATACGGATGAGGCAAAAAATTGGGCAAATTCCAAAGGCAATATGATTATACATATTCTAAATGATACAAATTTGTCCCGTAAATATAAAGCATTGGACGAGATTTTTTATAAAGATATAGACTTAGACCATGCCGCTAAATTTGCTGTCGGAAAATATTGGAAAAAGATGACTCCTGAGCAGCAAAAACAATATGTTCCGCTGTTTAAACAATATATCAACGGCTTATATAAAGGATATCCGCTCAATTTGGGCGAGGGGGATATTTCATTTTCTGTGTCTAAAGTTTTACAAACAAAAACCGGAGCCGATGTTTTGTGTGTTATAAAACTGAAACAGCTCAGTACGTCAGAATCGCAAAACGGCTTTAATGTTTTATTCAGCATCATCAAAAAAGGCGAAAGATTTCAGGTCCGCGACCTGAAAATCGGTTCCAGCAGTTTGCTTTTGGCTTTTCGAGACCGTTTCTATAAGATGATACATGAAGATAATGATGATGAGATTGATTGGTTTTTGGAAGATTTGCAAACTATAGTAGACGATAATGAGCAAAAAAATCAACAAAACTTGGATTCCGGCGCATTTTAGGGTTGAAATCCGCAAATAACCTTTATATGATACGCAAAGATTTTGAATTAAATTTGCGCAAAAATATATAGGAAAGTAAATGTCTGAAATAAAAGTAAGATTCGCACCAAGCCCAACCGGCTTTATGCACATTGGCAACACCAGAACCGCTTTGTTTAACTGGTTGTTGGCTAAAAAACTCGGCGGTAAATTTATGCTGAGAATTGATGATACAGACCGCGTGCGGTCTAAAAAAGAATATGAAGACGCAATGCGGGAAAGTCTTATATGGCTTGGTTTTGAGTGGAGCGAGGAAGCTCGCCAGTCAGCTCGTTTTGACCGCTATAATGAAGTGACCAAAAAACTTATGGACGAAGGCCGCATTTATGCTTGCTATGAAACCCCTGAAGAACTTGAAATCAAGCGTAAACGCGCTATGGCAAAAGGTTTGGCTCCGGTTTATGACCGTCAGGCTCTGCGCTACACAGCCGAGGATTTAGCCAAATTCAAAGCCGAAGGCCGCAAGCCGCACTATCGCTTTAAGTTGCTGGACGGCGTGATAGAATGGAACGATATTGTGCGCGGACATTGCCGCTATGAGGCCGAAAAACTCAGCGACCCGATTATCATCCGTGAAGACGGCAGCTATTTGTATCATCTGCCTTCTTGCATTGATGACAGCGACTTTGGTATTACTCATATTGTACGCGGCGAAGACCACACCACAAACACCGCCTCGCAAATTCAAATGTTTGAGGCTATCGGCGGTAAAGTTCCGACTTTTGCTCACTTGCCGCTATTGACCGGCACCGAAGGTAAACTTTCTAAACGTTTGGGGAGCTTAGGTGTGCGTGAATTGAAAGCTGAAGGCGTTGAAGCTATGGCAATTTGCTCATTTTTAGCAAAACTCGGCACTTCCGATGCTATAGAGCCGTATTATTCTTTGGACGAACTGGCAGCCTCTTTAGATTTTACTAAACTTGGCCGTTCTCAGCCTAAGTTTGATGAAGAAGAATTGAAACATTTCAACACCAAAGTAGTTCGCTCAATGCCGTATAGTTTGGTAAAAGACCGTATTGACGCCGATGAAACGTTTTGGAATGATGTGCGCGCTAATTTAGATGTGGTAGATGATGTAAAAGTTTGGGAAGACATTTGCCACAAAGAGGTTACTCCGATTATTGAAGATAAAGCCTTAACTGATTTAGCTGCTGAATTATTGCCGGCTGAAACTTGGACTGAAAACACTTTTAATGAATGGATGTCAATTCTTAAAGCTCAAAGCGGCAAAAAAGGACGCGAGCTGTTTCATCCGGTACGCAAAGCGCTGACGGCTTTGGATAATGGACCGGAACTAAAAACTCTGCTGCCGCTAATCGGTTATGAAAAAGCAAAAAAACGTTTGCTGGGGCAAAAAGCTTAACAGGAGGATAAAATGCCGGAAATATATTTGCACAATACCTTAAAACAGCGTAAGGATAAATTTATTCCGATAGACGCCGACAATGTGCGTATGTATGTCTGCGGACCAACGGTTTATGACAAAGCTCATTTAGGCAACGCTAAAACTCCTGTTGTCTATGACGTTTTATATCGTTTGTTGTGCTATGTTTATGGTAAAGAGCACGTTACCTATGTTTCTAACATCACCGATGTTGACGACAAAATTTTGAACAAACACAAAGAAACCGGAAAATCTATCCGTGAAATCACGGAGCAAACCTATAATTGGTATATTGACGATATGGCAAAATTAAATGTTTTATCGCCGAATTATCGTCCGCGCGCTACGGAATATATTCCGGAGATGATTAAACTGGTGGAATTGCTGCTAAAAAACGGTCATGCCTACATCGCCGATAAACAAGTTTTGTTTGATGTGGATTCTATGCCGAATTATGGCTTTTTATCCGGTCGCTCAATGAAAGAAATGGTTGCCGGCGCGCGGGTGGAAATTGCCGACTATAAAAAGAATCCTGCCGACTTTATTTTGTGGAAACCATCAGATGCTGACCAACCTGGGTGGGATAGTCCGTGGGGTTATGGCCGTCCGGGGTGGCATTTGGAATGCTCTGCCATGAGTTCCAAATTGCTGGGCAATGATTTTGATATTCACGGCGGCGGTTCTGATTTAATCTTTCCGCACCATGAAAATGAGTGCGCGCAATCTTGCTGTGCCTATCCGGGGACACATTTTGCCCACTATTGGGTGCATACCGGCATGCTGATGATTAACGGCGTAAAAATGTCTAAATCGCTAGGCAATTTTTATACTGTTGATGAAATATTGGCTAAATATCCGGCCGAAGCTTTGCGTCTGCTGTTTTTAACCACTCACTATCATCAACCATTTAATTTTACGTTTGAAGGCTTGGAACAGGCTAAAAATATTTTGGATAAATTTTATAACGCTTTGCTGAAAAATGCCGATATTCCAGCCGAAAAAACAGAACCAAGCGAAAAGCTGATAGCTGCTTTGTGTGATGACTTAAACACACCGCTGGCTTTGTCATATTTGCACGAAACTTTGGGTAATTTGAATAAAGCCGAAACCAAAGAAGAACGCATAAAATATAAATCAGAACTTTTAGCTAACGCTTATATGCTTGGTTTATTATATAACGATGCTGAAAGCTGGTTTAAGGGAACTACCGACGCTGAAGACACAGAAATAGAAGCATTGATAGCAAAACGTGCCGAAGCTAAAAAGAATAAGGATTGGGCGACTGCCGACGCTATCCGCAACGAGCTGAAAGAGCGCGGAATTGTTTTGGAAGACGGTCCAACCGGCACAACTTGGAAAAAACTATAGAAAAAGCAACCCCATCAAAAGTCAAAAAGCCGATGGGGTTTTGCTTTAAAATTCTAAAACAATTGCGCAGGCTTTATCAGAAGAACACGCCGAACAATATTTATTGATATCGGTTAAAGATATCTGATTGAAACATTTTTTATCAGCTCCGTTACAATAGGCATCGCCGTAAAAAATATAGGCGACATTATGTATCCAAACATGATATAAAGCAGAGTGCAAAGGCAGCGTAATATTTTGCATAAATTCGGTACATAATTTGTGAGAAAAGTTTGCTGAAACGGTATTTCCTTTTTCATTTAATTTAAAACCGCCTAAATACATATCAATTGTTAATTTATTGTTTCTAAGAAATATATTGATATTATTACCAAGACTGTCAAAAAAAACTGTTGTTGGCGCATATTTCCAGCTTTGAGGAACTAAATTTATATCTTTTAAAAAACGACTGATGTTTGTACCATCTTCTAGTTTTTTTAAATCTTGTAAATGTTCTAATATGCCGAAAATAAGCATGCTGTATTCGCCTATGGCCTTGTCTATTTTCCATTTTTCCATCGCTTTGGAATAGCCTGCGATACCACTCACACTCAGCACTCCTATAATCGCCAAAACGCCGAGCATTTCAATCATTGACCGACCGACAGAGGAAGCGTCATTGCAAGGAGTGCAACAACGAAGCAATCCAGAACCCTTTATAGAGTAGCTACTGAATGTGTTATTTCCGAATGTGTGATTTTTTATGCCGAACTCTGCAAAAACACGCTGAGCGGCAGAAAATACGCCTTTAATCAGATGTTTAGGATTTGCAGAGAGAGAGAGAGACCTTTGAATAGCTTATTTTTCATCTTTCTTTCCTCTAAATTTATGTTGTTTACACTCCAATTCTATAACAGCCTCACGCCATAAGTCAACCGCAAAATGTTATGGTAATTTTAAAAACTTATATTTACGCTGCAAGCCTCTTTGCTTCCGTCGCAAGAGCGGCATAAATCATCTATTTGTGTAATGGTTAAGTCGCCTAAACATTTATTATTGCCGCCGCACCAGCTATTACTATAATAATTTATCCAACCGCTTTTCTTTTGATTAACCGCGGTTGCCCAAATTGAAGAATTTATCGGCATAATTAAATCTGTAAACAGAGAGCGGCACAGGCGTACGGAAAATGCCGGAGAATAGGAGCCGTTGTCAGCGGTTTGAATGCCGCCAAGCTGTAAGTCAAAAGAAATTCTGGCCGGCATATTTCCTTCTTGGCGATGTACCCTCAAACTAATAGTATTGCCGTAGGCATCATGCAGATATGCTTCATTCAAAATTTCCCAATTATTGGGAATCAAATTAAGCGAATTTGCTATTTCTGTAAGTCCAATAGGGTCAGGCTGCGGCAGTTTATGTATGTCGTCAATATGCTCTAAAAGACCATGTATTAGCAAACTGTAATCTTCTATGGCGCGGTTGGTTTTCCACTTTTCCATAGCTTTGGAATAGCCTGCGATACCGCCAACGCTTAGTACGCCGACAATAGCCAGCACACCTAGCATTTCTATCATACTGCGGCCAAATTGATTTTGTTTCATAACAACTTCCTTTCATTATTTTATCATTAAAACAAAAAAAGCCATCGGCGAGATGGCTGGAAGTTGGAAACTACTAAAAGAAAAAATAGTGTAGCTTATTAGCTATATATTATATATAGCACATTCAGCTACCTTCCAGCCGAACAGACCAGAAGGTATGTACAAAATTTCACCTTTGCACAAAGGTGTTCTTTTAAGAGGTTTCCACACCCCAGACAGACTATTGCCTATCCGACATTTATTTTAACGGAATAAAACCCGAAAGTAAAGATAATTTTAGAGACTTGATTTTCTATTTGACAAAATAGTAAGATGTTGTTATATGGACTATATATTTTTTATTATTAAAGTTTTAAATTATTTTTATTATGGATTCAATTTTTACAGTAATTGCAAACGGCAAAATTTATTGTGCCTATTGTACCAAAGTGTTAACGCGTGGTGAAGAATGTCATTGTAAAGGTGCTGAGAAAGCTCGCGCCAAAGCCAAAGAAAAAGCTGAAGCATCGGCTAGACGTTCTCCAATCGGTATGCGAGACCGCCGTCCTCCACGTGGTTTTAGTAAATAGAATTTATCTGAATTTTAAAAAACTCCGTTTTAAGTGGCGGAGTTTTTTTGCTATATACTATGGTTTGGCTAAACATGTTTAGGTTTCATTATTAAATAAAAGCAAAGCAGTACATGGTTTTTGTTTACATATTTTGCATATATCTGTGATTTGCTGCCAATTATAAGGAATGCAGCGACCTTCGTCTTTATATGATGCTTCAACGCCTTTTCCGCAAATCGAGTAACCGGCAGTCCATTCTACAACGCTGAATATGTCCGGATTTGTATCAGCAAAATTAAATAATTCGCGGCAATTATATTCTGCTTCAGTATTAGGTTTCATATAAAACATTATGGTGAAACGATGCCATTTAAGCCATGAATATATCTGAATATCAACTCTATTATCATAGATGTCCAAATTATAATCGTGCAGCATATCGTTAGGAATGGCTCCTAAATTTTTTAGTGTGGGCAGTAAGGCCTCATTTGGGGTTCCGTAAATTTTTTCATTTTTATAAAGTTCTTTAGTTGAGAATATCAATTCTTCAATCTGTGCCAACCATTTATTCTGCTTAAACTTTTGCATTGCTTTGGAATAGCCGGCGATGCCGCCTACTGAGAGAACGCCGATAATAGCCAGAACGCCGAGCATTTCTATCATTGACCGACCGACAGAGCAAACGTCATTGCGAGTAGTGCAACGACGAAACAATCCAGAACCCTTTATAGAGTTGCTGCTGAACTTGTTATTTCCGAATGTGTGATTTTTTACGCCGAACTCTGCAAAAACACGCTGAGTGGCGAAAAATGCGCCTTTAATCAGATGTTTAGGATTTGCAGAGAGAGAGAGAGACCTTTGAATAGCTTATTTTTCATCTTTCTTTCCTCTAAAATTATGTTGTTTACACTCTAATTCTATAACAGCCTCACGCCATAAGTCAACCGCAAAAATCAAAGCCGGATTACGGCATTTTTCGGCAGGCGGCGTTTTTAACCAGAATATCGCATAAATCCGCGAAAGATATTCCTAAATATTTGGCTTGTTCCGGTACTAAGGAAAGCGCTGTCATTCCGGGGTTGGTATTGATTTCCAGCAAAACAACTCCGTCTTTTTCATTGTAGCGAAAGTCGCAGCGGGCAACAGAGCGGCAGCCTAAAGCGCTATAGACAGTTTCGGTATGGCGTTTGCATGTTTCGGCAATGTCTTCCGGAAGTTCTGCCGGCAGAATATGGTGAGTTTTTCCGGTGGTGTATTTTGCCTGATAGTCATAGAAGGCGCAGTCGGTTTTAAGTTCGGTAATTACAGAAGATTTTCCGTTTAGGCACATTACAGTAAGTTCTCGTCCGGCAATATATTGTTCAACCAAAAGCGGCAAGTCAGGATTCGGATAAGTTACTTTTTTTGCTTCTTCCGCATTATGAATTATGTATACGCCGACGCTGGAACCATCGCACATGGGTTTTACTACATAAGGATATGGAACTTTTGTGCCGTTTTGCAAATAGTCGGCGGCAGTTGTTTTTTCTCCTTTGGCGATTTTTACTCCGGCGGCCGAAGCAATTAGTTTAGTAAGATATTTATCCATTCCCAATGCCGAGGCTTTCAGCCCTGAGTGGGTGTATGGAATCTGCAGCAAGTCAAGCAAACCTTGCAGTTCGCCGTCTTCGCCCCAGTTTCCGTATAAGCCATTGTAAACAACATCGGGTTTTTCGGTTTTCAGAACATCTAAAAAAGTCCAAACATCGGTTAAATCATGTTCAATAACATCATAATCTTTACTTTTCAGCGCGGCGGCAATGTCATTTTTAGAAGACAAACTAACTTCTCGCTCGGCAGAAAATCCGCCGTAAACCAGCAAAACTTTTTTAGACATCATTTTTTCCTTTATAATCTTAAAATTTCTGTTATTGTAGAAAAAATTGTTTAATGAATGGCTAAAATGAAATACGGACTTTTAATATTTTTATCTTTATTTATGTGGAGTACAAAAACACAGGCGCTGGAAGTTAAGCATTATATGCAAACGACTATCGGACTGTTTGATGCTTGCGAAGAAACTTTCAGCTATGCCTTTTATAAGGATAAAGACTATGATATTAAAACATCTGTTTCCACCAGCGGAACATTTGGCGCTTTATATCCGTTTACGGCAACTTATCATTCAGTCGGAACATATGATAAGTCTGGTTTTAAGCCGCAGGATTATTACTATGAAACACAAACACGTTTTACGCATCGCTCTAAAGAAATTGTTTATGATAAAGGTGTTCCGCAATATAGAATAAGTGTTAAAAACGAGCATAAACGCACTGATAAAATTAAAACAGATGCCAAATATCCGTATTCCGGAGATTTGCTTTCGGTTTTCGGCGAGCTGGCGCAAAAAATTATCAAAAAAGGCAAGTGCGATTTAGAACAGTATTCTTTTAATGGTAAAAAATATGCCAAATCAACAGTAAAAACGCTGAAAAAAGAAAAAATAAAAACGGACTATTTTGCCGGAAAAGCTTTGAAATGTCAGTATAATCAAGAAATTTTAGATGATACTGACGCCGGTTTTTTACTTAGCCAAGACGAGCCTATTTATTTTTGGGTGCTGCGGGATGAAAAAACTAAAGTTTGGTTTATTGCAAAAATTTTGATAGAAAACACACCGTTTGGCAAATTGCAGGCGGTGACAACAAATATAGAGGTAACATTATGAAAAAAGCAGAATTACTTTTACCAGCCGGTTCGCTGGTAAAGCTGAAAACAGCATTATTATACGGAGCCGATGCGGTTTATGCCGGCACACCGGATATGAGTCTGCGCACGCAGTCTAAATTTTCGCTTGAAGATTTGAAAGAAGGAATTGATTTTGTTCATAAACAAGGTAAGAAAATTTATCTGACATTAAATCTGTATATTCATAATGAAGAAGCGGCCAAATTGCCTCAATTTGTTAAAACTCTGCAAGAGCTGAAACCGGACGGAGTTTTGGTGGCAGACCCAGGTGTGTTTTATTACTTAAAAGAAAATGCTCCGGAGCTGAAACGCTTTGTGTCCACCCAAGCCAATATTTGTTCAGGACAGACTGTGAAATTTTGGCAGTCGATGGGAGCAAGCCTGTGCGTTTTGGGCCGTGAAGTCACCTTTGCCGAGATGGCGGAAATTCGCCGGCAATGTCCTGATGTGCTGCTGGAATGCTTTGTGCATGGCGCTATGTGTATGTCATATTCCGGACGCTGTCTGATTTCTAATTTTATGGCTGACCGCAGCGCCAACAAGGGAAAATGCGCGCATTGCTGCCGTTGGCATTACAAAATGCATTTGCGTTTGAAAGACGGCACAATTAAGGAGCTGGAAATAAATCAGGATAACGCCAAAGCTTTTGAATTTTTGCTGGAAGAGGAGTTCAGACCAGGGGAATATTATGAAATTGTTGAAGATGAACACGGCGGCTATTTGCTGAACTCTAAAGATATGTGCTTAATGCCGCGATTGAATGATATTTTGAAAATCGGCATGGATTCGCT
Organism: uncultured Alphaproteobacteria bacterium; assembly: GCA_934229625.1. GTDB lineage: Bacteria > Pseudomonadota > Alphaproteobacteria > RF32 > CAG-239 > RUG410. Next base: position 24,456 of record CAKQDU010000009.1, on the reverse strand, counting down.
GAAAGTTGAAGGACGCAATAAAACCGAATATTATGCCGGAACCGTGGCGCGTGTTTATCGCAAGGCTATTGATGATTATTATGCAAATCCTGAAAAATGGGATTATCAAAAATATATGGATGATTTATATACCTTGCAGAATCGCGGCTATTGTTTGGGCTTTCATGATGGAAAATTAACAAATATCAGCCAAAACTATGAATATACCCGCACTCTGGGTGAATGGTTGTTTGCCGGCTCTATTGTGGAGTGGCAGGGCAATGACGCAATATTTGAAGTGCGTAACTATATTAACGGCGGCGAGTTTATCGACTTTTTAATTCCGAACACCTTAGAAAATCTGCGTCTTACTTTGACGGAATTTGAAGATGCCGACAGCGGAGAAATAACTCCTAGAGTTTCAGCCGGACAAGGCAAAAAAATTCGTATTCGTCCGGAACAATGGAAAATGCCTATAGCCGAGGTTAAAGCCAAGCTGCCGCAATATGTAATTGCCCGTAAACTACAGGGATTATCCGGAGAAAACGCTGAAATGTATGAGCGTAAACGTCAAGAATTTGCTCAGCTGATTGCCAAAGAGGATAAATAACAGATGCGTAAAAATCCGGTTTTGGTTATTGCCGGACCGACAGCTTCCGGCAAATCGGCTTTAGCGGCTGAAGCTGCTCAGGCTCTTAACGGCGTGGTGCTGAACTGTGATTCTATGCAGATTTATAAAGATATTCCGATTATTGCCGCGGCGCCGACTGAAGAAGAAAAAAAGTTGGCGGAGCATCGTTTGTTTGAAATTTATGATTGCGATAAACGCGGTAATGTGGTGGATTGGCTCGATTTGTGCGTCAAAGAAATACATAACTTATGGGCGGAGAATAAATTGCCGGTGGTGGTCGGCGGTACCGGTTTTTATGCCGAGGCGCTGCTGAACGGGGTTACGCCTATACCGCAAACGCCTGCGGAAGTTCGCGAAAATGTGCTTAAACGCTTAAATGAAACGGGATTGACAGGTTTATATGCCGAACTGCTGCAAAAAGATGCAAAAATTGCGGCTAAGCTTAATCAAAACGACAAAACCAGAATTATCCGCGCGCTAGAAGTGATTGAAGCAACCGGTATTAAGCTTTCGGAATGGTACGAAAAACCGCTTATACAAAAATTGCCGGAAGCTGATTTTATTACAGTAAAAATTATGCCGGAACTTGATGTTATTGCGGAGCGCTGCTGTTTGCGTCTGGATAAAATGGTGAATGAACTTGGAGTTTTGGCTGAAATAGAACAGCTTCTGAAACGAGGCGTTGATGAAAATATGCCGGCTATGAAAGCTCTGGGCGTGCCGGAACTCAGTTTGTTTATAAAAGGACAGATGTCATTGAAAGAGGCGTTGGATTTGGCAAAGTTGCATACCAGACAATATGCAAAGCGCCAGCGTACTTGGCTGAAGAATAAAATGTCCGCCGATGTTGTTTTGGAAAATGTTTATGTGGGGCAGAAAGACTATTTACAGCAGATTTTCAATGTTATAAATCTGTGAACAAGTCTGTTGACAACAATATAAATCCTTGCACATTGTTTTGTTTGGTTATAAAAAAATAAATAATGTTAAATTATGGAGAATATGCATATGTTTGCAAAATTGATGGGAATGCTGTCTAGTGATATGGCGATTGATTTGGGAACAGCCAATACTTTGGTGTATGTGCGCGGCAGAGGAATAGTCTTAAATGAGCCGTCGGTGGTGGCAATTGAGGAATATAAAGGCCGTAAGCAGGTTTTGGCGGTGGGTAACGAAGCTAAACAAATGCTGGGACGCACCCCAGGGAATATTCAGGCTATACGCCCGTTAAAAGACGGAGTTATAGCAGATTTTGAAATTGCCGAAGAAATGATAAAATATTTTATTTGCAAAGTGCATAATCGCCGGGCTTTTGCGTCTCCGCTTATTGTGATTTGCGTACCGTCAGGCTCAACCGCGGTGGAGCGCCGCGCGATTCAAGAATCGGCAGAATATGCCGGAGCGCGTAAAGTTTGGCTGATTGAAGAACCTATGGCCGCAGCTATCGGCGCCGGTTTGCCGGTTACCGAACCTACCGGCAGCATGGTGGTTGATATAGGCGGAGGCACAACCGAAGTGGCTGTATTGTCTTTGGGCGGCATTGTATATTCTCGCTCTATCCGCGTTGGCGGAGATAAGATGGATAGCGCTATTGTCAACTATATCCGTCGTAACAAAAATCTGTTGGTCGGTGAAAGCAGCGCCGAAAAAATTAAAAAAGAAATCGGTTCGGCTTGTCCTCCGGAAAAAGGCGAGGGGCGTACTGTTGAAATTAAAGGCCGCGATTTGATAAACGGCGTGCCAAAGGAAATTGTTGTAACAGAAAGACAAGTTGCCGAAAGTTTGGTCGAGCCGGTTTCTGATATAGTGGAAGCCGTAAAAGTTGCATTGGAAAATACTGCTCCTGAATTGGCAGCCGATATTGTGGATAAAGGAATTGTATTGACGGGCGGTGGGGCCTTGCTGGCAAACTTAGACCAAGTGCTGCGCAATGCAACCGGACTTCCTGTTTCTATTGCCGAAGAACCGTTGGCATGCGTTGCTAAAGGCTGCGGAAAGGCTTTGGACCAGGTTAACAAGTTAAAGAGTGCTTTATCTAATATGGGTTAAAAACTTTTTCGGATTATAGGAAAATAAAAAATGAAACGGCGCGGAATCCTGCTTATCAGAATCGGAGAAATAAAGGATTTTTTGCGTCGTTTTTTTATTTTTTTGCTTTTTATCAGCGCATTTTTATTTATTTTATTAAGCCGAGTGGATAGTTTTGTTGTCGATGCTGCAAATAGTTTTGTGATGAATGTTACCGGACCGGTTATGCAGGTGGTGGAGCTGCCTTCTCGTTTTATTCATCGGATTTATACTTATTTTTATGACATAAGTCATATATATGCCGATAACCGCGCCTTGCAGGTAGAAAATAAACAAATGCTTATGCTGCAGAATAAAGTGCGTACTCTGGAAGTTGAAAATCAGTTGTTGGAACGTTTACTGAACTATGTGCCTCCGGCCGATGCAACCTTTATGAGCGCTAAAATTATTGCTGAATCCGGAGACAGTTTTACACATACGCTATTGGTTTATATCGGTGATGAAGATGTCAAAAAAGGACAGATAGTTTTAGGCGATGAGAGCGTTATCGGCCGCATAGACAAAGTCAGCGGGCGTTATGCTAAAGTAATTTTGGTTACGGATATAAATTCTAAAATTCCGGTTGTTATCGAGCGTACAAGAGTGCGTGGTATATTAAGCGGCAACAACACCGCTTTGCCTCAGATGATGTTTACTCGCTCATCTTCGGATATTCAAGAGGGAGATGTGGTTGTTACTTCCGGTGTGGGCGGAATGTTTCCGTCCGGATTGCCCATCGGTTTTGTAAATTCTGTTAAAAACGGAATTGTAGAAGTTGAGACAATGGCGGATATAAGTCGGGTTGAATATGTCAGAATAGTGGACTACGGACTGTCGGCAGAAAATGAAAGTTTAAGCGAATTTTTGGAAAACGATAAAAATGCAGAATAATTTCAAGGATAAAATGCGTTTGTTTTTTCGCCATCGGATTCCTCTGGTGGCGACGCTTATTTTGATGTTTGTGTTCTATGTTCCGATAAATTCGCTTGAATTAAACTATTTTCGTCCGGCTGTAGGTTTTATATGTGTTTATTATTGGACTCTTAAACGAGGTTATATGTTTAGTTATATTTCCGCGTTTGTTGTGGGTTTTTTAACTGATACCTACAGCTCGACTCCGCTTGGCATAAACATTTTGATGATGATGCTGTTGGTTTTTATGACTAACATGCTGGCGCGCTATTTCAAAGCAGCGTCTTTTGTCAGCGGTTGGCTGGTTTTTTCATTGGCAAGTCTGACACTCACATTTATAAAATGGTTGTTGGTTTCGGTTTATTTCAGCCGTTTTGTTCCTATGACGGAAATTATGGTAAATTTGCTTTCTACTTTAATGTTTTATCCGCTTATATCTTACATAAATATTTGGGTTCAGGATAATTTGCTGCCGCAGGAGCGTATAAATGAATAGAAATGGTGAAAAAAGCAGAGTTGTAGAACGAAGGACATTGGTTGTCATCATTTTTAACATGCTGGCTTTTGCCGTTATTGTGGCGCGGTTATATTTTTTGCAGGTAAAAGAGGCGGATAAATATAAAATGATGTCGGATGAAAATCGGATTTCTACCAGATTTTTGGTTCCGCCGCGAGGCTTGATTTTTGACCGCAACGGAGAGGTTATTGCAAAAAACGAACAGGATTTTCAGGCATTGATGGTGGCAGAACAAACGCCTGATATTGAAAGTACGCTGCAGACATTTAAAAAAATTATTCCGCTTAATGAGAATGAAGAACAAAAAATACGCAAAGATTTGAAAAATAAACGCCGTTTTATACCCATAAAACTTAAAGATAATCTGAACTGGGACGAAGTGTCTAAAATCTTGCTGCACGCTCCGGATTTACCTGGAGTTGAAATTGATGAAGGTTTAAGCCGCTACTATCCGTATGCCGATATTTATGCGCATGTTTTGGGATATGTCGGACCGGTTTCGGACAAAGATAAAAAAGATAATCCGCTTTATATGGTTCCCGGATTTAAAATAGGTAAATCCGGTTTGGAGCGATATTTTGACTATAAACTTCAAGGTAAAGGCGGTACCATAAAGCTTGAAGTCAATGCCTATGGCCGTGTGATGAATGAAATAGAACGCAACAGCGGAGAAGAAGGCGAAAGCTTGACATTGACTTTGGACGCCCGTCTGCAGCGCGCCGCCTATGAAGCGTTTGGAGAAGAAAGCGGAGCGGCAGTTGTCCTAAATGTACGCACCGGAGAAATTTTAGCGTTGGTTTCAACTCCGTCCTTCAATCCTAATTTATTCACAAACGGTATAAGCTATAAGCATTGGAACGAATTATTGAACAATGAACGCACACCGCTGGTCAATAAAGCCGTGTCCGGGCAATATTCACCCGGTTCAACTTTTAAGGTGGTTGTCGCGCTGGCGGCCTTAGAAGCCGGCGTGATTGATTTAAATACTCGTTTTAACTGCAGCGGTGGGATAGATGTCGGAAATATTCGTTTTCATTGTTGGCGGCATTCCGGACATGGCAGCTTAAATGTTGTGGAAGCACTAAAACATTCGTGCGATATTTTCTTTTATGAAACGGCTATGAAACTTGGAATTGACCGTATTCATGATATGGCGGTTAAGCTGGGAATGGGAAATATTTTGGAAGTCGGTTTGGATAACGAAAAAGCCGGAATTATTCCGACAAAATCATGGAAAAAAGCTCGTTTTGGAACTTCGTGGACACATGGTGATGCGGCAAACTCCGGAATTGGACAGGGATATGTTTTGGTGACGCCGCTGCAGCTGGCCACAATGTTGGCGCGCGTGGTCAATGGCGGTTACGCTGTGCAGCCGACATTTATTAAACCGACAGAAAAAGAGCTGGCAAAAATAAAACGCCTCGATATTTCAACTAAAAACATAGAAATCGTCAAACGAGGAATGTTTGAGGTTGTTAATGGTGTCGGAGGCACGGCAGGACGAGCCAGATTCAATTATAACGGAGCAATGATGGGCGGAAAAACCGGAACCACTCAGGTACGACGCATCTCTATGAAAGAACGCAGCAGCGGAATTTTGAGAGATGAACAATTACCGTGGCGTTTACGCAATCACGCTCTGTTTATCGGTTTTACACCGGTGGATAATCCTCGTTATTCCGTGGCGGTGATTGTAGAACACGGTTCATCGGGGTCGGGTGTGGCCGCGCCGATAGCCGGTAGAATTTTGCAAAAAGCGCTGCAGTTGGATATTAAGTAGGTGGATGATGTATGGAATAGGATATGGCGGCCGAAATTTAGGCTTTAAGGATAAAATTCTGAAAATAAGTTTTTGGTATATTCTGCTGATTATGATTTTGGCAGGTGTCGGTACCATGACGCTTTATTCGGCAGCAAACGGAAACTGGGAACCCTGGGCGATTCGCCATATAAGCCGTTTTGGTATCGCTGTGCTTTTGATGCTTGGTTTGGCGATGGTTGATATACGTTATTATTATAACTGCGCTTATGTTTTTTATTTTGTAACGCTTTTTTTGCTGTTTGCTGTCGAAATTGGCGGACATATCGGAATGGGCGCTCAGCGCTGGATAAATCTCGGATTGTTTAAAATTCAGCCGTCAGAACTGATGAAAATAGGTATGGTATTGTTTTTGGCGCGTTATTTCAGCACTACAACTTTGCAGAATATTCGTACCATACGCGGCATAATCATTCCGTCGATTATGACGTTATTGCCGGTGGCGTTGATTTGCCTTCAGCCTGATTTGGGAACAGCGCTGATGCTGTTGTTTACAGCAACTATCATGCTGTTTGTTGTCGGAGTGCAATGGTGGAAGTTTGCTTTGGTTGGAGCGGCAGGCGGTGCGCTGTTGCCGTTGGCTTGGAATTTTTTGCACGAATACCAGCAAAATCGTGTTTTGACATTCTTAAATCCTGAGAGAGACCCGCTTGGAGCCGGTTATCATATTATACAATCTAAAATTGCTTTTGGCTCAGGCGGAATTTTCGGCAAAGGTTTTTTGCACGGCACGCAAACGCACCTGAATTTCTTGCCTGAAAAACATACCGATTTTATCTTTACGATGTTTTCGGAAGAATTTGGCATGGTTGGCAGTCTTACTTTGGTGTTGTTGAATATTTTAGTGATTGCTTTCGGTTATATGTTTGCGTTTAGGATAAACAACTATTTTGCAAAATTAGTGGTTATCGGTTTGAATACTAATTATTTTTTGTATGTGTTTATAAATATAGCTATGGTAATGGGGGTGCTGCCGGTTGTTGGGATTCCTCTGCCGCTGATTTCATATGGCGGAACGGTTATGTTTTCAATCATGTCCAGTTTCGGCATTATTTTATGCATGAAAATAAATCAGGACAACAACATAAACTTTGCAGCCGAAGACTGAATATTGGTTTTAACAAAAATATAAAAAGTAAAATCAAGCGCTTTCGCGTATTTTTTTAGCTCTTAGAATACTAGGCAAAGTGTCTGTAACGTTGTGTGTGCATTTTCCGTCACCGGTCATGTCTATCATGTTTTCTTTAGCAAGACGCATATCACGAGACAAAACAAGAGCCTGAACATCTGTTGGAAGTTGTTTTACTATTTCTGAATTAGGGTTAATCCTTTCGCCGTTAGGACTGCGGTACGGAACTTCATGAATGCAGCAGGCAATCATAAACATTTGCCGCAATTCGGCAGACATCGGATGATGTGAATCGGCAGTATAGTTGCTTAAATCCAGTCCGACATTGCCTTTTTCAGCCTGTTCGACAATGCTGTTTACTGCTTGTGCCAGATTGGCTGAATTGCCGGAATTGTCTTTGTCTATCAGGCGGCGCATTTGGATTTTTAGCGGAATACTTGCACGCAGATAGTCATCACGCTCCGAAATTGGAATATCATGCAGAATTGTTTGCGACAGGGTGTCCAAAATATCTTCTCTGAAGTGTGCCAATTTAGCTTGTATCGGACGTGTTTTTAAGTATTCCAGTAAACGCCCGCGGTGATTTGATGATTCAATTTTTTGCATAAGGTCAACAACCTGAGGTAAAAATTCATCTTTATCAATTTTACCGCGATTATATTTGCCGAATAAATGGATTAACATTTTTTCATGTTGGCAATTACCCCAATCTTTTTTTATGGTTTGAATATCGTCACCACGAGATTTTAACCAAGCTTTGCGCTCGGTTTCGTTCATGTTGCCGGCAATGGCCTTGTCTTTTAGAGATTCACGGAACAGATGATGGGCAGACAATTCGTAAGAAGCTTGTTTGCTGTAACCGGCGGCCAGAGCAGCCGTAAAAGCGGCGGCTGCCACAACCTGTTCGGGAGCCGGAGGTTCAGGCAGCGTGTTCTCATCTTCCGGCCGTTTCGGACGTTGTCCTGCCGCGATGTCTCTTAGAATCTGGTCTTTTCCATCAGCAGCCAACTGCAAAATTTCTTGCGGAACGCGTCCGTTAAAAGTGTTGCGTATAGAGGACGGAACTTTTATCCAGATGCTAAACTTTTGACTGTAGTCGCTATATATACGGCGCAGACTTTCAGGTTTTACATCATCAGAACAAGCCAAAATATAGTCCGTTGGAGCATAGGCTTTTAAATAGTCTAAAAAGTCATTGTCAAATCCGTTCATGGCTACTCTCCCGAATATATTTTATAAAGTTTTATCTGCCGCCTCTTTGCATTTTCAGTATTGCTATTTGTTCAGCTCTCAAAGCTGTATTGGTGTCTTTTTGCTGTTTATTTTCCAATTTTACCGTATCGTGAGCAATATCTTTGCCGCGGTTTTCAGATAGACCGGCTTTTACTAATTCAGCGGCTTCTTTCATTATGGCCGTAGCGTTTTTAACATCCGCATCCGAACCTTTTTCTCCGGCCACAATTTGCGGTTTGCCGTTTTCATCTTTTTGTATGGCAATCAGACCGTCTTTTTTCATTTGTTCAAAGTTTTTCTTAATTTCAGAAATCTTCTGAATATCGGCTTTAGCTTTGTCAGAAATCTGCAAATCAGGAGTTTCATTATTTTTTGTTTCTTTTTCTTCGGTAGTTTTTTCAACATCGTTGTTTTTGTTCTGAGAAGCTGCCAAATGGTCTTGAACTTGCTTGATTTGTTCTTCGCTCAAGCCGCATTTGGATAGTGTTTCGGCATCCAATTCAGTAGGAACAGCACCTTGCATCGGGTTGCCATTTAAAACGCAGGCCGCGTATAAACGAGTAGTTACTTCTTTTGAAGCATTGTCAGGAAACTCTATCGGACGTCCTTTATTATCCGGTTCTTTCATCATTGTGTCAAAAACTTTATATTCCGCGTCTTGAGAAACAGTCACCTCGTCAGGAGAGCTGTAGTGAATTTCTGCGTTGTTGAATTTTGCGGCAAAACCTTCTTTAGAAGTGTCTTGTTCGTAGTTTTCAATTTCTCCGGCTTCGGCCTGAGCTTTGTACCATTTTGCTTTTTCTGTTACCCAGTCCGGTGTTTCTTCATTGGTTTTGTCTTCCGGCTGCGGAGTGCCTTCATTTATTTTCAGAGCCGGTTTTTCCGGTTCGGTTTTATCATTTTTATTGTCATCTTTGTCATTGTTTTTATTGTCGTTTTCATCGGTTTTTACATCATCATTATTTTGTAAATCATGAGTATCTTTACCAATTTTGCTCACTGCGTCTTTATATGCTTCAGCCGAAGTGATGCCGGCAGGGTCAATATTATGAGCTTTGCAAAATTCCAGCTGTTCATCGCTTAATTTATATTCTTTATCATCACTCATTTTATTTTCCTTTCGTTCATTTTTTCTTGTTTGTTTTTTTTGTTGTTTTGGTTCAAATTTTTGATAGTCGTCTCGTTTGGCTATTCTGCCGAATCTTTTTTTAATTTCTTCATAGAACTTAGCGGCTTCTTTTTCATCTTTTGGATTGCGGATAAATTCGCCGTAATTTCCAAGCGTGCGTAAAACATTTTTTTCGGCTTTTGTCGGTACATATTTTCCGTCAACAATTTTACCTTTTTCAAGCTTGTCCAAACTTTCGTTAATTTTTTTGAAAATATCTTCGGCGCTGAGGTCGCAGTTTTCCAAATCTATTTCTGGTTTTAAGCCTGCTGAATTATGTAGATGCGCAGCCTGAATTTTGTTCCATAACGTTTTGTTTTCACGAATTTTATTTTCGGCGGCGTTAAGGGATTCTTCTTTATAATCAAACAATTCGGCACCCAAAGCAATAAGTGCATTAGCTCTGGCTCCCTGCCATTTATTGATTTCTCCGATTTTTGTTTCTATTTTTATTTTTTTAAATTCAGCTGTTTTATTTTCAAATTCTTCTTTGCTGTCATAAAAACGCCACGGTTGTTTCAATTCTTTCAAAGTGTAAGCTTCAAAGGGATTGGGAATATACTTTTGCGGTTTTATAGAAGATTCTGCCATTTTATTTCTCCTTAATATACATAAGGTAACATATTTTTTATATTTTGTCTAGTGTTTTGTGTAAAAGTTAAGTGTTTTCATGTTCAAAATTAAAATCGGCAATACCAATGTAATCAGTCAAAATTTTATCAATTTCTTTGCGTGAATTTTTATAGTTTTCCAAAGAATGGTAAAAAAAGTTTCCGGTTTTTGTTTTTTTGCAGTCTATTTGCCGGCAAGACTCTACGATATTGCGGATTTTACCGATTTCTTCATTCGGCGAAACAGATGGCAGAGGCGGATTTTGCGGAGAAGGGCAGGTATCTAAGAAAATAACTTCAAAAGCTTTGCGTACTCCTTCCAGATAGCACAGTTTTGTAAATTCGTTAAACATGGTTTGAGCGGCTTTTTTTATGGCTATAATGTCGTCCAAATTCGGCGCTTTTCTGCTGTTGCAAAAGTTATGAAAATTCTGCTGATAAAGGCTGCGGTTTTTCAAATATGTCCGAGCCAATTCGATAAGGCAGCTGTTATGCGACAAATTTTTTAATTTTGTGACAAGCAACAGCATGTCGCTGCGATATTTATTTGCGTAGTTTCGGCTCCATTTATATTTATTTCCCAAAAAAGTGTGCGACAGTTCAAACTGAGCAGGAATATCTTTTTTTTCTTGTAATAAATCCAATGCGTCAAGCAGGGCTTTATGCAATCTTTTTTTATTGCCGAAGAATAAGCAGTCGCACCACGAAAAAGAAAACATAATTTTGTTATATGCGGTTGTAAAATCTGATATCAAGGCTATTTCAACAGCGTCAAGATTTTCTTTTTCGCAAAGCCGGACTTTTTTTATGGCGGCACGATAGCCTTTTTCCATTTCGGCAATTGTTTCCTTAAATTGTGGAGGCATAATGGCGGCAATAACTCGTTTTTTTTGGGCGGCTTGTCTGCTGACGGATGTCAAATCCAGCCATAGCCTCAAAGACTGAATTGTCGGTGTTTTTTCCGGAATGACTATATTTTCTTCAAAATAATGGCGAAAAGACTCGTATTCACGGTTTAGAGTCAAAGAATGGCGTATATCATGATATGCGTTGTTTATGCAGTTTTTAATCTCGGTGGCAGAAATCAAACATGGCGCAAAATTGCATTCGCTTTTATCTCCCATAATGAAATTTCCGCTGGAATCGCGGCAAAACACAAAATCTATGTTGTTGTAATCGGTCATCAAAGGCTGCTTAAACGATTGCTCTAAAGCCTTTTGTAAAAAAGTCTGTCCGCTCATGCTTTTTACTCCATTATTTTGCCAAGATTAGCAGTCAAGCGTTATAATTTGGTTAATACTGCCGTCTGTGCTGCGTATAAACTTAAAAAATCTTTGAAATTCGGGAAACATTATGTTAACTTAAGCAAAGTTTGAAAAAAAAATTTATTACGGAGAAAATTAACAATGTCGGGTAACGCCAGATATAACGGAAAAGAATCGTTTGCCGAATGGCAAAAAGAATGGCAGCTGGAAGACAGATATAACTTCCGCTCTATTGAAGCAAAATGGCAGAAAATTTGGAATGATGAAAAAGCTTATAAAGTTGAAATAGACCATTCCAAACCAAAGTTTTATGCTTTGGTAGAATTTCCTTATCCGTCAGGCGCAGGCTTGCATGTGGGACATCCGCGTTCTTATACGGCGCTTGATGTGGTTTCTCGCAAAAAAAGAATGCAGGGTTTTAACGTTTTATATCCGATGGGATTTGACGCTTTTGGACTGCCGGCCGAAAACTATGCCATCAAAACAGGAGTGCATCCGGCAATTTCTACCAAGCAAAATATAGAAAACTTTACCCGTCAGTTGAAATCCATAGGCTTTAGCTTTGATTGGGATAGAAGTTTTGCAACATGCGACCCGGAATATTATAAATGGACACAATGGATGTTTATCCAATTGTGGAAACATGGTTTGGCCTATAAGTCGAAAATGGCGATTAACTGGTGTCCTTCCTGCAAAGTGGGATTGGCCAATGAAGAAGTTGTCAACGGCTGCTGCGAGCGCTGCGGAGCTCCGGTGGTTCGCCGCGATAAAGAACAATGGATGGTGGCCATCACTAAATATGCCGATAGATTGATTGACGATTTGAAAGAAGTTGATTTTATTGACCGCGTGCGTTCTACCCAAATTAACTGGATTGGCCGCTCCGAAGGTGCGGAGCTTGATTTTGAACTGACCGATAATAATGGTAATTCTTTAGGCAAAAATATGGTGGTTTACACTACTCGTCCAGACACGACTTTTGGCGTCACCTATACGGTTATGGCTCCGGAACATGAATATGTCAAAGAGTTGATGAATCGTTTTGAAAATGCTGCCGAAGTGCAAAACTATATTGATGAAGCGGCTAAAAAGTCTGAATTGCAGCGCACGGCTGACACCACCAAAACGGGCGTTGAGCTGAAAGGTATAAAAGCCAGAAATCCATTTACCGGAAAACTTATTCCGGTGTTTATTTCCGATTATGTTTTGACCGGTTACGGCACCGGAGCCATTATGGCTGTGCCGGCGCACGACCAGCGCGACTATGATTTTGCCAAAGTATTTAATTTGCCTATTGTTCAGGTTTTGGACGGCGGAGATATCAGCGAAAAAGCTTGGGAAGAAGACGGCAAGCATATCAATTCCGGTTTCTTGGACGGTATGGATAAAAAAGAAGCTATGGCTGCGGCCATTAAATATGCCGAAGAAAAAGGATTCGGAAAATCTAAGGTTAACTTCAAACTGCGCGACTGGGTGTTCTCTCGCCAGCGTTATTGGGGCGAGCCTATTCCAATGGTTTATTGCGAACATTGCGGATGGCAGCCGATTCCCGAAGACCAATTGCCGCTGAAATTACCGGATGTGCCGGATTATCGTCCTAATGATAACGGCGATTCTCCGTTGGCTAATGCTACAGAGTGGGTGAAAACTACTTGTCCGTGCTGCGGCGGTCCGGCTCGTCGTGAAACCGATGTAATGCCAAACTGGGCAGGTTCTTCGTGGTATTTCTTGCGTTATTGCGACCCGCACAACGACAAAGAATTTGCCTCTAAAGAAGCTTTGGACTATTGGATGAATGTTGATTGGTATAACGGCGGTATGGAACATACCACGCTGCACTTGCTGTATTCTCGTTTTTGGCATAAATTTTTGTATGACTGCGGTTATGTGCCGATGCCTGAACCATATCACAAACGCACGTCACATGGTATGATTTTGGCTTCTAACGGCGAAAAAATGTCTAAATCGCGCGGCAATGTCGTAAATCCTGATGATATTGTTTCCACTTACGGCGCCGATACATTCCGTTTGTATGAAATGTTTATCGGACCGTTTGACCAAGTGGCAATGTGGTCGGAAGAAAGCTTGAACGGTGTTTATCGTTTTGTCAGCAAAGTGTATGCCTTGTTTAAGAAAATATCAAAAGACGCTAAACCGACTGCCGATGATTTGCGTGCTATGCACAAGTGCATTTTGGAAGTCACCGACAGGGTGGATACCATGAAATTTAATACAGCTGTTTCCTCGCTGATGATTTATGTTAACTACTTGTCCGACATGGCTCAGATTCCGGCGGAAATGTATGAAACTTTGATTAAATTGCTTAGTCCGTTCACTCCGCATCTGGCCGAAGAAATGTGGGCGCGCTTGGGACACGATACTTTGGTTATAACTGAAACATGGCCTGTCGGCGATGCTAAATTGGCCGAAGACAATATGGTGACTATGGGCGTGCAGATGAACGGTAAAATGCGCGGGACCATCAGTGTTGCCAAAAATGCCGCCAAAGAAGATGTGGAAAAAGCAGCGTTGGCATTGGAAAATGTTGCCCGCCAGCTTGAAGGACAGTCTGTTAAAAAGATTATTGTTGTACCAAATAGGATTGTAAACATTGTTATATAGAGCTAAATATATAGTTGCGGCGGCGGTTTTAGGACTTGCCGCCTGCGGTTTTGAACCATTGTATGTAGAAAAAACATCGGGTGATGACTTATGGTATTATAATAACAAATTTGATACCGATATTGTCCGAGAAATGGCGCAGATAAAAGTGGAAACCGTCACCGACCGTTTAGGACAGATGATTAGAAACGAGCTGATGGACACGTTCAATCCATACGGAACGCCTAAATGCGCTAAGTATTTTTTGAAAATTCAACCGGCAACTACCGAAACTGTTCAGCAGGCATTGCGTGACGATATTACCGCCACACGCGAAAAAGTTAAATATACGGTTGACTACTCTCTTTGGGGAAAAAGCGAAGGGCAGCTTGTCAGCGGACACAGTTGGATATATTTGAGCTATGATTTATTGGATAATCCGTATTCAACCACAATGGATAAGAAAAAAGTTGAAAAAGACGGAGCGAAAATCATTGCAAATGACATATCGTTACGCATCGGCGCATATTTCCATTCCATAAAAACAAAACGCGGTAATCCGAATGAATTTTAAACAAGCTCAATTAGAAAGTTTTTGCAAAAATCCAAATCCGGATGTGAAATGCGTTATTTTGTTTGGTAGCAATGAGGGAACAATCGCTTTGCTGCTAAAAAAATGCGCTGAAGCCGTGTGCGGCAGCGTTCAGGATGCTTTTCGCTATACATCTTTGGATATGAGCGAGATTTCTAAGGACGGACAGGAAATTTATGCTGAATATTACGCGCAGTCACTTATGGGAGGACGTCGCTCTATTGTGGTGAAAAATGCCGATAATAATTTGGCAACCGTACTAAAAAATATGATTCCCGATACAAAGTCGGATAATTTATTGATTATATGTTCGTCTTCTCTTAATACAAAGTCTTCACTTATTACATGGGCAAAAGACCGCGCAGATGTGATTATTGTCGGTTGTTATGACGACCGCGAGGAAAATATTTCTGAATCCGCAGCGGCTTTGCTGCGTGAGCAGGGACTGACTTATGACACATCTGTTTTGCAGGTTTTATGCTCACGTTTATCTCCTGACCGAAAAGTAAATCAGGGTGAAATTGAAAAATTAGCTATGTATATGGGCGAGCGCAAAAATGTGACAATTGCCGATGTCAAAGCGGCGGTCAGCGATGTTGCCGGCGCCAATTATGAAGATTTTTGTTACTATGTCGCAGGCGGCGAAGTTTTAAAATCTTGCGCCATGTTTGAGCGCTTGTTAAAAGAGGGCGAAGAACCGGCTGTAATTATTAGACAGCTGACTTATCATTTTAACAAGATTTTAAGTTGTGCCGCATTGCTCGAGCAAGGAAAATCGGTGGAAGATGCCGTTAAATCTTTGCGTCCTCCGTTGATGTTTTATCGTAAAGATGCTTTTAAAAACCAGCTTAAAATTTGGCAGCGAGAGCGATTGTTAGGGGCGCTATCAATGCTTTATGATTGTGAGCGAGATTGCAAAACCACCAATTTGCCGGCGGAGCAGATTGCTTCATATTGTGTTATGCGTATTTCCGGCGCCGCCAGAAAGCTCTCAGCGCAACGCGCCTAACGGCACATCTAAAGGCAACTTACGTTCATTTAGAAAATTCATATACTCCTATGTACACTAGGATTTTCCGCTCTTTTGTTTTAACTCTGTCTCACGTATTATCCGTTATTTTTTCGGCATAATTTCTTATCTTAAAAAGCGAAGACTATAGCACAATCTTGAGCTTGGGCATCACATACTTTACATATATTTCTGGCATCATTCCACGTTATATCAGAAAAACATTTTACCCCCTCTTTGCACATATCTTTTCCATAATATTTTTTATGTGCATTTTTGCCATCTGCATAGAAGAAATACCGCCATAAATTATTAAGAGGTTTACCGAAATTCATAATAATTTTTTCGCAACCGGAAGCATCATAACTTAACACGTTATCTTTCTTATTTATTAACACTATTTCGTACATTATATCCCAATATCTTTCATGTTCTTCATTTTCTGCCACAGACCAAGGAACAACGTAGTTTCCCATCGAATCTTTAAGTAATGTTTCAGAATGTTTTTCCCATTTCTGAGGGATAGCATTGAGTTTATCTAATAAATCTATAGTTTTAGCTCCTGTCATATCCACAGATTCTCTAATATCTTTTTGATATTCTAATAGAGTGAATACCACATTGCGATGTTCTTCAATGAGCTGATTCATTTTAAACTTTTCCATTGCCTTAGAATATCCGGCGATACCGCCGACTGTTAACACGCCGATAATAGCCAATACGCCCAGCATTTCTATCATTGACCGACCGGCAGAGCAAATGTCATTGCGAGCGGAGCGAATCAATCCAGAACCCTTTATAGAGTAGCTACTGAATGTGTTATTTCCGAATGTATGATTTTTTACGCCGAACTCTGCAAAAACACGCTGAGCGGTAGAAAATACGCCTTTAATCAGATGTTTAGGATTTGCAGAGAGAGAGAGAGACCTTTGAATAGCTTATTTTTCATCTTTCTTTCCTCTAAAATTATGTTGTTTACACTCTAATTCTATAACAGCCTCACGCCATAAGTCAACCGGAAAAATTCAATTTATAAATTGAAATTTACACCGCAAACCTCATTTTTAGCATTACAAGAAGAACAAAGTTCATTTATATCTTTTAATTTCATGTTACTGAGGCAATTTTCATTTTCTGTGCAATAGACTGAACCAACCCAAGCAGGAAGATTTCCTGATTTTTGGCGATAAACAACAGTTTTCCAAATTGAGTTTTGTAAAGGAATAATTAAATCTGTATATAAAGCAGTGCAAAGCTTTGCGGAAAATCCTTCTGTGATGTTGCTTTCTTCATTAGCTTGTACACCTCCTAATAATATATTTATTGATATGCGGTCAGGCATATCGTATAAGGCAGGAGCTATTACAATACTAATATAGTTTCCCATGTTGTCTATAAGATATTGTTCGTTTTTTTGCCAATTTGCAGGAACAATGTTTAGAGCTTGCAAAGTATCGGTGATACTTAATGAAAATGTTTCTATATTGTGTGATTGCCTATAAAAATCTTCCCGATGTTCTAAGATTCCCTGAATCATCATTGAATAATCTCCTATCGCCTTATCCAACTTCCACTTTTCCATTGCCTTAGAATATCCGGCGATACCGCCCACGCTCAGCACGCCGATAATGGCTAAAACGCCGAGCATTTCAATCATGCTTCTGCCATATTGATTTTGCTTCATAGTAACTTCCTTTCATATTGAAAATACAACAAAAAGCTGCTTGGATGAAGCAGCTGGAAGTTCGAAACTATTAGATATAAAATAGTGCAGCATATTAGCTAAAGATAGCATATTTTGCTACCTTCCAGCTCTCGCTAGAAGATGCAAGTATTTATCGTCTATGCATAAGACGTATATCTAAGAGGTTTCGACACCTCAGACAGACTATTACCTATCCAAAAACTATTCTAACTGAATCTTGTTTGAATGTAAAGAGAATTTTAGTTTAATAAAATCAAAGCGTTATTATGGTCGAAAGTGTGTAAAAAAACGACCGTTTAAAATGGACAGTTTTTAGGCTGTTTTTTATAGTCTAGCAAAGGTTGGTAAAATTTGCAATAACTTTTTATATTTGCGATGTTTTTTGGCGTTTTTACAACATTTTATTGCCGTCTGTTTTGCTGTGTAAAAATAACGGTCGTTTTTTTTACACACTTGAGGAGGAATAAGATGTTTAAGGGTATAGAATTTTTCAAAGGAAAGAGTTGGGGGAGAGTAGTGAAAGACAGCTCCTCCGTTTGCTCTGCCGGTCGTTCCATGATAGAAATGCTCGGCGTATTGGCAATTGTCGGCGTTCTATCTGTCGGAGGCATTGCCGGATATTCCAAAGCTATGGAAATGTGGAAAATAAATAAAGCTGTTAATGAATATGTTTTTTTAATACAAGGGTTAATGGAAGCACGGCAATCTTTAAGAAAATTTGAACACAATACTGGTTTGGTTGATTTTGTGAAGAGTATGAACCTTGTTCCTCAAAGTTGGAATACATTGGCTCCTGATTGGATAGCCGATGGTTATGGCAATCATTTACATTTGTACATAGGGCAAAATGACTTATCAAATATAGCACACATTGCCGTTTCCTATAGAATAGCGTTTGATATTGCCATTGGGGGATATATGATAAATAGTGACAATGTATCTTTATCTCCAAACTTTTCTGCAAAATTATGTTCAAATATTTATAGAAACCTTGTTATTCCCTTGCATTCAACTTTAATATATGGAAGTTTATTTCGTTCTAATGGTAGTATCAGAATATATGGTGACAATTATTGCCACAGAAACGGTTATAGATGTCTTAAAGATTTAAGTTTAGCTGAAATTGATGAAATTTGTAACTCTTGCCGTAAAGAATCTGAAAGATGTGCTGTATCTATGGCATTTTAAAAAGAAACAAGTATGAAAAAGGCGTGGGTTCCTTAATTGACATAAACTTTTATCACTTGCGCTCTAAAGTTTTTTAATATACAAAAAGCCCGCCAAAAGACGGGCTTTCTAAATCCGTTAAAAACCAGATTATCTTGAGTAGTATTCGATAACCAGATTCGGTTCCATCATAGCAGCGTACGGAACATCGTCAAACTTAGGTACAAATGTATATTTTGCAGTAAGTTTTTTGGCATCTACTTCCAAATAACCAGGGAAATCACGAGATTGAGATTCAATAGCGGCAGCTACCAAAGCCAAACCTTTAGATTTTTCACGAACTTCAATAACATCTCCTGCTTTAACCTGATAAGAAGGGATGTTTACTTTTTTGCCGTTTACGGTAACATGGCCGTGGTTAACAAACTGACGGGCAGCAAATACGGTTGGAACAAATTTAGCTTTGTATACCAAATTGTCCAAACGAGATTCCAGCAAACCAATCAAGTTTTCTGCGGCATCGCCAGAGCGACGAATAGCTTCGGCATAATATTTACCAAATTGTTTTTCGGAAATGTTACCATAATAAACTTTCAATTTTTGCTTAGCATTCAATTGTTCGCCGTAGTCGGTAACTTTTTTCTTTCTTTGACCATGTTGACCAGGGCCGTAAGAACGTTTGTTGAACGGGCTGTTAGCATCGCCCCAAAGATTTTCGCCATAGCGGCGGCTGTTTTTCTTTTTAGCAGCAACAATACTTTTCATAAGTTTAAATCCTTTATTTTTGTTTACATTATTGTCCCGATAGTCTCACGCCAAAACACGGAAACGAGATTGAGCCTTGACACAATCTGCATTCTCGGAAGTGGTGACAATCTAACTCAAAAAATCTGTTTTTTCAAGCAAAAAATACAAATAACGCTGGATTTTTTATAAAATTATTTTACAATTGAAAATAAGGAGAAGGCAATGTCATATAATTTGATGTTTCAGAAAGCTGTTGAATTGCAGCAAAACGGAGCTTTGCATGAAGCAGAGCAGCTCTATCGTCAAATCTTGGAAACCGCTCCGGATAATGCCGATGTTTTAAATTTATTGGGATTGATTGCGCAAACTCGCGGCCTGCATTCTGAAGCCGTCAACTGGTTTTATCGTGCGGCGGCTGCTGCACCAGAACATTTTCCGATTTTTTTTAATCTGGGTATTTCTCTGTCGGCTTCGGGGCATCCGATTGAAGCGATAGAAGCCTATAAAAAAGTTTTACGTCTGAAACCGGATTTAAAAGAGGCATTTTTTTGCTTGGGCAATACTTATTGGCAAATAGGGCGCGATGAAGAAGCCGCAGAAGCCTTTGAAAATGCTCTAAAGCTGGATGCAGATTATACAGACGCTGCCGTAAATCTGGCAGAAATTAAAAATGACGAGGCGGCTCTGCAGCTGCTGGCGCAGAAAAATCCCCAAGACGCGCGCCCTTTTTATTATTTAGGACGCCGCAAATTTACTCAACAGAAATACAGCGAGGCTAATTTATATTTGCAGCAAGCTGATTTTCTGCAAGAAAACGCTGAAATCAAGACGATTCTAGGCGAAACTTTGTTGTTTTTGCAAAAAAAAGATGAAGCTTTGCCTTTTTTTTATGCGGCTTTACGGCTTGACCCTCACAACTCTGCCGCAGCCTTGCATATTGCTGATTTAGAAGCGGAAAAAGCCAATTATGCCGAAGCAGAAAAATATTATAAAAAAGCAGGAGAGCTAAATCCGGACAGCGTTCAGATGCATGCCAATTATGCCAATATGCTGTGCAGGCTTAAACGTACATTGGAGGCTTTGGAAGAATATCGCGCGGCTGTGCGTTTGGCGCCTGAACAACCGGAACTAAGCTATAATTTAGCAATAATTCTTAAAACTTTGGAAGAATATGAGCAGGCGTTGGCGCTGATGTTTAATGCTTTTTATCTGGCGCCGCATCATATTGATTGGAGTCTGAATATTGCCGAAACCATTACCTTATTTTATGCTAAATCACATGAAAAGGCTTTGAAAATTGCTGAAAATTGGTACGAGAAAATGCCTGAAAACACGGTGGCAAAACATCTGTGGGCAGTTTTAAACGGGAAGTCATCTGACAATGAGACGGAATATAATCGTTTATTGTTTGATTGTTTTGCCGAAAACTATGAAAATGTTCTTAAAAACATAAGCTATAATGTTGTGGAAAAAATGGCAGAAATTATTCCGCCTCTGAAAGGGAAAGTTTTAGATTTGGGGTGCGGCACGGGATTGATTGGAGAAAAATTCAAAAATACCGATAATGTTTTTTATGGCATAGATTTGTCGGCGGCAATGCTGAAACTGGCTGAGTCTAAAAAAGTGTATCAAAATTTGGAGCATACTGATGCTTTGGCGTATTTGGAACGGCATAAAAACGAGTTTTCCGCAATAATTTCTGCCGATGTTTTTTGTTATTTTGGGGAATTGCGTCCGCTGTTGGATGCGGCAAGTCCGGTCAGAATAATATTTTCGGTAGAAACGGACAGTTTGACCGAAACTTATAAAATTCAGCCTACCGGACGCTATAAGCATAATCCGCAGTATGTAGAAAAACTTTTGAAAGAAGCCGGATATAAGGCAGTAAAAAGCTATCCTCTGATATTGCGCAAAGAAAATAATGAAGACGTCACCGGAATAATATTTGATGCTTATGTTTAACTCAGCACAATTTGTCTGATGCTTTTAGCTAAACCGGTTACGTCATCTGTTTCTACCAAAATTCCGTACAAAGTTCCGGCTCCGATTGCCGGAACCAGTCTGTCGCTGACATAGCGTCGGCATAGCCTGTTGATTGGAGCTGCCGTGTCAAAACCCAAAACGGAATTGTAATTGCCGCACATTCCGACATCTGTGATATATGCCGTTCCGCGCGGCAAAACACGATAATCTGCCGTCGGCACATGGGTATGAGTACCGGCAACAGCGCTTACACGTCCGTCAAGATAGTAGCCAAATGATAGTTTTTCGGAAGTGGCTTCTGCGTGAATATCAACAAAAATCGCCTGAATATTTTTTCCTAATGTATAATTTTTCAGAATATTTTCAATAGTTTGCACCGGACAGTCAACAGCTTCCATAAACAGGCGTCCAAGCATTTGTATAATCAAAATACGCCGGCCGTCAGGTAGTTCAAAAATTGTAAAACCTCTTCCCGGATTTTCTGAGGGAATGTTTGCCGGTCTTATAATCACCTTGCAATCATTTAAATATGCAATAATATCGCGTTGATTTAAAAAGTGATTTCCGGTAATCAGGACATCCGCGCCTTTATCCAAAAAATCACGGCAGATGCCGGGGGTTACGCCAAAACCGTGCGCAGCGTTTTCCACATTGGCCAAAATAACGTCAACTTTATAGTCTGTACGTATTTTTGCCAGATTCTTCAATACAACCTCGCGCCCAGAGCGAGCTACTATATCACCGCAATAAAATATACGCATGCTTTCTCCTTTTTTGCAATGGTTATAGCAAAAACAAAGATTTATGCAAGTTTTATTTTTCGGACGGCAGAAATCTTTTCTTTAGCGGAATTGCCGCCAGAATAATGCCGGCAACCACCAGCATTGCCCCGTAAATTTGCGAAGAATACAAAGTTTCATCCAGTACATAGTGCGCCATTATGCAGCCGAACACCGGCAACAGATAATAAATTATGCCGGTATGCACCAGTCCTATTCTTTTTATAGCCACGTTCCACCATAAATAAGCCAGACCGGAATTTAGAAAACCGATAACCAATAAAATCAATGCTTCTTTTTTATCCGGCATGGGCATCGGGTCTATATCCTGCTGCAGCAGAAAGTCCGGCGTACAGAACAAAACCGCCACAATAATCGCCGCGCTTAAAGAGGTTAAAGCCGGAAGTTTGGGCGGCAGGCGGCGTTGGCAAAGCGAATATACGGCAAACATAAAAGCTGTTCCCAACATCCAGAGGTCACCGGCAACAAAATCAAAGTTACGCAGATTTTCAAAATCTCCGTGCAAAATCACCGCCAATACGCCGGCGAAAGCTAAAATAATACCGACAACAACCCGAAAAGGCGGTATTTTACGCTGAAACAGGCTGTTTAAGACAATAATCAGCAAAGGTCCTAAAGTGGCAATCAGCGACATATCAACGGCATTGGCGGTATGTCCGGCATAATAAACGCAGATATTAACCAGCGCTAAGCCGCTCAGTCCCATAATTATTATATATTCCAGATTCTGCCAGAGCAGGCGGCGGTAAACCCACAAACTTTTCAAAGTAAACGGCAAAAAGAAAATCATCGCCAGAAACCAGCGGATAAATGAAATCTGCATAGGCGTGAAATTTAATAAAAGCTTGGCATATATATAGTTCATACTCCACAAAAATACTGCCGCAACCGCTAAAATATAGCCCACAAACCGCAATAACATGACTTTTCTCCTTTGGCTGCGAATATAATCACTAAATAAAATTTTTCAAAAAAAATGAATAAATTAGTAATATTTATATGATAATTTAGATTAAAATAATCAGGGAGACAGTTAATGAAAAAATTTATTTTACCTTTATTGCTGATTGCCGGTATGCTGGCGGTTGGTGTTGCAGAAGCTAAAAAATCACAGCCGCATCAGTCATCAGACCGGCAGATAAATTGGAGCAAAGAGCTGGATTTAAGCAAAGAGCAAAAGGCGCAGGTTAAAGAAATCTATAATCAAAGTCATGAAAAAGTTAAATCGCTTATGCAGCAAATAGATACGCTGCATCGGGAAATCGCCAATATCCGCAAAGAAGATGAAGCTAAAATCCGCAGCTTGCTAACCGAAAAGCAACAGATAAAATTTGATAAGGCGCAAGCTCGTCTAAATAAGGGAAATCCGGAGTTTGAGAGAGATGAAAACGGCAAAAAGCCGTCGCGGAAAAGAATGCGTCAATACGGCGGTTTTTAAAATTAGCTTGCCAACCGGTTAAAATATGATTATTATCATAAAAAAATTGCAAAGGATACGGTTATGAATATAAAATTTTTGACAATAATTTTAAGTTTAGCTCTTGTTGCCGCCAATGCTAAGGCTGACGAGCAAGAAGATATGGCTGCTTTTGGTTTAGACGATGAAATTGTAGAAATCAGCGAAGATACACCGGCAGAAAAAACTTCGGTAGATAATTCTGAATTAAAAAATGAAACATCCGTAGCTGATAATGCCTCGGCTGAAAATTCTGAAACAGAAAACAGCGATGCAGGCAAAACCGCTGAAGAACAAGCTGCAGAAGATGAAATTAAACAAGGCGTTAATGAAATGCGGCAAAAAATTGAAGAAAACCGCGCTGAGATAAGTTATTTTATTCAGAATATGAACTTGGAGCCAAAACAATTAGATGCGGCCAGAGAAATCAGCGAAGAGAGCCGTTTGCGTCAAATGCAGTTGATGCAAAGCATTGAGTTGCTTCAGGAACAGGTTAAAAGTTTGGAAGCCAAAAGTGTAGAAAAATTCAAAGGCGTTCTGAAGCCGGAACAGCAGGTTATATTTGAACAGCTTAAAGATGTATATCAGCGCAATCAGGAAACAAAAGCTGATTTGCAGCATATTATGCAGGCTCAGGAAAATATGTAAAAATTAGTTATAAAAGCTAAGAAAAGTGCAGAAGTTCAGACTTTTGCACTTTTTTATAAAAAAATAAAAATTTTTGTTGCAAAAAAAAATAAATGTATTAAAAGTAACAATGTTCTGCACCGGAGTGTAGTTCAGCCTGGTAGAACGCTACGTTCGGGACGTAGAGGTCGCTGATTCGAATTCAGTCACTCCGACCAATAAAAAGCTCATCATTAGATGAGCTTTTTTTGGAATTGGAGTGAGAATGAGAATCAGCGAGAAAGCTGATTGACCAGGACGAGAGGCGGACGGGAGTACGCCGGTGAGGCTGAAAGCCGAGCGAGGAGGCAGCGGCGAAGCCAATTCAGTCACTCCGACCAATAAAAAGCTCATCATTAGATGAGCTTTTTTTGGAATTGGAGTGAGAATGAGAATCAG
>CAKQDU010000008.1 GCA_934229625.1 uncultured Alphaproteobacteria bacterium | reverse complement strand
AATTCAGTCACTCCGACCAATAAAAAGCTCATCATTAGATGAGCTTTTTTTGGAATTGGAGTGAGAATGAGAATCAGCGAGGAAGCTGATTGACCAGGACAAGAGGCGGACGGAAGTACGCCGGTGAGGCAAAAAGCCGATTCAGTTATTTAGATGTGTCAGACATAGTTGTTAACGGTTATCAGCTGTTTTTTTGTTAAAAACGTGTAAGATTTTGTTTTTGGCTTGCATTTGCTAAATAAAAAAACTAAGTAAAGGATATGTAAAATAATTGGACGAGAAAAATGGTTGAAACAGAGTATTATGATTTGCTGGAAATAAGCACGACAGCCAGCGCTGACGAAATCAAAAAAGCATTTCGCAAACAAGCAATGAAATATCATCCGGACAGAAATCCCGGTGATAAAGAGGCTGAACAAAAATTTAAGCAAATAAATGAAGCGTATGAAGTTTTGAAGGATGAACAAAAACGCGCCGCTTATGACAAATATGGTAAAAACGCATTTGCCAACGGAGGAATGGGAGGCGGTAATCCGTTTGGCGGAGGATTCGATTTTACGGGTGGCGGTTTTGCCGATGTGTTCAATGATATTTTCTCGGAATTTATGGGCGGAAACTCAGGCCGTCAGCGTTCTTATAGCCAGCGCGGCAGCGATTTGCGCTATAATCTGAATATCACATTGGAAGAAGCTTTCAACGGCGTTGAAAAAGAAATTGTTATTCCGACAACCAAAGAATGTGAAACCTGCCACGGTCACGGCACTAAAAACGGCAAAGAACCGGAAGTTTGTCCAACTTGTAAAGGCAGCGGCAAAGTGCGCACCCAACAAGGCGGTTTTTTTGTTTTTGAAACAACTTGTCCGACTTGCAAAGGAACAGGGCGTGTGATTAAAGATGCTTGTCCGGATTGCCGCGGCGCAGGTCAGGTGAAAATCAATAAAAAATTAAAAATCAACATAAAAGCCGGTATAGAAACAAACATGCGTATTCGTGTTGCCGGAGAGGGTATGGCTGGTGTACACGGCGGAGAAAACGGAGATTTATATGTCGGTATAGTTGTTGAGCCGCATAAACTCTATGAGCGTCACGGTGATGATTTATATACGGCGATTCCAATTTCTGTCAGCTGCGCTATTTTGGGCGGTACGGTGGAAATTCCGGCAATCGACGGAACAAAAGTTAAGGTGGAAATTCCGGCCGGCACTCAAAATGACACGCTCATAAAAGTCAAAGGTCAGGGTATGCGCTTGTATGATTCAGAGCGCCGCGGAGATTTGTATGTCAGCGCCAAAGTGATTATTCCGACAAAACTTAATGCAAAGCAAAAAGAGCTGATAGAAGCTTTTCGCGCCGAAAATAAAGATGATTCTTGTCAACCTGAGCTGAAAAGCTTTTTTGACCGCATAAAAGATTTGTTTAAATAATATCTGCAATAATAAAAAAACACATCTTCTGTAATTTTTTTATAGAGGCATATCTTTTTTGTTGTAATTTATCCGAAATGTAGCTACACTCTTTGTATTGTTATTATTTTTGTAAAGGAGAAAATTATGGAAACCTTAGCTATTGTTTTGATTGTCCTTGTTTTTGCGGTTTTGGTCAAATCTGTTGT
Source organism: uncultured Alphaproteobacteria bacterium (assembly GCA_934229625.1). GTDB lineage: Bacteria > Pseudomonadota > Alphaproteobacteria > RF32 > CAG-239 > RUG410. Next base: position 66,324 of record CAKQDU010000008.1, on the reverse strand, counting down.
GATTGTCCGTCAGGGATATGAATATACTGTTGAAAATTTTGGACGTTTTACACGTTCTTTGCATCCGGGATTCCATATTTTAATTCCTGTACTGGAGACTATCGGTGCAAAAATCAATCGCAAGGAACAGGTTTTGGAAGTTTCTTCTCAAGAAGTTATTACAAAAGACAACGCTATGGTGACCGTCAACGGTGTGCTGTTCTACCAAATTCAAGATGCCACAAAAGCTGCTTATCAGGTGGAAGATTTGGACTATGCCATTATGAACTTGGTGATGACAAATATTCGTACGGTTATCGGTAGTATGGAGATTGATGAACTGTTGTCACAGCGCAACATCATTAACCAAAAACTGCTTTCCGTGGTTGATGAAGCCACTATTCCGTGGGGTGTAAAAGTTACCCGTGTGGAAATTAAAGATATTACTCCGCCAAAAGATTTGATTGACGCTATGGCTCGTCAGATGAAAGCCGAACGCGAAAAACGCGCTAATATTTTGGAGGCAGAAGGTCTGCGCCAAGCCGAAATTTTGCAGGCAGAAGGTTCTAAACAGTCTGTAATTTTGGAAGCCGAAGGTAAAAAAGAAGCCGCTTTTCGCGAGGCAGAAGCTCGCGAGCGTTCTGCACAGGCTGAAGCTATGGCGACTAAACTTATTTCTGACGCCATCGCCAAAGGCGACCCTAAATCACTTTCTTACTTTTTGGGACAGCAATATATCAGCGCTTTGCAAGGTATTGTGACTTCTCCAAACGAAAAATTGCTGATGCTGCCTGTTGATACCACACAGGTTATGGGTACCGTCGCCGGAATTTCCGAGTTGGTAAAAGATGTAATGAATGGTAAGACAGCCGCTAAAAAATCGACAAGCAAGGAGTAATAAATAATGTTTGATTCTCCTGTTGTAAATTGGATAATAGCCGGTTTGATGCTTTCGTTGCTGGAATTGATTGTGCCGGGGGTATATTTAATCTGGTTTGGCTTTGCCGCTTTTGTTGTGGGAATTGCCTTGTGTTTTCTGCCGCTTGAGTTTACGACTCAGCTGATTATATTTGCCATTGCTTCAGGTATTTTTGCAGTTATCGGAGTCGCGGTGTATCGCTATGTTTTCAACAAGGCTCAGATTCCTGCCGAATATAAAAATTTGAACAATACCGCCGAACAATATGTCGGACAGTTGGTTACGGTTGCCGAAAACGCCGTAGATAATCGCACTAAAGTAAAAATCGGCGACACATATTGGCTGGCCTCTTGTCAAAAAGCTTTTAAGCAAGGCGACACGGCTAAAGTTGTGGGCGTTAAAGATAGTTTGATTTTGATTATTGAATAAGAAAAAATGCTGCATATCGGTTGTCATTTATCAATTTCCAAAGGTTTTGCCCACATCGGCAAAGAAGCATTGTCAATCAATGCCGATACTTTCCAATTTTTCACCCGCAATCCGCAGGGAGGAAAGGCTAAGGATATAGACCTTGCTGATGTGGCAAAATTCCGCGCTTTGGCAGCTGAAAATCATTTTGCGCCGGTTGTTGCCCACGCGCCTTATACGCTGAATCCGTGTTCGGATAATCCGCAAACCCGAGAATTTGCCGAGATGGTTTTTGCCGATGACCTCAAGCGTATGGAGCTTGTTCCGCACAACTACTACAACTTTCATCCCGGTTCGCATGTCGGACAAGGTGTGAACATCGGTATATCTATGATTATCGATTTATTGAACCGTATTTTGACACCGGAGCAAAACACCATTGTTTTGTTGGAAACCATGTCCGGCAAAGGTTCGGAAATCGGGCGTAGTTTTGAAGAATTGGCAGAAATCCGCGCCGGTGTTGAGCTAAAAGACAAACTTGGCGTCTGTCTGGACACCTGCCATGTTTTTGCCGCCGGTTATGATATCGTAAATAATTTGGACGGTGTAATGGCTGAATTTGATAAAATAATCGGCCTGCAACATTTGAAAGCCATTCACTTGAACGACAGCATGATGTCGCTTGGCTCAAACAAAGACCGTCACGCCAAAATCGGGAATGGTGAAATCGGTGCGGAAGCGCTTATACGTTTTGTTAATCATCAAGCGGTTAAACATTTGCCTTTTGTTTTGGAAACTCCCAATGATTTAGCCGGATATTCTGAAGAAATTCAATTTATGCGCAATAATTTTAACGATTGATTTCCGCCAGAAAATGATTGTGCTGAAATCCGTGCAGAAATTATAAAAGGCGGTTGATTATTTGGCTAAATACGCTATTATGCCGCTTATGATTGATATGATGCCGGAAATAAAAGAATATACTGTGAGCGAAATTTCTGCCGCTATTAAAAAATTGGTGGAAAATTCGTTTGCATTTGTGCGGGTAAAAGGCGAAATTTTTGGAGCTAAGCGCGCGGATTCCGGACATTGGTATTTGTCGCTGAAAGATGAAAATTCTCTGCTTGCCGCCGTTTGTTGGCGCGGTGTGGCAAATACTTTGCCGCTTAAAATTGAAGATGGAATAGAAGTGATTGCCAGCGGACGTATCACAACTTTTAACGGGCGTTCGTCCTATCAATTGGTGATAGAAAAACTGGAAATCGCCGGCGAAGGTGCGTTGCTGAAACTTTTGGAAGAACGCAAACAAAAGTTTTTGGCCGAGGGTTTGTTTGCTCAAGAGCATAAAAAAGCTATTCCATATCTTCCGCAGACCATCGGTGTTATAACCAGTCCGACCGGTGCGGTTATCAGAGATATTATTCATCGGGTGCGCGATAGATTTCCCAGCCGCATTATTGTGTGGCCGACGCCTGTGCAAGGCGAAGGAGCTGCCGAGAAAATTGCCGCGGCGATTAAGGGATTTAATGCTTTGCCGTTGGGGGATAAAAATCGTCCGGACGTATTGATTGTGGCGCGCGGAGGCGGTAGTTTGGAAGATTTGTGGCCGTTTAATGAAGAAGTTGTGGTGCGAGCGGTTTATGATTCGGTTATTCCGCTGATTTCGGCGGTTGGACATGAAACCGACACCATGCTGATTGACTATGCGGCGGATTTACGGGCTCCGACACCGACAGGTGCGGCGGAGTTGGCTGTTCCTGTCAAAAAAGACATATACAACACATTGTTGACTGCGGATTTACGTATGCAGAATGCGGTTACTCGCTATATGAGTGAATTTAAGCAATATGTGGAGGCGTTGGGGCGAGGGATTCCGCCTCTGGAGCAGTTGGTGCTGGAAAATCAGCAAAAAATAGATGACCGTAGCGAGCGGCTGAAATTGGCGTTTGCAAATTTGCTGAAAGATAAAGATAATTTGTTAAAATTGACGAATTTGAAACCTTTTTATATTAAGAATCTGTTTGACGCTAAGAAAGAAAGCCTGAAAAATTTGGCTCTGCGTCTGGATTCTGTTTCGGTAGAATCGGTGCTGAAACGCGGGTTTGCTTGGGTTTCGGACGGACAGTTTAAAACGCTGTATTCGGCTACTCAGGCGAAACGCTGCGATGAATTGCATATCCGCTTTGTGGACGGAATCGTTAAGGTTAAAATGATGGAGAAACACAATGCCGTGCAAGGCGATTTGTTTGACGATTTGTAGTGTGCTGGCGGCGCTGCCGGCCGAAGCTTTGACAATGTGCGGAGCGGCGCAGCAGGGCGGAATTATCCGTTTGCAGGATAATAATTTGGCTAAAATAAAATTAAACGGCAAAACCTACACCGCAGATAAAAACGGCGAATTGGCGATTGCCTTTGCGCGTGACGCTGAATTGCAGCAGCCGCTGAAAATTTTTTATAGAGACGGCGCAATGCGCACCTATAATCTGCAGCTTGCCCAGACTAAATGGGACGTGCAGAAAGTAGACGGTTTGCCAAGCTCCAAAGTTGCTCCGGCTAAAACCGATTGGACGGCTATTCAAAAAGAGCAAAAAGACGTGGGCGGTGCGCTGAATGAATTTAGCGATGCCGAAAGTTGGAAAGCCGATATGCTGAAACCGGCTGAGGGACGCACCAGCGGAAATTTCGGCGGGCAGCGCATTATGAACGGACAAAAGAAAAATCCGCATCAGGGGTGGGATATCGCTGTGCCGGAGGGAACAGAAATTAAGGCGCCGGCTGACGGAATTGTCACTTTGAGCGACGGACCGTATTTTTATAGCGGCAATGTGGTGGTTTTGGAACACGGACATAATTTGAGTACGGTTTATGCTCATCTGCAAAAAACGCTTGTGAAAAAAGGCGATAAGGTGCAAAGAGGGCAGACTATCGGCTTGGCAGGCAAAACAGGACGGGCAACCGGTTCTCATCTGCATTGGGGAGCTTCGCTGAACGGGGTTCGCTTTGATGCCAAAAATTTGTTGGATTTCTATAATAAAGAGTGTAAAAAAATAGAGGATTAAAATGACTACTTTTCATTTGACTATGTTGGCATTGCTGCAAGGAATTACCGAATTTTTACCGGTAAGTTCTTCCGGACATTTGATTCTGTTTTCAAAGTTTACGGATTTTCCCGACCAGGGGCTGGAAATAGACGTGGCATTGCATATTGGTTCTATTATAGCCGTGATGATTTATTTTTGGCGCGATATTTGGTATATGATTGTCGGAATGTTAAAAAGCAAATTGCTGCCCAATTTTCAAATATATGGCTGTAAAGTGTTTTATTTGGTGCTGATTGCCACCATTCCGGCATTACTTTGCGGTTTGGCGCTTAAACTTATGGGGACGGAAGAATTGCGCAGCACAAAGCTTATCGGCTGGAATATTCTGCTGTATGGTTTGTTGCTGTGGGTAATAGACAAAATGTCTCTGACAGCATTAAAAATTCGCAATTTAGAAATAAAAGATGCCATTTTAATCGGTTTGGCTCAATGTTTGGCTTTATTACCAGGGACAAGCCGTTCCGGAATAACTATTACTATGGGAAGATTTTTGGGATTGGAGCGTCGCGAGGCCGCTAAATTTTCTATGTTGCTTTCTATTCCGACAATTATCGCCGCAGGTTTGGTCGAGGGGTATGAAATTTGGCAAAGCGGGGATATCGGTTTGCTTCTGACAGCTTGTGACGGAGCGATTTATTCTTTTGGCTTTTCGTTGATGGCAATATTTGTGCTGATGCAATGGCTGAAAAAGTGGTCGTTTTTCCCGTTTGTTCTGTATCGCGTGGCTTTAGGCACGGCGTTGCTTTTAGACGCTTATGGAATTTATGATATAAAAGCGCTGTTTAGCTAGTTATATAAAGCAGTTTGACGGAAATATCTGTCTAAACAGCTCCTAAATTAAATAATCACCGCTGTTTTATGCGCTTGTTTTATGCACTAATCTGCGCAAATGGCGGTGTTTTTTTTGTATAAATTGCTTGACAAAAATATGAATATGTGGCAAATATAAGTCTATATTGTATAAAAATCGGTTTGTCAGGAGCTAAATATGAGAAAATTTGATGAAGAATTTATAAATGCTTATGTTGAATATAAAGCAATGGCGTATCTTAAATTTGAAAAGAAAATTACAGATGATGAGGGGCGTAAAGCTGAACAAAAATTCTTTGACAAAGGGTATGACGACGAGGATGTATTGGATTTTGATGAGCAATTGGATACTGATAGAGAAAAACGTATAGCTATTAGAAATAAAATAAACAACTATAAGCTAAAATTAGAAAAAGAAAATTCCAAAAAATGGAAAGATGATATAGAGAAAGAAAATATCAAAAAACAAGAAGAAGAACAACAAAAGCAGGAAGAAATAAAAAGAAAACAATATTATACAATAGAAGAAGCTGCCGGAAAATATGAAAAATTACAGGAAGCTTTGGCTATAGACGCCGATTATGTACAAAAACTATATGATAGTGGCTTAAAATTAGGTAATCCAGAATATAATCCATATGTTATTTCAAATGATTCTCTTGTTGAAAATTTGAAAGAAGCTGCTTATTTGCATCAAGCCGATGAAGAATTTATTGATAGTTTGCCTGAAAAAACAGGAAAATCTATGGTTGAACTTCATAAAAATTATAATGGCAATTTGATTAAAGCATTAGATTTGTCAGATGAAGATAAAGAGTATTTTGTTAAATTATTGGCACAATCCAATAATTCATATAGATTAAGCAATAATTTAGCAGCTTTGGTTCCTGCTGCCAAACAAAATATGAAAATGACAACAGCATTGCTGAAGTTAAAAGAAAAGCATTGTTGGGTAAAATTGTCGGATGAAGATATTACAAAAGCTGTGTTTTCAGATTATAAAAATAAGGCAACTATTTATCGTTTGATAAAAGTATTTGATAAACACGTTGCAACTGAAAGAACTTATGAATATTTGTCAAATGCAATTAAAAATTTCAGGTTAGGTGATAAAGAAAAAACAATAAAACTTGTTTTGGAAACAGCAAAAGATAATTCAGCAAATATGCATGAGGTGCTTTTTGAAAATGATTCTGAGATTAGAGCAAAGTATGATAAAGAAGAACACATAAAAGCGTGTCGTCAATATGAAGAAGAAGAAAAAAAGAGAGCTCAGGAGGCCTACCAAAAAGAAGCAGCTGAAAAGGAATTTGAAAGAAAAGTTAATCAAATAGCAAGTGATAAATATAAGAGTATTAAAAACCGTGAGAAATATAAAAAATGGTTGGAATCAGAAGGATTGGGTTTGTATACTGAAAAAGAAATATTAGCAAGAGCAAAAGAAAAGAGACGTGAAGAAGCAGAAAGACGTAAAGATGCTGCATTGCAAAAGAAACTTGATGACATGTGGGCTGACCATTACTAATTTAAGTTTTGCTGCATAATTTTCATACTAAGCAGAATATGTGTAAAAAATTCTTGACAGGGTCAAAAAATGCGTCTATATGTTTTGCTGTCAAGATGCTCTGGTGGCGGAATTGGTAGACGCGCATGCTTCAGGTGCATGTGGGAGGTCTCCCGTGGAGGTTCAAGTCCTCTTCAGAGCACCATCAAAACTAAAAAAAAGACTTCTCAGACAGAGAGGTCTTTTTGCATTATGCGGACATATTTAAATACCTGTCCTAATTTTTACATAGACTTTTGTTGTGAGCGTGGTTTCATAAAACATAATCATCATTATATTTTTTTATATAAATTCAGCAAAAGGAGGAAACCATGAAAACACATACCTTTGCCAACGTTATTATTTATGATTTGTCATCGGCTGCACATTTGCATGAAGGTTTTGACAATAATCATATAATCAGTAAAATTGTCGATGATTGGGCAGACAATATTTATGTAATTCCGCAAAAAGCATTGCAAATTCATCATGAAAAACATCCGGAATATTTAAGCATGTAAAAAAATATAAATCATGAGACTCCTTTATTTTATGGGATAAACCTTGTCAAGCTGGACGATGTTTTATATTTAAAATTTTTTTAACTATTCTTAAATTTTTGTTATCGGAATTATTTTGAACGAGGTGATAAAATGAATACTTTAATACAAAACAAAAAATCGGAAATGAAAAACTATCTTTATTTTGCCGGCACGATTTATGACACTTTTGAGGCATTGGAAGAAGTTTTGGGTAAACTGAAATTAGAGCGTCCGCTGTTTTTGCTCTATGCCGCCAAAAAGGCGTATGCCGAAGAAGTTTTTGCCGCCGCCGGAGAAAAATCGGAAAAATCCGAAGATGTTATGCTTATGCCGCAGTCGCAAATAAAATTTAACGCTTGCCGCTACCCTCGGCAATTGCAATAAATTCACTATTGCAATTTTATAAAACTGTGCCATTATATCTCAAAGATGAGCATATTGAGGAGATATAAAATGAGCGGTAAAGTTATTATCTTGATGATGGACTCTTTTGGAATTGGCGGAGCGCCTGACGCGGCCGCTTTTTCTAATGTCGGAGCCAATACGTTTGCGCATATTGCTCAAAAACAAGGTCGTTTAGAAGTGCCGAATTTGGCTTATTTGGGTCTACAGCAAGCCGGATTTGAGGCCAGCGGCGATAAAACGGATTTACATTGCCAAAACAAGCCGGCGTTTGCAATAGGTCATAAATTTGGTCATGCCAAAGAAATCAGCAAAGGCAAGGACACAACTTCCGGACATTGGGAAATGGCCGGTACTCCAGTGTTATTTGACTGGGGGTATTTTAAGCCGGATTATCCTTCTTTTCCGCCGGAATTGGTGGCGGAAATTTGCGCCAAAGGCAATATTGACGGGATTTTAGGTAATATTGCCGCGTCCGGCACCGCTATTATAGAAGAATTGGGCGAAGAACACCTGAAAACCGGCAAGCCGATTTTTTACACCTCCGCCGACAGCGTGCTGCAAATTGCTTGCCATGAAGAGCATTTTGGTTTGGAACGCCTGTATAAACTTTGCGAAGTCGCTTTTGAAGCGGCAAAACCTTATAATATCGCCCGCATTATCGCCCGTCCATTTGTGGGCGAGCATAAAGGCGAATTTACCCGCACCAAAAATCGTCACGACTATTCGGTTACTCCGCCGGAAGTTACGGTTTTAAACAAAGCGGCAAATGCCGGACACGAGGTTGTTTCGGTGGGCAAAATCCGCGATATATACGCTGGTTCGGGGATTACTCAGGCCTATAAAGCCAGCGGTTTGGAAGAACTTTGGAATGTGACGCTGGAACAAGTGAAAAAAGCGCCGAAAGACGCAGTTGTTTTCACTAATTTTGTTGATTTTGACATGGTCTATGGACATCGCCGCGATGTTGCCGGCTATGCGCGCGGACTGGAATATTTTGACTCTCGTCTGCCGGAACTGCTGCCGCTTTTAGGCGATGATGACATTGTCTTTATTACCGCCGACCACGGCTGCGACCCGACCTATGCCGGAACCGACCACACGCGCGAACAAGTGCCGGTTATAATGTTTGGCAAAAAAGTACAGACGCAAAACATTGGACAGCGTCAAACTTATGCTGATATTGCCCAGACAATCTGCGCTTTTTACGGACTTGAACCGATGAAATACGGAGAAAGCTTTTTATGAGTTGGCAGGCTTCTAACTTGATTGCCGCAAAGCATTGCTTTTTTGGCGCCAAAGGCGGTGTGTCGCAGGGGAAATACGCCTCGCTTAACACCAACTACAACAGCCAAGATTCAAAAGTTGCGGTGCGGCAGAATTTTGAGATTATCACCGCGTATTTTCATAAAAATTATGAAGATATGTTTACGCTGAATCAGGGCGTTTCCAATACGGTGGTAGAAGCAAACCTACCGCAGCAGTTTACGATTATCGCCGATGGTGCGGTGACGACTAATCCCAATATTTTGCTTGGTATAAAAACTGCCGACTGCGCGCCGGTGCTGCTTGCCGATTACAAACACGGGGTTATCGGCGCGGCGCACGCCGGTTGGCGCGGAGCTTATCGCGGAGTGGTGGAAAACACCGTGGCTTTAATGCTGCGTAAAGGCGCCGAGCTAAAAAATATTGCCGCCGCGATTGGACCTTGTATGCAGCAAGCTTCGTTTGAAGTGCAGAATGATATGCGGGCAACGCTGCTCAAAGAAAATTCCGCTAATGAAAAATATTTTGCCGCCGGAAAAGACAGCGAGCATTTTTATTTTGATTTAAGCGGCTACTTGGAAGATAAGTTGCATAATTTGGGGATTGACAATGTCGTTAATTCGCATATAGATACATATCCGGCGCAAAACGGCTATTTCAGCTATCGCCGCAACACACATCTGGGACTAATCAGCCAACCAAAAGACTATCCGACCCAATATTCGTTTATTTGTTTATAGAGGAAAAAATGAGAACTCATATGTTGCCGTATTTTAACGAACGTCCTGCAAAAATCAGCGCTTTGGTTTTGCATTGCAGCGCGCATGACACCAAAGATATGATTGCCGTGCTGGAAAAAGAAGAACTCAGCGCGCATTATGTGGTGGGGTTGAACGGCGATGTGACACAGCTGGTGCCGGAAGAAAAACGCGCTTGGCATGCCGGCATAAGCTCATGGCGTGAGTTTGATAATCTGAACCATAATTCCATCGGTATAGAAATCAGCACTATGTCAATGGGGCAAGAGCCGTATAGCGAACGGCAGATACAAAGTTTGATTGAACTGTGTCAGAGGATTATTGAACGTCATCATATTCCGGCAAAAAACGTGGTTGGACACTCGGATATCGCTCCGACACGCAAGCCAGACCCTGGAGCGGCTTTCCCGTGGCAGAAATTGGCCGAAAATGGTATCGGATTGTGGTATGATTTGAATGACGCAGAAAAAGTAGAAGAAAACAATCCGGAGATTTTATTGCGGAAAATCGGTTATAATACCGAAAATTTGGCGGCGGCGATGTGTGCTTTTTGTCGGCACTTTATTCCGCAAGAAGTAGCGATAAATCCGGATATTCACGATTTGCTGCAACATCCGTATCCTGAAAATTTTGCCATAGATGAAAAATATTTGCCAATTCTGAAAGCTTGTTGTCATTCTTATGAAAAATAATAATTCATTTATATTGGTTATGCGTCTTTTTTTCTTAAAAAATCAGCCCCAAGCATTTATGTTTTTATTTTTCGCCACTTTTTAAATATCGTTTTTTTGTTGACTTTTTGTAAAATTTGTCTACATTATAAAGTGTTAACTTAATTATTAACTTTATATTATATATTATGGCAAATTTTGATTATTTTGAGTTTTTGAAGAATAGTGATAATTCTAAGTTTGATAAAGAACAGTTCAAACTTGTTCTCGACGTGTGTCCAGGGTATGGAAACATTGAAAGAGATGAATATTTTACTATTCTTGATAAAAAAGTTAGACGTCTGTATGGTTATCTTCAACGTAAAAGCAACGTCGATGTAATCCGATTGTTGGTAGAAAAAGCCAAGCAGCTGCCAGACCCGTCGCATGAAAATCTTTGGGGTTTGGATGTGGCTTTAGAATTTATGTTTGACGATGATTCAAACAAACTTCTTGATGATTGTGATTTGCAGTTGGACATTTTGAACCTTCAGAATGAAAGAGTTGCCATGAGGCTGCTTCGTCATTTTGACTATCTGAAATATCCGCAAGAACAGGTTATTGAAAAATTTGTTCAGCTGAAGATGATTAAACCTTTGCGCTATTTGCTTTCACATAGTATTGCAGGTACAAAAATCAAGGAGGTTTGTCAAGCTTTGCCTCAGCTTAAACTGGAGGTGTATTTAGCTGAATTGGCTCGTCTTACTCATCTTGTAAAGATTGGTCCATTTATGCTTTTAGACAATGAGAAGACCAGAATGATAGGTCTTGATGACGAAAAAAATATCACGCTCTCAGGATTTCTGAATTTATAAAGCATATTGAAGATAGCCGGCATGCGCCGTGGTCTGACACAATGGAGGGAATTCATGTGAAGCTGTATCTTGAGGGGGATAACGAACAGGTTCGCCAAGAGTGCTTATATCACGCTAAAAAACTTTGCGATGTCTGGAAAAAAATACCAGAGATTGCATTTTTCAGAGATATTCTGCGTAATATTGAAGATTTCTAACTGACAATAAAGTCTGATGTTTTGTAACATCAGGCTTTTTTTGTTTGACAATGCGCGGTAATTTGTCTATAAATTAAACAGTAGACATTATTATTAACTAAATTTTATATATTATGGCAAATTTTGATTATTCTGAGTTTTCGTGGGATGATGCTGAACAAGGTAAACTTATCCCTGAGCAAATTTTGAAACTTGTGACCCATGTGTGCAAAGCAAAAGATGCTCAGCAGGCAGAGCAGCTGTTGGTAGAGCAATTCTCACACATGCCGGATGAAAAAATGTTGAATTATATTAACTTAAATCCGGTCAAACTGCTTGGAGTTGCTATTCATTCACGCCAAGAAATTCCGTACGGTGCTGAATTGGAACAGCTCATTTTGGACAGCGAATACACCTATATGATGGACCATGCGCTTAGTGCTGAAGCTGAACAAAAGTTGGTGGCTATGAGTTCCGGTTATGGTGAGTGCAAGCGTGATGATTACGGCGAGCCGCTGGAATCTAAATGCCGTAAACTGTCGTATTATGTCGGTAGGTTCAGTAGTATTCGGCTTTTGCGTTTGTTGCTGAAACAGGCTAAAAATGCTGAAAATCCGGCTAAGGAAAAACTTTGGGCGCTGGAAAGAGCTATGCATTATTTACCAGATAATGTGGTAGCTCAAAAGCTGTTGCCTGATGTTGATTTGCAGTTGGATATTTTGGAACTTCAAAATAAAAAAGTCAGCAAGTGGCTGCTTAGTAAATTTACGTTCAAAAACTATCCGGCACCGGAAATTATTCAGCAGCTTATTAAAACAGATAGTGTGGATTTGCTGCGCTTTTTAATGGCATTCAGTACAGTCGGTACGGAAATGCCAGAAGTTTGCAAGGCTTATCCGCAGCTGAAAACTGAAGTGTTTTTGGCAGAACTGACACGTTTGGCTGCGTTTTTTGTCGGTATTACAACAATTTCGTACATTGTTAAGGATATCATTGAGGGAGAAAATACAGCCGGTATTTTTAGGTATATTGAGAACTATACGGGACATAAATTGACAGATACGATGGAGGCAATCTGTGTGCGTCTGTATTTGGCGGTAGATGTAAAAAAGGCGCGGAAAAAATGCTATTATGATGCTTTGAATTTTTGCAAAGCTCACAGTAATGTGGTAGAAATAGCCTTTTTTGAGAGTATGCTTCATCGTATTGAAGATTTCTAGCTGACAATAAAGTCTGATGTTTTGTAACATCAGGCTTTTTTGTTTGACAATGCGCGGTAATTTGTCTATAAATTAAACAGTAGACATTATTATTAACTAAATTTTATTCTTATGACAGAGTTTGAACAATTACTTTTAGCAAATGGCGATGCTAAATTGCTTAGAGCTTTTGTTAAAGATTATTATGAAATTATCAGCGATGATTTTAAAGCTTCGTTTGACAATTATCTTGCTGAAGTTAGAGAACAATCAGGCGTCAAAGGTAAAACATCTTTATCTGATTTAGAAAAAGTCGGACAAGATATTAAGCTAAAGGATATGAGTATTTCTGAGCTGTTGAAATATCATGATGGCGACAACAAATTGAAAACACGAATGTTGAATGCGTTGTCTAAGGATTTTTCTACAGTTGGGGAGTTATTGGCCTCTAATAAAAGCAATGTTTATGTCAGGCCGCAAATCGGAGCTAAGTCAATTTCTATTTTGGAAGAATGTTTAAGAAAAATTGATTATAAACTCAAAGATTAACCAACTGACTAAAAACTAAAAAAAAATCTCGTTATAATTAGATAACGGGATTTTTTTGAGGTTGACGCTAAAATAAAAGTATTGACAAAAAATATAAAACAGATAATATATTTTTAAAATTTATTATTCTATTCAATTAAATTGTCGCTTATGAGAAAGATTATTATCGTGATGTTAATCATTGTAGGATTTGCATCGTGTTCAGGAGATATTTCGCATCAAGATGGTGAAGTTTATACCGTCGAAGATGTGACAGCTACTTCAACTGACATGACTTTTAAGTTTGAAGGCGTGACCGAGCCTAAAACATTTTCTGTTGAGGCTTGTCAAGACAGTGAAAACTATCCGGCTTACAAAAAAGGCGACGTGGTGGAGATTGAAAATTCTCGTCTTAGCCATGTGCATTCTCAGAATGTTTGGGATATTATTGTTCCTTTGTGTGTTGGCTTTGTCGTTGTTTGTATAGGTGGTTTTATTTTGTATCTTGGACGTTTAGCTATTAATAGTTAATCTTCTGTTTGCCAAAAAAAGGAGTGTTGGAAAAATGCTCCTTTTTTTGTTTTAAAAAGGTGATGCTCAATTGCTCAGCGCTTTTGTGAAAGATTATTATGAAATTATCAGCGAGGATTTTAAAGTTTCTTTTGACAAGTATCTTGCTGAAGTTAGAGAACAATCAGGCGTCAAAGGCAAAACATCTTTATCTGATTTAGAAAAAGTCGGACAAGATATTAAGCTAAAGGATATGAGTATTTCTGAGCTGTTGAAATATCATGATGGCGACAACAAATTGAAAACACGAATGTTGAATGCGTTGTCTAAGGATTTTTCTACAGTTGGGGAGTTATTGGCCTCTAATAAAAGCAATGTTTATGTCAGGCCGCAAATCGGAGCTAAGTCAATTTCTATTTTGGAAGAATGTTTAAGAAAAATTGATTATAAACTCAAAAATTAACCAACTGACTAAAAACTAAAAAAATCTCGTTATAATTAGATAACGGGATTTTTTTGCGGTTGCTTATGTGTACTTAACTTTGAATTGTTATCATTTGCGCATGTGATATGGTACAAGCAACTTATAATATGCACATAGTATAAGTTGAAAAGTGTGTCGGCACATAGGCTGTTATTCGGCAAAAATTTGTTTGCTTTTTATTTTAATTCTTTATATATTAAAACAAGCGCGGTTAGCGCGGGGCTTTCAACGGCTCTTATCATTACCGGTGCTAGGATATAGCATCGTCAAGTTATCGGTTATTCGCTATTGCCGATGATTAAATATATCCCCGATACATAGCAATATGGTCGGGGAGCTTTTAGCGTATGTCCAAAAGCTATATAATTATCTCTGAAAAAAATATAGCTTGAAAGGCTAAAAGAGTCATTTGTAATGATATGATTGTTGAACTCTCCGACCGCTTTTTTTGAGCGGTTTTTGTGTAATTATTACTTTAAGGAGTTCATAATATGTCTGATAAATTAAAAGAAAATACAAAAAATTCGTATAATTTTAGCGGATTGATTTGCACCGCACGCAATTGTGACATTTGTACATTGGGACGGTCAATGATAGAAATGCTTGGCGTACTGGCGATTATTGCTGTGCTATCAGTCGGAGGAATCGCTGGTTACTCAAAAGCTATGGAACAATGGAAAATTAGTCGGCAGAAAGAGTATTTAGCCGAATTGTTTTTGCAAAGCATAAATTTAAAAGATGATTTTATGCGCGAATGTTTAAAAGATAACAAAGTTGTTCCAACAGCTGATATTATGGAAGCTATGGGGGGGATACCTGACGGACTGACAAAAATACATAATAATGCATTTGAAGATTTTGCCGGCAATAATTTAGATATGCTGATGTGGTATAATACATGGAACAGTCAAGACGGTAAAACTCATCATGCTTATGAATATTCTTTGCGTTTTCTTATTTCTCAAAACAATGTTTCAACTCGTTTACAGCAACAATATTGCGTAACATTTTTAGAACAAGCACAGGCGATTGCTCCATATGTTGATGATATTGCAAATTTTGCGTCAGATAACAGTTATAATGGATTTTCTGCAACCAGATTGGACAATATCGGTTCTGCTAAGCCGAATGAAATTTATGATTTTTGTAAAAAATGCAATTCTGAAAAACGATGCAGTTTGATTATGTTTTTCAAGTTGTGAAATGATTGTCATAGCAAAATAGAAATGTAACAATTCTATTTTGCTGGGATATTGTTTTAAAAAGGGGTTGACAAGCGGGGATTTTTTAAGTATAAACAAAGCAAATTTAGTGAATTTTTACCAAAAGAGTTGTAAAAAATTCAAGCTCCGAGGAGTCCGTCAGCCAGCGAGGTTTCGCACACTGACGTAAATTTGTTTGTATTAACAAGGTGATAAAGGTAAAAACAGAAATGTTTGAAAATTTGACCGACAAGCTGAGCCAGGCTTTTTCTAAGATAACCTCCCGAGGAGTGCTGTCAGAAAAAGATATTGACGATGCTATGCGTGAAATTCGCGTGGCGTTGCTTGAAGCTGATGTTTCATTGCCGGTGGTTAAAGAATTTATTGCCAAAGTTAAAGAACAGTCTCTTGGAGAAAAGGTGGTTAAATCGGTGCAGCCGGGGCAAATGGTTGTTAAAATCGTGCATGATGAACTGGTTAAACTGTTGGGTGACGGTGATGAAAGTTTGAACTTTAACGCACCGGCTCCGGTATGTTTTTTGATGGTTGGTCTGCAAGGTTCGGGTAAAACTACCACAACCGCTAAAATTGCCGCTAAGCTGAAAAAAAATAAGCGTATTTTGCTGGCTTCATTGGACGTATACCGTCCGGCCGCTCAAGAGCAATTAGCTCAGCTCTGCAAACAAATCGGTGTTGATGTTTTGCCTATTGTTGCCGGCGAAAAGCCTTTGCAAATTACTAAACGTGCTTTAGCAGAAGCCAAAAAAGGCGTGTATGATTTGCTGATTTTGGATACGGCTGGTCGCTTGCAGATTGATGAAGTTTTAATGGAAGAGGTTGCCGAAGTTAAAAAACTGGCGCAACCGGTTGAAACTTTGTTGGTTGCCGATGCTTTAATCGGTCAGGAAGCCTGCAATGTGGCTAAAGAATTTAACGACAAAATTGGTATTACCGGTTTGGTTTTGACCCGTATAGACGGTTCGTCCCGCGCCGGTGCCGCTCTTTCTATGAAAATGATTTCCGGTGCGCCGGTAAAGTTTTTGGGAACGGGCGAAAAAATTGATGAATTGGAAGAGTTTCATGCTGACCGCATAGCCGGACGTATTTTGGGGCAGGGCGACGTGGTTTCTTTGGTGGAAAAAGCCATTGAAAACGTGGATAAAGCCGAAGCCGAAAAAATGGCCGGAAAAATGCTGAAAGGTTCGTTTGATTTGAACGATATGTTGGAGCAAATGCGGCAGATAAAAAAATTGGGCAGTATCGGCAGCATTATCGGTATGCTTCCGGGGTTGTCTAAATATAAATCTCAGATTGAAGAGTCCGGCATGTGCGACAATCTGATGAAAAAACAGGAAGCAATCATTTTGTCGATGACAAAAAAAGAACGCTTAAATCCTGATTTGATAAAAGCATCTCGCAAGAGAAGAATCGCACAGGGCTCCGGAGTAACTGTTCATGATGTGAATGTTTTGCTCAAATCATACGAGCAAATGTCCGGCATGATGAAAAAAATGGGCAAGTTCGGCTCTTTGTCGGCGATGTCTAAATTGTTTAAGGGAAATCCGATGGGCGGCATGCCGTTTGGCGGGTTTAACAAAAAGTTTCCGTTTTAAGCGGAAGTTATGTTTTGTAACAAAGAAAGGAAATTTATAAAATGTCAGTACGTATCAGACTCTCTCGCAGTGGTTCTAAAAAACGTCCTTATTACCGTATCGTTGCAGCTGATCAAAGAGCTCCTCGTGATGGTAGATTTATTGAAAAATTGGGTTCTTACAATCCGTTGTTGCCTCAAGACCATGAAGCAAGATTGGTTGTAGACAAAGAAAAAGTTGCCGCTTGGTTGGCAAAAGGCGCTCAGCCGACAGAAAGATTGCAAAAATTGTTTGCAAACTTGGGTTTGTGCGAAGCTCCAAAAATTGTTCCACAGCCTAAAAAATCTGCTCCAAAAGCAAAAGCTGTTGAAAGAATGAAAGAAAAAGAAGCTAAAGCTGCCGCTGCTGCCGAAGCTGCTTCTTCCGCTGAATAATTTTCAGCAATGTAACAATTAGGTAGTTATTTTGAGCCTTAGATTGGAACTTTGATGACTGAAAAACGCGTATGTCTTGGAAAAATTGTTGCCGCACATGGTTTGCGCGGCGAGGTGAAAGTTCACAGCTACACCGATAATCCGGCTGATATTGATAAATATGGCTTGGTAGAAGATAAAGAGGCTGCGCATAAATTCAAAATCAAAGCAGTTGGTCCGCACAAAGAGGTTATGCGCCTGAAAATTGAAGGTGTAAACGACCGCAATGCCGCCGAAGCCTTGATTGGCACCGAACTATATGTCAATCGCGATGTTTTGCCGCAGTTGCCGGAAGAAGAATATTATTTAAGCGATATCATCGGCTTAAAAGTATATCTTAACTCTTTGGATAAGGAAATTGGCACGGTTGCGCGTTTTAGCAACTTTGGCGCCGGCGAGATAATTGAAATAAAATTGCCGCACCGCAAAGAAACTGAAATGCTGCCGTTTACCAAGCAGTATGTGCCGACAATCAATCTGGAAGAAGGTTATATTATTGTTTCGTCTGCAACTATGATTTTTGCTGATGATGACAGCGAGGAAGAAAATGGCGCTGAATGTTAAAATTCTGACCATTTTTCCGGAAATTTTCCCTGGTTTTTTAGGTACATCTTTAACCGGACGCGCCTTAAAAGACGGAATTTGGAACATGGAAGCTGTCAACATTCGCGATTATGCGTTTGATAAGCATGGTTCTGTTGATGACACTCCATGCGGCGGCGGTGCCGGAATGATTATGCGTCCTGATGTGTTGGGCAATGCGATTGACAACAACTATAAGGGCGGAAAAATCATTTATATGAGTCCGAGAGGGCAGGTGCTGACGCAGCAAAAAGTGCATGAATTGAGCAAAGAAGATAATTTGACGATTATCTGCGGTCGGTTTGAGGGAATTGACGAGCGGGTTTTAGAAGAATACAATATCGAAGAACTCAGCATCGGCGATTATATTTTGACCGGCGGAGAGCAGGCGGCAATGATAATGCTTGATGCGGTTGTTCGGCTTTTGCCGAATGTGTTGGGTAACGCGGCGTCCACCGAAAACGAAAGTTTTGAAAACGGTTTGCTGGAATATCCGCAGTATACACGTCCCATAGAATGGAAAAACCGCAAAGTACCGGACGTTCTCTTGAGTGGTCATCACGAAAACGTGGCAAAATGGCAAAAAGAGAAGGCTCTGCAAATAACTAAAGAAAGACGACCTGACTTGTTAGAAAATACTTGATTTTAGACAGGTTTGGGTTTATAAGGTAACAAATTAACAAATAAAGGTAAAACTAATGAACATTCTTGAAAATATTGAAAAAGAGCAAATTGAAAAGCTCATGGAAGGCAAAAATATGCCGACATTTAAGCCGGGTGATACTTTGCGCGTTCATACAAAAGTAAAAGAAGGCGACCGCGAACGTATCCAAGTTTATGAAGGTGTTTGCATTGCTCGTAAAAACGACGGTTTGAACTCTTCTTTCACAGTTAGAAAAATTTCTTTCGGTGAAGGTGTTGAGCGTGTATTCCCGTTGTATTCTCCAAACGTAGCTAAAATTGAAGTATCTCGTATCGGTAAAGTTCGCCGTGCGAAATTGTACTTCTTGCGTGCTTTGCGTGGCCGTTCTGCTCGTATTGCAGACGATTTGTCTGTATCTGTTAAAGACGCTAACGCAGGTAAATAATAAGTATCTATGTTTGCTTAACCTCCTGAAACTGATTCTAGGTTTCAGGAGGTTAGTTTTATAATAATTTATGGCGGTTTCGGCAATAAATTTAGGCTTAGAAATATTTGAGCTGACTAATATATGAAATTGCTGTTTAATATTCTTAAACAGCAATTCAACTAATATTAACCGCATAATTAAAATGTTAAAAGTGTGTGCAAAATTAGTTAAAATACTAGGACAATTGCGCAGTTATCTTCTGCGGTGCAATAATTACAGGCATTATGTACATCATTTAGTGTCATATCTTTTATACAGGTTTTGTTTGAGGAGCATGAAGTTTTGCCTGAAAAATTTTTACCATTACCACTTTTAGAACGGAATATGTGTGCTTCATAAATAGTATTGTTAAGCGGAATAATTATATTATTGAATAGCTCCATACATAATTTACCGGAAAATGTTTGTGTATATTGATTGGTTTCGGCTTTAGTCATTCCTTGCAAATAAAAATCTATAATTAAATGCCGAGGTGATTTATCTATATAGATTTGTAAGCGATTACCATATACATCAAGCAGACCATAATTGCTTTGTATTTCCCATGCCTGAGGAATTAAATTTGCTGCTTCAGCTATCTGTACAGCGCCGATATGAGGTTCGTCAATTGTATATTTTTGTATAGATTCAATATAGTCCTGCATGCCAAAAATCAGCATACTATATTCGCTGATTGCTTTATTGAGCTTAAACTTTTCCATCGCTTTGGAATAACCGGCAATTCCGCCGACTGTTAAAATGGCAATAATAGCTAGCACGCCAAGCATTTCTATCATAGAGCGTCCCACGCTGCAGACGTCATTGCGAGCAACGCGAAGCAATCCAGAACCCTTTATAGAGTAGCTACTGAACTTGTTATTTCCGGATGTATGATTTTTTATGCCGGACTCTGCAAAAACACGCTGAGCGGCAAAAAATACGCCTTTAATCAGATGTTTAGGATTTGCAGAGAGAGAGAGAGACCTTTGAATAGCTTATTTTTCATCTTTCTTTCCTCTAAAATTATATTGTTTACACTCCAATTCTATAACAGTATCACGCCATAAGTCAACCGCAAAATCAGATGTAATCATAATTAAAAAACAAGATACACAGCGCAATTAGTTGTCTGGCAGGTTTTGCAAATATCACTAATTTCTGATAATTTCATATCACGCAAACAATGTCTTGGGTTGCCTTTTTCATCTGTCCCTTCGTGGCATAAAGTATCTCCATATGCAAAGTGTTTTCCTCTTTGTACTATTATTGCCAGTACATTTGAAGACATGGCAATTCCAACATCTTGATAAAAAGCTCTGCATAAATTATATGCAAGAGAATTATTTGATGAGGCGGATTGAGCAAACCATATATCAAAGACATATCGGGTGCCGGAAATATTTTCTGTGTTGGAAAAGTATATATTAACCCTGTTTCCTAAAGTATCATACATATATGATGAACCGCCTTTTTTCCAAGTTTCAGGTACTAAATTTGCGGCCTGAATAAAATCAGGAAGATATACATCAGTTTCTGTCGGGGTGTTTTTGATAAAATTGTCTTTATATTCTATAAGTCCGGTTATTAACATAGAGTATTCTTCAATGGTTTTGTTTATTTTCCATTTTTCCATTGCTTTGGAATAACCGGCAATGCCGCCGACACTCAGCACACCGATAATAGCTAGAACGCCGAGCATTTCTATCATGGAACGACCAGTAGAGCAAGCGTCATTGCGAGGAGTGCAACGACGAAGCAATCCAGAACCCTTTATAGAGTTGTTACTGAACTTGTTATTTCCGAATGTGTGATTTTTTACGCCGAACTCTGCAAAAACACGCTGAGCGGCAGAAAATACGCCTTTAATCAGATGTTTAGGATTTGCAGAGAGAGAGAGAGACCTTTGAATAGCTTATTTTTCATCTTTCTTTCCTCTAAAATTATGTTGTTTACGTACCAATTCTATAACAGACGTTTAACTAAAGTCAACAGGTAAATATATCAAAGATATGACACCGGCAGAAATTAGTGAGGCTTGCCAAATGTGTAAAGATAACGGAGAAAATGCTTGTTCTATATTGATGTATTTTTAGACATGTAATACACTTTATTAAAATATACATATTGACTTTTATGAGTTAATATTTTATTGCTTATTCAAATAGTTATTTTTATGTCAAACTAATTTTTATGCTTATGAAAGATATTATAAATGCTTTTAAATTTATCGGAGAGGCTAAACAAGGCAGCGCTGAAAATCTGATTAAAAATATCGGATTTGAAACGTACCATCATCTAATTGCCTTGAGATTTATTAAGGAATACCCCGACGCTGACAATACGGAAAAACTTTGGAAAATAACCAAAGCCGGCAAAGCTCAAAAAGAATTTTACCGCGAGCCGACAGCTGCAGAAAAAGAATACGGCCGATTTTTAGCCGGTTTAGGAATTTAAACAAACTAAAAGCCTGATGTTTGTACATCCGGCTTTTAGTTTGGAAGTTAGAAATTTTATAAAACTATTTTTAATGCGACAGCAAACGAGATTTTTCACGATTCCAATCGCGCTCTTTTGCCGTCTCTCGCTTATCATAAAGTTTTTTACCGCGTCCCAAACCTATTTCAAGCTTGGCTCTGCCGTGATTATCAAAATATAGTTTCATGGCAATCAAAGTGGCGCCTTTACGCGACAGAGCGTTTTGTATTTTAATGATTTCTTTATGCTGTAACAATAGTTTGCGGTTGCGGCGCTCAACATGGCTTTCATAGCCTTTGTTGGCATATTCGGCAATGAACATATTAGATATATAAATTTCACCTTGTTCAACAATGCCGTAAGCGTCGTTGATGTTGGCATGTCCCAAGCGCAGAGATTTAACTTCTGTACCGGTTAAAACCAAACCGGCCTGAAAAACTTCGTCAATTATATAATCAAAATGCGCACGGCGATTCTGAGCCACCTGACCAGTAGAAATAAAGTCTGATTTTTTGTTTTTTCCAGTCATTATCTTACAGCTTTTAATGAAGATTCAGCTGACTTAGCTTCGGTCTGTTTTGCTTCTGCTTTTATTGTTTCTGCCGGTTTGTTCTGGACCAGAGCCGCCGGTTTTGGCTGAGCTTCAGGGCGTCTGTTGCGCGGCAGGCAATTGCCCTCAATATACGCTCCCGGTTCAAGAGCTATTTTATTGTAATAGGCATTACCGATTAAGCGGGCATTGTTTGCCACAAACAGCTCATCGGT
This sequence comes from uncultured Alphaproteobacteria bacterium, assembly GCA_934229625.1. Taxonomy (GTDB): domain Bacteria; phylum Pseudomonadota; class Alphaproteobacteria; order RF32; family CAG-239; genus RUG410. The sequence continues at coordinate 43,976 of CAKQDU010000008.1, read as the reverse complement.
ATCTATTATGCCGTTGATTGTGCCGTAAACGCTCAAAGACTTGGCTTTAATATCGCCGACAATATAGCCTCGTGTGCCGATTATTACTTCATTGCACATAATATTACCTTCGAGTTTGCCGTCAATATGAATTGTATCGCCGCCCCAGATGTCTCCTTTTATTTTGGTGTCGCAGCTTATAATGCTTGGCACAGGAGTATTAGAGCCGCGGCTCATGCGTGCGATTTTTAAATAAATTAAACGTTTTAAACTTCTCATTTTTATCTCCTTAATTCAGGCTGCTTAAAGTAATAAAAGCCGCCGGATTAACATTTGCCCCGCGAAACAGCACTTCATAGTGTAAATGGTTACCGGTGGCGCGGCCGGTGCGTCCAACCTCTCCCAGAGCCTGATTATAAGCCACTGTATCACCGGTTTTAACATAAATTTTGCGCATGTGAGCATATTTTGTAACAAAACCATTTCCGTGGTCAACAACCACCAAATTGCCATATCCGTTTTTTTGATAACCGGCCAAAGTCACGCGTCCTGCCGCAGGAGTAGAAATTCGGCTGCCGGCTGCGGCGCGCATATCCAACCCTTTGTGATTAGCCAAATAGGCTTTAAAAGGGTCTTGGCGAGTGCCATAAGCCGAACTTAGCTGATAGCGATAGACGGGTTTGCCAAGAGGTACGCTTTTCATTGCTTGTTTATAATTTTCCAATGTGTCAATTTGCTTAAAAGTTATTGACATTTTCTCTAAAAGCTTGCGGTTTTCTATTTTCATGCCTTGTGCAGGTTCATAGGCACCGCCTTTACCTTCTTTTATATTGGCAAGCGGATTATAATAGCGGTTTTTATCTTTTAGAGATTTATTTATTTGTGTAAGCGAAGTTTTTATTTGCTCTATTTCACGTCCGGAAAGTTTATGAATTTTATCTAAAATAGCAATTTCCGCCGTTTCCAAACCTTTTACGGTTTCTTGAAGATTGGTTATTTTTCCGCCGAGTTCTTCAATTTTTTGCTTTAATTGATTGTTTTCTGTCTGGACAATATCTTTTTGCAGCAATGCTTCTTTTTTAGTGACTTTTTCTTCTATTTTATCAGCGTCTATCCAGCTTTCTGAATCGGCTATTTGTTTAATTTTATCTTCTACCACCAGAGCTTTTTCTTTATAGTTTTTAATTTCTTGCAAACCGTTTCCGGCTTCATCAACAGAAGAAACAACATTTTTTAAATTATTCTGCAGCGCAGTCACATCAGAAATCAAATCCATATAGGCGTCTCTGGTTTTGCCTAATTCTTTTTCTTTATGATGAATAATGGAGGCTGAAATATGATAAAAATAGTAATTATAACCCGACCAAGCGAAAACAGCCGCAAAGAGCATCAGCATAAACACTTGCAAACGATGAGAAATATTAAAAACCTTAGCGCGGCCGTTGCTGCGGAAAATAATTTCTTTGTCAGCAAGAAAAGGTTTTTTTTCGGTATATAGAACCTTTTGTTTTTTAAATTTGAATTTATTTTTTTTCAAAAGCTTTTTCAAAAAATTATTCCTCAAAAAAATCACATAGTTATAAATTCAGCGATTTATATATAGCAGAAAATTCAAAAAAATAAAGTATTTTTTCATACTTGAAGTTTTAATTGTGAATAACTCTCTAACTCATTAGCATATCAATACTTTTTCCATACTATTTTGTGAACATTTTTTTCATTTTATCGTTATAAATTTATAGATTTTTTTACAAAATATTTTTATATATGAAACATCTTTATAAAGAAAGGTCTGAAAATGAGAAAATATTTGATTTACGGAATTGCTTTGCTTGCCATTTTGGGCATTGGCTACAAAATGCTTAACCGCAGCGCCGGCGGTACTGTTTATAAAACACAAAAAATAGAAAACGGCGATATAATGGAAAGCATCACCGCTTCCGGCACCATCAATCCGCTTTCTACCGTTTCTGTCGGCTCTCAGGCTTCGGGACGTATTGCGGAGATTTATGTTGACTATAACTCGGTGGTTAAAAAAGGTCAGCTTCTGGCGCTTATCGACCAAGAAAACGCCAAAGCCACCGTGCAGCAAAGAGAGGCGGCGTTGGAAATTGCCAAAGCGCAAGTGGCTGTAGAAGAAAACAACATAAAATACTATAAAAAAGCCTTAAACCGTATTTCTAAACTAAACGCCGCCAAATATTCTACTGAAAAAGATTTGGAAGCCGCCGAGCGCGACTATGATAATTCTGTTGCTCAGCTGGCTCTGGAACAGGCTCAGGTCAAACAGGCTCAAGCCTCGCTAAATTCTGCGCAAACCGAACTTTCATATACCGAAATCAAAGCGCCGGTTGACGGCATTGTTATTTCTAAATCGGTTGAAGTTGGGCAAACTGTGGCCGCAAGCTTTGAAACGCCGGAAATTTTTTCGGTAGCCGAAGATTTGACTAAAATGCAAATTGAAGCCTCGGTTGTGGAAGCTGATATCGCTAAAGTAAAAGAAGGGCAAAAAGTGCGCTTTACGGTCGATAGCTATGCCGATGACTATTTTTATGGCACGGTTACCCAAGTCCGCAACGAGGCTACCACCACTTCAAATGTTGTAACCTACACGGTTGTAATCGGCATTGACAACTCCGATATGAAACTAAAACCGGGGATGACCGCCAATGTAGAAATTATCACGGCTGAAGAAAAAGGCGTTATGCTGGTGCCAAACCAAGCTTTGCGTTTTTATATCGACGATAGCGACAAGGCAAAACGCTATAAAGACCGCGGCGTATGGATTATCAAAAACGGGCATCCAGAACGCGTAACCGTAAAAATCGGCGTCAGCGATGATGATAATACTCAAATTTTAGAAAGTGCATTAAAAATTGGCGATGAAGTTATTGTTTCTAAAGAACTTTCTGCCGCTGATACTCAAAAAATGAAGTTTAGGATGCCTCGCTGATGAAACCTTTAATTCAACTCAAAAACATTCATAAAAGTTATCCTTTGGACGGCTTTGATTTGGAGATTCTCAAAGGTATAAATTTGGAAATTGCGGCTGGAGAGTTTGTGGCTATTATGGGGCCTTCCGGTTCGGGAAAATCTACATTGATGAATATTCTCGGCTGTTTGGACACACCGACTTCCGGTGAATATATTCTGGACGGAGAAAATATTGAACATCTGAGCGGCGACCAGCTTGCAGAAATCCGCAACCGCAAAATCGGCTTTGTTTTTCAGGGGTTTAATCTGCTTTCTCGGACTTCGGCCATAGAAAATGTTGAATTGCCGATGGTTTACGCCGGTGTTGCCGATGAAGAACGAAAAGAAAGAGCCGAAAAAGCCTTGAACAGCGTGGGTTTGCACGAGCGTATGCACCACCAGCCGAACCAACTTTCCGGCGGTCAGCAGCAACGTGTGGCCATCGCCCGCGCCATTGTAAACGAAGCTCCGATTATTTTTGCCGATGAGCCGACCGGAAATCTGGATACAAAAATGAGCGTAGAAATTATGGATTTATTTACAAAACTAAATAAAGAACTGCGCCGCACCATCATTTTGGTTACCCACGAAGAAGATATTGCTCTGTATGCCAATCGCATAATCAAAATCGTGGACGGAGAAATTCATTCGGACATAATAAATACGAAAAGAGTTCAGAAATGATTGAATTGAAAACTATTTTTAAAATTGCCATCCGCGCCATTCACGCTAATAAAATGCGTTCGGTTTTGACTAGCTTGGGTATAATTATAGGTGTGGCGGCGGTTATTGTGATGCTTGCTATCGGCAATGGCGCGCAGCTCTCAATCCAAAAAGAAATGCGCAGTATGGGGACAAATCTGATTATGATTCGTTCCGGCTCCTCAACTTCCGGCGGATCGCGTATGGGACACGGCTCGCAGCCGACGCTCAAAAACGGCGACGCCAACGCCATTCAAAACAAAATAGCCACTATCCGTTTGGCCGTGCCTGTTGTTAATGACAGCGGACAAATCGTTTATGGCAACACCAACTGGGCGACCAATATTGTGGGAACCGACAACCGCTATTTTGAAATAAAAGAATGGGAGTTGGCTTATGGGCGTGATTTTTCGGACGCCGATATTAAAAACGCAAACAAAGTAGCTATTTTGGGACAGACCGTGGTAAAAGAGCTGTTTGGCGATATTGACCCTTTAGGCAAAACAATTCGCATTAAAGGTCTGCCTTTTACGGTTATCGGCGCTTTAACTACACGCGGACAAAGCGGACCAGGACAAGACCAAGACGATATGGTTTATTTGCCGCTCAGCACCGTGCAGAAAAAAGTTTCCGGAACAGAATTTCCCGATATGGTTAATATGCTTATGTTACAGGCTTATGACGCAGAAAGCACTTACACATCGCAAGATGAAATTACTACCCTGTTGCGTCAACGCCACCGTTTGGGATTAAATAAAGACGATGATTTTACCATTATGAACCTGACTCAATTTATGGAAATGATGCAAAATTCCACTAAAATTATGACGATTTTACTCGGCTCAATCGCTTCAATATCATTATTGGTCGGCGGTATCGGTATTATGAACATAATGCTGGTTTCGGTTACCGAACGCACTCGTGAAATAGGTATTCGTATGGCTATTGGCGCCAAACGCTGGGATATCCGTCTGCAATTTTTGATGGAAGCGTTGATTTTATCGCTGCTCGGAGGCTTAATCGGGGTTATATTCGGTATCGCCGGTGTTTATCTGCTGCCGAAACTGACTTCTATTTCTGCTGAATTATCCACATTCTATGTGATTTTGCCATTTAGTTTTTCGGGCATTGTCGGCTTGCTGTTTGGCTTTTTCCCAGCCTATAAAGCCTCGCTTTTGAATCCGATAAACGCTTTGCGCTATGAATAAAATATAGCAGATATTCCTCATCGTTCTATGCGGGATATCTGCTTTTAATTTATAATCAATAAGTTATAACAATAGAACAAGTTCCGTAGCTGTCTCCGCAGGTATGGCAAGCTGCGTTTATTTCTGCCAGAGTTACGTTTTTTAGGCATTTTTTATCAGCACCGCAATAATTATTTCCATACCATAACGGATTAAGAGTTTGCGCATTTCCACGCCATACATAGGAATAATCCACAAATTCGGAAAGCGGCTGTACAAAGTTTAGAAACAATTCACGGCAGAGCTGAACTCGCGGTTCAGCTAAAGAATAAGAATCTTTCTCCTCATATTCTTCCAGCAGATAAATTTCAAAAACTAAATCTGAACCTCCCCGCCATAGCTGTATTCGGTTATTAAGCCGGTCATGGACATTGCTGGCGTTATCATATTTCCAAGAGGTTGGAATAATATTTAGAGACTGCATTATATCGGCATAGCCGCTGCCGTTGGGGACTTTTTTAATATCATCCAAATGCTCAACGGCTCCAAACATAAAATGGGTATATTCACTAATCAGTTGATTAACCTTCCACTTTTCCATAGCTTTGGAGTAACCGGCGATGCCACCGACTGATAACACTCCGACAATCGCCAATACGCCGAGCATTTCTATCATGGAACGTCCCACGCTGCAAATGTCATTGCGAGGAGTGCAACGACGAAGCAATCCAGAACCCTTTATAGAGTAGCTACTGAATGTGTTATTTTCGAATGTGTGATTTTTTGCGCTGAACTCTGCAAAAACACGCTGAGTGGCAAAAAATATGCCTTTAATCAGATGTTTAGGATTTGCAGAGAGAGAGAGAGACCTTTGAATAGCTTATTTTTCATCTTTCTTTCCTCTAAAATTATGTTGTTTACACTCCAATTCTATAACAGCCTTTTTTCATAAGTCAACCGCAAAAATCAAAGCTTTATTATTGTCGAAAGTGTGTAAAAAAAACGACTGTCTTATTCACTAACAAAATTTCAGACTTTTTTTATATTTAAATGTTGACAAAAAATGGCGTATGAGCCAAAATAAATCCAAATTTTATTATTATGTTTAATTTAAATCATTTAATTATGCGTGGTTATTATTTTAAGTTATTTGCAACAATTTTATTGATTTTATCAGTAATTCTTGCGCCCTTTGCTCAGGGAAAAGCCTCAAGCTGTGCTATTCTGCTGGTTATTATGCTGATTTCCTTCAGGATTGCATTGTTTTTTTATTTTTCGGATAAAGCAGATTATCGGTACGAAAAATCGGGAGGCAGCGGCAGTTTGAAGTTTTCAAACGAGATGGATAGGGAAGAATATTTTGAACAAAAAGAACGCAGGCTTGCTCAATGTAAAACTGAGTTAACAGCTTCATTTTATGGAAGCATTTTATGCGGAATTTTTTCTCTGCTTTTGATTTGTATAATTGATTGGGGAAAAGTATTTAGCAATATGATTGCTGTTTTGTCTGATATGTGGGAAAAATTTCCAGTGTTTGGTTTGTAAAGAATATAACTATGAAATTCAGAAATATTGTTGCCATTTTTGGTGCGATAGATTTGTTTGTGCTTTTCGTTATATGCATGATTATTTTTATTTATCGCGGATTTGATGAAAATATCATGGCAAAAATTTCAGATGCGGATGCTTTAATGTTGTTAGGCTTCTGCATTTTAGGATGTATTTGCTTGATGTTTGGAAAATACAAATAGTTTGTAAAATTAAAAACGCTGCGGAACTCTAAAAAGTTTACAGCGTTTTTTTTGAGGCATTTTAGCTAACAATCCAAAACTAAGGCACAGGCTTGTTCATTTTTCATATGATAATCAGATGTTTAGAATTTGAATAACTTATTTTTCATCTTTCTTTCCTCTAAAATTATGTTGTTTACACTCTAATTTTATAACAGTCTCACGCCATAAGTTAACCGCTGAATAATTGTAAAATAAAAACAGTCTATACGGCAAAATTTAAAAATATAAAATAACCGAACTGTAATTTGCATCTTTTTTATAGGAGTTGCATATTTTATTTATTTCAGAAATCGTTAAATTATTCAAACAGGTTTTATCACCATCACAATGGGCATTTCCGTATATAATATTATCATCATAATCAAACATATATAGACCAACGCCGTACATGGCTGATGATAGCGGTTGCGCTACATCCTTAAACAAAGTTTTACAAAATTCAATTGAAGATAAAGAACCTGCGTCATCATAAGGATAATGATGATAAATTTCTAAACTCAGATGATTGTTTCTTATAAAAATAGCTATTGCACCGCCATAGGAATCTGATAAATCTGTTCCATTGTGTCGTTTCCAGGTTGAAGGCACTATATTTGCGGCTAAAACAAAATCTGTAATCATATATTGACTGTCAGTGGAATTTAGTTTTTGAAGTTCAGGCAAATGCTCTAATAAACCATGTGTAACATAGTTATATTCTTCAATGGTTTTATTAAGTTTATATTTTTCCATCGCTTTAGAATATCCGGCGATGCCTCCAACAGAGAGAACGCCGATAAGTGCCAAAACACCCAGCATTTCTATCATACTGCGACCACGTTGATTTTTCATATTTCTAAACCTCCAAAAATTGCACATAAAATAAAACCCGCTATAAAGGCGGGCGGATGTTCAGAAACCGTTAATAAATTGAATAAAAGAACGGCTCGGCCTATTCAGCATATAGCCTTATTCAGCCGACATCCGTCCTATGAACAGAAGTCGGCATAACAACAATTTTAAGTCGCTTATGCTTAGAAGCGACTATCCAATTTATTAAAGGGTTTCTGACGCCCTGGATAAACTATTGTCCATCCGATATATATTTTAACTAAAGATAACCTGAAAGTAAAGATAATTTTGTGTTTAAGTAAAAGCAGTTTGATTGTGCTTCACTTTTTTAGCATACAAAAAAACTCCGTATATTGGAAAAATATACGGAGCATAGAAGAAAAACAATGTTCAATAATTATTTTTCATATACTTCAACAGGAGCTGAAACTTGTCCGGCAGGCTGCTGCAAAACAGGCTGACGTGTTACAACCGGCTGAGCCGCCATAACAGGCTGAGCGTTCATAACCGCTTGACCGCCGCCATAGCATTCACCTGATGTGCAAGCTTCGGCACGATTAAACGGACGTGTTTCAAACGATGTTGTTTCATAAGTACGAGGTTCATACACAGTATGATATGTTGTGTTTTTATAAACAACTTTTACAGGAGTTCTAACTGTGTATTCTGTCGGCTGACAACCGCCGCAAGGACGGGCGGCAGGGACGGGAGCAGGAGCTGTCGCTTGGCAAGTGGTGCAAGGACGGGCAACCTGACGAACCGGAGCCGGAGCTGGTTTTTCTTTAATTAAAGCATCGCCGCAACCGTCTTCACCTGCATAACGATAGTTGCGATTTGCGGTTTCTTCATCGCTGGCACACGCTGTCAGGCCTGCAACCATGGCTACAACCAGCAATTTTGTTAAGTTTTTCATTATATTCCTCCAGTTCTAAATCTGAACAATTAAATTTTTAATCACATCTAAGTACATTATTAACAGAAAATTAAGTATTTGTTAAGCATTTTTTTTATTTTTTTCTAAAAAATGTACAAAAAAATATAAAAAAACCTTTTTTCCATATATTTTTTTTGCAAAACAAGCGTATTTTTTTATTTTGGCAAAATTATATCATATTTATATAACATTTTGATTTATAATAATTTTATCTAAAATTGCGATTCGTATTTTTCGTGTGTTTCAAACAGACAAACATCTATATTATTAGATATAGCAATTGCTTATAAAAAAACAACCGCTATTGCAGCGGTTGTTCCGGTTCTGAGATTTCTTGTAAATCCTCAGGAGTTAAATCTATTTTATGTTCCTGAATAATGGCGTATCCTTTGGATGCCGTGCCGTTTTCAAAAAGGACTTCCACAACAGGTGTTCCGTCTTGATTATAAGTTTTATATAGACCATCCGGTTTGCCGTTTGTGTAGTTTATTTCATTATGTATGGAGCCATCTGGATAAAAATTCAGCATTTTACCGTTCATCAATCCGTTTTTGAAATTTCCTTCAAATACAATATTTCCGTCTTCGTCATAAAAACGTCCTAAACCATCCGGTTTGCCGTTTTTGCTTTTAACTTCCATTTTTACGTTTCCGTTAGGGTAATATATTTTATAAGTGCCGTTAATAGGTTTTTCATTTATGTCATAAACTATGCCTTCAACAACATTAGTGTTGTTTTCATTATAAATTTCATCTGTTCCCGATTCTCCGCAAGCGCTTAAAAATCCGGCCAATGCTATCCCCAAGATTCTGATTTTCATCTGCATACACTCCTTATTACCAACAACTATACTATATAAATCGGTTTTCAAAGTCAAATATGAATATTTTTAGCTCACAATTTGTATAAAATCGGCGCAAAATATACTTTTTTCTGAGGTTTGACATAATTTTTTGTTTGACAAACCGTTTTTAATCCTATTAGATAAAGAGCGAGAACAAATTCTCAACTTTAAATTATAACTTAAAGAGGAATATAAAAATGAATAAAAGTGAATTGATTGACAGTATGTCTGCTGCTTCTGGTTTAAGCAAAACAGATTCTTCAAAAGCTTTGGACGCTTTCATCGCAGCTGTTTCTGACGCTTTGAAAGCCGGTGACGATGTTCGTTTGGTTGGCTTTGGTACTTTTGCTACTTCTAAGAGAGCTGCTACAACAGCTATCAATCCGCGTACTCGTGAAACAGTAAAAGTTCCTGCTCGTACAGTAGCTAAATTCAAAGCCGGTAAAACTTTACAAGACATTGTAAACGGCTAATTGTTTTTACATCAAAAAAAATTTAGGCAGAGTGCGTTGGCTTCTGCCTTCATTTTTTATAGAGAAAACAGTTTTTTATTGAGATAAGCAGTCATATCATAAAATTATGGTTTGAGCGGCAAATAAACCGTAAAAGTTGTTCCGTTATAGGCTGTTGAGTTTACTGTCAAATTTCCATGATGATGCAAAATAATCTGCTTGGCAATGGCTAAACCTAAGCCTGTTCCGCGGATTTTCATATCTTTGTGAATTTGCATACGATAGAATTTTTCTGTAAGACGAGCCAAATCTTCTTTGGCTATTTTCGGACCTTTGTTATTTATGGCGATGCTTACCGCTTTGCCTGACGCCACATTCTGCCCGTTTCCGACCGGAATTTGAGGCACAGTCTTAATATCTATGCTTATTTCGGAGTTTTCCTGAGCGTATTTAATGGCATTGTCTGTCAGATTTTGCAGAATTTGCCGAATTTCTTGCTTGTCTCCAATAATTTTTGGAATGCGTCCTTGTTCAGAAACTTTCAGATTAACCGAATGTTGAAATGCTTTTATTTTTAATGCTTCCGTAACGTCGTCTATAACTTCGGATATATTCACCTTGTCTTTTAATTCTTTATCTTGAGCCATTTCCAGTTTAGAAAGCGAAAGCAGATTTTCTATCAGATTTGACATATAGTCCGTTTGTTCTTTCATGATGGCTAAAAAAGCTTCGCGCGCTTCGTCATCGTCTTTAGCCGAAGTTTGCAATGTTTCAATAAAGCCGGAGATTACCGAAAGCGGAGTTCTAAGCTCATGACTGGCGTTTGCCACAAAATCCGATTGCATTTTTTCTAAACTCATGGCTTTGCTGATGTCATAAATAGAAACAACGGCAACGGCGCGTCCTTTTGAATACCACGGAAGCTTTGTTATATGAGCATAAATGCGTTTATTGATTTTTCCGCCGGCATGAAATACCAAACTTTCGGATTCGCTTTTATTTTTCAGCACTTTTTCTACCGATGTTACAAAAATATTCACGCTGAAAACAGAATCAATATTGCGTCCGGTTATATCTTCACCCAGCAAATTGCGTGCCGAAAGATTGCCTCCGGTGATAACTCCTTCGCTGTCCAGCATCAAAATCGGGTCGGGAAGAGTGTCTAAGACCGCGGCGTCAGACATTGTCTGCGCTTCAAGCGATTCGGCTTTTGAGGTCCAAAAACGATGAATGGAATTAACGGCATCGGCAATTTTTTGCGCGTCTTTTTCTGAAAGGTTCGGCTTTAAACCGTCTTCATGTTCGTTGGCCAGAGAATAAATATATTGTTTAAGAGACTGCATCTCATAGCTCAGCGGAAAAAGAGAAAACATGTTGAATATGATAATTACAACATAACAAATCAGCGCCGTTAAAGGTGTCACCAGTTCAAAAAAAGCCAATAAGGTAAACAATACGGCCGAAGGCAGCGACAAAATCAGCACACGCGTAGAAAAAGAAGAATCTTTTTCCAATCCCAGAAGGCGTTTCATATTTTTCAGCATTGGCGTTATCCCGTATGATAAATTTAATAAAGTGCTAGACTTCAAACATATTTATTGTAGTATACAATAAGTTTAAATAGGTTTAATATCAAGATGACGGAAAAAAGTAATTTAACGCCGGCAATGGAACAATATATGGAGCTGAAAAAGGCTCATCAGGACTATTTGCTGTTTTATCGCATGGGCGATTTTTATGAATTGTTTTTTGAAGATGCCATAACGGCTTCAAAAGCTTTGGATATTGCGTTGACTAAACGCGGAAAGGCCGATGGTAAAGATGTGCCGATGTGCGGCGTGCCTTTTCATGCCTATGAAAGCTATATGGCAAAACTGATGAAACAGGGTTTCAAGGTGGCTATTTGCGAACAGATGGAAAATCCGGCAGAGGCTAAAAAACGCGGCTATAAGGCTATTGTGCGCCGAGACGTTGTGCGTTTGGTGACTCCCGGAACTATTACCGAAGACACTATTTTGGATTCTCGGAAAAATAACTATCTGTTGTGCGTGGCAAAAAATGGAAACGAGTTTGGTTTGGCGTGGATAGACCTTTCCACCGGCGTGTTTTATACCCGTTTACTTGAAGTTTGCCCTCAAAATGAGGCGGCTCAGCTGCATACTGAAATTGACAGATTGTCGCCGAGCGAAATTTTGGTGTCGGATGCATTGCTGCAGAATCCTGAATTGTTTCATCTGTTGAACGAATATAAAGAAAAACTTTCTGTATTGCCGCAGGCTCGTTTTAATAGCGGTAATGCTCAGAAAAGGATTTTAGAATTTTATCAGGTTAACACGCTGGACTCGTTTGGAAATTTTAGTAAAATTGAAATTTCTGCGGCCGGAATTTTGCTTGATTATGTTGAAAATACTCAAAAAGGCAAAATGCCGCGCATTGCCCGTCCGGTAAAAATATTGAGCAGTCAATATATGGAAATAGACGCTGCAACCCGTCATAATTTGGACTTATTGGAAGGCCCGCGCGGCGCTACGCTGATTTCTGTAATGGATAGAACCGTAAGCGGAGCCGGTGCCAGATTGTTAGCCAATCGCTTGGCTAATCCGCTGTTGAATGTTGATAAAATAAATAAACGTTTGGATGTGGTCGAGTTTTTCTTAAAACATCAAGATGTGCGAGAAAAATTGCGTGCTATACTGAAAAGCTGTCCTGATGTTGAACGTGCCGTTTCCAGACTTGGCGTCGGCCGCGGTGGACCTCGCGATTTGCTAGCCATAGGCATGACTTTGGGCAGTCTGCCAAAGCTGAAAACTTTAATAGAATCATTTAAAGCCATTGATGTTTTGGATGAGCTGCCGGTAGCGGTTGCCGAAGTATTGCAAAAATTCGGAAATCATAGCATGCTGGTTAATATGCTGGCAAATGCTTTGTGGGTGGAAGACAGAACAAACGACCTGCCGCTTTTGGCGCGTGACGGCGATTTTATCAAAGCCGGCTACAGTCCGGAGCTTGATGCCGTGCGTGATTTGAAAAATAAAGGGCATAACTATATTTTGAATTTGCAAAGCAAATATGTGAAACAAACCGGAATAGAACACCTTAAAATAAAATATAACAATGTAATCGGTTATTTTATAGAAATTTCCAATAAAGATTCAGCTAAGGTGCTTGGAAATCCTGAATTTATTCACAGACAATCGGTTCTGAATGCTTCTCGTTTTACGACGGTTGAACTGACTGAGCTGGAAAACCAAATCCGCGGAGCTTCGGAAAAGGCTCTTGCTTTGGAATTAGCCGTTTTTGATGATTTAGTGCATAATATTTTGCTTGCTGCTGATGATATAACCCGTACGGCAACCGCTTTGGCCGAGCTGGATGTCGGAGCGGCGCTGGCTGATTTGGCGCTTGAATACAATTATTGCCGTCCGGAAATTGACGACAGTTATGCGTTTGAGATTGAAGAAGGTCGGCATCCGGTTGTTGAAGATGCGCTCCGCCGCAATCATGAAGGAAGTTTTGTCGGCAATAACTGTGGTTTGGATGTGGACAATAATCGTATTTGGCTTCTTACTGGTCCGAATATGGCTGGTAAATCCACATTTTTACGGCAAAATGCTATTATAGCCATTATGGCGCAAATGGGGGCGTATGTTCCGGCAAAATCGGCGCATATAGGCTATGTGGACAAAGTTTTTTCACGGGTCGGCGCTTCAGACGATTTGGCGCGCGGTCGTTCTACTTTTATGGTGGAAATGGTTGAAACTGCGTCTATTCTGAACCGAGCAGACAAACGCTCTTTTGTTATTTTGGATGAAATAGGACGCGGTACAGCTACTTTTGACGGACTCTCAATTGCTTGGGCGGTGGTAGAATATTTGCATGAAGTAAATAAATGCCGCGCTTTGTTTGCCACTCACTATCATGAACTTACCGATTTGGTGGAAAGATTGAAAGCCATGAGCTTGCATTGCATGAAAATCAAAGAGTTTAAGGGTGAAGTCATTTTTTTACATGAGGTTATAGATGGCGCAGCCGACCGCTCGTATGGTATTCATGTTGCAAAATTAGCCGGTTTGCCAACAGCTGTTTTGGAGCGTGCCGAACAGGTTTTGACAAAGTTGGAAAATGAAAATCAGCATAAGGGGCTTAACAGTTTTGACAATGAACTGCCGTTGTTTTCATATGTGCCGAAAGAAATAAAAAAATCTCCGGTTATTGATGAGCTGGAAAAACTTAATCCGGATGATATGACTGCTCGCGAGGCTTTGCAAAAATTGTATGACTTAAAAGAATTACTGAAAAAGGATGTGTAAAATGGAAGAAAAAGAATATCTTGCCGCATATCAGAGTTTTGTGGATGGCGTTACTTCTGAAACAGCAAAAAACGATGAGCTTTTTGCTCAAAATTTTACTAAACTTTCTAAACAGCTAAAAGGTAATTATGCTCGTTTGGACCATGCCGTTTCAGGTTTGTGCGGTGAAGTCGGCGAAGTTGATGATGTATGGAAAAAAATCAAGTTTATGGGACTTAATTATACCAATGAAACGCGAGATATGTTTATTAAAGAACTCGGAGATGTTTGCTGGTATATGTTCCAAGCTTGTTTGGCGCTTGATGTACCGTTTGAAGAAATCATAAATCGTAATATGGAAAAACTGAAAAAACGTCATCCGAATGGCTATTCTCCGGAATATTTTCACCAAAAAAAAGGAGCTTAGGCTTTGCTGCTCGGAATTTTACTGCCGCTGCCGTTTAATCAGCCGTTTACCTATAAGACGGAAGATGAGCTGAAACTTGGGCAGTTGGTAGAGGTTCCGTTTGGACGCGACAAGCAAATCGGAGTTGTTTATGAGCTTTCACCGCAAAATGATGTGCCGGCCGAAAAGATAAAAAGCATAAGCAAAGTTTATGATTTTCCTCCGCTTTCGGAAAAATTGCTGAAATTTATCGCTTGGGTGGCGCGTTACAATATGGCTCCGCTTGGGTTGGTTTTTAAAATGGCGATAAGCGTCAAAGCCGCGTTTGAACCATCGGCATTGACGGTAATGTATAAACTTTCGGGAAAAACTTTGGCTGAGGCTAAACTTAAAAATTCGGATGCTCGTTGGCATGTTATGGATTTGCTGAAGCATGCTCCTTATACCAGACAAGAAATAGCAAAAGGTGCCGGCGTAGGGCAAAGCGTGATAAAAACGCTGATAGACAGCGGAGTGCTGGAACCTGTTTATGTGGAAAATAAACGCGAATTTCTGGAGCCGGTCGGAGATTATGTGAAAGTTGATTTAACTGCGGAACAGCAGCATGCGGCGGAATTGCTGTGTCAAAAAATAGACAGCGGATTTTCCGTTACGTTGCTGGACGGTATTACCGGCTCCGGTAAAACCGAAGTGTATTTTGAAGCTGTTGCCAAAACCCTGGAAAGAGGCAAGCAGGTGCTTATTCTTGTGCCGGAAATTTCACTGACAACGCAATGGCTGGAGCGTTTTCAAAAGCGATTCGGCGTGCGTCCGGCAAATTGGCATTCCGGCTTGAGCTTAAAAGAACGCGCCGATACTTGGAAAGCTATTATTGAGGGGGGTGTTAAAGTTATTGTCGGAGCGCGTTCGGCGCTGTTTTTACCTTATACAAATTTGGGACTGATTGTTATTGATGAAAGTCATGACCATTCGTTTAAGCAGGAAGATATGGTCAATTATCAGGGGAGAGACATGGCGATTGTGCGGGCAAAAATAGAGCATTTACCGCTGATTCTTTCTACCGCTACGCCTGATTTGGAAACAATGGTAAATGTTGAAGACGGAAAGTATGATTGTGTAAAGCTTAAAAGCCGCTATGCCAATGCAAGTCTGCCGGATATTAAAATTATCGATTTGAAAAAGGATAAACCGCAAAAAGGCGAGTGGGGTGTTTCTTGGCTGGCGCCGAGTTTGGTGCAGGCTTTAGCCGAAAATTTGGAACATCGTGAGCAATCTGTTTTGTTTTTAAACCGCCGTGGTTATGCGCCGTTGATGATTTGCCGCGATTGCGGACATCGGATGCAATGTCCGAGTTGCAGCGCTTGGCTGACCGAACATAAAAAAGCTCATAAACTGATGTGTCATCATTGCGGATATGTTGAGGAAATTCCTGATGTTTGTCCGCATTGCGGCTCTAAGGATGGGTTAACAGCCTGCGGTCCGGGGGTGGAACGTGTGGCCGAAGAAGTAAAACATCGTTTTCCGTATGCCAAAACAGAGATACTTTCCAGCGACAATGCCGGTTCGTTTACCGCGGTGTCGCAAATTATTGCCCGTATGGAGCGGCGTGAGATAGATATTTTGGTGGGAACGCAAATTATTGCTAAAGGTCATCACTTTCCTGATTTGACTTTGGTTGGTATTGTTGATGCCGACTTGGGGCTTATGGGCAGTGATTTACGAGCTTCCGAACAAACATATCAGTTATTATCGCAGGTTTCAGGTCGAGCCGGTAGGGGAGAAAAGAAAGGCACAGTCTATTTGCAGACTTTGTATCCTGAAAACAATGTGCTGAAAGCTCTACTGAATAACGACCGCGAAAGTTTTATGAGTTTTGAAAAGCAGTCGCGGCAAATGCTTGGCTATCCTCCTTACGGTAAATTGGCGGCATTGATAATTTCCGGAGTCGATAAGCATTTAACCGGTGAGGTGGCCGCCGAATTTGGTAAAACTGCGCCGCATACAGAATATGTTTCGGTGTTGGGACCGGCTCCGGCGCCGTTGTTTTTATTGCGTGACCGCTATCGTTACAGATTGATGCTGAAGACAGATAAGAATATCAATATCCAACAAGTTCTGGCCAAATGGTTGCAGATGGTTAAAGTGCCTTCAGGGGTAAAGGTGGAAGTGGATATTGACCCGTATTCTTTTATGTGACTAGCGCAAACAAACACAGCAGAGTAAAATGCTTAGCAGCAAAAGTAGTTGCACGACTCCTGTGCCGATTACAATATTTTGATTGCCGATGACGCTAATACCAAAATTTTGTGAAATAGCGGTAGAAAGCGGAGATTTTTTTTGAGCCGAATTATCATTTATCGGTGTACTTTTCATTAAAATATCCCGAATTTGTTCATCAATATCCATTATTATATAGTCCTAAAACATATTATTTTAATTTACTTTACGGAATTCGTCATAAATATCCATATAGTCTTTGATTTTGGCATTGGCGTTTTCTAAAGATTCGTTGCAGATTTTTGAATAGAGCAGGCGAATAAGTTCAGCTTTATCATGAGGAGACATTTTTGATTCGCGTTTTTCCAACCATGATTCAATATTTTCTATAACCAGGCACAAAACATCCTGATTAACAGCCGGTGCATATCCGGAAGACACTTTAAGCGGCAAATCTGTCAGTTCCTGTTCATCGACTTTTAAAAGACGAGCCAATTTTTGTCGTTCAACTTCGCCAAGTCGTCTGGGAGAGCCGTTTTTAATAAATTGTTGAATGTACGCAATATTTTTTCCTATGCTGAGAGAAACTTTTGCAAAGTTCAAGCCGCGTTCGTTAATTAGACGGGCAATTTTTTTTCTTATTTCTTCTGTATCATCCATTTTTATTACCTTTTTTGAAAAATTATATATAAAGCATTATATAATATAAATCTTACAATGTAAAACGATATTTTTCTTATTGACATTATAATATTTATCTTATATTTTCAGGAAAAATAGGAGGTAAAAATGTCAGATGAAGAATATATATCAAAAGAAAATGCAATTAAAAAAGGTTATCGTAAACGCCGGGAAGGCGGTTTATATAAACTCTCTGTTTTGGAAAAATACTATGAAAACGGCGTGTTAGAGCTTAAAGGCAGTAAATTTAGCGCCGAAGACCGCAAAATAGCAGGAGAACGTCTCTTAAAAGATTTTTATCTTGGAAATTATAATAATCTGAAATCAATTTCTTTAATAAAAACAAATTCAAATTATTCTTGCCGTGAGGATGCGTTGATTTATAAAGAGCGCTATATAAAAGCGATACAGAGCATTCCGACAGAATTTTGGCCCGTTGTCAGAAGCGTCTGTATAGAAGATAAAGAGTTAAAAGCAGATAAGAATATTATTAAGCATAGTTTGCTGAGCAAACAAGTTGTATATCATCTGAAAAGCTTGCTGGTGCTGGGATTGGAAAGGCTTGTTAAATTTTATTTTCAAAAAAATGAAAAAAGTTCTTGACATTTGGTTACCTGTATGATAATAAAATTACTATCATGTAAAATTGTGTTTTGATAAAACTTATATTTTTAGAGATTAAGCTTTTGATTGAAATCAGCTTAATCTCTGTTTTTTTGGAGAAATATATTGATGCTAAAAGCTATAAAAGACAGGCTTATTATTAAGCCTGATAAACTTAAACATGGCCGGATTATTTTTAATGATATTAAGAATAATATTGTAAATCAAGGTGTTGTGCAAAGTATTGGCGAGGATGTTACATGGGCAAAAGTTGGAGATAAAGTTTTGTTTCATTGTTTTGATGAATTGCCTTTACCGCAGGATGACCTGGTTGTCATACGTGAGAAAAGCCTTTTGGGTAAAATTATAAAATAATAAATTTTTTAATAAAACAGGCCTCGTTATTTTACGGGCCTGTTTTTCTATGGGGAAAAATTATGGAAAAACAAAATAATAGCAAATTATATCAGGAATGGCTTAGCAAAATTAGGTCATCTGAAAAAACTTATGGCGATTATTATGCGTTAGTTGAAGAAATTCGAAAATATTATCGCAATGAGCGCAATCGTAACAAACAAAACATTTTTTGGTCGTCGGTAGAAACGCTGAAACCATTCCTATATTTCAGACAGCCGCAGCCGTTTATCATCAGAGGAAATAAAAAAGCCGACGCTGTTGAAAATACTGCTTGTCAAATTTTGGAAAAAGCTTTGGATTGGGATATGAAGCAATTTGACTTTGATAGTGTCATAAAATATGCGCGCAATGATTTTTTGCTTTCCGGTATGGGTATATTATGGGAACAATATCAATCCAGCTTCAAATATATAGGCAATGTGATTTTAAAAGATAAGGAGCAGGTTACAACTCAATATGTTAATCCTTTGTCTTTTTTGGCCGATATTGATAAAGTAAATGTCTGGGAAGATGTTGAATGGATTGCTCGCAAAACTTTTATGAATGTAAGCGAGATTTATTCTAATTTTAATGAAGATTTGGCAAATTATTTCTGGCAGCATAATTTCACCGACAAAAGCATCTCGGTTTATGAAATTTGGGATAAGAAAACTCGCAAAATATATTATCTCAGTCCGGAATATCCAGATGATTTTTTGCAAATCAATGAAGATACTTTGCATTTGAGCGGATTTTTTCCGTGTCCTAAACCGATTATGGCGACACTTAGCAATGACGGAATTGTTCCGGTGCCGGATTATGTGGAAATTAAAAGTCTGCTGGATGAACTTGATGGCGTAAACAACCGAATGCGCCTGACAATGCAGGCTCTGAAAGTTTCCGGTTGCTATGACAATTCTTTTCCGGAGCTTGCAAATATTTTAGATAAGGATGTTACCCTTATCGCTTTGAACGATTTTGAAAAATTAAAAGACGCCGGAGGTATCAGGGGAATTATAGATTTTGCTCCGATTGAACAATATATCGCAACTTTGCAGGTTTTAGCTGAACGACGGCAGGTGCTGACCGAAGCCGTTTATGAAGTAACTGGTGTCAGCGATATTATGCGCGGTTCGTCAAATTCTCAAGATACTGCAACTGCCGTGGTGAAAAAAACAAATTTTGGTACTTTGCGTAACCAGGACCGCCAAAATGATATGCAGCGTTTTTTGAAAGATTTGCTACGCATAAAAGCAGAGATTATTTGTGAACAGTTTTCTCCCGAAACATTGGCTTCATTTGCTTCCGAAGATGCCGCAAAAAATCCGGAATTGATTGGACAAGCCATCGAATTGCTGAAAACTCAAAAGCTGCGCGATATGGTGATTGATATAGAAACAGACGGCAGTTTTGACATCAATCGGCAAGAAGAAAATATTCTTAAAGTCTTGTCAAACATCAATGAAATGATAAGTCAGGCTTTTGGCATTGTTTCACAGCAGCCGGCGTTGCTGCCTTTGTATAGGCAAATGATTGAAGCTGCGGCGGCAACACTTTCAAATGCTCGGCAATTTGAAAGTGTTTTGGAGGATGCGTTTGATAAAATAAGCCGTGAACTAAATTCTCCGGATATGCCAGTAAAACCTACAGAAGATAAAATGCTTGAATTTCAAAATAAAAAAATGGAATGCGATTTTGCCATTAAAAAAGAACAAAATCAGCTTAAACGCGAAGAACTTGATTTAAAAAAGTTTACTGAGCTTAACAACATAAAATAAAGGAGAAAAAATATGCCTTATGATAGTAACGGATTGTTTACGCGTATACACAGCTGGGAAGACGACCGTAAAAATGAAATAGATATTGTGTCTGACCGTCATGATGAAGAAGACGATAATTTTGCCGATGGACTGAGTGAATGTCTGCTCAAAGACGGACGGGCTCCGATGCAGGGTGAGCTTAAAATGGGAGGGTTTAAAATTTGCAACATGGGAAAAGGTACGGCAGAAAAAGATGCTGTTAATAAAGAGCAATTGGATGCGGCTGCAAAACAGCAAACCGAACTTTTGAATGCGTTATTTTGTGTCGGCGATATAAAAGCGTCATTGCAAAAAAATAATCATGACAAATGGTTTTTGTGCAACGGTCAGGCGATAAGTCGCTCGGAATACAGCGATTTGTTTTCTTTAATCGGAACAAGTTTTGGCGCCGGAGACGGTACTTCCACTTTTAATCTTCCTGATTATCGCGGCAAATTTTTGCGCGGTTTAGGCGGAGATTCGGCTTCAGATATGCAAACCACTCAGCCTGAAGGCTTGCCGAATATTACCGGTCAGACACAAGCTCAAGACGGTTATTTGCGCAATCCGGCGGCAAGCGGAGCGTTTCAGGCTTCATTGTCAGGCGGTTCTTCTCGAAGTGGAGACGGCGGAAACAGCGCTGCCTATTTTACATTTGATGCCGGACGCTGTAATGCAATTTATGGCGCCAGCAATCATGTAACGCCGGTTAATCAGGCTGTTAATTATTTTATTAAGGTAAAAAAGGAGCAATAAGCAATGACGGGAAGAATTTTAGCCGGTTCAAACATTGTAGAAGTCCGGCAAGGAGACAGTTTTAATATAAAATTGAAATTTAATGCGAAAAACAAACAAATAGATTTATCCGCAATGACAATTACTATGCAGGTACGGCAAAAAAATGATGATGCTTTGGTTTTTCAAAAACAAGCTGAAAAAGTTGACGAGGCTATAGGTGTTTATCTGCTGAGACTGTCTCCGGCAGAAACTTCTGCTCCGGTGGGTAATTATAAAACCGATATTCAGGTCGTGTTCGCCAACGGAGATACAAACACAATTTTTCCGGCGGATGTGAATAAAGTCGGAATATTTCGCATAACTCCGCAAGTAACAAAGTGAGGTAAATATGAATGAAAATATAGTTTCCGTAAATTGTATCGAAACTCAAAATATTGAAATTTATTGGCAGGATGAAGTTGTCTTGAATTTGGATGTTGAGCTTATGTATGTGAAATCAGGTCAGACAGAAATAAAAGAATATACTGACAAGGAAATTCTGCCGGAGCTTAAAAATTATAAAAAACAAGCGCAAAATGCGATGGAAAAGGCAGAAAATTCCGCAAATGCGGCGGCACAGAGTGAAGCAGAGGTTGCGCAAAATTGTATCAAAGTGCGGATTGATACGGAAACTGCCGAAAAAGCAGCTGCCGCGGCCGCTGAAAATGCTGCCGCGGTTTCTGTTGATGCACATATTGTCAAACAGTCAGCCGCCGCAGCGGTTGAAAGTGCGCAAAATGCGGCAGAAAGCGCAAAATCAGCGGCAGAAAGCGCAGAAATTTTTGATGATGAGCGTTTATTACATAGATTTGGTGATGAAATAAAATCCGGCGTATTGGGAGTCAGCGGTTTATCTGTGCAAAATTCGGATAGTGAAAGCGCGGTGATTCAAAAAAATCTTCAATTTTCTTTTGCCGATAAAATAGAAACGGCACATAGCCGCAGTTATGTTATGAGTGATAAAAATGACAGAGTTTGCGGACAGATAAAAAATGTGGTAAATCCCGATAAGTCATCGCATTTGCTTTTAAGCGCGAACAGTTATGCGGCAGACGGAACAAAAAACACGGCAGAACTTGGAGTTCATATCACGGCAGACGGACAAACATATGTCACCGTGCCTACGCCGGTTGCCGGCAAACCAACGGAAGCTCTAAATCTTGAATATGCTGATGCTAATTATGCAAAATTGACATCGGTGAATGTGTTTAATGCAAATACTTTTAATAATCGCAGTATATATAAAGGAGATAAATATGCCGTTGGAGAAACTCCGAATAAACATATTTTTACAGGTTTCAGGTCGCTGGATAAAAATGATACAGAATATGGTTCAATTTATACGGATGTAACTCCGGAAGGAGCGATAAAATCATCATTATATGTTTGCAATGCCGACAATAAATGCGGTGATATGGGAGTTTATATTGATAAAAGCGGCAATGTTATGACAACAGCGCCGGCTTGTGAATGCATAAATTCTATTGTCACCACTTTATTAAAAACCTCAGGATGCTGCAAATTTGGTAATCGTCTGTTGTTTCAATGGGGATTGGATGGGGTGACAAATGGCTCTAAGATTTTGTTTAAGCAGCCGTATGCCGACACATCGTATGTTGTTTTAACACAGGTTACGGCTATGACGGGGAATTTGGTTGGAGCAGTTTCTGTTTTTTGTGACACCATTTTGAAGACGACAACCGGTTTTAGCGTCGCCGTTTCTTCAAATGTTGCGCTTGAATGGGTTGCAATCGGTTATGTTTAGATAAGGAATAAAAAGATGAATGATAGTTATAAAAATCAGCAAGATTGTGACGGGCAGTTTGTTATCGGATTTAGACTTTTTCCTGATAAAGCAGGTGAGTTTAATCAGCTTATATATGAAAAAATGTCGCAATTTTGTAATAAACACGGTTATGATATCAAAGATTGCCGTCCGGATTATTTTGAAATAGCCGAAACAACGGATTTATCGTCTGATGTTTTGGCCGAGGTAGTGCGTTTGTCACGAGATGCCTTTATGAATACGATATTAGCAAAAGCCGATAGATATGAAAAACAATCCGCCGCCGGTTTGCCGACTGCTGACAGTTTAGAAACATATAAAAGGTATTTGCTATATTTGGAATATTTGCGGAAAATTCCTGAAACAGATGAATTCCCAAATATAAAAGTTTTAGATTTTGTAAGCTGGAACGAAAGTGAAAAAGCATCTCTCAGTAATATTTCAGAGGTTAAATGATAGACGATTTAAAAACAATTGCGCTGTTTGTGCTGATGGCGATTGCGTCAGCATATGTGCATTATAAAGGTTTTTTTCAGGCTACAATAGATGCTGTTTTGGCGTTTTGCATGGGGTATATTATGTATTTGCTTTTGGATTATGCCGCACTTTCGGGAGCAACCAGAAGCGGTATTTCTTGTGTGGTGATTTTTTTTAGCCGCGCGCTATATGAATGGGGAAATGAATTTATCAAAACAAAATTATCGGCTTTAGTTGCCGGAAAGGCCGGTAAAAATGACTGAGTATGATTTACAGATTTTTGCCCGTACTTTGTTTGGCGAAGCCAGAGGCGAGGGAGATGAAGGGCTGGAGGCGGTGGCTTGTGTTATTTTAAACAGATTTAGGGCAAACAAATGGTTTACCGGATATGAAATGCAAAATGGCAAAAAAATTCCGAATGTGGCTCAAACTTGTTTGAAAAAAGCGCAGTTCAGTTGCTGGAATAAAAATGACGTCAATTACAAGATGCTGTGTCAAAAAACAATTACAGCCTACGGATTTCAAAAATGTCTTCAGGTGGCGCAAAAAGCTCTGTCCGGTAATTTGCAGGATTTTACCAACGGGGCGCTGTTTTATCATACAAAGCAGATAAAACCTAAATGGGCAATTGGTAAAACACCATGTTATATTGCCGGTAATCATTTGTTTTATAATGATATTAAGTAAGGATAAGAATAATGGTCAAAAAAAAATTACAAGCCTATTCTTTTGCCGAAAGTTTGGAAATGTTAAATCGTCTACAGCAAATGGCTGTTGATGAGGGAAATATCAATTTAGCTCTAAAGGCGGAAGAATTAAAATGTAAAATTGCCGCTATGCAAACCGATAAAGAAAGTTCGCAATCGGCGGAAAACTTAACAAAAATTTTGGTGGATTTTATAAATGACAAACAGAATGATAGCAAAAATACCGAAAATATTTGCTCCGCTGATGAAACGTAAGTTCCGTTATAAGCTTTATTATGGCGGGCGAGCCGGTGGAAAATCATATGCTTTTGCCGATAGTTTGCTTTTTTTGGGACGTATGAAAAAATTGCGGATAGCTTGTATGCGTGAAGTGCAAGACAGTATTAAAGATTCGGTGCATAAACTTTTGAGTGACCGCATTAACTTTTATGGCTTAACTGATTATAAAATCAGCGAAACAAAGATTGTAAATCAGCTCAGCGGTACAACTTTTATATTTAAGGGTTTAAGAGAGCAAGATTCCGGCAACATAAAATCACTTGAGGGAATTGATATTGTCTGGCTGGAAGAAGCGCAGAAAATCAGCAAAAAAAGCTGGGAGATTTTGGACCCGACAATTCGTAAAACAGGTTCGGAAATTTGGATTTCTATGAACAGGGAAGAAGAAAACGACCCGGTTTGGCTGGCTGTCGGAGCAAATCCCGATGAGCGGACTTTAGTGGTTAAAGTAAACTATACCGATAATCCGTTTTGTCCGGAAGAAATGCGTTATTTGGCGCAAAAGTGCCAAAAAGAGAGTCCGGAAGATTATGAACATATTTGGCTTGGAGCGCCGGTTGCGGTGGGTAGTCATAAGCTTATTGCGCCTAAATTGGTGCGTCAGGCGTTTGAAACTAAGCTGGAAAATCCGTCTTCTCCGCTGATTATCGGGCTGGATGTGGCGCGTTTCGGCGATGATAAAAGCGTGTTTTGCTTCCGGCGCGGACGGGTGTGTTTGTTTTTTGAAAGCTATGCCCGTTTGGATAATGTTGAGGTGGCAAATCGAGCCACTTTTTTTATCCGCCAATATAAACCGGCGCGGGTGTTTGTTGATGCCGGCGGCGTGGGCGGCGGTGTGGTGGATATTTTGAACGACCGCGGTTTTAAGCGAGTTGTGCGGGCAGTAATGTTTGGAGCAAAGGCGCTGGCTGACGACCGCTATCACAACCGCCGCGCTGAGATGTGGGACGAGCTGCGGATATGGCTGAGCGGCGAGCAAAAAGTGGAACTGCCGAACGATGAAAATTTGGCAAATGAGCTTTGCGCCGTTAACAAAAAATATGACAGCCGCGGACGTTTGCAGTTGGAAGAAAAAGAAGAAATTAAAAAGCGGTTGGGCAAGTCGCCGGATATGGCGGATGCTTTGGCGCTGACTTTTGCCGAGCCGGTTTTTGAGAGGTCAGACGAAGAGTGCGGACGTCTGCCGGGCGACAGCATAGAAAGTATGTTTCGCGCCAATAAATCCACCGATGATAAATGGTAATTTTTTTAGAAAGGATAAAATAAAATGACTTATAGACCAAGAATGGTACGTGAAAACGAGGCTTACGGCTGGGTGCCGGAAGATGAGGCTTATGGCAGAGTTTCTAATGTTCCTACACAGCCGGAACCGGAAGACGAAAACGCTTACAGCGACAATGAACTTGCTCCGGAAAGAAGCGAGGAAGAATATCGTGATGATTTTGGTAAAAAATAACTTGCAATTTGCAAACAGTTGATTGATAATACTTAATACAACTTATTAGTGCTACAGAGGAATGAAAGAAAGATACTGAGATGGATATGATTAAAATTTTATTTTATGGTATAGTGTTAGTATTATTAGTGGTTTCATTTTTCTTTGTACCGCGCAGAATTAAATTTATGTATATAGGTTTTGTTGCAGGATATTTTTTATTTTGTACAAATCAAAATTTTTTTTCTGTAATAAGTGCCGGAAATGAGGTTTTGTGGACTTTAGGGAGTGCAAAATTAAAATAATGACTGAAACTTGGGATTATAAAACAGTTAAATATGTATTTTTGTGCTTTTTGATAATATCATTTGTTTTAGCGGCAGAAAGCTCTGTACATTATTTTATTGAGCCTGATACACCTGAAACTGCAGATATTTTAGCAACAATTTTTGTGCATTTAATACCTTGTTTATATATTCCTTTAGTCGGTTTATTTTGTTTATCAAAATGCGTCTGTATAAGTTATTTTTTGTGCGGAGTTGATATTATGTATTTAGTATTTCAGCTGCACTGTTTGCTATATCGCTATCTATGGCCGGATTACGGCGATTGGTGGATATGGAAATATACTATAGAAAAGTTAATTAAGGAATAAAAACATATGAAACGGGTATTTTATTTTGCAGCAGTATTTATCATTTTGGCTGTTATTGGTTTTGCCGGATATTTGTTTTTTGATAAACAAGCCTATTGCTTGGATATTGGAAAGATATATGACCCGGTGCAAAAAATCTGCCGTGATGATTGTTTGAGTTGGAACAACCAAACCGGATGCGTGACGATAACAGATGAAAACCGGCAGAAAAAAGCCGCTGGAAAACTATAAAAAATAATCATTGGCTTTATGAAGCAAAACGCTTTGTTGATATGAAAACAAGGCGTTTTTTTATATCCGAAATTTGGAGAAATATGATGACCTACATCAGTAAGCAATTCGCGGAAGATGTGCTTCTTCCGGACGAATCTGTCGCGTCTTCGGTCGCGGACGTTGACAAGTATTTGCGCGCCACGGGCTTAGCTCTGGCCAGCGACTATTCAGCCGAATATTATCAAAATATTCGCAATCAACAAGAAAGAGAACGGCAGCAGTCTTTGTTTGCCGATTTTCTTTATAACTACAAAAGGATGATATGGAAATGAATGATTTAAGAAAAGAAATTGAACGTCAGTTCAAAGCATTCGGCTTATCTGAACCGAATGTTGATGCAGACGCCGAAATTAAGGCTGAAGCAAATAATGAAGCGGAAAAAGTGCTGATTGCCGCTCCTGCCGATTTTGAACCTGAATATGCGGCTGCGTTCAGCGAACTTTCTCCCAAATGGCAGAAATATTTAAACAAGCGTGAAGAAAAAATAAAAGCTGAACGTAAGGAATTATCAGCAAAACTGGAGATTATAAATTGGCTTAAAGGTTTTGATGATGTTTTACAAAAACGCTGTGGCGAAGAAGGTATTCATAGTTTGCAGGAATGGCTTAGCGGTTTAATTTTTATAGATGAGCAAATTCACAGCCGTCCGGCGGAAACCTTAAACGCCATAGCTAAAGTATTTAATGTTAAAGCTCAATTTACTGAAACTCCTCAAACAGAAATAACAAATAGGATTTTAGAAAGACTATCAGAACTGGATGCCGGTTTTCATAGTCTTAGAGATTATTTGCAGCAACGTCAAAGCGCTGATTTTAACAGTCAATTACAAACATTCGGCGCTCAAAAAGATGAAAACGGACGTCGTTTGTATCCGTATTTTGAAACTGTTTACAATCAAATGCGTAATTTGCTGCAAAGCGGACTGGCTGCCGGTTTTGAAGATGCCTATAAACAGGCGGTTTGGCTCAATGCCGATGTCCGTAAAGAGTTGATTGCCAAACAAATCAACTCAGAAGCCGAAGATGCGCAAAAGGCGCAGAAAGCGGCGTTTTCTCCGAAAGGAAAAGCAAAAGCACCGAACAGACCTCTGACTTTAAGGGAAGAGATTGAAAAAAACATGGCTGCTTTTATGGATTAACTTAAATTTTAAAAGGATAAAAAAATGACAAATAAAAACTACAACGAAGTGTTTACCGTAACATTGGCAAATCGTTCAAAAGAAATGGCGGATAACATTTCTAAAAACAACGCGTTGTTGGCGCGCCTCAGAGATAAAGGAAAAATGCGTCCGTTAAGTGGCGGTTCCAAAATTTTGGAGGAATTGGAATACGGCGAGGGAGATATGGTGTGGTATTCCGGATATGACACTATCAATTACACCCCGAAACAATTGTTTACGGCTGCGGAATACGCATTGAAATTATGCGCTGTTCCCGTTGCTATTTCAGGCGAAGAATTGCTGATGAACAGCGGTCCGGAACAAATTATGGATTTGTTTGAAAAACGTATTTCCAATGCGGAAAAAACTTTAAAAAATCAGATGGCTGCGGCATTGTTCAGCGACGGCACTGGTTCTTCCGGCAAAGAAATCGGCGGTTTGGCGTTGTTGGTTGCTGATGACCCGACATCAGGCACCGTTGGCGGTATAGACCGCTCGTCGGCCGGAAATGAATTTTGGCGTAATCAATCTGTCAGCGCTAATGTTGACGCTTCAAACATTCGTCAGGTAATGAATACGTTATATCACAAATGTTGTCGCAACGCGGATAAACCGGATTTGGTTGTTTGCAATGACGCTTTGTACGCAATGTTTGACGAATCATTATCGGCTTTACAGCGTTTTTCAGACCCTAAAATGGCCGATGCCGGTTTTATAAGTCTAAAATTTAAGGGGGCCGATGTGATTTTTGATGGAGGTCAAGGCGGTCATTGTCCTGAGAATCATATGTATTTTTTGAATACTAACTATATTTATCTTCGCACACATAGAGACCGTAACATGAAAATTATCGGTGGTGACAGATTAGCTGTAAATCAAGATGCTTTATACCGCATAATCGGTTGGGCCGGTAATATGACTATGTCTAATGCCGCGGTTCAAGGTGTGTTGATTAACACTAAAGAATAATTATCCAATAAAGAAAGGGAGTGAATAAAATCACTCCTTTTCAATTTGTTATATAAATTTTTTAAAGTAAAAAAGGAAAAAACTATGGATATGGAATATGCCCTGATTCAGCAAATTATGAATCAGGGGGAAAGTGAAAAAAATGTGGCTGCGAGATTTTATGATAAAGCAGTCAAAACAAGCGAAGTTGCTGAAAATGGAATGCCGGTTTTCAAAAATGTGACTTATGTTGAAATTCGCCTGAAAGATAATAATACCGAAGTGTTTAATCAACCGGCCACAGCCGAAAAAATCAGACGTTTTCCCAAAGAATATGCCTTATATCAGCTTTCTAAAAAACAGATTGAAAAAGGTACGCCGCTGGAACAATTTGCATTTCTGACAGCGGCTGAAATAGCTACTTGCAAAAGTCGTGGCGTATTTACGGTTGAAACTTTGGCGGAGCTTGACTTTGACAAAGTGCAGAGTTTGGGGCTGCAAAATGAACACGTTTTAGCACAAATGTTTTTAGAAAAATCAAATAATAACAAAGCATTGAATGATTTTGTTGAAAAAGAACTTGAATATGAGCGAGAGATAGAAGCTTTGCGCGAACAGCTAGCTGTTGTCCAACGTGCCTTGAACAATGAACGCAAAAAAAATCTATTTGAAAAAGGAGAAAAGCTGTGAAGACAATTTTGGAAATATGCCGCGAGGTTGCAGATTTGGCCGCAACCAAACGCCCCGATAATTTGTTTGATGCCAACAGTCAACAGGAAAGTATTTTTCTGAGTGTGGCTAAGTCGGCGCTGGACAGCCTGTTGCGTTATGGCGATTGGCAGGAGCTGACTAAAGAAGGGTGTTTGCGTACGGTTGAAGGACGCACTCAATATCCAATATCCGAATTTTTGCCGGATTTTTATTGTTTGCTGAATAATACGATTTTTATAAAAGACAGTAAAGAACGGATTATCGGCGCGATTACACCGGAACAATGGATGAGAGAAAAGTACTTTTATAGTTCGGGAAATGAGTTGAAATTTAAAATTCAGAACGGGCGTTTTGTGTTTTTGACGCCGCCGCCCGGAGGAATGCGTATTGTTTTTCAATATCGTTCCAACGGTGTTGTTTGGGATTTTGATACTTTTGAGGAGAAAAGTTCCCTGACTTCAAATACGGATGTTCCGGTTTTTGACGAATATTTGGTTAAGCTGAATATTTTGTGGCGTTGGCTTAAACGCAGCGGTTTGGATTATGGAGAAGAATATGATGAATTTCAGCGTGAATTAAAAAAACGCTTTGGTTCTGAACATTCGTCCTCTGATATAAATTTAGCAAAAAGTGCAGAATGCGCAGAATTGGGAGGAGTAATAATCAATGAGGTTAAAATCGGTAATACGGGGCAATAAATCGGTAAGTTATACGCTGCCGGCTCCGATTAAGGGACTGAATGTCCGCGATGCTTTGTCGGATATGAACGCGGACTATGCCATTGTTATGGATAATTATATGCCGACAGATACAAAGGTTGCATTGCGTAAAGGCTATGTTGAATATGTAAAATTGCCTGAAAAAGTATGTACTTTATCTGAATATAAATCAGGGGATAATGGCCGTTTCTTGGCTGTTTCCGGCGGCAAAGTCTATAACATCAGTTCGCAGAAAAATATTTATGCTTATGAAAATATAAAATTTTCCAACAGTTATTGCCGTACGCAGCAATATAAAAACTATTTGTATTTTGTAAATGGCCGTGACACGCCCAAAGTCTATTGGCAGGACGGCGATGAAAACGAACATTTTGAAGATTGGGGGTTTAGTGCTGAAAATCTTAATGCTGCTCGCATAGCCGGTGTCGGCCTTTCTAAACAACGTTTGTGGTTTATTGAAGGAGGAACGCTTAAAGTTTGGTATCCGGAAACAGCCGGAAACATAGCTGGAAAACTGAATTGTTTTGATTTTTCGCAGGTTGCCCGTTTTGGCGGAGAAATTGTGGCGGTTGCCAATTGGACTCAGGATGGCGGACAAGGAATAGATGATTTGACCGTATTTATCACATCGGAGGGAGAAGCATTGGTCTATACCGGTTCGGATATTAACAACGCCGACAAATGGCTGCTGCGAGGTTCATATAAAATCAGCCGGCCGATAGGATATAACTGTTTGGTGCCGTATCAGGGGGATGTGGTAATAATTTCTGAAGACGGATATATTCCGTTATCCAAAGCGCTGCCTTTAGAGCAGGCAAATGCATCGCAGATAGCTTTCAGCGATGCCATACGCGGTCTGGTTTTGTCGCGTACTTCCCGCAACTTAAAAAGTTATGGCTGGCAAGGAATAATTTATAGCCGAGGCGGCTACGGTTTGTTCAATGTGCCTGTTTCCAACCAATATGAGCAGCATGTTATTAACGTGAATACGGGGGCGTGGTGCCGCTTTACGGGGATTCGCGCGCATTGTTGGGGAATGTATGGCCAACGATTGTATTTTGGCTCAGATAAAGGAGTTTTTAGGTTTGATGAAGGTTATTCCGATAACGGAATGGAAATCAGTGGTTGTGTTGAACAGGCTTATAACAATTTGGGAAGCAACAGTATTAAAAAAATTCAACTATTGAATCCGCGTACAAAATCAAGTTCCGGTTATTCGTTGGTTATTTATACCAACATGGATATGGAGACGCGCAATATCGGCTATAAAGAAAACCTGTCGGTTTCAGGTTTGCATAAATGGAACAAAACAAAATGGTCTGTTTCATCTAATCCGTCAGGTATAAAATGGGGTGCTGCGGAGAGTACCTCAATTCGCAGTCAATGGATAGCAAATTCTGCTACAGGATATAAAGCCAGTATTGTGTTTAAGACCAAGACAAAAGGAAATCTGATAGAGTGGTATGAAACCGGAATCCGCTATGAAATAGGAAATGGTGTGCTATGATTGATGAATATGAGATTTTGCCGGACAAAAATGACCTTATTACAAATTGGGTATGCAAAGGTTTAGGTTGCGGCAAAGAATGGCTGGACAATCATCTTACTTTTGGTTTTGCCAGATGCGGAAAAATGATTGGAGGCTTGATTTTTCATAACTACCGCCAAAATACAGAAGTTTGGTGGACTGTTTTCACCACGGACAAGCGTTGGTGCAACCGCCGAATGCTAAAGACAATGTTTAGCATTGCGTTTAACGGCTTAAATTGCCGCCGGATATCTTTATTGGTCAGCAAAAGCAATGCTGCCAGCTATAATTTTGTTAAAAAACTCGGATTTCAGCAAGAAGGAATGTTTAGGGCATATCGTGAAAACGGTGAAGACTGCTACATTTTCGGTATGCTGAAAGAAGAATGTAAATGGATAAAAGAAAAGGAGAAAATAAATGAGTAAATCAATAGGAAAAGTTTTTGCAAGTTCTTCAACCGATAAATACGGTTATGAAAAGAACTATCTGAATTATCTGGGTAATTATGATACCTCAAACTATGACAACACCTTGAAGAATATGACAGGGCAGGCGCTCAGCATGAGTCAGAATCTGGGTAATATGCCGGAATATCAATTTTCGGTAAACGGCTCGGACGAGGCTCGCCAGAGAGCGGAAAACGCTGTTTATCAGTCGGCTATTGACAAGCTTACGCCGCAATATCAGCAGCTACAGGCGGATTTAGAGACCGGTTTAGCTAACAAAGGTATCGGAGTGGGCAGCGAGGCTTATCAGCGCGCAATGAACGACCTGCAGCAAAAGCAGAATGAGGCGCTGAAGCAGGCGGCTTATCAAAGTATTGCGGCGGGGCAGGGTGTCTATAGCCAAAGTTTGAGCGACAATATTAACAGTGCGAATTTCAATAATAATTCGCAGCTGAATTATATTCAGCAAATTAAAGCGCTGCTTGACGGTTCAGTTTCCGGCTATCAGAATCAGGCGAACTTATACGGCACGAATAAGGATATTGAAAACCGTCTGACATCGGCGCGTCAAAGCGGCTGGGATAATATGTCTAAAACCGCGCAGACAATAGCCGGAGGTTTTTCCAGCGGCGGCGCAAGTTAAGCCGCTCTGCAGACCGCAGAAAAAGCCAAAAAATAAAATTATTTTGCTTGCATTTGTAATTATTTTGTTTTACCACTTAAATATTATTTAATTTAACTGCATCGGGAGAATGATAAATGGAAATAAAAGGTAAAGGACTGTGTGTGCTTGCCGGATTATATTTTACAGCAGACTATCTGATTACGGAGCCGGGACGTTGGATTGAATCTTTAGCGGCTCCTATTGAGACTATAACAGACGTTATGTTTTGGGCTTTTGTCATTCTCCTGATTGTCGGTTTGTCACACAAAGAGAAATTTGTTTTTTTGCAGAGCTTTATCACAAAGTTTCCTAATTTTTCCGTATATATGCATTACATCGGCTGTGTTTCTTTGATTTTGTATATAGTAAGCGCGGCGGTTGTGCCGGTTCTCTTGTCAGAAAGCGTCGGTTCGCAGTTAAAAGAATATTTAGCCTGGGGATTGGTTGCTTTGAGCTACGGCGGTGAGCTGCTTGCTTTGATTATCGCAACGCGTAAAGTATTTTTCCAGCCGAAAATTTCTGAAAATAAGTAAAAAAACAAAAATATAAAAGGCAGAGAGCAAAGGCTCTCTGTTTTTTTTATATTTTAAAACTACAAAAATTTGTTTGACATTACTTGTTAAATTTTTTAGCTTTAAATTGCAGCGGTTGATTACCGATGTGAGGTTTAGAACCCTCTAATGGATAACTGGTTTTTCCAGATGAGAAAAACTACCTTGTTGCCTGATAGCAGGAAGGTAGCTAATAAGGCGTAGGAGCTTGCTCTTACGCCGAATACACTACACTATTTCCATTATAGGTTCTAACTTCCTGCTGCCTCTCATCAAGGCGGCTTTTTTGTAAGGACTTGCCACTTTTAATGGAGAAAGTTATGGTAATAAAATCAGAAAAAAACATCTGCGATAAACTTGTTTCAGTAATTATTCCGATATATAATGTGGAAAAATATCTGCCGGAATGTCTGGACAGCTTGCTGGCGCAAACCTATCAGCATTGGCAAGCGATTTGCGTGAATGATGGTTCAAAGGATAATTCTTTGCAGATTTTACGGCAATACGCCGACAAAGATGCGCGTTTTGTTATAATAAATCAAGCTAATCAAGGCTTGAGCATGGCTCGCAACAATGCTTTGAAACAAGCAAAAGGCGAATATGTTTATTTTCTGGATTCTGATGACTGTCTGCATCCGCAATGTTTGGAAGCAGCATACAGCTGTGCTGAAAAATATCAGGCAGAAATGGTATGCTTTGGCTTTTTGAAAAATAAAACCGGTCATAATATTATTCCGCAAAAGTATAATTTATCTAAAATTAAGATTAAAGTTACAGATACTCCGCTGTTTTTTCAGAGCAGACATGGTAAATATAGGATTTCTTTTAATGTGTGGACCAAGCTTTATAAGCGCGAGCTTTTGAATGGTTTGGAATTTATACCGAAAATTCATTTTGAAGATTATCCGCACACTTATGCGGTTTTGGCTCGCAAGCCCAGAACGGCTATTTTGGATGCTAAACTTTATTTTTATACCATAAATCCTCAGTCTATATCCAAACAAAAATCAACGCCGCAAACTATAAGCGACTATACTGTCGGAACTTTTTTTGTTTGCAATCTTTATCAGAAATGCACAAATGCTAAAGAATTACAATTTATTAAAAACAAATTCATTCCGGTAATTTTGGCTGAACAATTAAAAAGATGTTCCGAAACCACGCAAAATACCAAAGAAACTATATGGAAACTTTTTGCCGAAGAATTAACAGAATTAAATCATAAAGGTTTTCTGGGCTGGCGCGGACATAAACTTAAAAACTATTTTACTTATAAAAAACTAATCAAAGAGTATGGCAAATAACGTCAAAATAGTGTTCAGGCTTTTTTCGTTTATATCTTGTGACAAATTGTTTACTTTTGAAAAATATTGGCTAAAATATGCTCAAAAAGTCAAAGGATAAACATGTTTGCAAAATTAAAAGAAAAAATAAAAAATAATCAGGTGCTGTATGACTATGGGCAGATGTGGCCTTTTGTTAAGCCATATTGGGGAAGGGCTTTGCTAGCCGTTTGTCTTACTTTGCCTGTAGGTGCTTTGGATGCTGTGATAGCTTGGGCGCTCAAGCCGTATATGGATGTCATGATGATAGAAAAAAACAGTAATACGCTGTGGATTCCGCTTGTTATTATTTTATTCAGCGCAATGCAGGGAGTGTTGACATTTGCCGCAAATTTTGCAAATACTTGGGTTGGCAGCCGTATTTCCTGTGATGTAAAAATTTCTTTGTTTGAAAAACTTACAAAGTTTGATGCTTCTTTTTTTGATTCCACCACCTCAGGCAATGTAATGATGCGTTTTAATAATGATGTGGATGCGGCTTGCAGCGGACTTTTAAACAATATCAAACAGTTTTCTACACGTTTTTTCTCATCAATTTCTTTAATCGCGGTGCTTTTCTACAATAGCTGGCAGCTCGCGGTGATTGCTGTGATTATATTGTTTTTGGCTTTATATCCTCTTACCAGAGTGAGAAAACGCATTAAAGATATCAATAAACAAACCGTATTTACCGGTGCAGAAGTGGTAACGCATTATAATGAGAGTTTTTGCGGCAACCGCGTGATTTCTTCTTATAATTTGTACGACTATCAAAACAGCCGTTTTGATAACACGCTGCGCCGTGTGTTTAAACTGGGAATGAAAATGGTGCAGCGCACAGGCATGCTTTCGCCTTTAATGCACTTTGTGGTGTCGCTGGGGATTGCTTTGGTTATTTGGGTGGGCAGCTATTTGATTGTGCATCATCAGATTACAGCCGGAAACTTCGTTTCTTTTGTGGCGGCGCTTATTTTGCTGTATAACCCGATAAAAGGCATCGGCAACAACTTTAACAATGTGCAGGTGGCTCTGCTGGCGATGGAGCGCGTGTTTGAGCTTTTGCAAATGGAACTGAAAATCTGCGACCGCCCGAATGCTAAGGAGCTGCGCGAGATTAAACGAGGCATTTCCTATCAGCATGTCAATTTTGAATATATCGCCGGCAAACCGGTGCTGCAGGATATTAACCTGGACATCAAAAAAGGGCAGACGATTGCATTTGTTGGTAATTCCGGAGGCGGAAAAACTACATTGGTTAACTTACTGCCGCGGTTTTATGATGTTACATCGGGCCAGATTCTGATAGACGGCACGGATATTCGCGATTATAAGTTAAATTCTCTGCGCGACAAAATATCTGTTGTTTTTCAAGATAACTTTTTATTTTCCGGTTCTATTCGCGATAATATTTTACTTGGTAATGAAAATGCCGATGAAAAAGCGGTTGAATATGCGGTTTCCTGTGCTTGTTTGACAGATTTTATCAAAGAGCTTCCTAAAGGTTTGGATACACAAATCGGAGAACGCGGAGTGCTTCTTTCCGGCGGTCAAAAGCAGCGCATAGCCATTGCTCGAGCCTTTATTAAAAATGCGCCGATTGTGATTCTGGACGAGGCGACCTCGGCTCTTGATAATAAGTCAGAAGCCATTGTGCAGCAGGCGATTGACAACCTGATGGCCGATCGTACGGTGTTTGTTATTGCCCACCGGCTTTCAACCGTGCGCAATGCCGATAAAATCGTGGTGGTGAACTATGGTAAGATTGCCGAAATCGGCACGCACGCCGAATTGGTGGCCAAAACAGATAGTATTTACGCCTCGCTATACCATGCTCAGTTATCTTAAATAGAATAAAACAATATAAAAATATTGACTTTGAAAATGCAGTGGACTATGTTACACGGCGTAAATTTATTATTAACTTAAATTTTTAGCTTATGAATATTATTAGAGCAATGCGTTATGCGGTAATGACTATTTTTAATTGCATGCCGCTCAAAACGTTTAAACAACTGTGCGAATGCTATGCGGAAGGTAATGAACGAATAAGCGCGACTTTAGCCGCATATATGGCAACAAACTCGCTTACCAAGAAGTGCTATGGCAGCAGTTCAACTCTTTTGACAGAATGTGAAAAGTATTTTGTTGGTTCAAAACTGGAAATTATTTTCCAAATCGGTACGCGCAAAATGTGGAACTTGTATGTTGAAAGTGTGAAAAACAGACATCTTTCAGTTCCGGAACAATTTATTTTGATAAAGAAAATGCCGGCAGATGCTTTTTGTAAAATGTATGCCGAATGCGTCAATACCGAGCGTATCGAATGGTTTGACAACGATGCGGCAAAAATGTTGCTGCTGGAGTATCGCAATAACTACAATAAGTTGTTATGGTATGTTAAACATTGCCAAATATCAGCGCCTGTATTGTCTTTGTTTGTGGATTTATTTATGACCGAGGTCATAGAGTTGGAAAAGTCAAATGCGCCGGAGCCGAATTGCAGCATCTGCAACGTTTTTCGTCAATGGATGGTTGCCGAAAAAGCGCCTGAAGACAGTTTTAAATCGTATAGTGCAATGTTGGACTTTGCGATTTTAAAACAAGAAACTCTTCAAAACGAAGCAGAGGCTTTGCTTCGTTTGCTTTCTAATGATTTGAACTTTATAAACACACAGTATTAACAGACAAAAAAATCTGCCCGTTGTTAAGCGGAGCAGATTTTTTTATTGTTCAAAGCTCGATATTTTATTTATTTCCTTCTGCTGACAGAAGAAGATGGGTTTTTCTCTGTTTTTTTATTAAA
The DNA here is from genome assembly GCA_934229625.1 of uncultured Alphaproteobacteria bacterium. Taxonomy (GTDB): domain Bacteria; phylum Pseudomonadota; class Alphaproteobacteria; order RF32; family CAG-239; genus RUG410. The sequence goes on along the minus strand of CAKQDU010000008.1, from coordinate 6,650 downwards.
TTTGAACAAATTTTCACTCAACTTCTTGTCTTGTTCAGCATCAAATAAAGAAATTGTAACTTCAATGTTTTGTTGGTCTATAACTTTCCATTGTTTCAAACGAAACGGCGAATTATCAAAAATCAAGGTAATAGGTTTAACTCCCGGAGATTTTGGCATTTCTACCGTTACAGACGTTTGTCCGCCATCTTTATAAAAATCGGTGACTTTCAGATTTTTGCCGTCAAATTTAATTTTATTGCTTAAAATCATGGTTGCCGGAATATCTTTATAATCGATATTGGTGATTTGGTCCAATTCTTTATCGTTATAGATAATATATTCACCGTTACCGACAATCAACAAATGGTCGGGAGCAGTATATTCCATGCGGATTTTGCTTGGTTTTTCAATAAAAATTTTACCTTCTGCCGAACCTCCGTTGCTTGACATCTGTACAAAGCTTGCTTCAAGCGTGTTGATATTATTCAGATAATTTTCTATTTTATTCAAATCTGCGTTTTCAGCGTGCGCCGAACCGGCAATAAGCATGGCAGCAAATAAAAGTTTTTTCATTTTACAATTCCTTTATAAAAAGGGAAATTACCATTTTTCCCAATGAACTTTATCCGGATTATAGCGGCTTGCCGGTTGTTTTGGTTCTTCTGCCGGCACACCCATCGGAATAATTGCTATCGGGCGCATATTTGCCGGAATATGCAGTTTTTCCTGCAGATTTTCAATAATCAACGGCATTGGAGCAGCGCCGCAAAAACAAGCGCCATAACCCAAAGCATGAGCGGCCAGCAAAACTCCGTATGCGGCAATTGTTCCGTCAACATCGGCATAAGACCATTTTTCATTTTCTTTATCGCGATGAAAAGATTCATCCGTGTTACTGCAAACAATAATGGCGCATGAAGCATTTTTAGCAAACGATGTCCAGGGTTGAATGCTGCGTAAAGAAGCCAGCGTTTCCTTATCTTCAATTACCAAAAATTCCCACGGCTGTTTATTATGAGCCGATGGTGAATATGAAACAGCCTCTAAAATTTTTTCAATATCCTCATGCGGGATTTTTTTTGTTGTGTCATATAAGCGTACGGAACGGCGGGTTTTTAAACCTTCTAACAATTCCATTTTTTTCTCCTTTAATTTAGTTAACAGTACGGCGTAAATTGTCAATATGAGGCAAAACGTAGTGTTCAATCAGCATATTCACGGATTTTGCAGCCATTTTATCACATTTAATAATTGCGTCAAAAATATTTTTATTGTTTTTTTCGGGATTTATTTTTTCTTTAAGCGAGTTATAAACTTCAGCAAGTTGTGTCAAAGAGTCAATCATTTCAGCAATATAGGCCGGCACTTTTATATCTTCCTTACCGCCCCAAAAGCCTTCGACAAATCCCAATTCAAGCTCAGCAAACCGATTCTCGCAAACGGCAATCAAATCATCAGTAGGTTTTATATGAGGCAAGACAATTCCGTTAGCCGATACCAATTCAAACATTTCATCCCATAGTCCCATAAAAAATTTGAAAAACAATTCAGCTTCATTTTTTGTTTCCAAACGCGGAGCCAAATTATTCTGCCAAAAAGAGGCAATAACGTCAGTCGGACGTAAATTCTCGTTAGGACTGCAAATTGCGCCGGCAAATCTTAGTTTTATAACTTCTAACGGAGTTGGACAGTTATAGTGTTCTAAAAATTTTTTGAACTTATCATCACCAATATATTTATTTTCGCTTTTCATTTTAATATTCTTTGTATATTATACCTTTTACTGAAAGTATAATTTAATGGAGTTTTTTAAATTGTCTAGTCTAAAATTTACAATAAGCACGATATTTATGCTGAGTTTGTGCGGATGCAGTATGTTTAATCCCTATATTGACCGGCGCCGTAATCCCGGAACACAAAATCCGGCATTGCTGTACAGCGGTCCATCCAAACCGGATGCGCCAGTCATTTGTTACAATGGTTTGTGGAGCAATGATGAGGAATTACAAAAACTTGCTGTTTTAGAATGCCAAAAACAAAAAACAGGAGACAATGCCGAATTTTTACAAAAAACTCATTTTGACGGCAAACTTCTGTTGCCCAGCCATGCTTATTTTAAATGTGTGAATAAAAAAGGAATAAAAAATGAATCTTCAACCGGAAAATAAACTAAATACAGACTTAACAGAAATTTTTGAAAGATTAGGACTCGATACTCGTTTTGCCGCGGTTAAAATATCTGACCGCGCCGATTTGAGCGATTTTCAATGCAACGGAGCTTTGGCTTTGGCGAAAATTGCCCATAAAAATCCGAGGGAAATAGCTCAATCTATAGCGGATGAATTAAAAAACTGTCCGGAAATATCTGCCGTTTCGGTTGATGGTCCCGGATTTATTAACATTAAACTGACTAACGATTTTATTGCCGAAACTCTGGATAAAATGGCTGCTGATGAACGTCTTGGCTGTGGAATGGCAGAAAATCCGCATAAAGTTGTTTTGGATTTTGGCGGCCCCAATGTGGCAAAAGAAATGCATGTCGGACATTTGCGCTCCGGCGTTATCGGCGAAAGCATTCAGCGTATTGAGCGTTTTGCCGGCAATGAAGTTGTTTCTGATGTTCACTTGGGCGACTGGGGAACTCCGATGGGTATGATTTTGGCTGAAATTATACATCAGGACGGCGATTTGTCTAAGGTAAATAATTATAATATCGAAGAAATTACCGTGTTTTATAAAAAAGCCAATATCCGTTGCAAAGAAGATGAAACCGCTAAAGAAACAGCGCGTAAAATTACCGCAGCTTTACAAGACGGCAATCCGGAATACCGCAAGGCTTGGCAGCATCTGCGCAGCGAATCGGTAAACGCCATTAAAAAGAATTATGAACAGCTGGACGTGCATTTTGATTTGTGGTGGGGCGAAAGCGATGCTCACGAAACTTGCGGCGAGATTGTAAAGCTGGCGCGCGAAAAAGGCATTTCCGAAGTTGATAACGGTGCCGAGATTATCCGTTTGGAAGAAGGCAACAAACCAAAACCGCCGGTAATTTTGATTAAATCTGACGGCGGCTACACCTATCACACCACTGATATCGCCACCATCAAAATGCGTGTTGACCAGCTGCAGGCTGAGGAAATTGTTTATTTTACAGACAGCCGCCAAGCCCTGCACTTTGAACAGGTGTTTGAAGGTGTGTCAAAACTTGGTATCGCTCCAAATGTTGAATTGGAGCATATTGTGTTTGGCACAGTCAACGGCGCCGATGGCAAGCCTTTCAAAACCCGTGACGGCGGCGTGATGAATTTGGAAACATTGATAGAGATGTCCAAAGATAAAGTCCGCCAATCATTGCCGAAAGCCGGAGAAGTTGAAGGTTACGGCGAAGCGGAAATTGAAAAGCTGGTTTTGCAAATCGCCGTTGCCGCCATCAAATTCCAAGATTTGAAAAACACTATTGCTTCAGGTTATGTCTTTGAACTTGAAGACTTTGCTAAATTTGAAGGCAAAACCGGTCCATACATTCAATATGCCGTAGCTCGCATAAATTCCATTTTACGAAAAGCAAAAGCTCAGAATCTGACCGAAGGAAAAATAATACTGGAAGCGGCAGAAGAACGCACCTTAGCCTTAAAACTAGCGCAGATTCACAATGTGGTAATGCGTGCCTTAAAAGACAAAGAGCCAAGCATTATCGCCGACTATGCCTACACTTTGGCGCAAACATTCAGCACATTTTACAACGCTTGCCCGATTATGACTGCCAAAACGCAGGAGCTGGCGGCCTCTCGTTTGAAAATGGCTAAATTGGTGCGCGACGTGCTGACCTTAATGCTGTATTTATTGGGTATTGAAGCACCTGAAGTTATGCTGAAAGCCGCAAATCAAGGAGAATAAAATGGAAAAAACATCAACGCAAATGCCGGAAAAATTGCACGATGAAAATTATTGGCTGATGATTTTAGCCTATTTTGCCGCTTTTTTAATCGGCTTGGGAATTATCGCTTTGGTTGCCGCCAACTGGGAGCAAATTCCAAATAATGTAAAACTCGGCGGCGCAATAGTTTTGATGATAGCCAACGCTTCTGCGGTGATACTATCTATGAAATTCAAAAAAAACATACTGACTCAAGTGCTGTGCGGAGTGTTCGCCGCTTTGATTATGGCGGTAATCGGACTGATTGGGCAAATATTCCAACTGCGTTCAGATGTCAGCGGAGCTTGCCTGTTGTGGGCGTTGTGCGCTTGGCCGCTGTTTTTAATCACGCCGCGTCTGCTCTGGCTTTGGATACCGCTGCTTTTTGTCGGAACAAAATCTTTCACGTCATATAATGCTATCGCCAATGAGATACTGACAGGAAGAATCGGCTGGAGCTATACTACAGCATACTTCATCTGCAGCTTGCTTGTTTTTTATGGCTTAATTTTTACCTATGAACTTTGGATGCTTTACGCCAAACCAAGCAACAAAACCGTTGAGCGCCCCTTAAAATTTTATTGCGGAACATTGCTGCTGTCGGCCGCTCCGCTAAGCTGCCGCCCCTTGATTACCAATGTTGCCTTTGCTCAAATTCCGTGGTCAACTATTGCTCTGTCTTCTTACGGATATATTTTAGCGGCGTTTCTTATTTACGCCTTAAACCGCAAACACCGCAGAGTTAGCTTTATGCCATGGTTTTTACTGGGATTTGTGGTTGAAAGCGTACTGTTGAAATTTAATATTTTACAAGACAATGTGGAATCTGTTTTGGCGCTGACCAGCTTATTGCTGATGTGGGGCTACGCTTATTATCACAAAATGCCGCGTTTCAGATATTTGACTTTGTTTGCGCTATTGATATGGTTCTTTGCCACTTTCAGATGGGATGTATTCTATCTTATTCCGTCTTTGCTTATTTGCGCGGCTTTGGCTGTTTACGCCTATCTGAACAACAGCCGCCGCTTGTTTGATGTTGCGGTGTTGGCGGCGGTTATCCGTCTGCTCTACTATTATGCCGACGCAAGCAATTTAACCTATTTAGGAATATATCTGATTGGCTCCGGCTTGCTGTTGCTGGCAACGATTTTTGCTCTGGTTAAATATGGTAAGTTATTGTGGGAGAAAAAACATGACTAAATTTGCTAAAATTTGCGCTGTTTTATTGTTTGTGCCGGTTGTAATTTTGTCGGTGTATATGCTGCGGCTGACATATTTAACCCATTTTGAAAAAGTAGAAATTGCGGTAAAAGGCTATGACCCTAAAGACTTTTTTTCCGGTTATTATGTCGCTCTGCAGCCGAATTGGCAAAAAACCGATTGCACTCAGTTTAAGGATAACGCTTGCCCTAAAAAAGAATTTGCCGAAGTTTATTCTTTTTATGTAAAAGAAGACACAGCCAAAAAGCTGGAAAAAGCCGTAGCTGCTAAAAATGTGGTGCTGGAATTTTCATATCAATCCGGTTATCAGCCATTGATTACAAACTTAAAAGTAGACGGCGTGTCTTATAAAGATTATCTGAAAGAAGAAAACTGAAAATATTTCTGGACAAATATGGAATTTTAGACTAAATTAAAAGGCATAGAATTATATTTATGTCTTTTAATTTTTATGCCTTATGAAAAAGTTTTTATTCTTTTTGTTTGCTGCTATCGGTATTTGTACTTTGAGCAGCTGCGGCAGTATTGGTATTGAGTGGATTGATACTGATTATTATAACGGATATTACAATAATCCTTACGGCACGGTAATCTACTACAACTCTCCGGTTGTGACAAGATACACATATCCGCTGCCGCCGCCAAGATACCGCTATCGTTGAAGTAAAAAAACGCTTTCTTAATTAAGAAGGCGTTTTTCTTATATAAGTATGGCTATGTTTAAAAAGTCATAACAATATGGCACCACGGAGATTTATCTGTACAAGATTTACACATCTCATCAATTTTATTTAAGGTAAGTTCGTTAAGACATTTATTTTCTCCGCCGCAATAATTGTCTCCATAATATGCGTAGTCCGAAGCCACCGTATGACGATAAAAACTGACATAATATAGGGCGCTATGCAAAGGTTTCATTACATTATTGTATAAAGCTCGGCAATATTCAAGATTAGTTTTGTCCGGCAGAATTATACCATTTTGTTGGTCAATAATACCTATTTCAAAAACCAAATGGCCGTTGCGAACAAAAGGCCAAACCCAATGATTTTGGGAATCAATAAGCGTAAGTCCCGAATTAGACCATGTTGTTGGAGTTAAATTTGCAGCAATGGCAAATTCAGTTAAATAGAGCTGAGAACCGTTTGAATTTAATTTTTCATAGTCGGGCAGATGCTCAATCAATCCGGTAATAAAATAAGTGTATTCTTCTATAATTTTATTGACCTTAAACTTTTCCATCGCTTTGGAATATCCGGCGATGCCGCCGACACTCAGCACCCCGACGATAGCCAATACGCCGAGCATTTCTATCATGGAACGTCCCACGCTGCAAGCGTCATTGCTAGCAACGCGAAGCAATCCAGAATCCTTTATAGAGTAGCTACTGAATGTGTTATTTCCGAATGTGTGATTTTTTACGCCGAACTCTGCAAAAACATACTGAGCGGCAGAAAATACGCCTTTAATCAGATGTTTAGGATTTGCAGAGAGAGAGAGACCTTTGAATAGCTTATTTTTCATCTTTCTT
>CAKQDU010000007.1 GCA_934229625.1 uncultured Alphaproteobacteria bacterium | reverse complement strand
GCTTCGCCTTTTTCTGCCAATACTTTGGTGATGGCTGCTGTCAAGGTTGTTTTACCGTGGTCAACGTGGCCGATTGTGCCAATGTTGCAGTGCGGCTTGCTGCGTTCAAATTTTTCTTTTGCCATTGTTTATTTATCCTGTTTTACATAATGTTAAAGACGAAAATCAATATTAAGGAAATTGGAGCGGGTGAGGGGAATCGAACCCCCGTAGTAAGCTTGGAAGGCTTCTGCTCTACCATTGAGCTACACCCGCTTGAGCTTAATATTGAAATCAAAAACCCCAAGTGATTATCAGTGGTGGAGGGGGATGGATTCGAACCATCGTAGACTAAGTCGACGGATTTACAGTCCGTTGCATTTGACCGCTCTGCCACCCCTCCAATAAAACCATCTCGGGGTCATAAAGACAAATCGCTTTGATTTCTCTAAACGCTATAATCATTATTTTTTGCAAAATGTCAATCTTTTTTTTAAGTTTTCTTAAAATATATTTGCTAATATTGGCTAACTTATTGAAAAGGAGATAAAATAATGTTGCCGATAACAGAACTTTCTAACATGGAAACATTTGATATAGATATCAAAGACGGAAAAGAAATCGCTAAATTGATAAATGCTGAAGATAAAAAAGTGGCAAACGCTGTTGAAAAAGTGTTGCCGCAAATCGGTGCAGCCATAGATAAGATTGCATATTCTTTAAGCCGCGGCGGAAGAATGGCCTATTTTGGCAGCGGTACCAGCGGTCGCTTGGGGATTCTCGATGCGTCGGAAATGCAGCCGACATACGGTATTTCTCCGGAGATGATTCAGGCTTATATTTCAGGTGGAGAAAAGGCGATTCGCCATGCGGTTGAAAACGCCGAGGACAATTTAGAACTGGCTGTTGAGGATATGTGCAGATTTAATCCGCAGAAAAATGATGTTGTGGTTGCCGTTTCTGCCAGCGGAAATCCGCAATATGGAATCACGGTTTTGGATTTGGCACGGCAAAAAGGTTGCTTGACTATTGCAATATCGTCTAATCCTGATGCAAAATTCAAAGAATTGGCAGATATTTTTATAAATCCGATTCTTGGTGCAGAGGTGATTACCGGCTCGTCTCGCATGAAATCTGGTACGGCGCAGAAAATGATTTTGAATATGCTTTCCACCGGCGCAATGATAAAACTCGGCAAAGTTTATCATAATTATATGATTGACCTCGAAGTTACAAATCAAAAATTAAGGCTGCGCGCCGTGCGTTTTGTGTGTGAGATTTGCGATGTTGACGAAAAAAGTGCCGCGAAGACTTTGGATATTGCAAAAAATGTAAAAACGGCTTGCGTTATGATAAAGAAAAATTGCAACAAAGAAGAGGCGCAAAAATTGTTGGCAGAAAACGGCGGAATTTTGCGCAAAGTTATCGGCTGATTTAAACTTCGGTTCGAGCTAAAGTCAAAGCATAAATTTTTTGCACTCCGGCTTTTTTCAAGATTTTGGCGCATTCATTTAAGGTTGAACCCGTAGTTTCGACATCGTCTATAAGGACTACGCTTTTTCCCGACAGATTCTGCGGAAATTTTATGCAAAAGGCGTTGCGCAGGTTGTTTCTGCGCGCTTTGCCTGAAAGCTGCACTTGCGGAATGGTGTTTTGCTGTTTGACTAAAGAAAAATAATCGGCTTCTATGTTTGTTTTTAACGCTAGATACTTAACTAATAATGCTGATTGATTATATCGTCTTTTTAAGAGTCTTAATTTGTGGATGGGAACCGGAATTAACAGGTCCGGTTTTTCCTGCCAGATATCGCGTCCGGCGCTGAAAAGTAAATTAGCTAATGTTTCGGCTGAATTAGTCTTATCCAAAAACTTAAAGTCTAAGATTAAATTTTTGGATTCGTTATCATAAATAAAAGCCGAGCGCCGCATAATAAAAGGTGTCCGTTTTTCTTGCAAACATTTGCCGCATAGCTGTTTTTTTCCGAGGCTTAATCCGGATTCATTTGTAAAAGGCCGCCCGCAACGTGCGCAATACGGTTCGCTGATAAAATGGATTTTGTTAAAGCAATCGCTGCACAGACCATTGTGTTCTCCCAGAATTTTGCCGCATTTTATACAGCGCGGAGGCAATATGATATTTATGAGAATATTCCACCACGGCATAATTAAAGGCCTAAACCGGACAGAGCTTGATGAATTTGGTCTATGTTGTCAACCACAATCATTCCGGCCTCGCGCATTAGTCTTTTTTTATCCTGAACCGTGATGCGCCCTCCGGTTATAATGTCGCCGGCATATCCCATACTGTGTCCGAATGGCAAAGCCTCTCCGGCCACAAATGCGATAATAGGTTTTTTATTTTGTATGCTGCTGTAATATTCGGCAGCAATTTGCTCATACAGACTGTCGGATTTGCCAACCAAAATAATGGCTTTAGTTTCTTTATCTTCATGAAATAGGCTGATGATTTTACGATAATCCGTACCCACAATCATATCGTCTCCGATTCCGATAACCGTAGACTGTCCTAAATTTGCTGCGTTTGTTTCAATAACAGCTTCATATGTCAATGTTGAGGCGCGTGAAACAATGCCGATACAGCCTTTGTGATGAATGTTTTCCGGAAAAATTCCCAGCCTTGCTTCTGACGGAGTAATCAAACCCGGAGTGTCCGGACCGATTAAAGTTGTTTTAGAGCCGTTAAGCATAGATTTTATTTCCAGCATATCGTGCAAAGGCACTCCATTGGCGATGGAAACGGCTAAAGGAATTTCTGCTTCAACAACTTCTTTAACAGCGTTTTTCAAAGCGGTTGCCGGTACAAACATGACTGTAGCGTCAAACTCAATATTTTGTTTAGCCTCTTTGATATTTGCAAAAACCGGCACATTTAAATGTTCCGAACCGCCGTATTTCGGTGAAGTTCCGCCTACAATTTTTGTGCCGCAATCCATAGAGCGTTTAACATGAAAAGAAGCCTGAGTGCCGGTAATTCCCTGTACTAAAACTCTGGTGTTTTTATTTGCTAAAATAGACATCAGTCGTTAATCTCCATTTGTTTCAGTAAGATGTTTATGGCATTGTTCATGTTTTCGGCAAAAATAATAGGCAAATTAGATTGAGATAAAATATTTTTAGCTTCTTCTTTATTTGTACCTTCCAAACGCAAAACAATCGGTACATTCATTCCCACTTCCTGAGTTGCCGCTAAAATGCCGTCGGCAATTAAATTGCATCGCAAAAAACCGCCTAAGACATTTATTAAAATACCTTCAACTCTTGGATTGGTCATAATAATTTTTATGCCTTCGGCAATTTTATCTTTGTCTGCTCCGCCTTTAACATTCAAAAAACAAGCCATGCTGCCGCCTTTGTTTTTAATCAGGTCCAAAGCTTCCAGAGCTAGTCCGTCCCCGTTGACAATGCAGCCGATGTTGCCGTCAAATTCGCTGTATTGAAAACCGAATTTTTTAGCGCGCAAAGTGCGTGCGCTTTCTTCATAGTCATCTTGCAGATGTAAAATTTCAGGATGTCTGAACAGCGCATTATCGTCAAAATTTATTTTGGCATCAAGCGCGATGAGGTTTTTGTCCCGTAAAATGCCGACTGGATTTATTTCTATCATCTGAGCGTCTAAATTCATAAAAGTGTGATAAAGTTTTGAGAAAAAATCGCTAAAGTTTATAAGATAGCTCTTGTCTAAATTTAAAAAATCCAAAACCTGCAATATTTGCGCTTCATTAAATTCTTCGCCGAATTTTAGATTTATACGCAAAATTTTACTTTCGTCTGTGGTTGCAACTTTTATTATACTCTGATTTATAATTTCAGAAACCAGCAGCGTCACCGCGGGAAGCGAACTGTCTATAACCATGCCGGCATAAAAAGCGTGTTTAGCTTTTTTGAAAGCTTCGACATAAACCTTGCTGACCAGTTTTCCGTTAGCACCTGTTTGTTCGGTAACCAATGTGTTGTTCAGCATTTGTGTTGTTTCATAAGCTAGGTTTGAAATTTTTGTAACTTGGCGAATGCCGCTTTTGTGTCCGGCTTCTCGTTCCACAAAATGACCGGATGCTCTCGCGCCTGATTGAATTTGCGCTTTTAGCATCCAGGGACCGCGAGATGTTAAACTTAAGGCCACTCTTTTGGCTTCATTCGGCGTATAAGCAATACCTCCTGCCGGAATATTGATGCCGTGCTGAGCTAAAATTTTTTTTGCCTGATATTCATGAATGTTCATAGTGCGCTTTCTTTAGGCGGCAGAGGCATACTGTTTTATTTTTTCAACCATCGACAGCATACCATTGCGGCGGCTTGGAGTTAAATTTTCTTCAAGACCGAGTTTAACAAAAATTTTAGCAATATCAATGTTTTTTATTTCTTCGGCTGTTTTGTCGTTATAAATCAACAGAACAATAGAGATAATCCCCCTAACTAGAATAGCATCGCTGTCGCCTTTAAAATGAAATATGCCGTTTTGAATCTGCGGAACAAGCCAAACCTGCGATTGGCATCCTTTAATCTTCCAATCATCGGTTTTGTATTTTTCATCTAAAGGTTCTAGTTTATGGCCGAGGTCAATTACATATTGGTATTTTTCTTCCCAGCCATCGAGAAAAGAAAAATTATCAAGAAGTTCATCAATAGTCATTTATATAAGCTCCAACATTTCTTTGGCCTCATCGGTCATTCTATCCGGCGTCCAAGCCGGTTCCCAAACAATTTTAACCTTTATTTTGCCAACTCCGGCAACTTCGGACACGGCGTCGGCCACTTGCTGCGGCAGTTCGCCGGCTATTGGACAAGTCGGAGCCGTGACTGTCATTTCAATATAAATATCTCCGTTGTCGCTCTGGTCTATTTTATAAATAAGTCCCATATCATATACATTAAGCGGAATTTCAGGGTCGGAAACCGTGCGGATTTTTTCTACAATATCAAACATTTTTGCTTTTGCTGTGCCTTGAGGCAGTTCGGTTCCGGCATAAGCAATATATTCTGGAAGTTCTTTCTGAGACTTGTCTTCTTCATCATTAACGCTCATCGCCTGCAGCAAGCGGCTTTCGGTTGCGCCGATGATTTTATCTTCATCATTTTGTTCAATTGTTTCTGACATTAGTTTTCTCTAAAAAATTTTTCAGCCTTTAAAAGTGCGTTATATAAAGCATCAATGTCTTCTTTGGTTGAATATAATCCGAGCGAGGCGCGGGCAAGAGAGTTATATCCCATGCGGTTTACCACGGGTTGAGCGCAATGATGGCCTGTGCGGATTGCTATGTTTTCCTTATTCAGCACAAAAGCCAAATCCTGCGGATGAATGTCCCGAATGGCAAAACTGAAAACTCCGCCTTTGTTTTTTGCGTTACCGATTATTTTTAAATCAGGCACTTGCTGTAGTTTTTCGGTAGTGTATTTAACCAGTTCCTGCTCATGTTTTTCTATATTATCCAAGCCTAAATTCATCATATATTTTAAACCCTCGGCCATGCCGATAGCCTGAACGGCGGCAGGTGTTCCGGCTTCAAAGCGTGCCGGAATATCATTAAATGTTGTTTTTTCATAGGTGACATTTTCAATCATATCGCCGCCGAATTGGTACGGCTGCATGTTTTTTAAGATTTCCGCTTTACCATAAAGTACGCCGATGCCGCTCGGACCATAAGTTTTGTGCGCGGAAAAAGCCAAAAAGTCGCAGTCAATGTCTTGCATGTCTATTTTGTGGTGTACGGCAAACTGACAGGCGTCAATTAGAACTTTAGCGCCGAATTTATGAGCCGTTTCTGTGATTTTTTTAATCGGAAAAATTGTGCCTAAAACATTTGACATAGCCGTAACAGCCACAATTTTTGTTTTTTTATTTAGGTGTTTTAAAAATTCTTCTTCAATAAATTCTCCGTTGTCGGAAATCGGAAAAACGACCAATTTAGCTCCTGTAACCTGACATATATGCTGCCACGGCACCAAATTGGCGTGGTGTTCTGCCTGCGAGATTAAAACTTCATCACCGGCTTTCAGATTTTCTCCGCCCCAAGACGAGGCGACCAGATTTATAGATTCGGTAGCGTTGCGCGTATAAATAATTTCGCGAGAAAAATCAGCGTTTATAAATTCACGCACGGTTTCGCGGGCCTGTTCAAACTCGGTGGTCATTTCTTCTGAAATTGTGTAGCTTCCGCGATGTGGGTTGGCATAGGTTGTCTGATAAACCTGCATCATTTTATCTAATACCTGCTGTGGTTTTTGCGCAGAAGCCGAAGTGTCCAAATAAACAAAGGGTTTATTGTTAATCAGTTCGTTCAATACCGGAAAATCTTTTCTGATTTTATAAACGTCATACATTATAAATACCTCGCAAATTATCTTTCCTCCATATTTAGCTTGCAAAAATAAATTTTTCAAGTTTAATATGTGCAAACGCACTATATATATTAAAGTAATTGTTCGATAATGCGTAAAATATTTAAAAATTAGTTATTTTCCTGTTGACAGAGCCAAAAACTTATGTATAGTACAAGCCAATGTTTTATGTTTAAATAAAATTAGGTGAAGAATATGTACGCAGTAATAAAAACAGGCGGAAAACAATATAACGTAACAACTGGTGACGTTGTTAAGTTGGAAAAAATCGCCGGTGAAGAAGGTAAAGAAGTTGTTTTCAACGAAGTTTTGGCTTTGGGCGAAAAAATCGGTACTCCATTGGTTGCCGGTGCTAGTGTTAAAGCTTTGGTTTTGAAACAAGCTAAAGACGCGAAAGTTATTGTTTTCAAAAAGAAAAGAAGACAGAACTATCGTCGTAAAAATGGTCACAGACAAAACATCACATTAGTAAAAATTACTGATGTGTGCGAGAAATAATTTAGGGAGATAACGTTATGGCACATAAAAAATCTGGCGGTAGTTCCAGCAACGGTCGTGACTCTGAAGGTCGCCGTTTGGGTGTGAAAAAATTCGGCGGTGAAGCTGTTATCCCTGGCAACATCATCATTCGTCAACGCGGAACAAAATATCATCCGGGACAGAATGTAGGCCTCGGCAAAGATCACACAATTTTTGCAACATCTGAGGGTAAAGTAGAGTTCAAAACAAAAGCAGACGATAAAGTTTACGTTTCTGTTGTTGCTGAATAATCTTGCTTTCAGGCTAAAATAGGGGCGTTATGCCCCTTTATTTTTTATTTAAGGCTATTATTTGACCTTAAACAAAAGGAAAAGAAATGAAGTTTTTGGATCAGGCAAAAATATATATCAAAGCCGGTGACGGCGGTAAAGGCTGCGTGGCTTTTCGGCGCGAAAAGTTTATTGAATTCGGCGGTCCTAACGGCGGAGACGGCGGCGATGGCGGCAGCGTTTATTTTGAAGCGGTAGAAAATTTGAACACGCTGATAGATTTTCGCTATCAACAGCATTTTAAGGCGCAAAAAGGTCAGCAAGGCATGGGTTCGGAAATGACCGGCTATAAAGGCGAAGATTTAATAATCAAAGTTCCGGTCGGCACAGAAATTGTGGCTGATGACGGCGAAACGGTTATTGCCGATTTGGTTAAGCCTGGTGAACGTTTTTTGATTGCCAAAGGCGGTAAGGGCGGTTTGGGCAACACTCGTTTTAAAAGCTCGACCAACCAAGCGCCGCGCTATGCCGGTCCTGGGACACCTGGAGAAGAAATTTGGGTGTGGCTGCGCTTAAAAATTATTGCCGATGTTGGTTTAATCGGTTTGCCGAACGCCGGTAAATCAACGTTTTTGTCGGCGGTTACATCGGCTCGTCCGAAAATTGCCTCTTATCCGTTTACAACTTTGCATCCGCATTTGGGCGTGGCTTGGGTAAATGGCAAAGAGCTTGTTTTAGCCGATATTCCGGGGTTGATTGAGGGCGCGCACGAAGGTGTTGGCTTGGGTGATAGATTCTTGAAACACGTTGAGCGCTGCTCGGTGTTTTTACACCTGCTGGATGCTACTTCAGAAGATGTAGCAAACGATTATTTGACGATTCGCAAAGAGTTGGAATTGTATAACGATAAACTGAAAAACAAAGCCGAAGTAGTGGCTTTGAACAAATGCGATGCCTTGACTGATGAAGAAATTACCGATAAACTTTCGGCTTTGCGTAAAGTAACTCAAAATCAGGTTTTTGCTATTTCAGCCGTGGCTGGTAAAAATTTGAACGATTGTTTATCGGCTGTTGATAAGTTTGTAAGCCGCAATCGCAAAACTCAGACACAAACATCTGAAAATGAGCCGGTAGAAACAATAACAAAACCCTGGTCGCCGTTGGACTAAAATTTTAAGGAGTAAAAAAAGTGGCAGTTAAAGACACTAAAGTATTAGATATAATCACAAAAGCATTGGATGATATGAAAGCGGAAGATATTTCTGTAATTGATTTGGAAGGTAAAACCTCAATTGCCGGTTATATGGTGGTGGCGAGCGGTAATTCTAACCGCCATGTGGCATCTATTGCGCAAAAAATTGAAGAAGCCTTAAAAGCCGCTGGCTGTCGCTGTTCGGTAGAAGGTGAAACTAAAGCCGATTGGGTTTTGATTGACGCTTTTGATGTAATTGTGCATATTTTCCGTCCGGAAGTTCGTGAGTTCTATAATTTGGAAAAAATGTGGACTTCCGCCGCAAATTTACGTAAAGAATAGGCTATTTTCTTTTGTCCGAATGCGCTGTGTTTAGAAATAGGCAGAGCGCATTTTTTATATTTAAACAAAATCTGTTGAAATATTTAAAAACTCATATATAGTTTTAAGCGACTGCTTCTCAAAAAAAAGAAGTGGTTGGGCTGTGACAAGCTCTTATCTAGCACGGTGTTAGGATATAACATCGTTAAATTATCAGCAGGTTTAACTTGCTGATAGCAAAATATATCCCCGATTCATAGTGATATGGTTGGGGAGCTTTCAGCGTATGTCCAAAAGCTGCGTAATCTATCTCTGGAACAGATACGGCTTTAAAGGCTGAAAGAGTCATTTTGTTAGATATGATTTGTCAACTTCCCGACCACCTTTTTGCAGGTGGTTTTTTGTTTATAATAAAATATATGGAGGTTGAAATGAAATATAATCAAGTCGGACGCAGTATGATAGAAATGCTTGGCGTCCTGGCTATTATCGCGGTTCTTTCCGTTGGCGGTATCGCCGGATACAGCAAAGCAATGCAGATATGGAAAATAAACCAGTCGCTTAAAGAATATTCTTCTCTTGTTTTTGGAATGCTTGAACATATTGATGAAATTCATCGCATTGAACAAGAAAAAAATGCCCAATATGGTCTTGTTGCTATGGCTGAAGCCTTGAACCTTATTCCTCAGCAATGGGACTGCGGAGAAAAAGTAAGAGAATGCACAGACAAACAAGGAAACACGATTCGTATTTTCGGTAGAAATAATAGGTTGGTTATAGATTTTTATTTGGGCGGTTATACGTGGACTGGTAAAAATTCGGTTATATCTCAGAATTTTAATCCTAAATTATGTGAAGAAATTGCTGCAAAAATTTTCCAGCCTCTGCATAGTATGATGTATACCGGTTATATTGTTGAACAGAATTTGTATGGCGATGCGTTTTGCGGTAAAAATATCCCCTGCATAAAAGATGTTTCTTTATCAACCATAAACCAATTATGCAATGCGTGTACGGAAGATAATAGCGGATGTGCATTGGTGCTGACATATTAAATTATGACACAGTTGATATAATAACCATCTTTCGTAACATTTATTTTATAAATACGTAACATTTTTGTTACGAATAGTCATAAATTTGCGTACTTATTATCAAAAATATTTATTGACGGCTTGCTTAAATTGTTCAATAAACAGCTTTTTGAAATAAGCCACGCTGTTTTGTTCATAAAAAAGAATGATAGCTTTTTTATATTCAATTTCATCTACGCTTCTGTAAGACAAAGGACAATAGTTATCCGCCAATAAAATTGCATTGCCTAAAATTCTGGAGGTCCTTTTATTGCCGTCTTCAAACGGCTGAATGTAGGCAATCATTAAAACAGCTATCAGCGCTTTTTCCACAGGGTTGTTTGTTTTATTCAAGACCTCTATCAAATTTTTCAGAGCTTCTTTTATTTGATATTGATTGTCTAATGGCTTGTAGTTAGTGCCGACAATTCCGACTCTTCCGCTGCGGATACCGGTAGAAACATCTAATTCATTAACCAGTATTCTATGCAGTTCCTCTATTTTTGCAATCGTTAAATTTTTATAGTATTCCGGAGCTTGCAAAACAAAATCTAAGGCTTTTTTGTGGTTTAGCACCATATTGGTTTCTTCTTTAGTTTTTCCTTTGGCTGAGATATTTTCATTTAACAGACGTTCGGTGTCTAAAAGAGTATAGGTGTTTCCTTCTATTTTTGATGATTTCCACGCCAATTCAACCGTTAAACGCTCAAATTCCTTTTGCAATAAAGCAGGCGAAAGTTTATTCCTCTTTTCTCTGTAAGTGTTGTTTAACTGTTTAAGTTCAGCTTTTTCATTGTCAGTCAACAAATTTTTTAAGGCTGAAAATACGTCAAAATTAAAACCTATGCTATCTGGTAATCGTTCGTCTTGCTCTTTGCTGAAATATGTTTCCACATTTACATCATTTAATAAAATAGTTTTTAAGGCCAGACTGTATACAGTGGCTTTACCACTTCCTGATTTTGCAATGTCGTTGTTTTCCTGCAATAACTTTAAATCTCTGGTGATGGTCATTTTAGAGGTTTCAAAACCCATTTTAGCGAGGAATTGTTCAATATTTTCCCGCGTTGTTTTTTGATTATCGGTTATAAAATCCAGTATCAGCTCTTGGCGTTTATTATACATTTTAGCTTCTTTCGTAACATTTATTTTATAAATACGTAACATTTTTGTTACGAATAGTCAATTTTTTATGTATTATTTGTTACGTTTTCTTGTAATTTTTTGAGAATGTCTGTATTCTCTGCTAAAAGGGAGAAAGCAAATGAAAGCATTGATTTTAGCTATCGGAAAATGCAAGCACGGTTCGCCGGAAGCGGCGATAATTGCCGAATATATCAAACGCTCAGGCTGGGATGTTATTGTCAAAGAAAAAGACAATTCCACGCAGAAAGACGAGGCTGAATTTTTGCAAAATTCGATTCCGAACGGAGCTAAAGTAATTGTGCTTGATGAACGCGGAGTAAATATTTCCAGTATGGAATTGGCGTCTAAGGTTGAGCATTGGATTCTTGACGGTTGTTCGGAAGTTTGTTTTTTAATCGGCGGCGCAGACGGACATTTACAATCTACCCGCGACAAAGCCGATTTAATCCTCTCGTTTGGTAAATTGACTTTACCGCACATGCTGATGCGCGCTGTTTTAAGTGAGCAGATTTATCGTATGCAAACCATCATAAATCATCATCCGTACCATCGTCAATAAAGTCGGCGCCCATAATTTCTGACACAACGTCATAATCAAAACCGGCGCGGATTAAAGATGCCATATCTTTTTGCCGATTAAGCTTGCGGGATTCTTCATCTGGTCGGAAAGGTCCTATTTTTTTGCGTTTCGCTAGTTTTAGAGCCATTTCCTGCGGATTATAGCCAAAGTCATCCAGCATTTCTTCAATTTGCGCGTTGGCAATGCCTTTTTCGCGCAGTTTGTTTTGAATATAGCGAGCCGGTTTGCCTGTAGAAAGATAATGCCGGACTTTGATTTCTGTAAAACGCTCATCGTCCAAATAATGCAGTTTTTCAAACTCCGCCAAAATATTTTCTACCCATTGATAGGCTTCTTGTTTGTCAAATTCAGGATTCGTTTTGGCATATTGATTAACACGCTTTTGCAAAACTAAGCGCAAATTTTCTACCGAAGATTCAAAACGTTTTAAATAATACAAGCCAATGTTTTTCAAGCGCTGCGGTGTGATTTTTTTTATTGGGCGCTTGCTTTTGAGCTGTTCTTCTTCGGGATTATTTTCGTAACTCACTTGAAATATCTCCTTATTTGACTTAAATTTAGCATAATAGAACATAAGTTTAATCACAAAGAGGTTTTTAAAAGATGAATAAAGATAAGTGCGTTTCCTTTAATTTGGATAACAATGCGTTTCGCGGACGTTTTGTGCGTTTGGATAATGTTTTGGCAGAGGTTTTTTCTCACCATAAATATCCGGACAATGTAGGTGCCGCGGTGGCCGAAACAACTGCTTTAGGCGTCTTGCTGGCTAGTCTTATGAAATTTGATGGATTGTTTACATTGCAAATTCAGGGAAACGGACCGATTTCTGATTTGGTGACAGATGTCACATCTGAAGGCAAGGTTAGAGCAACGGCTCGTTTTGATGAACAAAAAATGAAAGAGGCTCAGGTTTTGCGCAAAACCGAAGGCAAGTTAGAGGCAACGCCGTTTTGGCTTGGCAAAGGCAGCCTGATTTTTACCATAGACCAGGGAAAAAATACGGATTTATATCAAGGTGTTGTTGATTTGCAGGGCAATACATTGGAAGCTTGTGCTTTGCGCTATTTCAAATATTCGGAACAAATTGATACTCACTTGCACTTGTATCTGAATAAAAAAGGTGATTATTGGCAGGCCGCAGGTATTTTGATTCAAAAAATGCCGACAGCAGGCGGCAAGGAAATGGCAGAAAGCGAAGAAGAAATTGCCGAAAAATGGAATGAAGATAAAATTCTGCTGGATAGCCTGACAGCTGCGGAAATGTTTGACGGCAGCCTGACCGCTGACGATATTTTGTTCCGCTTGTTTCATGAACATCAGGTGCGTGTTGTTAAAGCCGGAGAATATTATTTTGGCTGCCGCTGCAGCCGTGAAAAGTTGCTGGCGACTTTAAGCTCTATGAAAGAAGACGACATCAATGATATGGTCGAAAACGGTAAAATCACCGCAACCTGCAATTTTTGCGGACAGATTTATTCCTTTGATAAGGGGGAACTTTTAAAACATTAGGCTGTATTTTTAAATATATCTTAAACATTACCCTGTAAGTTAAAATCAATATCGGTTTAAACTTATGGGGTATTTTAATATGAAAAAATTTTTTAAAGCGTTTTGTGCCGTTTCTTTTGCCGGAATTTTAAGTGCCTGCTCAACTATGAATAATGATGAGGCGGCTCCTGAAAAATATAGCGATTTACATTTTGACAACAAAAAACCTATAGAGTTAATGGTTAAAAAAATTGAAGTTAAATCTGAATTTACCCCGTCTTTCACCCGTCCGAATGTAGAACATTTATTCCCGATTTCTATTGAAAAAACAGCCAAAACTTGGGCTGATGAGCGTCTGGAAGCTGTTGACTATTCTTCTGAGCGCGTGGCAGAATTTATTATTAAAGATGCCAGCGTGACCGAAAAAGAAGAAAAAGCTGAACAGCTTTTGCAAAAAGACCGTTTGAAATATCATGCAAATTTAAGTGTTTTGCTCAAAGTTACCGATAATAAGTCGTCGGCTCAAACTTCAGTAGAAGCCTATCGAGAATTAAGTATGCCAATAGATACAAATATTGAGGATAAAGAAAAATATTGGAATGAGATGGTTGTAAAACTGTTTAATGCTTTTGATGAGCATATGGATATGAATATTCACAAATACCTGAATATGTATATTAAAGGCAATACCTCAATCACCGAATACTAATCAGCAAAAACAAACAGACGATTTTCGGGAAGAACTCAGATTAAGCACAGGCAGCTTGATTTTGAGTTCTTTTCCTTTTGTTGTCAAAGCTTTGCAATATCCATAAAGAACGGCCGAGCCGTACGATTGCGCCGTGTCTTCAAATTCAAAGCATTCTCCAGGCTCCAAATCAGGCAGCTCACCATTAAAGCCAAAACTCGGCATATAGCGGTTATTGCCTTTTTCATCAGTGATGCACACGTCTTTAGATGTCAAACGTATACGTTCATTGGAATTATTTTCAATTCTCAACACATATCCCCAAAGCTCCTGCTTTGTTTCATTTTTTTCTAATAATTCCTGACATGCCGAAACAATAATGTCACCGGTTTGTGTTGTAGAATAATCAAAATCATTTAACATCAAAAATCCCTCCGAACTTTATGTTAAGGATTCATTAACCTTTAAAAAAGTTCAAGAGGGATTCTTTAAAATGCCCGACTTATACACATAAAATTTTATTTAGTGCGGCCGTATTTATCTTCAAAGCGGACAATATCGTTTTCATCCAGATTTTCGCCGACCTGAACCTCGATAAATTCCATCGGTTCAGATGTTGTGTTTTGGATTCGGTGTTTTGTTTCTACCGGAATATATACGGATTCGCCGGCTTTTTTAGTTAAAACTTCTTCGCCGAGAGTTACGGTTGCCGTGCCGCGCACAATATTCCAATGTTCGGCTCTGCCGTGATGCAGTTGTAGTGATAAAATTCCGTTAGGGTCAACTACAATGTGTTTAACGCAGAATCCTTCGCCGCAGTCAACAACTTCCCAAGTTCCCCACGGGCGTCTGTCGTTTTGGCCGCGTTTGTATGTGTTTGCCATTTTTATCTCCTTTTTGTGTTTACATAAACTGAAAAGTAGTATAAACACTAAAAGTAAGGTTGCAACTATAATTTATAAATATACAAGGGATAAAAGATGAATACGTCGGGCATTGTCAGCGAGGCGCTTGCCATTCAAAAAGTTATCAGCGAGGAGTTATCGGCAAAATCTTCGATGCCTGAAAAAATTCATAAAATTTTGCAGTCGCTTGTCGATTCGCTTAATGTTGATGAAGCGCTTTTATATGCTACAGCAGACGAAAATTATTTAGAACTTGTCGGAGCGCTTCAGGCTGCGGATTATAAAACAAACATTCGTTATGAAGAAGGAGCCATAGGCTGCAGCGCGTCTGAAAAGGTTACAAAAATCTGTGTGGATGAGACGAAAAACACCTCTTTAATCAGTATACCGGTAACCCGTATGCATATTACTATAGGAGTTGCCGTTTTAGTCAAGCATAATGCTTTGGGATTTGATGATAAGCAGAGTGAAGAAGTTGAAACTCTTTGTTTGCCGCTGACGGATTTGTTTACATCACGTGTTTTTGAAGATTATAAAAATCAGCTTATTCGCGAAAAAGGCATTGTGATGCGCGATGCTCTGCATGGTGTCAGTATAAACAAAGGGTATGGTGTCGGCAAGGCTGTTCTGCACTATCGTCAGCGCGCTTTGGTTAATATTTTTGCGGATAACGCCGAATTGGAGCAATCAAAGCTGGCCGAGGGGCGCCGCAAAATGGTGGAATATATAGATAAAAAAATTGCACAGGCCGGCAGTTATATTGGAAACACCACCGAAATTATGGAAGCGTATCGTCTTTTTGCGTTGGATAAAGGGTGGTATAAAAAAATAAGCGCGGATATTGCCAAAGGTTATACGGCAGAAGCTGCTGTTGAGCATGTTTATGAAGACATGTGGAGTAAACTTTCTGCCACAAACGACCCGTATATAAAAGAAAAGCTTTATGATTTACGCGATGTTTCCGACCGGCTCAGAGCGTTTATAAGCGGTGATGCAGACCATGAGTTTATCTCTGGCGATGAGGATATTATTGTTATAGCCCAAAGTATGGGACCGGCCGATTTGATGGATTATAACTATACAAAAATTAAAGCGCTGGTAATAGAAGAATGCTCTCCAACTATGCATGTTGTTATTGTGGCTAAGGCGCTTAACATTCCGGTTGTAGCAAAAATATATGGTATTTTAAAAGAAGTGAAGGCCGGAGAAGTTGTGGCCGTAAACGGAAATGACGGAACATTATATCCCAATCCTTCTGCCCAAATTATTTCCGAATATCAAAAAAAGTCTGTCGGATTGCAAAAAATTTTTGAAGAATTGGAAAGTTTAAGTTCTCATCCGACCAAAACTAAAGACGATATAAAAATCAATCTGGCGCTGAACTATGGTCTGGATTTGGACTATGACTATATAAAGCCGACCCATTGCGACGGCATCGGTTTATACCGGACAGAAATTACTTTTATGTCAGCCGATAAAATGCCGGATGTTGAAAGCCAGCGTAAACAATACGCGCGGTTATATGATGCGTTGGGCAACAAAAAAATTATTTTTCGTAGTCTGGATGTCGGTTCGGATAAATTTTTGCCTTATTGGGGAGAAATTAAAGAAGATAACCCTGCGATAGGGTGGCGCTCTATTCGTATTACCTTAGACAGACGCTCCATTTTACGTCAGCAGATTCGCGCAATGCTTAGAGCGGCAGCCGGAAAAGAGTTGAATGTCATGTTTCCGATGATTTCTACTTGTGAGGAATTTTTGGAGGCTAAAGAAACATTGATGCTTGAGTATGAGCGCGAAAAACAGCGTTGCCGTCCAACCGCGTCAAAAGTTAATGTCGGTATAATGATAGAGGTTCCGTCTTTGTTGTTTCAGCTCGATGAAATTTTGCAGCAAGTTGATTTTATATCTGTCGGTACAAATGATTTGTATCAGTTTGTGTTTGCCTGCGATAGAGGAAATCCTCGCTTGACGGCTCGATATGACGTGCTGTCGGCGCCGTTTTTAAAACTTATGAAAATGATTGTTGATAAGGCTGGGCAATACAAAGTCTATTGTTCGGTCTGCGGAGAGATGGCAAGCAATCCTTTGGAGGCGATGGCTCTAATTGGTTTGGGATATAGAAATCTGTCGGTTTCAGGCGCGGCTTACGCCAGCGTCAAAAAGATGATTTTAAGTATGAAAAATGAAGATGTTGCCGATTATGTGCGCAGTTTGCTTAAATCTCCGAAAAACAGCGTGCGTCCGCAATTATTGGCTTATGCTTATGATCATACTATTGCAATCAACTGAAAAGTATGTTATAAACACCCAAATTGAAAAGAAAAGGGCTGATTAAAATATGTTAGAAACAGATGAAGCGCAAAATGTCGGGGAATTATTGCGTAATACCCGTCTGAAAAAAGGCAAAACTTTAGGCGATGTGTCTAAAGATTTATGTATTCGTAAATTTTATTTGGAAGCCATAGAAAATTTGTCGTCAAAGGATTTGCCTCCAATTCCGTACGGGTTGGGGTTTGTTCGCAGTTATGCCGAATATTTAGGTTTAAATTCGCCGCGTATAGTGCAGGCGTATCGTCAGGCGGTTTATGCTGAGCAGGAAAACGATGAGGACATCAGCAATGAAGAAAATGCACCGGCTGTGGAATATGCCGGTCCGAATTTGCGTCATGTGATAATAGGATTGGTCGGAATATTGCTGATTTTTGCGGTTTGGCGTGGTGTTTCTTCCTATAACCAAGAAAAACGGCTGTCCGAAGAAAAGGAAATGGCGCAAAATGATGTTGTGCCAGAACCTGTGATAATAGAAGAAACCGAGCCTGAACAGATAGATGCGGTATCTGAAAATACGGAAACAGAAAAAAAAGAGCCTGTGGCAGAGGCTGAGACTGTCACAAAAAATATTGAGCAAGAAACAAAAAAATCGGAAAACGAAACGATAAACACAGAAGTAAACACAGAAGTAAACACCGAAGTAAAAACAGAAAACTCTGTGACGGCTGAAGAACCTGAAACTAAATCGGCATCTGACGAGCCGGCCTCGCCGACGCCTACTAAAATCCGCATTTCATTTGCCGGTCCATCTTGGTTGGAACTCAAACAAGGTGATAAAATTCTGCTGAGCGGAATATATAGTAAAGGCTTCAAATATGATGTTCCGAACGAACGTGGAATAATTGTTTCTGTCGGACGATATTATAATGTTGATTTTTACGTTGATGGCAAGCTGACTAAAATAGCGTCTGCCATGAAACAAACAAATATCAGTTTGGATAAATATATTTTACCGGAACAAAAACAGGAATAAAAATGTCTAAAGTACAATGTGTCCGCGGTACATACGATTTGTATGGAACCGCTAAAAGAAAAATGAAAAAAGTTGCAGCAGAAGCTTCTGCCGTTGTTGAAAAATATGGTTTTGAAGAAATAGAAACTCCTATTTTTGAGTTTACGGAAGTTTTTGCCCGAAATCTGGGGGATACTTCAGATATTGTAACAAAGGAGATGTATTGCTTTAATGATAAGGGCGGCGAAAGCCTGACTTTGCGTCCGGAAGGGACAGCAGGCGTGGTGCGCGCGTTTGTTTCTAATGGTATGCAGCAGAACCTGCCGGTTAAGTTTTATTATACCGGACCTATGTTTCGCTATGAGCGTCCGCAAAAAGGACGTCAGCGCCAGTTTACGCAATTTGGTGTAGAACTTTTGGGGGTTGAGACGCCGCAAGCCGATATAGAAGTTATTTCTATGGCTTATGAGTTCTTGGAAAAATTGGGTCTTAGCGGTCAGGTCGTGGTAGAAATCAACTCTTTGGGCGATGCTGAAAGCCGTGACGCATATCGCGCCGAATTGGTTGCTTATTTAAAAGAACATTATGATGAGCTTTCCGAAGACAGCAAAAATCGTCTGGAACGCAATCCGCTGCGTGTTTTAGATTCTAAAGAGGAATGTGATAGAGCGGTGGTGGAAAATGCTCCGCTTTATGCCGACAGCCTGAATGAAACCTCTAAGGAGTTTTTTGCCAAAGTTCTGCACGGATTGGATTTGTTAGGTATAAAATATCGCGTAAACAATCGTCTGGTGCGCGGTTTGGATTATTATTCGCACACGGTTTTTGAACTGACAACAGATAAGCTCGGCGCGCAAGGCACAGTTTTGGCCGGTGGCCGTTACAACGGCTTGGTGGCTCAGATGGGCGGCGGCGACGTTGCCGGTATCGGTTGGGCATGCGGAGTGGAACGCTTGGCAATGCTTTTGGAAAACGATGTGGAAATGCCGCGTCCGGTTGCGGTTATTCCGATGGGAGAAGATGCCGAGGATAAGGCTCTGGAAATTTCCAATCTGCTGCGCCATGCCGGATTCCGTGTTGAACAAAGCTATAGCGGAAATATGAAAAAACGTATGGCAAAAGCTGTCAAAGCTAATGCTTTTAAGGCTGTGATTATTGGTTCTGATGAACTGGCAAAAGGCGAAGCTGCTGTAAAAGATTTAGATAGCGGCGAGCAGAAAAATGTTAAGTTTGCAAATATTGTTGAGGAAATAAACGCATGAATTTTGAAGAAAAATTAGCCAACGTTGTTAACCGCTATGAAGAAGTGCAAGCTTTGCTTTCTACCAATATTTCTTCGGATGAGCTGGTAAAGCTTAATAAAGAATTGTCGGTTTTGGAGCCGGTTGTCGCTGCTATTGAAAACTATAAAAAGCACGCTCAGTCTATGCAGGACGACAAAGCCATGATGGAAGACGCGTCTTTGGATAAAGAAATGCGTGAAATGGCGGAGGCTGAATATTATGAAATTAAAGAGCAGCTGCCGGAATTGGAAAAAGAAATCCGTGTTTTGCTACTACCCAAAGAAGCTGATGACGAAAAGAACGCCATTTTGGAAGTTCGCGCCGGTACAGGCGGCGATGAGGCTGCTTTGTTTGCGGCGGTGCTGTTTGAAATGTATCAGCGCTATTCGCAGAAACAGGGGTGGAAATTTGAAATTTTAGACGCTAATGAAAACGGCTTGGGCGGCTATAAGGAAGCTTCGGCAAAAATTACCGGTAAAGATGTTTTTGCTAAGCTAAAATTTGAGTCCGGCGCGCACCGCGTGCAGCGCGTGCCTGTAACAGAGTCGCAGGGCCGTGTTCATACTTCGGCGGCAACGGTTGCGGTTTTGCCGGAAATTGAAGAAGTTGATATGTATATCAATCCTGCCGACTTAAAAATTGATGTATACAGAGCTTCCGGTGCCGGCGGTCAGCACGTTAACCGTACGGAATCCGCGGTTCGTATTACCCATATTCCGACCGGAATTGTCGTGCAATGCCAAGATGACCGTTCGCAATTTAAAAATAAAGAAAAGGCGATGAATCACCTGCGCGCTAAATTGTATGACAGCCAAAAATCGGCGATTGACGCCAGTTATTCGGAAAAACGTAAATTGCAGGTAGGCAGCGGCGACCGCAGCGAGCGCATCAGAACCTATAACTATCCTCAGGGACGCGTGACCGACCACCGGATTAACCTGACTTTGTATAAACTGGACGAGGTGGTTTCGGGCGAGGCGCTGGGCGAAATTATTGACGCTCTGATAGCCGAAGACCAAGCCGACCGCTTGGCGGAAATGGATTAACTTTTCAAGTTAGTTACATCAAAATAAGAGCTTTCCAGCAATTCTGAAAAGCTCTTTTCTATATTTAAATATTAAAATTTATCTGACAAATATCATTTTTTGAATCGCAAGAAGAACAGAGTTCATGTATATCGCTTAAAGTCATGTTGCTCAGGCATTTTCTGCTTGCCGTACAATAGGCAGAACCAGCCCACTCTCGCGAAAACCCGTTTTTATGTCTGAATAATTTAGCATCAATCAATGTGCTTTGCAGAGGAAGCAAAATATCTGTGAAAAAGCTTGTACATAAATTAGCTGTGAAACCGGCTGAGTTTGTATTTGTTAAACCGCCTAAATATATGCTGACGGAAAGACGGTCCGGTAAGAGTGTACCCATATAAGGAGCAACGCTGA
This sequence comes from uncultured Alphaproteobacteria bacterium, assembly GCA_934229625.1. Lineage (GTDB taxonomy): Bacteria > Pseudomonadota > Alphaproteobacteria > RF32 > CAG-239 > RUG410. Next base: position 56,608 of record CAKQDU010000007.1, on the reverse strand, counting down.
CGCCAACGGAATTTCCCATACTGTCCTTAAAATATTGAGTTGATTCCTGCGACCAAATGTCAGGCACAATGTTCATGGCGTATAATTCTTCAGTAATTACTTGCGAAGACTGAGTTGTTTCATGCGCCAAGCGGTGTAAGTCATCCAAATGTTCCATCATATTATAAAGAAACATTGAATATTCCCCGATGATTTTATTAAGCTTAAACTTTTCCATCGCTTTGGAATAACCGGCGATACCGCCCACGCTTAGTACGCCGATAATGGCTAAAACGCCGAGCATTTCTATCATGGAACGACCAGCAGAGCAAGCGTCATTGCGAGCAACGCGAAGCAATCCAGAACCCTTTATAGAGTAGCTACTGAACTTGTTATTTCCGAATGTGTGATTTTTTACGCCGAACTCTGCAAAAACACGCTGAGCGGCAGAAAATACGCCTTTAATCAGATGTTTAGGATTTGCAGAGAGAGAGAGAGACCTTTGAATAGCTTATTTTTCATCTTTCTTTCCTCTAAAATTATGTTGTTTACATTCCAATTTTATAACAGCCTCACGCCATAAGTCAACCGGAAAAATCAAAGCGTTATTATGGTCGAAAGTGTGTAAAAAAAACGACCGTTTAAAATGGACAGTTTTTAGGCTGTTTTTTGTAGTCTAGCAAAGGTTGTCGGAATTTGCAAGAACTTTTTATATTTACGATGTTTTTTACTGTTTTTACAACATTTTATTGCTGTTTGTTTCGCTGTGTAAAAATAACGGTCGTTTTTTTTACACACTTGAGGAGGAATAAGATGTTTAAGGGTATAGAATTTTTTAAAGGAAATAGCAGGGGCGAGGGGTTTGGATTGCTTCGTCGTAACACTCCTCGCAATGACATTTGCTCTGTCGGTCGGTCAATGATAGAAATGCTGGGCGTACTTGCCATTGTTGGAGTGCTAAGCGTAGGCGGTATCGCTGGATATTCAAAAGCGATGGAAATGTGGAAAATTGATAAAATCATAAATGAATATAATAATTTGATTTTTGGTTTGTTGGAGCATAAGCAAAATTTGCAAAAATCTTTGGAAGAAACGATTTCTTTAGTAGATATATCGTTAGTAGATACATCGTTTTCATTAAATTTGGTGCCAAAGACATGGAAAAAATTTTCATTTCATTATATGCAGGACGAATGCGGAAATTTTGTCGGTCCATATTATCGTTCAAGAAGATCTAATATAAATGATGATAGTCCGGAACAGTCTGGAATTATTATTGATTTTATCTTCGGAGGGTTGAAAAAAGATGAAAGCGGTAAAGAAATTGCAGCTGATTTTAATGATAAAGTATGTTTTGATATTTTGGATAAAATTGTATTTCCGTTATCTTATACAATAACAGGTACTATATTGGCCGGAGGTTCTGGGTATTATTATGGTAAAGAATTTTGCAATTCCGGTCGTAAATGTATAAGTACAATGACTTTGCAGCAGATGAAATCTATGTGTAATTCTTGTAATAAAACAGGGAGATGCGCATTAACGATTATTTTTTAGAATTAGATAATAAAAATGACTGTAAATTTTTTTAAATTTATTTTTTCCGGCTTACTGCTTGACTCTACGAGTTCAATTCTCGGGGACACCGTAAATAATAAAAAAAAAGCCCGCCTAAAAAGGTGAGCTTTTTTGTTGTTGGTGGTCCCAACGAGATTTGAACTCGTGTTTTAGCCTTGAGAGGGCCGCGTCCTGGGCCACTAGACGATGGGACCATATTTTTAATGTGTCCCACTTTTAGCCTATTTTATTGTATAATGCAAGACTTTTTTATTCATAAGCTTTAAGATTTTGCCAATTAAGTAAATTATCCAGTACCTTATTAACATAATCAACCCGCATATTCTGACTGTCCAAATAATAAGCATGCTCCCACACATCAATAGTCAAAAGCGGTGTATGCCCGAAAATCAACGGGTTATCGGCGTTGCTGGTGTTGTAGCACAAAAGATTGCCATTGCTGTCTTCAGCCAGCCACGCCCAGCCGCTGCCGAATTGTTCCAAAGCTTTTTGCCGCATAGTGTCTTTAAAGTCATTAAACGAGCCGAAAGTTCCTTCTATTTTTTCCAGCAGCTTTTTGTTTGGCTCGCCGCCGTTCGGATTAAGCGACTGCCAGTAAAAATTATGATTCCAAACTTGTGCCGCATTATTGTAAATATCCAAATATTCGTTTTTTTTGTGAGCCGCAATAACAATTTCTTCCAGCGTCATGGTTTCAAACTGCGTGCCGGCAATCAGTTTATTGAGTTTTTCGACATAGCCTTTATGGTGTTTAAAATAATGAAAACCAACGGTTTGCCGGCTGATATAAGGCTCTAAGGCATCAGAATTATAGGGAAGTTCCATAAGCTTTATCATTTTTATACTCCTTTGTTATAACAAACTCAAGATAAGCATTTTTAGCAAAACTTGCAAGATGTATAAAAAAATATAAGGCTGTTAATAATTATTAACAAATTCTTTTAATTTTTATAAAATCCTATTAGACTCAAAACATTAGATAAGAATTTTTTTTGCGAAAGGCGGGCAAATATGAGAGTTCTTTTAGTCGAAGATGATTATGCTGTTTCACAAAGCATTGAAACAATGCTTAAAAAAGAAGGCATGGTGGTAGATTCCACCGATTTGGGTGAAGATGGTTTGGATATTGCCAAGCTGTATGATTATGACATCATCATATTGGATTTGATGCTGCCGGATATGAATGGTTATGAAGTTTTGAAAAATCTGCGCGGTGCAAAAATCAATACTCCGGTGCTGATTTTATCCGGTTTGTCAGAACCTGATAAAAAAGTTAAGGGATTGGGTTATGGTGCAGATGACTATCTGACAAAGCCTTTTGACAAGTCTGAGTTGTTGGCTCGTATTCAGGCTGTGGTCAGACGTTCTAAAGGGCATTCAAACTCTATTATCCGCACTGGAGATGTGCAGATTGATTTGGATACTCAAACCGTTACGGTAAATGGCAAAACATTGCATTTGACCGGTAAAGAGTATGGTATTATGGAGCTGCTTTCTTTGCGTAAGGGTGCTACTCTGAATAAAGACCAGTTTCTAAATCACCTATACGGCGGCATAGATGAACCTGAATTGAAGATTATTGACGTTTTCATTTGTAAACTGCGTAAAAAATTGGAACGTGCTTCAGGTGGTAAAAATTATATTGAAACTGTTTGGGGACGCGGTTATGTTTTGCGCGACCCAGATGAAAAAAATAACTGATTGCGCAATATAAATAAAAAAATACCGAGGCTTTAGTGCTTCGGTATTTTTTTGTTATGTTTATTGTTTTAATAAGGTCTGGTCGCTTCATTTTGCAAAATGCGGACATTTTTATTACCGCGGATGCTTTGCTGAATAGAGCCGTCTGTCCCCATATTATAGCCGATAAAACACAGACAGGTTACAGCCGCTATAAATAAAGTATAGAAATAGTTGCCGAAAATTCCTTTTATGGTTGCTCCCCAATTTATCTTTGTTGCGCCGGAATAGTAGGAACGTTTGAATATGAGTGTGTATAGGGCGATAACCAGCAATAAACCTGCATGATATCTCCAGTCTTGCGCTATGGCAAAAACTTCAAGTTTTTGACCGTTCAGCATCAAATATATGCCGGAGCCTATGCCTAGCCAAGCCAACGGATTAAACATAATTCCCGTAGTAAATAAAGCAATAAATCCTTTTATCATTATTTGTCTCCTTTATCAAAAATATAGAATCTCAGTTATTAAAAGAATCTTTAATTCTGTGATAATTTTTTGATGCAATTTAACATTTTTTCAGAAATTTGATTAACCAGTTCTTGACTTTTATCTTCAATTTTCAAGCGCATAACAGGTTCTGTTCCGGACTTTCGCACAATCAGCGAACCATGATTTTTCAAAGCGTCTTTAGATTCTTCCAAGCAAGTTTTAAATTCAGCTTTTTCCATTAAAGCGGCGACCTCGTCTTTAGAAGCAAAGCGCAGGTTGTGGGCAGCTGTCGGATATGGTTCAAACACCGGAAAAATTTCGCTCATTTTTTTACCGCTTTCTTTAATGCCGAGACAGATAACCAAAGACGCCAGCAAAGCGTCGCCGGTTAATGAATAATCCGAAAGAACCATGTGTCCGGATTCTTCACCGCCGATATTAGCTCCGGTTTCACGCATTTTTTCAATGACATATCGTTCACCTACGGCAGAAGTATAATAGTCTATGCCGATAGATTTAAGATAGTGTCCCAAACCTAAATTGGAATAGATTGTGGCAACGGCGGCATTGTTTTTTAATAAGTTATGCTGCTTAAAATAGGTCGCCAAATAGGCGATAATCTGGTCGCCGTTAAGGCGCAATCCTTTTTCATCGCAAACAATAATGCGGTCACCATCGCCATCGACGGCAATACCAAGCTGACTTTGGCTTTCTACAACGGTTTGACAAAGTTTTTCTGTGTGTTGCGAGCCACAATCCTGATTGATGTTTGTGCCGTTTGGTCGGTCGGCAAGACTAATTATTTCTGCGCCTAAATTGCGGTAAACTTGCGGCATAATTTCAGAAAAAGCGCCGTTAGCTGAGTCTATAACAATTTTCATGCCGCGCAAAGCACCGTCCGGAGCAATTTTATGCAGAGTCTGTAGATAAGCAGGTATAACCGATTCGTTTTTAATTATGCGTCCGATTTTTTCCGGATTATAGGTTGGCGCAACATCTTTAGCCAATAGCTCTTCTATAATGTGAGATTGTTCGTCCGAAAATTTATCGCCGTTTTCCGTAATCAGTTTTAGACCGTTGTCGCGATAAGGGTTGTGCGAGGCGGTAATCATTATGCTCATGTCAACTCCTAAATTTGGAGTTGCCGTGGTGCAAAGCGGAGTCGGAATGATTCCCAAATTCACAACATCTATTCCCTGAGAGGTAAACCCTGCGCTCAGAGCGTTAAACAGCATGTCTCCCGAAATACGGGTATCGCGGGCAATGGCGACCATCCGCCGTTTTGTGCAAATTGTTTGGCTCAAAGCAACGGCTAAGCGGCTGCAGAAGTCAATAGTTAAAGGATAGGTATTGGCAACGCCTCGAATACCATCGGTTCCAAAAAGTTTGTCAGACATATAGAATCTCCTTAGTAGAAAAAAAGCCGCTAATAAGCAGCGGCTTTGTGATTTTTAGTTAAACGTTAGAATACGTAACGCAAACCGGTATAAATTTCATGAGCTGTAACATCCGCATGTTTGATAGAACCCATGTCATAATAGCGATAACCTGCGTCAACATTGAAACGGTTTGTAACTTTTACACTCAAACCGCCGCCGACAGACCATGTGAAACGAGTCGGACTGTAGTTGCCGTTTGTTGTGCCGGACATACCGTCAGAGTCAACGTCTTTATATTTCAATTTAGTTAAACCGATACCGGCGCTGACGTATGGAGTGAACCATCTGTACGGAGCAAAATCGAAATAGCCGTTCAACATATAAGAATATGAACGGAAATTATACTTTGTGCTGTATGTAGGACTTACAACATATTTCTTTTCGCTTTTATCGCGCCATACATATTCAACTTCTGTACGAAAATAGTTATAACGATAACCTAAGGCGCCACTCAGCATCAGTTTGTTTTTATACAAACCATCAGAATTGATACCGCTGTTACCTTTTTTAGAATAATCATGTTTAACAATGCCGCCGCGGCCGCCCAAATAAAAACCGTTGCAGTCAGCCATTGCGTTGGAGCATAAAAAAGTACCTGCCAACAAAGCTAAAATAAATTTGTTCATAGTTTTCTCCTTTGAAAATAACTGGCCTTAGCCTATGCTAAAAACTTTAAAATTTAATTAAAGTTGTTAAAATCCTTAAAAAACGTTGATTTTATTTGTAATAAAGGGTAACTTATGGCTTGGAAAGGCGACCGGATAGCTGCGTCAGGGAATGTAAAATCCATTGATGAGGAAAGTCCGGGCTTCACGGAAACAAGATACCGGATAACGTCCGGCTGGAGAAATCCAAGGGAAAGTGCCGCAGAAAATTACCGCCGGCTATATGCCGGTAAGGTTGAAAAGGCGAGGTAAGAGCTCACCGCACAGGCAGTAATGTTTGTGGCAAGGTAAACCCTATCTGATGTAAGACCAAATTAGGAGGCTTTGAATTTTGTTCAAAGACAACGGAGGGTTTCCGCTCCGCTCCAGAGGTGGGTCGCACCAGCCAAGCGGTAACGTTTGGCGCAGATGAATAGCTATCGCACAAATCTTTGCCCTTCGGGTAAAGCAAATAGTGTACAGAACTCGGCTTATAGGTCGCCTTCCGCTTTTTAGGAGAAAATTTATGCAAAAAACTTTGGGCGAGATTTTTGAAATTAACGGTATCGGTTTGCACAGCGGACTGCCTGGAAAAATGATTTTTTATCCGGCCGAGGCCAACAGCGGTATTGTTTTTGTACGTTCTGATTTGCCGCACAAACCTGAATTTAGAGCTGAATATAACCAGGTTGTCGATACTCGGAACTGCACTTGTTTAGGTAATTCTCAAAAGGAGATAGTCAGCACCATAGAACATATTATGGCCGCACTCTATATTTTGGGGATTGATAATGTGAGGATTGAGCTTAACAATCCTGAAACGCCGATTATGGACGGTAGCGCCAAAGTTTTTTATGAACAATTAAAAAATGTTCCGCTAAAAGAATTGCCGGCCAAACGCAAATATCTTAAAGTTTTGCGTAAAGTAGAGTTTGATGATGGCAAAGGGGCTAAAGTTGTTTTAGAGCCAAGCGATGAACTGTATATTCATTTTACGATTGATTTTCCATCAAAGATTGTCGGACATCAGGAGTTTGACGGCGTTATAAATGAAGATGTTTTTGCCAAAAAAATTGCTCCGGCGCGCACGTTTTGTGAAAAATATCAAGTGGATTATCTGCGTTCAATAGGTTTGATTAAAGGCGGTAGTTTGGAAAACGCTGTTGTTTTGGATGGAGAAAAAATCTTGAATGAAGGCGGATTCCGCGTTGCCAATGAGGCGGTAAATCATAAGGTTTTGGACTGCATAGGTGATATGTATACATCCGGATATCGTCTGATTGCTAATATTACAGCCGAAAAAAGCGGACATTTTCATAATAATGAAATATTGAAAAAATTGTTTTCCGAACCAGATAATTATCAAATAGTTGAGGAATAAAAATATGAAAAAATTTTATGGCGTGCTGGCTGCTTTATTGTTGACGGGATGCGCTGCCGATAAGGCGCCGTCAGATTTGCCGGTGGAAAATTTGTATAACAACGCTTTTGATGATTTACAAAAAACAAAATATAAAAAAGCCGCCGAAGAATTTGAACAGGTGGAAATAGAACATCCTTATTCGCAATGGGCGGTAAAGGCCAAGCTGATGGGGGCCTATGCTTATTATAAAAATGAAGATTACGATGATGCAGTTTTGGCGCTTGACCGTTTTATAAAGTATCATCCCGGCAATAAGGATGTTGCGTATGCGTATTATCTGAAAGGTATGTGCTACTATAATCAAATTTCTTCTGCCGATAAAGACCAGGCTGACACAGAAAAAGCCGAAGAAGCGTTTAATCGTCTGATTATGCTGTTTCCAAATAGTGAATATGCCGCCGATGCTCGTAAGAAAGTTAATCTGACAGAAGATTATAAAGCCGGACAAGAGATGATTATCGGCCGTTATTATTTGAATAATGGTAATTATTTATCAGCCTTGAATCGTTTTAATGTTGTGTTGGAAAATTATCAGACCACAGTTCAAATAGAAGAAGCTTTATATCGTCAGGTAGAAATTTATGGCATTTTGGGTTTGAATAAATATGCTGCCGGATACTATAAAATTTTACATAACAATTATCCGGATGGCATTTGGACGGCAAAGGCCTCTAAAGTTATGGAAAAAATCAACAAAGCTCCGGTGAAAAAAACTGAAACTCCGAAAAAAGAAGCTGAAGAAGTAAAAGAAGAAACTTCAAGCAGCTGGTTTAACTGGTTCAAATCTGACGAACAGCCGGAAGTCAAAGCGGAAACTCCGAAAAAAGAAGCTGAAGAAGTAAAAGAAGAAACTTCCGGCAGCTGGTTTAGCTGGTTCAAATCTGACGAACAGCCGGAAGTCAAAGCGGAAACTCCGAAAAAAGAAGCTGAAGAAGTAAAAGAAGAAACTTCCGGCAGCTGGTTTAGCTGGTTCAAATCCGACGAGCAGCCTCAAAGAGAGGAAGATGAAACTTCAAGCAGTTGGTTTAGCTGGTTCAAATCCGACGAACAGCCTGATGTTGCTGTAGAGGAAATTGCCGTTGAGGTTGAAGAAGAACAACCTCAAACTGAAACGGTAAAAACCGAAGAAGGCAAACCGGCAAACAGCGTTAAAGTTTCGCATAAAACGCAGGTCGGCGATATTATCAGCAGCAATCGGAAAGGCAAAAAATAATGCTGAAATCATTATCAATTAGAAATGTGGTTTTGATTGATAAATTGGATTTGGACTTCCAAAACGGTTTTAGCGTATTAAGCGGAGAAACCGGTGCAGGTAAGTCTATTTTGCTGGATTCGGTAGGGTTGTTGCTGGGCAAACGCGCCGAAATCGGTATGATTCGCAGCGGCTGCGATAAACTCTCTGTCTGCGGCAGCTTTGAAATTGCTGATAAAAAAGGCGAATTGGCGGCATTGTGCGCTGAATATGATTTGGATTTTGACCATGAAATCATTATTAAACGCACGCTGAATCAAGACGGCAAAGGAAAAATATTTTTTAACGACCAGCCGATAACGCAAAAGCTCTTAAAAGAAATCGGTGCTTATTTGGTGGAAATTCACGGGCAGTTTGACAATCAAGGTTTGCTCAATCCGGCAACGCATTTAAGCGTGCTGGACAATTACGGTGCTTATCCCGAAAAAATTACTGCCATGAAAGCGGCTTTTGCTGTGTATAAAAAGGCCAAAGACAACCGTGTGAATGCCGAGGAAAAAATAGTCCAAGCCAAAGCTGATGAAGAAAATCTGCGGCATTGGGTTGATGAGTTTCAAAAAATGCAGCCGCGTAAAAATGAATTGGAAGAACTTGAGGAAAAGCGCCGGCAAATGATGAATGCCGAAAAAATTTTAGAAAATCTCGATTCGGCATATAAGGCAATGAATCAAGGGGGCGTGCAAAGCGCCATACGTCAGGCTCAGACTGCTATATCCCGTGTAAATGCCCTGCTTAACGGCAAGTTTGACAATATTTATGCTCTGCTGGATACCGCATTGGTTAATGCCGATGAGGCTGGAGAAGAAATTGAGAATGCTTCTAATGAAATAAGTTTGAATCAAAATGAACTTGATGCGGTGGAAGAACGTTTGTTTGCTCTCAAAGCTTTAGCACGTAAGCATAATACGACAGTTGAGGAATTGCCTTTGGTTTGGCAGCAAATGGAAGAAAGCTTGCGCAATTTAGAGCGTGGCGAAGATGACATTGAAAATTTGCGCAAACTTGAAGAAATCGCTTATAAGGACTATGTTAAAAAAGCGACCGAGGTCAGCCAAGTCCGCTTGGCGGCGGCGTTGCGTTTGGATGGAAAAATTCAAGCCGAACTGCCGGATTTGAAAATGGAAAAAGCTCGCTTTATGACACAAATTTCCACCAAGCCGGAAAATCAATGGAACGAGAATGGCCGTGATGATGTGTGCTTTATGGTTTCTACCAACCCGAACACGCCGTATGGTTCAATCAGCAAAATTGCGTCCGGCGGTGAGCTGGCGCGTTTTATGCTGGCTTTGAAGGTTAATTTAGCGCAGACTTCACAAGTCGAAACGATGATTTTTGACGAGGTGGATACAGGTATCGGCGGAGCAACGGCTCAGGCGGTGGGCGAAAAATTGGCAAAGCTCGGCGAACAAGTGCAAGTTTTGGTGGTGACACACTCTCCGCAAGTGGCGGCGCAAAGCAAATATCATTATAAGGTGGAAAAAACAACGGTTGATAATGTGACGACAACTTCTTTGCGCGAATTATCCGCGGCAGAAAAAACAGAAGAAGTGGCGCGCATGCTTTCGGGAGAACATATTACCAACGAGGCGAGAGCGGCGGCAAAGGTTTTGATAGGAGCTTAAATGCCAGATATTAAACATGGTATAGAAGTTATAAAAAACAATGTCAAAATTGCTCCGGTTAACCCCGGAGTTTATCGTATGCTGGATAAAAACGGTAAGGTTTTGTATGTCGGCAAGGCAAAAAGTATAAAAAAAAGAATTGTTGCCTATACGCATTTTGACAAGCTGCCCGACCATATAAAACGCATGGTGTCTGAAGTCGACAGCATGGAATTTATTATTGTGGAAAATGAGGCGAAAGCATTGCTGATGGAAAATGATTTAATCAAAAAGCTGGAGCCTAAATACAATATCTTGCTGAAAGATGATAAAACTTTTCCGCATCTGATGATAAATCTGCAGGATGATTTTCCGGCGTTGCGCAAAAGCCGTGGAATGCGCCGTGACAAATGTAAATATTTTGGTCCGTTTGCCAATGCTTCGGCGGTTAATAATGTGATGGATTTGGTGCAGAAAGCTTTTCGTTTGCGCTCGTGCCGCGATAGTGTTTTCAATAACCGCGAGCGTCCGTGTATGCTGTATCAAATCAAGCGCTGCAGCGCACCGTGTGTCGGTAGAATCAGCAGAGAAGAATATCGGCAGTCAGTTAATGAGGTTGTGGCGTTTTTAGAAGGCAAAGATACAGCTTTGAAAGATGAACTTTCGGCACAAATGCAAAAAGCCAGCGATGAAATGAACTATGAACAGGCGATAGTTCTGCGTGACAGAATTAGGGCTTTGAGCAGCATTCAGGGTGGCTCAAATGTAGAATACGCCAATATTCAATCGGCAGATGCCGTGTCTGTGGTAAAATATAAAAATATGGTCTGTATACAGGTGTTTTTTGTGCGGGCCGGTCAGAATTGCGGTAATATTCCATATTTTCCAAAGCATGCGGCGGATATGCCGGAGGACGAAATATTGGAGGGGTTTTTGAGTACGTTTTATGCCGAACATTCTGCGCCGAAAGAAATATTGATTTCCGAACCTTTGGAAAATGCCGAATTTTTAGAAAAAGCCTTAGGATGTGTCATAAACTATTATCAAAAGGGCAATAAGGCAAAGTTAATAGAAAGAGCAAAAGACAACGCTAAGGCGGCGATAGAGCGCAAATTGGCCGAGACGGCAACCGTTGAAGCTAATCTTTATGAGATGCAAAAATATTTTGATTTGCCGCGTTTGCCGCAGCGCATAGAAATTTATGATAACTCGCATAATCAGGGCAGTTTTGCCGTTGGTGCGATGGTAGTGGCTACACCAGAAGGTTTTGATAAAAAGTCATATCGCACTTTTAATATAAAATATACCGAAAACACGCATGACGATTTTGCCATGATGAAAGAAGTTTTAATCCGCCGTTTTGAACACATGGCGCCGGAAAATCGTCCGGATGTGATTTTGTTGGATGGCGGATTGGGACAATTGCATGCCGTGCATGAAGCGCTGGCTGACTATGATTTGAGCGGTATTACAATTATAGCTATCTCTAAAGGACCTGAACGCAATGCCGGTAAAGAGTTTTATCATATTTTAGGCCGAGAAAGTTTTGCTTTGCCGTATCAGTCGCCGATTGCTTTTTATTTGCAAAATCTGCGTGATGAGGCGCATCGTTTTGCCATTGGCACGCACCGTAAAAAACGTGCAAAATCAATATATAAATCGCGCATTGATGAAATTGATGGCATCGGCGCCAAACGTAAGCGCGACCTGCTTAATTTTTTTGGTTCGGTGGAACAAATTAAAGAGGCAAGTTTGCAGGATATTATGAAAGTAACCGGAATTAGCAAAAAAACGGCGGAAAAAATATATAACTACTTCCATAATTGAAAAAAATGTTCTATGCTAAAGCTGATTTAACGTTATTTCAATGGGGGATACCTTGTATAATTTACCTAATATTTTGACTATTTCCAGAATTGTGGTTATACCGCTCATTTTTATGTCTATTTATTTCACATCATATGCATGGGCAATGCTGGCCGGAATTTTATTTATTGCGGCGTCTATAACAGATTATCTTGACGGTTATTTGGCAAGAGCGTGGAACGAAACATCTTCTTTCGGACGTTTGCTGGACCCTATTGCCGATAAATTGTTAGTTGCAACGGCACTGGTGGTTATTTTAGCAAAGCCTGATATGTATTCTTTGAATATCACTATTATTCCTGCGTTTGTTATCTTATGCCGCGAAATTTTGGTTTCGGGGTTGCGCGAATTTTTACGCGAAGTCAATGTCGGTTTGCCTGTAACAAAATTGGCTAAATGGAAAACGGCTTTTCAGATGACGGCGTTGGCTATGATGTTGTTTAAAAGCTTATGGATAGGCTGGAGCTATTGCGGTGAGTTTTTGCTGTGGGTTGCCGCAATTCTGACGTTTATAACCGGTTACCAGTATTATCAAAAAAGTTTGGATTATGTTAAAGCCGAGGAAGCTAAAAAAATCAAAGAGGTAAAGGGAGTTGTTATCTCAGAAGATGAACCGGCTGTTTCTAAAGTAAAAAACAGTTCCGCTGCTAAAAAAACTACAGCCCGAAAAGCCGTAGCCAAAAGTGAGGGTAAAAAAACTCGGACTAAAAAGAAAACAACGTCTAAAAAGACTAAAGCAGAAAAATAGTTCGGAGCCTGTGATGGTAAAAGATTGTCCGCACATTTTGGTTGTTGATGACGATAACCGCCTACGGAGTTTGCTGCAGCGATATTTGCAGGAAAACGGTTTTGCCGTGAGCGGCGCAAAAAATGCCGAAAATGCGCGGATGTTTTTACAGCAATATCAGTTTAATCTGCTGATTGTTGATGTTATGATGCCGAATGAAAGCGGTATCGAGTTTTTGCAAAAGCTGCGCCGAGATAATAACGTTCCGGCCATAATTCTGACAGCTATGGGGAATACTGCCGACAGAATTGCCGGTTTGGAAGCCGGGGCGGATGACTATCTGCCAAAACCATTTGAGCCAAAAGAGCTGGTGCTGCGTATCAACAATATTTTGCGCCGAGTTCCTGCCGATAACAAACAGTCTAAGCAATTGCTGAATATCGGAGCTTTTTCGTACGATTTGGATAAAAAAGAATTGGCGGCGGAAAATGGTGAAATTGTTCATATCACACCGGTTGAACAATCTATTTTGAGTATTTTAGGCTCTAAGAGCGGACAGATTTTTACGCGTGAGCGTTTAGCCGAATTGCTTGGAGCAGGACAAAATTCTCGTTCCATAGATGTACAGATTACACGTCTGCGCAAAAAAATTGAGCCTGATTCCAAAAATCCGCGTTATCTGCAAACGGTGCGCGGAAAAGGGTATATGTTGTTAACAGAATAGGAGAAAGTTATGCGAGTTAAATTTCCGAGAAAATTAGAAAGTTTATTGGTGGCTTTGCGCCGCAGATTGCTGCCGAGAAGTTTGTTTTTCCGCACCATGCTGCTGATTTTTATTCCGCTTATTGTTGTGCAGATAGTGTCAATCTATGCTTTTTTAGATGGCAACTGGACTAAGGTTGGTAAAAAGCTTTCAGATAATTTAACCGCAAATATGGCGTTTGTTATGAAAATCCATGATGAAAATTCAGATTTTTCACGGGTTCAGCAAATGGCAAAGGCTATTTACGGTTTGGATGTCAGCTATTATGACAATGAAAGCAAACATTCGGTTTGGCGCAAAAATAAAAAGGAAAATCCGTTGGTTACCGGTTTTTTGAATGAATCTTTACATCAGCAGTTTCCAATGGCGAATACAGAAATATTTTTAGGAAAACATCGTTCCAGCCTCAATATTTTGGTTGATACCGAGCAGGGTTTGTATGTTTTTAATACTTCTGTAAAAAATATTTTCAGCAGTTCTATTTTTGGATTTGTTTTATGGATGATAGGTACATCGCTTTTGTTGTTTGTGGTGGCTGTGTTGTTTTTGCGAGTGCAGGTTCGTTCAATCTCTCAGCTTGCCGCAGCAGCCGAAGATTTCGGTAAGGGTATCAATACCAAGTTTAAGCCTTTTGGCTCTATAGAAGTCCGCCGCGCCGGTTTGGCTTTTACTAAGATGAAAGAGCGTATTATGCGTCAGATTTCTGAAAAGACGCAGATGCTGGCAGGTGTTTCGCACGATTTGCGCACCCCTCTTACACGCATGAAATTGCAGATGGCTATGCTGCCGGATTCCAAAGAAAACCGCGAGTTTGTGCAAGATATTGATGAAATGGAAAAAATGCTTGATGGTTATTTATCATATGTGAGCGGCGAGGGCGGAGAAAAGTCGTCTTTTGTAGATGTCAACGAAATGATTTCTGGCATTATAAACAAATACCGCAAAAATTCCAATGCGATGATTCGTTATTCCACCAATTATGATGTCAGCGCCATTCAGGGGCGTGAACAGGCTTTGCGCCGCGCATTTACAAATGTTATTGAAAATGCTTTTCATTATGGCAAGACCATTGCCGTAAAATTGGAGAGCGATGACAAGCATCTTGAATTTTCTGTTGATGATGACGGTCCGGGTATTCCGGTTGAAAAACGCGATGAAGTGTTTAAGGCATTTTATCGGGTTGAGGGGTCTCGTAATAAAGATACCGGAGGTGTCGGACTTGGATTGGCTATTGCCAAAGACGTAGTTGTTTCGCACGGCGGAACCATTACTTTAGGAGATAGTGATTTGGGAGGTTTGAGAGTTCTCATCAGTATTCCCTTGTAGCCGTGGGTTAAGTATTATCCGTCGTTACCGCGGTTACGGTGGGTAATAGGGAACCTCGTCTAATGGTCTACTACTTTTAACTTTTTGTGCTTGTGTACTGTTTTGTACACGGCGCAAAAAAGTTAATACGTATTAGCCTCATTATCCGAGTTTCTACGAGTTAGTGTTATTTAAAACCTCGCCCCCTGAGGGAGAGGTCGACACAGAGTGTCGGGTGAGGGGTGTAAAAATACTTTGTATACAGCGCTTAAAAATTCCGTTGCATTTACACACGCTATTCGAGCCTCTGTGAGTTTTATTGTACATAGCGCAAAAAAAGTTAATATGTATTAGCCTCATTATCCGAGTTTCTGAGAGTTAGTATTGGTTGTTGGAAAAAATCTAAGTTTTCGTTTCTAGTACAAGGTCTGGGATGACTGGTGTGTAGATGTGAGATATGTACTAGATAAAATCATTTATTGGTCGAGGCATAAGCCTCAGGTAAGTGGCATTTAAGGACGTTGTAACGCCTAATGAGGGATAAAAAACGTCCGTATAATATTGACAAGCGATTGGCTATCATATATAAGCAATAACGTCCGGCGCGGGAACGCTGGACGTTGTTTTAACTTCAAGAAGGGTTAAACCCTGTTTTTAACTCATCTCTGTAGTTAAATATAGCCTTTTTTTACTTGTTTGTCAAGTTTAAATAGGCGAGGGTTTAGCTCTTCTTCTTTTTTAGAGGAGAAAAGAGCATGATAATTAAAATAATTATAGTTATCAAAAAACTCAAAATATATTTTCTAGTCCGCAAGGGCTGAAAATAAGAACGGTGGGAATAATCCTGCCGTTTTTTTACGCTAAAAATTTAAAACATCAAAAAAAATTTACAAACTCTTTACATTTATAACGGCTCATCTTATATTTTAATCAGAAAAATAACTTTTTAATCCGCAAAGGAGGGTAATATGGATAAAAAAGAAAAAACAGAAGCTTCAAAAGCTGAGGTAAAAGAAGAAAAATGCTGCTGCTGTGACAAAAACTGCGACTGCGGCTGTCAAGACGGCAAAGAATGTTCTTGCTGTTGCGGAGGTTGTTGCTGCTGCAAGAAAATGATTGTCAAAATTTTATGTGTTTTGGTTATCTTTTTAGCCGGTATGGGTTTCCACGCTTTATTGCAATGCGGTTTTCGCTGTCCGCTGAACAGACCTCTCCCGATGCCTGTGCAAATGGCGCCTGTTCCGGCGTTTCCTTTTCCGGCATATTCTGACGCTCAGGGCGGCAATGTAATCATTATCAACACCGGAGAGGCTCAAAATCCTGAAAAATTGATGAATGGCTGTAATTGCAATAAAAAATGCGGCTGTAAAAAAGATGGTTCTTACAAAAAGATGAAAAAAGAATTTAAGCGTCATCACAAAGATATGCACCATATGCACCCAGAAATCATTCAGCAGCCTGTTTCGGGGAAGTAGATATTAAAGCGGTAAAATAATATAATATCTTATATATTTAAAGATTCTCTGTTAAAAAAACGGAGAATCTTTTTTTGTCATTTTAAATATTACATAATTGTGACAAATAACGGCAAATTTGATTTAAATATTGCATATTTTCAAAGTTTAACGTAAACTAATAATGGGGGAGAAGTCCGACTCGTATAGAGTTTGGACTGGTTAGTTGTAATTTATTAAAGGAGGCTTTACGATGAGAAAAGACTATCAAAAGGCTGTACGAGGCAGTATATATGCCATAGCAGTAATGATAGCGGGTATGTGTTTTAGCGCGTCACCGGCGCAAAGCTCGACCTGCTTTTTACCGTCCGGCAATTGTGTGACCGGTAAAATTGATACCAAGCAAGACGGCGGAAACGAAACAATAGAATATTGTAACGGATACGATGTCAGCGAATCTGAATATAACAAAAAATATAATAACACGAGCTGTTTTAGCTGCGGTTCGCCATGCACAAGGACGTCAGGCGGAACATTCTATAAATGTGAGACCGTAAACAATACAAAATGGTATGACGACTATAACGTTTGCTGCACTAATGGCACAAAATATGATAAGGATGACAAGGCTTGCTGTCCAAGCGGCGGATGTAATCATCCTTGCCCAGCAGGCAAAAGTTGGAGCAAAGCCTTGCAAAATTGTGTTTGTCCGAGTAGCGTGGAAACCGATGGCAATGGCAACTGCTGCGCTCCCGGTCAAGTATTGGATGAAAACAAAAATTGTACAACACCATGCACTCCTAAAGATTGCAGCTCATATCCATACACTTCAGACCCAGGGAACTCTGAAAAATGCAACCTCGGTTGTAATAAAGGCACACGCTATAAATGTAAATCCGGCTACACCTATTCCGGCGGAAAATGCGTGGAACCACCGGCTCCAACACCAACTCCAAAATGTACAGATGTTGCCGCAACTGAAAATAAACTAGAAGAAATACATCAGTATGAAACAATATCTGCAAAGAAAACTGAAAATATCACTAGTGCAGAACTTGGATGCGGTAAAAATCCAATATATGCAAAAGAGGGAGGTATAGGTAAGGATTCATCATCTGGGAGCTATTACTATCAATCAGGTTCAGGACCTATATATAGAATGGATAGCACTACTGGAAAATGGTATGTTATCTTTTATGGCAAATGTATGGAAAATTTACGTTGCGGTGCTGTAGTCGGTGAAGGATATACTGATTATACTTCATTTGATAATAGTGGCAAGTATTATTGTTGTAAGCAGAATGTGTTGCAGAACAATCGTGACTATTCAGAATCTGAAATAAACAGTATATTAAATCAATCGTGCAAAACAAAGCCAAGTGGCTCTGAAAAGCCGGCACCATTTTCTCCATACTATGTTTGCGATAAAGGAACTATGGATTATAATCGTAAATGTCATTTAGGCACATATAGTTATTCTTGCCCTAGCGGATATACATTAAGTGGCGAAAAATGTATAAATAAAAAGGCAAACTGTCCGACTGGATATAAAGCATCGGCAAAAGATGCAACTTCTTATTACTGCCGTAAAACAGAATATACATGCCCTACAAATTTTGACTATACTTTGTCTGGTGATAAATGTTATTGTCAGAAGCCAGCGGCTTGTTTGGATTATACTCTGACTAGTGCGAAAGATAAGAATTGTTATTCTTGTTCAACATGCCCTACAGATTCTTCAAAATACAAATGTATAGAGAATATAAAGAGCGGTTATCAGTTGGTAAACGGCGTATGCTCTAAGAAACCAGTAGAAAAACCTACAATTACTATTACATTGGAATATGATAGTAATAATAATACAAGTGGTAGTACAGCTGGCTCAGCCTCTGCTCTGATAAAATTCACAAACTCTGCGTCTGACGGTAAAAGCTATACTGTTAAGTTAATTATAGATGGTGATGGCGATGATAGAATCGATTATCCGTTGACCGTAACTCAAGGTAACTGGGTAACATACGAAAGTTATTCATATCAATTAAGTGATTGTGAGGTTTACGGTGATTGCAGAGGCGATGACAGTGATAACGGCAGAGAGTTTGCATCAAATGCTTCCGATATGTCTGTTATGATAAATAATAAAACTGTTCAAACAGGCTTACCTGTAACCGGTCTTGCAGGCAAAACTTATGAAACAAATGATTATAAAATCAAGTTTGTAGATAATAGGTACATTGATATTTCTTATACCTACGCTAGAGATGGTGATAGCAGTAATACTTGGTGTTTTGAAATAATGTCAAGCTCACCAGTAAAAAAGGATATTACCGTATGGTTTAACGGTAGTTATAGCTGCTATGAAGTAGATAATACAATGACAGGTGAAGAACATACTTGGGGACATCAATTTCAAGGTTCTGTCACCATTGATAAAGGTTCAACAGGTGCTATAGGTAGTGAATGTTGGCAAGATGGTTCTGATAATAATACGACCAGAGGATGTAATCTTGATGAAATGAATATCAGTAGACCTTCGTGGGATGGAGTGAAAGATTCTGATGGATATACATATTATTGGGATTATCAGCAAAAATAATACTTTTTCATAACATCTGATTATAAACTAGGCGGGGTGGATTTATCCCCGCCTTTTGATGTTATATGAGCCGTTCTTTCAGCGTCATTCTTCGCCGGTACTCCCTCAGCCTATAAAGCGGCATGAGGCGCCGAAGAATGACATTGTTATTTTTATAAGAGTTTCTTTTGTTTATAAGCGCTGCTTCATTCAATATACAGATACTCATAAAATAAAAAACGCAGGTTATGCTAAACCGGCGTCTTTCATTTTTTTATTAGTCGTCCAAACGGCCTGTACCGAGGACGCAATATACAATAAGTGCCACTATTCCGAAAGATAATAAAAAATTTATATTATCAAACTGAGATGTGTGAACACTAAACGGAGAAATCGCAAAGATTAAAAAAACAATGCTGATTATCAACGCTATAAAAAATATTCGTAAAAACAGTTTTTTCCCAAACATGGATAGTTTTTTATAATTTTCCAATGTGTCGGAAAAAACAAAGAACCACCCTAACATAATCGCCAGAGCAAATCCTGAATAAAAAATACTATTCATAAAAATAAATTTTAGTTAATAATAAATATGATACGTTTCAGCGTATAACTTTTTGAGATTATCGTCAAGCAAAAATAAAAAAACAGCCTCGGAAACGAGGCTGTCTATAAGCAAAAAATTATTCAAGATATGGTTTTACATATAAATCAAATTTCATCCTTTCCGATTCTGTCCATCCCATTAAATAGTGGTCTCCCATAATAAATAATGGTGTTCCTGCCGAACCGGAAATCTTGTAGTTTTTTATTGATTTTTCAAATAAACGCATATTCCCCGGCAGTTTTATGTCTAAAGATGTTATTTTTAAGTTTGGATAATTTTTTTTGATATATGCCGCGGCATCATGGCAATGCGGGCAGGTTGTTTGATAAAAGAAATAAATTTTATCTTTGCTTAAATCATTATCGGTAGAACCTTTGCAGGCAGAAACAAGCATTAGTCCTAAGGCGCATAAAACAGCTAAAATTTTTTTCATTTTTTAAGTCCTATTCAATACAGCAGTCAACGGCTTTTCGTACAAATTTTTTCATTTTTGATAAAGCTGAATCAGATTCCTCTACAGGTTGTTCAGCTTTTTTTCCGTCCGGCTCGCTGATTTCTTCTTTAGAAAATTCTGCGGCTTTGGCTGTAATCTTTTTCACTTCTTCTAAATCCGGTTCTATCCATTTCAGCTCTTTGGTTTCCATCATACCCATGTTCAGTCCCCAAAACAGGCAATACATGTCGTATGCTGTGTTAAACATTTTATAGGCTTCTTCGTCATGACCTAAAGTTTGTTGTTTTGTTCCGACTTCCATCAGGCGCATAGATGTTGCCAGCAAATGTTTGGACATGCACCACACTTCGCCCTCATAGCTCGGAATAATTTTCTGCAATAAATTTTTGCGGGTTTCGCGTATGTCTTTTATTAGGTCGTAGTAAGAAGTTTTGCCGGTTTTAGCTCCGGAAAACACCAGATGTTCTTCAATTGAAATAAGATTCATAATGGCGATGCTTAAATCTTGGTCCGAAGATAAATCCTTAGGGTTTACCTTTTTGCTCGCATCGATTCTTTCTACAAATTCTTTTACGTTTTCTGCTTTTTTCATGGTTTATGTCTCCCAAAAATTATATGCTAAAAGGTAGGCGCAGAGGTGTTGAATGTCAAGGAATATTTAAGTTTTATGCTTTCTTGTTGATTTTTTTTGCGCATCGGTTTAATCTGCTGACGGAAAAGGAAAAAAATATGGGAAGTTTATTGTCATCATTTTCATTTTTATCTATGGGCGGTAGTGTTTTAGGAGTGACGTTTTCACTATTGCTGGCGACAATTATGCTGGCATTGTGGGCGCTGGTGCTTATGGTTCTTCATCCGCTGCATGCCACGATGTTTGTGCTGGCCGCTCTGTGCGAATATGTTTTAATATCATTGTTCGGATTCAGTCTGTGGTTTGATTTTATTGCCTTTTTTATGTTTTACATTCTTATTTTCGGTACTTATACGCTGCTGCTGCGCCGTTGGCTGCCGCTGCCGCATACAGAAATTGAACAGCTGCTGAAACTGGCTAAGCTTAAAGAAGACGGCATGCTTACGGATGATGAATACAAGGCAGCCAAAAAACGTTTGCTGAAAATCTAATCGTCGCTGATTTGACGTTCTATCCATAGTGAATTTATAAATGCCTGCTGACGGTCGTGAATCGGGTTGCAGTCAACATTGCCGTCCGGAGAAGTTATGCATTGTACTCCGACATTTGCCGTGGTGTAATTTCCGTATTTGCCGTAAACATCCAAAACCAAAGGCAAAAAGTCTTCTGTTTCATAAGTGGTGTCAGCGCAGAATGTTGAAGAATACACCGCAGTTGACGAGTCCTTGCGTCCGATATTTAATGTAAAGCAAGTTTTGTCGCGGTCGGTTTGTATATTTGCGTTGCCGGAAAAATATTGCGAAGAAGAATTTTCATCGGCGCTGAATAAAAATCCGGTAGAATTGTTGGCGTAAGATGCGTCTTTATATTTTTCATTCTGTTTATAAAAAGTTTCAATGTCAAAAATGGCGATAAAATCAGCGTTTTCTGCCGAGGTTGCGGTTTTTATGCCGATTTCTCCGAATTTATTACTTAAAACGCGGCGGATTTGCCCGGCATAAGAGCTGCGAAGGCTGCTGCGAAAATAAATGCTTTGCCCATGGTCGTCTGCTAATGTGTTGCTGATTTTCAGCTTATACGGGTCTTGCGCACAGGCCGAAAGCAGACAAAAAGTTAAAAGAAACAGTTTTTTCATTGTGTTATCTCCGCAATTTGAAATTTTTTGTAATTTATTCCATAATTTTTTAATTTTTTATTGATAAATTAAAAAATAAATGTATTTTGACAGCATTAAAGAAGAAATTGAAGAAAATGAAAACGGCAGATAATAATATAAATATTTTTGCTTTGACGGATTCTCATCAGGAAACCCGTAAACTTTGCCGTCTGTTCAGTAAAATTATAGAAGAAGCGCCGGATAAAGGAAAAAATACGCTGATTTGTGATTGCGGAGATTTGTTTAAAGGTATATATGACCGCGAACTGAGTATAGAAAGTTACGAAATCCTGCGGCGCTGTTTGCCAGAGGCTAAAATAGTGCTGGCGCTTGGAAATAATGATTTTGGCTTTAATCTGGATAGTTTTAAGTTTTTGCAAAGCGCGGCAAAGCGTTTTAATCAATCCAATATCCATGTTTTATGCGCAAATTTGCTGGATATGAATACGGGGCGCTGTCCTAGCTGGGTGGACCCGTATATATTGCTTGAAATAAATCATAAAAAAGTTATGGTTATCTCATTTTGCATAAATCAAATCCGCCTGAATAAATATGGCGTGGTTTTAACCAGCGTTCCGGAAACTTTTACGGCAATGTCCGAAGTCATAAAACATATTGCTCCCGATGCTTTGATTGTTTTGAATCATGATTTGGAACAAAGCAGCCATCAAATATATGCTGCTTCGGTGGCAGAAGGTGTGCGGATTGATTTGTTGCTGGGCGGACACGAGCATTCTCCGATTGCTCCGAATGAAAAAGAGCGTGTTTATTATCCGCAGGCTTTTAGCAAAACAATGCTGCATTTTGACATGGGTTTCTTGAAAAATTCTACAAGTCTGCGTTTTATCGAAGAAATCAATGTAAAGCAAACTGCGATAAATCCTGTTTTTGAGCCGCATCTTATTGAATTTGAAGAAAAAGCCGGATTAAATATTCCTGTTGCCAAAAGTACGCTGAATTTGGAAAAAATTTATTCTAATCCATGTTCTCTCGGCACCTTTATCGCCGATTGCATGAAGTCGGCAGCCAAAACAGATATCGGTTTTATTTCTACCGGATATACCAGCCATGCTTTGCGCTATGAAAAAGATAAAATATTGACTAATTATAATTTAGAAAGAGCTTTTTCGGCGGATGTCCCTCTGCAAACCATACTTTTGACACCGCAAGAACTTAAAGATGTTTTTGATAACGCCGTAAAATATCGCTATCTGATTCCAACAGGCAATGTGCGCTTTTTGCAATGTTCTCAAAATGTGGAGATTTGCTGCCGCCGCCGTTATGATAATAATGAAGGTGAGGTGACTCAGATTTATATAGGCGGAGAACCGTTGTTTAAGGAAGACGGTACGCCTGTGTATGCCGATAAGGTTATTACTTGTGCATTGGACCCGTTTGTCGGTGCCGGAGAGCAAGGATTTGATGTTTTGCGCCCTTTGCCTAAAGAAACTTTGCTGAAAAACAATCATTTGGTAAAAATCAAAGATTTATTTAACCGCGCTATAAAAGAAGCGGCGGAAAAATATCCCGAAGGCAGTTCATACGCGTGCTTTAAGCTGGTTGATGAGGCTTAGGCGAACATGGTTTTTATAATTAGCTTCATTTTGTTAAACTTGCTGATGTGTGGTTTTGGTGAAATAATTTCCCAGCCGCGGCTATTCATTTGCGTAAAATAGCATTGGCTCAAATTAGCTAAATAAAACAAAGGCATAACCGATTTTTTATTCATTTTACTTAAAAAACGCTGCGCTGTTGTAAAATTCTTTTTTGCATCTTTGGACAAAGCTTCGCGCGCTCCGGATAAATTTTTATCTTCCAAAACGGAAATAGGCGAATTTTTGCAGACATTTGCTTTTTGCAGCACTTCTTGCGGAATAAACAAATGTCCGGTTTTGGCATCGTCCTTTATATCGCGTAAAATATAAGTAATCATCAATGCTCGCCCTAAACTTGTCGCCAATTTTTGACTGGTGGCAGGTTTGCTTTCACCGATAATAGTCAAGGTCAGATGTAAGGGAACGATGGCTAATCCGTACAAATATTTTTCAAAGATTTCAGATGTCGGAGCCTGCAATGGTGTCGGAACATCTAAAAAGGCGCTGTCTAAAATCTTCGCCATAAGCTCTTTAGGCAAATTAAAGCGCATGCAGTTTTTATAGATTTTGCGCCCGATATCGGTTGTAGGGACTTTTTTTTCATAAATATTATCAAGTTCTTCCCGCCAGGCGTTTAGTAATTCTGTTTTTTCTTCAGCCGGCATATGCGAGCGAATAATATTGCTGATATGGCGGCAAAACGCAAACAAAGTATAAATTGCTTCGCGTTTAGATTTTTCCAAACCGCGCATGCACCAAAACAAAGAAGGCTGACTTTTTTTTACAATATCGCCGACAGATAACATTTATATTCCTTTATTGTTAACAGATTTACGTTTAATTGTGGCAAACTGCCATAAACTATACAAAAAAATCAATGTATAGTCAAGAAGACTGAGTTTTTGCTGTTTATTATTTTGAAAAGCCGAAAGCTGAAATTTTGCTGTGTTTAAGAGTAAAGCCAATTTAAATTTAAGCCTTTTGTTTTTAATCAGCTGTAATAATACGGACGCGCTTTTATACAAGCCTTTTAGCCGGCTTTCTTTTTGCCGTTTGCTCATCTTTGCTTTTGTTAGGTATTCAGAATTTTTGCCGCACATTTCAAGTAAAGATAACATGATAAATAGAGAGGTTAATGGAAGATATGTGCATGGATTTTCATTGTCCAAAACCAAAAAAAGCCGCGCGGCCGGAGCCAGCAGACGATTCAAAAGCTCCGACAGCTGAGCGCCGGAATCTGGCATTTTGTCGGCAGCGGTATAGCGCCAAGCCGATAAAGGTTCCAATAACAAAGTGACTGAAATATTTTCTTTCAAAAAATTCTGCTGTAATCTAAAAATCAGTCCGCTGTTAAAAGGCGAGCGGCGGCGTAAGATTTTTTCTAAAAGCCGCAATTTTTCCAGCCGCGTATCTGATGTAATTTTTCGGTTGGCAAAATGATGCTGTCCAAGCTGCAAAAAGGCCAGATAATCATAAATTAAAGGTCGATATTTTTTAGCAGTCAATTTAACAATGTTATAATTATTCAGCATCGGCCTCTGCTGCCCATTTATCAAAATCTTCTAAAGCGCGTTTGCAATAAGCTTCTTTTCGGTCAGCACCTTTGATTTTGCGGAACTTGCCGTTAGAGGTAATTTCTCCCTGAATTGTCGGAAAAATACCAAAGTTTATATTCATTGGCTGATATTCTGAAGTGGTGTCGGATAAGTGCCGGAGCATTGCTCCAGTTGCTGTTGTTTGCGGCGGTAGTAGCGGCGTTTTTCCTTTAATCAAACAGGCGGCGAAATAACCGGCAACCATGCCTGTGTTTGCGCTTTCTACATAACCCTCGCAGCCGCTTATTTGACCGGCAAACATTACATTTGTCTGAGTTTTAAGCCGTAAAAACTCGTCCAAAAGTTTCGGACTCTGGATAAAAGTATTGCGGTGGATGCCGCCCAAACGGGCAAATTCAGCATTTTCCAGTCCGGAAATCATTTTAAAAATTCGTGTTTGCTCGCCATATTTCATTTTTGTCTGAAAACCGACAATATTGCGCAGAGTATCTTCTTTATTATCTTGTCTGAGTTGCACAACAGCATAAGGTTTTTCAGAAGAATGCGGATTCGTCAACCCCACAGGTTTTAGAGGACCGAATAACAGCGTGTCGGCTCCGCGTTCAGCCATAACTTCTATCGGCAGACAGCCGTCAAAATAGTGTGGTTCTTCAAAATCATGAAACGGCATTTTTTCTGCTTTCAGCAGTTCATCGACAAAACGATAGTATTCTTCTTTTGTCATAGGGCAGTTAATATAATCGTATTTATCGCCTTTGTCATAGCGTGATTGATACCAAGCCTTAGAAAAATCAATACTTTCTTTATATACGACAGGAGCTATTGCATCATAAAAAGACAGAGATTGCTGGTTAATTTTTGTTTTTATGGCTTCAATAAAAGCCGGACTTGTCAAAGGTCCGCTGGCGATAATGGTCAATGCTTCATCTGCCGCCGGAAATGTTGTGACTTCCTGATTTATAACTTCCAGCAACGGAGAATTTTTGATTTTTTCGGTTATAAGCTTTGCAAAGCCATCTCTATCAACTGCAAGAGCGCCGCCTGCCGGTACTTTTGTTTGGTCTGCGGCGGTCATAATCAACGAGCCGAAACGACGCATTTCTTCATGCATAAGTCCGACGGCGTTATGAGCGGAATCGTCTGAGCGTAAAGAATTTGAGCAGACCAATTCGGCCCAATTCGCATTTTTATGAGCCGGAGAAAATTTTTGCGGTTTCATTTCATACATACGGACTTTTATTCCGCGTTTCAGCAATTGCCAAGCCGCTTCGCAGCCGGTCAATCCGGCACCGATAATCTGAACAACAGGTTCCATTTTTTTCTCCTTTTTTTGCTAAAATATATGTTTCTTACGAGCTTGTAAACAATAAAACGCCAGATTATTAAACCTTTTTTAAAAACAAAGTCGTAAACTACCAAAAAAGTTAACCTACGTTGAGACGCAAGATGATTTTAAATAAACAAAGTGTAAGTTTGGTATTGATTTTTGGGATGCTTTTGCCGTCAGCCGCCGTGTTTGCAGCTGAAAATCAGCAAAACGAGCTTGCGTCTGAAGTTTCTGCCGTTTCTGCGCCGGATAGTTCATTACGTTCATATATAAAAGAAAAAAACGCGGATTCTCAAAACGAACAGCCGAAAGATGAAAACAGCGGAGACAAAACATGGATAAATAATTTGGTTAGCACTGTTGCCGAAAAAGGAGCGCAGGTTATTTCATCCAATACAGACGACCAAACTCCTCAATATCGGACAAATGCTTCGGTTTTTGATATTTCCGGCGTAATGCTGCGGATGAATGTTAAGCAGACAATGGAAGCAATGCAAAAACGCGGTTATCAGCGTAATTCCGAAAAATATGAAATTCCGAATTTTATTCGTTGGCGCTATGAAGAACAATGCCGCAATCAAGGCGTTGTGGGATATGAGCGAACAGAAGCCTGTGTTATAAAAATGGCGCAGAAAAACAATTATCAATATGTTGAACAAATAGTGTTTAATAACTTTAAAAATAAAGAAAATGTTCATGTTTATTTTACCAGTAATTTTACCGGAAATAAAGCTTATCGCATTGTGTATATGAGCGAAGCGGCAAATATCAGGGGCAGCGGAGCAAAGGCGGACTATTTGCGTAATATCAAAATTTATGATTTTTGGAAAAAAATTAACCAAAAGTATGGCGTGCCAGACAATAAAGAACAGGTGATTTGGGGATTGGGAGAAAATAAGCCGTTTTTACAAGCTGCAACCGGCAAGCTGATGCTTTATGACCCGATGCTTTTAGAGTTGGACTATACGCGAATGTCGCGAGAGGACCAGCGTTTTATGAATACAGATGTCTACACATTTTAGGAGTTAAAAAAATAATGGAGTTAAGCAAAACGGAATTATCCGAGCTGATAAGTACGCGCATCAGCCACGATTTAATTGGTAATATCGGTGCCATTGCCAATGTTCTGGAAATGGTGGAAGATAATGAAGGGATACTTGATGAGGATATTAAAAAAGTTTTATACACCGGAACAAATACGTTAATGGCGCGGCAAAGTTTTTTCCGATTGACTTTTGGTAAAGACAATAAACAGGTGCCGCTAAACGAGTTGCAGAAACTTTGCGATAATTATTTGAAAACAATCGGAAATCATATAAATCCCATAGAGTTGAAATTTCAGCATATTGTGCCGGAACTTACTAAAATTGCGTGCGTGTGCGTGATGATTGCAGGTGATTTGTTTTTGAAAGGCGGACAGATTGCCATCAGCGTTAATAAGGACAATATGTGCGTAACAGCTGAAACAGATTACAAGTTTTGCGCGTCTAAACTGGAAGATTATCAGCAAATTTTCAGCGGAAAAAGTACCGAGTGTGACTCTCAATATGCCGAGCTTTATTATCTGCAAGAGTTGTTAGGAGCGGAAGTTCCGCTTAAATTCAGCGCTGCGGAAAAAAGTGTGAAATTGATAATCGGATAATAAGCTGTAAACCCTAAAGTGTGTAAAAAAAACGACCGTTTAAAATGGACAGTTTTTCGGCTGTTTTTTGCAATATATCATAATTTATGAAAAAATGCAATAACATTATAATTTTACGCTATTTTTTATTGATTTTCAGATGTTTTTCCGCCTCCGATTCCGTTGTGTAAAAATAACGGTCGTTTTTTTTACACAATTGAGGAGGAATAAGATGTTTAACTATTTGAAAAAATATAACATATTCTGTAGTTTAAAGCTTTTTGTAGTTTTGTATGCAGTCAGTATGTTTTCTATTTCTGCGGAAGCCAAAATTTGTTTTTTACCGGACAGCAGCTGCGGCACCGGTAAAATAAGTTCCGTAAAGCCAAGTCCGTCGCAATGTCTTTATAGCAGCATGGCTCAAGCTCAAAATGGGATGTCAAGCTGCGAAAAAGCGTATAAGCAAAATTTCTGCTTTTACAGACGCTGCAAAACACGGGAAGAAGATAAAAACGTGTTCAGCAATTACAGCGATTGTCAAAAGGCGCTTGAAGATAATCAAACATGTCAAAGCTGCGGAGGATGTTATAAAATTGTAACAAATGCTAACCCAACCCCTAACAATAAAACATGTAATGAAACAGAGGCCACTTGTTCTGCAAAAGGAAAAGCATTTGAAGCTAACGGCGAATATGATAGTAATAATGTCGCTTGCGGAAGCTGTACAGTAATTGAAACTTGTCCAAGCGGTTATTCAACCGCATATCAAAGCCAAAAAGATTGCAAAACCGGCGAAACTTTTTCTTCTAACGGCACAGCAAACGGCAAAGTCTGCGGTAAATGCACTGTGGAGACACAGACTTGTCCAAGCGGTTATTCAACTGCATATCAAAGCCAAAAAGATTGCAAAACCAGCGAAACTTTTTCTTCTAACGGCACAGCAAACGGCAAAGTCTGCGGTAAATGCACAAAAGAGAAATTGACTTGTGAAAGTATGGGATATGAAACAGATTATTGCAGCAAATCATGTGAAAAAGCTTATAAAACAGGAAAACAAGATTATGAAGGTAATAATTGTTACAGATGTGAACCTTATGATTGTAGTAAAAATGTAGTGAGCTAAATCCAAATTGGGTAGGCGAAGATGTTGATTGTAAAAATAGCGGTGTTCCTGGTCCATTCTGGTCTATTGAATGGGTTTATGATGAAGCCGGAGAGCCAATTTTAGGTAGTGATTCTGACTGCAAAATTTGCAAAACGCTAAATCAAGTAACGATTGTTACCGCAGATTCTCCTTGCTATGAAATATCTTCTATAACAGGAAGCAATGTTCAAAAAATCTCGGATAAAAATTATCGTGTTGATTTAGGAACGGATATAACAGTAATTACAAAACCTATAAACAAAGAAAGCAGGTATTGTAAATATCCGAATAATATTCTTTCAGTTAACAATAATAAATATACTGTAAAAAATAATTCACACAACTTTACATTAAATACAGAGTTTTTAAATAAAAACAACATATCCTCATCATCTAAATTTACTATAGCTGCTGTAGATGATGTAGACCCTATTGAGTATGTGGCAAAAATTGTAATAGAAAACACAGAAGAAGAATTATGCGAAAGTGATTATTCAAATGATTGTTATTGTGTAATATATACAGATTTATATATTGGTATGGATGATGCTACTGATGATACATTTATGAATGGTTCCGACTTTGAACCTAAACTTGATTTGCGAAATGTTTCAGGTAACATGTATAGCGGCTTATTAGGAGGGTATGTATTTGATGGCAATATAACTTATGATTGGAGACGAAATCCTTCAACCAATGGAGAAGCTTGTAATCCGGTATACGCATCAAATAAATCTGAATACTATTTTTACTGGGGAAAAAATAAGGAAAAGATAAAAATGCCTTATAATTCTAACAGAGCATGTATTCAGCTAGGTACAAAAACTGATAATACAAGAGTTTGTTATGAGATTGAAAATAACTAATTCTTTAAGGAGGTGATGGAAAATATAAAATAAATAAAAAATCCTAATTATATCTGCACTCTGCCGCACCCCAATGCGGCGGAGTGTTTTTTTGGGCGAGATAATGCATAAAAAAAGAACCGGTATCAAAATACCGATTCTTTTTTTATTTTTACTTTTTAGTCTGTCTTCTGCTAGGCACTTTCTCCATAAAGTCCACCGGCATCTTATCGGTGATTTCTCCTTTAATTACCATTAAAATGCCGTTATCAGAAGCCACAAAATCAACTCCGTTAGGATATTTTGTGGCGAATACCGGTTCAGGCATTCCATTGTAGTTATAAATGAAATACTTGCCGTTTTTTTGCAGCGCAAAAAGATTAAGCTTGTCATCAACAATGAGAAAATTATCTACATTCTCAAATGTAACCCAATGATTGTTGCAAAAGGCATCAAGTCGTTTTCCAGACATCTCAGCGCATAAAGCAAAAGGCTTTGTCGGACTGCAGATAATCAGGTTCTTGTTATCGCACAACAGCGACTTGTTGCTAAGCGAATACATGCGGTATTTGCCAGCTGTGCCGCAAACAACAAGACTGTTGCCCAAGAACAGGTTATCGGACTTGGCAATAGGATATGCCAACTTAATTTCTTCGGCGTTACTGTTGTATATACGCCAGTTCTCGTTGTCTGTAACAGCCACAAAACTGGTGGAAACAGCATATTTTTCTGTCCCGACATCCAATTTTATCTGCTGTCCATCCCACAACAAGACGTCTTTGCTAAAAGAATTGTTTGTGCTGACAATCAAATAGCT
The DNA here is from genome assembly GCA_934229625.1 of uncultured Alphaproteobacteria bacterium. GTDB lineage: Bacteria > Pseudomonadota > Alphaproteobacteria > RF32 > CAG-239 > RUG410. The sequence goes on along the minus strand of CAKQDU010000007.1, from coordinate 26,078 downwards.
CTGCTTACCAAGAAGTTTGATGAGTTTAACCTCTGTTCCTGTGAAATTAGAAACTTTTTTGCCGTCAATAGAAAACAAGCCTTTTGAGGTAAATATCAAACCGGCTTTTTCCTCAATATGAACAGCCGAAACATCCACAATGTCTTCAAACTGGTGAAGCATTGTTACGCTCTCATGGTAAGAACCTCTAAACAAGCTAAACTTGCCATCTTTCTGCAAAAGCAAAAGACCGCTCTTTTGAAAAAGTTTATAATCCATATGCTAAAAATTTAAATAATTATAAAGTAATACATTATATATATATCTGTTGGACAATTTTGTCAACAAAAAAAGACAGCTCACGCTGCCTTAAATTTTGTAGAAGTTAAAAGATGAATTTATTTTTTTATATTTGCAGTCAAAACGCTTAAAACTTTGACTAATTCCTCTTTCATATGAGCGCGGTCAACAACCATATCCACCATTCCGTGTTCCAGCAAATATTCGGCTCGCTGAAAACCTTCCGGCAATTTTTCATGAATTGTTTGTTCAATTACGCGTTGACCTGCAAAGCCTATCAAACATCCTTTTTCGGCAATATTCACATCGCCCAGCATTGCAAAAGATGCCGAAACACCGCCGGTAGTCGGGTCTGTCAAAATAGAAATGTAAGGTATGCCGGCTTCTTTTAATTCGTTTATGGCGGCTGTTGTGCGAGCCATTTGCATTAGAGAAAGCATTCCTTCTTGCATACGCGCGCCGCCAGAAGCTGCGATGGTTATCAATGGCTCTTTATCCTTTAAAGCCAACTCGGCTGCTTTGACAATTCCTTCTCCGACAGCGATTCCCATTGAACCGCCCATAAAAGAAAAGTCCATAGCCGCCACTACGCTTGCAATATTGCCTATTTTTCCGCGTGCAACCTGAATTGCGTCTTCGCAGCCTGTTTTTTTTCGGTTGCTTTTAAGCCGGTCGCTATATTTTTGAATATCCTTAAATTTCAAAGGGTCGTCCTGAACGGTCGGCAGTTCAGCTAAAGTGTATTTTTCATCGTCAAACAAAAGTTTAAAACGTTTTTCAACATACAAACGTAAATGATGACCGCACGCGGTGCAGACATAATGGGAGTCCTTCAATTCTTTTGAAAACAGCATCTGATTGCAATTTGGACAACGAACCCATAAATTGTCGGCAATTTCTTTAGGTGTTGTTTTTTTGATTTTTGGACGAACGATTTCTGTCAGCCAGTTCATTTATTTTCCTTTCGTGAAAATACGTTTTTCAAAAAAAGCCAGCGTTGTTTTGTCTTTTCATTTTTTTGTTCTGCGGCGGCGGCTTTTTGAGCTTCTGCCGAAGCTTTTGCTTGTTGTTCTAAGCCGGCAATATTTTCTTTAAGACCGCTGACGGTTTCATTAAGTTTTTCTTGTTCTTTGTTCAGAACTTTGTTAGCCTTACGCTGCTGTTTTAGCTCTTTACGCAGAGGGGCAGAGCCAAACCAAGAGTTTATTTTTCCCCATAAATAGCCGAACAGCAAAAAAACGAACAGCAATAATTTGGCATTTACATGAATTTCGCTGTCCAACGGCCATAACGACAATACAAGCTTATCATCTGCAGCCTGAGCGTTATAAATCACCCAGACAGCAATAATGACGAATGGAATTTCCAACAGATAATGTAAAAGTTTCATCATCAGCCTCCTTGATTATAGGAAGTTTGTGCTTAATCTGCGTTCAGTCTGTCGTGTAGTTCTTTACCGGTTTTAAAGTGAACGATATTTTTTGCCGGAACATTGACTCTGGTTTTATTTTTAGGGTTAATGGCAACGCGCGGATTTCTGGTTCTGACAGAAAAAGCTCCGAAACCTCTTATTTCTACTCGGTCACCATCTGCCAAAGCTGAAGTCAGCTTATTAAACACAACATTCACAATATTTTCAATATCTTTCAAAGTCAGATTCGGCATTTTAGCCGCAATTCTTTCTATCAATTCAGATCTAGTCACTTTAACCTCACATTACAATTACAAATTAAACATTTTCTTTTTAGATACACTTTTATTTTGAATATATCCATATAATTTTTAACATTTTACACAAACATCGGGAGCGCGCAAATAAAGCGGTTTTGGATAATTTAATTTTTTTGCATTATATTTTTGGATGGCGCAAGCTGCTAAATCAGCTATGGAAGCAGCCTTATCCATGCGGATGGCATGAAGCACCAAACCGCTCGGCCGGTCAAGAAATCTTTCGACTCCATTGCCTATAAGGGTTACGGTTTTGCCTTTCAGGCGGTTGATTATATCTTCATAGGGCAGAGCTTCTGCGTCGCAAAGTTTTTCTAAGCGTCCGTTAAACAGCTGAAAATAAAAATCTGCACGTTTGGTTTCTATAATCACGGCGTTATACTCTGAAAGTTCGGACATATCCAATGAGTGAGCGTAGGCTTCAAATGCCGAAACTCCTGTTATTTTCAGATTTGGACAAGCCAATCCGAAGGCTCTTGCCGCCGCAATGGAGGAGCGTACTCCCGTAAAAGACCCCGGACCTATGCATACTGCTAAAAGACCAATATCAGAAAATTGCAGTTTTTGTTTTTGGAGCATAATTTGAATTTGCGGCAATAATGTTTCAGCTTGACCGAAATCCATTTCTTCTGAAAACTTATCCACTATCACGTTGTTATTCAACAGCGCTATAGAGCAGCTGTCGGCGGTGGTGTCAAAAGCCAATGTAAACATAGTTATCAACCTTTAAAAAAAATAAATTGCCTATTTGTTTGTGTTTATTTACTATAAAATAAGTAATAAAACAAACATTTTTTTTGTAAAGAAGATTTTATGATGAATGCCGAAATATTGCGTGATATAATTTTCATCAGCTTGTCGCTGGTGTTTATAATGTTTGGCGTTATAGCCGCATTGCAGATAAAAATACATAAATATAAGCATAAAATCTATTTTGTCAGGCGTGACCGCGAGCGTTGCAATGAGGTGCTGTACGCTGCAAAAGACGGATATTTTTGCTTTGTCTATCCGGACCAAAAGGTAAAAGACCCACAAAAAGAAATTATGGAAAAATGTTCGCGCCGTCTGGCGGTTATGCTGAATCTGACCGATGGCACAGCGGCTTCGTTTGCCGATGTCGCGGATTCTTTCAATAAAGACGATTCCAAACTTTTGAAAAAATATGTAACTTTGCTGCAGCAGGAAGGGCGATTCTTTGAAGATATGCTGCATCTTAAAAATTCGGAACGCAGTATTTGTGTTTATGGAAATCGTATTAACGGCGCTGACAATAATTTATATTGCGATATTGTATGGTTTAGAGATGTTTCATCGGAAACAGCGCGCATTGCAGAGCTGACGGCCGAAAAAAATAGTGTTGAGGCCGCTTGCGGACGGTTGGAGCAAATGATAGACGGTGTTGAATATCCGATGTGGTTGCGCGATGAAAATTTGCATCTGCTTTTTGTAAATAAAAAATATTTAGAGTTTGCCGGTATAAAAAATAAGAAAGATGTTCTGAAAAATCAGGTGGAAATCTGTAACGGCAAAGGGGAAAAAGTTGCCTATAATTTAGCGGCCTCGGCGCAGAAAAGCAAAAAAATGCAAAAAAAGAACCTTAAAATAGTCAGAGGAGGGGAGCTGTTTAATTTTGAACTGCGTGAAAATCCTTATTATGCCGGCGATACATTGGATAAAATCGGCACAGTCGGTTATTTTGTTGACAACACGGCTTTGGAAAAAGCCAAACGCGGATTCAAAATAAATCAAAACAACCACTTGGAAATTTTAGGTGCTTTGGGTACGGCGTTTGCGATTTTTGACGAGCGTTCAAAGCTTTATTTCTATAATGCTTCTTTCAAAAATTTATGGAATCTGGAAAATGAGTTTTTAGAAAAAAATCCGTCGTATCTGCAATTTTTGGAGGAAGTTCGCGAAAAGAAGATGCTGCCGCCGGTTCCGGATATCAAAAATTATAAACAGGAGGAGATGAGTATTTTCGGAAGCCTTCTTGAAACAAAAGAGGATTTGCTGCATTTGCCTGACGGAAGAACAATCAGACGGCTTCGCACTCCGCATCCTAACGGTGTTATTTTTGCATTTGAAGATGTTTCCGACCGTTTGGCCACTATGCGTCGCCTGAATGATTTGATGTCTATGCAGCAAAACATTTTGGATAATCTTAGCGATTCGGTTATTATTTTTGGTACCAACCGGCGTCTTAAATTTTATAACCGTGCTTATCTGAAACTCTGGAGCTTGGATTTTGACAAACTTCAGGATGAACCTAAAATTGAAAAAGTAATCGGTCTGCAGAAGCTGTTTTTTTCAAATGTCAGCGATTGGGATGCGTTTAAGAACAGTATGCTTGAAAACATCAGATTGGGAAGACGTTTTAATTTGCTGCGCGATGATAACAAAACATTGGCCGTTTCTCCGTTGATTTTTTATGATGGTTCCATAATGGTTACCTATACTGTAAAATAGGGTTGCAATCTGCGTTTTAATATATAAAATAAAAAAACAGGAGATTAAAAATATGGATGAAACGCATTCGGATTCCGGCAATAATAGCTCTGCTTTTGATTGGAAGAAAAAAAGTTCAGTTCCGGACGAGCGGCTGTCCTTGCGTATAGACGCGCAGGAGGCTAATCGCTATCAGGCCAAAAACGGCAAGGCTAAACTCGGTGAAATTTCTCCGAGCCTGAAAAGCCTGCGCAAAAAAATCCGCAATCCTTTTGATGAGGAAGAAGATGACAACGACGGCGCTATGGATAATGACACCATAAGAATTTTACATGAGATGGAGATGAATGCCTATGATGCTTCAAATAACGATACATCTCTGCTTAATTCGTTGAGTCCTGTCGAAAAGCACTTTATTGACCAGCGTAGCAATATCGCAAATCAGCGTATGGAGGAAAATGCCGGAAAATTGAATGCTCTACAGCAGTCGGATACGCTTTCTCGCAAATCCGGAATTACAAAAATGACGACATATGAATATGCCAATAAAATGCAAAATGCAATTTATAATCCACGCCGTTTGCGAGAGCAGTCGTTTGAAGAAAATATCGCAAAAAAAGTCGGGTTAAAAGGGCATATCACCAAACATAACACCGGTGAAATCGTCAGGGGTGTGAAAAAAATTACCGAAACCACAAATCGCAAAAAGGTTAAAGGTTTGACAATGGATGATGCGGCAAAAGTCGGAAAACGTAAAATGTCTAAAAATGCCACGGCGGAGATGATTTTGAAAAAATCCGGACAAACCGCACGTCTGACAGAAATTAAAATGAAAACCGCCGCAGCACAGAAAAATCAGGATTCCCAAAAACCCAAACGCTCGTATTCGGCTGAAATGAAAAAGCTTTTAAAGGCTTCATTGCAAAAAAACGGAGCAGTTCGCTAACAACCTGTAAGTTAAGATTTACTTTTGAAAAAAAGTATACTATGATAATACAAATTTTATTAAGGTTTTAAGGATATATCATGGAAAATCAGTATTATACTCTTATGGAAAAGCAGGACTTCTTTGAAATTATAGAAAATAAATATGGTGAATTAGCCATTTTTATTGACGCTCGTGACGGAGCTCCTCAGGAGCCGGTTTTGGAGTTTGACGGTAAAAAAACGGCTTTGCTTAAACGGGATGAGCGCCGAGCCATTATTTTGGATAATGTAGATGATGAAACCAAAGGCGTGTTGGCCGAGGCTGAATTTGTGATGATTGTCGAGATGAAAGCAGATATGGTCGAGCGTGTCTACGGTGTTCCGGTGGAAAATGTCGAAGAAATAGAATTTAATGGTCGCCGCACCCGTGCCGACGAGCTGTTTAAGGCTAAAAGCAAAGAAGAAGTTCTAAAATCTTTCGGCGCTGTAAAAGTTTGGACAGGCGGAGCTTCAAAATGATTGGACTTGTGTTTGTTACACACGGCAATTTGGCGCGTGAGTTTGTGGCGGCAATGGAACATGTTGTCGGTAAACAGGAAAATGTCGAATGTGTTTGCATTGGTCCTGAGGATGATATGGAAGAACGCCGTCAGGAAATTTTACTGAAAGCAAAAAATGCAGACAGCGGTAACGGTGTTTTGCTTTTGACGGATATGTTTGGTGGTACCCCGTCTAATTTGGCAATGTCTGTCATCGGGCATGGCAATTTTGATGTGATTGCCGGTACAAATTTGCCGATGCTGATAAAACTGGCTTCGGTGCGTCAGAATATGTCGCTGGATGAATGTGTCGTCTGCGCTCAGGAAGCCGGAAAAAAATATATTAACGTTGCTTCGCAGCTTTTGAACGGGAGTGTAAAATGAGCGAGGCTTCTGTTGAATTAGAAATTAAAAATCTGAAAGGCTTGCATGCGCGTGCGGCCGCGGCTTTTGTTAAATGTACTGCCGATTTGGATGTTGATGTTATAGTTGAAAAAGATGGTCAGGAGGTTGACGGTTCGTCCATTCTCGGGCTGATGATGCTGGCAGCGTCCAAAGGCAGTCACATCAAGGTAAATGCTGAAGGAAAAGATGCCGAGCAGGCAATAAAAAATATCTCGGATTTAGTCAATTCTTTATTCGGTGAAGAACAGTGACAGCAAAACCGGCTCCGCGCAATAAAACCATCATGCTCACTTCGCGTGAAGAAGTGTCGTATGCCAAAAAAGCTCTGAAATTATCGGCTAAGAATAAAGATTGTAATTTGACTGATTCCGTTATATGGCAGGATTCTCTCAATGCTCTTGGTTATATTCCCGATAATTTTGCTGATTTGATGATTGTTGACCCACCATACAATCTGACAAAAAATTTTGGTAAAAATACTTTCAAACAAATGGATTTTTCAGAATATAAAAAATGGCTGGAAAAATGGTTGTCTAAGGTTGTGCGGATTCTCAAACCGAATGCTAGCATATATATTTGCTCTGATTGGCAGAGTTCAATAGTTATACCATTGGTTGCAGGTAAATATTTTAAGCTTAGGAATCGTATTTCTTGGGAACGCGACAAGGGCAGGGCCGCCGCCGGTAATTGGAAAAATTGCTTGGAGGATATTTGGTATTATACAAAATCGGATGAATATACCTTTAATCTGGATGCTGTCAAAGTTCAGCGTACAGTTTTGGCGCCGTATCGCGATATCAAAGGTACTCCTAAGGATTGGCAGGAAGAAAACGGAAAAAAAATTCGATTTACCGCTCCGTCAAATATTTGGACGGATATCACGATTCCTTTTTGGTCTATGGCTGAAAATACCGAGCATCCTACCCAAAAGCCGGAAAAACTGATAGCCAAACTGATTTTGGCATCAAGCAATAAAGGGGATATGGTTTTTGACCCGTTTTTAGGTTCGGGTACAACCGCCGTAACAGCCAAAAAACTTGGACGTCATTATTTGGGGATTGAGCGTGAGCGCAAATATGTGGCGCTGGCTTTGAAACGTTTGGAAATGGCCGAAAACGCAAAAAATATTCAGGGGTATGAAAACGGTGTGTTTAAGTGTCGCAATTCTAATCGCGAATAGGTGTGATTAACTTAGAAAAGTCTTGAGTTTTCTCTTTTTTCAACCTATATATAAAGGCGAATAAATATTTTTGAGGAAGATAAATGAGATTTGGAAAAAATGCAATTATCTGGCTTGTGGCCTTTGTTGCTCTTTCTTTTATGATGAGTTTTATGGAAAATAAAAATTTTTCCTCTAGCTATGAAAATCTGGCATTTTCTGATTTTATGAATGAAGTAAAAGGTAAACGCATCGCCAGCGTGACGATGTCCGGCGCCGAAATCTACAGCACGGCGTCAGATGGTAAAAAGTATATAACCTATGCTCCGTACAGTCCGACAATGGTTGATACGTTGCTTGCTAACAATGTAAAGATAGATGCAAAACCGCAAGATACTTCAGGTGACACATTTTGGAGCATTGTTATTTCCTGGTTTCCGATGATTCTGTTGGTTGGTGTTTGGATTTTCTTTATGCGTCAGGCTAGTGCCGGTAATAATAAAGCCATGAGTTTCGGTAAATCACGCGCCCGTTTAATAGAAAATACCAAAAAAGTTACGTTTAAAGATGTGGCAGGTGCCGATGAATCTAAACAAGAACTTGAAGAAATTGTTGATTTTTTGAAGGACCCTCAAAAGTTCCAGCGGTTAGGCGGCAAAATTCCAAAGGGTGTTTTGCTGGTCGGACCTCCGGGAACAGGTAAAACTTTGTTGGCTAAGGCTGTGGCCGGCGAAGCAAATGTGCCGTTTTTCTCAATTTCAGGCTCAGACTTTGTGGAAATGTTTGTCGGTGTGGGCGCTTCTCGTGTCCGCGATATGTTTGCTCAAGCCAAAAAGAATGCGCCGTGTTTGCTGTTTATTGATGAGATTGATGCGGTGGGACGTCACCGCGGCGCCGGTTTAGGCGGCGGAAACGATGAACGCGAACAGACACTTAATCAGCTGTTAGTGGAAATGGACGGTTTTGAACCGAATGAGAATGTAATTCTGATAGCCGCCACCAACCGTCCGGATGTTTTGGACCCGGCCTTGCTGCGTCCTGGACGTTTTGACCGTCAGGTAACGGTCAGCAATCCGGATGTGAAAGGACGCGAGGCAATTTTAAATGTGCATGTACGCAAAGTTCCGTTGGCAAAAGATGTGGATTTATCTGTTGTTGCTAGAGGAACTCCTGGATTCTCCGGGGCTGATTTAGCTAACTTGGTAAATGAAGCCGCTTTGTTGGCGGCTCGCCGCAATAAACGCAAAGTCACCGCCGAGGATTTTGATAATGCTAAAGACAAAGTACTTATGGGAAGTGAGCGCAAGTCTATGGCGATGGACGAACAGGAGAAAAAACTGACTGCTTATCATGAAGCCGGTCACGCTATTTGCTCTTTGCATGTCAAAGAAACCGACCCTATTCATAAGGCAACGATAATTCCAAGAGGTCGTGCTTTGGGTATGGTGCAGCAGCTGCCGGAGAAAGACCAATATTCATATACCCGCGCTAAAATGCTTTCGCGTCTGATTATTTGTATGGGCGGCCGCGTGAGCGAGGAGCTGAAGTTTGGCTATGACAAAGTTACATCCGGTGCTTCATCGGATATTGCCGCCGCCACTAATTTAGCACGTGCTATGGTTACAGAATGGGGAATGAGCGATGTTTTGGGACCTGTGATGTATGTTGAAAACTCTAATGAAGTTTTCTTGGGACGCAGCGTTACGCAAAACCAAAATATGAGTGAGGAAACTGCTCGTCTGGTGGATTCGGAAATCAAACGGTTGGTGACCGATGCACATGCCGAGGCCGCAAAAATCTTAAAAGAAAACGATAGTGAACTGGAAACTTTGGCGCAAGCTTTGATGGAATATGAAACTTTAACCGGTGAAGAAATTAAAGATGTTTTAGCCGGCAAAAAGATTGACCGGACCGAGCAGACGCCTGTTCCGCCGGAAAAGCAAACAAAAGTTTCTGTACCGGAAGTTTAATATAAAAAAGAGGAAAAAATGGAATTTAAAGAACTTGGTTTAAGTGAAACCACCATAAAAGCGATTAACGAAGCCGGAATTACCGCTCCGACAACTGTGCAGACCGATGTTATTCCTTCTATATTAGCCGGAAAAGATGTGTTTGCCATAGCTCCGGCCGGTTGCGGAAAAACGTGTTCATATGTCTTTCCGCTGATAGATATTATTGCTCGTCATGAGGCGCAAAATATTCTTATTGTTACCGCAAATTCTAAACAGTCGGTAATTGTTTCGGACCGCTTTGCCGTGTTTAACAAATATCATGAAATCAGCGAAACAACTTTAACCGATAATGAAGAAAATGTTGATGATGAGGCAAATGTGATTATTGCTTCGCCGAGTTTGCTTTTGGATTTGCTTAAAGAAGACAAAGTTGATTTATCAAATATAAATATTTTAGTTGTTGATGATATCAATCTGATTAAAAAGCTGCATCAGCTGGCTAATTTGGAGCAGATTTTAGAAGTTTTGCCTGCCGATAAACAGAATATTGTGTTTACTAATCGCCGCTCCAAAGAAACTCAGGATATTTTGGATAAAATCCTAAAAACTCCGGACGAAATCAAAGTGGACCGCGCTAAAGAGCAGGAAGCTGTGCAAATTGAACCGGCAGAGGTTGAAAATACACCTGTGTCTGAGCAGCCCGCACCGACAGTAGAACAGGTTGAAACGCCTGCCGAAAACTCAGCACGACCGGAGCGCCGGAATCGCCGCGAACAGCGCGACGAGCGCCGTAAAAATGCAGATAAGCGTGATGGAAATCCTAAAGACAGCGAGGCTATGAGCTTAATGCGTAAATTCCACACTTTTGGCCGCCGCACGCCTGATTTTCTGCTTACTAAAGTAGAATTGGCCGAGGATAATCAATAATTTGTGTTTTTTTGTAAAAAAAACTTGAAAATTTACGCTGTTAGGCTATAAAAATTCCATAAAAGAATCAAGTTTTTGAGGAGATTAAAGAATGTCAGGACATTCCCAATTTAAGAATATTATGTACAGAAAAGGCGCACAAGATGCTAAAAAAGCGCGCGTTTTCGCTAAATTAGCCCGTGAAATTACCGTTGCCGCTAAAAGCGGTTTGCCTGAGCCGGATAAAAATCCGCGTTTGCGTTTGGCTATTCAGGCTGCCCGCGCCGAAAGCATGCCTAAAGACAATATTGAACGCGCTATTGCTAAGGCTACAACAGTTGCCGGCGGCGCAGACTTTGTATCTATGCGCTATGAAGGCTTTTCTTCAGGCAAAGTTGCAGTTATTGTTGAAGCTTTGACCGATAATAAAAACCGTACTGCCGGCAATGTCCGCACTATTTTTGGCAAACGCGGCGGTGCTATGGGTGAAAACGGTTCGGTTGCTTTCAATTTTGAACGTATCGGATATATTCAATATCCGGCTTCGGTTGCCAGTGCCGATGAAATGTTTGAAGCTGCCTTAGAGGCTGGCGCCAATGAAGTTGTTTCTGATGAAAATTATCATGAAATTGAAACTTTGCCGGATGATTTGTCCGCTGTTACCGGCGCTTTGGAAGCTAAATACGGCACTCCGTCAGCTTCTCGTTTGGATTGGAAACCAACTGTTAAAGTCGATATTAACGATGTTGACAGCGCTCGTAAGTTTTTGGAATTTGTTGACGCTTTGGAAGATGACGAAGACGTTCAACACGTTTACCACAATGCTGAAATAGCTGAAGATGTAATGGCTCAATTAGCCGGTGAGGAATAATGCGCATCTTGGGGCTTGATCCAAGTTTATCTTCCACAGGGTGGGGGATTATTGAAGTAAATGCAAACCGTCTGCAATATGTTGCGGACGGTTTTATTCCTACTTCGCCTAAAATGCCGATAGAAGAACGACTGGATATTATTTTTAACACATTAAGCGAAGTTATTGAAACATATCAGCCGGTTGAAGCAGCAATTGAAAAAACTTTTCTTAATTCCAATCCGGAAACGTCGCTCAAATTGAGTATGGCGCGCGGAGTGGTTATTTTGGCTGCCGGTCATTATCATTTGCCGCTGTTTGAATTTGACCCGACTAAAGTTAAAAAAGCGCTGGTCGGTGTTGGACACGCCGATAAAAATCAGGTTGAAACCATGGTTAAAATTCTGCTCCCTGGGTGCAAACCTAAAAACAACGATTCTTCAGATGCTTTGGCAATGGCGATTACGCGTAGCCACTATAGGACGGCTGTTTCTTATAAATAGCCGCTTAAAACCAAAATACCACAGCGCAATATTTTTCTTTTTCACAAGAATTGCAAGCGTTTTTAATTTGTGACAACGTTATGTTTTGCAAACATGTCACATTTTTACTGCAAAATTTATCGCCGAAAAATTCGTAGTCAGAACCATATATCCACGCTTTTTCTAAAGTAGAATGCAAAGGAGCGGCAATATTGCTGAAAATCTCACGGCATAGTTTGGGATTAAAAGCTTTGGATTTTCGCCAAACTTTATCATCTCCGGCTTCAAATCCTCCTAGATAAAAATCTACAACCAGTTTTTCGATGTCATTTACAAATATCTGAATGTGGTTGCCGTAAGCGTCAGACATTACAGAAGCATTTATTTTTTGCCAATTTTGCGGAACCAGACCGGCAGAGTCCACATAGTTAATTAACGATGTGAAGGTAACATTCATATTTGTGGCTAATTTTTTAAGTTCTGCCTCATGCTCTAATAATCCGAAAATCAGCATATTATAATCGCCTATAGCCTTATTCATCTTAAACTTTTCCATAGCTTGCGAATATCCAGCGATTCCGCCGACCGATAGTACGCCGATAATCGCCAGTACACCCAGCATTTCTATCATACTGCGTCCGAATTGATTTAATTTCATCGTAACTTCCTTTCATCTTTTTCATGCAACAAAAAAGCTGTCGGAAAGACAGCTGGAAGTTGGTAAGCTATTCAATAGAAAAATAGTGCAGCATATTAGCTAAATATAGCATATTCTGCTACCTTCCAGCTTTCGCCAGAAGACACAAATATTTATCGTCTTTGTATAAAGACGTCTATTGAAGAGGCTACCACACCCCAGACAGACTATTATCCATCCGACAATTATTTTAGCTGAACACAGTTAGAAAGTAAAGATATTTTTTAGTTTATGACATTCTTGCAAAAACGGCCGGATTGTGTTAATCATTCAGATATTGTGTTATGATTTTAACGGAGGAGGTCGTTATGTCCGGTGATGTTTGTTTTCACAATGCTGTAGTTTATAATGGTTATTCAATGATGAAAAACTGTGCCGTTTTAATAAAAAATGATAAAATTGTTGATGTTTTTAACGAAGAACGTTTTTTTCAAAAAAAGTTTAGTGATGACACTCGTCTTATAGATGTAAAAGGCTGCAGCATTGCTCCGGGGTTTATAGATACGCATATTCATGGTTTTGGTGGATACGGAACAGAGGACTGTTCATCAAAATCTATTTTAAAAATGTCCGAGGGTTTGGCAAAATGTGGAGTAACTTCATTTATTCCGACATTATATTCTGAAAAAAAAGATAAAATGATACGCGGCATACGCGCCATTGTCAAAGCAATGGGCAAAGAAAAAGGAGCAAAAATTTTAGGCATACATCTGGAAGGACCTTTTATTTCTCCGGCCAGACTTGGCGTGCAGTCGCCGGATACGGTAAGTCCGGTGGATTTGAATCTGATGGAGGAATTATGGCAAGCTTCAGAAGGTCATATTATCAATATGACGCTGGCGCCGGAAATAAAAAATATGCGGGAGTTGGCTCTGTATTGCATATCTAAAGGAATTGTTATGCAGGCAGGACATACAAACGCTACCTATAAGCAGATGATTGAAGGTATGCAGGCTAGAATTATGCATGTTACCCATCTGTTTAACGCCATGAGCCGCATGCATCACCGCGACCCTGGAGCAGTAGGCGCCGTATTTATACATCCTGAACTTTCTTGTGAAATTATTGCTGATGGTATTCATATTGATTCGGAAATTATAAAGTTTTTGCTGACCTGCAAGTCTTTGGATAAAGTTGTTTTGGTTACCGATGCTCTGAAACCGACAAAGCAAAAACACGGACCGTTGTTTGCTAACGGTGAGGAAGTGTATCTGGATAAATGTTTTTACCGAAAATCGGACAATGTGATTGCCGGTTCGGCGCTGACAATGATAGACAGCGTGAAAAATATTGTTTCTTACGGGTTCAGGCTGGAAGAGGCTATTCACATGGCGTCAACCAATCCGGCAAGAATTATGAAACAGGATAATTTGGGCGTTATTGCTCCGGGATATGATGCGGATTTTGTTATACTTAGTGACAAGCTGAAGGTAAAATACACGATTATTAAAGGTAAAATTTATGAGAAAGGAAAATTAGTATGCGCGTAATAATAAAAGATGATAAAGATTTGGTTTCTAATTGGGCGGCAAATTATGTTGCCTATAAAATCAACCGTTTTAAACCAACTCCGGGCAAACCGTTTGTTTTGGGTTTACCGACAGGCTCCACTCCATTGGGTATGTATAAAAAATTGATAAAATTATGCGAAGAAAATAAAGTTTCATTCGCCAATGTCGTTACCTTTAATATGGATGAATATATTGGACTTGCTCCGGAACATCCGCAAAGCTATCATTATTTTATGTATGAGAATTTTTTTAATCATATTGATATTCAAAGAAAAAATATTCATATTTTAGACGGCCTAACCAAAGATTATGAAAAAGAATGTTTAGGCTATGAGCGCAAAATTAAAGAGATGGGCGGTATTCATCTGTTTATAGGCGGAGTAGGCGAAGACGGACATATTGCTTTTAATGAGCCTTTTTCATCGCTGTCTTCGCGCACCAGAGTCAAAACATTGACCGAAAGCACCATAAAAGCAAATTCCAGATTTTTTGATTATGATTTATCAAAAGTTCCGACACAAGCTCTGACTGTTGGTGTCGGTACAATTATGGACGCCGAAGAAGTTATGATTTTAGCAACCGGAAAAAATAAGGCTCAAGCGCTTAAACACAGCATAGAAGGCAGTATTAGTCATGTTTGGACATTGTCTGAATTGCAGCGCCATCAGCATGGAATTATTGTTTGTGATAAAGATGCAAGCTCTGATTTGAGTGAACAAACTGTAAAATATTTTCTGGAAATCCAAAGTAAAATCCCAGGGTAGGGCTGGAGTTAAAATTCCAACCCTATGCAGCAGGCGTCGTCTTTCATACATAGTTTGCAGGCGGCGTCTATTTCTGAGAGTGTTGTACTATTTAAGCATTTCTTATCAGCTCCGTTGCAAGTTTTATTGCCCCAGAATAAAACCGGCGATGATTCGTTGCTGCGGTATAATCTGGCCCAATGCAAAGTATCGGCAAGCGGCTTCGCCAAGTTTAAAAACAATTCACGGCACAATCCAGTTGAAAAATTTGTTGAAACTAAGTTGCCATCATCATTTTTGACATGTGTTCCAAAATATAAATCAACAACCAGCCGCTGATGTCGGGAAAATACATTAACCATATTGCCGTCAGTATCGTAAAGCTGTCTTGAATTTGTAGTTCCTATAGTCCAAGTTTGCGGAACAATACCAGCTGCCATAACGGTATCTTGCAAGCCGATTACTTTATAATTCTGAGTTGTAGTTAAATTTTGATAATCAGATAAATGCTCCATTAAACCATAAATTAAATAGCTGTATTCGCTAAGCACCTTATTTGTTTTCCATTTTTCCATCGCTTTAGAGTAACCGGCGATGCCTCCGACAGATAAAACGCCGACAATAGCCAGAACTCCAAGCATTTCTATCATACTGCGTCCAGCTTCAAAATTCTTATACATGTTTCTTAACTCCTTCTGATTTGTTGCATATAAAATAAAACCCGCCTTTAGGCGGGCGGATGTTCAGAAACCGTACAAGATTAAACGGCTCGGCTTATTCAGCGCATAGCCTTATTTAGCCGACATCCGTCCAACGGAAATCGGCAAACATATTTAGAGTCGTTTGCAAACGACTAATCTTGTGAAAGGGTTTCTGACGCCCTAAAAGCGCTATTGCGCTTTCAAAAATATATTACCTATAAACAAAAGCGTTGTAAAGAAAATTTTGTAATTATGCTTTATGCTAAATATGTGTGTTTTGGGGAAGCAAACAACTAATTAAAAACAAAATAAAAAAACGATGGAAAGCTTTTTCTTTAAGATAATAAAACTTCAAAATCTGAGGTTATTCAAACAAAAAACAGGTTGTGAAAAAAAATCGCAACCTGTTGATATAAGCAATGTTCTTTGACGTTTGATTAACGTTTGCTGAATTGGTAAGAACGACGAGCTTTAGCTTTACCATATTTCTTACGTTCTACAACACGGTCATCACGTGTCAAGAAACCGGCTTGTTTCAAAACTGTTCTCAATTCAGGTTCGTATTCGTTCAAAGCTTTAGCAATACCATGTTTGATAGCGCCTGCTTGACCAGACAAACCACCGCCTTTAACTGTGCAAATAACATCAAATTCATTTTCACGATTAGCAATGGCAAACGGCTGATTGATAACCATTTTCAAAACCGGACGAGCAAAATATTCGTCCATAGATTTGCCGTTAATTGTGATATTGCCTTTACCAGGCATAACCCATACTCTGGCAACAGCGTCTTTTCTTTTACCTGTAGCATAAGAACGACCTTTTTTGTCTTTTACAGACTTGCGAGGAGCTTTAGCTTCTGTGTTAGCAGCGGTAGCAGCTTTAATATCCTGCAAAGATTCGATTTTTTTAGTAGCCATTACAAAGCACTCCTTTTATTTTTAGGGTTTTGAGAAGCAATATCCAAAACAATCGGATTTTGCGCTGTATGAGGGTGATTTTCACCGGCATATACTTTAAGCTTTGTCATCATCTGACGTCCCAACGGGTTGCGGGAAATCATGCGTTCAACAGCTTTTTGAATAACTCTTTCCGGGAAACGGCTGTTCAAAATTTTGCCGGCTGTTGTATCTTTTACGCTGCCGATGTAGCCGGTATGTTGATAATAGTGTTTATCTGTCAGTTTTTTACCGGTTAATTTAACTTTGTCGGCGTTAATAACAATAACGTAATCGCCGCAATCCAAGTTCGGAGCGAAATAAGGTTTGTTCTTTCCACGGAGAATTTTAGCGATTTCAGCGGAAAGTCTGCCCAAAACAACATCGCTGGCATCAACAACGTACCATTTTCTTTCGATGTCGGCAGGTTTTGTAGAGTGTGTAGAAATCATTTTTATCTCTTTCTTAAAAATGTTATTAAATTCGCTCTTAATATACACAAACAAATTGGCTTGTCAATTAAAAAAATATATATTTTTCAATATTTTATTTTAGCGGTATTATAATACCATATATTTAAAATATTGAATTAAAATAATAAAATTGTCTAATAAAAATAAAATCCCCGAAAACTCAAGGATTTAGCAGTTTAATAAAAAATGTCGATTATGACTTAAAGTTTAGTCCCCAGTCGCTGTATCGAGCAGGGTCGTTGCCCCAATTTTCTCGAACTTTCACAAATAAAAACAAATGGATACGTTCTTCAAGCAGTTCTTCAAGCTCCAACCGCGCGGCCTGACCGATTTTTTTTATCATTGCTCCGTTATGACCGATGATTATGGTTTTATGCCCGTCCCGTTCCACATAAATTGTCATTTCAGCGCGGATTGAGCCATCCGGTTTGTGTTCCCATAATTCCGGCTCTACCGTTAATGCGTATGGAAGCTCTTGCCGTAAATTTAAAAACAATTTTTCTCGCACAATTTCCGCAGCCAGTAATTTGAGCGGCATATCGGACATTTGTTCTTCGGGATAATACCATGGACTTTCCGGTAGATTTTCTGCCAGATATTCATAAAATTCGGTAATATTATCGCCGGATTGCGCCGAAAACATAAATACGGCGTCAAAATGAAACAGGTTTTCAAATTCTTCTTTTAAATCGTCCAAGCGTTCTTGCGAAACCAAATCTGATTTGTTAAAGGCTAAAACAGAGCGAGCGTCTCGTTTTATCAGTTCATCAATAATTGCCGATGTTTCCTCATTCATTCCTCGTTTTGCGTCAACAACCAAAACGTTTATGTCAGCATCGCCAAAACCGCTCCATGCCGACGCTACCATAGCTCGGTCCAAACGGCGCTTAGGCGCAAAAATACCCGGAGTGTCTAAAAAAATTATCTGAGTATTGTCATATATTCCGATGCCTTTTATGGTGGTGCGTGTGGTTTGGGCTTTGGGTGACACAATAGAAACTTTCGAACCGACAAAATTGTTGGTTATTGTTGATTTTCCGGCGTTAGGAGCGCCAATCAGGGCTACAAATCCGCAGCGAGTTTTTTTCATATTATTTATCCATCAAAACTAAAAGATTTTGTGCGGCATGTTGTTCGGCGGTTTTTTTATTTTTGCCTTGTCCGAAAGCGAACAAATCTTTGTCAAATGTTACTTTTACCATAAAAATCGGCTCATGTTCACTGCCTTCTTTAGTTACAAGTTCATAAGTCGGCGACGGTTTATGCAAAGCATGAAATTTTTCTTGCAGGCTTGTCTTAAAATCTTTCTGAGAGCCGGCAGACGATTGGTCAATCAAATCTTTCCAATTGCGTTCTACAAAAGCGATTGCCTGTTCTATGTTTGAGTCTATATAAATGGCGCCGATAACGGCTTCCCCGACATCGCATAAAACATTTACGCTTTTTATTGTTTCTTTGTCTTTGGCTATGATATATTCGTTAAGGTGTAATTTCCGCGCAACTTCGGCAACTGCGTCGGCGCAAACCAGTTTGACGTGGCGCTGTGACAACTGTCCCTCACGGTCATCCGGAAACATTTTGAACAGCAGATGAGCCATTGTCATCCCCAACACTCTGTCACCCAAAAACTCCAAACGTTCATAATTACGATGTTCATTGTTTGTTATGCTGCTGTGTGTCAAAGCCTGCGTCAATAGGCGCGGGTTATTAAAATGATATTGCAAAATATCCTCAAGCAGTTTCATTTTAGTAAATTCCCTTAAAAAAACGACTCCAGCGTATAGCTCTAAACCATGTCCACGGTTTATAAATTTCTCCTTTGTCATTGTGAGAGAAAAAGATAAAACGAGCTTTGCCGACCAAATTTTCTTTTGGCACAAAACCAACGCTGATGCGGCTGTCATCCGAGCGGTCGCGGTTGTCGCCCATCACAAAAAAAGAATCTTCCGGCACTTCAAACACATCGGTATTATCAACAACACGTTCATTGTCCGAAATTTCTATAATGCCATGCTGTTTGCCTTCAGGCAGAGTTTCGGTGTATTGATGATAAAATTCCGGAAGTTCTACATATTCGTCAATAACATAGCGTTCTGTTTCTTCGCGTTCTATTTTTTGGTCGTTGATATAAAGCCGGCCTTCTTTTACCTGCACTCTATCTCCCGGCAAGCCGATAATGCGTTTAATAAAGTCTGTGTTTGGTTTATTTGTCGGTCTGAAAACAACCACGTCTCCGCGCTGAGGCGTGTCATACCAAACACGTCCTTCAAACAGCGGCAATCCGGCCGGAAAAGAATAGCGAGAGTATCCGTAGGTATATTTGCTTACAAACAAATAATCTCCTACTCTCAAAGTCGGATACATAGAACCGGAAGGAATTCTAAACGGTTCAAAGAAAAAACTGCGGATGATTAAAGCTATCAATATTGCTAAAAATACGGTTTTTAAATTTTCAGAAAAACTTCCGTCTTCATCTTTGCTTGAAACTTGTTTTTCTACCGTGTCTGTAGAAACAATTTTAATTTTATTCACTTTATTCCTCATTATCTGAATTGTCATCTTCCTCAATATCATTATTCATAATATCTTCATCCTCTGGTCCTTCCAGCAGCAAATCATCGTCATACTCAGATTTTTTGCGGCGTCCGCGGCGTTTTCTGAGCGGAGAATGCCGCTGCATTGCGCTGATGACGTATTGTCCGCTTACTTTGTATAAATCGCCAAGATGATTATTATACATATGGTCACCGTCCTCAATCAAAGCAAAATCAATATCAACATTGCGCTGCTGATTAAGTTTATGAGCCATTGTTTCCACCTGATACGGATTGACAATTTCATCTTTGCCGCCCTGAATTATCAGGCCGGAAGCCGGACACGGCGCCAAAAAAGAAAAGTCTTTTTCGTTGGCCGGAGGTGATACGGCAATAAAGTTATTGATATCCGGACGCCGCATCAATAATTGTAAACCAATCCATGCGCCAAAAGAATATCCGGCAATCCAGCATTGTTTGGCATCCGGATTCATATTTTGCAGCCAATCAAGTGCAATTGTCGCATCCGAAAGTTCTCCCGGACCATCTTCAAACTGTCCTTGAGAGCGCCCAACGCTGCGAAAATTAAAGCGCAAAACCGAAAATCCCAAATCTTTGAAGCAGCTGAAAAGAGTATAAACAACTTTATTGTTCATTGTGCCGCCATATTGCGGATGCGGATGCAAAATCAGCGCAACCGGCGCATTTGGGCGTTCGCTTTTATAATATCTGCCTTCCAGACGACCGGCGTGGCCGTTAAACAAAACTTCTACCATATTTTTTCCTGTTTCATTACTTTTATTTAACATATAACGTGTTACATTAAATAAAATTGTTAACTTTAAGGGAATATATCACACAATGAATTCAAATTACAAGATAATTTTACAAGACATTCAAGCCATTATGGACAGAGACCCGGCGACACGCAGTAAATTGGAGGCGATAATCTGCTCTTCTGGATTGCATGCGATTGCGGCTCATAGAGTTTCTCATGCTCTGTGGAAACGTAATTTTTTGTTGTCAGCGCGGATTCTTTCTCAAATAACCAGATTTTTTACCGGCATAGAAATTCATCCCGGAGCTGAAATAGGCGCAGGTTTTATGATAGACCACGGCATGGGGGTTGTGATTGGTGAGACTGCCGTAATCGGCGACAATGTTACTCTGTATCACGATGTTACTTTGGGCGGCCGAAAATTTTATGATGAACATGGTAAAAAACTGGAAAAACGTCATCCGACTGTCGGTGATAACGTCACAATTGGTTCCGGGGCGCAGATTTTGGGGCCGATTACAATCGGTAACAATGTAAAAATAGGCTCAAATGCCATTGTTATAAAAGATATACCGGATAACTGCACGGTGGTGAACACGCCGGCGTATATTGTTAAAAAATCAGAAGTAAAAGATAAAACATTTTGTGCTTATGGTATTGAACCTGAAAAAACAACAGACGCTTCTTCCGATAAAACACCTGCAAAAAAAACTGCTGGAAAATCAGTAAAGCATAAACAAAAAGACTGACTTTTATTTTATTTTGTGTTAGCATACATATATTGGTTGACGAGGGAAAAATGAAAACTGTTTTGATTGCTTTGTTGATAAGTGTTTGCACAGCCGGATATGCAGAGGCCGATAAGTTGCCTGTTAATCCCTGGAACACAAGTCGGCATACGGTTAAAATAAATAAAACAGAAGAAAATCCGCGTCCCGATGTATCAAACAGCGCCGAAACTCCTCGGTGGGTGACAGACCGGGTGGAAGCCGTAAGGCGTAATAATGCGCGAGTTCAGGCCGAGTATGATGCGGCAGAGAATGCGGCAAATTCACGTCGGCAATCGCAGACATCGGAAAATAACGGTGGAATCTTAGATAAGCTGGGCGGATTTTTCAGCGATGATAAAAAAGCAGCGGCGCCTCAGTCTCAGCCGTCGGCAAGTACGGGCGGAGATTTTGATGTTCCGGGTAAAGAGCTGCTGGACGGCTATAATAATCTGAAAGGCGAAACCGAAAAATCTGTGCGCAAGCTGAAACGGAATTTTAATTCGCTGACCAATATCAATATAGAAAAGACCATTGATGACACATTAAAAAGTTTGCAGTAAAAGGAGCTGAAAAATGAAAGTTTTGTATTTATTGATTTTTGCCGCTTTTGTGCAAAATGCCTCTGCCGGAGAAATTACTCGCTATGTTAAAAAAAATACGGAAACCGAAACTATTGTCGGCAATTCCAATATTATATCTCCTGATAAAGTCTCGGCGGCACAATATCCTTTAGACAAGTCGCTGCATGATGTGCTTGAAAGCTATTCGGATGCCGAACTTCGTAATTTGGCGATTGCTTATAACCAAGCAGAAATAACGGAGGCACGGCGCAATCATAAACCTGTTCCGCCGAAATTGGATTCCGAAACTTTAGGCAGCCGCGAAAAAATCGGAGAATATTTGCGTTCTATTTATCAATATCAATACTAATCCCAGATGAAAGATTTAAGATTCAAAATAGAAAGTCCGTTTGAACCTTCCGGAGACCAACCGCAAGCCATAAAAGAGCTGTGCGAAGGTGTGGAACGCGGAGAGCGTAATCAGGTTCTGCTTGGTGTTACCGGCTCCGGCAAAACGTTTACTATGGCAAAAATTATTGAGCAATGCCAACGTCCGGCGTTGATTATGGAACCTAACAAGATTCTGGCGGCGCAGCTCTATGCGGAAATGAAAGAGTTTTTTCCAAATAACCGCGTGGAATATTTTGTGTCATACTATGATTATTATCAGCCGGAAGCTTATATTCCCAAAACAGACACATATATAGAAAAAGATTCGGCGATTAACGAGCAAATAGACCGTATGCGCCATGGTGCCACACGTAATGTTTTGGAAGAACGCGATGTGATTATTGTAGCGTCTGTTTCGTGCATTTATGGCTTGGGCAGCATGGAATCATATTCATCAATGGTGTTTCAGCTAAAAGTCGGAGATGTGGTGGATATTCACGATGTCAACAGGCATTTGACCGAACTTTTATATGAACGCTGCAGCGTTAATTTTGTACGCAGCACATTCAGAGTTCAGGGCGATACTTTGGATATTTTTCCGGCGCACTATGAGGATAGGGCGTGGAGAGTTTCTTTTTTTGGCGATGAAATAGAAGAAATATACGAATTTGATGTTTTGACTGGCAAAAAAACTCGTCAGCTTGATGAAATCACCGTTTATCCGGCCAATCACTATGTTACGCCGCGTCCGGCGCTGTCGCAGGCGATGACTCATATTAAAGAAGATTTGGAAATTCGCCTCAAGCAGTTTAAGGTTGAAGATAAATTGCTAGAAGCACAGCGTTTGGAGCAGCGTACGCGTTTTGACTTGGAAATGATGGACACCACAGGACATTGCAAGGGGATTGAAAACTATTCGCGCTATTTAACCGGACGCGCCCCCGGCGAGCCGCCTCCGACTTTGTTTGAATATTTCCCCAAAAACGCTTTGCTGTTTATAGATGAAAGCCATATTGCCGTGCCGCAAATCGGCGCGATGTACCGCGGCGACCGTAACCGTAAAATGACGCTGTCGGACTATGGTTTCCGCCTACCGTCATGTTTGGATAATCGTCCGCTGAAGTTTGAAGAATGGGATAAAATGCGCCCGCAGACCATCTTTGTTTCGGCTACCCCCGGAGAGTGGGAAATGGAGCAGAGCAAAGGCGTGTTCTCGGAGCAGGTTATCCGTCCGACAGGTTTGACAGACCCGTTGTGTATTGTGCGTCCGGTCGAAAATCAGGTTGATGATTTGATGGAAGAATGCCGTAAAACCGCCGCTAAAGGCGAGCGTGTTTTGGTGACGACATTGACCAAAAAAATGGCGGAGGATTTAACCGAATATCTCAAAGACAACGGCGTAAAAGTTCGCTATATGCACTCGGATATAGATACTTTGGAGCGTATAGAAATTATCCGCGATTTGCGTTTGGGTGTGTTTGACGTGTTGGTCGGCATCAACCTTTTGCGCGAAGGTTTGGATATTCCGGAATGTTCGTTGGTGGCGATTTTGGACGCTGATAAAGAAGGCTTTTTGCGCTCTACCCGTTCGCTGATTCAAACCATCGGACGCGCCGCGCGCAATGCAGAGGGCAGGGTAATTCTTTATGCCGACAAGATGACGGATTCAATTAAAGTCGCTTTGGAAGAAACTGAACGCCGGCGGAAAAAACAAACCGAATATAATATTGCTCACGGCATTACTCCGCAGACCATTAAGAAAAGTATTTCTTCAACCCTAAAAGAAATGACGGAAACAGATTTTGTAAAAGATGAAACAAAAGATGTTGAAAAGATTAAAAATATTGAAAAAATGACTAAGGAATATACAAAATTGATGAAAGAAGCAGCGCAGAATTTGGAGTTTGAGCAAGCCATGATATATCGCGATAAACTTAAAGAACTTGAAATCCTAGCTTTGAAAATGTAGAAATGCCTTTAATTTTAGAAATCAGCACCGACAACCGCATCGTTAGTTCAGCAGATAATCAGATAATTGTGCGCCAACAAAATGAAGTTGTGGCGGCAATAGCTATGCGCGAGGTGGCTGCCGTTTTGGTAACAGCGAATGAGGTGTTGTTTGAACGTAATTTTTTGCAGAATCTGAGTGCGAAAAATATTCCGTTTGTGATATCTGATAAAAATTTTCGCCCGATTAGTCTGCTTACACCATGTTTCTATGCGGAAAACAACGGAAAAATATGCTTTCAGCAGGCGGAAACTAAGAGTGGATTATATAAAAAAATCTGGCAGGCGGTTATTAGTGAAAAAGTTAAAAACCGAGCTAAAGTTCTGCGTTCTTTGCATAAAAAAGATATGTTGCAGAAATTGGCGAATAAAATACTAATCGGCGACAGCCGCAATATTGATGACAAATCAGAAAATATATATTTTTCGGAGATGTTCGGAGCTGATTTTCAATTTACTTTCCAATCCGCAGGAATTAACGCTTTTTTGCAATATGGCTATCTGCTGCTGCAAATAATAGCTTTACGTTATATATGGAAACAAGGTCTTAATCCGTATATTCATCTCAACCCCAAGCAAAAAAGCGATTATTTTGGTCTGCCAGAAGATTTAACCGAGCCTTTTAAGCCATTGATAGAAAAATCTGTTTATGAAATTTTTGTTCGTGACAAATTACCGGATAATCAACTTTTAACATCAGAATACAAAGCTGAGATGCTGCGGCTTTTTAATAAAACTTATTATGACGGCAAACGGCTGATTTCTCTTTTTGAATTGATAAAAAATACAACATCAGGATTGGCGTCGACTTTGCGTAAAAATGAAATGCGCCTGACTTTTTCTAATTATCTTATAGAGGTAAAAGAAATGTAATTATTTATAAGACGCGCGTTTAATACGGTCGTTAATGGCTAGTCCCAACCCGTTCTGCGGTATCGGCGCCATAGCGATTTTTGCAAATTTATCTTGCGCGTCGGCCAAACGCATGTAGGCAAACAGATTTTCCGCCGCTTCCGTCAGGCTGCCGCTTGGACTGAGGTTTAAATCTCCGTCTAATTTGCCGAAACCGATATAAAATTCGTCTGCTTCCGGTTTTTCGGCGTTAATCCGCAAAGTATGCTTCGGTGCATAGTGGCGCAGAAGCTGCCCCGGTGCTGTAGGTAATTCTGGGTTGCCGGCTGAAATCAAAACTTCTTCGCCCAAAAAATCTTCAATATCTTCTTTTGCGGTGCCGCCGGCGCGCAGCAGCACAGCTTTGTTGGTCGTCAGGTCTATAATGGTGGATTCTACACCGACGCTGCAGGCGCCTCCATCTAAAATCATATCAACCTTGTCGCCCAAACCATCGGCCACATGCTGAGCTGTGGTTGGACTTATGGATTGATATTTGTTGGCGGAAGGTGCTACAATCGGCACGCCTGAAGCTTTAATCAGAGCAAGGGCAATCGGGTGGCGCGGCATACGCACAGTCAGAGTGCGCAAACCGGAACAAGCCAAATCAATGCTCGGATTTTCTTCTATGCGGCGCAGCACAAAAGTAAGCGGCCCAGGCCAAAAACGTTTGGCTAACGCAAAAACTCGTTCATCTGTAGCTGCGTATTCTTTCAAAAAATCAATTTCTGCAATATGAGAAATAAGCGGGTCAAAATGCGGTCGTTGCTTAGCTGCAAAAATATTGGCAACTGCTTTGCTGTTATATACGTTGGCACCCAGTCCATAAACCGTTTCTGTCGGAAAAGCCACTAATCCGCCGTTTTTTATAATTTCTGCCGCTTTCTCTATGTTTTCGGCTGAATTTTGATAAATATTGTTCATTTTTTTCACTATATATTAAATATTTGCGCTAAAGCGTAGTCAATTTCCGTTTCAGGATAACTGTCTAGCACTTTCATATCTTCTCTGTCAACAATTTGATATTGCTTTGTTATAAAATTAAAGACCAGTAAATCAAAATCATTATAGCCGAGTAAAAGAGTTTTTTCGGGTTTGGAAATTTGTTCATTACAGTCTATAATATCCAATTCATCATCAACTGTTGCGCCAAATAAATAAGCGCCGTTTGCTTTTACGCCGTTGTATTGTTTCAAAAAATCAGCATAGCTTTGGGGGATTCCTTCTAGTCCCATACCGAATAAAACTTTTTGCGCCACAATCAAAGCTTCTGGTTCTAATTTTTCACCAGAGGCTATGTTTTGATTTTTTAACTGTTCCGTAAAATTGTTCATGTTTTACCTTCTGCTGTTATTTTTGCGCTGAGTAGCCAACCATTTGGAAAATTTTTGTAAATTTTCAGAATTTTTCCCT
>CAKQDU010000006.1 GCA_934229625.1 uncultured Alphaproteobacteria bacterium | reverse complement strand
TATTTTTTGCCACTCAGCGTGTTTTTGCAGAGTTCGGCGTAAAAAATCACACATTCGGAAATAACAAGTTCAGTAGCAACTCTATAAAGAGTTCTGGATTGCTTTGCAGCGCTCGCAATGACGTGAAAAAAGACGACATCGCATTTAAGGGTTTGGATGTTGTGCGTCAATACGCCGCACTTTTGGAGCGATGTGTACAACGAGGTACACGAGCGAGAAAAGCGCTAGTAGTGACCCGACAGACAAACCTGCTAGGGCGGAGTATGATTGAAATGCTCGGCGTTTTGGCTATAGTCGGAGTGCTAAGCGTGGGCGGTATTGCCGGCTATTCTAAAGCAATGGAAAAGTGGAAAGTTAATAAGGCAATAGGAGAATACAGTTATTTAATTCAGGGAATGTTAGAACATTTAGATGAATTGAGAATATCTGAAACCGCGACCCAACTGCCCTTAATTGATATTGTGAAAGCACTTGAATTAGTTCCGGAAACTTACAAAAAATATGATTATAGCTTAATATCGGACCCTTACAAAAATTATCTTCATATATTCTCATCATCAAAAAAAGTTTATATAAGCATAAAAATGGGAGAAACAACCCAAAATACAGATGGCTCGTATAGTTCTGCCGGATTTTCTACGGATTTTTGTATGGCTTTATTTGATAACATAGCAAAACCATTGCACTATGCTTTATATGAAGCTCATGTTTATAGGACTAATGCCGCCAGTCTTAGATTTTATGGTGACAGGTATTGTACTGACAGTGTAAAATGTCTTAGAGATACCACTTTAAAAGATATCTATGATACCTGTAAATCTTGCGACAAGAAAAATGCAGCCTGTGATGTTACTTTGAGCTTTGATTAAGCACTTTGTATTTAAATAAATCTTATCCGATTCGCTGAATAATCTTTTTAGCAATATCCAAATAAGCTTGGCTATACTGACTATCAGGAGCAGAAATCATAATAGGAGTTCCATTGTCGGCATTTTGCCGAATTGCCATATCCAAAGGGATTTCTCCTAAGAATATCTCGCCCATTTTTTCGGCTGTGTGCTTTGCTCCGTTGTGGCCAAAAATATCGGAACGGGCGCCGCAGCAAGGGCAAACAAAATAGCTCATATTTTCAATAATTCCCAAAATAGGCGTACCTGTTTTCTTGAACATATTCACCCCTTTGATTGCGTCAATGAGTGCAATATCCTGCGGGGTGGAAACAATAACAACGCCGTCCATTTCCACACGCTGCGACAAAGTAATTTGAATATCTCCGGTTCCCGGAGGCATATCTATAACCATAATGTCTATTTCTCCCCAATTGGTTTGCGTCATCAGCTGTTCTAAAGCGCCGCTGATTTTGACACCTCGCCAGATTATCGGAGTATCACGGCTGATTAAAGACCCTATAGAAATGGATTTTATGCCATAGTTTTCAAACGGATTAAAGGTTTGTCCGTCATCAGAAAGTAGAGGCTGTCCTTCATAACCAAGCATTGTTGGAATGGACGGGCCATAAATATCGGCATCCACCAAAGCGACTTTTTTCCCTTCATGCGCCAAAGCTAAAGCTAAATTTACGGCCGTAGTTGACTTGCCCACCCCGCCTTTGCCAGAGGCCACGCCGATAATTTTTTTAACTGCTGGCAGCCGCCACTTCTGAATGGAATCGGTTCCGAGATTGGCATTTTTATCTTCCACAAATAACACAGAAATTTTTTTATCCGGAAAAAACAAGCTTAGCTCTTGCTTTAGCTCTGCAGTTTTATCCGCGCTTTCCGCCAGATTTTTGAACTCTATAATCAAACGGTTTCCAATTTCTTTTAAATTTGTTATATTTTCGGCCGGATAAAATTTATTGCATATGTTTTTTATTTCTTCTGATGTCATTATTATCTCCATAATGTGGATATTCATCGTTCCTTAATTGTTTTTATCTAATATGTAGGTTATCTTATTGCAAGAATTATTTATAATAAAAAGGAAAAACAATGGCAAAAAAAATAAATCCCTGGGACAATGGCGGCGATGAAGACGGCTGGTCTTTGGACGGCGATATGTTTAAAAAGAATAAAATTGTTAACTTTAGCAAGATAGCACATCTACATGCGCCAAAAGATAATTTCGGCGGTTGGCTGAAATATGCTTTTATGCTTTTGGCCGGCTTATGGCTGGCTTCAGGATTTTATCAGGTGCAGCCGAGCGAACAGGGCGTGGTTCTGCGTTTTGGCCGTTATGTTGACACAACAGATGCCGGATTGCACTATCATTTGCCATATCCGGTTGAAGACGTTATAAAAGTGAACGTAACGCAGGAACGCAGCATAAATCTAGGCTCAGCCGAAAACCGCGATTATCGCAACAACGCTTTTACGGAAAGCCACATGCTTACCGGCGATGAAAATATTGTGGATATTAACCTTACAATTGTTTGGAAAATTAAAAGCGCTAAAGATTATCTGTTTAATATGCGCAGTCCGGACGCCACCGTTAGTGTAGCCGCTCAATCTGTTTTACGAGAGATTGTCGGTCAGTCAGAAATGCAGCCGATTATTACCGGTGACCGAGGTAAAGTGGAAGATGACACAAAAGATGAACTGCAAAGAGTCTTGGATGAATTTGGAGCCGGAATTCAGATTGTGCGCGTAAAACTGCAAAAAGCAGACCCTCCGCGCGAAGTTGTGGACGCGTTTAATGAAGTTCAGCGCGCCAAAGCCGATATGGAACGTTTCAAAAACGAAGCGGAAGCTTATCGCAATGAGGTATTGCCAAAGGCTCGCGGTAAAGCGGCGCAAATTTTACAAGATGCAGAGGCTTATAAAGCTACGATGATAAACAAAGCTCAGGGTGAGGCAGACAGATTTGCATCGGTATATGCCGCCTACAAGTCAGGAAAAGAAGTAACCCTAAAGAAAATGTACTTGGAAGCAATGGAAGATGTTTTGCAAAAATCGAACAAAGTGATTGTCGACCCGTCGCAAAAAGGCAATTTACTGCCGATTTTACAGCTGAATACCCCGCAAACGCAAACAAAGGATTAAGAAAATGAGTTTATTTAAAGCGCAGTTTTATATTTTTCTGGGATTAGTCGCTCTGGGGTTAGTCCAGAGTTCGGCCTATATTGTCTATCAGCCGGAACAGGCTATAGTTTTGCAATTCGGCAAACCGATACGATTGGTTAACGAGTCCGGATTGAAATTTAAAATTCCGTTTATTCAAAAAGTTGTATTCTATGACTCTCGCCTGCTCAATCTGGACCCACCGGCTCAAGAAGTAGTTTTGAATGATAAAAAACGTTTGGATGTGGACAGTTTTACACGTTATAAAATTGTAGACCCTCTTAAATTTTATAAAACAGTAAGAAATGAAACACAAGCACGCAGCAAACTTGAAGAAATTGTAAATTCTTCTGTCCGTAAAGTCTTGGGACGAGTCACGCTGACGGAATTATTATCGCAGCAACGCACTCAAATTATGACCGATATCAGCAAAACCGTAAAGAAAGATGCCGAAGCCATCGGAGTTAATGTAGCAGATGTGCGGATTAGACGCGCCGATTTGCCGATGGAGGTTATGCAAGCCATTAACGAGCGGATGAAAACTGAACGCCAGCGTGACGCTAAAGAATTTCGAGCTAAAGGTCAGCAAAAAGCTCAAAACATTCGTGCCACCGCAGATAAAGAAGCCGCAATTATAGTGGCAGAAGCAGAAAAACAATCACAAATCTTACGCGGCGAAGGCGATAAGGAATCCGTTGCTATCTGGAATAAAACAGTTGGACAAGACGTTGAATTTTATGATTTCTATCGTAGTTTGGAAGCTTATCGAAAGTCTTTGGGCGATAGCGAAACTTCTTTAGTTTTGTCACCGGATTCTCAATTTTTTAAGTATTTCAACACAACTTTGAGAAAGTAAAGACATGCATAAATTTTGTTGCATCGGCATAACAATATTGTTTTTGTACGCGCTGCCGGCTAAAGCCGAACAAAGATTGCTGGAAGACGTTATTGAAGAAGTTAATTCATCTGTTGTCAGCATAACAGTCGATGTCAGCGAAAATGAACAAGCCTTAGGCGCCGGGGTTATCATAAGCTCCGACGGCTACGCGGTTACGAATGCTCACGTTATGGAAAATGCAAAAAAAATCACGCTGCAAACACCGGACGGCGAAACTTTTAGCGCAGATTTGGTCGGCATAGATGAAAAAACCGATATTGCTTTATTAAAAATAATAAAACCGATAAATTTGGAGGCCGGACATTTTGGAGATTCCGATACCATTCGTGTCGGGAATCGAGTATTCGCCATCGGAAATCCTTTCGGACTCGGGAACAGCGTTTCTCTGGGAATTATCTCGGCAAAAGAACGCGATATAGACAAAGGGCCTTATGACAACTTTTTACAAACCGATGCAGCCATCAATCAAGGAAATTCGGGTGGTCCTCTTTTTAACACCGAAGGTAAAATAGTCGGTATCAGCACGGCGATTTTTTCAGAAGACGGAAAAAACGCAGGCGTTGGCTTTGCCACTCCGTCAAATATTGTAAAATGGGTTGTCAGTCAACTTAAACAGCATGGTAAAGTTATTCGCGGCTGGCTCGGTGTTTCCGTGCAAAACGTACGTTCTCTGGAAAATGAAGAAGAAGCAGCGTTAGCAATTTCATCCATGTCTGAAAATTCTCCGGCGGCAGCTGCCGGATTAAGAGTTGGAGACAAGATTTTGGCGCTGGGCAGCATAAGCTTGAAAAATCCGCGTTTATTCTCATTAGAAATAGCCAAATTGCTTCCGAAAACAAAAGTGCCGGTAACCTTTAGCCGTGACGGAAAAATTTTTAATACTGAAATCATCATAAAGGCAGCTCCGGAAGACGCAAAAAAAACAGAATCCGCCGCAAATTTACATAGTTTTGAAGAACTCGGCTTAGACAAATATAAGATAGGCAAAGCTCTTGATTTTAAAGAATTGAACTTAGCTGCCTATTATGACGAAAAAGCCAAAGAATTGGTGGTTACTATGGTGTCACCCGGCTCCGAGGCGGAAGAAAAAGGCATAAAAGTAGGCGACCGCATTGTTTTGGCCGGCGGCAAACAAATTTTCGGTGCCGAAGATATGCGTATAAAACTCAAACAGTCTGCCGGAAGTGTTATACTTTTGCAACTGCGCGACAATGAAGGAACTTACGGCGTTTCTTTATCTGTGAGGAAATAATGACAAGAGTTGACTTTTATCATTTACAGCAAAAATCTTTGGAAGATGTTTTACCGCCGCTTCTGCAAAAAGCCTATTCTACCGGCAAACGGATAAAAATAAAAACTCCGAACGAAGAACGCACGGAATATATAAATTCTTTGCTATGGACTTTTAACGATGAAAGCTTTTTGCCGCATGGTTCAAAAAAAGATGGTTTTGCAGAACAACAGCCGATTTGGCTTTCGTCTGCCGAAGAAAACGCTAATAGTGCCATATATTTATTTTTGGTAGACGGAGCTGAAGAAAATGCCGAAAATCTGCAAAATTATGAGCGAGTGTTCAATATTTTTGACGGAAAATCAGCTGATGCTCTGCAACAAGCGCGCCGTTTATGGAAAGAATATAAAAACACAGGCTGCGAGGTTAATTATTGGCAGCAGACTAACGATGGAAAATGGGTGCAAAAGGCTTGATAAGAGCATAAAATCCAAAAACATCTTGAATTTCGGGACAAAAATTCTATTATTCTGAAAAGAATTTCAAAAAGGAGACTATCGTGACGGAAAATAAAGACATTGAAGTGGCAAAACAAACAATAGACCGCGAGGTTGAAGCATTGAAAGCCATGGAAAACGAACTTAATGAAACCCTGACTACGGCGGTTGATGTTTTGCAAAAAACAAAAGGCCGCGTAATTGTTACGGGCATGGGCAAATCCGGACATATCGGCCGCAAAATGGCTGCAACTTTTGCTTCTACCGGAACGCCGTCTTTCTTTTTGCACCCAGGAGAAGCTAGTCACGGCGATTTGGGCATGATTACTTCTGATGACACGGTCATAGCTATTTCTAACAGCGGTGAATCTAAAGAATTATCGGATATATTAGTCTATTGCAGACGATTTGGCGTGCCATTGATTGCCATCACAAAGAATCCGGAAAGTTCACTCGGCAAAAACAGCGATTATATTCTAAAACTTCCAAACAACCGCGAAGCCTGCCCTCTTGGATTGGCCCCGACTTCATCAACAACGGCGACTTTGGTTATGGGGGATATTTTGGCGGCAGACTTAATGGTTAGACGTGGATTTACCGAAGCTGACTTTCATCTGCGTCACCCAGGCGGAAAACTTGGCTCTGTCTTGCGCCATGTTTCGGATGTTATGCACACTGGTGATGAGATGCCGTTAGTAAACGATAACGCCATCATGCAGGACGCTTTGATTAAAATGTCTGAAAAAATGCTGGGTTGCGTAGGTATTGTCAACAGCAACGGAGATTTGGAAGGAATCATTACCGATGGTGATTTGCGCCGCTGGATGTCGCCTGATTTGATTACCGAAAAAGTTTCAAAAGTTATGACAAAGAATCCTAAAACAATTGCTCCCGACGCGCTGATTGCTGAGGCTGTGAACGTAATGAACAACACCGGACGCGGTATTACCAATTTGTTTGTGGTTAAGGGTACAAAACCGGTCGGCGTTATTCATATTCATGACTGTCTGAAAGCCGGAGTCAGCTAATGTTTGATTCCCATAAGATAGACGACTACTTTAACGGCGAACGCCCGTTTGAAAATACACAGCCGGATGACAAACCTAAAATGTCGGGATGGCTGCGTGTTGTCAAACTCGGATTTCCCTGCTTGGCCGCCGCTATCTTTGGGGTGATGCTGGTTATGCCTAACATAAAAAAAAGCGTTGAATTACAAAATGATGTAACAATTCCTCGTAAAAATGAGATGGAAAAGCTACATATTGAAAACACAGTATACTATGCAACCGACTCCAAAAATCGCGTAAGCACCATTACCGCAGACAGCGTTGATGAAATGGCCCCGACATCAAAAGAGGTTAAAATCAATACTCCAAAAGCAGATATTTCCACAGATAACGGAAATATCAAAGTTTCTGCCGACACAGGTTTTTTCAATCAGGAAAAAAATATTTTAAAACTGCAGCAAAATGTGAATGCCTTAGATGAAAAAGGAACAAAAATAAAAACTCTTGCCGCAGAATATGACTTTACAAAAGAATACGGTCACGGAAATGAGCGTCTAAATGCCGAAGGAGACTGGGGAGATTTAGAGGCACAGGGATTTGAATTTTTTAAGACCACAAATATTTTAGTGCTTAAAGGCAAACATGTTGTCACCACCTCTCAAGGAACTTTAACCGCAGATATTGAAACAAGATATTTTCAAAACGCCCATAAAAGCGTCTCTATAGGCAATGTAGTGGTGCGGCAAGGCGACAATATTTTATATGCCGACAAATTGATTGCATTTTATTCAGCTTCCAACAAACTTGAACGTGCAGAAGCTTTTGGAAATGTAAAAATCATAACTCCTAAAGGCAAAGCTTATGGCAGCAGCGGCGTATATAATCCCAAAACCGCAAAAGTGGAACTAATCGGAGCTGTCAAATTGGAACAAAACGGAAATATTATTAACGGCGATAAAGCAGAAACAGATTTAAACACGCAAATCAGCCGAATTACCGGAAATAAAAAAACAGGCGGCCGGATTACCGGTACATTTTACAGCAAAAGGAGCGCAAATGACAAAAAATCAGAAAAATGAAACCGAAGAGCTGGAAATTTTCAACATCGGCAAAAAATATAAAAAACGCACGGTGCTGAAAAACGTTTCGCTTCATGTAAAAAAAGGCGAAGCTGTCGGTTTGCTTGGCCCTAACGGCGCCGGTAAAACAACCTGTTTTTATTGCGTAACCGGCTTAATCACTCCGGACTATGGCGATGTCTATGTCGGCGGAAAAGATATTACCGATATGCCGATGTATAAACGCGCGCGCATGGGTATCGGCTATTTACCGCAAGAAGCTTCAATTTTCCGCACACTAAGTGTTGAGGATAATATCAAAGCTATTTTACAAATCGTGATAGAAGATGAAAATGAACGCGAAAATATGTTAGAAGAATTGTTAAGCGAATTTTCAATAGCACATCTGCGCAAATCTCCGGCATTGGCCCTATCCGGCGGTGAGCGCCGCCGTTTGGAAATCGCCCGCGCGCTGGCCAGTAAACCTGATTTTATTTTATTGGACGAACCGCTTGCCGGTATTGACCCGATTGCAGTCGGTGAAATCCGCACTCTGGTATCACAACTGAAAAATCGCGGACTTGGCGTGTTGATAACCGACCACAATGTAAGAGAGACGCTTGATATTATTGACCGTGCCTATATTTTGCACGGAGGAACGGTTTTGATGGAAGGAACTCCTGATGAAATTGTTGCCAACGAAGAAGTACGCAAAGTGTATTTGGGAGATAATTTCACACTATAAAAAAGTATATTGTTTACTTTTGCTTAAACAGTGTTATACTATAAAACAGTTACAAAAGGCGATTGTGCCGAAATAATTAACAAATGAGGTAAATCATGAAAATTACATTAACAGGAAAACAAGTAGATATTAGCGACAGACTGCGCAACCGTGTTGAAGAAGCTGTTGAAAATGCCGTAAATAAATATTTTAACGCTCCTATCAGCTGCAGCGTTGCTTTTTCTAAAGACGGCGAAGATTTTAGAGCCGAAGTAACCGTTCATCCGGCTAAAAACATTGTTTTGAAAGGCACAGGAATTGCCGCAGACCCATATTCTGCTTTTGATAACGCTAATGAACATATTGCCACTCGTTTGCGCCGTCAAAAAACAAAACTTAACGACCATAAAGGTAAAACAGGTATTGTGGAAATGGCTCACGCCGCCGTGTTCCCAGTTAAAGAAACAGAAGATGAAATGAGCATTGACGAATCTGCTCCGTTGACTATTGCCGAAACAGATGCAAATATCAAAGTCTGCACAGTCAGCGAAGCTGTTATGTATATGGATTTGGCAGATGAAAACGCTTTAATGTTCCGCAACAGCGCCAACAACCGTATCAGCATGGTATATCGCCGTAAAGACGGTAACATCGGTTGGGTTGAACCGGCAGAATAATTTTTACTAAAAGGGATAAAAAATGGGAATATCAGATATCTTGTCAGAAGACATGGTGTTGGCTCATGTTGAAGCGGAAAGCAAACGCAATATGCTTGAACAATTGGCGAAGTTTGTTGCCGAAAAAGAAAATATAGATAAAAATTCTATCTTTGAGGCGATTTTGGAACGCGAAAATTTAGGCTCAACCGGTTATGGCGAAGGTGTTGCTTTTCCACATGCCCGCATAGAAGGCCTTGATAAAGTCATTGCTGTTTTTGCTCGTCTGAATAAAGGCATTGATTATGATTCTTTGGATTCTCATCCGGTTGATTTGGTGGCTTTTTTACTATCTCCGGAAAAAAGCGGCGAAGACCATTTGCAGGCTCTTGCCATTATGTCCAGAATCTTAAAAGATGAAGAAACGTGCCGTAAAATACGTGAAGCAAACTCAGCTCATGAAATTTATTTAGCTTTGCAAAAGTAAAAATGTTTATATCTTTATTTAAAGCCTCCTTTTTTAAGGAGGCTTTTTGCTGTTGACGCTGAAAAAATTTATGTTATCTTAAACTTGATATAAAATTATTTATAACATTATTAAATTTTAGTTTATGAAAAATGAAGATTTTACCAATAATCCGCAACGTGTGATTATTGCTTATGCTGAACCGAGTTATTCCGGCATAGCCATCTCTTATGTTTTTACGGAACAGAAAGAAAAAAATCCTCGCCTCCTATCAAAATTTGTTTTGATTGAAAACGGGGAGCCTTTATACAAAGCTGCCTGCAAAATCATGGTTGGAGACGAGGCTGAGGTCAATAATAATGGAATGATTATAAAAATACATTCTCTATCCTTATGGAAGCGGCTGAAAAACTGCTGGTTTTTATTCAAAAACAGAAGAAATCACAAAAAAACACCTTGTAATTTTACGAGGTGTTTTTTGTTGTTATGCAGCAATTAGGTTGCATTGCCATCTGTTTTCACCTATATATTTTTTATAACATATATATAAGGAATAAAAAATGGATGATGAAGAAATTATACCGCCTAAAATGCTGGGAGAATTAAGTTTGTTATTTATGCAGCAAAACGCTCTGAGCAACAGCAAAGAATTACAGCTGCAAATTATTGAGTGGGCGAAAAAACTTTTGGCAGAAAGCCGAAAAGAGTGGAGCGATATGCACACCACGCTATTAGACGCGGTTATTCAAACGGATAGAAAAAACGAAGCGCGAAGAAAAAGCAAAGAACGCGATAAAAAATATGCTCCGTTCCGCGAATATTTTAAGGAAATACAGCAAGAAAAATATTTGCGAGTTCTGCATAGCGGCGGCAAGTTAACAGCCAACGGCTTTGTGGAATGGTTTTTGAAAAATAAAGCTCAAGACATTGAAATTCCGTATATCAAACAAAATCAAAAGAATAAACTGCGGCAGCTGGCACAGCAAAACAATCGGGAATTTAAAAAGCTTTTGCATGCTAAAGCTGATTTTAGCCTGCTATAGCGGATTTTCAAAGCATTTTGTTTCTGTTAAAGTTTAGTCATAAAATTCAATCACTGAAACAAAGGAGGAAAAATATGACTGAATTTTCAAGAGAACTTATTTTTGGCAAACGCCCGATACGCAGAACAGACCGCAAACCCGGCGAAAGCGAATGGTATTATTTGGACCCGCGCGGAGCAAGCACTTTTTCGGATATGAAAAAAATTGATGTGCCAACCGAAAACACGCCGAATCCGTATGCTAATGAAATCCAAAACTATCTCTATAAAAATGATGAATACAATTATAGAGAACTGTACGGCGACACCCCACCACCAGTCCCTCAGCCATCCACACAGCCTGCAACTCAACCAACCGCTCAGCCTGTCACTCTGGAAAATAAAGGATTTGGTTTCCAAAGCAATAACGGACAAACGGCTTTTACTAACACTTCAAGCAATACGTTCGGTCAGCAAAGCAATACTTTTGGGACAAATACAAGTTTTGGCTCTCAGCAAAATACTATTCAAAATCAGACACCAACACCCTGGAATGCTGTAAATAATAGCCAGCAACAATCTGTTACTAAACAAAACAACAATCTTAAACCTCTGTATTGGGAAAGCGAAGAAGACGGGAAAAAAGTGTATGAAAATGTCGTTGATAAAGAAGGTGTTGTTTCTAAAACAAAACAAAATATTTTGGAATATCTGTTATCTGCTATTCAAGGGGGAAGTTATTTAATAGAAAATTTTTCAGATATGAAAAAACTAAAAGTAACTGACAAATTTAAGCATGCTTATATGAATTGTAATGCTTCTCAATATGGACAAGGTGGAGCGGATATAGCAAAATTAGCATCAAATTTAAGAGAGTTATTTGATGTGCGTACTGGCTCAAATACACTTGACAGTAGTAATGGAGATCAGTATGCTAATAAAATAGGTAGACTTTTAGGAGGTAAATATCCTGGTGAAGACTGTAATGAACTTGTTGAAAAATATATTAAACGATTCTATTAGCTTGCTTATATGGATAATTGCGTTTGTCGGTATTGCATTTTTGATTGTCCAAGCTTTTTACTATTGGGATTATTATATTAACTTTGAGCAGAATAGTAAAATCATTCAAGAATGTATAAATCAAGGAAACAGTGAAGAATCTTGCAAAAACAGGGTGTATTAGCTGTAAAAAAGGAATCGAGAAGTGTCTTATGTCAAAAATATCTTTAATCCAATAACACGGAAATCTGCTGGTTACACCGTATGGTTTGCGCTTATTACTTGGCTGATGTCTAAAGTTCAGGAAGTCGGTTTATATGATAACAGTCAAGGCTCAAGATGCGATTACGAATCGTGGGCTGACGGACAAATTTATCAATGGATTTGGGATGGGCAGCCTTGTGCTTATACCGCCGAATTTTTGATTGGTTATATTTACTTTTTGGCATTATATTTACTGTTTGATTATGTCCGCAGGAAAATAGCCGGCGTTAATCCGGCTATTCGCTGGCGGATTACGGAAGTTTGTGTGTGGTTTGCCTTATATTGGGGTTGCTTGTTATTTTTGACAGTAACAGAACTTACTGCATTTAATTTAACCTTGTTTGGCAATTCATTTCTAGGAACGTTGTTATTTTTCACACCTATTTTGGGAGCTGCCGTCGGTACTAATTATCTAAAGTCCCGCGCTGAACTATGGATATTGGGTCTGATAATAGCCTTTTGCGCCGTGTTGTATATAGTATTTGGAGTTTAAACATGTTAAAAAGAATTGGTAAATACATTGGCTACATATTGCTTTTATTATGTTCCTTAATAGTTATCGGCCTAGCCGGAGGACTTGGTTTTGGTTATTATGTAGAATATGGCAATAAGTGCAACGACCAGTTTATTGCCGGCTGTATGGCTGCCGGTTTGAGCGAACAATCTTGCAAAAACAGGCTATTTTAGCAATAAGGAGCTGCCGGATGACAAACAAACGGAAAATATGGGATAAAGTAGCCGACCGTGTTGTCAGCACTATTTTAACACTTATCGGTATTCTTACCCTATTGATTGTTGCAGGATTATTTACTTATCCTCAATATCAGAAATACCAATATATGAAAGAATGTAAAGACAGCGGTAAATCCACAGAGTTTTGCCAACAAACTTGGCAGGAA
The DNA here is from genome assembly GCA_934229625.1 of uncultured Alphaproteobacteria bacterium. Classification (GTDB taxonomy): domain Bacteria; phylum Pseudomonadota; class Alphaproteobacteria; order RF32; family CAG-239; genus RUG410. The sequence continues at coordinate 67,606 of CAKQDU010000006.1, read as the reverse complement.
CTGCTAAAACAGGATTGATTAAAAAAACTTTTAACGGCTAAATTGCAAATATTTTAGCGGTTGACTTTAGTTAAGCTTATGTTATGGCATTGGTATGTAAACAACCTAATTTTAGAGGAAAGAAAGATGAAAAATAAGCTAAGCAAAGGTCTCTCTCTCTCTCTCTGCAAATCCTAAGCATCTGATTAAAGGCGTATTTTTTGCCGCCCAATGTGTTCTTGCGGGGTTCGGCGTAAAAAATCACACATCCGGAAATAATAAGTTCAGAACGAAACAGACGGACATTTCTGGTCTGGGCTGTGGATTGCTTTGTCGTTGCACTCCTCGCAATGACGTTTGCTCGGCTGGACGTTCCATGATTGAAATGCTGGGCGTTCTGGCGATTATCGCGGTTCTGACAGTCGGAGGCATTGCCGGATATTCCAAAGCCATGAAAAAATATCAGGCGAATAAAGTAGTTGGCGAAATCATACAGGTACTTGCTAACCTTAAAGAACTTTCTGAAAATGATAAGTTGTCTGATATTGACAACCTTGACGATGAAACAAAAAAAGCTCTTGGTTTATGTTTGCCTTCCGCTGAAAACTGCAGCAGATTTCAACCTACTCCGGTTGGAAGAATTATGATAGAATACCAAGCCCAATTCATTGATATGATTGATGCTGACGCTGAGTTATGTATTTCAGCCTTTAACAATATTGTCACCCCCTTAAAAGGTAATATTGATGCGTTTGATGTAAAAACCAAGATAAAAAATAGGGATGGCACATCTTCTTATTCATCTATTTGCATATCGGAGAACGAAAAAACATGTGGTTCTGGTAAATATCTCAATCTTTATGATTCCAGAGTTGTGACGGAAATCAACGCGGCCTGCAATAGCGGAATTGATAAAAAAGCATACCGTATACGCTTAGGTTTCAAAAATGGTTTTATAGGCGAATACTAACAAATAAACAAAGCTGTCAAAACCTATCTTCTCTAAGGCACGGCCCAAAGCCGCACCACCCTAGTTTGAAAATATGGACATTAGGACCGATAATTGCCTTTTGCGCCGTGTTGTATATAGTAATGATACTTTGATTTTTTGAGTTTGAATATGTTAAAAAGAATTGGTAAATATATCAGATAAAATTGATTCTATTTATCTTCTTTTTCTTCCGCCAGCGGATAGTCTTGTTTTTTGAAAAAGCCCTTACGTTCTTTGCGGCTCATAGACCAGATATTACCCCAGCCGTTTATCGGCTGCACTTCATACTGCGACTTAAAATCAAAATCACGGGAAAAAAACAGCGACGTGGTTTTTGTATAGTTGTTCATTGGGCAGAAACCATAAAAATCAACCTGCAACAAATTTGCCTCTCGCAAACATTTAACGGCATTAAAATATTCCAAGCTGGTGTTAATCCGGTCGCTGTCGTCTAAAATCACCAAACCGCCGGCGGCTAAGGCTTTGACCGCGTTGGCGGCGCATTCGGCGCGGCGTTTACCGTCTACCACAATCACATCATATTTTTCGCCGTCGGCAAAAATCATATCTTCATAGCCTTGTTTTTCATCGCAATAGCGCATTTGCCAATTCGGAGCGCTGAACTCGGCGGCAAACTTTTCGTACCATTCCGGCTTGTCTTCTATGCTAACAACCTTTTGCGCCTGTTTTGCCCAATACATAGACGAATAGCCCGTGCCAAACTCAAAGATTTTTTTTTGGCTATAGTCAAACTGCGACAGATATTCAATCGCCGGATACGTATACCACGGGATAGGGTTGCCGTCTCTGTCTAAACATACCTTTTCATTCATACTGCGCTCAATGGCAAAATCCTTACGCCACATATCTATAAACTGCTGAAAACGCTGACTATACATTTTTATATCTCCTGCCAAAGCTATAGCAGTATTTTCAGAAAAAGCCAAGAGTTTTTGTTTTGCTTGCAATATTTATTGATTTTAACAAATTTTCGCCCTATATTTTATAATGATAATAAATTAAGGAGGAATTTTAAATGTCAGAATCAGAACAAATTGTACGCAAATCGGCTATTGAACGCGTGGACGAAGGATTGCGCCAATATATGATTAAAGTTTTCAACTATATGGGATTGAGTTTGGTTGTTACCGCACTTGCCGCGTATGTAACTTTGTACACGCCGGTGATTAACTGGATGTTTTCGGTTGACCAAGCCGCTCAGACCGTCTCGCTTTCAGCATTCGGCTGGATTATCACTTTAGCTCCGCTCGCCATGATTTTCGGCTTTAACGCGGTTCTGAATAAAGGCAGCATGGCGGCAGCTCAAGCTATGTTTTGGGCATTTTCGGTAGTTATGGGTATGTCTTTGGCTGACATAGCTCTGATTTATACCGGCGACAGCATTGCCCGCGTATTCTTAATCACTGCCGCAACTTTCGGCGGAATGAGCCTGTTTGGCTACACAACTAAAAAAGATTTGACGGGAATCGGCTCATTTATGTATATGGGCTTGTGGGGAATTATCATCGCCAGCATTGTCAATATATTCTTAAAAAGCAGCGGTCTATACTACGCTATTTCTTACATTGCCGTATTGATTTTTACTGTTTTGACAGCCTATGACGTGCAAACAATCAAAGCAATGTACTATTCTTCGGATAATGAAGATACTATGTCTCGCAAAGCTATTGCCGGTGCGATGAATCTTTATTTGGATTTTATCAACCTGTTTATTTATTTGATGAGAATTATGGGTGATAGAAAATAATTTTTCGCAAAAACAAACCAAAGCGGCTATTTTGCCGCTTTTTTTATTGACTTATAGTTTTTATGCGTTTATAAAGAGAGCGAAAAATACCGAGAGTCTGCATGGGGCAGGCTTTAAATAACTAATAATTAACCGGAGATTTTAAAATGAAAAGAACATATCAGCCAAGTAAATTGGTACGCACTCGCCGTCACGGCTTCAGAACTCGTATGGCAACCGTTAGCGGACGCAAAGTATTATCAGCCCGCAGAGCCAGAGGTCGTAAAAGAATTTCTGCTTAAAGTAGCAAAAATGAGTGAATTCTTAATTCTAAAAAAAAGAAAAGATTTTCTCAGAGCCGCCAAAGACATTACAATGGTTTCTAAAAACGTGATGTTACAGGCGGCTCGCCCTTTATCTGCTGATATTCCGGCAGAAGAAAGCCGTAAAGCGCGAATCGGGTTTACGGCTACTAAACGTTTGGGCAAAGCGCATATCCGCAACCGCACAAAACGCCGGCTGCGCGCTGTTGTGCGTGAAATTTACAGCGAATACGCTCTGGATAATGTCGACTATGTTTTGGTCGGCCGTTTCGGAACTTGCAGCTGTTCATTTACAGATTTGAAACGAGATGTCATCTGGACCTTTCGCAAAACCAACAAAATGATTCTGCAAGGGGATGAGAATGCTGAAAAAACTCCTCATTCTGCCGATTAAATTTTATCAGCTCTGCATTTCTCCGTGGTGTCCGGGCGTTTGCCGTTTCAGGCCAACCTGCTCGCAGTATATGATTGAAGCCATACAAATTCACGGCGTTTACAAAGGATTATATTTAGGCATAAAACGCATTTTGCGCTGCAATCCGTGGGGTGGAAGCGGATATGACCCCGTACCGCCGAAAGAATCAAAGCATAAGTTGCCATAATCGCTTGCTTTTTCAGTAATTTTATTTTAGATAGAAGAAGATTTGTTTAATGGGAGCATACAATGACTAATGATGATTTTAAGAGTTTTATCACAGCCGTGTTTTTGTCGGCGCTGGTAGTTTTGGGTGTAAACTATTTTTTTCCGCAGCAAACAGCCGAAAATAAAACAGTTATTGAAGAAGCGCAAACGCCGGTTGCCGAAGAACTACCGACAGAAAACAACGTTGATACCGCCGATTATGCTCCGATAGAAGATATTTTAAAACAAGATGAACGTCTAAAAATCAGCAACGGAACTATTCACGGAAGTATTCGTTTCAAAGGCGCCCGCTTTGATGAAATTTTACTCGGTAAATACAAACTGACCTTAGACGCAGACAGTCCGGATGTTGAGCTGTTTTCTCCGGCAAAAACCGCAAATCCTTATTATGCTGATTATGGATGGCTATCTACAGACAAATCGTTGGCATTGCCGAATAAAGACACTTTATGGACGGTTGAAGGAAATCAGGAATTAAATCAAAATACTCCTATAACTCTGACTTGGAACAATGGTCAGGGCGTTAAGTTTTCATACGTCATCCGCCTTGATGACAACTACCTGTTTGACATAAAACAAACTATAGAAAATAACAGCGGACATGAAATCACGGTTTATCCGTATGGTTTGTTCAGCAAATCTATTCTGAATGAACAAAATAGCCGAAGCGTTGTGCATGAAGGCTTTACCGGTATTATTGACGGTGATTTAAAAGAAATCAGATACAATGAGCTTGATGCCGAAAAAGAGCCTGAAACTTTTGAAACAACAGGCGGCTGGATTTCTTTGACCGATAGATATTGGTTCAGCGCTTTTATCTTTAATGACACCTACAAAGCAAAAGTAACCTTGCGTAAAACCAATGACAACACTTTTCAGCTGGACTTTAAAGGTCTGCCGATGCAAATTCAATCCGGCAGTTCGGCAAGTTTCAGCTCACAAATGTACGCCGGCGCTAAAGAAATTAAACTTTTGGATAAATATTCCGAAAACATCAAAAAATTTGACTTAAACGTTGACTTTGGCTGGTACTACTTTTTGACTAAACCGTTCTTTTACATTTTGGATTACCTGTATAATTTAATCGGCAATATGGGGTGGGCGATTTTGCTGTTCGCGGCGCTGCTGCGTCTGCTGATGTTCCCGATTGCCAACAAATCATATGAGAGCATGTCTAAAATGAAAAAACTGCAGCCAAAAATGAGAGAGCTGCAAGAAACGTACAAAGATGATAAAATGGCGTTGCAGCGCGCAACTATGGAGCTTTATAGCCGCGAAAAAGTTAATCCGGCTTCCGGCTGTCTGCCGCTGTTTATTCAGATTCCGATTTTCTTCTCGCTGTATAAGGTGTTGAATATCGCAATTGAAATCCGCCACGCACCGTTTATCGGCTGGATTAAAGACTTGTCGGCTCCGGACCCTCTGACAATTTCAACTTGGGCGCATATTTATGTTCCGTCTTTGCTGGATATCGGCGTATGGCCGCTGATTTATGGCGTTACCATGTTTATTCAACAAAAACTGAATCCGGCTCCGGCAAACAAAGACCAAGCACGCATGATGGCGATGATGCCGCTGATTTTCATGATTATGTTTGCGCATTTCGCCGTAGGTTTGGTAATTTATTGGACACTCAGCAACATTCTTTCTGTAATTCAACAAAAATATATTATGCATAAAAATGGTGTGAAATGAGTGAAAAATTCTCTAAAGAAGAACTGCAAACGGCAGCTGCACAATTTACTCGCCCATGCAATTTTGTAATAAGCGTGGCAAATTTAGTACAGCTGCCGGAGTCCGATTTTGATGAAGTGGCGTTTGCCGGACGTTCTAATGTGGGCAAATCCAGCCTTATAAACGCATTGTTTAATCAAACTAAACTGGCGAAAACTTCCAGCACTCCGGGGCGCACACAGCAGCTTAACTTTTTCAACTTTGACAATAAGCTGTATTTAGTAGACTTGCCTGGGTATGGCTATGCCAAAGCTCCGGAAAAGCTGGTAAAGCAATGGCAGGTTGTGCTGAAAACATATTTGCGCGGAAGACCTACTTTGCGCCGGGTTTTTCTGTTGATAGATTCCCGCCATGGCTTAAAAAAAGAAGACCGCGAGATTATGATGCTGCTTGACGAATCCGCGGTTACCTATCAAGTTGTATTAACCAAAATCGATAAAATTTCTGAAAAAGCTTTATCGGCAGTCAGTTTGGCAATTATTGAAGAATTGAAAAAACACGCAGCGGCTATGCCCGAACCGTTAGCTACCAGTTCGGAAAAGAAAATCGGCCTTGATGTTCTCAAAGCCGAAGTTTGCTCTTTTATGAAATAAATTCTAGGTTACTTCAGTAATGGCACGCGTATTGCCTAAACGGCAAATTTGCACCACATGCAGTTTACGTTTCATTTCATCAAGTGTTTGCTCAACATTTACCGTACCTTGTGTAGAAGCTTGGATACGTTTGATAAATTGCAGATAAGCTTCTTGCGAGCTTTCGGCGTGGATAGTAGCAAAACAGTTATCGTGACCGGAACCCATCAGTTGCCAAATACCGCTGGCGTTACTTGTGGAAATCTCGCCGCCGATGATGGCGTCAGGCGTAAAGCGCACAACCAAGTCGATGATTTTTGAATAGTCCATTTCATTAGCTTGGTCGGTACGTGACATTACCAAGTGAACACGATTCGGATGCGGCACAATCAATTCGCGCGTATCTTCCACAGTAATAATACGCTTGTGAATATCCAAAATTTTCAGCAGATTATTCAAAAATGTAGTTTTACCGGTAGAAGTAGCACCGCTTACCAAAATATGCTCGCCGCGTTTGATATACAAAAGCAGGCGCTCGTAAGCGTCATCAGGCACTTTAATATCTTTCAGCGGATTTAATTTTTGCAGCGCATGTCCTTGACGCATACCATAATCTTCTAATCCAAAAGCCACATCATCTGCATGCAGACGAATCGCCAGAGCGACACCGCCGGTTAAATCTTCTTCATCATACATCACATTGCGGCCGCAAATCGCCGAAAAACGGTGGTCGCCGGGAATAGTCGCATAAACCAGCGGAGAACCTTGCAATGGGTCAAATTTCAGCTCATAGGTGTTGGCTATTATGTACAATAAATCCGTTAAATACTCTTTTGATAATTTTTCATCCTTATACATTACCCACGGATAAGCACGTTTTCCACGCATACGCAGCCAAATTTGACCGGCACGGTTAACGGCGACTTCTTCCAAATTGTCTTGAGTATACCAATAGGATAATGGGCGTAAAACTGATTCTAAAACCGAAAAATCACTCATTTTTTTCTCCTATAATAAAGACGGAACATCATCTTCTTCCGGCGTAGAAATCGGCGCAGATTGCTGAATATTGGCCGGAACCGAGCCATTTTGCTGCTGAGCGTTCATTTGCCGACGGCGATTTGCTGCTGCCGCAGCCGCGTTTCGATTGCCGCCTGTCGGGCGAATATCTTCCTCGTATTCATTGGTATAATATGAGTTTCCGCCGCCGCTGCTGTCGCTGCCCATAAAGTTATCCGGATTTGTTGTCAGACCTTTATTCGCATCGCTGCCGCTGCTGCCGACATTGCTGTTTTCACCTTTTTCACGATTGTCGTCTTCTTCTGTCCGCAACCACAAATCTTCATTAGGGAAAATGATGATTCTGGTTCCGGCCGGAATGTATGTTACAGCTTTGATGTTGGCTTTTGATTGAACAATATCATCAAAAATCTGCTGCATTTGACTTAAAAAGCTTTGACGCGCATCTTCTGCTGCTTGACTTTTTGACGATGTATTTGTCGTACCATTCACTGATGTACTGCTTCCGCCTCCTGACGCCATCATATACGAGGTGGCACTTTCCATAGCAGTCATCAGCATAGGTGCCGAATATTTTTTAAGCAACTGTTCATCCAGATAACCGATTGCACCAGCACGGCCTTGAGCATCGGCGGTAACGGCTCCTCCGAGTTTGAATTGCGAACCATCAGGACGAATCAATCGCGTCCAGCTTATACCGATTTTGACCGCGCCGCCGCTGTTGCCTCCGGTAGCAGTTGCACCGCTGCTGCCGCCCATACTGCCAATAACACGGGAGCCGGCCGGAATAATAATGTTGCGCCCTTCCTCTGAATATATATTACGCTCTACTATCGCCGTAACCGGAACGCCGTCTCCCAAACCATCGGAAGCATATACTGAACGAGATAATACTGCCGGAATAGGCTTGTCTTGCAAAATCATATAGCTCATATCAACTCTCCATGTAGAGATATTGGCTTTGCCCTTCCAGCCATATTCCTCATATCCGGTAAAAGATGACGGAGTAATTGAGGAATTTTTCTTTCCAAATTTTATACCGCTGCGGCGAACATTTTGCAATTGCGCCAATGTGTTGGCTTTTACGGGGTCATAACGCTCGCCTGCGCCATAGCCTCCGCCAGGTCCTAAAGCGCTTGGTTTATTACCGATGCCATAAGCATTGCCGCTGCCAAAAGTTCCGGCCGGAACAAACATATTTTTGGCGGAAGCATTTTTTACTTCTTCTACACCGATAGGATTATATTTCATATCGACAATCATACCATCCGGCGTTCTGAAACCGACCTGAGCACCATTATCGTCATAAACCTTATTATCATCATAAATACTGCCTAAAATATCTCCGTCAGGATTGAGGGCAATACCGATTACTCGCCGATTAAAACCGCCTGAGCTGCTGTTATCCGTTGATTCTGAAACATCTTCCGAAAGCGGTTTTTCATTTTGAATCTGTACTTTTTTATAATCAGCCCAATCACGTCGATTGTTTGTGTCAGTTTTGGTTTCTGTGATTTGATAATATTGCAACGGATAAGCCTTTGCTATTTCATCTCCGCTCACATTGCGGATTGTGCCGTTATCTGACAAATAGCCGACGTTTTGATTTTTATAATCAAGAACATTGCCATCTATTTGCAATTCACCAATAGCGTTATTGCTAACATCGCGAACAGTATAATCACGATTGCCTCGCGCCACCGGCTGCCCATTTTTATCTACAACAAAGCCTTTATCTATTTTTCCAAGACGGCTGCCGGAAGTATTTAGAACCGTTCCGTCACGCATTATGTAGCCATAAACAACAAAGTCATTGTTATAAACGTACCAGTCATACAGCGCATAACCTATCTGCTCTCCTTCATGCTGAACGCTTCCATCAAAATTTATCTGTCCGACAGTTGTTCCGGCCGCATTCACAATTTGTCCGGAATTTTGCACCATCCCCAAAAATGTGTTATCATTTTTAAATGCCACCTTATAACGCATAGAGCTACCGATTGACTTTTTAGATTTTGAAATAGCATTGCCGTTTGGCTGAATAGACCCCAGAATCTGATTATTGTTGTCAGCGATTGAACCATTCGCCAAAATCTGACCTATAATATTATTTTCAAAATCTATTACAGGATTTGGCCGGATAACGCCATATTTCCATTCATTATCAGCATCAAAAATAATACCCTTTCGGTTTACACAGCCTAAATTCTTACCAGAATATGACATACCGGAACCGGCATTGACAACACCGGCATAATTGCCATCAAAATCAACAAGTCCATTCCCTAAAACCGTAAAACCGATATATGTTCCGACATCCGAAACAGCCTGTCCGTTGGGCAAAAGCTTGCCGATTGTCACTTCGCGGTTGTTGACTATTTCTCCGCTGCCATTCAATATACCGACTGCCGCGCATTTATCGTTATAAACAACAGAAAACGGCATAACTTTACCTGTCACAGCGTTATTGCTGTCGCCTACATAGTTTCCATAGAGCGCTTTGCCATAGATATTTCCGGAAAGGTCAAAAACAGAACCTTCCGAATCCGCATAACCCAGCAAATCTCCGCCAACACCTATCACAACATGATTTTCACCGGCATAACCGCGCAAAGGCATCACATTTTGAGCTATTCCGCCAATTGATTCAACGACATAATTTTCGGGAACGACTTTATAAGCAACAGCTCCTTTTTCATCCAGAATAATGTTGTTTTCTGTCATATTCCCCAATTTCTGCCCTTTAAAGCTCAAGGCGTACAAAGGATTCAGCATGGAGGCCACATAACCATTTTTACCCAATAAAATTCCGTTCATATTTAATTTGACATCCGTCATTGACCGATATAGGTCGCCGTTTGGCGTGATATACGAATAAACTTGCCCCTCCAAACCATACACCGGATGCAGATTCATGCTGCTTCCGCTAAGTTTGTTATCAGCCGTAAACACATAACCAAATGGTGAAATCTTATATTTTCCCGAACCGTCAAAAATTGAGCCATCAGCTTCTACCGCGCCCAAAACCTTATTTGAACCATTAAACGCAATCATATTTTTAACAATTCCGCCTGCCAAACGTCCGTTGCTGTCAAACGCCATAACGCCTTGCATGCGTCCTTGAGTGCCGCCTTTAAGAGAAATATACGCGCCGTTGCTCATACTTTGTCCGTTTAACCGGCCTGAAGCGCTGAAAACCGGTCCGGTTTCTGTCAGCTGTCCTATTTTTCTGTTTTCTAAATCATAAACATAGCCTTTGGCGCCGACACGGCCGATTACAGAATTATCTTTCACAACCAAGCCTTTAGGTAAAACACGCCCGATATAGTTTCCGTGCAAATCATTCGCCGTAGCCGAAAGAGAAACAGAAAAACCTATTACCTTATTGTCTTTATTGACAATATTGCCGTCAGCGCGATAACGCCCGACTTCGGTATTGCCAGCCATAACAATACCGTTATAGGTTATAACCCCCATATAACGTCCGGCTAAATCAAAAGCATATCCTGTACGAACAACGCGGCCGATAATTCCCTTGTCAGCTGAATAGACATATTCGTTAGCATGCACATAACCGATTTCTTTTCCCTCAAAATCTATCACTTTACCGGATGGAGCGATACTGCCGATAAAATCACCATTCAGCGAAACCACCATTTTTGATGACATAAGGCGGCCATCCAAAACATATTCTCCGGCATTTTGTTTATAGGCATATCCGTTTGCCGACACAAAACCGATTTCAGTTCCGTCTAAATTTGTGTATGTTCCGGCGCCGGTCAACCGACCTATTGTGTTTCCTTCCGCCGAATAAATAAGTCCCGGAAACAAAACTGAACCGATTATATTATATCCGCCGTCTACAACTAAACCATTAGGCAAAGCTTTTCCCAGCGGCTTACCTGTCATACTTCTGACAACGCCATCACTGTTAATTTTTCCAAGCGGTCGATTATCGTTGCCAATTGCAACCCCCTGCGGCACAACTCCGCCGATAACTTCATTATTATTATCAACAATAAGACTGTCCGCGGTAATATAACCGATGTTTTCTCCATCGCCGTTAATTACCATACCGGTTGATATAACCTGCCCTATTATATTGCCGTTAAAATCAACGGCTGTAATTTCTGCAGCACGCGCAGCCGATACCCGTAAGCCAAAAGCCAACAGCACTAGGATAACTACTTTCAGATTTTTAATTAACGCCGCAGTCATTAGTTCCTCCGATTTTTTGCCACTTCAGGCAGCAGATAGCCTGACACGTTTTTATCAGCATCAATAAACGAGCCATTACTTTTCATATAGCCGATTTCTTTGTTTTTATCTTCTATAACTTTTCCGTTTGCCGCTAATCGCCCGATATAGTCTCCATTGTTGGACAGTACGGTATTACCGATGTTATAGACATGCCCCAAAATATTGTTTTGATTATCAGCCGCCAAACCATCTGTCAATAATTTACCTATTGTACTGCCTTTATGATATACTTTGCCGTCAAAACCGACAAAACCCTTCACCTTGTCATCATTGCCGATGACAATATCTCCGCTTACTACTTCTCCCAACATTTTGCCTTCGTAGCTGACTACTTTACCATCGGCCATAACGTATCCGCCGATATTTTTTTGCATGTTAACAAACCGCCCGTCTGGCATAACCCAGCCAATCAGATTACCGCCAAAATCAATAACAAATCCCTTAGGTCGAGCCGAAATATTGTTTCCGGTGACGCCGCCCGGCAACAAAGCAGCAATTCCCTTGTTATCCGAACCTAAAACAATGCCAAATGCGTCAGAATATCCGACATAATTGCCGAACAAATCCACCATAATCGTTTCAGGCAAAACTTCGCCGATTACACGTCCGTCTTTTACAACATGACCATCCGGAACGACATTACCGGTTATATCTCCGCGTTGATATTGATTACCATCGGCATCTTCACTTTTTTCATCCAGCTCAACAACTTCGCCCACGGCGTTAACATATCCTAAATAGCTGCCATTATATCCGCGAACACCGCCCTGACGCACAATTCCTCCCAATTGCCGCCCCGTTTCATCAAAAAAACGTCCTTTTGCATCTGTTCTGCCGACAATGCTTCCTTTAATATCCACAATATCCATATCATAATTTACATAACCCAGAATCTGACCGTCCACATCAACGACATAGCCTGTTTTTAGGAACATAGCAGGTGTTCCGCCATAAATACCCAAACCATCTCCTTTAACTCGGTCAATAATCTCTCCTGATTTGTTATACACATTGCCATCCGGGAAAAGGTGTCCTAGTATATTGCCTTCTGCATCTATCAAAATATTGACTTCTGGTGCGGCAAAACCAACAACTTTGTTATTGCGCCCAGCCAGCAGATTTTGCAAAAATGGTCTGACGCCGCTAAATCCCTGAATGGAGATTTTACCATTTTTATCAAACACACCAAGCAACTTGCCATTAAAATCATAGGCATAACGAGCATCTGAGATTTTTCCCAAATAACCCATGTCTTTGTCATATACTTCTCCATTGTGATTAACACAGCCTATTACTTCATTATGCTTATTGCGCAAGGTCCCGTTTTTTTCCAAAACCCCCATATATTGCCAATTTAACGACATTACAGAACGCCTATGAACTATATGCCCCTTAATTTGCGGTTTTTCTAATGACAAAACAGAACCGTCCGGATTGATGCAGCCTACTTCTTTGTTATAACTATCTCTGACATAACCGTCGGCGTTAGCTTCTCCTATATAATTGCATTCATCGTCATAAACACTACCGGTTTCTATAATTTTACCGACAAATTTATCATCTTCTGACCAAACCGTTCCGTCTGCAACTATTCTAAGTCCGGTTTCTGTTCCGTCTTTACGAATAACTCCATCTTTATCTAATTTATTTTCATAATTGCAACCCCAGCCGGCAATATATCCGGAATGTATGCCGCGCGCCAAAATCTTGGCACCGCTTTTGTCTGTTATCAATCCGTCAGGACGTACTTTGCCCACGATTTTATTCTGGCTTATAACATCACCGCGATTGTTTATTTCTCCTAGCACCTTGCCGGATGGAGTAATAGGTATCAGCTGTTTATCCAACAACGAACCGACTTTTTTAGCTCCGAATACGCGAATATTATTGTCACGGTCAATTACACCAATGATTTTACCGCCTTTGTCAAAAGCAATATTCTTTTTATTCACCCATCCCATGACATTGCCGTTTTTATCCAGCGCTAAACTAGCGGTTTCTCCGGCAGAACCTATGATATTTCCGCTTTCATCAATGATATTGCCGTTATCGTCATATTTACCGAGTGTTTCGCCGTTAAAATCAACAACCTGATTGTTTTTATCAATGTATCCCATGACCTTGCCGTTTTTATCCAGCGCCAATTGCATATTTTCGCCCTTAGTACCGACAAAAGGATGTTCCGCCGTATCCTTGACAGTTTGCAAAACATTGCCGTTTTTATCAACACGACCAATAATATTCCCTGTCGTATCGTGAACCGTGTCATTTGAATCTATATAACCGATGACATTTCCGTCTTCATCCTGAGCCAAACGCTGAGTTGTTCCGACCTGTCCGATAAGGTTGCCGTCCAAATCCAAAACATTGCCGCTATCATCCAATGAGCCGATTTCATTACCACTCAAATCACGAACCTTGCCATCTTCAACATAGCCTATAATATTGCCGTTTTCATCACGAGCCAAGCTATTTTCTTCTCCAACCTGACCGACAACATTGCCATTGACATCGACTATATGCCCACTTTCGTCCATTCTGCCGATTTCTTGTCCTTCTAAATTATAGACTGAGCCATCATCTTCCACATAACCTATTGTATTTCCGTTTTCATTATACGCCAGCTGACGTTTTTCACCGGCTTTTCCGATAATTTGACCATCAGACGCTGTTATATTGCCGTTTTCATCAGTTAAACCGATGACCTCTCCTTTTGCATCTCTGATAATACCATTTTCATCGGAGTAACCTACAGCGTTGCCGTCTTTATCATAGGCTAACTGCCGAACTTCTCCCGATTTACCGATAACTTCACCGGATGAATTTAGAATATTGCCTTCGTCATCGGCTTTTCCGATAACTTTTCCGTTAAAATCAATAACATCTCCGTTGTCATCTATATAACCTATTGTGTTGCCCTCGACATCTTGTGCCAATTGTTGTTTTTTACCGGTCTTGCCGATAATTTCTCCGCTTGTTTGGATAATACTACCGTTTTTATCGGCTTTGCCGATTATTTTTCCATTAAAATCAACAACATTGCCGTTTTGAGTTATTTTTCCTATCACATTACCGTTTTTATCTACGGCCAAACGCTGAGTTTTACCGATTTGACCGATGATATTCCCGTTTGTATCAATAACATTACCATTTGAATCGTTTTTTCCGATGATATTACCATTAAAATCATTAACTGTTCCATTCTCGTCAACATAACCGATAACATTGCCGTCGCTATTGTATGCCAAACGCTGAGTTGTACCTACTTTTCCGACTATATTACCAGCCAAATCGGTCACTTTACCGTTCTTATCCATTTTGCCGACGGTATTACCGTTAAAATCGACAACATTTCCGTCATCAGCAACATACCCCATCACATTGCCTGCTGAGTCGTATGCCAATTTTCTTTCCGCACCAGCTTTTCCGATTGTTTCCGTAAGCATGCGGTCGCCGATTACATTACCGTTTTCATCAATATAACCGACCACATCTCCATTGTTGCGAACAACGCCATCCTCATCAATAAAACCAATAACATTTTTATTTTCATCAAGAGCAAGGTCATGCCACTCATCGCTGACTTTTCCGGTTATATTGCCTTCAGAATTCACAACATTGCCGTTTTTATCGACTTTACCAACGATATTTCCTTCAAAATCACGAATCTGACCTTTTTCATCTACATATCCCATAACATTTCCGGTCAGGTCCTTAACAATTTGGGCGGTTGAACCGCGAGTGCCTACTTTCTGCTTCTGAAAAACATTGCCATTTTCATCAACATAACCTACAACATCTCCATTTTCATTAACAACCTCGCCGTTTGGCATAACAATACCCAGACGGTTGCCATTTTCATCTAAAGCAACTTCACCTGATTTAGCAACATTACCGATAATATTGCCGTTTTTATCAACAACATTGCCGTTTTCATCAACTCGGCCAATAACATTGCCATCTAAATCAACAACCGAGCCATCCTCCAAGACTCGTCCGATTATATTGCCGTTACTGTCATAAACATAGCCTGTGCTGACTGCTTTTCCGACAACCTTTCCGCTGTCACCGACGATTGTGCCGTCAGAAAGCATGGTGCCGATAACTTTGCCGTCTGCATCATGAGCTGTTCCCGATGCATCGACATAACCTGAAACATTTCCATTGGAATCGATAACAAGCTTGCCCGTAGATGCAACACCTATAATATTGCCGTCTTTATCAACGACCATACCATCGGCATTCACACGACCTATTTCATTGCCGCCAGAATCCCGAACAATTCCGTCTTCTCCGATGACACCTATTATTTTACCATCAGGTCCAACCGCATATTTTACCTGTCCGGACGTTTGTAAATCGCTTTGCACAGACGAAATTCCGCCGCCCACACCGCCGGGAGTGTCACAGAAATTGCAATCTTCTTTACGAATTGAATTACCATATACCGGAACTTCATCATGTTTGGCATTGCTGTCAGAAACATTTGTTTCACGCCATGTAATTTTGAAATTGTTCTGAACATTAGCCGCTACTGTAGGTCGCCATTGCATTGTTACTGTGCAGGTAATTTTTCCGCGCAGCTCTTTGTCGTTACAATTGTTCTCAAATTTAAAACCCTCAAAAGCAGCATCTTCCAAATCGACGGAAATAATACGGATTGCTCCCTTGCCATTAGTTCCAATCGTTAAAACATTGGTTGCATCGTTGCCTAAAACAACTTGCCCCATATTGATTGGATTTGGCGTAAGAGTAATCGGACGCTCCATTTCTTCTGCGTCATCAAACTCTATTTCGGCTTCATTATTGGAAGTATTGTTTCCCATTCCCAAATCAGTTTCAGCATCAATTGTGTCTTCAACTTCATAGTGCTGTTCTTCTTCCGGAACATCGGTCGTCAACAGCATCAATCCAAACAAAAACACCAACAGGGTTATAATGCCTACAATCAAAATAATCCTGTTTGTTTTGCGAACATATCTGTCCGAATGTGTCAATACTTCTTTTGCCATTTTTTCTGCTTTACTGAACTCTTACAACGCTGCAAAAAACACCGCTTCGCCCCAATTGACTGCAAACAGTATCCCCGCTCTCCAAACTTTTTACCGGACCGACCCTTAAATGGAACAATTCCTTACCCTGCCCGTCTGCCGGAGCATCCACCGAATAAAACGGCTCATATCCGCCAAGCAAAGACGAATAGCGGCCGGACAAATCTTTCCAAAGATTTTCCAAATTGTTAACATCTGAATCCGTTCCCAATTCTATTGAAAGGTTTTCTCCTTTTTGGCCGGCAAAACCTGTGCCATATTTATATTTAGAATATGGATTACTACCTCCGTTTATTCCTCCGCAATTTACCATTGTCGGCAGACATTCAGAGCCGGACATTATTCCGCTCCCTGAACCGGCTACTGCACCTGATGCGCCGGCAGAACCGGAGGCCCCATCCGGCATATTAGCATAATTAGGAACCGATATCATCCCATTCATGCCGCCTGCCGAAACATTTCCACCGGAAACACCGGCATTTGCACCACTATACGCTCCGCCCGTGCCGTTCTCAGAATTTACGCCTCCTGACTGTCCGGCATTTCCCACGCCGGCAGAAGAATTACCGCCCATAGTTTTACCGTTTGGGATTTTTGGAGCCACCTCCCAATCATTTTGGTCATCGGCATAGCTGACATATTGCAAACCTTCTTCATCAGAACGGCGCAACTTTAAGCATACCATTCTTTTACCGCTTCGCATTACCATATCGCCCACACCCTCAACAATAATCAAACGATTATTAGGACCTTTTGTTCTAAAACCAATAGGAGTTTCAACACGCTCGACAATTAAGGTGACAATCGGACGCTGCGTCATGTTCAAAGCTTTTTCACCCAAGTCTATATAAGTGAAAATATCATCTCTCCAAACACGCTCAGGAGCAATAACAACATCATCCGGATTCGGTACATAGATTTCTATATCAAATCTAAACTTTGTCGGGTCAATAGGCAGACTTTTAAGCCAATCTTCTTTCAAAAAACGTCTGGTATACGTAGCATCTGCTGTTTTTCCGTCTCTAAAAGCCGATGCCGATGAAGAACCGCCGCCTAATATCCCTGAACTGCTACTGGGACTGCCTCCCGATGAGCCGTTTCCTCCGACTACATCGATGTCAATTATAGAGTTGGTCAAACGCTCGGTATTGACTGCCTCGCTTTTGATATAAAACACATATTTATTGCCGGAACGGCCGTTGATGACAACGTTGCTGTCCACTCCGACTTGGCTTCCGCTCTGCGGAAACAGCATAACCGTATTAGGACCGGAAATACGTCCATCAAAAGACCCCGTATCACCAAAGGCTATACTTTCAATCAATTCCCATTCAGGAAAGTTTACCAACGTAATCATACCCTCGCGAACACGAATAGGCAGCACCAAATCAGGCGTCCAGTAATATTTTGAATACGCCGGCTTTGTTTGTCCTTCGCCCAAATTCTGCAATGGGTCCTGCCATGCGCTTTGAATCATGCCGATAGAGTTAAAACCGGCATAGTTCAGATTCATCGGCTGATAATTCCCTTGCGATTGGTCGGCGTATTGGTCAAGCGAATCCGTATTTTCCAACAAATCTGCCGCAAACGCTTTTACGCTGAATAATAAACTTATTAAAACTGTCCATTTAGCTAAATTCTTCATTTTTTTTTCCTTAAATGGGGTTAATCTTTTAGTTGCTTTGTACCATATGAAATCACCTTAAATCCAACCGGATTTTTTAAGCGCTCTTTATATTGAACACGCCGCGGCTGATATTGGATTTTTAAACTAGCTCTGTAGCGAATGGTTTTCGGTTTATATGACGACGGCAAATAATAGTCAACACTATATTCAACCTGCCATGTTCTGTCTTCAATTTCATTTACCGTCAAAATTTTCACGGAGCTGGTCAGACCATCTTGTTTCATACGTTGCATCAGCTTGCGACCGGTGTTTTTCAAAAAATCCTGATACACAATTGATGAAGACATTTCTTGTAAATCGCCGCCATTTTGCCAACGAGATTCCATTTCTTCCGTATCTGACAGCAAAGTTGTGCGCAATAAAATATATTCACGCACAAAAGTTTCGGTAATAGATTTTTGCGAATCCATATCTCTGGTATATGGAACAATACGATATACTTGTTCTTCTTTGCTGCTTAAAGTCAATAAATATGGCTCAACCCGATACATCGGCAAAATGTTTGAAATTGTCAAAAGCAAAATCAGATTGCAGCACAAGCTTATAGCCGTCACCACAGCAAAAGCACGAGCCGTCCATAAATACCTTTTTTCACTGGCGTTGACAACCAAACTGTCTTCATTGCGATTTATGCGGCGAACACCGGTACGCATTCCGGCTCTGGACTGTGTACCGGACTGCAGCAGCCTTTGTTGTGTGTTATTTGCTCCAAGCTGATTTGGCATTTCATTATACCCTGTTAAATTGTTTCCATAAACCAATCAGGCACATTCTTAATGATTTCCACCTGCATACACGCACATGGAGACAACTTTAGCTCATTTATATCTTTACCGGGACCAACGGCTTCCGGTTCATAATATGAGCCAAACAGACTGCAAGCTGACAAAATCAGCAACAATCCTAAAACAACTAAAATTTTTTTAGACATTTCAGCCTCTTTTACTATTTGTTACTTATATGGCATAGAATCGGCTACACCATAGGATATCCCAAGCCTATAGCCATTTAAGGCCAAACTAAAGATACTCCCTCGGCTATTATACTAAAATAAAAAGATTAAAATTACTTAAACAAAAACTATTCTCTGATTTCATCCTGATTATATTTCATAACCGTAAAACCAAGCGGATTGATTAAACGCGCAAATACAGCTCGTCGCTCAGGAATAAAACGCGGAGTGACGGATGCTCGCATTTTTGTCTTTTTTAAGGTCAGCGCGCCGTTTTTGCCGCTGCGAGAACGTGAAAGATTATAAATGGTAAAATTAACAATCCAGGCCGGACTGTTTTCACTTATTTTATTAAGGCTGTCTATGCGTACCTCACTCGAATAATCATTATCAAACATTTGATTGATATTTTCAGTATTCTGCCCCACAAATTCATAATATACCCTCGGCGAAGACAAATATGCGACAATTCCACCCGGTCCCCAGCGTGTCCGCATTTCCTGCTCATCATTTATAACGGTATTGCGCATAATGATATATTGTTTAATAAATAATTCTGTCATTTGCTTTATTGACGGCATTTTGGGTGTTATAGGTTCATAACGCACCATTGTTTTAGAATCATTCTGACTTATAATCAACAGCGGCTCGACGATAATTTCCGGCGCCAACCTAAATATCACCAACGAAGCGCACAAAAATAGTCCCAAAGACAGCACGGCACACAAAACAACCAACCGCGACAACCAGCGGAAATAAATTTCTTTCATGGAATTATTATTGATTTTATCATCGGTAATATATTGCAACTTGACGTCATTCGGCTGTACGTTGTTATCTGTCAGCAACTTAGGCTGTATACCGTTGTTTAGTTCCAATTTTTATTCTCCTTACCACAATTCCAACAATTTTTTTCGCTAATACGGATAGGCGGCGCAATATGGCGGACGCAGCTGTTTCAGCTGTTTTTGCATACTATTTCCGCCCTCTTTTTCATAAACATCTGTCAGCGACTGGTCTGCTTTGGCTGTTTTGATTTTTTCGGTCAATTCATCCAAATCTTCCTCGCCTGAAATGGAAACCATCTCATCGCTATCCTTTTCCATAACCTGTTTGGCATGCTGTAATTTCTCTTTGTTTGTCTTAATCAATGCCGTTTCGCCATTTATAGTTTGCAGCAAATCAGTCAACCGGCGCAAATATGCGGTTTTATACGTTTTTAGAGTATCGGAAACCTTTTTGTAGTCGCTGTCGTTGCTCAAATCAAAATCGTCACTAATGTCATAACCGATTTTATTCAGAATATCTTTCAACTGCGCCCGCAACTCGTCAACCTGTGTTTTTTGCAAAGCCACCGCTTTTGCAGCATCGGCATTTATCTCAACCATATCCAGATAGTCGCCAAACTGATTACGGTCAAACAAAAAGCGTGAATACAAATAATAATCGCGGCTTGCGCTTTCAGATTCATCTAATTTATCCGATTTTTTTATTCTGCTTACGGCTTTGAGTAATGCGTTATTAAAGCTCAAATGTCCAACCGCTTCAATTTTGAATGGCCCGACCATTTTAACAGTAACAACATAATCTAAAATCTGTCCCAATTCACTAGCTTTTTTCCAATTACCGATATTAACCTTTCCGCTAATGGAAATAGAGGCACCGGCTTCCTTATCTTTTCCGCCAACCAGATGTATACATTTATACCCATTACCTGTTGCCGCGGCATAACCATCGGCAGTAGCCGTCACAATTTTTCCGTTCATTGAACATGGATATATTCCGGAGCCGGCCAAAACTTCGGCATTGTTTACGCCTTCCGGATGAAACAACTTGTCAAAATCTATATCTCTTTCAACATAAGGACGATAGGACAGCAACTGTTTCCAAATTTCCGGAAGTTCCAAGCCGCTCAACAGCAAACTGTTACCGACAAGCGTCACATCCTCGTTATTTTCAGGAGTTATGTCTGAACCATTCTTAAAATATTTTATAACAACATCATAATCATCCAAATCAAAGTGGAAAACCTCTCGCAGCGGAGCTGAGCTGAAATTAAGCGGAGACTTAGGAACATAAAAATCACGCTCACGCTCAACAATTCCCCAAAAATAATCAATATCTTCGCTCAACTTGCCTTTTACAAGCGGTGCAAACATTTCATTATATTTTTCAATATATTCACCATATTCGCCGGTTTGCGGACTTAATTGCAAATTTTGTAATTTTTCCAGCAATTCTTTATGTATTTTCGCAACGTCGTTGGCGCCGGATTCCAGATACAGCTTGTCGCCCAAAGCCAATACTTTTTCATGCGCAGTTTCTATTTCTGATTTAGCTTTGGCTTTTGCCGCTGTCAGCAACGCATCGGCAATTCCCAACACTTTGACTTTTGACGCGGCTTTACTGATTTTGCTGACATAATCCTTGCGAGCATCCTCATAAGCTTTAGCTGCTTCGTTAATGGCCTGACGCGACGCTCCTTGAGCATCATTATAAGCCAATACATAGTCAGACTTGGCTTGATATATATTTTTATCAATTTCTTCCAGTTTTGCCCGAGACGCGTCTATTTGTTTTTGCAATCTGTCGGCTGACAGTTTCATAGATTCCAATTTTTTATCGGCATTCTCTTTATTTTCTTTATTTTTTGAAATATTAGAGTTGAAGCCTTTTCTCTGCGGAGAAACTTCGTTTCCGCGTTCAAGCTTTTCACCTTCTTTAATAGCATCTTCCGATTTAGGCATTTCTGTATCAGCATCATCAACCGTTGACTTGGCGTTATTGATTTCATCCTGCATAGCGCTGAACTTTGTGCTGTTGTCATCCATTGTCTTATAAATAGGAGCTTTTTGGCTCTGCAAACTTTTAACTTTATTCAAGTATTCATTAGTCAATGCAGTCAATGCAGTCTTTTCGGCAGCAAGTTTCTCGTCCAAATCTTTGGAATCCGGTTCGGTTGCCGCAGAAGATACAAATTTATCAATTTGTTTTGCGGCTTCTTCTCTCTGCTGTTCCGGAGTTTTAACAACTCGGCCTGTTGCATCGCGGATTGCCTTATATGGATATATTTCGTTAATTTCTTTAGCCGTGGCGGCCAGTAAATCGACAAAAGTCGTATTATCTATATAGGCCTCCATATTTTCATATTTACCATTGATATAGTCATCATAAAAATATTTCTGGTCGTTCCATAAAATGTTTCCGGACTTAGTCTGTCCAAAAGTATTGCTTCCGGTAATATATTCTTTATTCACCATTTCAGAAGTTTCTTTACCTAGCGTCCAGTTCATCAGCGCGTTGGCACGGTTTTGGGCATACATTTCTTCTTCCATAGAAGGTTTTTTAAGACTTCTGACATTGGTTCCTTTATTGTCTTTGTCGTATCCTGATGAAGCGTTTGCTTTAAGCGATGAAAGAGATGTGTTTCCGGAATTTGAAAAATCTATATCCTCGGACATATATATACTGTCATTACCGTTTTCATAGGTGTCACCCCCGCTTTCCTCAGCTTTGTTACGGATATTCTCGGCTAAAGAATTTAACCATTGTCCGATACCGGAAGTATTTTTTATATCCTTGCTGTGCTGTACTGTATAGCATTTTTTACTTTTGTCATCATCACAGGCTATATCATAATCGCCGATGCTTCCGGATTTGTCGGAAAAAGCCTTTTCCGGCAAATAGTGACATTGATAAACACCACCGCTGAGACTGCATTTTGAACCAAACCAAGAAGTTTCTGACGACAAATAATAGTGACTTAAATAAGTATTTATGCATCTGATGGACGTATTAACATTATACTCGGTTTTCTTTTGATAGTCAGACAAACTGTGATACAACTCAAACACATTGCGATATTGCGGTAAAGATTTTTTAAAATTATGCGCTGTAATAGCTTCATTCATCGCATCTTTAGCATCAGAAATCACTTTCAAGCTGTCAAACTCTTTTTCTTTATCCGCAACCGGAGATTTCAAACCAGCATCGTCTAATGTATCAAAACCTTCTTCGTCGTCAACCGAAGCTCCGGCAAGCATTACAGTATTATAAGAATATGCTGTAACCATACCATTGTTCTGATATTTATTTTCTAAAAAGCTCTGTTTACTGCTTTTTTTATCTTCAACATATTCTTTAATTTTTGCCGTACCGCCAATACTGCGAACAGCATTATATTGTGCATTCATTGCAGTTAAAAATTCATTATAGCGCATAATTTTGTCATAAATCCGAACAGCAGCCAGCGCATTGTTCCATATACAAACTTTATCTTCTTTATCCTCCGATTGGCAATCTTTGTTGCCTAAACCCAAATCTGTACAGTTTTCTCCGGCAACCAAACAATTTTCAATATTTTCCAATTGCGCCATCATAGTTGTTAACTCTTTATTGAGTTCGCGAGCGGTAATATACATTTCTAATGTGGTATCCATTGAAAGCTGCTTACCGTTTTCTTCATATTCTTTCTTTTTGCTGCCGTTTTTTGACGGATATTGCAAAAACAGAGTGATAAAAGCTTCTTTAACTTTACCCTCATCGCTGATATCTCCTGCGACTGTCAGCGAACTATCTTGAATGACGCGTGATGCTGAAATTACTTTTTTGCGTTGAGTAACCTTCTGTTTCAGAGCATTAAATTTACTTTTTCCCAATTCAACAGCATATGATTTAGCACTTTGCTGCGCTAATGTCAGCAGATTTGCGCCATGCAGTTTTTGTTCCATAGCCCGCATCTGGTCAACCGTGCTGACTACGGTAGAAATTGTTGCCGGAGTGCATTGCGCACAAATTTGCGGCGCAATCGGCAGCAGCGGCGTATAGTCGGGGAAAATAAAGGCCTGCACGGGTTTAACAAACAAAACACCGCTCAAAATCAATAATCTGCATATCTCTTTCATTGTTTTGCTCCCCAATGTTATAAACCTTTCCAACCGCTGATGCCGCTGGATGCCGCATCTTTCAGTTTATCTTTGGCATTGTCCAATAAACTTTTATTTTTAACCACATAATCATCCAAATTAAACTTAGTATAATCTTTACTATAGTCCTCAAGTTTATATTTATCGTTCCATAAGTTGATTTCTGTCATGGTATTGAAGCGAATTTCGGCTATCAGCAATTCCATATATATTGCCGCAGCTTTGGCGTTTTGGATATCGGCGCCAATTTTCATTGCCATACCGCCGAAAATACCATCCGGAGCTATTGCGGATTTACCGCCGGCTGCATTACCGCCGGTAGTTCTATTTAAATAATCCACAGATGCTTCTGATATTTGTTTGCCTTTGATTTCTCCCTTTGTGATTACTTTCATCAAATTAAGCAACGCGCTGTAATATTCTTTTTGACGTTTTCCTTTAACCCGCGCAATATTTTCTGAGCTTGTATATTCATATTTGCCTAAGAAAAATGATTTAACATCAGCGCCATACATTTCCTCAATGGCTTTTTCTTCTTCATTTTCTTCTGTCGGCGCAAATAAAGACTGTGTGGCTTTATCCAAATAACCGCGGATTTCTTCTTCTGAGATTTGTTTTTTCATTTTAGCCAGTTTCTCAGATTGTTTTCTGACATTTTCTTCCAAATCTGCAGCCTTATCATCGCGTTCAATTTTTTCTGCCGCCAAAGCAGCTTTCTGTTCTTCTAAAGAGGCAATTTGCTGCGCAATTTCAGAGCGCCGCTTTTCATCTTTCTGCACATTTTCAGACTGCAGTTCAACTTTCAGCACAAGCAATTTATCATTTATAGCTTTTTCTTTGCGTCCGCGTTCTTCATCAAGAGATTTTTTGTAGTCGGTCAGCAACAAATTAGCCGTATTCAAATCCAGCTTCATATTAGAATATTTTCCGGTTATATTTTTCAGATTTTTAGAAAAATCAAAATCTCCGGACTTTGCTTGTTTTACCATGTCTTCGGACAGATTTATAGAATTTTGCTCCATCTCCTTACGCAAAGAATGAAACATAGCTCGTCCTTCGCTGCCGCCGGCTTTTTCTATTTTTTTCTCTAAATCAGCCATAGTCTTGTTATATTTTTCTTCCCATTTTGAGGCAGTCTTCTGTATCCGCTGATTTAAATTTTCCAGCTGTGCAAAAAAGTCCAATTTTGATATGGCGTACGCAGACGGACTGTAAATGGTTAAACCAACCGCCAAAAGGGCAAGGATATGTTTTGAAATATGTTTCATGATTTTTTCCTTTCCTTTATTTTGACACACCGCCAAACTTCCAAGACTGTTTGCTTCTTCCGGAAGCTGATGAGTTTCCGCCTGAGTAGGAACCGCTGTTCAAGAAGTTTTGTCCTTGTTGTTTAAGTGAATTGTTAATCAAATCATTTGTAATATCATTTTTATGACTGTTGCTAAAGTTGTTCATTGTTTCGGCTGCCGATGCTTCGGCTCTGTCAGCGGCTTCTTTCTGAGCTTTTTCCTGCGCTGCTAAGGCTTCTTGGTCATAACCGCCAAGCTTGTTAACACTATCAGCCGTAGAAACGACTCCGTCTAAAATTCCGTTAAAATTACCGGAATTAACATCATTCTTCAGATTATTTCCCGTATTATAAACGTTACCGGCATTTTTCAAACCTCCTGATAAATCTCCGTCAATTCCTACTCCGCCGGCTGCCTCTCCCAGATTTCCAAGCGCATTTCCATATTGACCGTTTGCCACATCTTCCGCAGCCTGTTTTCCCTTATTATAGGAATCTCCGATATTTTTTATATTGCCGGCAATTTCATTATTAACGTTTAAATCTCCGGCAACGCCGCCGATTTCTCCGATAGCATCGCCATAATTACCATCTTTTATTTTATTTACGGTTTCTGAACCTTTTTTATAGGCATCTGTAATTGAAATTCCGCCAGTTATACCAGACTCAGCTGCTTTTTCAGCGGCTTTTTTATCTTCTTCGGCTTTTTTCTCGGCGGCAGCCGCAGCGTTTTCTTCTTCCTCTTTTGCCGCATCCGCTCTTATATTAAGCAAAGAACTTGCCGCAGTCTGTCCCTGATAGTTGGCCGCCGCGTCCAAAATTGTTTTCCAGCGACCGTTGGCGCGCGTGGAAACGGCTTTATAAGCGTCTTCTATTTGTGTCAAATCCGTGATTTCTGTTTTTTCTTCTTCTTCAAGCTTATTTCCCTCATTGATTATGGAACGACGCAAAACCAATGCTTTTGCATACATTGTAGCCACATTTTCAACTTGGAGTTCATTTATCATTTTTTGTTTTTGCTGAGCTTTGACAACATCGTCGCTGACCATGCTTTTTTGCGTCATCTTCTTTCCAAGTTTCCGCGCCAGTTCCGGTGTTCCGATACTGCCTTTAATATCTCCGGCAATGCCTTTTACGCTAAGAGAACGGATTTTAATATTGCTGCCATAAGACATGGCGGCATCAATCGCAAAATTTTTGCCAAGCTTTTTAAGCTCTCCCAATTTATCTCGGCTGTTTACAAGCTGCTGTAAATCAAGCTGCTGCCCCGTATACTCTTTAAATACCTTATTAGCTTCTTCAAAACCGTTGCGCAGCTTATCCTGAATAAGCGATGTCGGGTCCAAATCCGCCTTGACCGCATAAGGAGCTAAGGCTAAAACAGCGCTACAGACTATAGCTATTTTTATTCTCATTTCCTTTCTCCTTATGATATCACTTTATTGTAACTCATCCTTGCACGACTTGCAGGTTCCGTTCAGGCAGGCATAGCCATTGCTATAAATACCATCTTCGCAAGTAACTTCATTACCATCGCCGTAGTCGCATTTGCCATCCGATGCCGAATCAAGTTTTTTATTGATTTTTTTCAAACTTTCATCGGTGCAAAGATTATCTATGTCATATTTTATACATTTACCCATAAAGCAAATCATAGAATATCCGGTGCCTGTCACAGGATATGTTCCATTAGGACAAGGAATGGTCTCATTATTGCAATTATCCTCTCCGGAGCATACACGGCGCGTACAATTATTACCTTCAAGCCATTCAGGGGTTGAGGTTTTCGGCGATGTTTCGGTAATTTTCACCTCAGTAGAATCCGTTGTTTGCGTGCCTTTGCCGCTGCTTTCACCGGAACCTGCCGATGAGCTTTCATCTTTAGTTCCGCTTTCAGAACTTTCCGCAGTATTTTTTGCCATATTGGCAATAACTCCCGGGCTGATTGAACTTATGCCGGAAATAGCCTCATTTTTCAAGCGTTCCGCATATAAATCACGCATTGTATTGATTACATCGGTTAAAGTGCTAAGCGTGTTGGCTATAGCAACATTATCTTCATGTTCTGTCTGAGTTTTTCCGGACGCGTCTCCGATTTCATTTTGAATTTTTTCATAGTTTGAAATAGACGCGCCTTTAGCAACAGCTTGAGACATAAGAGTTTTCAGTTCTTCATAGCGTATTTCTTCGTAGTGAAGTCTGTTTTCATCGCGTACCGCCGTATCCTTATCATTGATTTTTTGAGCTATCAGATTGATGCAATCATATAGTTTTTTACTGTCTTTAACCATATCTTCAGCATTGGTTTTGCAATATATGGCCATACTGTTAGGCACAATCTGACGCTCATTAAACACACCAGTGTATTTTGTTGCGTCTTCGGCTTTTGTTGAATTAGCCTTTTCTGAACCTGAACTGCTGCCAGAACCGCTTCCTCCGCTTGAGCCGGCGGCTGTTCCAGAACCTGAGCTGCCGGAATTTGTTGTGCCGCTATCCGTCATAATTTCGGACAAACCCTTTCCGGAATCTATTGTGCCGGTGGTGATAACAGTTTTTGTTTCTCCATAACTGTCTGAAACCGTAGACGATGAACTTTTATTTTCCGGCCAACTCGTACCTGTTGTTTTGTCTCCCTCCGCCGCAATATCCTCAAAGTTGGTTACGTTTCCGGAGTCGGAGCCATAATACAAAGTCTGCGCCAAAACCGGTTTATTCAGCGATGTTCCGGTCAAGAGAGCCGCAGTTAAAAACGTGTGTAAGAATAAATTTTTCATATCAGCCCCCTATATTCCGCTTAAAATACCAGATTTTGAACCTTGTTGTTTTAGAGAATCATTCAAAATATTGTCATTGAAATTTTTGCCCATTTCATCCAGCTTCTTTTTAGTGTCTTCCAGCTGTTCATTCTGGAATTCTTCTCTAGCTTTTTCTTCTGCTTCTTTTTGTTTTTTCTGTTCATCACTCATACCGGAAACAATGTCTTTTGCAGCTCCTCCGGCGTTATCATAGATATTTTCACCTATATCTTTCAATGTTCCGCCTTCCTCAATCGCGCTAACCGTACCAGAAACAACATCCGTAGCATTTACGCCATATTTTTTTACCCAATTAAACGCTTTATTCCAAGCGCTCTGTTTAGCAGTTTTAACGTTTTCGGCTTGTTTTTCGGCAGCCTTTGCTTCAGCTTTCTTTTGTTCTTCAAGCTTGCGAGCCGCTTCTCGGTCTGCCAATTTTTTATTTAATTCTTTACGTTTTTCATCTTTAGCCGCCGTAGCCTGAGCTTCTAATGCTGCATCGCCCAAAGTTGCCCCAAGATTTTTCACCATAGAGCCATAGCGGTCATATTCCCCATTCTGCACTTTACCAAACAACTCTTTAGCTGCGGCAGCGTAACCGCCGTTTTGAATTTGTTTGATAATATGCATATTACTTTCAATTTCTGCTTTAATATCGTCTATTTGCAATTTCACGGTTTTTGCCGACTGCGCCAAGCGCCCCATATCCATTGTCGGCAACGGAAAAGCCATACTGTTATGACTGGAAAAAGTCAGACACAAACCAATCAGGCATCCCGCCCATATTTTTATTGTATTTGCATTCATAACAGCCTCCTCTAATCCTTAATATTTGTTTTAAAATTGTACCTTATTTTTTTGTAAAAAGAAAGACTTTTTCAAAAATCTAGGCAATATTTAAATATTTTGTAACAAATCCGTCTTCTCCGTACTCTTTTATGAGTTGCTGTACCAGCAACACATTTTTTCGACCGGAGTTATAAATTCGTAAATACTTACCGAGTCCACCCAAATTAACATCCAAAATCACGGACTCTCCGGTTACGGGGCGTGATAATAAAATCGCGTAAGGGAAATCGCGGTAGCTTTTACCGAAAATAAAATCCAATTCGCTTTGAGTTAAATTCCAGTTTGCGTAGTCCTCCATTTGAGCTTGCGGATTTCTGAAAAATATTACTGTTTGACATTGACCGCGGATTACTTCGCCTACTCCCAGCTTGTCAACAATATTCGGCTGTTGAAATGCGCAAAGATATGCCTGACGTTTTTTACGTCCTTCTTGCAAACCGATGATAAAATAATCGCGGAACATAGGATGTTTGAGCATTGGCGCCGTTTCATCTATCATAATCAATGACGGAACGCCGGTTTCGCCGGTTTCTGATTGAATACGATGCATAATATAGCTGATTACCGCAGGCGCCAGATTTTCATCTTCAAAAATATGAGTAAAGTCAAAGGCCATAAAACGTCGGCTTTTCAAATCCAAACTATCATCCTGACCATTAAAAATTGCTCCGTATTGGTCAGGGTTCACCCAGCGGAACAGCTCACGGCGCATATTGCCGGTCGGTGAAAAGCAGCTTTTATACAAATTTTTCAGCAAACGTTCTTCTGGACGCAAATATTCAAACGCAGTAGTGATGGCGCGAGCGACTTCACGTTCTGCCAACGCGTCGTCAACCATAGTAATCGACTTCAGCCAACGGCGTAAAAATGAACGGTTTTCCGGTGTATTGGCACAATCAAACGGATTTAATGACACATTTTTCTCGTCGCCGTCAAAACCTACATAGGCGCCTTTTACTGCGCGGGTGAAAATTTGCGCACCTAAGTGACGGTCAAAGAAGAATACCCGCAAATCGCCATGCCGCATAGCCTGACCGGCTAAAAACGTCAATAAAGTTGTTTTACCTTGACCGGTAGGACCGATAATACAACAGTGAGCCACCGCTGATTCTTCACTTGATACATGGAATTGGAAACGATACGCCGAACCGGACATAGTACGGAATACCGTAATTGCCCCCTGTCCCCAGTCGCTTTTGCCAAAACCCTCGGCAGGGTGGTCCATAGTTACGGCCATTGCAATCACCCTTGACAAATAGCGATAGGTTCTCGGATATGTGTCATATGTAGGAAACTGGGTGAAAAATACCGCTTGGTTTACCCACCCTTCGCGTACCGGCGTCACACCGAAAGCACGGCAAATTCTTTGAACTTCTGATTCACCAAATTCAATTTCTTCCTTGCTTCCGCCTTTTACTATAATAGTCATGGCATATTCACATAAGGATTGGTAATTGTTATCACTATCATCAATGGCGGCCAAAGCTTGGCTATATTGCTCCGCCACTCCCTCAGAAAAACTGGTAACTCTCGCCATGCGCTGCTGCTGTACTAAAAGCAGACGTCCTTCCGAGCGAAACAGCGGGCGGATATTGTGAAGAATAACAAGTTCGCAGTCTATGGCGTTGAGCGAATAAATCATGCTTTCATCCATTGCCTCGCCGCTCACTCTTATTCCCATCGCAATTTCATATAATTCTTTTTCGCCTGAGAAAAATTTGATTATTCCTTCTTCTTTGGTAAAATGAATATGGTCTGCGGTAAGCATTTCACATAATCTGGCGCCCTCGGTGTCACGCACTTTAGGCTCAGGCTTGGAAATCGGACTGCATATACGCGAAAAAACATAAAACGGACTATCCGTTGCTTTACTCTCCGGAGTTTCATACATCGGACTTACGCCATATTCGCCCAAAGTAGAAAGCAGACTTTGAGAAGCGTAATTCAAATCTTTCAAGGCGTCTTTACGGTCTATAACCGACATTATTATATAGTGTTTATTGCTATATACGCGATTCATATTATCGAACCACAGCTGAGAAATAGTATCCAACAGCTTGTTATTAAAATCTCTTTTTTCTTTTTCAAGTGAAATTCTTTCGCGAATGGTAATAACACGGCAGACAATCTGCATATTTGACATATCATCAATCCATGACTTGCGCGCTTCCATCATAGAATATACTTTTTCACCTGTGGCTGATGCCAAATCCACACCTTCAACTCTGAAAACACGGGCATATGAATTGTTGCTGCATTGAATTGTCACACCATCGGACATCAACTTGGCAAACGGCAAAAAATCAGAAACACGGGACTCGCGAGGCTGCGGCAAAACAAAACGTCCGAAGCGTGTAGAAAGCAGCACCGCAAATGACGCAGCTGAGGCTATACCAATCAATGCCACCACAATCTGAACATTGCTCAGACCCTCAACAAATATACTCATAAAATCATAGTTATTCATGGCTCAAATTTATTTCCTTGTACTGCATATAAATTTTGGCTTATTTTGTTGCTGCGGCCATACGCCTGCATCATAGTAGACAAATGCGGCTCTTTTATGCCGGCCACAACCAAAGCGGCGTGCGCTCCGATAATGCTTGTAATAAAAAACAAAGGGTTAACATCGGCAACACCAATCCCCATAAAAAGCATCGGGAACTGGATACCTAAGTTTATGATAGCCGGAACCATTGGTGCAAACAAAAATTTTGGCGGCTGGGCAACAGCCTTTAAGATTTCTTCACGCATTATCGCCTCCGTATTTTTTGTTTAATATTCATAACCGCCGCTTCATCTTTGACTGAAAAACCGGCTATTTTAACAATTTGCCGATAGATATCAGAATTTTTGACAATCAGCGAATTTTTATTTTTTGTGCGTTTTTGCGTTTCTTTATACATCTGCGCAAGTTGCGCCTGCGCATCTAAATCCATTTGCTTTTTATTATTAAGCAAATCTTCAATTTCCTGAGTATTGCTCATATCTGCATTGGGATTTTTGGCCAATGCATTATCTATTTGCTGCATTTTCTTAATTTTTTCAAAATTAGAGGCATTCAAACGATATAAATTGGTATTTTGTTCGCCGGCAGTAGCCGAAGTTTCATCGGCAGCGGCAGACGTGTCTATATATGCCGCAGATGGCTGAGACAAAAGCAACAAAGAAAAAACAACTGCAAATAATAATTTCATTTATACTGCTCCTAATGTGACTTTGGAACTTTATTGTCGTCGGTGCTGCCACTAATGCCTGCAGCCGACGATACACCGTTAAATTTTGTGGCACCGGAGCCATACTCGGTTCCCGCGCCCAAAAACT
Organism: uncultured Alphaproteobacteria bacterium; assembly: GCA_934229625.1. GTDB lineage: Bacteria > Pseudomonadota > Alphaproteobacteria > RF32 > CAG-239 > RUG410. The sequence continues at coordinate 35,466 of CAKQDU010000006.1, read as the reverse complement.
TATATATGGCGCCACCCATAAGCAGTGTTAAGATAAAAGTGCTTATCATTATATAGGCTAAAGTTTTCCAACTTATTTTATTGAAAATGGCCGCAACAGAAAAAGCAATCAACCCCACGCCGGCAATCAAATAACCGATGCGCGCCAAACCAATACCTAACGAACCGCCCAAATTTGAGAGTTTGCCAAAAACATCGCCGTCAGCCGCATAAGCGCTTTCACAGTAAAATACTGTTAAAACCAGAGCAAAAAACAAAATGCCGCACATTTTATGTAGATTGTTTTTAATCATTATTTTCTCCTTATTTGCAGAATTTTCTGTAAAAATCAGCTATTGCCCAATAAATCAGCTCTACCGTCAAATTCTCCGCCGGAAATACTGGTAGAAATTGCCACGGCAACGGTCATGACAAACACGCCGATTGCTATGGCGGCAAACCATTTCCAGTTAAAATTTCCAAACATACCGGCTATACAAACACAAGCGATACCTATAGTTGCAGCAGGGGCGACCAGACTTTTAAGTCCGGTAAAAATTTTATTTCCGGCATTATTTAAGGATTCAAAAACTGCAAAAGCATCCGATGTGTATAAAAATACAGAAAGAATCAGACACAGCGTATATTTGTTGTTATATATAAAATTCCATATTTTCATAAACATCTCAATCTCCGAATAATAAACGCTTCGGAGGAAAGCGCTGCAGCGCCTCCTCCGAAAGAACAACAGCTTAGAAGTTACCGTCATACTTTATCTGTTGGTTTTCACTTCCTAATGTATCTTTAAAGTTACCACCAGTAGCCTTGGTTGTATTAGCAGCGTAGTTTACGATAGCGCCGGCAGCGGCAACAACAGCCAAACCGAATGCCAAAGCAGCAAACCATGCCCATTTAATTTTACCGAAGATAGCTTGGAAAGCCAAAGCAACCAAACCGAAACCGCCGATAACAAACACAACCATTTTGGCGTTTTTGAACAAATCCACCAATTTATTAGCCGCTGTACCGAAAACAGTTTCAGCAGAAGCTTCACCCATCATTACCATAGCAAACATAAATGTCATTGCTGTAATGCTCAGGATATTTGATTTTAAAAATTTCATTTTAGTTCTCCTTAAGTAGAATTATATACAATTTTATAATAACGTATTTTTGTAAATATTTCCAGCCTTTTTGATGTTATGCAACTATTTGTTTTTATTACACAAAACGCCGTGTCACAAAAAATTCATATTTATAAAATCATTTAAACAGCTTTTTTCTACCACCAAAAAGTAAATATTTTGATAACAAAAAAAACACATATTATCCGCCGCCAATCTATTGGTAATACATTATTTTACTTTGTTCTGCCCTATTAACTCTATTTTAATAAAATTCGTTGTATTCTGCCGACAAGACGGGTGTCCGTATGCCTTTGGCGTATGCGGATTCCTGCATTTAAGGGTTTGAATATGCCAAGATTTGGTTGGAAATGCTTTGTTGGAAGCTTCTTATTTTCATTAGCTGCGGTTTTTGCGGCGGCTAAGGTGTATTTGTTGCTGCCGACAGAAAAAAGCATTGATGAATCATCAAATTTTGCCAATCTGGAAACAAAAAACATTGATTTGTTTGCCAATAATGAAGAAAACAACCCGATTATAGAAAAATTTAATGAGATAAACAAATCGGCCACAGACCAAATTAACCAAGATTATGTCACAGCAGAAAACACCATAAAGGATGAAGTTCCGGAAATTATTACGGCAGAAGCCGAACCGGTTGTTTCTCCAGCGGAAAAAAACGCTGAAAACAGCAGCGATGTTTTGTATGCTCCGGATGATGATGATTTTGACATTACCGAAAAAGAGCCTCAAACCATTGCGCTGAAAAAAGACATAATTCCGGAATCAGCCGAAAAAACAGAAAACGAATCAATAATATCTGATAAAAATATAGAAACAGCCAATGCCGAAAACGAAGAAGTATTGGAAATTGCCGACGCCTCAGAAGCTAAAGTTTTCAGCATTCCGTTGATTCATAATTTTGAAACGCCTAAACAAAATGTGAAAATTTCAAATGAAGCTGATGACAGTCAGGTAGCGTTGGCTTCAAATAATGTCCGCATGCAAAATCTGGGGACTCAGAATAAAATGGCAACGGCAAGTCTGGATAATTTTTCGGCAAAGGAAAAATCTGCACAGCCAGATTATACAGACCCCTGGGTTGTGGCCACCGCCGGAAACGAACATATCCAGAAAAATAAGCTGGATGCCGTTACAAATTCACCTGAAGTACAGAAAGCAGATGCAGGCTTGAAAGCTCCGGAGGCAGTAAACTCGGATAATGAAAAAAAAGTTGCCTATAAAATGATGAAAAACATTTTAATCCCTATTCCGGAAGATATTGCAAACGATGAAAATTTAACACCACAGCTTTCTTATTCGGAAGAAAATAAAAAACTGAGCAAAAAACTGCTGCAAAATGGTGAATTGAGCGCAGACACCTCGGCTCACGATGATGAACCGGAAAAGACAATCAATCAGACAACGATTAAAGATGCAGGCATTACACCAATGCCGCCAAAAGCCGAAAAACCGGCACAAACCGAAAACACATCTTCTACCACAAGTCTGACAGACAGCATTGCCGCATGGTTTTCATCTTCGGCAAAAAATAAAAGCAGCGATAGCGGAAAGGATGAGCAAAATAATTCAGCTTCGGAAAATTCCGCGTTCAGTAAGCTTTTAGGCTTAGGCAAAAAAGACAACTCCGGCATTGCTCCGTCTGAGCTGAAACTTGCTTTTCAGCCTAACCGAGCAGAGATTTCGGGGCAAACTCTGGAATGGCTGCGCGCTTTTTCAGATAATGCCGTTAAAAACGATGATGTTTTTATAGAAATCCGAATTGACGGTTCAGGTTCGTACGAGTTGCAGCAAAAACGCTTGAACCTTTTATACTCAATTTTGATAAATAATGGTGTTGATTATAACAAAATTAACATAATTTTTACCGATAGAGAGCCAAACTCTTTTATTATTAGGAATGTTAGATACGCCAGCGAAGAAGATGCGAATAAAGCCCACAAAAAGGCATACAATCCGTGGTATTAACTTCTGCTTGCTATTTTGATTTCAACCTGTATTATAGGATAGACGATGAGATACAACTTTGAAAGAAATATAATGAAAAATAAACTTACAAGTCTAAGTTTATTCCTGTGCCTTTTTGTACTGAGCGGCTGTATCAGCAATAAAAGCTATTTGGAAGAAGAATGTGAAAACGGCATTTGCACCAGCGAACAGGAATATCGTGAAATCTGCACCGAAACTCCGGATGGTTTCAGCGTGTGTGAAGATGCTCCGGAACCATCGACCGGCGTCAATTATACCAGAACTCAGGCGGATTTCCGCAAATACGGCGAGCGTACACCTAGAGATCATCGCATTACGCAAGCCGGCGCCGGAAATAATATATCTGCAGCTGTTCCGCCAAGCATAGATAATGAAGTTGTGGATTATGAGGCCGAAGTTATGGAACGCGACGGCGCTGCATCATATGCGCAAAACGGCAATTATCCACAGGGCGGACGTAACGCCGCTTATATTCAGGCACAAGCTCAGCCTCAAACTCAAGCTAATGACGAGCAACCAACAGAAGAAAAAAAATCTGAAGAAGAAGACCAAAACAAAGATTGGTTGGCAGAAGAAGGTCAGAGCCTGAAAGAGCTTTTAACGGCTTGGAGCGAAGAATCCGGCTGGAGATTGATTTGGAAAACCAATCGTAACTATACATTAAACGCAGGCGCAATGTTCCGCGGTAACTTTGCTGATGTGTCGTCTGCCCTTGTACGCGCTTTTGCCCGAGCCAGACCGGCTCCGGTAGCCACTTTTTATAAAGGCAACCGCGTCTTGGTAATTGAAACTATGGAGGACGAAAATGCGTATGACTAATTTGTTTAAACTGGCTGTTGTCGGTATATTGGGTGTTACCGTCGCCTGCTCTGTTTCTCCGGAAATGGATGCCAGCATGGAAAGACAAGCCGAAAATGCTCTGGATTTAAAACAAAAAGCGGCTGTTCCGGGAGACCCTATTCCAGACGATGTTGTAAGGGTTAAAAACGATATATGGCTCGGCGATACCAGCAATATTGAGTTTGAAGGACAACCGGTTCCGGCTTATCTGGAAACAAAAGACGGTATTACTTTAATCAGTAACCGTCCGATTACGCTCTATGAAATCGGCAGTATGATTAACAAAATTACTTCTCTTTCCGTACGCTATGCTCCGGAACTGGAGGAAAATGCTATTTCAAACGCGGATAAAAACGAACCTGCGATGAAGGACATCGGCGCTCAATGGACCGACTCAACAAAAATGATTGTAAACTATAAAGGTCCAATCAGCGGACTTTTGGACGAAGTTTCAAATCGTTTCGGTATTTGGTGGAAATATGAAAAGAATGAAATTTATTTCTATAAATATATTACCAAAACATTTGTATTGTATTCTTTGCCTACAAATCCGTCTTTGAGTGTTTCGGTCGGCGGCTCCGGCGGCTCGTCCAGTATTTCGCAGAGCAGTTCTGTGGACGGAATGGATATGTGGGCAAACATTCAAAGCACAATCAGTTCAATGATTACATCTGATTCAAATTTGGTGATGGATAAAGGTGCCGGCACAATAACTTTGACCGCCACACCTACAGATATTAAGCGCGTAGCTAAATTTATTAACGAACAAAACCAACGTGTTGCCAAACAGGTTGCCATCAGCGTTAAGGTTATTCAGGTTAATATCAGTAACTCCGACCAATACAGCTTGAATTTGTCTGCAACATTTAACAAACGCGGCTCAATTAAGCAGATTACCGGTAACACCGCCGGACAAATTGATAATCCGCTTTCTGATTTGACAATGGGTATCAGCTCAAGCCGCTGGAGTGTTGACGCAGCAATGCAAGCTTTGTCAAGAGAGGGACAAACTAATTTGGTAACCAGCGGTACGGTGACAACAATGAACAATAAACCTGCGCCGATTCAGGTTGTGAAAACACAAAACTATATTTCACAAATCACCAAAACAAACAGCGGTGATTCCGGAACTTATGATATTTCTGTTGAAACAGAAGAAATTGAAACCGGTTTTACCATGAGTGTTTTACCGCGTATTTTGGACCACGGCAGAATCTTGATGTTTTTCAATCTGACATTGTCTGATTTACTTTCTTTGGATGCGGTCAGCGTTTCCGGCGGAAGTTCATCTTCTTCCGACAGCGGCGATTCCGAAGGCTCTGAAGATTCCGGCGGTGACAGCGAATATATTCAGAACCCTGTTATCGAAACCCGTGGATTTACGCAAGAAGTTGCCATGAAATCAGGTGAAACTTTGATTTTGGCAGGTTATGAACGCGTTGAGGACACAACCGACAAACAAGGCGTAGGCAACCCTAAAAACACCTTGCTCGGCGGTTCTCAAAGTGCCAAAAAAGACAGAACTATCTTAGTAATTATGTTGACTCCGGTAGTGTTGGAATCTCCATTGTCTCCGGAATCGAGAATGAACTAGCTTTTAAGGAGAAGGCTCGTGGCTGATGAGTTATTAGAAGAAAAAGCATGGAAATCATCCTTTACCGAAGGTGATACAACCTATGCAGCCAGTTTGTTCTGGCAGCCTTTAATCAATGAAGACAGCCCGTTGCCGGAAGTTAAAGAAGCTGCAGAAAATATTCTGGAAGGTGCCGACCTTTATGCTGTGCGAAAAGGTAAATCATCGCAATTTGGCTTGGCGGCATCTTCTCAAGGCTTTGTTAACGGCATGCCTTCGGCGGCAATATCTTTAGTAACTGCTCTGGGCAATGTCACCTCATTTTTGGGCGTGTTCAAAGTCAATACGGGGTGGTGGTATATTTGCTTTAGAAACGACGTTATTTTGTCTGACGGCGACACGCTGTTTGTAAACGAAAAAGATGCTAAAGACCAATTTATTTCCATGTTGGCCGTTCCGGACTGGGATGTGCTGTATGCTCCGCAGGACTGGGGAATAGAAGACACAAAACCTGATGCTCTTGCTACTTTAATCGGTCGCGGCTTGGTTGTTAAGCTTGAAAAGATTAACGGCAGCAACGATATGGTTATGCTTGGCGCCGTGGTTGTCGGCTTTGCCATTATTTTATGGTATGGTTATTCAACCCTGCAAAGTATGTTTTTCTCGGCGCCTGAGGCACCGGTTATTGCTCCGGTTGAGCAAGTTGACGCGCCTGCTCCCGAACCTCCGGAGGCAAAACCCTGGGAAACTGTTGAAAATCCGGTGGATATTATGCGTGAATGCTACACGGCAACGAAAAAGGTTGTGCAAATTGTCACTCCGGGATGGTCTATCGAGGGTATTACCTGCAACAACGGCGGTTTAGTAACAAGCTGGAAACGCGAACTTGGTCGTTTAACTTGGATGGAACAGGCTCTGAATGTTTCAGGAGTAAATTTCACATCCAGAGAAATTTCTGAAGATGGCAATACTTTTATGGTCACGGTCCCTATCGGAGAGATTTCTACATTAAATTCACCTCCAGAATATACGGAACGCGAATTAAAAAATATTATAAACGACTTAAATCAAACATTGAATACAGAAATTCAAATGGAGAAAACAAGCTGGACATCACCGCGCGGTACGCTGTATAATATTATGGGGTTCAACATCTCATCAACGACAGACCCTCTGACTTGGGTTGAGTTGTTAATGAAATTTTCAGGTTTATCTGTTAAAGAAATAACATATGATATCAATACCGGTACCTGGACTTACAAGGGAGAAATTTATGAGCTATAGTTTAATGAAAAAAAATGTTGTCATGATTGCCTTTATGTTTACGGCAATGGTGGCTTTTAGTCAAACCGGATACGCTCAGGCGCAAGCCGATGCTCAACCGCAAGCCGATGTCCAACCGCAAGCAGCAGACGGCGCGGCTGTTAACGCAGTTGCTGATAATACTCAAGCTCAGAATACTCAAGTTCCAGAACAAAATTCAGAACAACATGACGACTTGTTCGGTTTAGATGAAAATTCTGAGAATACTCAGGAAACAGAACAAAAACCAGATAATGGCGCAGCTCCAGTTTCCGATTCTGAAAATCCGGCTCCTGCCGATAATGAAGCAAACAATGCTGCCGAGGACCAAAACAACACCATTCAAAATACTGTTGGCGGCGTGCCTGACAATGGTTTAAATAATATTTCCGCAGCTGATGTCGCAGCGGCTCAAGGCGATGTTTCTGTAGATGGTGAAGATGGAGATGCGCCGGTTGCCGATGCGCCTAAATCTCCGTTTGAAAGCTTTGGCAACACAATTCTTTCAAAAGTTGATAACAGCTTATTCAGCCAAATGTCAGACATTGAAAAGCAAACCACAATTTTGAACCTTGAATATAAAAGAGAAGAAGTCCGCAATCGTATTGAAGCCTTGCGCATGCAACGCATTAAAGCCAGACAGGAAGAGGCTGCTCGGCTAAAAAAAGAAGAAGAACAGGCTAAAAATGAGGAAACAAAACGTAAAATTCAGGAATCTGAAGCTGAAGAAAAATTAAAGAAAGTTGAAACAGAATTAGAAAAAGTTCGTCAAGCCAAAGTATTAAATGAATACATGAATCAAATGCTGGTAACCAATCAGCAATGGGTTGAAAAAAATGCCAACTTACAAAATCAGGTGAAACAATTGCGCGATGAACGCCGTACTTTAATTAAGAATTTTGAAACGCAAATCGCCGCTATTCGCCGCGAAATAGCTTCAACCTTACAAAAAGCAAATACGGCAAAATCGGCTCACGACCGCTCGATTACTTCATTAGAATCGCAAATCCGTAACTTGAAAAAATCTGTGGTGCAAACAGAAGAAGCCATGCAACAGCTAAAATCCGGCAACGCTGCCAATCCGTTTGCTTCGGGTATAGACGAAGATGCTATTGATATGTCTAATGAATATGCTATTATGGATATTACCGGAAAAGGTAAAGACATTATCGCTAAAATTCTTAACAAAGACGGAACAACCTTTATTGTGCATGAAGGGTCAATGTTAAAAGGAGGCGAAGTCGTAACCACAATTACCGATAATTACATCGCTTTTGATAACAATGGCGTAAAAAGTTATTTGTATACCGGAGGTACGGTACGTGAATATGAGCCGGAAAAATCGTTTAACGGCGCAGATAAAACTCCGATGGCGGCCACAGGCGTGATTAACAATAATTCTGCCGTCCGCAACGTTAGAGGTGCAAGCATACCATCATCCGGAACAACTAGAAATCAGGCTGCCGAAGCTTCCGCAAAAGATAATTCCGCAGCATCGAATAAAGGTAAAAAGGCAAGTAAACCCATCAACAACACGCTAAGTCTTGGTCCTTTGGGTTCGGGAATGTTTGTAAAATAAAAAAATGACGGAAGAAAGTGTAAAACAGATTCAGACTTTAAGCAGCACCGAACAAGTAAATTCAGGTGCTGCAAAGCCTGCATCTGCTGAAAAAATTTCTCCGGTGGCCATAGCTAAAGCCGCAGCGGCGGACACTCTGACGCCTCCTCCGGTAAAAAAAGCGTCTTCAGATATTGAAGAAGACAAAAATGAAAAACAAGAAAGCGGAAATCTTTTACAAACCTTATTTGCAAACGGCAATAAAGTTTTAACAGCCGAAGACGGCGACCTTAATGTAAACAGCGAAACAAGACGTATGTTGGTGCTGTTTTCAGATGGTACATACCTTATTGACGAAGCCCACCGTTTTGACGGACAAGTTCTGAACTTTACGGCAATTGCTAAACGCCGCAAGTTAATCATACACACGCCTAAATACGTTTCAGCGCAAGAAATTGCCGCAATTTACGCTTATGCGGTTCGAGGCTCAGGTCAGATTAAAATGACCGCTCAGGAATCTGTAGATTACCAGATGCAGATTGACTTTTTGAGCGTTATTAACCGTGCGGCCGCTAAAAAGGTGTCAGATATTCACGTTATTGTTGCCGATTCGACATTGATTATGTTCCGTGTCAACGGTATGATGGAGCGTGAGCTTGAATATTCTCAGGAGTGGGGAGAAGCATTTGTGCGCGCCGCGTTTGCATCAGCAGATATTTCTGACGCAAACTATGCTCAAAATGAATTTCAGGGCGCGCAAAAACTGGGTTCAACACCTTTGCGCGGTACTGACGGAAAATTAACTCTGCCCCACAACGTTTTGGCTATTCGTTTGCAATTTAACCCTGTCGCTTTCGGTTCACAATACTTGGTTATGCGTTTGCTGTATGCCGATGATAATCCTAACGGAAACGGCGACTTAAAATCTTTGGGATTGGGAGAAAGAGAGCTGAACCTGTTTTATCGTTTGCGGGCAACAGCCGTGGGATTGAACATTGTGGCCGGTCCGACAGGCTCCGGAAAATCCACTACCCTGCAACGAAACATGATTAAACTTATTCAGGAAAGAAACGGAGAAATTAACGTTATTACCGTGGAAGACCCTCCTGAGTATCCGATACCAGGCGCAAGACAAATGCCGGTGACCAATGCCAATACCGAAGAAGAAAAAGATGAGGAATTTACAAAAGCCTTGTCGGCAGCATTGCGTTCTGACCCTGATGTTATGATGGTCGGTGAAATTCGTTCACTTTCGGCAGCAGATTTGGTGTTTAAGGGCGCTCTGTCAGGTCACAGCGTGTGGTCTACATTACACGCCAACTCGGCTCCGGCAATAATAACCCGTTTGCGCGATATGGGTGTGCAGCCATATATGTTGAGCGACCCTGAAATTATGAAGGGGTTGATTTCTCAACGTCTGTTCCGTAAAATCTGTCCATATTGCCGAATTTCTGTTAAAGAACGGATGAGCGACCCATCATTTAAACGTTTGAAAACTGCCCTGGGCGATTATGGTATAGAAAACACCTATCTGCGCGGTCCGGGATGTAAATATTGCAACCACCGCGGAGTTATTGGTCGTATGTCTGTACCGGAAATTATTGTTCCGGACGCCCATTTTCTACAGCTGATGGTACAAGGCGACACCAAAAGCGCTATTGACTATTGGGTTAGTGAACTGGATGGCAGACCTTTGCGCGAAGCGGCAATTGAACGCATGCTCAAAGGATATATTGATATGGATGAAATTGAGCGTTGGTGCGGTTTGTTAGACCAGCGTCCTATCTATTAGGAGTAAATAATGCCTGAAGTAAAAAAACAAAGTGCTTTTAACAAAGCCATGCGCAGCAACAACAAATGGCTGACGACTTATGCAAAAATTATGTGTTCTATTTCAAACAAGAATCGTTTGAAAATTTATCGCAAATTGGCAGCATTGTTACGCAACCGATTTTCTTTGATGAACTCGCTTGATATGATTTATAACGGCTTGTCAGACGATGGCAAACACCCATCAGATTACATGGCTATTGCCGTAAGCTCTTGGGGACGAGCATTGCAAGAAGGTCATCCATTTTCCGACTGCTTAAAAGGATGGGCGCCGAGCCGTGAACGATTGATGCTTTCGGTTGGTGACGTTTCAGATTTGGAAAGCGCGCTTTTAAACCTTATTAAAGTTACCGAAGGTTCAACACGTATGATTCGGCCGATTGTCAGCGCTATTGCCTATCCGTCATTTTTGATGATGATGTCAGTTTTGATTTTGTATGCTATCGGTGTGTATATGGTGCCGCCGATGTTGGATGCAGCGCCGAATACGCGCTGGACCGGAACGGCCAAGACTTTGATTGAGCTTTCTGAATGGATTCAGGAAAACTGGCCTATCGCCTTTGCCGCCTTTCCGGCCGTAGCTCTGTTAATTTATATTACGATTGGTTATTGGACAGGCAAAATCAGAGTAAAAATAGACCATTGCCCACCGTGGTCGTTGTATAAAATTTTTACCGGTATTACATGGCTGTTGGCTTTGTCTGCTTTGGTAAAAGGCGGAGTGCCTGTTTCCGTGGCTTTGACCTCTCTGCGCCGCGACTCTAACAGATACTTAAAAGAAAAAATAGACGGAGCTTTGTTTCACATTAAAAACGGTGACAACTTGGGACAAGCTTTGGATAAAGCAGGACACGAATTTCCGGATAAGCAGATTATTACCGACTTAAAAATTTATTCCGAATTGGATAACTTTGAAGAAGCCCTTGATAAACTTGCTAACGAGTGGCTGGAAGAGTCTGTTTATTTGATTGAGCAACGTGCAGAAATTATGAACATGGTCGCCATGCTGGCCGTTTCCGGTATTATCGCTTGGGCCGTATTCGGTACATTTGATATGCAAGACCAAATTACCAGCGCTATGGGTAAATAGGAGGCTGATAATGGTTGTTCATGTAGATATGGAAAAAGCCAAAATGAACGGAGCGTTAGGATTTGCGCTTTTGGCCGCAATGTTGGCTGCCTGCATAGGATTAAGTTTGCTGTTACTGCATAATCCTCACAAAGAACTGCAGCGCGCTGTTTTTAACACGGCTGAAAGAGTTCATAACTATTACCGCGACCGTCCGGGATATTGGAAACTTTCTACCGAAACAGCTAAAAATGATAATTTGCTGCGTGACGACCTACTGAAATATAAAGAATACGAATTTCAGATTGGGCAAGGAACCGGCGGAACTGCTGGACTTCCCAGCGATATGAGTTTTGATATTACGGTTGCAAAGCTGAATAAATCCGCCTGTGTTTCTTTGAGTGAAATGCCATTAAGTAAAAACGATAAGCTTACTTTAATGAAAATCACAATTATAAACGAGCAAAACACGGTCGAATTTTCGTGGGGGGGAGAACACAAGCTTCCTATTGCCAAATATTCTGCCCGCTCGTATTGTATGGCGAACAGCAACAGCATTATGTGGACATTTCAGTAATTTGATTTTCGGCATATGTTTATATAATCGTGCGATTTTCCATTATAAAACCGCACGTTTTTTATGTTAAATTATATAATAAAATACAATTTGATTGAAATTGTATTTTTGATATTGACTTTTAATTGTTTTAAATGTAATAACTATTCTGTTGCCACAATGGCGGATGTAGCTCAGTTGGTTAGAGCGCTGGTTTGTGGTACCAGATGTCGAGAGTTCGAATCTCTTCATCCGCCCCATATTAAAAAAACTCGTCATACGGCGAGTTTTTTATTTTATATTTTGTATTAACAACATCTAATATCATTGTCTTTTTAAGTATTCGGCAAAATTTATAATTGCTGAGCCGACTTCTTCGCATACCTTATCAAAATCATCATTTTTGCATAAATTTTCCTCATTTGCATAAAGTGCGCGATTTATTTCCAGCTGCAATGTATACATTTTGCTGCGCGGCTGACAATAATTGAAAGTTATATAAGCTCCGGAATACGGACAATTTTCCTGTACATTATAATTATAATCCCAAAACTGCGCCGCCAAAAAATCGCTATATTCCTGCGGACAGCTTTGGCTGAACAAATTACCCAAACAAATATCTATTCCTGAACGGTCGTCAATAATTGAACAAATTTTTGACGGCATAGAATGGCAATCCAATACAACGCAAAAGCCAAACTTTTTCAAACATTTATTGATAAGTTTCCGCAAACGGTCATGATAAACGTCATAAACATTATTCAAACGTTCTTCAGCTTCATGATAATTCAGCAATCCGTCATAGAGATTTTCGCGTTTAAAGTTAATACGGTGAATCACACCAAGTCCCACACGACAATGTTTGTCATATAAAATATCTTTTTCTTTCGGATAATTATAAAACATCGTTGGGTCCAGTTCCAGTCTGTCACGATTGAGGTCAACAAATGTGCGGGAAATATTCATCTTTATGGCGGTAAGTCCCTTATTTATGGCATCTCGGAGTAATTCATCAACAAATAAATCTTCATTGCGGCGCAAAATTTTTTCATCAAAACGTACATTTTGTAAAAATTCAGGCGGAAAAAACGAACCGCTATGCGGAATTGAAAGAATGAGCGGATATTGTAACCTGTCGGTATTAAATTCATCATAAACCGATAAATTTTGATAATCTATCTTAAAATCAATACGTTTATCCGCCATAAGCCACCTATTTTTTGAGGGTTAAAATTTTACGAGGAGCTTTTTGCTCAAAGTTTTTGTTTTCTGTGGTTTTATTTTTGCGAAAAGGCTTGCGGTTTTCGGTGTCGCGTTTAAAAGTTTTGCGTTCTTTAAATTTACGCTCTTCTTTTTGGTGTTCGCCAAATTTTGAACGATGCGGCTTAAATTCTTTTTTATTTTCTTTGCTGCCGCGCTTAAAATCTTTGCGTTTAAAACCACCATGTTTCTGAAAAGTTTTTTTATCAGATTTTTCAGCTTCTTCTTTTTCGGCACGTTTACGTTTGGTGCTGTTTTTTTCTACTGACCAGCCGAATTTGCCAAGCTGCTCGCCCAAAGCATAATAAAATCCGTGAGCATAGGCCAACAAACCTGCTTTTTCAAGGTGCAGGGCATTATTTTCATCCAAATACTGCTCATCAACGTTAACAGACAATACCTCAGCTAAAAACATATCATGCGTGGCCGGTTGAGATTGCGTGGCAAGATGTTTTATTTCAATCACACGGCACTCCAAAGATATAGGAGACTCCATTACCTGCGGCGCAGATATTTTAGAACATGGAGCCGCCGTCAGACCGGATAGCTCAAATTTATTCACATTTCGGCCGCTTTTTACACCGCACATATCTACCTGTTTTGCCAGAGCTACTGTCGGCAGATTTATCACAAATTCTTTTGTCTGACTGATAATTTCATGGCTATAACGCGATGGTCTCAGCGAAACATATACCAACGTCGGCTCGCTACAAACTACGCCTGTCCACGCGGCAGTCATAACATTAGGTTTTTCCATTGTGCCGCAAGAAACTAATACCGGCGGCAGCGGCGCCATCAACGTTCCGGGACGCCATGAAATTTTTGCCATTCTAAACTCCTCATATATTAACGTTCGGCAGTATATACCCATTTTTTTCTACAGTCAAGAAAAGTCAAGGCCTGCCGCGCGGCTTGCAGCAGGCCCGTTTTTCAGGAATAAAACTATGAAAATTCATAGTAACTTTAATATAACATATTTTATAAAAATTACCTATAAATCTAAAGCGTAGGGTTGGTCGATAAATAGTTTAATAAGTTACAGAATCTCGTTGTAAAAATATAACAATGAGCTAAGCTTATTGTTAATGGAGATTGAAAATGAAAGATTTAGATTTAAGCAAATTGAGCTTTGAAGACGCTTTAGTGCAGTTGGAAAGTATTGTACGCGAACTTGAAGGCGGAAAAATTAAGTTAGATGACGCCGTCGAGGCTTATGAAAAAGCAACGGCCTTAAAAAAATTTTGTGAAGAAAAGCTCAAGGCGGCGCAGTTGAAAATTGAAAAAATCAATGTTTCGCCTGAAGGCGCTGTTTCTACCGAACCTTTGGACAAGGTGGAGGAATAATGATTGACATAAAACGGGATTTAAGCGAATTTGCAGCAAAGTTTAATGCCGATTTGGTGAAATATTTGCCATTGCCTGACGGGGTGGAAAAACGAGTTGTAGAGGCAATGAAGTATTCTTTAATGAACGGTGGCAAACGCTTGCGTCCGTTTTTGCTATGTCAATGCGCCGCTTTGTTTGATATTGATTATAAAACCTGTCTGCCGGCGGCTGTGTCTTTGGAAATGCTGCACACCTATTCTCTTATACATGATGATTTACCGGCAATGGATAATGACGATTTGCGGCGCGGCAAGCCTACATGCCACAAAAAATTTGATGAAGCCACCGCTATTTTGGCCGGGGACGGTCTTTTGACTCATGCTTTCAGAGTATTGTCTTCAGCTCCAGAAATTCGTCCGGAAATCAGATTGACGTTGACGCAGCTGCTCTCCGATGCCGCCGGAGCTTTTGGAGGAATGGTTGCCGGTCAAACCTTAGATTTATATGCCGAATCCGCCGGCTCAGATGAAAATGATGAAAATATTATAGCGCGTTTGGAAGAAATGAAAACAGGACGATTGCTGCGCTATGCCTGCGAGGCCGGAGCCGTACTAGGACAAGCTCCGTTAGAACTTAGACAGGCTCTAATTTGCTATTCTCGCAAAATTGGACAGACATTCCAAATAAGTGATGATATATTGGACCGCGAAGGCGACCAAAATCTGGTTGGTAAAACCTTACACAAAGATGAAACTCAAAACAAGTTTACCCTTGTTAGCCGTTTCGGTATCGACCAAGCTAAAAAGCTGGCCGAAAAACTAACAGATGAGGCCATAGACACCATTGATATTTTTGGAAAAAAATCTACAGTATTACAAGAACTTGCTCGTTTCATCATAAACCGCAGCAACTAAAAAAATCTGTTGCGCATTCTTCGTTTCTATGATATATTAAAAGCATAAAATATAATTATGAATACGGAGGTGTAAGATGCCTGAAAAGAAAAAAATTACTGCCGGTCAACAATTTTTAAAATTGTTAGATAGCGCCGCAAAAGATAAAGGCCGACTCTTAGATTTGGCTAGCGCAGTTATTAAACGCTCTCATTCCAAACGCGGACTGATAAAACGCAACCTGCCAGACAGCGAAGCAGCAGTCAAAATGAACGCGTCTATTGCTAAATTTAATGCCATAGCCGGTAAAGATGTTTCTACCGATGGGATGCTGGCAATGATTGTAAACACTTATCGTCAGGAAGGCTTTGGAACACCTAAAAAATTTAAAGACGATTTTAAAAAGAAACATCCGACTGAGTTTGATAAACAAACCGAGAAAACTGTGCTTGTAGCAGCTCAGCGACGCGCCGTTGTAAACGCATAATTATATTTTATCTTTTTGTTTCTCCTTTCCGCCGGCGAATATGTCGGCGGTTTTTGTAAAAATATGTTGATTTATCTGTTAAATTCCGTATTGTGATAAAAAAACGCTAAGGAGTATAATATGTTGATTTTTTGTTTGGCAGCCGCAGCTGCTTTATTCTATGCCTTGCCAACCTATGCAAACCCAGCATGCGCAGTTTGCACCGTAGGAGTTGCCGTAGGTTTGGAAGTTGCCCGTAATTTGGGAGTGGACGACAGCGTAATTGCCGTCTGGGCAGGAGCTTTGCTGATGCTCGTCGGTTATTGGACTATTTTATGGTGTGATAAAAAAGGCTGGAACTTTGCTTTTCGCAATCCTCTTTTGATAGCCTTGTCAATTTCTATGATTGCCGGTGTTTATATAAAAGACTTGGTTTATACGCCAAAACCGATTTTAATTTTTTATTTAGACCCGTTTTTGTTTTGCACTTTATTAGGCGCCGCCGTGCTGACATATAGCTCGGTTTTTTATCAATGGATGAAAGCCAAAAACGGAGGACACGCCCATTTTCCGTTTGAAAAAGTTGTGCTGCCGATTGCCGCATTGGCATTCACAAGCTATGCCGTGAACTATTTTGAAGTATGCAAGCCGTTACCAGACTATAGCGGTTCTGGTCTTTATGATTTTAGCAAATAGATTTGGAGAAACGCTTCAAACGTCTTATGTTATGATAGCTTTATACATAAATATAATTGTCTTTTAGTCAAATCTTAACTTATATTTTTTATGCTCTATGCAATTTAATAACTTAGGAGAATATTATGAAAAAATTTATATTGACTTTGTTTGCCGCCCTGACTTTTTCTGCTGCATCCTCAGCCACAGAAGTTAGTGACCCGGATAACACTTTGGTAATGGAATTGAAAGACGGCACGGTTCTGATTGAAATGTATCCAGATGTTGCTCCTCGTCACGTGGAGCGCATCAAAGATTTAGTTCGTCAAGGATTTTATGATGGTCTAAAATTTCATCGTGTGATTGACGGTTTTATGGCGCAGACCGGTGACCCTATGGGCAATGGAACCGGCGGCAGCGGACTGAAACTGAAAGCCGAATTTAATAATAAACATCACGGGCGCGGCACGGTTTCTATGGCTAGAGCAGCGTCTCCGGATTCTGCGGACAGCCAATTTTTTATTTGCTTTAAGGATGCCGATTTTTTAGATGGTAAATACACAGTTTGGGGACAAGTTATTTCAGGTATGGAATATGTTGACAACATCAAAAAAGGTAACTCTGCCGCAAATGGTATTGTAGATAATCCGGACAAAATTATTTCAATGAAGATTTTGAGCGACATGCAAGAATAATCAAAAACTTCAAAGAAAAAGCCGCTTGTTTATTCAAGCGGCTTTTTTTGTTGATGCGCAATAATAAAATTGCACACATCGCGCAAAGTATTGTCTTTTGTTAATGGCTCGGAAGTCTGGTATTGCGGAAAATTTTTCAGCAATTCATAATCCAAAACCAAAAAATCCATAGAATCCAGATAATCCGAAAATTTCACATCATCTGCATCCTTAAACACTTCAAGTTCTTTGCTCAAAGGTTCATCTTCTTTAAGCAGGTTAAAAACCAAAGCTTTAGCTTCTGCGTAGTCCATAAAGATAAAAATTTAATTATACAAAGAATTATAAAATTGTATTTTTATAATGACATCTGACGATGTTTTTGTCAATTCATTTTAAAATAAAAATACTCCCCATTCAAAACTATCTAAAAAAAATAGTTCTAATGGGGAGTACAGGCGAAACTCTGTTTATGCAATCTCCTTATTGTCTACAGGATTGGAACGAGGCTTGCGTGTTTTCTTAACATCAGCCTTAGATGCCTGATAAGCAGATTGACCACCATTTTTCTTGAATGCTCCCTTTTCCTTCTTGGAATTTTTTGGAGCGCGATGTTCTTTTTTTGCCATAGCTAAAAAAATTTAATTAAACATAAAAATTATTAAATAATCATAAAGTGATTGCTTTTATACATCATAATATTTTTTTGTCAAGAACATTTTATAAAAAAATTCTTTGTTAAGCTCAAAGCCAAACAAAGAATTTTAATTTAATACAACCGATAAAACATTATTTTACATTTTTTAATATTTCCGGCTCAGTTCATGCTCAAGTCTAGCAGCTTTGCTATTAAGCCTGTCTATTTCCTGCCTAGCCACATTCTTAGCATCTTCTGCTTCGTTTGCCAATATTCTGGCATTGTGCTTTAAGGCCTTATTTGATTTTTCGGCTCTTTCAAGTTTTGAAAAAAGATACACAAGACGCTGTTCTTCTGTCATCTGACTAAAATTACGGGCCTCTCTAGGCGAAAGTCCATATTTTTGCGCCAGCCAATAACATTTCTGCTCATCCATAATACTTAAAATTTAAACATAACTATTTAATAAAAATTACAAAACAATTTTAATTTATACATTTATATTTTTCTGTCAACCTATTTTAGCAAAATATTTATTTTGTTATATATACGCAAAAAACCGCCTTTTCGGCGGTTTTCGGTATGTATTATTGATTTTTAGTCTAATCGACAATCATCGCTGTTAAATCAGCCTCAGAGACAACCTGCCCATCAACCATCCCAACGCCATGAAAAACAAAAATGTTTCGGCGTTCTTTTATTTTTTCGACATGCATTCTGAGCTGGTCGCCCGGACGAACTGGTTTGCGGAATTTTACACCGTCTACAGCCATAAACAGAACGCTGCGTTTTTTATTGGCATAATCTGAATCCGCACTCATAACCACACAACCGGCAGACTGCGCCATAGCCTCAATTTGCAAAACTCCGGGCATAATCGGATTGCCTGGAAAATGACCTTGAAAAAATTCTTCATTCATGGTTAAATTTTTGATACCGACACCTTTGACTCCCGGTTCTTCAACTTCCAATCTATCCACCAGCAAAAACGGATAGCGATGCGGCAGCATTTTCATTACTTCATCAATATTATATATTTTCTTTTCAGACATTTTTTCCTCACTTTATTTTTTTGAATTTTTTTGCAAAAAAGCAACCTGACGCATAAAATCCTTAAAAGGAACGCATGGACTGCCCATCATAACCGCGCCATCTTCTATGTCACGCATAACGCCGGATTGAGCTGCAATCTGCACGCCGTTACCAATATGCAAATGGTCGGCCAAACCAACCTGTCCGCCGCAGATGACATAGTCACCCAATGTACAACTTCCGGCGATTCCGACTTGTGAAACAATCACACAGCCGCGGCCTAATTTATCATTATGGGCAATCTGCACCAAATTATCAATGCGGCAGCCATCGCCGATAACCGTATCATCCAACGCACCTCGGTCAATACAAGTATTGGCGCCGATTTCCACATCATTACCGATAATAACACGGCCTAGTTGCGGAATGCGGTGATGTTGTCCGCCCATAAGCTGAAAACCAAAACCATCCTGTCCGATACGAGCGCCGGCATAGATGTAGCAATTATCCCCTATCAGCGCATAAGCAACAGACGCTCCGGCACCGATACGGCAATTATTACCGATTTTACAATCGTGGGCAATTACGGTATTGGCCTCTATGCGGCAGTTATTGCCGATAACAACGTTATCCTCAATTACCGCATTGGCACCGATATAGCATCCTTCGCCTATTTTTGCAAACATAGAAATCTTTGCGCTGGCATCAATTTCCAAAACAGGCTTTTTTTCAGAATACATATATTCATTAAGACGAACAAAAGCTTCCTTTGGATTTTCACAGGTTAAAACCACCGCGTCAGCCGGCAAAAACTGACGCAATGCTTCGGTTGTAACGCAAGCCTTAGCTTTGATTTCTGCCGCTTGCTCTTTGCTCTTGCGGTCATAGAAAAAACATATTTCATCGGCTCCGGCAGATTGCATGGTGGCAATTCCCCTGATAACTTCCTTAGCCTTAGAGGCGTCGCTAAGTATTGCACCGGTCACTCCGGCTACATCTGCCAAAGTGACATTTTCTCTAATTTCATAAAAATTTTTATCTACCATCATATTCTCCTAGAGGCTTGTACCAAAATTCAGACGGAAAACTTCGGTCTTATCATATTTAGCTTTGCTGATAGGGAAACCAAAATCAATATCAATTTTACCCATCGGAGACATCCAGTCAAATCCGAAACCTACAGAACTGCGGACTTTTGACGAATAATCAATTTTTTGCGAATCAAAATTATCCGGTTTTCCCAACATGCCGACATCCCAGAATGTGCGTCCTTTAATTCCAAGTTCATCCAGTCCGATAGGGAATGTCATCTCCACACCTGAATACATCATCCAGTTACCGCCCAAAGCATCATCCGTACGTTTATCACGCGCGCCAATACCGGCAAATTCAAAACCTCTCAATGTTTGTCCACCCAAATAATAGCGGTCAGACAAGCGGACATTTTCTCCGCTGTAGCCGGCAATATAACCGCCTGTTGCAAACAATTTGAATGTGTAATAGTCAGAAAGCGTATAGAATTTATATGCTTTGGCATCGAATTTATTATATTTATCATCACCACCGACACCGGCAAAATCATTGCCAAAAGAAAGGTAATAACCTTCTTTGGTGTTGATTGCGTTGTCACGTTTGTCATAAACAAAAGTCTGACCGATTACAGAAGCTGTGCTGCTTCCTTCTTCAGATTTTACAAATTCAGATGCGTATGATTTAACATGATTTACTTCATTTTTGCTCAATGTGTAGCGTGTATAATGATAAAAGTCATCTGTGTAGTTCCAGCCAAAACGAAGACGTCCGCCTTTTGAACTTGTATCATAAGATGCTTCATCTTCATAATTCTGCTCGGTCATAAACAAATCAGTACCTGCGCTCAAGCGGCGTCCCAAGAAATACGGTTCGGTAAAGCTTATATCATAATCTTTTGTACGCTGAGAAATACCGACATTAAAACCAAGCTCCTGACCGCGGCCGCGGAAGTTGTTTTCAGTCACGCCAGCACGCAGCAAAGCGCCGTTGGTAGTTGAATAGCCGACACCAACATTGAAATAACCAGTTGATTTTTCTTCAACATTAACATTTAAATCAGCCTTATTAGGTCCTGTTGGCTCGGTTTGAATATCTACTTTACTGAAATAGTTCAGATTTTCAACATTACGACGAGAATCGCGCAATTTAGAGACGTTGAGTGCATCTCCCTCATCTAAACGAAACTCTCGGCGAATAACCTCATCCAAAGTTCTGTCGTTTCCGGTTATGTTTATGCGGTCAACAAAAATTCTGCGGCTTTCGGTAATATTAAACACTAAATCAACTGTTCCGGTTTCATTATTGCGAACAAGCTCCGAATCCACATCAACAAAGGCAAAACCTTTTTTTCCAAGAGTATCTGTTATAGCGCTGATAGATTTTTCAATCAAATCAGCATTATACCAATCTCCCTTTGATAGTTCGACATCATCATAAAGCGGATTAACATCAACATCTTTTATCTCTGATTTGATACTGATTTTATCGATTTTATAGCGAACACCTTCGTCCATAGTAAATGTCAAAATAAACGATTTTTTATCGGCGCTCAGTTCGGCGACTGCGGACTCGACCTTAAAATCGGCGTAACCGCGGTTTGTATAAAAACGACGCAACAGTTCTTTATCATAATTCATTTTTTCGGCATCATAAGTCTCAGATGAAGTAAAAATACGATACCAACGGCTTTCTTTACTCATGATTTCATCTTGTAAATCAGAGGCCGAATAGTGAGTATTGCCCAAAAAATTGATTTTATCTATTTTAGCAGCGGCACCCTCATCTATTTCATAAATCAAATCAACTCGGCTGTCATCACGTTTGATAATTTTAGGTTCCACCGTAACGGTATAGCGTCCGGTTTTGCGATATACGTCCAAAATGCGCTGCACATCCTGCTGAACTTTAGCTTTATCATAGACAGAGCGAGGTCCCAACTGCACTTCGCTTTCCAAAATTTTATCATCGATTTTATCATTGCCGTCAAAAGCACGCTTTCCGATAACCGGATTTTCTTTTACACTAATAACCAATGTATTGTCTTTTGACGTATCAAAATTGACATCGCTAAACAAACCCGTATCATATAAACGTTTAAAAGAGCTGTCCAACTTATCTTGTGTAACCGTAGAGTTTTGTTTTATGTTCAAATAAGACAAAACTGTAGCTTTCTCAACACGTTGAAGTCCGTTTACTTCTATTTTTTTAACCAGCATATCCGAAGCCATCGCCTCAAAAGCCAATAAGCTGGTGGCCATTACGCCGGCAAAAAGTTTCTTTTTCATCTTTTATTCATACTCCTTAGTCAAACCATCTGTTAAATAAATGCACCAGGTCATTCCATGTTGCCAAAACCATGATGGCTAAAATTATAAAAAGACCAAACTTAAAAATATAATCCTTAACCTGCGGTTTTAATTCGCGGCGGATAATCATTTCACTCAAATAAATAACCACATGACCGCCATCCAAAACCGGAATAGGCAAAATGTTAATCAGCCCCAAATTAACCGACAGCAAAGCCATAAAATAAATAAATCCGATTAAACCGCCTGATTTGCTGACATCACCGGACATTTCGGCAATGCGGATAATTCCGCCTACATCTTTGCCACCGCGCTGCCCCGTTACCATTTGACCGACAGCACGCAAAGTTGTAACAGTTACATCCCATGCTTCGGCAAAGCCGGATTGAACAGCGCTGCCAAAAGTCATATTGCGGCGAGAAAATACAATTCCTGCCGTTGATTGTATGCCTAGCATACGGCGCTTTTCGGATTTTCCGTTTCCAGAATCAAAATCAGTTTCTTTTAGAACAGCCTTAACGCTAAGCGGACGGCGAACTTTAATTTCCAACTCATCATCGACATGCGCGCTTACATATTCTTTCAACTGAGTAAAATCATTTAATTTCACACCATTGACACTATCTAAAATATCTCCGCTTAAAAATCCAGCCTGTTCGGCAGAGCTTCCGACCATCACATTGCCGACCACGGACGGCGATGGAAGAAGTTCACCGGTTTTCGGGTCAGTTTTTGCCGGTAAAGACATCAATCCCAAAATTTTTTCTTTTTTATTTTCACAAGTAGAACACGGATTTTCAATTTCCGAAGTAAACAGCTTAAAAGTCAACGGGCGTTCAATATCAACTGAGATTTCATCATTTGTTGATAAGTTAACCTCATTGCCTATTGCCTGAAAATCCGGAGTTTCATTGCCATTTATGCGGATAATTTTATCACCGGCTTCAATACCGGCCAAATCAGCGGCCTCACCTTCTATCACGGCGCCGACCACAGATGGATAAACGATTTTGCCGCAGCAATAAAAAATACCAATAAATGTAACAATAGCAAACAGATAATTGAATGCCGGTCCAGCCACAACAATCGCTAACTTTTTCCACCCTTTTTGATATGGAAAAGCGTGTTTCTTGTCTTCATCCGATAATTCAGAGGCTTTTTTATCAGATGTCGAAGAAGACGCATCAGCATCGCCCAAAAACTGACAATATCCCCCCAAAGGCACGGCGCATATTTTCCATTTTGTGCCATGTCTATCGGTTCTGCTCCATAATTCCTTTCCAAAACCGATAGAAAAATCAGAGACGGCGACACCAAGACTGCGAGCTATGATAAAATGTCCAAACTCATGAACAAAAACCAAAACCCCAAGCAGAACAATAAACGGCACAATGTAATAAACAATATTTAACAAACTTTCCATTTTATTTTCCTCAACGCATATACATAAAGAACAAATAAACAAACGGCGCCGCAAAAATCAAACCATCAACCCTGTCAAACACACCGCCGTGTCCAGGTATAAGCTTACTGGAATCTTTAACTCCAACCTTTCGTTTAATGCCAGATTCAATTAAATCACCTATTTGCGCCAACACCGCAATAAGTCCGGCGGCAAAGGCATATAAAATTTGGTCATTCACATGCCAAACATAACGAATCTGCAGCGGAGAATAGGTAAATGATATATGATTCAGATTATTTGAATAAAATGGAATATCCATAATTTCGGTACAAACATACATAAAGATTATGCTGACAGAAATGGAAAGCAAAATTCCGCCGAACAAACCGGACCAAGTTTTATTCGGACTGATTTTAGGAGCCAATTTAGGACCGCGCAGATTACATCCGACAACCAAACCGCCGATGTCCATACTCCAAACCATAAGAAAAAACCATAAAGTCATCATAAAGCTATAGTTATATTGAGGGTCATAATAACCTTCGCTAGGGTCAAAACAGCGATACATCCAAATAAGAGAACCGATACCGATAGAAATATACGGCACGCCTAATGTAATCAAACCGCGGCGTTTTTCCTTTTCGGCTATAAAAAACACCACCAATGAAGTTATAGCAATCATCGTAAATAACACAGCAAAATTATAGCTCCATAACGAAACGGCCAAACTCATCATATAGGCCGCGACATAGGCCGATGCTTTTTGAGACGAGAGCAAATTTGCCCACTCCCATGCCAGCAAACCGCCTACAACAATTGCCAACACTTCGACATAAGGACTGCCTATGTAAAGAACATCAACAGCAACAGGAATCATCACAATCGCCGCTAAAATTCTTTTAGCTATCGCTCCCAATTTACGACTTACCATATCTTCTCTCCCTCTTGTTATAAATTTCAATAATATCTTTTAATTCTGATTTTGAAAAATCCGGCCACAGAGTCTGCGAAAAATACATTTCACTATAGGCAAGCTGCCACAAAAGATAATTGCTTATACGTTGTTCACCGCTAGTGCGGATAAGCAAATCAGGCTCCGGAATTTCGGCGGTATAAAGCATTGAGGAAAATGTCGAAACATCTATATTTTCCGGTTTTAAACTACCGCTTTGCACCAATTCGGCAATTTTTTTCGATGCAGCAACAATTTCCTGACGTCCGCCATAACTCAAAGCCACACAAAGCGTCATACCGTCATTTTGCCGCGTCTTATCTTCTATTTTTGCCATTTTAGCAACAATATCAGCCGCCAGCATATCGCGTTCGCCAATGAAAACTATTTTGACGTTATTTTCTTCCAATTCTTTAAAACTGTTATCCAAATAATTGCGCAGCAGATTCATAAGTCCGTCAACTTCTTCTTTATCGCGCTGCCAATTTTCCGTAGAAAAAGCATAGACGGTCATAAATTTGACACCAAAACTTTTCACAGCTTTTGCTGTGTCAATCAAAACTTCGGCTCCTTTTTTATGGCCGACAACAGCCGGCAGACCGCGTTTTTTTGCCCAACGCCGGTTGCCATCCATAATAAATGCGATATGTTGCAAGTTTTTCACAGTCACATCAACACCCTATACCTGCATAATATCTTTTTCTTTAAGCGCTGTCTGTTCGTCCACTTTACGGATAGTGTCATCAGTCCACTTTTGAATATCACTATTATATTTCTTTTCTTCATCTTCAGAAATCAGCGAATCCTTCTTCAGTTTTTTCACTTCATCCATAGCATCGCGGCGAATATTCCGAACCGCAACTTTGCATTGCTCTGCATATTTTCCAGATATTTTAACCAATTCTTTACGGCGTTCCTCGCTCAACGGCGGAATAGGTATACGTATCAGCTGTCCGTCAGACATAGGGTTCAAGCCTAAATCGCTTTCTCTCAAAGCTTTTTCCACACTTTTAGCCAAGCCTTTATCCCAAACGCTGACCGACAAAGTACGGGCATCAGGAACTCCGACCGTGCCAACCTGACTAATTGGCGTCATATTACCGTAAGCTTCAACCATAATACCATCCAACAGACTGGCGTGAGCGCGTCCTGCGCGCAATCCGGCAAAATCTGTTTTCAAGGCTTCCAGACTTTTTTCCATCCGGCTTAAAGTTTCAGTTTTAATTTTTTCAAAATCAGACATTTTCACCTCTTATTTTCATTTAATGATTGTACATCTGGCAAGACCGCAGACAGCCTTTACAATGGAATCCCCGCCCTTTTGAGCAAAAACCATAATCGGGATATTATTTTCTGCCGCCATTGTTATAGCCGTCATATCCATAACTTTCAGTTTTTTATCTTCCACTTCCGCAAAGCTGACTGTTTCATATCGCTTGGCCGCAGGATTATTTCTAGGGTCAGAATCATAAACCCCGTCAACCTGCGTCGCTTTCATTATAACGTCGCAATGCATTTCTGCAGCACGCAGCGCAGCTCCGGAATCGGTTGTAAAATACGGGTTGCCCGTACCTGCGGCAAAAATCACAACGCGACCTTTTTCCAATGATTTCACAGCTTCACGGAAGCTATATGTCTCACACACCTGCGGCATAACCAAGCCAGAATAAATTTCAACAGGGCATCCTGAACGCTCTATAGCGGTTTTCATAACCAACGCATTCATCAAAGTTGCCATCATACCGACCTGGTCGGCGACGCTTCTATCCATTCCTTCCGTAGCGTTTTTCGCTCCGCGGAAAAAGTTGCCTCCGCCGATTACCAAACAAACCTGCACGCCAAGCTCGCGCACTTTGGCAATTTCATCAGCCAAAGCCGCAGCTATAGCCGCGTCGACGCCGAAGCCTTTGTCACCCATCAGACCTTCGCCCGAAAGCTTCAATAAAATTCTTTTATAAACAGGTTTCATTTCTCCACCCTATACTAATTTGATTGTATGTTACGCATTTTGCCGTCGTTGTCATCAATATTTTACACGTTTTCAGCAGAATTTTTTCAAGCAGCAAAATATAGTTGAAAATTTTGCGTTTTCTGCTATTGATAGAAGAAATTTCAAATACGGGAGAATAATGATGAATTTATACTTGGTTCTTTGCGCTGCCAGCGGTTATTTAGCCGGTTCAGTCCCATTCGGCTTGGTTTTATGCTATTTAGCCGGTTACGGCGATATCCGCAAAATCGGCTCCGGCAACATCGGCGCCACCAATGTTTTGCGCACCGGAAACAAAACGTTGGCTTTATTGACCGTTTTATTAGATGCATTTAAAGCCGGCTTAGCCGCTTATGCCGCTTGCCATATTTTACCTGACACAGCCCTATCTCTTGCCGGTATAGACACTTCTCTGAATGTTGTCGGCTCATTGATTGCCGGTTCTTTCGGCGTTATAGGTCACAATTTTCCGGTTTGGCT
Organism: uncultured Alphaproteobacteria bacterium; assembly: GCA_934229625.1. Taxonomy (GTDB): domain Bacteria; phylum Pseudomonadota; class Alphaproteobacteria; order RF32; family CAG-239; genus RUG410. The sequence goes on along the minus strand of CAKQDU010000006.1, from coordinate 8,498 downwards.
GAAATTTAAGGGCGGAAAAGGCGTTTCCTCCGCTTTTGGTTTTATTTTAATGACACAATGGCAGGTTGCCTTGATTGCTTTAGCCGTTTGGCTAGTCATGGCGTTTACATTTCGATATTCTTCACTTTCGGCTTTAACCGCGGCTGTTTCAATGCCGATAGTCGCGTTTTTTATGTGTCCGCCTATATATGCGGCGTTTTATACGATTATAGCTTTATTGGTAATTATACGCCATCATGCGAATATAGCTCGCCTGCTTAATGGTACCGAAAGCAAAATCAGCTTTAAGAAAAAGGCTTAAAACGTGGCAGAGCAAACGGAGCTGTTGGACATTTTACGCTTGATGATGACCGATGGAATCGGCCCGATTACTTTTTATAAACATATGCAGACTTACAGATGTTTGGAAAAAGTATTGCAAGTTATCTCTGCTAAAAAGCAGCTCTGCCCAAAATCAATGGCTGAAAAAGAAATTGAACGAGCCGAAAAATCCGGAATCAGCTTGATAGCTTATACAGACAAACAATACCCCGAATCCTTGAAACAACTTAATGACGCCCCTCCGATTTTATATGCTTTGGGTAATATTGAATTATTGAACTATCCGCTGAGCGTGGCTATAGTCGGCGCAAGAAATGCTTCCATAAATGGAAGAAAAATCGCCTCGCGAATCGCTTATGACTTAACCGAAAACGATGTTCTTACGGTTTCGGGCATGGCTCGCGGCATTGACAGTGCGGCGCACAAAGGCGCCATGTATGCCAAAAACAAACTCGGTCCGACCATCGCTGTTTTAGGCACCGGAATCGATGTGATTTATCCGGCTGAAAACAAAGATATTTATAAAATGATAGCCGAACAAGGTCTGATTATTTCTGAACTTCCGTTTGGCACCGCTGCGCAAATTTCCACTTTTCCCAGACGGAATCGAATTATTTCGGCACTTTCTGCCGGAACATTGGTTGTTGAGGCGAGCCTGCATTCCGGCTCTTTAATAACGGCAAAATACGCCTTAGAACAAGGAAAAGACATTTTTGCCGTTCCAGGGTCTCCGTTAGAGAATCGTTCACAAGGACCAAATCATCTGATAAAAGAAGGTGCAGTTTTAACTGAAAACGCCGATGACATACTTAATATATTAAGTATAAGCCAAAACCGGCAGATAAAAAGCACGTATCTAAGCTTGAAGCCTCTTGACAAAGTAAAAAATCGTGTAAATATTTCTGACATTGAAATTGCTGAACCGCAACCCGAAAAAGAAAGTCAGTCAGCATTGATTGAACTGATTAGTTTTGAAGGAGTAGATATAGATGAACTATTGCGTTCCAGCGGTTTCTCTCAGGCAGATTTCTTTTCGCAGCTCCTGGATTTGGAGTTTTCGGGAAAAATCGAACGACAGGCAGGCAATCGCGTAGCGCGCTTAAAATAAGGTGTAGTATAAAATGAAATTAGTTGTTGTAGAATCTCCGGCAAAAGCCAAAACAATCAATAAATATTTAGGTGATGACTATAAAGTTTTGGCAAGCTACGGACACATACGAGATTTACCGAGTAAAGATGGTTCTGTCGACCCTGATAACGATTTTGCTATGACATGGGAATTTAGTCCGGTAGGAAAAAAACATCTAAATGACATTATTGCCGCACTAAAAGACTGCGACACGCTCATTCTCGCATCCGACCCGGATAGAGAAGGAGAAGCAATCGCTTGGCACATTTTAGAAGAATTAAAAGAAAAGAAAAAACTGGAAGGCAAAAAAATTCAGCGAGTTGTCTTCCATGAAATTACAAAATCGGCGGTTAAAGAGGGAATCGAAAACCCTCGTGAGATAGATAATGATTTAGTAAGCGCTTATATGGCTCGGCGCGCTCTTGATTATTTGGTGGGTTTTAATCTCTCACCTATCCTGTGGCGAAAACTTCCGGGGTCTAAATCGGCCGGACGCGTGCAATCTGTGGCTCTGCGTTTGATTTGCGACCGCGAAAATGAAATTGATAAATTTAAGGCTGAAGAATATTGGACAATTGATGTAAATGTTTTAACCGCTCAAAAAGCGGAAATGCTGACCCACTTAATCAATTTGGACGGCAAAAAATTAGACAAGTTTACAATTAACACCGAAGAAAAAGCTCTGGCCGCCAAAGCAAAAATCGAGGCGCAGAATTTTGCGGTTTCAAACGTTGAACGCAAAAAAGCCAGCCGCTATCCGGCGCCGCCGTTCACAACCTCCACCCTGCAGCAGGAGGCTGCCCGTAAATTGCGTTTTTCGGCTAAAAAAACCATGCAGGTAGCGCAAAAGCTTTATGAAGCAGGTATAATCACATATATGCGTACCGATGCCGTAAACCTTTCTAAAGAAGCTATAAAAGCCTGCCGCGAAGCCATTGAAAAATATTTTGGCGCCAGCTATTTGCCAAAAACCGCTAAAGAATATAAAAACAAGACTAAAAACGCTCAGGAAGCGCACGAAGCCATCCGTCCGTCTGACGTTATGAACACACCGAAAAAAATGGAAATGAAACTGGACAGCGACGCTTATAAGCTTTATGAGCTTATTTGGAAGCGTACTGTTGCCTGCCAAATGAATCCGGCTATTTTGGATAGAGTTGTCGTTGACGCCAAATCGGCTGACGGCAAAATTTTATTGCGTGCCAACGGACAAGTTATTCAGTTTGACGGATTTTTGAAACTTTATCAAGAAAGTAAAGATGATTCTGATGACGATGATGAAAACGCCATTCTGCCGAATGTAGAAACCGGAGAATCTGTTGAAAAGAAAGAAATTAAGCCGGCTCAACATTTTACGACCCCTCCTCCGAGATTTACGGAAGCAAGTTTAGTTAAAAAGCTTGAAGAACTGGGCATCGGACGTCCGTCAACTTATGCTAATATCATAGCCGTTCTGCAGGAACGCAAATATGTTAAAGTGGAGAAACTCAGATTTATTCCGGAAGACCGCGGACGTATCGTGACCGTATTTTTAGAGAACTTTTTCAAAAAATATGTGGAATATGATTTTACGGCGCAAATGGAAGAATTTTTGGATGATGTTTCCGCCGGTGCTATGCAATGGAAAAAACTGCTTGCCGGATTTTGGGCTAAGTTTATCAAAAACATAGACGAGGTTAAACCGTTGCAGCTGACGGAAGTTATTAACAAAGTGGACGAAGCTTTGTCCGCCCATCTGTTTCCGCCGCGCGAAGACGGCTCAGACCCAAGAATTTGCCCTAAATGCGGAAAAGGGCGCTTGAGCATAAAATTCGGTAAATTCGGAGCATTTTTAGGCTGCTCAAATTATCCGGAATGTTCTTATACAAAACCTTTGACCGACACTAAAGAAGAAGAGGAAGAAGCCGCAAACGCGAGCGCTCAAAAACTTGCCAGCGGCGAAGATAAAATTTTGTGTCAAATGGATGCGCAAAATGTTTATTTACGCAAAGGCCCCTATGGTTATTATGTTCAGCTCGGCGATGCCTCCGGCAATACAGAAAAACCAAAACGCTGTTCGTTGCCAAAGTTTGTCAAACCGGAAGAACTGACCGCCGAACAAGCTCAGATTTTGCTTTCTTTACCTCGCAATCTGGGGAATGGCATAGAAGTAAATATCGGCAAATTCGGACAATATATTAAGCAAGGCACAAAATCAAAATCTTTAAGCGGTGATGATAATATTTTTAATATTACCGAACAACGCGCCGAAGAACTTTTGAAAAACGCTGTAGCCAAGCCAGAACCACAGGTTTTGGCTCAACACCCGGCAACAAAAGAAGATATTACGCTAAATAAGGGGCGTTACGGCATGTATTTGAAGTGCGGAAAAAATAATTATGCTATTCCAAAAGGTTATGCGCCAAGTTCATTGACCGCCGAAGAAGCCGTAAAGATTGTAACTGCAAAAAAATAGCGTATTTTTAGAGGATTGCTGATAAAATTGCTTGCAAAATTGATTATAAACAGTTATACCTTTGACAAATATTGAAAAAAACGAGGTTTGAATGAGTAAAGAAGAATTGTTGGAATTAACCGGCGAAGTTATTGAAAAATTGCCAAACGCCATGTTCAGAGTACGATTGGAAAACGGCGTAGAGATTTTGGCACACACCGCTGGTAAGATGCGTAAATTCCGTATACGCGTTATGGTCGGCGATAAAGTTGATATTGAAATGACACCGTACGACCTGACAAAAGGACGCATCACATTCCGCCATAAAGATTAAAAGAAAGAGCCTTTCCGGCTCTTTTTTTAATATGGATTCAGATAAAGCAAAAATTGCTCATATCCTCCATTTTCTATATTCATTTTACACTTTTGTATTATATCATTTATTTTTGCATTTTTAAGAGTTTGTCCTGTATATAATGTTTTGCCTTTTGTTCCGTTCCAACTTATTGATGTGTCAACTGCTTCCCAAAAAACAATCATTAAAACTTCATCCGCAATCGGTTTGGCTGCCTCAATAATATTGCGGCACAAGTCCACAGCGGAGAGTGAGGAATTTCCATCACCCTGATTATATCTGAAAAATATAATCAGTCTTTGCGCACCACCGGTGACATTTCCGTTTTTATCTTTCCAAGTAGAATGACCTTGCATAACATACATATCAACGCCGTTTTTATCATAAAATAATCCGTTTTTATATTCCAATCCTTCAGGTCTATCTCCACTAGCTTCTATTATCTCATTTAAATTATTAAATTTTTCATCAAAAGCATTTAAATTCTGCTTAATTTTTATAATACCGGCAATAAACTCACTAATCATATTGCGCTGGATATTGGAGCGCCACATTGCCATAGCCTTGCTATATCCGGCAATACCGCCGACTGTCAAAACGGCAATAATAGCCAATACGCCAAGCATTTCTATCATAGAACGTCCAACAGAGCAAAGGTCATTGCGAGCAACGCGAAGCAATCCAACCCCCTCATCCCTACTCTTTCCTTTGAAAAATTCTATACCCTTAAACATCTTATTCCTCCTCAAGTGTGTAAAAAAAACGACCGTTATTTTTACACAGCAAAACAGACGGCAATAAAATGTTGTAAAAACAGTAAAAAACATCGTAAATATAAAAAGTTATTGCAAATTCCGGTAGCCTTTGCTAGACTACAAAAAAACAGCCTAAAAACTGTCCATTTTAAACGGTCGTTTTTTTTACACACTTTAGCTATAATAACACTTTGATTTTGCATATTTTATAAAAACAGCTTTACTTTCGTGCAATATTTCAGTAAAATATTTATTAGATAGGTGATAGTCTGTCTAGGGCGTCGAAAACCCTTTTACTAAATTGAATAGTCGCTTTTGAGCATAAGCGACTTAAAATTGTGTATGCCGACTTCTGTTCTAAGGGACGGATGTCGGTGAATAAGGCTATATGCTGAATAAGCCGAGCCGTTTTTTTATTCAATTTAGTGACGGTTTTCGAACATCCGCCCGCTTTTTACGGCGGGTTTTGTTTTTATATAACAAAATTAAACGGAGGTTAGAAATATGTATAAAAATTTTGAAAAAGGGCGTTCCATGATAGAAATGCTCGGCGTGCTAGCCATTATCGGCGTGCTGAGCGTGGGCGGAATTGCAGGTTATAGCAAAGCTATGGAAAAGTTTAAGATAAATAAAACTATCAATGAATATAGCTATCTTATTTATGGAATGTTGGAACATATTGACGATATAAAGAAAAACTCTATAGGCGGATATAATAAAGATGATTTGGTCGGTCTGGCTCAAGCTCTCAACTTGATACCAAATAGCTGGAATATTAAAAATAATGTCAAAGTTTCAGACAGCATGGGAAACCTAATACAAATATATGCTAACATTCAGGAAAATTTACTAACAATTGATTTCTACTTAGGCGGCGTCACCTATACTGATGAAGGAAACTACTCCGAAAATTTTCCGGAAAAATTATGTATGGAAATATATAACAACATGGCAATTCCGCTACATAGCGCAGTAGAAAAAGTCGCTTTGTGGCAACCAGTCACAGGTTCAGTTGTTTTTGACGGCGATAAAAATTGCACTTCTGCCCATACCTGCCTCAGCAACTTAAAACTTGATGAAATTCATAAAACTTGCAGCGCTTGCAACAAATCAAAAGAGATTTGCTCCGTTACATTTTTCTTTTGACAGCTAGAGGACTTTACCGCTTGCGACATCTAATTTGATTTTTTTCGGTTGACTTATTGAATATGGCTGGTATAGAATAAATGCAGTAGTTAACTAAAATATAGAGGAAAGAAAGATGAAAAATAAGCTATTCAAAGGTCTCTCTCTCTCTCTGCAAATCCTAAACATCTGATTAAAGGCGTATTTTCTGCCGCTCAGCGTGTTTTTGCAGAGTTCGGCGTAAAAAATCACACATTCGGAAATAACAAGTTCAGAACGAAACAGACAGACGATACTAGTCTGGGTTCTGGATTGCTTCGCGTTGCTCGCAATGACGCCGAAAAAAACAACATTGCATTTAAGAATTTGGATGTTGTGCGTCAATACGCCGCACTTTTGGAGCGACGTGTACAACGAGGTACACGAGCGAGAAAAGCGCTAGTAGTGACCCAACAGACAAACCTGCTAGGACGCTCTATGATAGAAATGCTCGGCGTTCTGGCTATTATTGCCGTTTTAACAGTCGGCGGCATCGCCGGATATTCAAAGGCGATGGAAAAATGGAAAGAAAACAAGGTAATCGGTGAATACAGCTATTTAATGCAGGGGATTATAGAACATTTAAACGACTTTGAAAAATTGCATGGCGAGAAAGTCCGCTATGATTTATTGCCAACCTTATCAGCAATGAATTTAATCCCCAGCAACTGGAAAAATGCAGCCGATTATGACGGACATAAAAATGTATCGGATGTCATGGGCAATACTTTATCTGTTTTCAGCCGCAACAACCGAGTTGTTATTACTATCTTGTTTGGCAGCAGTTCTGTTTCAGAAAGCGGAAATGTTGTTTCGCAGACGTTTTCTAAACAGCTGTGCAAAGCTTTTTGGCAAAATATTCTGGTACCTCTGCACGAACATTTATATTATGCAGGTGTTTATTGCAATAACAGCGCATATAGGCATAATTATTTTTATAATGATAAATATTGCGGAGAAGACCGCCAATGTTTTAGCAAAATCACGCTTAGCGATATAGAGCGCGTATGCCGCACAACCGCCGCCGATGAAGAATATTGTTTACTAACTTGGGAGTTTGATTATTGACAACGCTTTGCCTTATAAAGATTAGTAATTTCATGATTTTCAAGATTTACTATCCATTACGTTTTTAATTTTGTGTAAGACCGCTAATTATAAAAAACACGAGAAAAATATCCCGTGTTTTTTATCTATAATTTTTTTAGTTCATATCTATAAACTATTTTCTTTCTTTTTCTGCAAAGCTTAAAAAGAGCAACATCCTCATCAGAAATTTTATTACCTTTACTTTTATATAGGTTAATCAATTCCTCAAGGTGTTCATTTTCACCTTGCTCAAATGCAGCAAAATCTCTTATGTCTGCCAGCTCAATCTGACCTCCAACATTTAACCAAAATGTAAGGTATTTGAAATAGCAACCTCTTTTATGCAAGTCACTATAAAATCTAAATAGTTTGTTGTGTAGAAAATGAGCAAGAATTTCTAAAAACTCCTTATCGTTCAAACAATCATCACAACTCTGAAGAATTTCACCTAAATTTGTTCTATCAACAAAACGCAAATTTTCTTTTAGAATTACAATTTTTTCAGATTTCGGCAAAACAACAGTTTTTCCCTTAGCCAGAATATTACCACAAAGCTGAGCCTTAAATGTCTCAACATCATTATTGACCGATACATTTACGCCGTCTTTATCTTTTTGGGCAGATATTTTCTGAGCTATTTCTTTTAATTTCGGAGTTAAAGCAATACCGCTATTAATAGCCTCTTCAAAAAACTCTTTGTACAAATCATTCTTTTCCATAATAATAAAATTTAATTAAACATAATTATAAATATTTAAGACAAAGTATAAAAAGTTTCTGTATTTTGTCAAGAAGTAAAAAGGAGATAGTAAGGGAATAGGAGGAAACTCTCTCCGCTTGTAGGGAAGTAGAGGCAAGTCTGGTAGTTTTTATTTATACGAAAATTTCTGTATACGAGTTCACAATGAAACATCCGACAGTAAAAGAATGCAAAGATATTGTATATAATTAGTGCCATAAAGTGCCAAGAAAGCGCGATATAATATGCGTATTGTTATAAGCTGCAAAAATCAGGAAGAGAATATAGAATAAAAGAAGTAGGCTGTTATAGAAATATAGCCCCTGTAAATTTTAGTTAGAAGCAAAAATAAATTTCCGCAAACTGTATAAACCATTCAGATAAACATCAAACATATCTATAATGTAAAAGAACTTTTATATTATAGATGTGCCCATTAAACAAAAATTACCTAAATAATGTTTATTATAACACGCCGCAAATACAGCAATGGAAGTTAGATTATGAGGAAA
>CAKQDU010000005.1 GCA_934229625.1 uncultured Alphaproteobacteria bacterium | reverse complement strand
CAAAGGAATTTTTTTCGGTAAAGCTGTAAGCTTTCCGGAACCACCGGACTATCCGGTGGTTTTCTTTATACAAAAAAGAACCCTGTAAAATTTACAAGGTTCCGCATTTTCCGCATATTTTATTTTCAGACTAAATTACCGTCCTCAAAATAGTTTATTTTCATAGCCTTGCGAACATCTTCAAGAGTTGCGGCGGCTTTGGCTTCGGCAGCGGCGCTGCCTTGTTTCAATATTTCCAAAACTTCAGGCAGTTTTTGCTCCCAAATTTTCCGACGTTCGCGAATCGGACCTAATTCCGCCTGCAAAACATTATTCAAAAACTTTTTAACTTTAACATCACCCAAACCACCGCGTTGGTAATGTGCTTTAAGTTCATCAAGACATTGATATTCCGGTAAAAATTCAGCAAAATGTTCCGGTTTACTGAAAGCTTCCAAATAAATAAACACCGGATTGCCTTCCACCTGACCAGGGTCTTCTACTCGCAAATGGTTTGGGTCAGTAAACATAGACATAACTTTTTTACGAATTTCTTCCGGTTCTTCCGATAAATAAATGCAGTTGCCTAAAGATTTGCTCATTTTGGCTTTACCATCTATTCCCGGCAAGCGCAGGCAGGCTTTGTTTGAAGGCAAAACAATTTTAGGTTCCACTAACGTATCACCATAAACGCTATTAAATTTGTGAACAATCTCGCGGCATTGCTCCAGCATCGGCTCTTGGTCTTCACCAACCGGAACATCTGTAGCCTTAAACGCCGTAATATCTGCGGCCTGACTAATCGGATAGCAGAAGAAACCTACCGGAATACTTGTTTCAAAATTTCTCATCTGAATTTCACTCTTTACAGTCGGATTGCGCTGTAAACGGGAAACAGTTACCAAATTTTGATAATAAAAAGACAATTCGGTCAGCTGAGGCACCATAGACTGAATAAATATGGTAGATTTTTCAGGGTCAATGCCGCATGCTAAATAATCAAGAGCCACCTGTAAAATGTTTTGCCGTACTTTTTCAGGATGTTCCGCATTGTCTGTCAAGGCCTGCGCATCGGCAATCATAATGTTAATTTCATCATATATACCTGAATTTTGCAATTTCACACGTTCTGCTAATGAACCAACATAATGCCCGACATGCAATCTTCCTGTTGGGCGGTCACCGGTAAGAATAATTCTTTTCATTTTTTTCTCCATTTCACATATTTGCTCTTTTCTAACATTTATGTTTATAAAAGGCAAGAGGACTAAATGTTTTTCACAACATATGCGCCTCTATATCATATCTAAAAAGCAAAACGACGAGATTTCTCTCGCCGCTTTGTTAAATTCAACTTTTGCCGTAAATTATTTTTTCAAAATAGATTTACCTGCATAAACAGCCATATCGCCCAATTCTTCTTCAATACGAATCAGCTGGTTGTATTTTGCCATACGGTCTGTACGAGACATAGAACCTGTCTTAATCTGACCGCAGTTTGTAGCAACAGCAATATCGGCAATAGTTGTATCTTCTGTTTCGCCGGAACGGTGAGACAATACAGCAGTATAGCCGTGGCGCTGAGCCATATCAACAGCTTTCATTGTTTCTGTCAAAGAACCGATTTGGTTAACTTTAATCAAGATAGAGTTAGCAATGCCTTTTTCAAAACCCATAGCCAAACGTTTAGGATTTGTAACAAACAAATCATCGCCGACTAATTGGATTCTACCGCCCAAAGCGTCTGTCAACAATTTCCAGCCTTCAAAATCATCTTCGGCCATACCATCTTCAATAGAGAAGATTGGGAATTTATCGCACAAACCTTTGTAGTATTCAACCATCTGAGCGTTGGTGTAAGATTTACCTTCACCCTTCATTTCATATTTGCCGTTTTCATAAAATTCTGATGAAGCAGCATCAATAGCCAAAACAACATCTTCACCAGGTTTGTAACCGGCGTCTTTGATAGCGTTTACAATAAATGTTAAAGCTTCATCAGCAGATTTCAAATTAGGAGCAAAACCGCCTTCATCACCAACATTGGTGTTTTGACCGGCACTTTTCAAATTTTTCTTCAAAGTTTGGAAGATTTCTGCACCCATACGGATAGCTTCTTTGATAGAATCCGCAGAAACAGGCATAATCATAAATTCTTGAATATCAATCGGGTTATCTGCGTGCTTACCGCCGTTCAAAATGTTCATCATCGGAACCGGCAAAGTGCGAGCCATTGTGCCGCCCAAATAACGATACAGAGGCAAGCCGGCTTCTTCTGCCTGAGCTTTAGCTACGGCCAAAGAAACAGCCAAAATAGCATTAGCGCCCAAGTTGCCTTTATTTTCGGTGCCGTCCAAATCAATCATTGTGGAATCAATATCAATCTGGTCTTCTGCTTCATAACCAGCCAAAGCGTCATAAATTTTGTCGTTTACATTTTCAACAGCTTTCAAAACGCCTTTACCGCCAAAACGAGATTTGTCGCCATCGCGCAATTCTACAGCTTCGTGAACACCGGTAGAAGCACCTGACGGAACAGCAGCGCGGCCAAAAGCGCCTGACTGCAAAACAACTTCGGCTTCAACGGTTGGTGTACCGCGTGAATCTAAAATTTCTCTGGCATGAATATCAACAATAGCACTCATTTTTTTCTCCTATTCATAAAATTTTAAGTGTTGGCTATAAATTAGTTTATTTTCTGTTATTGTCAAGCCAAAAGACGGATATTAAGCATAAAAATATTAAATAGTAAAGATTGCAAACCCTGTCTTATCATACTTGTTCTTTAAAAAAACAGACGAGGATTTTTAGCTCTGATACAATTTTAGATGCTGGAAATTTCCACAAAAAAACAGCACCTGATAACGGGTGCTGTTTTTTTATTTAGAAAGATACCAAATTACTTGGCTGCTTTATAGCTGGCAAAGATTGCCCCATTCTTCTTAACCACGAGAGAGGAACCATTATGACCAATCTCAAATGAGAAGTCATCATTGAACACGCTCTGCTTGCCGTGGTTCCAATGCCACATAGATGCTGTCGGATGCAACATGGTATTCAACACACTTCCATTGGTATCGGTCCAAAGCATATAATGGTCGCCGTCCTGCGCAATTGCGTTATGCCACTTGCCATTCTTGTAGGCAGCTCCATTGAATCTGCTGTTCGTATCGCTGTCAAACAAGCTTGTATCAATAGTGGCAGATGTATCATTCTGGCGAATGATTACCGGCAAAGTACCTTTTTCAAAATGGATAGACCAAGAATACACCCAGTCTTTCTTTATTTCATTATGAGAAATCGTACAGGTTGCCGATACAAACTTACCCCACTCTGCTGGAAAATCAGGTGTCCAAGCTTTTTCTACATTGATAGTGCCTGGAGCCGAACCATTGATGGTGTTGTTACCGAACATAACGTTAATCATATCGGTATATCCGTAAGTTGTTATTTCATCCGTATCAGAAGTAACATTCACGCTTGCACCTGCCTCCTGAGCGCTGAAGTTCAAAACATCAAACTTATAGGTTTTACCGCTGCGGGTATAAACTATAGAGTTTGGGTCAACAGACTTCCATTTGTTAGTCTGAGTTGAACCGTTGAGCTGAGCAGAAGTGGTAATTGAGCGGGTTTCATTGCTGAAACTCCAAAAACCGTCGGTCATTGCATCGCTGCTCAAAAGGGCAACATTAGCAGAACCGGTGCTTTGGTTGGCATTGTTTTCGGTAGAAATCCAGTTAGATTCTGTTGTGAACATACGCTGGAAAATCTTGCTGACAGGCTCTGTCTTTTCAGTACCGTTAGAATACTTAGTAACAAAAACGAGTTCAGCCTTAACGCTGCCGTCCAATACAGTCAAAGAACCATTGCGAAATTCATAGTCCACAATAGTTATAGCATTGATAATGGTGCCTGGTGCAGAACTTTTTACGGTATTGCTGCCGAAAGTGACATCCACATTATCTTTATAGCTATAGCGCATTTCAGTTTCGGTCTGACTTGCCAAATCAACAGATGAACCGGTTTCTTTGGCTGAAAGCATAAACTTGCCAAACTCGCAAGATACGCCATCGCGGGTGTAAACTATAGAATTTGGAACAACTGCCTCCCAACCGTTTATCTGAGTATTTCCACCCAAACCTGCAAAGTTGACATCAGTTGTAATGTTATAGGTTTCATTGTCATAAGACCAAAAACCATCAGTCAAGTTTTTAGAATCTTTAAGATTCGCATTTGCCATCAAGGTTGTAGGCTTGATATTCTGAGAGTTAACAGTCCAATCAGTATAACACTTCAAAGAACGAGCAAAACTCTTAGAAACAGCCTCTGTATCCTCGGTACCGTCATTGTACTTTGTTACAAAAATCACCGAAGCGGTAACATTGTCATCATCAATAACAATATTCTTGTCGCGGAACTCGCGGCCAATCACTTCACGGTCCTTTTCAACAATAATAGTACCTGGAGCAGCAGTCTTAACCGTATTGTCGCCGAACAACACATTTATATCGTTGGCGTACTTATAGGTTTCAACCAAATTCTCCTTGCTGGCAAGCTGAACATCAGAGTTTACATACGCAACATCAAACTTAAGCTTTGTAAACTCGCAGCTTATGCCTTCACGGGTATAAACAATGCTGTTAGGGTCAACAGACGTCCAGCTGTTTTCCTGTGAAGAAGCATTGAGGGCTGCAATAGCTGTAATTGTCTTAGTCTCTTTGAGATAAGTCCAATTTCCGTCAGAAACTTGCTCTGAACCGCTCATAACAAAGCTAGGCTTAGCTGTGGTCTGAGAGGCGTTCTTCTCACGAGCCGTCCAATCTGAATTGCAAGTAAGAGAACGAGGGAAAGTCTTTGACACGGCTTCTGTTGCCTCGGTGCCGTCAAGATACTTGGTTACAAATGTCAAAGAAGCAGTAACGCTGTTATCTTTAACATCAAGCTTGCTGTCGCGAATCTCATAGCCGGTGGTTGTTTTACCATCTACCAAAATAGTACCAGGAGCTGTTGTTTCCTTGTTATTGTCGCCAAAAGAAACAGTCAGATTATCGGTATACTTATAGATAGAGATATCACCATCCTTGCCGGAAAGCTCAACATTGTCTCCCTTATGGATTGCAGAAAACTCAATCTTGTCAAATGCATAGCTGCGTCCCTCGCGTTTATAAACAATATCGTTAGGGTCTACGGCAGTCCAGCTGTTACGCTGTACTGAAGAATGCAGCTTAGCCTGAGTAGTGATGACGCGGGTTTCATTGCTGAAACTCCAAAAACCATCGCTGCGAGTGTTGACAGATTTAAGCTCTACGGCTGCATCACCGGTCGTATAATCGGTCATGCTTTCCTTTGCAGTCCAATCGGTAGTACATACCAAACTTCTGGCAAATTCCTGAGTTTCGTTGTGAAGCTCCTCAGTACCGTCAGCATATTCCACAACAAAAGTCAAAGAAGCGATAACTTTGTCATCCTTAATCTCCAACTTTGCATCGCGGATGTCATAGCCGTTCACAACCTTTGCGATTTTGTAAAGATTTACCTTTTCGGAAATGTCGTGAACATAGGTCATATAAGAAGCCTTTACAGCGTTGTTGAAAACTGCCTTGTCATAGCCGTCCTTGTCAGACTCTGCATCAGATACGCGGTTTGAAACCTCGGATACATGAATATCCTCAAAATCAAACGCAACCTCTACAAACAAGTCCTTATAAACTGTACGCTCGTGATAGAGAGTATAGTCAGTAACAATCAATTCTGCAGAAATCTGGTTAGTAACATCTGCAGAATACTTGCTGGTGCGGCCATAAACAGTCCAGTTTCCATCTGTACGGGCAAGAGACTCGGCGCCGCTGGTCAAACCATTAGACTTTAAAAAAGCATAAGAAAAACTCTTGACATACTTGTCGTATGGGTCAATACCCTTAAACAAGCGGTTCAAGATAATGCTCTTTTCAGCACGATTAACCTCGCCGCTCTTCATATAAACAACCTCGTCAAATGAGCATTTTTCGGTTGTAGCATCAATAACCACGCGGTTCTTGTTTTCTACAACAACCTTGTCAATGTCATCTTCAGAAAGCACATAGCGCAAAGCATATCCCTTGAGATATATCAAATGGCGCTGATATGAAGAAGTATTCTTATCGGCAAAAGTCAACTCAACCGTATATTCGGTGTTGACTGTTTTAGAAACGTACGCAGCGCGGCTTGAAACCGGCAAATTTTTTACCGAATACAAACGTGCGCTCAAAAGTGTATCGCTGCCGCAGAAAATTCTTTTCTGCTGAAATTCAACAGATAATGTGCTGATGTTTACAGGAACAGTCAGAATTTGTCCATCGTTCAGTTCAATTCTCACAGTATCCTTATCAAGATAAGTACCGACTTCGTTAACCGCAGGCTCGTACTTACGCTTGATGTCAGATGAAATAACCTGAGAATTGAGCAAATCCTCGGTAATGTTATATCCTGTCTTAGAAACCTTTAAAACGGCATCCATTACAGGATGTTTTTGACGGATAAGAGAATCAATGCAGTTTATGCCTGAATAGACATAACCCTTGAAATCTGCCGTCATGTAATCATATGCTTTGCCAACCTCTGCAGTATCTATCTGATGCTTCAAAGTGTTAGCATAGTCAGCACGGTCAACCGCAGGCTTAAAGCTCTGTGTTTCCATGCCCTCGTCTGTACAAGCAATTGCACAAACAAACATTACCACCATCATCAAAATGACGTTTAAAAAATGAAATTTACGTACCATAACTGTATAAGAAAATTTATAATTTTACACAAATCGGTTTCTTTTTCTCAATTGTTTTCGCTCTTGAAAACATTTTCCGTAAAAAAAAATACGGGGCATTCAATTTTGGAGAAACCATATTACCCAAAACAAACACCAGTCTTATAAATGCTTTCAAAGCAAAACGGACCTTTAGAAACAGACTAAATTTCTAAAAGGCATATAGTGTACATGCATTATGCAGAAAAACTAAAAAAATAAGCGCAAAATTACCAACGAAAAGATAAAGCTGCTAAAGTTGTTTATATAAACAATAGGCTATCTTTCCGATAATAATAAGCATAATAAGCATCCATTGGTAATATTTTTACGCTTTTACATTATCATATTTTTTTTGTTTTGACAAGAAGTTATACAAAAAAAATATCGTCGGTTGCGACGATATTTTTTCTGAAATCACAATACTATCTCTTACGATATTGACGATAGTCCGTAAGCTCGTTCTTATCAGTCGGCGACACGCTCTGAGTCGCTATGTTTGAATGTTTTACAGGGAAAACTTTTACGCCTTCATAAGTAACGGCCTCTGCTTCTTCTTTTTTCTTTTTGGCAATTTTAGCCTTAGCTTTGTCATAATCTTGAGACGCATGATTATATTTGATAATTGTATCAACATTAGGAGCCGGCTCTTTAGGAGGTAAAGCCGCTTGTTCCTGCGCCGGAACCTGAGCAGGAGCAGGAACTTTTCCATGCTGATACATTGTTTGCTGAGCATAATACGGCACAACTGCCGGCTGCTCTACTTTTTCTTCTTCTTTTTTTACCTGAAAATCTTTAGGATTCATGGAAATATCTTCAGGCAAGCGCAACAGCATATAACCTGTACCGCCGCCGAATGCCGGTCCAGACAAACCGATAGAATAGAATCCGCCTATATAATTGTAGTCCAAATCAATATAGTCTATGGCAAACAATGTTTTTACCGTACTGGTGCCAATAGTTGTCAATTTGCATGAATAACCATTGTCTTCCATAATCACATTATTGATATTTTTGGCATAAAGCAAAGTTTTGCTCGGACGGCAAATAGGTGTCTGACCATTATAAGAAATATTCCAATTCAAGATTAAATCCAACGCCGACGTATTTTTACGGCTGATGGAAACATCTGTTATTTTCACATCATCAATATATAAATATGCCGGAGTTATACCAACCGTAATCGGCATGGAAACATATTCCTCCGTGCAAGCATGAGTATTGGCGTCAGCAGCGCAAACTAAAGCTTTTTTACGAGCATTACTATCCAGCATGTGCAGCAAGGTGTTATATATATATTCCTTAGACATTGCCGCTTGAGCCGGAGCGCATTGCTTAGCGCGGCAGACAATGATTGATTTAGGCATTTTTATTGCCGGCTGCTGAAAGGCAACTTCCGGCACAGACTGCTTTGTCCACTCTTTTTCTTCTTGCGTATGGCAGCCCAAAAGCGCACAGCAGGCTGCCGATAATATTCCTAATTTTTTTAACATATTGGTACCTTATACAAAATTAGTTATAAATCTTTAGCTTACATTAACAAGATTGTATGAAAGAAAAGTAAAGAAATTAAGTTGCTTATAAAAAAATATGCTGTTATTATTTGCGGTGGGAGAAAGTATGATGAAATTTTTTTCGGCGCTGTTTATATTGACTTTTATGCTTATAGCCGCCTGCATGCAAAACGGCAATTCATTTTCTGCGGCAAATGACAATAACTTACAGCCTGTGGATGGAGATTCATTAGAGAATGTAAATAGAAGAATTCGGCTGCAAGGCATTGATGCTCCGGAATATAAGCAAAAGTGTCGACGCAAAGACGGTTCTAAATATCGCTGCGGCTCAGAATCTTTAGAATATATTAAAAAATTGATGAAAAATAAAAAAATCAGCTGTCAATGCGAAAACAAACCCGACAGATATGGGCGCGAACTTTGTATTTGTTTTGCAGATGGACTTGAATTAAATCGTGAAATGGTGGCCGCAGGTCAGGCCGTAAGCTATCGCAGCAATCGTTATAATGATGAAGAAAAAGCCGCTAAAGCACAAAAGCTGGGAGTTTGGCAAGGTAAATTTATGCGGCCTGAATTATACCGCACACTAAAACGTGAACAAGACGCCAAATGGTGCAAAGCTAATCCGCAAGAATGCAAAGCAAAAAAAGAACGCATCAAAGCTTATAAAAAATCTAAATACAAACACTAAGCAACAGCATAAACTTCCGGCTTTTGCTTAACATTTAAAACGCAAACAGCGCTTCCCTTACGGGAAACGCTGTTTTTATAATAATTTTTTCCGAAAAAAACTGAAAGAAAATCTAGTAGTTAGCAATGGCTCTCTTAGCCTTCAATGCTTTTTTGTAAGCTGACTTAGAACCAAACAGCTTATTGATAGCTGATGTATTCTGAGTCTTCTTACCCAAAACAAAGTTGAAGCCAAGTGTTGCCGATGCGCCGAAGCGCACTTCACTACCATCAAAGAAGTACTCGTGACCTGCATAGGCGATTGCCTTTACATAGAAGTTGCTTCTTTTCATGTAATTTTTGAAGTCAACGCGAACGCCGCCTCCAAAAATCATGGTGGAACCCTTAACTTTGAAGTTAAGAGCGCCATCGTGCGCATCGTCGGTAAAAGCGTTATAGTTCTTGCGAACCTTATAACCGAAATTACCAATCAACCACACCTCTTTCTGGTGCAGATATTTGCTAGGAAGGTCAAAAAGGCGGAGACCGGCCTCAAAGTTGAAGTTAGTCATCATATACTTTTCGCCTGCCTTAGAAGACTCTGAATTGTACTCGCTCATGCCAATATTGGCACTTGCGGCAAAAGAGAATCGCTTACCGTGGTAACCGAGTTCGGCACCGACGGTAGGTGTAATCATTGTGTTGAAGTAATCAACTCCAGCATTGACACCAATCTCCAAACCTGAGTTAGGAGCGGTCTCCAAAAGAACACGCTGTCCGTTATCAGTCTCTACAGACCGATAATCGTAATTCGCGGTTCTGCGATGGACGGCCTCAACATATGCGAAGTCATCCACATCAGTTGAAGCTGTATCAACCATCACAGCTGTTTCTGCAACAGTTTCCTGCACAGGCTCAGCTGCAATCTCTGTAACCTCTGCAACAACCTCAAGTTCAGGCTCCTCAAAGAAGTCCACGCCTGAGATACACTCAGCAGAAGCTGTAGAAGTTACGCACAATGTTGCTACACTCAAAAAGATATTCTTAAAATTCAACATAATTCAAAGTTTTTAAGGCGGAAAGACAAGATGTTGCTCTTGCCTCTCCGCAAATGTAAATACTAATAGGTCGTCTGCTCAAATAGAGAGAAACCTTATAATGAAAACTAATTTTATAAAGTTAAAAAGAATTACTTAGAAGATGCTCTGTAAGAAGCAAATTCCTGACCATTCTTCATAACCTTGAGAGTCTTGCCATCGTTCTCAATGCTAAATGTAAAATCAGATGTGAACACTGTGTTGTGTCCATGGTTCCACTTCCACATTGTAGCAGTAGAGAAAATCAAAGTATTGAGGACAGAACCATTGGTATTTGTCCAAAGCAAATAATGGTCACCGTCCTGAGCGATAGCATTCTGCCACTTGCCGTTCTTGTAACCAGCACCATTAAATCTTGTATTGGTGTCAGTATCAAAAAGGCTCTGGTCAATAGTTGCATTAGCTGCATCCTTACCAACAATCACAGGGAGAGTACCGTTCTCAAAGTGGAGAGACCAAGCGTATACCCAATCAGACTTTGTTTCATTGTGAGAAAGAGTACAAGTTGCTGATACAAACTTACCCCACTCTGCAGGGAAATCGCCCTTAATCTCCTTAGCGACAATAATTGTGCCAGGAGCTACGCTGCTGATAGTATTGCTGCCAAATGTAACGTTAACCTTTGCGCTATAAGCAAATACAGACTTCTCCTCCTCATCTGAAGACATTGAAACCTTACCTTCCTCATCAACTGCGTTGAATTCAATCTCACCAAAGGTGTAGGTCTGACCTTCGCGGCTGAAAGTGATAGAGTTAGGGTCAACAGATGTCCAAGAGTTTATCTGCTCGCTAGAAGCCAAAGAAGCAATGTTAGTAATGGTACGAGTTTCATTAACCCATGACCACTCACCGTCGTTATTCTTGTCCTGACCGGCAAGCTTTACGTTAAGCATATGAGTAAACTGCTCAGAGTTGTTCTCAAATGCTGTCCAGTTGCTGGTGCAAGTCAAAGAGCGTGCGAAAGTCTTGCTAACCTTCTCTGTCTCCTCTGTACCATCATTATAACGAGTTACGAAAACCACGCTGGCAATAACGTTGTTGTCATTAACAACAAGCTGAGCATCGCGATAATCATAACCAGAAATTGCGCGGGCTGTCTTATAAAGATAAACCTGCTCGGCAATATTCTGAGCATAACCCATATAAGAAGTACGAATAGCGTTATCGTAGATAGCCTTGTCATAACCAGACTTGTCTGATGTGACATTGCTAACCTCGTTTTTAGCCTCGCTGACGTTAACGTCTACATACTCAAAAGATACCTCAACATTAGCGTCTTTGTAGTTAGCGCGCTCGTGATAGAGAGTATAAGATGTTGCGAAAGCATCTGCTGCAGCACCATTGCTGATGTTTGCAGAATAGCTATCGGTCTTGCCATATACTGTCCATCCCTCTGCATTGCTAACCTGTGCCTCTGTACCGTTTGCAATACCGTTTACGTTTGCAAGCTTGTAAGCAAAATTGCTGACAAACTTTTCGTAAGCTGCTATGCCCTTGAACTCGCGGTTCAAAATCATAGACTTTGAATTGCGAACAACCTCGCCGTCAGTCATTGTGATAACCTCCTCGAAAGAAACTTTCTCGGTGTTGTCGTCAATAACCTCTCTGTTCTTATTCTCAACTGTTACACTTGCGATTGCATTGTCTGCAATAACGCGGCGTGTAGCTGCTGCGGTCAAATATACTGTGTAAGAAGCTGGAGTCTCTACGTTCTTTTCAACATAGGTCAACGCCATCTTATACATAGTACGGAAAGTTGTCTTTACATAAGTAGCTGCGCGAGTACCTGTTGAGATTTCAGTATTCTCAATAGACACAAGCTTTGCACTACTCAGCTCAACAGTACCAAAAGCATGACCATCTGAGGTCTTGTAACTGGTAATTGTTGACGGACATTTTACAATTTGACCATCAGAGACTGCAACAACGACAGTATCAGATATTTCTGTACCATTGTTGGCAACAGACTTAGAAGTCTGATTGCGCAAGATGTTGCTGGCAACCACTGAGCAGTTGATTTGATCCTCGGTGATTGTGTAATCATCCTTTGTTACAAAGATGTTACATTCCATCAAAGGATTTGCAACTTCTTTGCGAGAAGAACCATCAACAACCTCGCCGTTCTCCACCTTTTCGATGGTGCAGGTAGCTACCATACGGTCGCGAGCATCTGTCTTAGTTGAATCGATGTTATGAACCAAAGTATTAGTATACTTTGTTCCAATAACGATGTTCTCTTTCACCTTATAAGTGCTTGTTTCAGCTCCTTCATCGGTGCAAGAAGACAAAGCGATTACAGAAACTACTAATAAACTCTTTACGATTGAAAAAATGTTACGTGCCATAAGACTTATTATTTTTAATTTTGCACTAAATTTGGTTTCTACTTAAACTGCTTTCTACGATAAGAAAACATTTTTTCTGTTCATACAAAAAATATAAACAGGTCAATACAACTCCGAAAGAAACCTTTTTCCGAAATCATACTAACAGTCAAATGTTTTCCAAAAGAAAACAGGGCTACTCAAGCTGACTAATTCTTGAATAGTTATATATAAATCTATACATATTCACGTACAGAAATCTTAAAAAACTCAAATTATCTATGGATTAGAAAAATATCGGTTAACTAAACTAAATCAACCTTTATAGTTCTTTTCACGTTAATAGTAACTTAATAGCATACATAGATAATATTTTATTCATTATTAAGTTAGCATATTTTTTTTTGATAATCAAGTTTATTCTGTATAAATTTTTGCATATTTTGACAAAAAAAATCTTCTCAATTTTAGTATTTTGAGAAGATTAAGATTGATTCTATACAAAAAATCACAAAGTGCGGCTCAATGCGCTATACACTCCGTCAGGACTGAATTTTTCCAAGTCTTCCGGTTCAATACGCAAAGTTTTCAGCAAATTATAAATTTCATCATGGCTGGGATTTTGCAGTTTTATAACATCATAATTTTCCGCCAGCATTTCATGCCAATTTTCAGCCTGACAGATACATATTCCGCAAGCTTCCAGCTCCGGAAGTCCGAGTTTTTCAACCACCGGCAAATGGGTGACAAAATGATAATGCCTGTTTTCCGGTTCTGAATTTTGAATAATATTACCGACAAAACGCTTAATAATAAAAGTCGTCATATCTTCTTCTAGCTCTCTGCACTTCAGCAAATGTTGGCATTGCAGCCCAAGCGCTCTGAATTTTGCCGTCATCACGGCACGGGGAACCGGAGAATAATATACCGTATCGCAAGGCGGCAGCATAAGAGCCATGCGCCTGCCCCCCAAAAAAGCCTCAAGCATACTCATATGCTCTATGGCCGTATCAATACCATAACGTCCATGACGACCAAAGCTCAGATATACTTTTCTATCATCCATTGTTTGTTTGCTCCTTCTTTTTCAAAAGTGAAAGCAAAATACCGCCAGCAAGCAATCCAACCGTAACGCTGAGCGACTGCCATTCTTCAACTTCTATCCCGATACGCGGCAAGAATATTTTAATTCCGATAAAAATTAAAATAATAGAAATGGCCGGTTTCAGATAAACAAACTTGCTTATGATGGCCGCCAACAAAAAGTAAAGCGCGCGCAATCCCAAAATAGCAAAGATATTACTGGTATACACGACATAAACATCGGTTGTTACCAAAAATATGGCAGGAATACTGTCAAGGGCAAAAACAACATCCATTGTTTCAATAATCACCAATGCAAAAAACAGCGGTGTTATATAGTGTTTGCCGTCTTTTTTATAGAAAAAGTGTTCTCCGTGTATTTCATGTGTCACATGAAATATTTTTGACAGCCATTTATATATTTTAGTATCTTGAATATTACCTTGCTCAGCTTCTTTGGTCAAAAGCATTTTAATACCGGTATAAATCAGAAACGCGGAGAAAATATAAAGAATCCAATGAAATTTTACAATCAGAGCATCGCCGATGCCAATTAAAACTCCACGCATTACCAAAGCGCCTAAAATTCCCCAAAACAACACTCGGTGCTGATACATTTTAGGCACGCCTAACGAGGCAAAAATCATGGACATCACAAAAATATTATCCATAGAAAGACTTTTTTCCAGCAAATACCCCGTGAAATAATCCATACCTTTTTTGACGCCGTCTTCATACATCACAAACACGCCGAACAGCAGCGCAGCAACCACATAGGCCACGCAAATCCATAGCGTATGCCAAAAATGAGGCTCTTCATTTTTGCGATTGAACCAAAACAAATCGGCAGCCAGCAGCAATATTACCGCCACTCCGAAGCTGGACCAAAGCATAACCGGCGACATTGCCGGGTGATTAGCAAAATTTTGTATAAAATCTTCCATTATTTTTCCAAATTCCAAACTGTTTTAACAATTTCATCAATATCAGTATATTTAGCCTGCCAACCCAAAACTTTTAAAGCCTTAGCGCTGGTAGCAACCACATCAGCGGGGTCGCCTGCCCGGCGCGACGCAAAATCATAGTTGATTTTTTTACCGCTGACGCGCTCTACTGATTTGATAATTTCCAATACCGATGTTCCTTTTTCCGTTCCGAGGTTAATCACTTGCGAATCGCCTCCGTTCAACAATTTTTTGATTGCCAACACATGAGCCGCAGCCAAATCTTCTACATGTATGTAGTCACGTCGGCAAGTTCCGTCCGGCGTGTCATAGTCATTGCCGAAAACATGCAATTTTTCACGCTTTCCGGTTGCCACTTCCATAATCAGCGGCAACAAGTTTTGCGGATTTTTTTCTTTACCGCGAATACTACCGTCAGCGGCATAGCCAACCGCGTTGAAATAGCGCAAAGCGATGTAATGAAAATCTTTAATCCGGCTATACCAGTCCATTACCTGCTCTATTGCCATTTTTGTATAGCCGTAAAAGCTCATCGGATTAAGCGGATGTTGTTCATCCAGCGGCAAATATTCGGGCATTCCGTAAACCGCCGAAGTAGAAGAAAACACCACATTTTTAACACCGGAATTAAGCATGGCGTTAAAAATATTTATCGAACCGCTGATATTATTTTGAGAATATAGCTGAGGGTTTTCCATAGACTCGCCAACGGCTTTTTTGGCCGCCAGATGTATAACGGCATCAAATCCGGATTTCATGACTTTTTCCAAGTTTGCAAAGTCTAAAATATCGCCCTCTACAAACTCAGCATCGTCAAACAAATTACAAGTCTGCCCTGTAGACAGATTGTCATATACGGTCACGGCGAATTTTTCTTTCAACAGAGCTTTGACGACATGGCTGCCGATATATCCAGCTCCGCCTATTACCAAAACCTTTTTATCCGTCATCATATTTCTCCTCATATCCGATTGGCACAATAGTATATTTTTTTATACATGCTGCTTTTTTATACCCATTATCCACAGGATAAAAAATATTTCAGTCACATTTCAAGACTTTTTTATTTATAACGTATACAAATTAACAAAAATGTAACAAAGAGGAACTAAATGGAAAAATTAGACGCCGCTCGCCTGCCTAAAAATATTGAAGCCGAACAAGCTTTAATAGGCGCGATTTTAGCAAACAACAAAGCCTTTGAAAAAGTTTCGGAATTTTTACGTCCGGCACACTTTGCCGATGCCACGCATCAAAAAATTTTTGAGGTGATGTCCAAACTCATAACCAAAGGCCACATAGCTGATGTAATCACGCTGAAAAGCTATTTTGAGCAAGAGGGAACACTTAATGAAGTCGGGGGTTTTCCTTATTTGATAAAACTAGCAGACAGCGCATCGCCTTTAACTAATGTTGAATATTACGCACAATTTATTTATGACAAATATCTGCGGCGCGAACTAATCAACACCGGCTATGAAATTGTTAATCACGCACTTGAAGAAAGTATAGACACTTCGGCAACAGACCAAATCGAAAGTGCCGAAAAAATGCTTTACACACTTTCTGACCAGGGTGACGCGCAAGGCGGTTTTGTCGACTTTTCAACCGCTTTGGGTTCATCTTTAGCCGCCATTGAAAAAGCTTATCAAAAAGAAGGAAAAATTTCAGGCACACCGACCGGATTAAACAAGTTAGACTACCGAATCGGCGGATTAAATGACTCTGACTTAATTATTTTGGCCGGACGTCCGGCTATGGGTAAAACCGCTCTGGCAACAAACATTGCCTATAACGTTGCCGAATTTTATTCTCGCGACAAGGAAACGCCGCCGGAGAATCGGGGGGTTGCGTTCTTTTCGCTTGAAATGTCCGCCGACCAACTGGCTTCACGTATTCTTTCAACCGTCACACAAACATCGAGCCAAAAAATGCGTAACGGCGAACTGGACGCTTCGGAATTTACGCGAATCGCCGCCGCCGTGCGCGAGCTGGAAAATATTCCTCTTTACATTGACGACACACCGGGTGTTACAATCAACACCATCCGCACAAGAGCCAGACGCTTAAAACGAAGCAAAGGATTAGGCTTGATTGTAATTGACTACATCCAACTAATTTCCGGCTCCAATAACAAACGCAGCGAGGGTAACCGCGTGCAGGAACTGTCTGAAATTTCCCGCGGACTGAAAATTTTAGCCAAAGAGCTGAAAGTTCCGGTCATTGCCCTTTCACAACTGAACCGCGGCGTGGAAATGCGCGATGACAAACGTCCGGTGATGTCTGACTTGCGCGAATCCGGCTCTATTGAACAAGATGCCGATATTGTAATGTTTGTGTTCCGTGAAAATTACTATATTCATAATGCCGAGCCTAAACAGCAAGAAGGCGACACTCCCGAAAAATTCCAAAAGAAACATGAGGAATGGGTGCAACGCGACCGCGAAACGGCAAATGTCGCCGAAGTGATTATCGGCAAGCAGCGTCATGGTCCGACAGGTACGATAAAACTGTTTTGGAACGGCGAATTTGCCCAGTTCGGAAATTTGGCGGAAGAAGATAAAATGGCGGAGAAACGCGGTGGTTAAAAACTTAGCTAAAATAAGTCAGAACGATTGGGAAAAAATCTGCCGGCATTGCGGTCGTTGCTGTTTATTAAAACTGCAAAATGAAGATACTGAAGAAATATATTACACCAATGTTATCTGCCGTTATTATGACATTGAAAACAACCTTTGCACAGTCTATGAAAAACGCTGCGAACTGGTGCCGGAATGCTTAAAACTTACGCCGCAAAACGTTGACAAACTGACTTGGATGCCCAAAGTTTGCGCCTATCGTCAGCTTTTTGATAAGAATTATAAGCCGCAAGCCTTGCAGCCGCTGCAAGGACGAGTCGTTTCTGAAACTATGGTTAATGAAGAAGAACTTGAAGACCATATAACGGACGGAGAACTTTTATGAACGAACCGAAATCAAACGAATCCGAATTTAATCCGCAGCAACGTGTCGATGACTTCAAAAAGCTTGAGCCTGAATTTTGGAAACATAAAAAACTTGATGAACTAGATGAGGCCGAATGGGAAGCTTTATGCGACGGCTGCGGAAAATGCTGCCTGAATAAAATAGAGATAAAAGGCAAAATCCACTTTACCCGCGCCTGCTGCCGTTTTTTGGACTGCAAAACCTGTTTGTGCAAAATCTACGAACATCGCTTTGAAGCAATGGACGACTGCCGTAAAATAGACCTCGCCGCCGTAAGAGAAAAACCGCGCTGGCTGCCCAAAACATGTGCTTATTGGCTTTTGGACAACGGTTACGATTTGCCGGAATGGCATCCGCTTATAACCGGTGATGCATATAGCGTAAAAAAAGCCGGCATGGATTTAAGCGGCCGAGAACTGATTAGCGAAACAAAGGTTAAAGACTATGAAGATTACATTATTGACTGGCAAGACCTTTGACATCAAAGAAGCCGTCGGCATGGATATAAAAGTTGTGCAATCGGCAAATTCGCGCAAACTAATTTTACATATAGATAATAAGGAACATATTCCGGTATTGTCTATTCCTAAATATTGCAGCAGAAAACGCGCCATAAATTTTGTAAACGACAACATGGATTGGATTTTGGAAACATTGCAGAAATTGCCTGAACGGAAATATTTCAGTAACGGAGAAACTATATCATTGTTTGGGCAAAGCATTACGATTTCTCACCAGCCGAACGCCCGTTGCGGCGCAAGACTGGAAGAAAACAAACTGATTGTTTCGGGCGGCGCCGAGTTTTTGCATCGCCGCGTCAAGGACTATATACGCAAAGCAGCCGCAGAAGAATTTTATAAATTATCGGCAAGACTCGCCACACAAATAGATTGCAAAATCAACGGTATCTGTATAAAAGACACCAAGTCGCGCTGGGGCAGCTGCTCTACGCTGAACAATATAAACTATAACTGGCGCATAGCGCTTGCCCCAAAATATGTGATAGATTATTTGATGGCGCATGAAGTATCGCACCTCAGACACCAAGACCATTCTTCTGATTTTTGGAAATGCGTGGAAAGCTTGGACAAAGATTGGCAGAAAGGACGAGATTGGCTGCAAAAAAACGGACGTTTACTATATACTTATTTTTAAGATTTTTCTGTTATATACATACCTGATTTTAAATTTTGAAACATTTTGTTGCCAAAATTTATCGCAATATTGCTTGACTATTAAATATTATAGCTCTAAAGTGGCTTTGTTACAATACGAATAGTAATATTGTTGTTCAAAAGTAATATTTAGAAGGAATAAACTATGAAAAAATTTTTGTTATTGGCCGGTGTTGCCTCTTTACTCAGCGTTAATGCGCAAGCTGAAGTAAATCAGTACGTATCTGGCAAAATTTCTTATGACTTCAACAAAGTAAACATGAAAGCTGCTGAAGCTGATCAACCTGAATTGGCTCGTGCAAAAGCAAACAAAGAATTGTTTGGCACACACATTGCTTACGGTGTTCAAGCCGGTTATGTTCGTGGCGAATTGGAATTGAACAATTCTCGTGACATCAAAAGAAATTACATTGACGGATTGAATCACTTCAGACTTTATAAACACTCTGTAATGGCCAATGCTTATTTTGACTATTTGACATGCACTCCATGGACTCCTTATGTTGGTGCCGGTATCGGTTCTGCTTATTTGAAAGCTGATAACGGTGAACAGGCTAAATCTGTTTACAATTTGGCTTGGCAAGTTATGGCTGGTTTGACATACGACATCAACTCTAATTGGACTTTGGATGCCGGTTATCGTTATGCTGACTTGGGTCGTATCCGTAAAAACTCTGGTGACAGCGTTACTAAATTGACAGCTCGTGACCATGAAATTATGCTCGGTGTTAGATACACTTTCTAATTTTAACGAGTTAGAGTTTAAAAGACGGTGCTTTGTGCATCGTCTTTTTTTATTTGCCGCAATGTTACAAAACCGTAACTTTTTGTGTGTTGCACCACCGCGAGAATCGGTGTAGATTGCAAGGCAGTTAAAAACATTTTTTATAAGGAAGATAAATTATGACAAATAAACCATCTACCAAAATCAACTTGTTTGACTGTGCTACCGCTCAAAAAGTTATTGGTCAGGAAAAATTTTTAGACTCTTTCAAAACAATTTTAAATCACGGAGCTTATTGTCAAGGCCCGGAAACAAAAGAATTAGATGAAAAATTAGCAAATTTTGCCGGTACAAAATATTGCTCAACCTGCGGTTCTGGCACCGACGCCCTCACCCTTGCCCTAATGGCTTGGGGTGTAAAATCCGGAGATGCCGTATTTGTATCTTCATTCACATTCGTAGCATCAGCCGAAGCTCCGGTTTTGCTTGGTGCAACCCCAATTTTTGTAGATTCTAATCCAAATACCTACAATATGAATCCGGAAGATTTGAAAAAAGCTATTGCCGAAGTCAAAAAAGAAGGCAAATTAAACCTTAAAGCCGTTGTTGCCGTTGATATTTTCGGTTCTCCGTGCGACTATGATGAAATTTGCAAAATCGCACATGAAAACGGCATGAAAGTTTTGTCTGACTCTTGCCAGTCTTTCGGTTCTATTTACCACGGAAAACACGCCGGCTCTATCGCTGATATGACAGCAACATCATTTTACCCGACAAAACCATTGGGTTGCTATGGTGACGGCGGTGCCGTGTTTACTAATAACAACGAAGAAAATGAGTTGGTAAAATCCTGCCGCGTTCATGGTATGAGCCCAGAAGACCACTACGACAACGTTCGTTTGGGTATGACCGGCCGTATGAACTCTTTCCAAGCCGCTGTTTTGCTCTTGAAATTGACAGTATTTGAACAAGAATTGAAAGACCGTTACAAAGTTGCAAAACGCTATGACGAAGAGTTAAGCCCATATTTCAACAAGCAAGAAATTTTGCCTAACTGCCATTCAGCTTATGCTTTGTACACAATCAACTGCGAAGACCGCGACGAATTGATGGATTACTTGAAAGCCAACGGCATTCCTTGCGGTGCTTACTATCCTCGCCCGGTAAACACTCAAACGGCATACGCAAAATGGAACAATCGTTCTTTGCCGGTTTGCGAAAAACTTTCTAAAACTGTTTGCAGTATTCCTATGACTCCTTATTTGACAGAAGAAGAACAGTCATACGTTATTAGCAAAATGAACGAATTTGCCGCCGAAAAAATGAAAAAAGCCGCTTAGATTCAAAATTTTTGCAATAAAAACAATCCACCGCATAGTGGATTGTTTTTTTTATTTATATAATTCAGCTTGGATTTAGCTGAACCTGCACGCTGCAATAGGGACGATTTGAACATTTGCGACACATATGTAAAATTTGTGTCGAAGCTGCAAACTTTAATGTAATAGCAGAAGGCGTAAAAGCCTAAAATAATGACACACTTTGTAAAGCAAAAATTAGCAAGGAAAACATTAAAAAAATAAATGAAAAATTTTTCCGGCTGATATATTGACAAATTTTGCTTTTTGCATAAAATTATAATGTTGTTTTATTAAATTATATATTATTATGAATGCTAATCTTAAAGAGAAAGATTTAAAGTCCGTGTTGTTAGAAACGATTTGTCGCGAATTGGAGGTTGATAAAATCAACGAAAGCGACCGTTTGCGTGATGATTTAAGCATGGACAGTATCAATGCGATGTATATCAGCATGAAAGTTGAATTTAAGCTTGAGCTTGAAAATAATGATGAAATTGCTCATTACATTGCTAAAAATCCAAACGTTACTGTTAGTGAATTGTTGGATTTTGTGTGCGAAAAAGTTAAAAACACAAAAGCGTAAACAAAAAAAAGAGGAACTGCTTTGCTACAAAGCAATCCCTCTTTTTTATTATTTAATGGAATTTACGGTTACGTCATTACCCTCATTCATATTGAAGAAAGTATTAACAGTTGCGTCATCATAACGCAGCTTATAAAAACCATTGTCATCGGCTACCGGCTGACGCTCTTTGTCTACCCAATAGTAATTGCCAAAGTTTTTAGTCTGATAAAACTTACGAGGCTCCAAATCGCCAATATTATTAGCGGTAAGAATACCTAAATAAGCTGCACCCTGCACCCAATGGCGCTTCAGCAAACCATTTGCACGCTTGCCGGCCGATTTCCTATACTCTGTCATTTTGTTAACACACTCTTCAGGTGCTAAACCATTATTGACAGCCTTAAAAAACTCGCAAGGCTCTTTTACATATTCGCCGTCGGCAGAATATCCGGTCAAAGCTTCTCCTCCGACATTATAGACAAACAAGCAAATACCAATGATTTGCTCATCTGACAATTTGTGAGAAAAATACTTTAAGAATGGATATACATGCTTATTCAGATGTTCAAAAGACCAAGCTTTAGCCTGTGCCTTTGGGATTATCTGACCTTTCTTCAGAAACTTTCCGTCAGGAGTCGTTGTCACGCCGTACCAAGTAGTCCATCTGGCGCCGCAATGGTAGTTTTCGCCGGTTTTTTCATTTAAAACTCCGCCTTCTACAAGGCAGATAAATGAAAAAATATCCTCAGAAAGTGAATCGGCTCTGGCAACATTGTCAAAAGTTTCAACACTGTCACAGACTTCTTCATTCTCATCCTGCTTATCTGTATTCAATGAACAACTTGTAGGCAGGGTGATAAATAAATACATACCAACCAAAACTAATGCGGCTGCAAAATACTTAAAACAATTCTTAACCATAATACTTAAATTTTAGGATTTTATTGTATCATCATTTTGTTTTTTTGACAATATTTATATTTTATGTTTTTTTGTCATTTTAGACTTGCGACTGCCAAAAAAATATGATATTTTTCTTTTCAGTTTTCAGATTATTAACGTTTAATTATTTTTTATATGAGTAGAAACATTTCTCTTACTGAAAAAAAGCAGATTGCTTTGATTCAGAATGGCAATCATGATGAAATCATGAAATTTATCAAAACGAATCAGTCTTTCCGTTTTGCCCCGTCTGCCGCACAAATTTTTGTTGAACGCGGCAATTCCGAAGAAATTATGGCCTATATTGCTATGCGGCCATTAGCAGAACGCGGAGAGTTGGCTTTGATTAAGCGTGGCATGCATCAGGAAATTTTGGCTTATGTCAAGGGGCATAAACTCTATGAAGACGCTGAAAAAGCCTTGCTTCATCGCGGCAATTCTGAAGAAATTCTGGCTTATTTGGATGGAAATTCATTCAGCGCCGGAGCTATTACCGACTTGATTCATCGCGGAGACTATCAGGAAATTGAAAAAGCGGCAAAACGTTGCGCATTTGGATTTTCGGGCGAACTTGAACTCATAAATTTTGGCGTGCATCGTCATATTATGGCCTATATTAAAATCCGCAAGTTTAATAACTGCGCCGCACTCAATGCTTTTTTCAAAAGAAAAAACATGGACGAAATTGAACTCTATAAGTCTTTATACGGAGTGAAATAAATCTACATCAAAAGAAACTTCAGTTTTTTATAACTGAAGTTTTTTTTATTTTGTACTTGCTTTTTATATTTTGTTATTATATAAATTTTTTAGAATCATTCTAATTTTGGATAACAGATGACAAAACAAAAACGCTTGATTTTAGATATTGTAAACAATGCACACGCTCACTATACGGCTGAGCAAATTTTTGCCCAAGCGCAAAAAGAAATGCCGTCTATTGCTCGCGCCACCGTTTATAATAACCTTAACATGCTTTTGAAAGAGAATCTGATTCGCAAAATTTGCCTGCCCAATCATATTGATTGCTATGACAAAATTTTGCCGGAGCATGACCATCTTGTCTGTGCCGAATGCGGAAGAATTTCTGATATAGTTGTAAAGGGTGTAAAAGAAGATATTGTGCGCCAGCTTAACAGCGAGCCACTTTCGTACAGCCTGAACATCAACTATATTTGCGATAAATGCAAAAAAAATAAAGGATTATAAAATGACAAATAAATATGTAGGGACGCAAACCGAAAAAAACTTGCACACAGCTTTTGCCGGTGAAAGCCAAGCCCGCAATAAATATACTTATTTTGCCAGCGTCGCCAAAAAAGAGGGCTATGAACAAATTTCTGCCTTATTTACTAAAACTGCAGACAATGAAAAAGAACACGCTAAAATGTGGTTCAAAGAATTGGGCGGTTTAGGAAATACTGCTGCTAATTTGCAACAAGCCGCTGAGGGCGAAAATTATGAATGGACCGATATGTACGAGGGTTTTGCTAAAACCGCCGATGCAGAAGGTTTTCATGATTTGGCAGAAAAGTTCCGCGGTGTTGCGGCAATTGAAAAACATCATGAAGAAAGATACAGAGCTTTGCTTAAAAATGTTGAAACTAAACAAGTTTTTGCAAAGTCCTCAGTAAAGGTATGGGAATGCAGAAATTGCGGTCATATTGTAGTCGGTTTGGAAGCTCCGGCTGTATGTCCTGTATGCGCTCATCCGCAAAGTTATTTTGAAGTTAGGGAAGAAAACTACTGATTAAATCAGAAGGCAAAAAAACTCCAAAGGAACAACTTTGGAGTTTTTTTTACGGCAAACAGAATATAAATCTTCTTAAAAATCCAGCAAGAAAAAGACCAAACCGGAACTGCATTTTTTATGAATTTCTTGCAATGAAACACTCTGCAGGCATTTTTTATCCGCACCGCAAACGTTGTCGCCATACCATGACTTGCCATCCGAAAAACTGATACGGTTAAGCGCGGCATGAAGTGGCTGCGCCATATTCTGAATAAGAGTTTCACACAAACGAGCGGAAAAACCTTTTGATTGATAGCCGGAAAAACTTTATTATTTTACTGAATTTAAAGCGCGCCACTCAAACCATTTGGCTATTTTTAAAAAGCGGAAATAAGCATACGTGGTCGCCATCCAAAATCCGCAAGTTCCATACAAAAAATAACGTTTTTTGAAATAATATACCAAAAACTGACGCGGAAATTCCGTATACAGACGCAGACGTGTGTAATTGCGCCCCTCTTTGACGGCAGTTTTAACCAACTCATCGGTATACATATTCAGTTTAAACCAAGTTTGAGTTAGAGAAACATAAGAATAATGAAAAACTTTTGACTCTAATTGCTCAACCACCGCGCCTTCACCAACAACAACTCTATCATGCGTTAAATCATCAGGCATATTGCTTTTTTTACGGTTATACAACCGAACCTGATTATAAGTTTTAGTAAGCCAACGCGGTTTTTTATCCCCCGGAAGCATATCGCATATTTTCATTTTATAAGCATCGGCTGTCGGATTTTTCATCTTTTCTTTAATCTCGGCAATCAACTCCGGCGACAAAACTTCATCGGCGTCTAAAGACAACACCCAATCATTATGGCAAAGCTCCTGCCCATAATGTTTTTGCGCGGAAATATTTTTCCATTCATGAAATAAAAACTTGGCTCCGTTATTTTCAGCAATTTTTTGCGTATTATCCGTGCTACCGCTGTCTATCACAAAAATTTCATCTGCCACTTCTTTTAACGCTTGCAATGTTTTACCTAAGCGTTTTTCTTCATTTAATGTAACAATATATGCTGAGATTTTAACCATTTCTTCTTAACCTTTCGTTTTGCAGGTTATGCTATTTTTACTCTGCTTGCAATAAAAAAAGCCCCCAACTGAAAAAGTTGGGGACTTTTTGCTGATATATGGCAGCTTAAAATTCTTTAAGAACATCCGCACTTTCGGCAGCGTTATCAATATTTACCATAGCAATAGTGTTATATCCGCAATCAACGTGCAGAACTTCGCCGGTTACGGCAGAGCCTAAATCAGACAGCAAGCTCAAAGCCATATTGCCAACCTCGGTCTGATGAACATTGCGTTGCAATGGAGCGTTTAATTCGTTCCAACGCAAAATTGTGCGGAAATCACCAATACCGGCCGCAGCCAAAGTTTTTATCGGACCGGAAGAAATAGCATTTACACGAACACCTTGTTTACCCATATCCACAGCGGCATAGCGAACAGAAGCTTCCAAAGCAGCTTTAGCCACACCCATAATATTGTAGTTTGGCAATACGCGCTCCGAACCCAAGTAAGTCAAAGTCACAATTGAACCGCCTTCATTCATAATTGGAGATGCACAACGGCAAGCTTCTAAGAATGAGTAGCAAGAAATGTGCATTGTCATTGTGAAGTTATCCAATGTGGTGTCGATTGTACGGCCGCGCAGTTGGTCTTTATCCGAAAAAGCAATGGCGTGAACAACAAAGTCTATTTTACCCCATTTTTCTCCCAATTCCTTAAAGCAAGCTTCAACTGACGCAGAATCGGAAACATCACATTTAATCAACAGAGGGTTGTTCAACTGTTCTGCCAAAGGCTTAACTCTTTTTTCCAGCATTTCATTTTGATATGAAATTGCAATCTGTGCTCCATGCGCATTCAAAGCTTGAGCGATACCCCAAGCAATGGATTTGTCATTGGCAAGCCCCATAATCAGGCCTTTTTTACCGGCCATAAGCTGTTCAATAGCCATTTTTTTAGTTCCTTTATCAATTTTGTTATAGACTACTTCCCTTTTTGGAAGTAAGTTACTGTAGAGATACTTATACAAATTTATCTGTTTTGTAAACATTTTTTTGAAAGTTGTAAAATGGCAAACCAATTTGACACAGCTAAATTCAACAAATTATGCCGGCTGTTTTTTAAATATCTGCATTGGCGCACAAAAGACGCCATGATTTTAAGAGTTGCAGCTTCACTCAGCTATACCACTCTGATTGCCGTGGTGCCGCTGATTGCCATTGCTCTTTCTATTTTTGCCGCTTTTCCGGTGTTTGAAAACGTGCGCGCTCAGGTACAAGACTCGCTTATTCAATATTTTGTACCAAACATAGAACAAAATATTCAAAACTATATAATTCAGTTTGTAGCCGCCTCCAGCAAGCTGACAACTATCGGCGTTTTAGGTATTGCCGTCACGGCTATTTTATTGTTATTCACCATTGAAAACAGCTTTAATTTTATTTTCAAGGTAAAAAAACACCGCCGTTTAGCCACAAAAATCACTCTTTATTGGACAATTATAACACTTTGTCCGCTGTTGGTGGGAACAGCTCTATCGCTTAAAGGATATTTACTGACGCTGAAATATTTTCATCCGGAACATTTTTTGGGTTATAATTTTTTTATGACATTTATTTTGCCGAATCTAATAACTTTTTCTTTTTTGTGGCTGTCATACGTTATTGTGCCAAACAAAAAAATACGTCCATCCAGCGCATTTGCCGGAGCTTGCGTAACCTTAACCTTAACACTATTGCTGCGAATCGGGTTTGGTTATTTTTTGCTGTTAAATGTAACATACCGCACACTTTACGGAGCCCTTGCAACTGTGCCAATCCTGCTGGTTTGGATGTACTCATGGTGGACAATTGTATTATTCGGCGCCGTTGTCACCGCCACCATTGAAGAATTTAGAAACCGCAAAAAACTTTGGAAATAGACTTCAGCGCAAATACTGATGATTTTTCAAAAAGTTTTGAAAGTGTTCCAACAATTCTGCTTTAAAGTCCTCATCGACACAAATCTGCTTAAATAACTCTAACAAGCAAGGCGTTACTTTCAGCTTATGGCAAAAATCTATGGCATATTGATAGTTTATATCATAATACCATGACAAATAACCAACCATCCTGTCTGTGGCGCTGTTTTCCGCCCAACGAGGCAATGTTGTGTCTTTTGCATACTCTTGACGCGTTTGCATGGAAACATGTCCATCAATCTCCGGCACCACATCTTTTTTACCAAAAAACAAATAACGCATTTTCGGCTCATAGGCCAACATCCGTAAATTGGCTATTTTATCTGCATCTCGAATAATAAAGCAAATACGGGCAACCTCCTGTTTCAGCTTATCATCTGTTATATTTTTATATTCTTCATCGGCGTACAGAGCTTCTATCATGTGTCCATGATGTTTTATCGGCAGCCAGATGCGAATGTCTGAAAACTCCGGCAAAGTACGCAAAAACTCGCCGCCGGCAACCCCGTGGTCTATCTGCCGATTATGCAGACATTTCTCCTCTATTTCGGCGAATCGGCAGATATCATGCAAAAGCACGGCCGATTTAACCATGTCAATATATGCTAAATCCTTATTTTTCAGCCATTCAACACGAGAAATAATATAATTTCCGGCCCCCATAACCTGATATGAATGGCGGATTTTTTCTTTGGTGTATCCGACAAAAAAATTGTCATGAGCGACTTTTTGCAAACATTCTTCCGATTTTTCTTTAAGCAATTGATAAGCATCTTCCAACATATTTTTTCTCCTTTATATTTTACTTAGCACTTTTTTATAACTCGGCGTAACTTTTAAACAATTATTCACAAATTTATAATAAAGTGCTTGCAATGAGAACAAAATAAGAACAATATACATTTCAGCGGATAAATTCAGACATGTATTGAGTTTTTGCAAAAAATGCGGAATAAAGAATTTAGGATAATTTTTTAAGGAAAACAAAAATGGAAAAAGATAAAGCGTTAGACGCCGCCCTAAGCCAAATTGAACGAGCTTTCGGCAAAGGCTCCATTATGCGGCTGGGACAAAACACCAATATTGATATTGAAGCAATCCCTACCGGCTCGCTGGGTATTGATATTGCTTTGGGAATCGGCGGTTTGCCAAAAGGGCGAATTATTGAAATTTATGGTCCGGAAAGCTCCGGTAAAACCACATTGGCTTTGAGTGTAATCGCCCAAGCACAAAAACGTAACGGCACTTGCGCTTTTATTGACGCTGAACACGCTCTTGACCCGTCATACGCTAAAAAAATCGGCGTAGATATAGAAAACTTGTTGGTTTCACAACCGGATTCCGGCGAACAGGCTTTGGAAATTGCCGACACTTTGGTTCGCTCAGGCGCTATTGATGTGATGGTTGTCGACTCGGTTGCAGCTTTGGTGCCAAAGGCCGAACTGGAAGGTGAAATGGGCGATGCTCACATGGGTTTGCAAGCTCGTTTGATGAGTCAGGCTTTGCGCAAATTGACAGCAACAGTCGCACGCTCAAACACTTTGATTATTTTTATTAACCAAATTCGTATGAAACTGGGGGTTATGTTTGGCAGTCCGGAAACCACAACCGGCGGTAATGCCTTAAAATTCTACGCTTCAGTGCGTATGGATATTCGCCGCGTGGGCGCTATTAAAGATAAGGATGAAGTTATAGGTTCGCAAACCCGCGTTAAGATTGTGAAAAACAAAGTTGCTCCTCCGTTTAAAACAGTTGACTTTGACATTATGTACGGCGAAGGAATTTCTAAAACCGGCGAGTTGATTGATTTGGGTGTGAAATCCGGAATTATTGAAAAAGCCGGCGCTTGGTTCTCGTACAACGGCGATAAAATCGGTCAAGGACGCGAAAACGCCAAAAGATATCTAACCGAGAATCCGGCAGTTGCCGAAGAAATAGAAAACAAAATCCGCGCTGATGCAGGACATTTGACTACGGAAATGATTGGGGAAGACGAGCCGGAAGCAGAAGACTGATTTTGTTTTATAACTATCTCCAATATATTAAGCCTTGCTTTTTGCAAGGCTTTTTTATTGCCCCTATTGCGAATCGGGAAAAACAAAATCAATGGCTGTTTCTTGAAATTTTTATAAATAGAATAAATCAATGAAATAATCAGCAAAACAACCTACTGACAACTTTTAATACGGATTTAGAATCAATTCAAATGTAGCATTACCGGTATCTTCAAATGTTTGATTACATTTTGTCGTTATATCGCTGATAGTAGCGGTTTTCAGTGTTTTTCCGGTATAAAGTAGGATTCCGTTATTATCTGTCCCGTTATTTAACCAAGAGGCAATCAAAACAACTTCGTCCGCATTTTGCTGTGTTGCTAAAAGCAGATTGCGGCAAAACTCTTCTATTTCTGGTGCAAATTTTGCGCCGTTTTGACTAAAATAAAACCAAAATGAACAGCGTGTTTCTCCACCTCTGTTTCCATCAGCATTAGTCCAAGACTGAAAGCCATAGTACATTGAGAATCGTATTCCGCTCTTATCCACAAGAGAACCGTCTTTATATAAAATACCTTCAGGAACATCTCCAGTAGCATCCAACGTAGAGGTTACATTTTCCCATTTAGTTGATTTTGCATTTAGATTAGGCTTTAGCTTGATTGCCGCCGCAAGTAATTCCGTAAGCATATTGCGTTGCACGTTGGAACGCCACATTAGCATTGCTTTAGAATATCCTGCAATTCCCCCAACACTAAGCACTGCGATAATTGCCAACACTCCCAGCATTTCTATCATACTTCTACCTGTTTGATTATTATTCATCTTAACTTCCTTTCTGGTCAAAAATAAAAATGCCACCTAAAAAGGCAGCAGGAAGTTAGAAGCTATTTAAGGAATAGTGTAGTTATTAGGTATTGTTATATACCCTATTTGCTACCTTCCTGCTGTTTTTGCAGAAAGATAGTTTTACGTTCGTAGCCAAACGAACAACCTTAACGAGGCTTCTAAACCCCAGATAAATTTTATATTTATCCGTTAAGCAATTTAATTGCTGAATGACAAAAAGTAAAGGAATTTATCCCGTGTTTACGAATTTTTTTTATATTTTAGATATACACAATGCACCATATACAAAAAAAGCCTTGCGCTATGCAAGACTTTAAGAACTGGTGGTCGGGGACGGTTTCGAACCGCCGACACAAGGATTTTCAGTCCTTTGCTCTACCAGCTGAGCTACCCGACCATCGGCTACGAAACACTTTATAAAATAGTTTTTTCCAAAAGTCTACATATTTTTTTATAAATGTGCAAAATTTTTTTATTTTTGCGGTCGGAAGTGCTATTTTCCTAGTTCAGAGTACGTTTTTCCAAAGCACTCATATGCGCCGATATACCGCTGCGAAACACAGTTTGTATTTCGGTGGCCATTTTATATTCATTTAAATATCCGTTATTGCGAAAATAGTTTTTCACTTCTTCTAAATTATCCTCAATATCATAAATAGCATTCACATAAGCGAATTGTTTTTGATTCATTTCGGTTCTCCTAAAAAAATCAATTATAATAATTATTGCGGCACAAATCAAATTCGCAATTTAAAATACGAAGTTTATTAAGCTCGTTTTCATGATTATACTTTAAAAAACCGGCTTCCAACATTTGTAATGATTGATAAATGCGATTAGGCATTTTGATTGTTCTATTTTTTTCTAAATTCATAATATCCTCCTTAATTTTTCTGTGGATAAAGTAAGAATAATAAATTTTCCACAAAACAGAAGACCAAAAAAATATATTTCTGAATTATAAAAAGGGACTATTGACACTATTTATAAGAATAATTATTATATATGTATAAAGTTTAATTCTAGGAATAATTGTGAGAGAGGATAACTAAGTGTCTGTAAGAGGTGACATTTTATTATTCAAGCTGCTATCACATTATGAATTGGTAGTTGAACACGGACAGCTGAAAAGCGCCGCCGAGGAACTTGGATTAAAACAATCCAATTTGTCCAAAGAAATGAAACTACTTGAAGAAATGGTTGGCACAGAACTTTTGACACGCACAAGTCACGGCGTGCGCCTAACTATGACCGGAGAACATATATACACTCAAGCAAAAAACTGCACAAACCGTATTGCAGAAATAACGGCGAGTTTCGGCGGAGAAAATAAAAATTATTCCATTACCCTACAGGCAACCTCAGCAACTTTAATGGCCTTTCACAAGTATCTTGATTTATTTAAACAAATTTATCCTTCAGTCACCTGCAATTTTTATGATGGAATAATTTCCAACCCG
Organism: uncultured Alphaproteobacteria bacterium; assembly: GCA_934229625.1. Taxonomy (GTDB): domain Bacteria; phylum Pseudomonadota; class Alphaproteobacteria; order RF32; family CAG-239; genus RUG410. The sequence continues at coordinate 66,366 of CAKQDU010000005.1, read as the reverse complement.
AATCTGCCTAAAAATATTGACGTATGCGCCACTTATTTGCAAAACAAATGGCAAAATGTCGATATTATATGCGAAGGGAAAATCGTCTTTGCGCTGGTGACAACAAAAAAATATTTAGATGTATACGGATATCCGCGTGATTTGGACGATTTACATCAAAATCATCATTTATGCCTATGCGAAGAATATTCGAGATATAATCCGCTGTATGATGACATTATGGCAAACTGCAAACATATAGATTTTCAGGTATCAAATTTTGATATGATGCTTTCTATGGTGCGCAGAAAATGTCTGATTGGCGAAATGCCGTCTTATATGACTCGTATTTTTCCCGAATTGATAAAAATAGAAGTCCCCGGATGGCAGCTGAAAATGCCGATTCAAATTATCACATCCGGCGGACGCAGCAGAATTCCATACGTGCATACCATGTGCAGCTTTATGATAGAGCTGTATCGTGAAATTGTCGGAGCCGGAGGTATTGAAGATTTGATAATTTATCCTTCTTATACAAAAAACAAAAACTTAATTCCGTTAAAGCTTGAAAAATAGTGATTTTTGCCTATTTTTACATTATTTTTGCATAAAAATGAGCGAAAATAATATATTTTTGTTGTTTTTTATGCAAAATCAGAATATAGGAATATCAGGTTAATTTTTAGAAAAGGAATAAATATGTCAAATCCTATTGATACCAAAGTTATTAGCAAATTGGCTGAAATTTTGGATAAAAATCAATTAACTACCTTAAACTATGAGGATGAAAGCTGCAAAATTTCTTTAACCAGAGAAATCAGCGGTGGTGTTGTTCCGGCCTATGTTCCGGCTCCTCAGCCTGTTGCCGCCGCGCCTGCTGCCGCAGCTCCGGTTGAAGAAGAAGTTAAAGAAACTGTTGTTGACTATAGCAACAATCCAAACGCAATCAAATCTCCGATGGTCGGTGTGGTATATCTTTCCAGCAATCCGAACTCTCCAAACTATGTTAAAGTCGGCGATTCGGTTAATGAAGGCGACACCTTGTGCCTGATAGAAGCAATGAAGACATTTAATCCGGTAAAAGCTCCGCGCGCCGGCAAAGTTGCTAAAATTTTGGTAGAAACAGGCGACCCGATTGAATACGGCGAACCATTGATTGTGATTGAATAAAAAAAACAAAGGATTGCTATGTTTGAAAAAGTTTTAATTGCCAACCGCGGTGAAATCGCTTTAAGAATACATCGGGCCTGCCGAGAAATGGGTATTCGTACTGTAGCGGTTCATTCAGAGGCCGACGCCAATGCTATGCATGTGCGTTTGGCGGATGAAGCGGTGTGCATCGGGCCGGCGCGTTCCGTAGATTCATATCTAAACAAACCGGCTATTATTTCCGCAGCTATTATTACCGGCGCGGACGCAATTCACCCAGGATATGGTTTTCTTTCTGAAAACGCTGATTTTGCCGAAATGGTAGAAAAGCACGGCATAACCTTTATTGGTCCGACCGTGGCGCAAATGCGTTTGATGGGTGACAAAATTACTGCTCGTAAAGCCGCAAAAGAGGCAGGGTTGCCAATTACCGAGGGTTCTCCGGCTTTGGAATCTGTTGAAGACGCCAAGCATTGGGCAAATGAAATCGGTTATCCGGTAATCATCAAAGCTAAAGACGGCGGCGGCGGAAAAGGTATGAAAATTGCTTTTAATGATGATGAAATCGGGGAAGCGTTTACTATGGCTAAAGCCGAAGCTAAAGCCGCTTTTCCAAGCGATGTTGTGTATATGGAAAAATATCTGCAGCATCCGCGTCATATAGAAATGCAGGTTTTGGCGGATAAATACGGTAATGTTGTGCATTTGGGCGAGCGTGACTGCTCTATCCAACGTAACAACCAAAAAGTTATTGAAGAATGCCCGTCTCCGGCGCTGAACCAAGAGCAACGTAAAGAAATCGGTGATATCGTACGCAACGCCATTGCTAAAATCGGCTACTGCAATGCCGGCACGCTAGAGTTTTTGTATGAAAACGGCAAGTTCTATTTTATGGAAATGAACACTCGTTTGCAGGTAGAACACCCGATTACCGAAGCAGTTACCGGTATTGATATTGTTAAAGAGCAAATTCGCATTGCTGCCGGCGCTCAGCTTGGCTATACTCAAGATGATATCAAATTCAACGGTCACGCCATTGAATGCCGTATAAACGCCGAAGACCCGGAAACATTTGTACCGTGCGCCGGTAAAATTGATGAATGGCACGCACCGGGTGGGTTAGGCGTTCGTGTGGATTCGGAAATTTATTCCGGCTACTCGATTCCTCCATACTATGATAGTATGATTGCCAAATTGATTGTGCATGCCGGTACGCGTAACGCCGCTTTAATGCGTCTGCGCCGTGCTTTGGAAGAATTTGTGATTATGGGTGTAAAAACTACAATCCCGCTGCACCAAGAGATTATCTCGCAGCCGGAATATTTGGACGGTCAATATGATATTCATTGGCTGGAACACTTTATGAAAACCCGTAAAAGCAATAAACTTTAAGCTTTAATCTCCCGAATTTTGGTTCGGGAGATTTTTATTTTTGCAGGTAAATATTTTTTTGCAGTCAATAGCTAAAATACAAAAACAACACCGCAGTTTGTGGTTTGGCAGGTTTTGCAAATATCGCTGATTTCTGTTAAAGTCATGTCGCGCAGACACTTTCGGGTTTCGCCGTTATACCCTAAACCTCCATGACACCGAGAATCTCCGGCATAATTTGTGTTTTGAGCAACCGGAATCATTCCCATTTGCAGCATATTATACGACATGGCAACACCTAAATCCTTAAAAAAAGTCCGGCATAAATTATATTGAAAAGAATTGTCAGAAGTCTTTGAACGCCCAAAATACAAATTAAAAACAAATCTGTCTCCGACATCATAACCATTTGCGTTTCGCTCATTACTAAAATAAATTCCGACATGATTGCCTAACGAATCGCTCATATTTATATTACTTTTTTTTATCCAAGTTTCCGGCACCAGATGCGCTGCTTGTACAAAATCTACAATTCCAGGTTCGCTTTGTGCCGGCGTGTTTTTTATAAAATTATCCTTATATTCCAGAAGTCCGGCCATTAACATTGAATACTCCTCAATAATTTTGTTAATTTTCCATTTTTCCATCGCTTTGGAATATCCGGCAATGCCTCCGACAGATAGAACGCCGACAATCGCCAATACGCCAAGCATTTCTATCATGGAACGTCCCACGCTGCAAACGTCATTGCGAGCAACGCGAAGCAATCCATACTCCACTTCCCTGCTCTTTCCTTTGAAAAATTCTATACCCTTAAACATCTTATTCCTCCTCAAGTGTGTAAAAAAAACGACCGTTATTTTTACACAGCGAAACAGACGACAATAAAATGTTGTAAAAACAGCAAAAAACATCGTAAATATAAAAAGTTATTGCAAATTCCAGCAACCTTTGCTAGACTACAAAAAACAGCCTAAAAACTGTCCATTTTAAACGGTCGTTTTTTTTACACACTTTTCATTGTTTCAACTCTTTATTTATCCTAAACATTTTTCCTAAAATAACTTGCTACCCTTGAATATAGAATTTTGGTAAAATGTTCTTGCTTTTAGTCAATAAATATGTTACACAATACCCGAAATTAAATTGGTTTTTATGTATGAGCGCTTGTCGCAACCGTAGTAAGAACCTTGTATTTATCCGCTTTGCCCATCAAAGCTTTAGAGAAAATGAAAGGAATTACATCATGAGACATGGTGATGGACACAGAAAATTTAGTATGCCGAAAAGCCAAAGAAGAGCTTTGTTTTCTAATTTGACAAGTTCTTTGTTGGAACATGAACAAATTACAATTACTTTGACAAGAGCCAAAGAATTGAGAACTTTTGCTGATAACATGATTACTTTTGCTAAAAAAGGTGATTTGAACAGCCGTCGTATTGCCGCTGGTTTCTTGCGCAATAATGAAGTAGTTTCTAAACTGTTCTCTACTTTGGCAGAACGTTATAAAGAACGTAACGGTGGTTATACTCGTGTATTGAAAGCCGGTTTCCGTTATGGTGACTGCGCTCCGATGGCAATTATTGAATTGGTTGACCGCGATGTAAACGCTAAAGGCGCTAAAGATTTGGCTCGCGTTGCTGCTGAAAAAGCTGCTGCCGCTGAAGCTGAAAAAGCTGAAAACGCTGCTTCTGCCGAATAAGATTCAGTAGATACAATAATATAAAAAACGGAGTTCAAACTCCGTTTTTTTTGTGTTATTTATTCTTTATCGGCAAACGTATATTAAATTCCGTACCGCTGCCGACTTTACTTTTTACGCTTATGCGTCCATGCATTTTTTCTATCAGACTGCTGACAATAGCCAATCCCAACCCAGAGCTTTTGGCATTTTCATTTCCGGAATAAAACGGCTCAAAAATATGTTTCAGTTTATTTTCATCAATACCTATTCCGGTATCTCTAATAAACAGAAAAATATTTTTATTTTTGCGATACGCTCCTAAATGCAGTTCACCTCCATCCGGCATGGCTTTTATGGCATTTTGTGACAAATTCAAAATTATCATTTTAAAATCTGCATCATTGCCTATCCAAATCAAATTTTTTTCCAGTTGGGTTTTTATGGAAATTCCGCGGCGTTTTGCATCATAATCAATCATTAGCATCATATCTTTAATGGCATCTTCAATATTGATTTCCACATCATCATTATCGGAATATCGAGCCAAACGTAACAAGCGCTCCGGAATTTTTATCGTTTCAACAAGCTGATTATAGGCCATTTGCAAATATTTTTTCCGGTCTGATTTTTCATCATCATAACCGGTTAAAATCCCCTCAAAAATCATCCGAATCGCTCCAAGATTATTTTTCATCTCATGCGCGATAGAAGTGGAAAGAAAAGCCAAAGACGAAACTTTTTGCTGATGAGAAAAACGCACATCATTGCTCAAATCGTGAAAAGCTTCCACAATATAATCATCATTAAAACTTTGTCCCCACCGCAAACGCGTAGCGTTCAAATAAAGCGGAACTTTACCTACTTCATGAATTGTATGAAAATCCTCTGAAATTTTATTATTTCCGTGCAGAAGTTCTTTGACCGGACAGGCATATTGACGCTGAGGACAACCTTCGCAATTGTGATTGTAAGCATGATAACATTTTTGTCCGACGCAAGATTTTTTCAGTCTCAGCATATTATGGAAAGCGCTGTTAGCCATAATCACATTATAGTCACGGTCAATCACGCGAATACCATCCGGAATAGCATCTATCAGCTTTTGCAAAAAATTTTCGCGAGATTTTATTTCTTCAATATTATATTCCGTATTATCCAGCATTTTATTAAATGTTGAATATAAAATATCAAATTCATCCTGAAAATGCCCCTTTTCAGTTGAAATTCGACTAGAGAAAATACCAAGCGAAACTTTGCGGCTGATTTCAATCAGCTTTTCAATAGGTCTGATAACCCAATAATCTAACATAAAAAACAGCAGAAAAATAAACAGAATCACAATAAACAAACTAACGCCCAAAATTTGCGAACCTATTTTTAGAGCCTCTTTGTTGTTGTTGTAATTTTTTTGCAGCTCGGCGTTCAGCTGCTGTTCTTTCGATAGTTCTTTTTGAGTCAAATCAATACCCTGTGACGCTTTTGCTGAACGATAGCTTGGCAAAAGCTGCGGATTTTTATCATATATTTCCGCCAACTTTTTTTGCAAAGATATGTTATCATACAACAAATCAACAACATATTGGTTACGCAAATACAATGAATTTTGCCGGTCTTGCAGATTACGGGCATAAAAATTTATAAAAATTACAAAAAACAAGCAAGTTATCACAAATAAAAATGCTAAAATACTATATAGAATTTTTTTGTTCAGACTAATAAACATGGCTTAACTCATTTGTTGAATAAATTCATTTTCATTATCAATCCGCAAATACGGATTACAAAGCTTTTCTAAGCCTAAGGTATTGCCAACCGGCGGAACATTATTTTGTCTGCATGTTTCTAAAAATTGCAGATATTGCAAAATTGCAGGTTCATTTCTCCGCGCCGCCAATAAACTATATGAAGCGTGGGTATATTCATGCCCCGGATAAAAGCGGACATCGTCCGGCAAAGCCTTAATTTTTTGCAAACTCTGCCACATTTGCTGCGGAGTTCCCTCAAACAAACCGCCGATACATAAATTAAACAGCACATCGCCCGTGAAAAGAGCCTTATCTTTGGCAAAATACCACAGCAGATGGCCTTTGGTATGCCCTGGAGTTAAAATAACCTGCGCTTTTGCATTACCCAGAGCAAAAACATCGCCATCGTTCAAGGCAATATCCAATCCGGAGATTTTTTCTGCTTCAACCGAGGAGCCGACAACCTTTGCGTCAAAATATTTTTTTAACGCAACATTTGCATTGGTGTGGTCTTCATGGTGATGTGTCGTAAAAATATATTGCGGCACAACATTGTTTGCATGACAAAAGTCAGCAATCGCTTTTTCTTCGGCAGCGTCAACTATTGCAGAAACGCCGGTATCGCTGTCCGTCAGCAAATAAGCATAATTATCCATAAATCCGACATTGCATAAAATCGGAAAAATTTTCAGGCTCATTTCACATCCTCCAATTGCGGTTTATAGTCGGCGTTTTGCAGCTTATAATAAGAAAAAGTATAATCTATCATTCCGGCGATATTTTTCAGATTATTATCCAACATCATTGTCGCCGCCACTTGCGGTCCGTAAAGCGGGCGTCCCATCTTACGAGAATTTGTGCGTGAGGCACGCAGATAATTATAGTTAATACTGGAATTTATCTTTAAGATATGGTCGGCAATTCCTTCGGCCAAATTGCTATAAATTTTATATCTGTAATCTGCGTCAGCATCATCCAAAGGCTCAAGTCCTCGCTTTTCATACCAAATTTCCTGCAGATATAATGAATTTGCCTGCAAAGCCAACCGCGATGTTCCCCAGTTGCTGTATATTCCGGCAGAAGCCGCCAACAAAGACGGAGGAACAGCGTCTACCTTATCCATCAGCAATTTAATCTGCACGGCAATTTTTTCATCTCCTTTTAAACGGGTAAAAGCATCATATTTTTGTGCCAATTCATCTAATTTTTTTTGTTCAGCCGCCATAAGCTGCTGACCGGATTTTATTTTGTGCAGCATATTCTCCAGTTGAGAACGTTCTTTTAATACATTTTCATTAGCCTGCAAAATCAGCGGCAGCAAAATTTTTATAAAAATACGATGCTTATCATCGCTTTCCGGAATTTCCGACCAATCTGTCGGCAGACGCAAAAAATAAATACGCGGAAAACGACTGTTTATTTCAGAAAAACCACCATATCCATATTGACTGAACAAATCTTCAGTTTCTTTATAAGTAGCTGATTTTACCAATAAAACCCCGTCTTTTTTTTGAGTAATCAAACGCGCATCGGCCACAACGGGCAACAAAGCGAAAAACAGAAAATAAAACAATCGCAGAAGCATCTTACTCCTTTACTTTGATACTGCCAAGCTGAGGAACATAGCGCTTAAAGCAGCCTGCAACCACATTGTTAAGCGTGTTTTGCGCATATGGACAACCGGAACAATGACCGGTAAATTGGAGCAGAAGTTCATTATTTTGGTATGAGATAATTTTTATATCGCCTTTATCACGATTAAGCGTAGGACGTATAAACGCGTCGGCCAACGCCTCAAATAAAGATAAATCAATATCCGGCTGTTCCAAACTTATGATTTCAGGTTTTACCGCTAAATAATCATCCAATTCGGCCAAAATCAGAGCCGTTAAATCTTCTTTATTCGCGCTATCCGTATATTTTATACTCAACAAAACATCTGTCAATAAACAGCTTTCAATATCGGAAAGCGGAGTCAACAAACTTATAAATGGAAAATCTTCCGGAAAAGGTTTATTAAACAGTTTTACCGTGTTTTTGCTGCACAAAGCCTGCGGAGGATAAAAATTTATAATATTCTTAGGTGATAAATCTTCAATTTTTATGAGCATGATTTTCCTATTTTATTTTTAATTTGAGTTGCCGCCACCAAAGCGCGTTCCAAATAATAGTTTTGCACCAACAGATGATTAGCTCCGAAAACCCCGCCGAATTTGCCATTGCGCACAAACATAGGCTTAAATTCAGCGGCTTTCTGCAAAGATGAAAGCAGATATGTCCATTCATTATAAACATCATATTGCACAATCAGCTTTTTAAAATCGAATCCCATCGCCAAAGCTATTTGCCATGAGGCAAAAGCATAGCCGCGGGTTCTATAAAACACATCATCGGCTTTGGTGTCTAAAAGAGCTGTAGAATGCTCTATTATTTGATTGTCATTTTTTTGAATCAGTCGGCGCAACGCCCCCGAAAGGCGTGTCAGATAAGTTTCAAAATCCGCCTGATATGTTATAAAATCAGCATCATTATACTTTAATAACTCCATACGAGCTTTTCGATATTGCGCGTTTGCCGAAGGCGCCAAACCAAACTTGCCTTTTTTGACCATTATCCAAACATAAGGCGAATAGCGCAAAAGTTCTTCGGCTTTTTTTATATGTTTATGCTGTTCCGGAGTTTTATTAACAAAATTCTTTATGGTGCCGGCGCTGTCGCGGACCGCCGTCATAATTCCTATTTGAAAGTTTGGCATATTGTCTAAAACATAAGCCGGAAAAGCCGCAGGCAAATTAGGCGTCCACATTTTTTTATCTATTTCCCGATTTATCAAAAACGCCAAAGTGCCGATAGTTTCTGATTTTTGGCGGCTGACTTTGGGCAGCGGATAGGTGTGGGTCACATTCATATTTTCAACAAACAAACTGCCCAGACCATAATAAACCAATAAAAATCCGCAGATACTGCGTATAAACACCTTGCGCGAAGACGATGCTTTTTTGCTTATTTTTTTCAGTCCGCGCCAAAGTTTTTTAAGTTTAAAAGTTTTAATATTTATCCAAAGAATCTGTAGGCGTTCACGATAGTTTTCATGCCGCAGATAAGTCCATATCTGTTTAGATATATTTTGTGCTTGCCTCCATATATTTTGGTAAAGCGCTTTGGCTTTTTTCAAACTTTTTTCGGCAAGCGCAGAAAGACGGGCTTTATCCATCATTTTTTTCTCCTGATAAGACGTAAAATATCGCCAAAATCAATCACTTTAAATATTTTAGCCAAAATCAGAAAAAATGCAAGCGCAAATATTCCCAAAACGCCGAGCCAAAACAGCAACTGCCACTTTGAGGCATATATCCAATTCGGAAACAAATCATTAAGCAAAACGCGGCAGCCATAAACAACGGCTCCGGTTAAAAATGAAACTGCGGCAATGCGACATATCTTAGAAACAAGCTGGCGCGAAAACTGCCAATATCCGCGTTTTTTCAGTCCGACAACATATTGCAGCAGCGACACAAACGCCGCAACGGTAGTGGCGCAGGCAATTCCGACATGACCGTAAGCATGCATAAGCAGCAAAATAAACACCAAGTTTGTAATAAAAACAACCGCGCTGTATTTTACGGGAGTGACGGTGTCGCCGCGTGCAAAAAAGTTTGGCATCAGCGCTTTAGTCATCACATAGCACGGCAATCCCACCGAATAGGCTATAACAGCATAGGCTGTTTTAACAGCGTCTTCCGGCAAAAATTTACCATGTTGAAACAGCAGGCAAACAATCGGTTCGGCTAAAACAATCAGTAAAACCGCAGCCGGAAGCGAAAGCAGCAATCCATATTCAACAGCTTTATCCTGAGTGCGGCGAGCCTCATCAATCTGCTGTTCTTTAAGATATTTAGATAGAATCGGCAATAAAGCCACACTAATAGCCGCGCCGATAACACCAAGCGGCAGCTGTTGCAAGCGATTGGCATAATAAAGCCAAGAAATAGCTCCGGTGCCGACCAGCGAAACTAAAATTGTGTCTACCGCCATGTTTATTTGATATATTCCGGCACCAACCACACCCGGAGCGATACGCTTAAACAACGTCTTAATTTCCGGATTTTGCAGAATTTTTTTAATATGCAAATACGGATGAATTTTTATATCCAGTTTACGTAAAAAATATCGCAGCCACAAAACTTCGAGCAATCCAGCCGAAGTAATTCCCAAAGCGAAACCATGCGCCGGAGTAGGCGTAAACGGCACAAATAAAAATACGGCAAAAATCATCATCAGATTAAGAATTATAGGCGCAGAAGCCGGAGCCGCAAATTTTTCAAAAGAATTTAATATTCCGCCCTGGAAAGACACTAACGAAATCAGCAATAAAAACGGAAAAGTTATTCGGCATAGTTGGGTGGCGAGTTCAATCTTTTCAGGCTCGGAACGAAAACCGGGAGCCAAAACCTCTACCACCCACGGCATTAACAATTCAAACAACAACACAAAAACCCCGACAAACAATACCAAAACAGATATGGCTTGCGCGGCAAAAAATATGGAGCGTTTTTTACCTTCCGTCACCAATTTCTGCGAAAACAGCGGCACAAAAGCGCTGGTAAAAGCACCCTCGGCAAACAGACTGCGAAACAAGTTAGGCAATTTAAACGCCACCACAAAAGCGTCCGAAACAGCTCCGGCACCTAAAAAATTAGCTAATACCATATCTCGCAAAAAGCCGGTTATTCGGCTGACCAATGTTAATCCGCCAAAAGCGGCGACAGATTTAAATAACGACATTTTACACCTTATAAATAAATATCACACATCGTTAAAATAGCTTACTTTATCCGGTATGTATAATAAAAAAACATGTTTATAACATAAAATATTTTTATTGTTTTTTGGTTAATCGCCAATCGGTAGTCAGATGTAAAACGCTTGATTTTTATTTTTAAATAAGATATACTTTGCTTGCATCAGCAAAAAACTGATGTGAGGTTTGAAATCCTCTTCCAGTTGTCTGTGTGAACAGACGTAAAAAACTATCTTTCTGCATAGCGGGAAGGTAGTAAAATAGCTCTAATATACTACACTATTCCTGGAATAGATTTCAACTTCCTGCTACCTTTTTTAGGTAGCTTTTTGTTATTATATTATTGGCAGGGAGTTGTATTTATGCAAAAGGCAAAAAGTTACGAATTAGGCAGAAGCATGATAGAAATGCTCGGAGTTTTGGCTATTATCGGCGTGCTGAGCGTCGGCGGCATCGCTGGCTATTCAAAGGCTATGGAAAAGTTTAAAATAAATAAAACCATAGAACAATACAATTATTTAATCTTTGGAATGCTCAATTATATAAAAGACATCCCTAAAACTACCCAAACTACATGTTTATTAAACATCGCTGAGGAAACAGGTCTTATTCCAAATACGTGGAAATATTGGAATTCATGCGGCATACGCGATGATTTGGGTAATTCTCTCCAAACATATGCTGGCAATAACGCTCGGATGGTCATAGGCTTTGAACCTTCAAATTATAATAAAAAATCTATAACTCATAAACTATGCACAGAGTTGTTTAATAACATTATAATTCCACTTAGTGAACCTATTGCGCATGTATTTATTGGCAATGGTGAAGCAACTTATGCTGTTTATTACGGAAAAACAATGTGTAGCTCTTCAAAAAAATGTCTAATAGACGTTACATTAAGTGATATTAAAGGTGCTTGTGATTTTTGTGCTGATAGTAAACGCTGCGGAATATATTTAAATTTTTATTAAATCAAATAAACGCTTTGATTTTTGCGGTTGACTTATGGAATGTTGCTGATGTAGTATTGATACGTAAACAACATAATTTTAGAGGAAAGAAAGATGAAAAATAAGCTATTCAAAGGTCTCTCTCTCTCTCTGCAAATTCTAAACATCTGATTAAAGGCGCATTTTCTGCCACTCAGTGTTTTTTTGCAGAGTTCGGCATAAAAAATCACACATTCGAAAATAACAAGCTCAGTAGTTACTCTATAAAGGGTTCTGGATTGCTTCGCGTTGCTCGCAATGACGTCTGCAGCGTTGGACGCTCTATGATTGAAATGCTCGGCGTTTTAGCCCTTGTCGCGGTTTTAACAGTCGGAGGAATCGCAGGATATTCCAAAGCGATGGAAAAGTTTAAAATAAATAAAACCATAGAACAATACAATTATTTGATTTTCGGTATGCTTGACAATATAAAAGATACGCAAAAAATTACAGAGACAACAGGTTTAACAAACATAGCTGAAGCGGCAGGGCTTATTCCAGCAACTTGGACGATTGTAGCCGGTACAAATAATAATATTGTGCAAGATGAGCTTGGTAATAATATACAAATGTTTGCTCAGGCCGGAACACCTTTATCCATAGATTTCAGATTAGAGAACTTTAATAAAAAGTCTTTCACTCACAGACTGTGTACAGAGTTGTTTCAAAATACTTTAATTCCGCTTAACGAAGCTATAAGGACTATATATATTTATAATGGTCAAACAGATGATTCTATTTATCGCGGAAAATCCACTTGTGTTGCCAATCTTTCCGGAAAAAGAAAATGCTTAGTTAGTGCTACACTAAGCGATATAAAAAAATCTTGTGATTTTTGCGCAGATAATAAAAATTGTGCGATAGCCGTAAAGTTTGAGTAAATCTCAGCAGTTTGAATTGTAAATCATTTTCAGATTGACTTATGGTGCTAGGCTGGTATAGAATAAAAATGTAAATTAACTTAAAAATGAGGAAAGAAAGATGAAAAATAAGCTATTCAAAGGTCTCTCTCTCTCTCTGCAAATCCTAAACATCTGATTAAAGGCGCATTTTTTGCCGCTCAGCGTGTTTTTGCAGAGTTCGGCGTAAAAAATCACACATTCGGAAATAACAAGTTCAAAAGCAACTCTATAAAGGGTTCTGGATTGCTTCGTCGTTGCACTCCTCGCAATGACGCCGAAAGAAACAACATCGCATTTAAGGGTTTGGATGCCTTGCGTCAATACGCCTCAAAATTCTTCAAAACTGCGGAGAGTGGTGTAGATAAAGTGGGTTCTAGCTGCGAAAAAAATCCTGTTATTTGGGACTGGAATTTTAATTCTATTCTACTCTTGAAAATTAAGACGAATCTGTTATACTGTTTGCCGAAAATTTATTATTTATTTTAATTATTAAACTTTATACAAGATGAAGCATTTCAATTTTATTTCTGCTGTTTTGTTTGTTGCCGCCGCTTTGGTTTATGTCTGCATGTTTCCGCATAACTACGCGCCGCAGGTTGTTCCGATAGATGATACTTCGCTGTTTTTAGTGACTAAACAACAAAATGAACACGGAAAACCGGCAAAATATTATCGTTTAATGGAAGGCGACGATGTGGTGATAGAAGATTGGGTTAAGGATAATTCCGGTAATCCTTTCTGTAATTGCCGCGGTTTGGTTTTTATGGGGCAAAAACGAGGACAAATGGAACTGTTTAATTGCCGCAACGGCGCAAGGTTTCCAATTTTAACAAAAGCTTATTTGGATAAAATAAACTGCGAACTGGAAGAAATGCGCCCGCGATATGATGACGAAAATCTGGTAGTCATCTGCCTACAGCAAAAAAATATCAAAGGTTTTGTCGGCAAACACACATTGCTGTACAATCTGAAAACTGAAAAACTTTCGTCTTTTATCAACTAAAAAAACAGCTCAGGAACAACAAACCTGAGCTGTTTTTTTTGTTTTTGCAACTTACCACTTGTAGCGGATATTTCCTCCGACACCCCAAGCTTTATAACTTGAACCAAAGGTATAATTTCCAAAAGCGCCCAATGAAAAGTTTTCAACAATTTCAGCATCTGCGCCGATTTCCAGACGTCCTAAAGTCTCATTTTCAAGGGTCTTGTCAAAAGTCGTATCATTGACTTTTACATCTCCGCCATTGGCTATGGTCTGAATGATTGAAGGCTTAATATAACCGGTTGTCGGCAGCTGATGTTCATTGTTAAACTGATATTCATATTTGATACCTGCTTCAAGCTCAATATCATGAACTGCATCAAAACTTACCTCCTTGCCGGAATTGTCCTTTAAGTCATCAAATTTGATATAATCATAGGTCGCCTTAATGGACGGTGTCAAAACCGAACGGTGCGTCGGTCTGAAATCATAACCTATTTCAGCCTGAGCGCCCAAGTTCAAACCGTCGGTAGAAGCGCTGATATCGTTGTCAGCCTTTATATCCGCGCTCTGCATACCGCCGTAAACAGCGCCTGTCATAAACAAATCGCCAAAATATTTACGGTAATATGCACCGCCCAAAATACTTGTAATATCAAGCTCGCTGCCATAACGCGACATAATATCACCCTCGCCTTTGCCGCTGTTATCATAAGTACCATCGCGGTAAGAGCCGAAGATACCGAATTGGTCGGAAATTGTAAACTGATGGTCATATCCAAAGTCTATGCCATACAGTTTGACATCGGTTTCAAACGGCTTATCAAACGTGCCGGAACGATATACCGGAGTTGCCCAAACACTATCTTTACCACCCAAATCTTTGAAATTGCAAACTTTATAATTGCATTCGTCACGATAGCAGTTGCAGCTTCCTTTATCCAAGCGGCCGGCGTTAAACAGCAAAGAACGGCTTTGTTCAACAGCAGAACGCGGCAAGTCGATATAGGCAACAACTTCCGGATTCAGATATTTAGTGCGATAAAAGAACCAGTCGTTTACGGTTGTGTTATTTTCATAGCCGATACCAATTTCATATAGGCCATTATTGATTTTTGACACAAACTTATAATCATTCAGCGATTGTTCAGCCTGAGTCTGGGCAAAATAAATACGCTCATCCAAACCCAAAGTCATGCTGTTTGCATTGTCAAATCGGATATCGGTTGTGCCGTAAATTTTGTTATTGATAATAATGCGGTCGGCTTTAAGGCTAGGGTTATCCACGTCAATGCGGATAGTGCCGTTTTCACTTTGCAAAGTGTTAATACTGACATCAGTCAAAACTCCGTCGCCTAAATTCAGTAAACCGGCGTTTTTTACCGTATTAGCTAAATCTAAAGAAGCGGTTCCGGCGTTTGCTTTGTAGTTTAGAACAGAATTGCCATGAATATCAAAATCATTATTAACCAAAGTATCTGCCGAATCTAAATTCAGATAGGAGCCGGAAGCCATGTTGACCACATTGTTTTTTAGCACGAGCTTAGGCTCATAGTCTATATAACCCGTAGAGCCGATATTCAGCTGCGTATTGGAAATATCATATGTTCCGCTGCCGGCAAATGTAGAATTTAAGACAATCTGCGACTGCGAATTGTTGATAACCTGCGGCAAAACAATATCATTTGTTACAGATGAAGCGGCAAGCACAGGATTTGGCAAATCTCCGCTAATTGTGATTGTTCCCATATTATAAACATCATCAGAAACTGTGTTGAACACTATTTTAGATGTGTCGGTCAAAGATAAATTGATATTTCCGTCCGCCTCGTTATAAATAGCGCCGCCCTTGCCGTCTGAAGCTTTGTTGCCGTCAAACAAAAGTACCGTGCCTTTTTTCAAAGCACCGCTGATATCTGCTTTTGCCGTGTTATAAATAGCTCCGCCTTTTTGCGCCGTGTTAGAGCTAAAATTGATTTGCGCCGAGCCGGTTGCAGAATCGGTTTTTATAACCAATTTTCCCATATTATAGGCTGCGCCGCCATTGTTTCCGGCACTATTGCCGCTAAAATTAACAGCACTTTTATCTGAAACATTCAATAAAATATAGCCTTGTTCATAGGTTCCGGTAAGGGCATTGGCTCCGCCGTAGTTGGCAATAGCGCCGCCGTTGTTTCCAGCTGTGTTGTTGCTGAATGTCAGAACATGGTCGCCGGATGACTTAAAGGTCATGCCGTCTTCCATAGCATAATTAAATAAAACGCCGCCGTGTTTTGAAGCGCTGTTGTTTGTAAAGACAATATTGCCGCCGGTAGCATTAACACTTAAACGCGCAATTTCGCCGGAAGCGTTGTTTGTCTTGTTTCCTGCCGCCATGTTAGCAATAGCTCCGCCATAATCAGCTTCGTTATTCTTGAAAATAATATTATGGCTGTTATTTGCAGTTATATCCAACTGACCTAAATTGTTGTTGGCAATAGCGCCGCCGGCACCTGATTTTGCTTTAGAAACCGCCTTATTGTTAGAAAATTCAACATCTGCTGAGTTTGCGATAATCTGCAAAATACTTAAATTTCCTGATGTGTTGCTGCCTTGAGCGCGGTTATATACAGCACCGCCGAACGCTCCGTAATTAGCGTTTTCGGAAGTTGATATCACCTGATTGTTTTTAAACGAACTGTCTATTATCTGGCTAATCGGCGACAAGGTTTCTCCGGATGCCGTAGAATTTACCCACGCACCACCATAAGCAATCCCCGTGTCAGAAGTCGTTTTGCCATAGTTATTTTCAAAAGAAGCACCGGTAATGGTAATTTTTCCTTCATTATATACAGAACCGCCATAAACATCTCCGGAGGAATTTTCCGCATAGTTATCGCTAAATTGTACATCTTTTAAAATTGCCGTGCCGATTGAAGCATTTCCTAAAGCTCCGCCTTTTACGGAAGCTTTACCGATTGCATGGTTATCGCTGAAAACTAAATTTCCGTCAACAGCCGTAAAGGTTCCGGCATTATAAAAAGCACCGCCGTAAGCTCCTGTTCCGCCAGCTGTTCCGGTGCCTGAAACATAGTTTCCATTAAATAATGCCGCACCTGTTATAGTCAAATTTCCGGTTTCACTATTATAAACGGCACCGCCGAAAGCGTCTGCCGCAGATGCGTAGTTGCCATTGTAGCTTTCTTTTTTAGAAACGTAGGTTCCACTATTATTAACAGCGCCGCCTGTGGCTTTAGTATCTGATTTTGCATAGTTATTTTTAAACTTGCTATTGTCTGAGCTGAACGCTCCGGCATTGGAAACAGCACCGCCGGCGGCTAAATTTGTACCAATCACATAGTTGCCGTTGAAATTTGTGTTGCCGTTATTTGTAAGAGTAAACGCTCCCGTATTTCTGTATTCCACCCCATTGTAAACAGCGCCGCCCTGAGCTGTTGCGCCTTTGGCGAAGTTGGAGCTGAAACTATCATTTTCAGAAATAAACGTACCGCTGTTATAAATCGCGCCTCCGGAGGCCTTTTGGGGTTCTTTTCCGACAAATTGAGTCAATAAATGATTTGTGCTTTCCGTTTTATTGGCCGCATAGTTGTTGGAATATTCATTGCCCTGCGACTGCATGTAACCGACATCGACACGTGCCGCAGCACCGGCTATTGCAAAGTTGGTAACGGCACCGCCGGCTATTTCATCCGTTCCCATAACATAGTTATTGCGGAACACGCTGTTTATAATACTGTTTTCGGTATTCTGGCTATAGTTAGAAATAGCGCCGCCCATTGCGGTTTGTCCGAGATTTTCATCCGGCGCGCTTGAACTGTTATTCAAAAATTTTGTGTTGATTATTTTCAGCAGAGGCTGCTTTGTGCCATCTTCTTTACCATTTACAAAGACACCGCCGCCAAACATTCCCAGCATTGCACTGGTATTGTGCTTGTTAGAAATAGTAACACCGCCTGTAACTTCAGAAATTTGTCCGGTAGTGAAATTATATTGATAACCGGAATATACTTCACCGCGGTTCCAAATCCACGGACCGGGATTATTATTGCTTGTATCAAGTATGTCATCAGAATAATGTTCTTCAGTAAAGCTTGTATTGATAAACAATTTTCCCAAAGGCTTTGCTTCGGTAGTTTTTGTAGAGCTGCTGATTACCGTACCCATCTGATTTTTCAGATTGCCAAGCACTTCCTCGCCTTTGGCATCAAGGCTGTTGCCGCTGCCGCTGGTGTTAGCTGTCTGGTTAGGCTTGTATTCGTCCGCCGCATAAGCCGGTAAAACAAATACAGCCGCAGCCAAATTCAGCATAAAGCATTTTTTTAAAACGCTGCGATATTGTGCATTTAATAAACCCAATCCGCGATGACTTAATTTCAGCATTTTTATCTCCAATTATATAAAAGTGTTACCATGTGTAGCGAACATTTCCGCCTACAGCAAAACCTGAATATTCCGAACCTAATGTATAGTTGCCAAAACCTCCGATAACAAAGTTTTTAAGCAGCGCCGCTTCGCCGCCGATTTCCACTCTGCCTGCGGTTTCATTTTGCAATGTCTTGTCAAATTCTACTTCGCGAATTTGAGCTTTTCCGCCATTTTCCAGCAACTGAACAGCTGTTGTCTTCAAATATCCGCTTGTCGGTAATTGGTGTTCATTATTAAATTTATAGCCAAATTTGAAACCGGCCTCCAGCTCAACGTCATGAATATCATCATAACTTACGTTTTTACCCAAACTGTCGGTCGAATCGTCAATTTTGATATAATCATACGATGCACTAAGCAACGGAGTAACAGACAGCTTGCTTGTTATCGGATTTTCATAACCGGCTTCAAGTTTGGCGCCTGCCTGCAAAGCTTTTGTCGAAGCAAAAGTTTCTGCATCTTCATTTGCGGTCATCCGCGCTTTTTGTTCACCGCCGTAAACCATTCCGTTAACATAGAATCGACTAAAGTATTTGCTGTAATACAAACCGACCAATGTACTTGAAATATCTATATCTCCGCTTCTTTTTGAATAGAAGTCTCCGCTATTTCCGTCTTTATCATAACTGCCTTTGCGGTAGGAAACTAAAAGTCCTGTTTTGCTGTCTGAGTTAAGATTCATATTTAAACCGAAATCAACGCCCCAAATACTTGCCGTACTATCTGTAATTGTTGACATCGAAGCATGACGATACACAGGATTTGCCCACAGACTGATTTTTCTATGTTTATCTTCAACCTTACGCAAAGTATTGCGATAACCATATTCATAGCGTATCCGCGGACTGTTGTCGTTGCGAGATGTGTCAACTCTGATATCGCGGGTTTGCTCAACCATTGCTCGCGGCAAAATTATATCATTAAGCACTTCGCGGCGTACCTGCCCGTTATAATTTAAATACCAATTGCGGACACCGCTGCTGACCTGATTTTCTATTTCCGGCAAAAAGACCGAGTTATCAAAATCAAATTTGAAAGAATAATCTTCCATATTTTGCTCGGCATTCGTCTGAGCAAACAAAATGTTCGCCCCCAAACCGTTGACATTATCCATATTTGACATTTTTAGATTTATGGTTCCGTTAGCAGAATCCGTTATATTCAAAATATCGGAAACCTGCTTATCTTTATCGGCATCCAAATAGATATAACCTTCATTATTTATCAAATTAGCGACAGTTATATTTGAAATAACGCCATCCTGAGCATTCAAAATACCACTATTATTCAACGTACCGGCAACAGTTCCATCCGGATTTTCGGCAGAGGCCACATAATTTATAATCGCTCCTTTCACAAGCGTGATGTTTGCACCTGACATATTATCATCAGCGCTAACAGTTAAAACAGACGACGCGTCAACATTAACCGCACTATTGGTAAAATTAAGTTTTTGCGAGCCGTCTATCTGCGAATTTGTCATGTCCAAAATTATATTATTGGCATATAGCGAGCCGGCTCCGCTCAAATTGCTGTTAAGGTTAACACCTGTTGTGATCTCGGTGCCATCAACATCCGTTGCCGACGAGCCAAAAATATGAAGCTGCCCGTCATTATGAATATTATCATCCGCTGAAACAAAGTTTACGTTTTTATCGGCTCCCATGTTAATTTTGATAATACCGTTTTCACCATTATAAATCGCACCGCCGGTTTGAGCTTTGTTGTTTTCAAAAGTTAAATTACCGCCGGCAGAATTGATGGTGACAGTTCCGCTTTTATTATAGACGGCACCGCCTTCAGCAGCTGCTGTGTTACCGCTAAAGTTTATATCGGCAGCACCATTGTTGGCAATACTGATGCTGCCACCGTCGTTATAGACAGCTCCGCCGGTATTTGCCTTATTAGAACTGAACGACAAATCTGACAAACTGTCTAATGCAACAGAAAATTTACTATTGCTGCCATTATACAATGCGCCGCCTGCACCGTTTGCCGTGTTAGAATCAAAGGAGATTCCGGAACTGATGTCAATTGAACCATTTTCGGCATTAAATACAGCTCCGCCATTGGAGGCAGCCGTATTATTTTTGAAAACCACTCCGCTGTTTTCGGCTGTTGTATCGGCAGTAATGTTCAATTGACCTTTTTGGGCATTATAAAAAGCACCGCCGGTTGTCGCCGTATTTTCAACAAAACTAATTTTTCCTTTGCCTGCCGCAATTTGAAAAGATGATTTTACGCCGCCCAAAGACGTATTATTCGCCGCATTATAGACAGCACCGCCCTCCTTTGCCGAATTTTTCTCAAGATCGGCAGTACCGCCATCCGCGTCAATGGTAAAAAGTCCGTTCACATCATTATAAATAGCGCCACCGCGAGAAATAGTATTTTCACCTGCCGAGATATAGTTATTACTGATAACGATATTAGTATCGGCGCTGGAAATTTTAATTTGCGACACAGCTCCTGCGCTGCCTTTATTATATATTGCTCCGCCCAAAGCCATATCTGCTTTATCGGCAGAAATATAGTTATAAGTAAACGATGTTTTATTGATTACCGCAACATTGCCATCTTTAGAAGTGTTATAAAGCGCTCCGCCATAGCCTTCTTTACCAGCTTTGATATAATTGCCGATTATCAGAGAGTTATCAACTGAAAAACTTGCATTATCGGCTTTACCGTCATTATAAATCGCACCACCCAAAGCAATGTCGGCTTCGGCGTAGTTTCCGGTTATTTTAGTACCAGAGATATCTATTTTTCCCTCATTATAAACAGCTCCGCCGAAAGCTTTGCGTTCTGCCTCTGCCGTTGTCGCAGAAGAATCTATAACCGCGTTGTTGCCATAAAGTTGAGAACTATAATTTCCGCCGGACATGCTGCCGGAAATTTTAAGCGAACTGGAGTTATAAAAAGCACCGCCCTTGACATGGATAACAGAGCCGTCGGTGTGATTGTTATCAGTTACTTTAATAAAGTTTTCGTTTATCTGAATATCATTAGAAGCATTGACATTAAAATATTGCCCGTTATTGCCGGTATCTTTATTTACGGCTGCAATAACACCGCCCTGAACAACATAATTGCCTGTTGTTCCGTCTGTTTTTACATCAATACCGCTGTTTTCTATAACGGCGTTAACCAAAGAGATATTGCTGCTTGTAGAAGCTTCTGAAAGACTGCCTTCAATTTTAATAAAACCTCCGGAAATTGTATCAGCTCCCGTGCTAACTGAAACAACTTTTTTGGAAACTACTGTAGATTCTCCGACATTGCCGGTTATACTAACTTGTCCGCCGTTTACCTGAGAAATATAAGATTTGTTCAAAGTGTTGGCTGTATTATAATTGCCTTCAATTCTCAGCTGATTACCGTTGTCTACCGTATATGAATTACCGTTTTCCCACTCATTACCGACCGTAGGAACAAGTTCTGCCCTGGCTTCATTCAGATTAAAAGAAAAAAAGCAAGCCGCCATTGCATTAAGAAAAAAGCACTTTTTCAATACGCTGCGATACTGGGAATTCAGTAAACCAAAAGAATGGTTATGAGTTTTTATCATAGATATCTCCTTATAAACTTGCCCAATCCTAACGCAAATTTATTAAGAAATATCTAAAAAAACACCCAAATCGTTAATTTGCTATATAGACGACCTGATTAAACACATTTTCGAGAAAAAACAGACTGATAAAGCAAATCGCCATAGAAATTACCGGAGCGGCAACCCAGCCGACCATAATTTTACCGACAATAGTCCAGTTTATTCCTCGTCCGCCCTTCAGCAATCCCAATCCGACAATAGCTCCGATAACTGCCTGTGTGCTGGATACGGGAACCAGCGGCAACGACGGCAAAGAATGCGATTCAAGCCAATTATGCAAAGTCAATGATGAAAACAACAGCAACACAATCGCTTGCGAAAGCACAACAATCCAAGCAATAATCGGTGTCATCTTCATCAGATTGTTACCGACAGTCATAATGATTTTTTTTGAATATGTTAAAATACCGACACTAACAGCAGCAGAACCTAAAAAGAACAAAACCTGTTCTGGTGAAAACGTGGTAAGACTACCAATTTTCAATGGCTTAAACGGGCAAGATTCCACAAACATTCCAACAGCGTTTGCAATGTTATTAGCCCCCAGAGCATAAGCGCTGATTGCCGCCGTAACAATCAAGCCGATACGGGTTATCTGGTCTTGCATCAGCAGGTGAATATGCGAATACTTTAAAATCCGCTTAAACACAAAATATAAAATAACCGCAACGACACCCGAAAGCATAGGACATATTGTCCATGTTGAGCAAATACGCGCCAATGTTTCCAAATCGGTAGGTTTACCTGCGTATAAGTTCCAACCGATAATAGCGCCGACCACCGCTTGCGACGAAGAAACACTTAAACCGGTACGAGCCATAGAATAAACAGCCAACGCTGCCGACAGCGCCACCATAAAAGCGCCGGCCAAAGCGTTTACGGCCCCCAGGCTCCCCAAAGTTTTACTGGTACCGGCACCGCCGTATACAGCGCCTAAAATCACAAAAAAGCTAGAAATCAGAGCTATGGTGGTAAAACGCACCATTTTAGAGCCTACGGCCGTACCAAAAATATTTGAAGCATCATTAGCGCCTAAAGACCAGCCCAAAAACAAACCGCTGCTCAGATAAAACAAATAACTGATATCCATCAGATGTCTCGCTTAATAGTGAAAATCAACAGCGCATCAATGCAATCTTCCGCTTTGTCGGCTACATCAGCAACTTCGCCGATTAGCATATTCAGCTGGATTTTGTGCGCCAATTCCATATCCGAGGCAAAAACGTTTTCTTTTAAACGCGCGCTTGTCTTATCACTTTCGTGTTCCAAAAAATAAACTTTTTGCGAATAGTCACGCACGGTAACAAAATCGCGGAAAAAAGCACGGGAAGAAATCGCCATATTTTCGGCACAGTCCGAAACCTGCTTAACCAAAATTTTAAAATCATCCTGATATTGAACGGGAATATCCGGCTGTTCGATATAAAACTTGTGAGCAACCTCATCAAACTCGTTAATTACTTTATCAATATTTTCAACCATTTGCAGCACATCAGCACGCAAATCAGGAATCAAATTCTGCGAATATAGGCTACTTTCAATTTCACGGCGCAAATCATCGGCCTGAGATTCAATGTTTTTAATTTTTTTGCTGGCGCGGCGATATGCCGGACTACGCTTTTCTTTAAGAAAAATAGCAAACGCCTCCTTAAAATACATGGCGCATTCAATAACTTTGTCGTGCATCAAATCTATTTTATGTTCCAGTTCTCTTGTGCCTGAAAACAATGAAATTTTTACATTGAACATTTTTATCTCCCTTGCATGTAATTTTTTCTTTTTAACATAAAAAACGCCGATGTCCATATTTATTTTGCAAAATTAAATTTTCTCTTGCAAAATTACAAAAATTCAGATAATTTTGTCTGTGATTGAACGTCAATTATTTTAAAGGACATATAAAATATGAAAAATTTTTCAATAATTCTTTCGACAATAGCCGTAATCTTGGCTACTGCATCTTTAGTTTGTACTTTTAAATGCAAAACAGCTAACACGGCTGGCTCTGCCAATGTTAGCGTTGAAGAGACCTTAAAGAACAACCCTAAAATCGTTGTCGATGCTTTACAGGCTTATCAGGAACAACAACGCGAAGAACAAAGAAAAGCTGCTGAAGAAGCTTTGACTAAATATGTTTCAGAAATCAATTCTTCTGCAAATGCTCCATTTATCGGCCCTGAAAACGCAAAAGTTACCGTTGTTGAATTTTTTGACTTCTCCTGCCATTACTGCAAGAGATTAGCTCCGGCTATGGAAGAAGTTATGGCTAAAAACGCTGATGTTAAATTTATTTTCAAACCATTGTCATTCGTTGACCCTGAAAATTCTCATTACCAAGCTCAGGCCGGTTTAGCTGCTTATAAACAAGGTAAATTTGCTGAATTTTATAAAGCAGTTATGTCCGCTGAAGGCAGAATAAACAAAGATGCAATTGATGGTATTGCCAGAGGTTTGAATATTGACTTTGACAAATATAAAGCTGACGTAGAATCCGATGACATCAACAGCGACCTTAATGAAATCGGAAACTTGGCTCAAAAAATTCAGGTTAATGGTGTTCCGACTGTTATTATCAACGGAAAACACGTTCAAACTATGGATGCCGCTGATTTACAAGCCGCAATTGATGCCGCTAAATAATTTTCGCATTACGCTAAAAAAAGAACAGTCTTTCCCGACTGTTCTTTATTTTATATGCACATAAATTTCGCTTTAGTATTTGACTTACTGCAACAAATAGCTTAAATATATGTCAGTATTTAAATTTATGGATTATGATTGATGACCGATACCGCCGCTGTGGCTATTTCTGTAATTATTCCGATTTATAACGTGGAAAAATTTTTACCGCGTTGTTTGGATAGTGTCATAAATCAAACATTTTCAAATATTGAAATCATCTGTATAAACGACGGTTCAACCGATAAAAGCGGAAAAATATTGGCAAAATATGCCGCTAACGACCCCAGATTTTTGGTTATCACCCAAGAAAATAAAGGATTGTCGGTTTCTCGCAACAATGGTTTGGAAACAGCAAGCGGCAATTATGTGTTTTTTTTGGACGCCGATGACTACCTGCATCCGCAAACTCTGGAAATTTTTTATAAAACGGCTCAAAAGTCTGAATGTCCTATTGTTATATCTACAGCTTTTTGCCGACCGGGTAAAGATAATATCAACACAAAACAATATAATATTGAAAATTTACCATTTAAAATATGTGATAATCCGCTGGATGATTTGTATAAACATCGTTTGGTTTCTGCCGTCGTATGGAACAAACTGTTTCGCAAAAGCGCAATCCGCCGGAATCGGTTTATTGAGGGTATCTATTATGAAGACTGGCCGTTTACAGCGTGCATTTTTTCAGAAATCAACCGATTTGCCACAATCAATGAAAAACTTTACATCTATAATACCAGTTCGCCGTCAATTATCCGCAGTTCTTTTTCCATAAAAAAAATTCATGACTATATTTGCGGCATACGTTATGTTTATAACTATTTTATGACGCAAAAAAAACAAAAGCAATGGCAGACAATTCGTAAAAAACGAATAAGCCTGTCATTAAAAATGACTTTGTCTAAAATATTTAAAAGCACCTCAAACAAAAGAGAACTGGAAGAATATTTTGCGCAAGAATATCAAAAACTGGTAAACGATGGAATTGTTTCTTTTAATGATTTGACATTCAAGAGCAAAATCAGATTATTGCGCTTAAAGTGGCATTTGCGGCATAAATAACATTTTAATGTTTCAGATAAAATAAATCATACATCTTGGCAAAAATAATATTTGTATATACAAATATTATTGTGCTTATCGTATAGTGCAGCCAATTTTGCAAACCCAGCACCCTGTCAAGTTCCAAACTCAAAGCCTCTGGATACAGCAACATTGCTGACACAATAACAAACGCCGTATAATTGCCGCGCGTTTTGTTTCCGGCTTTGCGAAAAGACGCGTTATGTCCGCGCAGAGAAGAAATCCAAGCTAAATACGGTTTGCAAATCAAAGCAGGAGACAGCAGCGACATAATACCATAAATAATAAAAATATCAACAAACGACACCCCTATATCCACGCCATCAGAAAGATTTTCAATTGCGCTCATATAGCGTTCATAATGTTCCATATACGCGTCATCAACGCCCAAAAACAGCGGCAGCATGGGCAACATTGCCAATGACATCAAAACAACAAACATCAACACCAACGCTTTGGAAGACGGAGCCATGCTCCCCAAAAGCGTTTTGCTAAAAATATATGGCTTTAGATGATAATAATAGCGATAAAATGCGCACCAGAAAATATAATATGTTATTGCCCACAAAATACTCAGCGGATTAGACAGTCCGCCTTCTAAAGACTTAAACACCAGCATATAAGCCATATTCACCACAAAAATACAAAGAGTAAACAATTTATTCTCAACGATATAGTGATTTACCCCATGCATCAACGAGCTGACTGACATTATAATTTTAGGATTTTCTTTTGGTGTTAATTTCGGCATATTTTTTAGTCCCGCTGCAACATATAACCGCCGTTATCGGTTACAATCAAACGCCGTCCATCTGCCTGCTCAACCTTTTGACGCAGACGATAAATATGAGTTTCTATGGTGTGGGTGGTTACATCTTCGCTATACTTCCACACATTGCGCTGTAAATCATTTTTAGAAACATAGTTATTTTTTATTTTATAAAGATATTTTAATATACTTACTTCTTTTTCTGTAAGTTTGACAATTGTTCCGCTTTTTACATCCTCTATTTCGCGCAAATTAGGACGAAGTTCATAGCCGTTAAAGCACAAATATCCGTCCACAGAATTGTCCAAATTATTATTTGCCGCCCGTAAAACATCAAGAAATGCCATTAAAGAAAACGGCTTTTTCACATAAATATTGAGCATATCATTTTCTTTATTTTCCGCCGATAAAAAAATCAAAGGAATTGTCGGATATTTTTGACGCAATTCGCCGCAACGCTCTGAGTTTTCATCAATCAGCAATAAATCAGGCGCATTTTCAACAAAAGAAAAATCCGGAGCAAAACGCAAAACCTGCGTTTTTAAATCTTCAGCAAAATCTTCATTTTCCGAAACAAACAAAATATGCAGCATTATTTAAAACTCCAATTCCAAACCGCTGATAAAAGCGTAGCCGCGGTTATTTTCACTAATATCGCGTCCGCCTGAATATTCGGCATAGGCGGCCGCCAAATACAGCGAAACATATTTATGCACAGCAATTTTGTTTGCCCAAGTTACAATTTTGTCTTTATCCGAGGTTTTATCTGCCGCAGAATAAAAATAAGAAACACCTGTTGTCAACGGTCCAAACTCATAACTCAAACCAATGTTATACGCTTGCCCTTTGCGATATCCATCAAAATAATACGGCAAATTTTCTACATCGTTCAGCGCATAGTCTCCGGAAGACGTAAACGATTTGCGATATGAGCCGCCAAGTGTCCAACCTTTACGATATACACTTAATCCAGCTGAAACCTCCTGATTATTTTTATGATTATACGCATAACCTATAGAGCTTTCAATTTCAAAACTGTCTAATTCCTGATGATTATACAACCCTGCCGCATAGGAAGAACGATTATCATAACGGCTGTGCTTGTTAATCAGACCGGCTTGAGAATAGCTGTCAGGAGTATAGGAAACAGCCAGCTTTGTGCGATAAAATTCCGGCGTAGTATAGCTGATTTTCAAAGCGTCGGCATCGGTATTCAGATATGTTGAATTAAGCGTGCGGTAAGAAGCCGCTCGGCTATGGCGCTGCCAATCCGGATTAGAAATAAAATCAGTTATCGGAGAATTATTAACCCTCAGACTGCCGACTTTAGGCGCTCCGACAGCCAGCTGATATGCCGCGTTATAAACTTGTCCGGCACTAAATTCACCATAAGGAGTTTCAAAAGTTCCATAAAGATTTTCGCCCCATTTCCCCTGATTATAATCTTCAACCTCTTTGCCGTCGGCCGCCTGCAAATCCAAGCCTAGTTTAAATAAAGTTTCATTACTGAAACGATAACCTGCCGCCGAATAAAGCTCAAACGCTGCAGGAGTATGAATATGCCTATGTTGCGGACGGAATTTTTCGGCATAATCGCTATAACCGTAAAATACATTGCCCACACCGGAGACATCATAAAAAAATTCTTCGGCATAAACAGGCAAAGAAACAAGGCTCAACGCGGCAATTATCAGATTTTTTTTCATTTTTTATCCTTAATACTTATGTTTAATTTATGAATACTCACACTTTATGTCAATAAAAAATCATATTTTTATACTTTTTTAAAAATAAGCCTGTTTATAAATAAAAAAATAGTGCTTTTAAATTTTGTTTTCTTATATATAATACTGAACAGTTTAAAAGTTTTGAATTTTACGAAAGGAAAAATTTATGCAAAGACCGGTTATGTTGCTTATTTTGGACGGATGGGGATATAGAAGCACAACAACAAAAGACAACGCTATTGAAATGGGAGAAACTCCCAACTGGCACACTCTTTTGAAAACATGTCCTCATTGTTTTGTTGAAACTTCCGGATTAGATGTCGGATTGCCTGAAGGTCAAATGGGAAACTCAGAAGTTGGCCACATGAATTTGGGCGCCGGACGCGTGGTTATGCAAGATTTGCCGAAAATTGACCAAGCGGTTAAAGAACACACTCTGGAAAAGAATCCGGTGGTTATTGAACTGATTAACACCTTAAAAAACAACGGAAAAACATGTCATGTTATGGGATTGATGTCTCCAGGCGGAGTCCATTCTCATCAAGAGCATATTGTCGCTTTGTGCGAAATTCTGAACCGCAACGGCATTAAAGTTGACGTGCATGCTTTCTTAGACGGACGCGATACTCCTCCAACCTCGGCAGAAGGATTTTTAGCCGATTTCAACAATTCTATAAAAGATATGCCTTTAGTTAAATTGGCAACATTATCCGGACGTTTTTATGCCATGGACAGAGATAAACGCTGGGATAGAGTTGAGCTGGCATATAACAACATTGTTTCTGCCAATGGCAAACATTATGCCACAGCTGACGAAGCAATTAAAACATCTTACGCTGCCGGCGTTAATGATGAGTTTGTGGTTCCATGTGTTATCGGCGATTATAAAGGCGCTGATGACGGCGATGCTTTCTTAATGGCAAATTTCCGCGCCGACCGCGCCCGTGAAATCACTTATGCCTTAGGCGACAATAAGTTTGACGGCTTCGTCCGCAACAAAATTGTAAAATTTTCAGATTGCGTAGGCATGGCAGAATACTCTGTTGACCATAACCGCTTTATGAAAACAATTTTTGCACCGGAACAGCTCAAAAATATTTACGGCGAAGTAGTTTCCGAACACGGAATGACTCAGCTGCGCATTGCCGAAACAGAAAAATATGCTCATGTAACATTTTTCTTTAACGGCGGAGAAGAACGTATGTTCAAAGGCGAAGAACGCATTTTGATTAACAGTCCTAAAGTTGCGACATACGACTTAAAACCTGAAATGAGCGTTTATGAAGTGACAGACGCTTTGGTTAACGCTATTGAAAGTAAAAAATTTGACACCATTATCTGCAATTTTGCCAACGGAGATATGGTTGGACATACGGGAATTATGTCTGCTGCTCTGCAAGCCGTGGCCGCTGTCGACAAGTCTTTGGGCCGCGTGATGAAAGCCATTAAAGATGTTGACGGCGTGCTGTTTGTGACTGCCGACCACGGCAATGTCGAAAAAATGGTTGATGAAAAAACAGGTCAGCCTTACACCGCTCATACCGTAGGCAAAGTACAGGCTGTTCTGTATAACGCTCCAGCAAATGTAACTGGTATGGAAGACGGACGTTTGGCCGATGTTTCCCCTACTTTGCTCGATTTGCTGGGTTTGGACAAACCGGCAGATATGACAGGCCATTCTTTGCTGAAAAAATAAAAGAACGGACCTATTGCTGTGACTAAGTTTTTATTTTTTACTTTTATGATTTTATTTTGTGTCGGGCAGCAAGCTAACGCTGCTCCGACCACAAATGTTTCTGCTTCAGAAGTGGCTAAAGTAGAAGCTGAGGCTAAACGCGTTTCTAAAGAACATAAAATTATGGAGCAAAAAGCAAATAAACTTAAAGAAGAACTTAAAAACGTAAATCAAAAAATGATTGCTGCCGCTAAAAAAATACAAAACGGCGAAGACGAACTACGTAAAAAACAGGATGAATTGGCAATTTTACAGAAACATCTGAGCGAATCCGAAGAAAAATTTAATTCGGAAAATGATATGTTGGTGGAAACTCTGGCCGCTTTGCAAAATTTGGCCTTACGTCCGTCTGAAGCCGTTTTAGTACAGCCGCTGTCCCCGGTTGAAGTTATGCGCAGCAGCATTTTACTGCGCGGAAGTGTACATGCTTTGGAAAGCAGAGCAAGCTCCATCCGCAAAAGCATTGAAGATATCAGCAACCAAAAAAAACAAATTGCGCTACGTTTGCAAGATTTGGAAAAAGATAATAAAAAATTGGCTCAGCAACAAGACGATATGAAAAAATTATCTCAGCAAAAAAGCACTATGTACAGCCAAATTTCCAGCAAAAGCGAAGAAGCTAAAAAGAAAGCCGATATGCTGGCAAGTCAGGCTCACAATTTGCGCGATTTGTTGGAAAAATTGGAAAAACAAAAAGAAATCAATCGTCGGCAAATGGCTGAAAAAAAACGCTTAGCTCGTGAACAAGCCGCCGATAAACTTCGTAAAGAAAATCATGGTTTAGAAGCAAGCTATATGGCTGAAAACAATACCGCCGTGCAAGAAACTCCGGTTACCGGTTTCAGCAAAGCCAAAGGACGGCTATCAAGACCGGCTCGCGGACCTTTGGTCACAGCTTTTCATACGGAGCTGTCTAAAGGCGTGGTGTCTAATGGCATAGACATTAAAACCGCGGCAAAAGCTCAGGTTATTGCTCCGTTTGACGGAACAGTTATTTACGCCGGACCGTTTAAAAACTTTGCCAACTTAGTGATTATTGACCACGGTGAAGGCTACACATCTTTGTTAAGCGGATTAGGCGAAACAGATACCGAAGTTGGTCAAATGCTGCTCGCCGGCGAACCGGTTGGAACCATGCCGACAGATGCAAACAGCAAACTTCACATGGAAATTCGCAAAAACAATCATCCGGTAGACCCGAATGAATGGATAAAAAAATAAATAAAAGGATTATGATATGTTAAAAAAATCGTTGATTATTTATACCTTGATTTTGAGCCTGGTGACAGGTTGCGCCACAGCTAAAGAAAAAACTAAACAAGATGAAATAAGTACATATGAACTGCTGAACCTGTTCGGCGAAGTTATGGAACGCACAAAAATGTCATATGTCGAAGATGTTAGCGATAAACAGCTGATAGAAGCTGCGATTAACGGTATGCTGACCTCTCTTGACCCTCATTCAAGTTATTTAAATGTTGACGATTATAAATATATGACAGAACAAACTAAAGGAAAATTCGGTGGTTTGGGTATTGAAATCACCATGGATAACGGAGTTGTTAAAATTGTTTCGCCGATAGACGACACTCCTGCAGCAAAAGCTGGACTAAAAGCCGGTGATTATATCACGGATATCAACGGAGAAACCGTTATAGGGCAAACCTTGAACGATGTTGTTAATAAACTGCGCGGAAAAGTCGGCAGCCGAGTAAAAGTAACTATCCGCCGCATAAACAAAAAACCTTTCACTGTAACCTTGAAACGAGCAGAAATAAAGGTTCAATCAGTAAAGAGTGAAATTAAAGACGAAGACATTTTATATATTCGTATTTCTTCTTTCAATGAAGAACTTGATAAATCTGTTGAAAAAGCAGTTAAAAATGCTCAGAAAAAGCTGAAAAACAAACTTGCCGGCATTGTGATTGATGTTCGCAACAATCCTGGCGGACTATTAGACCAAGCCATTGGAGTTTCTGACTTATTCTTGGAACAAGGAGAAATCGTTTCTACACGCTCTCGCAATGTAGAAGATACAGTCAAATTTTCGGCAACAGCCGGTGATATTGCCAAAGGTTTGCCTATTGTCGTAATTATCAATGAAGGTTCGGCTTCCGCTTCTGAGATTTTAGCCGGAGCGCTTCAAGACCATCACCGCGCGGTAGTTATCGGCGAAAAATCATTCGGCAAAGGTTCGGTGCAGACTGTTGTACAACTGCCTAACGGCGCCGGAATGCGTTTGACAACCGCCCGTTATTATACACCGTCCGGACGCTCAATTCAGGCTAAAGGAATTGAACCAGACATTGTGGTAAAACAATCTAAAATTGAAACAATTGAAGATAATAGCTGGAATATCAGCGAAGCCGACCTGAAGGGCGCTCTTAAAAATGAGCAAGCCGATAAAAACAATACAAGCAAGCACTCTAAAATTTCTGAAAACGATACAAAAGATTATCAGCTAATCCGCGCTATGGATTTGGTAAAAGCTTTGTATCTTTACGGACAAAATGACAATCTTAACGCAAAAGTCAAATCGGCTGAAAAAGATAAAAAAACAACAAGCAAAGGCAAAAAATAATGGCAGAATGGTTTAGGCGCAACGCCGGAATTGTAGTGTTTCGTGCAGATAAAAAAGTTTTGGTATGCCTGCGGAATGATATGCCTGATTCTTGGCAATTTCCGCAAGGAGGCATAGAAGACGGCGAAGCGCCTGAACAAGCTGCGGTCAGAGAATTAAAAGAAGAAACATCTTTAAGCGGACTAAAACGGATTATCACACTAAAAAAACCGGCTCGCTATCGCTTTCCGCCGGAAGTCATCGCTTCTATGCAAAAACGCGGATTTACAAACTCCGGACAAGACATGTACTGGTCTCTGTTTTATTTTTCCGGCGCAGATTCTGAAATTAACTTAAATACAGAATCGCCAGAATTTAGCTGTTTCAAATGGATTTCTCTTGAAAACGCTGTTGATTTGGCCGTTGATTTCAAAAAACCGGCATACGAAAAAATGTATCAATCGTTTAAGCCGCTTATTGAAAACTTTACAGAATAAGCTGCCGTCAGCATTATAAACATTTATACGCGTTCAAACCTGACTTAACCCTAAAATTATCTTTACTTTCGGGTTTTATTCCGTTAAAATAAATGTCGGATAGGCGATAGTCTGTCTGGGGTGTCGTAGCCTCTTAAGTATAACGTCTGAACACAAGACGATAAATAGGTGTATCTTCATGCTAATGGCTGGAAGGTGGCAAAATATGCTATCTTTGGCTAATATGCTACACTATTTTATACTTAATAGCTTACGAACTTCCAGCTGCTTCGTCCCAAGCAGCTTTTTTGTTGCATTTTCAAGATGAAAGGAAGTTAGTATGAAACAAAATCAGTTTGGCAGAAGCATGATAGAGATGTTAGGAGTCCTTGCTATTATCGGTGTGCTGAGCGTTGGAGGAATTGCAGGCTATAGCCAAGCGATGGAAAAGTGGAAAACAAATAAGGTGCTGAGTGAATACAGCTACTTAATTTACGGGTTAATAGAGCATTTATCCGACTATCAAAACTTGACATCCAAAAACTCTGGAGAAGCTTCAAGCATTGGTCTGCAAGAAGCTATTATGGCAGCAGGTATTGTTCCGCAAACTTGGAGCATGGGCAATAAAAGTGCAAGAACGCTTTATGATTCTGAAGGAAACACGGTTAATATTTTTTCACGCAACCAAAGACTGGTCGTTGACTTATATATAGGAGCTCACTACGAAAATGATGATGGTAAAAGTGTGTCGGCAAATTTCTCTGCAGGATTATGCCGCGAATTGTTTTTAAACTTAGCCAAGCCGATTGCCGGTACTTTGCATTGGGCCAGAGTATACCGCAGCAACGAATCCTCACCGGTATTATTTTGGGGTAATAAAACTTGCAACGGCGCCGATAAAAAATGTTTAAATAGTGTCACCTTGTCGGAAATTGACGCTGCTTGTAAATTGTGTATGAAAGATGATGCCTGCTGCGTCGGACTGGAATTTTGATTTTTGCGGTTGACTTATGGCGTGATGCTGTTATAGAATTAGAGTGTAAACAACATAATTTTAGAGGAAAGAAAGATGAAAAATAAGCTATTCAAAGGTCTCTCTCTCTCTCTGCAAATCCTAAACATCTGATTAAAGGCATATTTTCTGCCGTTCAGCATGTTTTTGCAGAGTCCGGCGTAAAAAATCACACATTCGGAAATAACAAGTTCAGTAGCAACTCTATAAAGGGTTTTGGATTGCTTCGTCGTTACACTCCTCGCAATGACGTCTGCAGCGTGGGACGCTCTATGATTGAAATGCTCGGCGTACTTGCCATTGTCGGAGTGCTGAGCGTGGGCGGAATCGCTGGTTATTCCAAAGCGATGGAAAAATTTAAGGTCAATAAAGCCGTCAGCGAGTACAGTTATATTATTTTCGGAGCGTTGGAACACTTAAAAGAAATTCAAGACTTGACTTATGACGGACAAGGAGAGGTAAAAGTTGATGTGATTGCCATGCTTGACGGCTTAAATTTATTTCCCAACAGTTGGAAAGTAGGTGAAAATAAGCTAGACAGCGATACTCCTTATCAATTTGAAGACCCTTATGGAAATTGGGGAAGAATTTATTCCCGAAATCACAGATTATCTTTTAATCTTCTGTTGGGCAACTACAGCGACGATGAAAACGGAAATAAAATATCCGCCAACTATTCATCTTCGCTCTGTCTGCAACTAATGCAGAATTTAGCCTACCCTTTGCATGAAACTCTATCCTTCGCTTTATTATGGCATTCCAGCAGCAAGTCCTACACTTTTTACGGCGACGCTTACTGCCAATCCGGACGAAACTGTCTGGCTCAAACCTCCTTAGCCGAAATGAAAGAGGCTTGTTCATCTTGTTCTAAAGCGGAGATTTGCTCTTTTACTTTAGAAATTTGACAAAACCGAACCTTTATTTTGGATTTTAATCTGAATGATGATGATATGATTGATTTGTGCTTGGAACTGGAAAATTTAGGATTTGATTTTGAAGAAACGTATAGCTATTTTATGGCTAATGATAACAAAACAATTAGCGATTTAGCAAATTATTTGTTTTTGAACTAGAATTAAACCCTATTACACTACAAAAAACACTTTCAACTTTTAGGTTGAAAGTGTTTTTTGTTACCCTACTCTTAACGAATGTACCTATTATACCTTTTGTCATAAAATATTGAATTTTTATTCCACCTGCGAGAATAGCAAGCAGGAATGTGAAACCAATGAACCTTAAGATACAAATCCAAGAGCGGTTTGTAATGCACAGTCAAAACCATACTTAGCCGTGCATCTGCGGAAAATTCGTAGCGGTCAATATACTCCTTAAACAAGTCACGCCGTTTATGCATATGAACATATTCAATAAACTTGTCTTCGGCCAAAGGATGTATGACTGTTACAATTTCAACACACCAACCCCTTTCTACATGTTTGTCATAAGTCCAATTACTTGTTTCGTCATAGAAAGGAGCATGGGAATAGCAATTTTTCAATAAGTTAACAAACTCATCCTGAAAAATTTCTTCATCCTCAATCATAATATCCTTATCCAAATAGCCATAAGAACGCAGCTGACGGGTTAACTCAGGCTTTTTGATAAGCAGATAATTTACAAAATCGCCGCGTGTTAAACCAAACAGCTCCGTCACGGCACGACCGCATAAGGACTGATGCTGCACATAAGCGCTAATCAGCTCAACATCGTGTGACTGCACTAAAGCCATCTGTAAATCCATTTCTAATTTATAGTTGACGCAATAGGCAGCAAACACTTTGTGCAGACGATGTTCAATCATAAACTTTTCTGCTTTGTTAGAATCGGCATAATGAAAATCATACGTTTTCGTATAGCCGATTAAGCCGTCGCAGACTTCATCTGAGATGTCGGCAACCATCAAATACTTCAACAAATCTTCTTCGCTGAGTTTTTGAGTCGGAAATAATAACTTGAAAATCATACTAATAAAATTAAATAATAAATCACTATGCGCTATAGTATAGCGATTTATGTCTAAAAGTCCAGAACTTTATACAAAAAAACTCTCAATCTTGCGACTGAGAGTTTTATTAAGTGATTGGAAGTTAAATTACTTCAATTCAACTTTAGCACCAGCGGCTTCCAATTTAGCTTTGATAGCTTCAGCTTCTTCTTTAGAAGCGCCTTCTTTAACAGTTTTAGGAGCGCCGTCAACCAAATCTTTAGCTTCTTTCAAGCCCAAGTTTGTAATAGCGCGGATTTCTTTAATAACGTTAATTTTGTTAGCGCCTGCTTCAGCCAGAATTACATCAAATTCTGTCTTTTCTTCAGCAGCGGCAGCGCCTGCACCAGCAGCACCGGCAACAGCAACAGCGGCAGCAGCGGAAACGCCCCATTTTTCTTCTAACATTTTTGACAATTCAGCAGCTTCCATAACTGTCAGAGCTGATAATTCATCTACTAATTTGGCCAAATCTGCCATTTTTTTTCTCCAAATAAATTAAATTAAAATTTTCTAATTAAAAACCATTTACACATCTAAGCTTTTTTTGTTTTAGGCTGAGTGCTGCGCCGTTGATTTTGAGCGAAGTGTACAACCTAGTACATAAGCGATAAATCAGCAAGCATGACTCGCATAAAACGGAAAAGAAACTTAGGCTGCTTCTTTCTCGCTGTAAGCCTTTGTAACTCTTGCCAACTTGGCAGCAGGAGCTTGCAACAGACCAACCAATTTGGCGCGCAATTCGTCCATAGAAGGAATTGCAGCCAATTCTTTGATTTCATCTAAAGTCAGAGCTTTGTCAGACAAAGCACCGCCAACGATAACCAATTTTTCATTATTTTTTGCAAATTCAACACAAGCTTTGCAAGCAGCGATAGGGTCATTGGCATAAGCCATAGCAACCGGACCTTTAAACAGGTCTGCCAAACCTTCAAATTTTGTGTCTTTTACAGCAAGACGAGCAATACGGTTTTTAGTAACTCTTAAAGAGGCGCCGGCATCGCGCACTTTGTTTCTCAATTCGTCAGCTTCAGCCACAGTCAAACCTAAATATTCGGTGATTACAACTGATTCTGCGTTAGAGAATACTTCATGCAGCGTGTTAAGCAACTCTGTTTTTTCTTCGCGGTTCACTTATTGTCTCCATACGAAATTGTTAAATTCAGACCCAAAGGTCTAAACCGTTACCAAACCCACAATATTCTGAAATAAATCAGAACACTGCGGAACCCAAATCTGTCCAGGAGAAAAATTTAACTTTAAAACTCACTCCCGTCTATGTCGGATATTTAAGGCCTCCGCGACACCGTCAGCTTTAGTTACAAGCAAAAAGCCTTCGGTATCGAGATGCCGCCCACAGTCTTGGACAGTTTCAAGAGCCTCCGCTCTTGAAGAGTGGGGCAGAAAAAACTGCAAAACAGCCTCCCTGCCCTAAACTGATTTGCCTTTTAACAAATTTTTTATCAAAAAGCAAGTATTTTTTAATAAATTATAACCAAGCCGATTATAATTCAGAAGCGTTAACCTTTACGCCGACACCCATTGTAGAGCTGATTGAAATCTTTTTCAAATAGGTGCCTTTTAAGGTAGCAGGTTTAGCTTTGATAATTGTTTCGATGAACAATTTAGCGTTATCATAGATTTTGTCTTCAGAGAAAGACGCTTTGGCAACACCGGCGTGAACAATACCATTTTTTTCTACACGATATTGAACTTCACCAGCCTTAGCGTTTTTAACAGCTGTGGCAACATCTGCGGTAACTGTACCCAATTTAGGGTTTGGCATCAAGCCTTTAGGACCCAAAACGCGGGCAACACGACCAGCCATACCCATCATATCCGGGGTGGCGATACATCTATCAAAGTCAATTTTACCGGCCAAGATAGAATCTACCAAATTTTCAGCACCGATAACATCTGCGCCGGCTGCTTTAGCTTCATCAGCTTTTTCGCCTTGAGCAAATACGGCAACGCGAACAGTTTTACCATTACCATGCGGCAATTGGCAAACACCGCGAATCATTTGGTCTGCGTGTTTTGGGTCAACACCTAAATTGATTGCTAAATCAATGGTTTCATCAAATTTTGCTTTTGCATTTTCCTTAACGATTTTAACTGCTTCTTTAAGGCTGTACTCTTGATTTTTATCCAGAGTCTTATATGCATTTACTAATCTTTTTCCGCTCATCGACTTACTCCGTAACCTTAATACCCATAGAAATAGCCTGACCTTTAACCATATTCATAGCAGCTTCAACTGTAGGGCAGTTCAAGTCTGGCAATTTGGTGGTGGCAATTTCTTTTACCTGTTCCAAAGTAATTTGACCGGCAACAGTTTTGCCTGGTTCTTTAGAAGCGGATTGCACGCCGGCAGCTTTCTTAATCAAATAAGAAACCGGAGGCAATTTAGTGATGAATGTAAAGCTTTTATCCTCATAAGCGGTAATGATTACCGGCACAGGAACACCTGGTTCCATTTTTTGAGTTTTAGCGTTGAATGCTTTACAAAATTCCATAATATTCAGGCCTTTTTGACCCAAAGCTGGACCAACCGGCGGAGAAGGGTTAGCTTTTCCGGCAGGTATTTGCAGCTTGATAAGACCTAAAATTTTCTTTTTAGATTTAGCCATTATAATACCTCATTAGGTTAGTGGTAAAGACCAATGGCTGGTCTCCCACATTCTGTTAAACAAATCAGTTAAGAAATAACTTTCCTAACCGCTTGTTCTGTATAGCAGATTATTTGCAAAATGCAAGAACTTTTTGCCTGCAGTTTTATAAAAAATATGCAAATTTTAACCTTTTATTTCCTTTTAAAGAATATGGTTAATTCAATAACAAATTTCAGAGGATTGTACAGTGAAAAAATTTGCGTTTTTGTGTGTTTTAGTTTTGGCTGTGCTGCGGGCGGCTGCAGCAAGCGCGTCGGTTTCTTCTATTATGATTGACGCGAAAAACGGCGATGTAATGTACGAGATGAATGCTGATGAACGCCGCTATCCGGCGTCATTAACCAAACTGATGACCTTATATATCACATTCAACGCCTTAGAAAATAACCATATAAAATTGACCGATAAATTAAAAGTTTCACGCACGGCCGCCGGACGCTCGCCGTCTAAATTGGGTGTGCGCGCCGGAGAAACAATTACCGTAAAAGACGCTATCATGGCGGTAATCGTAAAGTCTGCCAATGACTGCGCCACAGTTTTGGCCGAGCATTTTGCCCCGACTGAAGCTGATTTTGCCGTTTTAATGACAAACACGGCACGCAAATTGGGCATGAAAAACACAACATTTAAAAACGCATCGGGATTGCCTAATTCGCAACAAAAAACAACCGCTCGCGACATGGCGGTTTTAGCAATGGCCGTTTACCACCATTTTCCGCAATATTATAAATGGTTTTCAGCCAAAAGCTTTCAATATAAAGGCCGCACTATCGGCGGACACAACTATATTTTAAAGACTTTTGCCGGTGCCGATGGAATGAAAACAGGATATACAGCCGCTGCGGGATATAATATCATCACTTCGGCCAAGCGCTCCGGAAAGCGTGTCATCGCCGTAACTATGGGGCATAATAGTGTCGGTGAACGCGACAAAAAAGTTTCTCGCATGATGGACAAAGGTTTAATCCACATGCAAAAAGGCAAAATTGATATTGCCATGCTTACAAATGAAATTAACGGCAAAGCAACCGCCAGACCAAGCGCCACTCGATTGGCCTCCGCAAAGAAAACTACAACAAAAACAGCCGCGGTTCGCTTGGCTAAAGCCCAAAATAAGCCGGCAGCAAAAGCAATACAAACAGCTTCTGCCGTATCCGGCGGAAATTACGCTGTGCAAGTCGGTTCTTTTTCCGATTATCAACGCGCACGCAACTACGCTCTGACCGTTAAAAACAAATTGGCTCGAAAATACGCAGTTCGCAACATCAAAGTTGAAAAAGTTCAAGCCGCAAGCAAAACAGTTTATCGCTCAAAAGTTACAGGCTTAGCCAAAAATGACGCCAACATTATTTGCCGCAACATGAAACGCAATAATCAGGCTTGTTTAGTCACAGCCGACAGCGGCGCTCTGAAAATGGCGCAACGCTGATGGCGATTCCTCTTATTGTCATAAGCAGTCCGCAGGCCGGCGCAGGCAAAACAACGCTGGCCTTTAATCTTGCCTCTGCACTATTGCGCGATGGATACAGGGTCGGAATATACTCTCACGAATCAAGTTCTTTTCTGGCAAAACGAGCAGAACTATGCAAAAATAATTCTACGCTAAAAATGCCGGTAAATATCTGTAAAGAAGACTTGCTCGCCGAAAATTACGACGGCTGCGATACTGTTATTGCAGACATACAGACAGAACAAAATTTTGATTTATTGACTGCTTTTTGTAAAATTCACACCTTAATAACCTTAGTGCAAAATGAAAATGACATAAAATGGCTACCGTCCGACCCATATTTGAATTTGATTTGGAGCATAAAAAAACATCAGGCTTCAGCGGGCGCAAAATATCTGAATTGGACTGTATTGGAAAATAAGGCTTCCCTTGATAATGACGCCTTAAACAACTTGATACTTTCACAAGCACGAAGATTTGGTTTCAGAGCGGCCTCACCGCTGCAAAACCGCGAATCGTACAAACATATCAAAGATGGCTACAGCGCAGCAGATTTAATATGTTCAAAAACATTAAGTATGTCTATGGAAGATGTTTACGCAAGACGAGAATTATTGGTTTTGGCCGATTTTATCTGGCAGCATAAATAAATGTGTTTAGCTTATTAAAAATACTTTACCTAGCCTTTTTTTTAATGATACATATATATAAAATGATTTTAATTATTAAAGAAAGGGGTTTTATATGCTTAAAGCAGTTAAGACGACAGCGTACACAGACATGAAAATGGGTACAGCCGGTTTGCGTAAAAAATCAAAAGTTGTTCTGCAGGAAAACTATTTGGAAAATTTTGTGCAAAGTGTTTTTGATGCCATCGGCGGCGTTAAAGGACTAACGTTTATTTTAGGCGGTGACGGACGTTACTATAATAAAACCGCAATTCAAAAAATTATGAAAATGGCGGCAGCAAATGGTATGAAAAAAATGATTGTCGGACAAAATGGTTTTATTTCCACACCGGCATCATCACATATACTGCTGACAAATAAAGCCGACGGCGGTTTCGTATTATCGGCCTCGCACAACCCCGGCGGAATTAACGGCGATTTCGGCATCAAATATGCCGTTGCCTCAGGCGGACAATGCCCTACTTCGGTCAGCGACAAAATTTATGAAATTTCTAAAACAATCAGCGAATATAAAATATCAGACGAACCTGATGTTGATTTAAGCAAATTGGGCGTCCAAAAACTTGAAGAAATGGAAATAGAAGTTATTGACCCGGTTAAAGATTATGTTGAAATGATGGAAAATATTTTTGATTTTTCCGCTATAAAAAAGCTGTTTGCCAATGGTTTTACAATGGTATTTGATGCAATGAACGCCGTGACCGGTCCTTATGCCCGTAAAATTTTTGAAGAAATTTTAGGCGCCAAACAAGGTACTGTTTTAAATTACATACCTTTGGAAGATTTCGGTGGATTGCACCCTGACCCTAATTTAATCTATGCCAAAACTTTAGTAGATTTGAT
Organism: uncultured Alphaproteobacteria bacterium; assembly: GCA_934229625.1. Classification (GTDB taxonomy): domain Bacteria; phylum Pseudomonadota; class Alphaproteobacteria; order RF32; family CAG-239; genus RUG410. The sequence goes on along the minus strand of CAKQDU010000005.1, from coordinate 25,041 downwards.
GTATTCGGATAAAGCTCCTGATTTTGGCGCAGCCAATGACGGTGACGGCGACCGCAATATGATTCTCGGCAAAAAATTCTTTGTAACTCCAAGCGATAGTCTGGCAATTTTAACCGATAACTATAAACTTATACCTGCTTATAAAAACGGCATTTACGGAGTAGCAAAATCGGCGGCAACCTCCACCGCAGTAAAACGTGTCGCCGAAGCTTTGAATATCGGCTATTATGAAGTTCCGACCGGCTGGAAATATTTTTGCAACCTTATGGACAGTAAACGCATTACCTTTTGCGGCGAAGAAAGTTTCGGCACCGGTTCCAGCCACATCCGCGAAAAAGACGGAATTTGGGCTGTTCTGTTTTGGCTGAATATTATTGCCGCAACCGGAAAATCCGTTCAGGAAATAACAGAAGAACATTGGAAAAAATATGGACGCAGTTATTATATGCGCAATGATTACGAAGCTCTGGATACTGACGTTGCAAATAAACTTATGACCGATTTAGAAAATCGTCTGCCTGATTTGAGCGGTAAAACTTTTGGCGCGTACACCGTTTCAGAAGCTAAGCCGTTTATTTATAACGACCCTGTTGACGGCAGTTCAACAAAAAACGGCCTGATTATTTATTTTACAGACAAATCACGCATTGTTTATCGTTTGTCCGGCACCGGAACAAATGGCGCGACTTTACGCGTTTATTTGGAACGCTATGAAACTAAAGACCTAAACGAAAATGTGGAGCAAATGCTGGAAAGCCTCGCCGATGTTTCTCGGCAAATAGGTGAAATAAGTGAACGCACCGGAAAAGTAAAAGCCGATGTTTTAACCTAGAAACACAGAAGACTAATAATGCTTAAAGATATAAACAGACAGCGTCCGGACAGACAATTAGAAAGAAACTTAGTTTTTCTTGCCTATGCGATTATGTTTATGTCTTTAAGCTTATTTGCCTTATTTTTATATCCGCAATATACATTTTATATTATTATCTCGATTGTCGTTTGGAATATTTTATGTATTTTAGTCACAATCCGTATTTTAAAAGTAAGTGAAAACGCAATCGGTTTCGGCACGTTGGCCGCCGAGATTTTAAATGATAAAAAAAAATATCATCGTATAGATAACGCCGCAGGCGTAACAATACTTGCGAATCGAGCCGCAGCGGAATATTTTAAGGGAAAATCCGTTTTAGAATTTTTGGAACATAATATAATAGATTCTTCGGCCAACAAACTTGATTTACAAAAACTGATATCCGCTGTCAACAAACTGCAGGAAACAACCGTTCATTTATCTATAAATCCCAATAAAAACAGCGTATTTGTGGCTGAAGAATGGCTGCGTGTCAGCGTTAAACCAATTTATCTGAAAAAAGCCGATATTTTTGAAGACGAATTTTCTCTAAAAAAAATCCGTAAAGAAACTTATATTTTTTGGACGGTAGAAAATATCACCTCTTATAAAAACATGGAGCAGGTATATCAAAATGAGATGTCTTCGCTGCATAATTTTTTAGACTTTTTACCGGTCGGACTATACACCTGCAACAGCGCCGGAAAAATCGAATATATAAATAATACATTAGCCGCCTATTTGAATACGGATAAAAATGAAGCCGCCAACAAATCTCTGGATGATTTTATTGCCTATAAACCGGAACAACTGCACGACAGTTCGGGAGTCTTCAATGGTAATATCATTTTCAAAACAGAACAAGGCAGCGTTGAAGCCTTTGTCCGACAGCAAAATATACGAGAAAACTCTGAAATAAAAACCAGAGGGGTGGTTATTTGGAATTTACCTAATGACGAATCCTTAAAACAACAGCTAAACGCTGTTACAGATAAATTTGAATGGCTGTTCAATACAACTCCTATAGGAATTATATTTGCTGACAAGCACCAAAAAATATTGGAGGTAAATAATCATATAGCAGAAATTTTTGAAAAGACAGCGTCTGAAATTACGCGGAAAAAAGTCAGCGAATATTTTGATGGAGAAAGTAAAAATAGAATTAAAGAAATTCTAAAAAACTATGCCCAAAATAACTCAGAAGAATATGATTTTGAAACAGTTTTAACTTTTACCCATGAAGAAAAAAATGTACAAATTCATGTCAGTCCGATGACTATGCACTATACTGACCTGTCCGGAGAAATAAACGGTTTTATTATGTACATTACAGACACCACTAATAAACGCAATTTGGAAATGCAGGTGGCGCAGGCTCAAAAAATGCAGGCTTTCGGGCAGCTTGCCGGTGGTGTAGCGCATGATTTCAACAACTTATTGACTGCGGTTATCGGCTACTGCGATTTATTGATTCAACGTCACGGCGTAGGAGACCCGTCATTTTCTGATTTGGTTCAGCTGAAGCAAAACGCTAACCGCGCCGCCGGAGTTGCCCGCCAGCTTTTAGCTATTTCTCGAAAACAACCTCTCAATCCAAAACTTATAGATGTGACAGAAGCGTTTACGGAAATAGACCACCTGCTTTCAAGACTTATCGGCGAACAGATACGTTTTCAAATCAACTACGGAGCAGATTTAGGATATATAAGAGTTGACCCTGTGCAATTTTCGCAGGTAATGATAAATTTAGTTATCAATGCAAAAGACGCCATGAACGGCAAAGGAACATTGACCATTTCAACACGCGGCGAGCGTTTGAGCGAACCGTACCATTTTGGCACAGATATTATTAAACCCGGTGATTTTGTGGTTATCAGCGTAACCGATACCGGATGCGGTATTCCGTCTGAGAATATCAATCGTATTTTTGAACCATTTTTCTCAACCAAAAAAAATGTGGTCGGTTCGGGAACCGGCTTAGGTCTGGCTATGGTATACGGCATTGTACGGCAAACAGAAGGTTTTATAAAAGTACACAGCGAAGTTAATAAAGGCACAACTTTTGAAATTTATCTGCCGGCATATGAAAGCGATAAAGAAGAACAAATCTCGGAGCTGCCTAAAGAGGAAATAATCAGAGACAAAGACGGCAACGCCGCGCTGGAAACTTTTTCGGGAACGGCTCTGAATATGGGACAAAATCAAAAAATGATTCTGGGATTGAATGTTTCGGCATTTGACAGCCAGCGTCGTCTGGCCGTCAACTCCGGCGAAATCAGAATTTTGTTTGTTGAAGACGAAGATGCCGTACGCACAGTCGGAGCGCGCGGTCTAAAACAAAAAGGTTTTGATGTAGTCGACTGCATTTCAGCGGAAAATGCGCTTGAACATATTGAAAATGGCGAAAAATTTGATATGATGATTACCGATATGATGATGCCGGGGTTAAGCGGCGCCGAATTAGCTAAAATTGTTCATGAGAAATATCCTCACATGATGATTATATTAGCTTCAGGTTATTCGGAAGAAATCGCTCGCAAAGAACTCGCAGGCTCGTCTGATTTTTATTTTTTAAGCAAGCCGTACAGTTTGGGCGATTTGCATAAAAAAGTGCAGGAAGTATTGGCGGAAAAATGACAATGGCTGAAGAAGACGAAGAACTGAAACAAATACCTTTTGACTTTGTGCCTCATACTTATATGGGACGTGAAGATTTTATGGTTGCGCCCTGTAACCGCGAAGCCTTTAATATGGTGGACTCTTGGCCAAAATGGCTGTCCCACGGATTAGTGATTTATGGCCCCAAAGGATGCGGAAAGTCTCATTTAGCCAATCTGTTTGCTGATAAAGTAAAAATTTTTGCCGATAAGCCGATTAAGGTTTCGCTAATAGATGCAGCACGTATAAATCTGCGCAATGTAAACAAAATTGCAACAGAAAACCAAAGCATTGTAATTGAAAATTTAACCTCAAAAGCAAACATGGAAGCTTTGTTTCATCTATTTAATATTTATAACACCGAAGGGCGTTATATGCTGTGGACCGCCGAAACAGCGCCCAGCAGAATGGCGTTTTCGCTGAAAGATTTGCAGTCAAGACTGAATATGCTGCCAAGTGTAGAAATAAAATCCCCTGATGATATTATGCTTCAGACGCTGATTATTAAACTATTTAATGACAGACAAATTCTTATCAGTCCGGAAATATTAAATTTTATTGTTGTCAACGCATCCCGCTCTTTTGAATATATTGAAAAATTGGTTGAAGAATGTGACAACATTTCTTTAGCTTATCAATGCGCCGTCAACTATAATGTGGTTAAAAAAGCAATGGAGCTTTTAACTCAAAGCGAAAGCAGGCAACCGGATTTGTTTGAAGGATTATTTTAATAAAGGAGAAAAAAATGAAAAATTTTGATTTTTTACTTACTAAAAAATGGCTCGGAGCTATAATTTTTATATTGTATGGTCTGTTTTATTCAGCTTATTGCATGGTTACTGTAAATGACGCTGTTATGCAGTTTATGCCGACTATAAAAGTTAACATCTCCGATTTTCTGCCGATTACCATTGAAGGCGGCATGATAACAAAACCAGAAAATACCATAATAGAACGAGTTTACGGCTCTGGCAATGACTCGGTCAAGGTGGTTTTAGATACCCGAACTCAAGAATTTGAGCCGTCATTGCTGAAAGACACCGGCATATATATCTGCCGTTCCGCGATTTATACGGTTAATGGCAACAAAAATGAAGTACGCATAAACAGCTTGCGCGATGTTCCAAATATGGTAATTGATAACGAAGTTATGAACACTATTGTCAAAGCGATAGAAAGTTATATCAAACCGGTTGTTTTTGGCTCAATTATGCTGTTTGTAATGATAGTCGGCTTATTAAGTATCGGCATCTATTCATTGGTATTGCATTTCATTATGTCCGCAATATATAAAACATCATATCGCCAAACCCTGCGTCTAACTGTGTATGGTTATATTATATTTAATATTATAAACAATATGTTCACAACGCAGCATTCTTTTATTTATGGTTTTATAACAGCCGCATTGCTGAACTTTGCAATAAATATTGTATATAAAAAACAAGAGACTAAAGCTTAGCCCCAACCTTTTTATGTAGTTCTGATGCAAATCAGAACTATTTTTTTATATAACAGAAACTCCGCCGAAACAAATCGGCGGAGTTTAACTTAGCATACTCAGAAAATTATTTTTCTAAATCAGCACCTGTTTCTTGGTTAACGCGTTTTGCTGACAATTTGATTTTACCGCGATTGTCAGAACCCATACATTTAACCCAGATAGTGTCACCTTCTTTATAAAAGTCGGAAACTGAAGCAATACGTTCATTTTTCACTTCAGAAATATGAACTAAACCTTCTGTTTGTCCCAAGAAGCGAACAAACGCGCCAAAATCCATAATTTTAGTAATTACACCTTTATAAATTTTGCCTTCTTCAGGAACTGCTATGATACCATTGATAATATCAATCGCCGCTTCACAATTTTCGTTATTATTAGAAGCGATAGTTACAACACCATCATCGGTAATATCAATTTTAGTATTTGTTTTCTCGATAATTTCGCGGATAACCTTACCGCCTGTGCCGATAACTTCACGAATTTTATCTACAGGAATTTTCATAGAGAAAATACGCGGAGCTTTTGGCGAAACCTGCAGACGAGGCTCAGCTATTGCTTTAGCCATTTCACCCAAAATGTGAATACGTCCCTCATGAGCCTGAGCCAAAGCGTTTTTCATAATATCTTTGGTGATAGAAGTAATTTTAATATCCATTTGCAAAGCGGTTACACCGTCTTTTGTACCGGCAACTTTAAAATCCATATCGCCCAAGTGGTCTTCATCGCCCAAAATATCGGTCAAAATAGCCACACGGCCGTCATTTTCTTTAATCAGACCCATAGCGATACCGGCAACAGGCTTTTTCATTGGAACACCAGCATCCATCAAAGATAAGCAAGTTCCGCATACCGTAGCCATTGAGGATGAACCGTTAGATTCCATAATATCGGAAACAACACGGATTGTGTAAGGAAATTCATCTTTATCTTTTGGAAGCATCGGATGAATAGCGCGCCATGCCAATTTTCCGTGTCCGATTTCTCGGCGGCCCGGAGTACCCAAACGACCGCATTCACCTACAGAAAACGGAGGGAAATTGTAAAACAACATAAAATCTTGATTATATTCAGTCAGCAAACCATCAACCAACTGAGCGTCATCAGGCGTACCCAATGTGGTGGCAACCATAGCTTGTGTTTCGCCACGCGTGAACAAAGCAGAACCATGAGCTTCAGGCAACAGTCCAACCTCACATTGAATAGGGCGAACAGTTTTGGTGTCACGGCCGTCAATACGATGACCTGTTGACAAAACTTTTTCACGCATTGTGTGATGCATAACATTTTCAATAGCATCTGCAACAAAAGCATTTTCAACTTCATTTTCAGGGTCAATAGAAGCTTTAACTTCTTCAGCCAATTGCCCCAATACTGTACCGCGTTCTTGTTTATCGGTAATAGAAAAAGCAGCATTGTAGCGGTCGCCGTAGTCTTTCATAATACGCTGGCTTAAAGCCTCATATTCCGGAGGAAATGCCGGAACATCCCATTTTTCTTTTCCGGCTTCAGCAGCCAATTCTTTAATCATAGCAATAACCGGCTGGAAGCTGTCAAAACCAAACATAACGGCGCCAAGCATTGTTTCTTCCGAAAGTTCGTTTGCTTCGGACTCAACCATCAAAACACCTTCTTCCGTACCGGCAACAGTCAGTTCCAATTCAGAAGTTTTTTGTTCTTCAATACTTGGGTTCAAAATGTACATGCCATCTTTATAGCCAACTTTTGCGGCACCGATTGGTCCCATAAACGGAATACCTGAAATAGCCAAAGCAGCAGATGCGGCAACCATTGCCACAACATCAGAATCATTCTTTTGGTCATGAGATACAACCGTACAAATAATCTGCACTTCATTTTTGAAAGCATCCGGAAACAGCGGACGAATCGGACGGTCAATCAAACGAGAAATTAAAATTTCGCGTTCCGAAGGTTTACCCTCGCGTTTGTTAAAGCCTCCGGGAATTTTACCGGTAGCATAGTATTTTTCTTGATAGTTTACGGTTAAAGGAAAGAAATCCTGGTCAGCCTTCACTTCTTTTGCGGCAACAACAGTAGCAACTACTTTTGTATCGCCATAGGTTGCAACCACGGCACCGGTAGCCTGTCTGGCAATTTTACCGGTTTCCAACTCTAACTTACGTCCGCCCCATTCAATTTCTTTGCGGCACATTTTAAAATCTATCATATATTCTTTCCTTTCTCTTCATCTTTTATCATCTTTATAAAACCTCACCTGTCCAGAAACAGGACTTTTTAGGGGTTGCAAACAAAGCCGCAACCCCTTTTTGTCGGATATTACTTACGCAAATCCAATTTTTTAATGATATTCTGGTATCTTTCTTCGCTTGTTCTCTTCAAGTGGTCAAGCAAGTGACGACGGCGGCTAACCATCTTCATCAAGCCCAAACGAGAGTGCAAATCTTTTTTATGAACATTGAAGTGTTCAATTAAAGCGTTAATACGATAAGTCCAAATAGCAATCTGAACTTCCGGAGAACCGGTGTCATCTGCAGATGTACCGTATTTGGCAATAATTTCTTTTTTAACTTCACTAGTAATCGACATCTTTATTTTCCTTTTTCTTTAATTTGAGTTAAACACACGAATCGGTGAAATTTTTCGTTCATCAATCCGTACCAAAGCAATCAAACAATCATGGGAATATGCCGCCGCGCATTCTGAAGATTGAACTTCATAATTTTTGGGCGAAACACTTTGTCCCATGCTTAATTTTTTTGCATCTTCTTCCGAAACAGCAATCTCCGCGATGCCGCGCAGAGATGTTTTCATCGGCAGAAGCAGCTTGCGCCGTTCTTCTACATACTCCATTTTTTCTAAATTTTCCAGTAAAATCGTATGTTTTGTATCAAAAATTCCGCATTTTGTGCGTCTAAGCATAATCAGATGTCCCAATGTGCCTAAAAATTGTGCCAAATCTTTGCCTAATGTCCGCACATAAGTTCCTTTTGAGCATTCCACTCTAAACTTAGCCGAATCCGCATAAATCTCAAGCAATTCCAAGTCATATATTTCTATTTCACGCGGAGGAATAGTTACTTCTTGTCCCTTGCGCGCCAATTTATAGGCCGGCTGCCCTTTGATTTTTATGGCGGAATAAACCGGAGGAGTCTGGGTTATTTTCCCTACAAAATGCGGAATAGCCGCCAAAATTTCTGCGCGCGTCGGAATTTTTTCACAACGGGCAACAACTTCGCTATCCGTATCGTCAGTCACGGTTTGTTCGCCCCATTTGACTATGAACTCATATTCTTTTTTAGCATCGGTTACAAACGGCACCAACTTTGTTGCCTCGCCGAAAGCAATAGGCAGCACTCCGCTGGCAAACGGGTCCAGAGTTCCGGTATGACCATTTTTATTGGCATGCATAAGCCAACGGGTTTTACCAACCACCTCTGTTGACCCCATGCCGCACGGCTTATCGACAATCAACCAGCCGTTTACATTATCAGCTTTTGTATGTTTCATTTTGTCATTTCCAAAAATTCATCTTCGGTTAAAGTTTTAATCCCCAATTCCAGAGCCTTTTTGGCTTTGGAGCCGGCATCTTCTCCAACTATCACATAATCAGTATGTCCGGACACGGCGCCTGCCACTTTGGCACCGCATTTTTGCGCTATGGCCTTAGCTTCCGCTCTTGCAAGTCCGGATAAAGTTCCGGTAAACACAACTGTTTTGCCGTTTAGCGGAGAATCCGACTTTATGTCCGAAACATAATCCTCAATAACCACATATTTCAGCAGCTCTGCAATAGTTTTCTGATTATGTTCTTCACAGAAAAATTCAACAATATCTGTTCCCATAGAAGCTCCGATACCGTCTATTGCAACCAGCTTTTCAGTTTCACGATTTTCCATATCATGCTGCAAAACGGCAAAAGTTCCATAGTTTTTAGCCAATGTTAAAGCCGTGGCAGCGCCGACCTGAGGAATTCCCAAAGCGTATATAAAACGCGGCAAGGAAATAGTACGCCGACTGTTTATGGCACTAAACAAATTTTTAACCGACAGCCTGCCCCAACCTGCTTTTTTTTCTAAATTCAGCGCTTTGGACGGACTGAATAAATCATCCTCAGGTGCATGGTTGCGTTCTTCTAAAGTGAAAATATCGGCCGGACTATGCAAAAATCCCTCGTCAAAAAATTCTTCTATGACTCGTTCTCCCAATCCGACGATATCAAACGCTTCTTTGGAAACAAAGTGTTTCAGACGTTCTTTAGCCTGCGCCGGACAAGTTAATCCCCCCGTACAGCGGCGAATCGCTTCATTTTCTTCGCGAATGGCATGCGCGCCGCATTCCGGACAAACAGTCGGAAATTCATATGGCTGCGAATCCGCCGGACGCTTATCCAAAATCACTTCCACAACCTGCGGAATCACATCACCGGCGCGCTGAATCACCACCATATCGCCAATGCGAAAATCTTTGCGTTTGATTTCATCTTCATTATGCAAAGTAGCATGCGAAACCAGCACTCCGCCCACGTTTATCGGCTCCAAATCAGCGACCGGCGTCAAAGCTCCCGTGCGCCCAACCTGCACACGGATATTATTGATTCTGGTTATAGCCTGCTCGGCCGGAAACTTATGCGCAATCGCCCAACGCGGCGTGCGGGTCAAAAAGCCAAGACGCTCCTGCAATTCTATTGAATTAACCTTATAGACCAAACCATCAATATCATATGGTAAATCAGCGCGAATCTCCATAACGTGCTTAAAATTATTTTCTATTTCATCTATGGAATTGCAAACTTTATTATTTGGATTTATCGGAAAACCCCATTCACTCAATTTAGCAAAAAATTCTTCCTGCGTCTGCCATTGCCGCTGCGAAACCTCACCCCAAGTATACGCCCAAATACTTAATTTACGTTCCGCCGTAATTTTAGGATTCAGCTGACGCAGCGAACCGGCGGCGGCATTGCGAGGATTAGCAAATATTTTCTTTTTTTCGGCGCTGTTTTTTTCATTCAAAGTTAAAAAATCGCTTTTTGACATATATACTTCGCCGCGCACTTCCAATACATCCGGAACACCTTTTGGCAGCTGCAGCGGAAGTTGGCGAATCGTCTTTAAATTTTCGGTTATATCTTCACCCACAACTCCGTCGCCGCGAGTTGCCCCTGAAACGAATCGCCCGTTTTCATAACGAGCCGTAAAAGACAAACCGTCAATTTTCAGCTCCGCCATAAACGGAATATTTTCTGCCGTATTCAAAAAGCGCTTTACTCCCTGAACAAAATCTTCCACTTCTTCAATTGAAAAAACATCCGCAAGCGACAGCATCGGAAAACGATGTTCTATTTTATTGAATTTGCTCTGCACCGCGGCGCCGACACGCTTGGACGGACTATCCGCACGCACTAAATCCGGATAGATTTTTTCGATTGCCGTATTGCGGTGTTTTAACTTATCATATTCGGCATCAGTCAAATACGGCTCGTCATTTTGGTAATAAGCATTATCCGAGCGAGCTATTTCCGCCGCCAGATAAGCCAATTCCGCCGCCGCTTCTTCACGGCTTAATTCTGCTGGCTCTTTCATTTTATCTCCTTTGCTTTTTAATATAAGGACAAAGGTGATAATGTCAATTTTTTATAAGTTTTATCTAAAGAAAAAGCGGCATTGCTGCCGCCCAAGCTTAAACATTAAACAAGAAGTTCATCAAATCGCCGTCTTGCACAACATATTCCTTACCCTCAGAGCGCATTTTTCCGGCGTCTTTACAGCCTTGCTCGCCGCCGAACTGCACATAATCATCATAAGAAATTGTTTCGGCGCGAATAAAACCGCGTTCAAAATCGGTATGAATAATTCCGGCGCATTGAGGTGCCTTCATTCCTTTAACAAAAGTCCAGGCGCGGACTTCTTTCGGTCCTGCCGTAAAATAGGTCTGCAAACCTAAAAGATTGTAGCCGGCGCGGATAATTTTTGCCAATCCGGTTTCTTCCAAACCTAAAGCGCTCAAAAATTCTTGTTTTTCGCTTTCAGATTCCAGTTGCGCCACTTCCGACTCAATTTCAGCTGAAATAATAACTGATTCAGCGCCTTCATCAGCCGCCATTTTCTGCACAGCTTTTGAAAATTCATTACCGGTTGCCGCCGAATCCTCGTCAACATTGCAAACATACAAAACCGGTTTAGAGGTCAGCAGCTGCAGCATTTTATAGCACTTTACCGCTTCTTTATCCTGAGCATCCGGCGCGGCAGAACGCGCAGGCTTACCGGCTTGCAAAGCGGCAATAATCGGCTCCATAACTCTTACGTTTACGGCTGCGTCCTTATCTCCGGCCGTAGCTTTTTTACGCAGCTGGTCAATTCTTTTTTGCAGCGAATCTAAATCGGCAATCATCAATTCTGTTTTCACAATATCCGCATCACGCACTGGGTCAACAGTACCCTCAACGTGAGTGATATTATCATTTTCAAAACAGCGTAAAACGTGAATTACAGCATCTGTTTCACGAATATTAGCTAAAAACTGATTTCCCAAACCCTCGCCTTTTGACGCACCTTTTACCAAACCGGCAATATCCACAAACTCCAGTTGTGTCGGCACCACGTTTTTAGGCTGAACCATTTCAACCAATTTATCCAAACGTTTATCCGGAACGGCAACGCGGCCGGTGTTTGGCTCAATTGTACAAAACGGAAAATTCGCAGCCTGAGCGGCAATTGTTTGTGTTAAAGCATTAAAAAGCGTAGACTTGCCAACATTCGGCAAACCAACGATACCACAGTTAAATCCCATAATCAAAACTCCTAACGGGCTGTATTTCTTAAAATTTTATTTGTTATAGACAATTAGCCGCCGCTTTGCAAGCACTATTTATACTCATTATCATAAATGAATTTTTAAAGAAAAAAAACAGCAGTTTTTATATCTGCTGTTTTTTTACAAACAAAATCGCTTTAGAAGTTGTAATTATAGTTATGACTGTGAAGATATTTCAAAAATTCGTCGTCATACTTTGACATAAAACCAAAAATGCGCAAAAATTCTTCAGCAATATTCTTACAACCTAGTTCAAATAAAGCAATTATTTGCTTTCCATTCAAATAGAAATCCGCTTTATCGAAATACTTTTCTATGTAGGCTTTATTTTTCGTATAAATAGCGACCTTAAAAACATAACCTCTTAAAGTGCTTTTTGATAAAAGCCGACAGATTCTACTATCTTGCTTAGCAAGCAATGCTGCAACAAACGCTTCGGAAGGAAAATAGCAAGCATCTTCGTCTTGAGACGGATAGCTAAACGATTGTATTACAGAACGTATTGCCGGGAATGAACCTTTCCGAGCCAATACATACGCTTCTAGCGGAGTTAAATTATCCATACGCAATAATATTAAATTAAAAATTAAGTTATTGCATAAGGTATACAAAAAATGATTTTATCTGTCAAATAAAATCATTTTTACCTCATTCTTATTTTTCTTCAAATGTTAAGGCTTTGCCATCAGAAGTAATCAGGGTCAATACATCATTCTGCAAAGTAAAATTTCTAACTTTATCCAAATCGGCAAAATAACGTCCTTCGGCTTCCATTTCTTCACGCGGCCCCATCATCATAGTTGTTCCGCCGGCGCTAAAAGTTATTCTATCATTAAATATTTTATAGCTGCCAAAATAATTGTTGACCACTTGTCCGTAATAATCATTTCCGCTGTCGGCAAATTCCAAAGTAATTGTTGTTCCGGCTTCGGAATTTTGCATAACAAACTTTTTACCGGCCAAAGAAATTTGTTCTCCGGCATTGCTGCAACCTACAAACAGACAAATTCCGGCAAGTATGCTAAACAATTTTTTCATTTTTATCTCCTTACGTTTGAAAAACAAATCCCCACTCAAGCGGGCGGGGACTTATCATTAAAGTATTCTAAAAAACTAGAAACCTTCGGTATCTAAGCGTTTGCGCATCTGCTTACGAGCGCGTCTGATAGCTTCTGCTTTGCGACGAGCTTTCTTTTCAGAATTCTTTTCATGGCAACGGCGCAGTTTCATTTCGCGGAAATCGCCTTCTCTTTGCATTTTCTTTTTCAAGATTTTCAAAGACTGGTTTACATCGTTTCCGATAACTGTTACTTGTACCACTTAAATCACCTCTTTCCAAAATTTTCCATAAAGTTAACACTAAATTGAACTTTATTTAACACATACTTTTTTATTTTTCAAGCAAAAAATAGCATTAGACAGAGCAAGGCGCGAAAAAAATTAAAGCGCTGCCCTTTTAATAAGAGCAACGCTTTAATTTAATCAGTCAGACGAGTTTTGACAAGTACTTCATTTTAGATTGCAGGAGCGTTTTCACATCCTCATCCAAAGAAGCCAAGTCCTTGAACATCGGCTCATTGTCAACAATCTCTTTGAAAAGAGAAAGAGACATATTGTCTGAAGACAACATCTTCTTAACCGTTTCGGCTTTTAGAGAATATCCGCAGTCATGATAGATTTTATAAGTTGTTTCATCAAGATACATCTCAACACAAGAATCAAAACCATCAAACTCCGGATTCAGCTTTTTGCAGCTTTCCAAAATAGCCGACAAGTTATAATTTACCGACGACTTCAACATAACTATGTATTCATAGTTTGTGTTAGCAGCAATAAGAATATGAGCATCCTCGCTATCTTTTTTAGCCAGCAAATCAGCAATTACAGCCTGAGGCAATCCGTTTCTAAGCACAACCGCCTTTGCAATCTGGCAAGGGTAATCAAAACCTTTGAGAGCAACAGATACAAGCGCGTTTACAGCTTTGCTTGAACGGCATTGATTCATAAACCAATCATCTACAAGCGACCAATTTACATCTTCACCGCGCAAAAGCTCCAAAAAAGCCGTCTCCGGAAGTTTAGTCCACATAAGTTTAGCCAGAGTATTCTGAATACCATCTCTGTTCCACATTTTCATAAATGCGTCTAAAGACAGCTTGCAGAGAACATTTCTATCCCCATTATGCAGCGTTTTATACCAGCGAATCTGATTTTCATCAGGCCAAATGTAAAGCTCCGTTTCTTCAACAAAATACTGATTAAATCTGAACTCAGCAGACTCTGTCCAAGATGTCAGAAACATAAAGACTTCTTTTGCCACCGGATAATGCCATTCAAATTCATAATTGTTGAGATAGAAGACAATTGTATCTCCCATACCCTTACAACCACGTCTTTTTTGCCATCTGCTCCAGCATTTAGCCGCAGAAACATGGAAGACAAAGACCCATGCCGGCATCAACAACGCCTCGACAACGGCAACCGGAGTTGCAATCAAAGCTGTTACAACAAATCCGCAAGCGATAAACGCCGAGAACACAAACAAAACAATACCTGACAATACTTTTAACAAAAGATTCCAGGCTTTTTCGCCAAAGTTGCAAACCTTGCAAACAAAAACATTCTTCATACTGAAAAAGATTTTTGACAACATAATCTCCCATGTCATCGTGAATAAAATACATAAGCTGTTTCAGAGATTTCGGTAAAAACTATTTTAGCCGAGAAACAACGCCTTACGCAAAATTTTCAAACATTCAGACAAAGTTAATCAGTTATATGAGCAAAACTCGCCAACCAACAATTTATATCCTAATAATTTTACATAATTTTTTATAAAGCAATTTGAGCATATCACATTTTTTATTTTTTGTCAAATATAACAATAAAGCCCGCCAAACAGCGAGCCATATAATTTTATCAAAAAATTGAATTAAGCTATAATATTAGGATTTATAGAACTTTCCACTTTACTGATTTTTTTTGCCAATCCGACTTTTTGCCCTGCCAACTGTTTTGCCTGATAAAAATCAACGGTTTTACCCTGTTTCAGCAATCTTGACATATCGGTATTCACATGTCTTTGCTCAAGTTTCAGCTCACACAACAACAGTTGAAGTTTAGCCGTTTTATCATTACCTATCATCAGTAAAATAACCCTTTCTGCATTTTTTTTGTAACAAAATCCATTTTTTTGTGGATTTTTTCATTCAAAGTTGTAAAGAGTATACATTATTTTTTGACTGATTGCAATAATTTTAAACGGAGTTTATATAGAATGAACAACATCAAAAAAATTGGTATTTTAACCAGCGGCGGTGACTGCGCCGGACTTAATGCTGTTATTATGGCCGTAGTAAACGCCGCCACCAAACAAGGCTGGACGGTTTATGGCATTCATGACGGCACCGACGGTTTGACTAACCGCCCGCTTTCGTATGAAATTTTGACTGAAGAAAATTTCAGCAGCTCACCGTGGCCAAGAATGGCCGGTTCATATTTAGGCTCGCTCAACACCGGCGTAAAAGAATCGCAAGAAGTTTTGGCTCAGCGTTTTGGCGAAGGCGTCCGCGAACTGGGTTTGGACGCTGTTGTGGTTGTCGGCGGCGACGGCAGTATGAATATTGTCAGCACCTATTGCAAAATTGCAGGTGTAAAAATGATTGGTATTCCAAAGACCATTGACAACGATACACCGCTGACAGAATTTTCGGTTGGTTTCAATACGGCTTGTCAGGTTTGCACCAACGCTTTGGACGATTTGATGACAACAGCACGTTCACACCACCGCGCTCTGATTTTGGAAGTTATGGGACGCGACGCCGGACACCTGGCAATGCATTCCGCCATTGCCGGTTTTGCCGATATTTGTTTGGTGCCGGAAATTCCATATACTTTAGATGGTATTGTTAAAAAGCTTGAAGCAGTAAAAGCCAGCGGACGCACCAGCGCTTTGATTGTGGTTTCCGAAGGTGTTAAAACCGAAAAAGGCGAAGCTGTTACCAGCGCCGTAAACATGGTCGGCGAAAAAATCAACGGCGGTATCGGTGATTATCTGAGCAGTTTAATCAACGCCAACTACAAAGGTTTTCAGACCCGCGTTACCAAATTAGGTCACGTTCAGCGTTCCGGCAATCCGACATCGTTTGACCGTACATTGGCTGTTGTTTTGGCTGCCGAAGCCGTACGTTTATTGGCAGAAGGTCATACAGACCGCATGGTTTCTCTCAGCAATGGTAAAATCACATCATTCACTTTAGACGAAGTTGTTGCCGCAGGCACAACAGGTTTGGACGCCCACAGCGATTATGTTAAAGCAGCACACGCTATTGGAATGTATGTAGGCGAAATAGAAGACTAATCTGTTTACAACACAATAAAAAAGGAACTGATATGTTTATCAGTTCCTTTTTTTTATTTACTTCAGAGAAGAATCTTTCTTGCTGAATGTTCCGAATCCGCTCAGAACCGCACACACAAGAAACAGCAGCGACACTACAGCCAAAAAATACAAAAATGAATTTACAAACAAAATCATCAATTTATTGCCATATAGCGCCACTTGCGGAAACATCTCCCAATCCGGGGCGTTCCAAACCAATATAGGCCAATGATATCCCAAGAGCGGAAGCGCCGTATATAACACCATAAGAATCAGCGTCCACGGAAGATATTTCAAATCTCCGGTAATCAGTAAAAAAATTGCAAAACCTATACCCAAGATACAGGCATCTACAACTGAAATTACAGCTGAGATTTTCAAAAATATCAGCATGGCAAAGCCGATTAAGCCAATAATCAATCTAACTTGATTAAAACCTTTTTTACCCATAGTTACAAAAAAATTAGAAAAAACAATAAAACATTCTTAAACACACATGACAAAGAACAATCATCTGCCGCGTAATCGTTTAAACTTTATATCATAAGCTATTGCAGACAATACAAAAAATGTCAGCAAGCTGATAAAAGCAATAAACAAATAAATAAAAGCATTCAGCCAAATATTTATTCCGCGCCCGATTGCCGACTGAAATTTGCTCATAAGCTCAAAGTCGACTTCTGAGTGCAGACTTACCAGCGGAAAGTAGTGTCCAATCAAAATAAAGAAAGCGGCAAGCATCGTAAAACAGATAGCAAAACGGCTTTCCATATAAAAAATCAGCACAGAAAAAGTGACTCCGATAGAACAAACATCAGCCCAAGACAGAATATTGTTCATTTCCAAAAGCACCATAGAAACAATGCCGATAATCCAAACCACCACGCGGCTAAGCACCAACTTATTATTTTCCATAAGACAAAAAAATTAAAATGTTAATAATAAAAATTATAAGCACATTATAAACCATTCCATTTAAAATGCAATCCTTTTATTGACAAAAAAGATTTATTTTCGTATACTGTTTTTGAAATTCAATTATTAACACTTTAATTTTTTTGTCTTATGAAATTTATTTATACTTTCGCCTGCTTTATCGGCGCAACCACATTGGGAATGATTTTTGCGAGCGGCCTCAGCTGGCTATGCACTTTTCCATTCAGCCATGCTCTTTTTATTGCTTTGATTGTCCTGCTTGTTCTGTATGTTTTTTCAGGTTCGGTCAAAGACAACGGCTGGAAAAAAGCATTTTTCAATGCGCTTGTACCTCTTACTGCCGGCTTGACTTTTACGGGATGTATTCTCTGGTTTTGCGGAGAACTTACATTAAGTGTACTAAACACCTGCGCTCCGGCGCATCTGACAGTAATTGTCGGTTTAGTTACCGTATGCGCTTTTATTTTAGCGTTTTTGGCAATTTTCTTTTTCTTTGATTTTTTATGTGAAATCGGAAATTGCAAAATAAAGCATAAAAGGCCGTTATATCATGTGGGCGTATTTGTAACAATTTCTTGCTGCATTGCCATCATGGTTTTAACATTGTATTATGTTATTTATCCAATATGCTTACACTAAAAACATCAAAAAAACTCCGATATCATCAGGTATCGGAGCTTTTTTATAACATAACTTAAATTAAGCAGCAGCTTTTTTAGAAGCGATTGTTTTTTTAATTTTTTTAGCTTCTTCAGTCAATTTTGTATTAGAAGTTTTTTCTAAATAAGAATCCAAACCGCCGTTATGTTCAATAGAACGCAAAGTTTTAGAGCAAACTTTCAATTTGAAAACTTTATTCAAAGCTTCACTAAACAAAGACACAACTTGCAAGTTAGGCAAAAAGCGACGGCGAGTTTTGTTGTTAGCATGGCTTACATTGTTGCCGCTCATAACGCCGGTGCCTAAAATATCACATTTCTTAGCCATTTTAAAAATCCTCAAAGTTAAAATTCAACATATATTTGTTGCTTGTTAATACATTCATTTCATTGACAAGTCAAGTAAAATTATGTAAAAAGATGAAAAATTATCACGAATCGTGAAAGTATCCGTAGCTCAATTGGATAGAGTGTCGGCCTCCGACGCCGAAGGTTGCGAGTTCGAGCCTCGCCGGATACGCCAATCTTTAATATTACAAAAATATGAATATTTTTACACTTCTTTTTATATAGCTTGAAAAAATCAGAACCTTATGTTATGATAAAAATAGGTAAAAATTGGGGATTTTCCGACCGGCGGCAGCCTTACGGAAGATATTTTACCTAAAAAAACCGCCATAACGAAGCGATAAACTTTGTTTTGGTAATTGATGATATAATTAGGAGAAAATCAATGTTAAAACGATGTTTAACTTTGGTAGGTTTAGTGTATACGTTAAGTTTATTTAACATATCAGACGCTGCCGCCAAAATTTGTTTTTTACCGGACAGCAGCTGCGGCACCGGTAAAATAAGTTCCGTAAAGCCAAATCCGGCGCAATGTCTTTATAGCAGCATGGCTCAAGCTCAAAATGGAATGTCAAGCTGCGAAAAAGCGTATAAACAAAATTTCTGCTTTTACAGACGCTGCAAAACACGTGAAGAAGATAAAAACGTGTTCAGCAATTACAGCGATTGTCAAAAGGCGCTTGAAGATAATCAAACATGTCAAAGCTGCGGAGGATGTTATAAAATTGTAACAAATGCTAATCAAACCCCTAACAATAAGACATGTAATGAAACAGAGGCCACTTGTTCTGCAAAAGGAAAAGCATTTGAAGCTAACGGCGAATATGATAGCAATAATGTCGCTTGCGGAAGCTGTAAAGTAAATGAAATTTGTCCAAACGGTTATTCAACCGCATATCAAAGCCAAAAAGATTGCAAAACCGGCGAAACTTTTTCACAAAGCGGCACTGCAAACGGCAAAGTCTGCGGTAAATGCACAAAAGTAATAGATACATCATGTAAAGATTATACATTGACAAGCGCTAAAGATAAAAATTGCTATTCATGTTCGACATGTCCGACAGATTCCTCAAAATACAAATGTACAGAGAGTGTAAAGAGCGGCTATCAGCTGGTAAACGGCGTATGCTCTAAGAAACCAGTAGAAACCAGAAAATGTTTTGACATCAATAGTAAATACATCAACGTTGATGATCCCTGGGAATGTCCGAATCCTAACGGATATGACTATGATGTGTTTGAAACTGTAACGACAGACATAATCGGTACAGACGGCGCATGCTATGAATGTAAACATTTAAAATGCAGAGACATTGATTCTGACTATGGAGATAATCAATTGAGCTGCCCTAGAGGTTATGATTCAGAGATTGTAAGAAACTATGTCGGTTCTGATGGACAATGTTATGAATGTGTTGAACAATACACAACAATTAATTTTGAATACTACAGAGAAACGAATGACAATGCGGGCGATTATTGCACAGATGGTCTAACGGGTAATAGCAGTACATATAGCTGTTCTACTCCGGCTTGTTATAAACTTCATGAATCAACATGGACAGGCGGATTGTATGCTGAAGAGTATTCCGACCTTTTTGACAATCAAAGCTTTGTTTTGCCATTTGACATGAAAATTGTAACAACATACAAGGTTCCTTATATTTACAGAGGCGAAGATTGTCGTTTAGGCGCTCCTATTACAACTTGGGATACTAATGAACCACAGACAGTTACTTTGACAATCCCTAGTGGCTCCAAGTTAGGAAAGAACATAAGTGCAATAGTCAAAGACTTTGCAGGAAATAGTGCTGTTTCCGAAACTCATTTCTACATAAATGGAAAAGAGCGTTCTAAATATACGGACACTCAAAATAACATAATCTATAAGTTCATAGAATTATAATAGTATTGATTCCATAACAACACCAAAGGCGGGGTGGATTTATCCCCGCCTTTTAATTTGATAGTTTTCAACTTATAAAATCATTTTTCTTGATTTTCTAAAAGAATATTGCTATAAAATTTAACGTCCGGTGCTGGAACACTGGACGTTATTTTAACTTGAAAGGGTTAAACCCTGTATTTTAACTCTATCTAAGTTAGAATATAACCTATCTTTGCTTTAATGTCAAGACAAAAGTCAAGACTTGCAAATTTAGGTGGGGTTTATCCCTTTCACATTTGTTCAAACGAGCTGAAAGGTGGAAGATGATAAACTTGACAAAAGTTTTAAGCATAATGATTCATTTGCTTAAAATCATTATCCTATTATTAAAGTAGTATAATGAGGAGGGGCTGTCAAGTTCCTCCATTTGTTATTTGATAGTTTTTAATATTCCCTACTCTTTTTAATATCCCCTACTCCGTATTGCAATTGGCTTGTTTTACGCCTTTTTGCTGACAAACCATGAGCCGGTCGCTTTCGGGCAGATTTTCCGAATCGCCGTAATTGCGCATGTCATCGTCAAAATCCATATCACGCAGCTGCACCGTCGGTACAAAACGGTCTTCTTCTATTACTCGCACATGAAAATCCTTACTTCCGGCTCGCAGAGTCACATAAAGCGGTTTAGTGATTTTTTTCTTCATAATTACCTCCTGTTGTTAATTTTTAAATAAGTATGCTCTATTTTTTTTAAAGACTTGCCTTGTGATTTTTGAAGTGATATACTGGCGACACTTTAAATAAATATGGTGCTGTTATGAAATATCTGATTTTGCCGTTTTTAATTTTTAGTTTTGCATTTTATGATTACGCTGACGCGCAAGTTGCCGGCGAAGATATTGATGATGCGATTGTGCAAAAAATTTTAGATTCAGGCAATACTGCTGCTTTGCAAAAACTTATTGACGCCGGATTAGATGTTAATTCCCGCGATGCCGACGGAAACACTATGCTTTTTTATCTGCTTACGCACTATGCCGATTTAAACATGGCTAAAACTCTAATCAACGCCGGTGCAGACATAAATCAACCTTCAGCCAATGGAATGACTCCTTTGATTGTCGCAACCGCAATTGCCGCTGAACTACAACAAAACAGCTCTGCGGCTGCCACGGAAGAAAACAGCCTGAAAAAAGAAATACAGCAAGCTAATTTGACAGAACAGCAAAGATTTTTACAAAAACGCTCTAAAGATTTGCTGCAGCTGCTGATTGATAACGGCGCAGATATAAATCAGGAAACGCCGCGCGGCACACCGCTTATGAGTGCCGCAACAAGCGATTTGAATGCAGAATTGGTTGAAATTTTACTGAAAGCCGATGCCAAAGTAAATCAACAAGATAGAAACGGACGGACTGCATTGTTTTATGCGGCAGCATTTGGATGTGATACAATTTCTACAATTCTCCTTAAAGCCGGAGCCGACATCCGTATTTTGGACCACGACGGCAAAAGCTATATGGAGGTGGAAAAACAAGATATAATCAATTCCTATGAATGAGTTATCCACGTTTTAGGCTTTTTATACTAAATGATAGTGAATAATTAACATTTATGGGTTAGGATTATGTTTGCCAGACCGGTAAGGGAGAACTTACTGAGGTCATTTTATTAACTTTTAAGAGGATTAAAATATGTTTATCAGCAGAAAAAGAATCGGCAAAGCCGTTTTAACGGCAATGGCCTTTGTACTCTCTGCCGTAGGAACCGCCGGAGCTTCGGAATTGGATTTAGTTATTCCATCCTTAGCCCAGGCCACCTACAGCATTTTAGGTTTGGAAATTTCCGGTAACGGATTGTTGCTTGCAGGCATGGCTATCTGCATTTTGGGAATGGCTTTTGGTCTGTGGGAATTCTTCCGTATAAAAAAAATGCCGGCTCACGAAGCTATGCTTAAAGTTTCGGAAACAATTTATGCCACCTGCACTACTTATATGAAACAACAAGCAAAATTATTGCTGGTGCTTGAAATTTTTATCGGCGCTTGCATTGTTTATTACTTTGCAGTGTTAAACGGCACACCGCTTTTGAAAGTTTTGAACATTTTATTGTGGTCAGTTTTAGGTATTTTAGGCTCATTCAGCGTGGCTTGGTTCGGCATGCGAATCAACACATACGCCAACTCCCGCACATCTTTCGCCTCATTGCAAGGTAAAGCCTATCCGGTTATGAATCTGCCGCTGCGCTCGGGCATGTCTATCGGCGTATTGCTGATTTGCGTTGAATTGATTATGATGATGTTTATTTTGGTATTTATCCCTCGCGACACCGCCGGAGCTTGCTTTATCGGTTTTGCCATCGGCGAATCTCTGGGCGCTTCTGCTTTGCGTATTTGCGGCGGTATATTTACCAAAATCGCAGATATCGGCGCAGATTTGATGAAAATTATTTTCAAAATTGATGAAGACGACGCCCGCAACCCTGGCGTGATTGCCGATTGCACCGGTGACAATGCCGGAGACTCTTGCGGTCCGACTGCAGATGGTTTTGAAACCTACGGCGTGACCGGCGTGGCTTTAATCAGCTTTATCGTATTGGCTGCCGGCATGAGCATTTCAGCTGACGGCGCAATCTCGGCACATCTGCACGCACCAGAATTGCAAGCACGCCTTATTACTTGGATTTTTGCTATGCGCGTTCTGATGATTATCACTTCCGTAGTTTCTTATGCCCTGAACGGCTTGATTGCAAAAAAAATCTACGGCGATAAAAAATCATTTGACTTTGAAGCTCCGTTAACAAGCCTGATTTGGCTGACTTCAATCATTTCTATTTTAGTAACTTTCGGCGTTTCTTATCTGATGCTGCCGGTAGATAGCTTCGGCAACCATATTTGGTGGGAAATGGCTGTAATCATCAGCTGCGGAACTTTAGCCGCCGCCATTATTCCGGAATTTACAAAGATTTTCACATCTTCTAAATCTCAGCATGTTCAGGAAGTTGTAAACGCCAGCCGCGAAGCCGGTGCTTCTCTGAACATTATTTCCGGTATTGTCGCCGGTAATTTCTCCGGTTTTTGGCAGGGTGTGGTTATGGCCGGTTTAATGGCTGTTGCCTACATCACTTCTTTAGGCGATTTATCACAAATCATGATTTATCCGACAGTTTTCGCCTTTGGCTTGGTGGCATTCGGTATGCTCGGCATGGGTCCGGTTACGATTGCCGTAGACAGCTATGGTCCGGTTACAGATAATGCTCAGTCTGTGTTTGAACTTTCACAAATTGAAGACATTAAAGGCATAAAAAAAGAAATCAAAAACGACTATGGTTTTGAACCTGATTTTGAACTCGGAAAACATTTGCTTGAAGCTAACGATTCCGCCGGAAACACCTTTAAGGCAACTTCTAAACCGGTGTTAATCGGTACAGCCGTTATCGGTGCGACAACAATGATTTTCTCTATCATTTTGTTGTTGAACCTGCAGTTAAACCTGCTCGACGCACGCGTTCTGCTTGGTCTGATTTTGGGCGGAGCAGTAATTTACTGGTTCTCCGGCGCTTCTATTCAGGCGGTTTCTACAGGTGCTTATCGTGCTGTTAACTACATTAAAGAGCATATTAAACTGGATACAAAAAAAGCAGCTTCGGTTGAAGACTCCAAAACCGTGGTTAAAATCTGCACCCAATATGCGCAAAAAGGCATGTTTAACATTTTTATTGTTATCTTCTCTTTTGCTATCGCCTTTGCGTTTTTCAGCCCTGAATTGTTTGCCAGCTATCTGATTTCCATTGCCATTTTTGGCTTGTATCAGGCTTTATACATGGCTAACGCCGGCGGCGCTTGGGATAATGCTAAAAAGGTTGTAGAAGTAGACCTAAATGAAAAAGGCACAGAACTGCACGCTGCTTCGGTTGTCGGCGATACTGTAGGCGACCCGTATAAAGATACAGCCTCTGTTGCTCTAAACCCGATTATTAAGTTTACAACTTTATTCGGTTTGCTGGCGGCAGAAATGGCGGCAAAAGTTTCGGCCAAATCTGAATGTCTGGCAACCACTATCGGTGCGGTATTCTTTGTAATCGGCATTATATTTGTATGGCGTTCTTTTTACAAAATGCGCATTGAAGCAAAAAAGATTGACTAATTCAATTTAGTTTGCTAGAACGACGGCGATATTAAATTATCGCCGTTTTTTTGTTTTTATTCATGGAGTTTTAAATGGAATCTTTAACCGCTTTTTTAAGCACTTATAACACTACTCAATTTATTAGTGCGTTTGTAGTTTTATTTGCTATTATTGATATAATCGGCGTTTTGCCGGTTGTTTTGAATTTGCTGCAAGACGGACGCACAATTCATGCAGGACGCGCCTCAATTATATCGCTGATTTTATTTATTGGCTTTATGTATATGGGAAACGCCTTTTTACAACTGTTCAGCTTAGATATTTCATCATTTGCTATTGCCGGCTCAATTATCATTTTCTTTATATCAATGGAGATGATTTTGGACGTGCATATTTTTCATGAAAATAAATATTCAGCAAACGATGCAACGTTTACTCCGATTGTCTTTCCGTTAATCGCAGGCGCCGGTTCATTTACAACTATTTTAGCCATTCGCTCACAATACGCCGACTTAAATATTATCCTCGCTATTATATTAAATATTATAGTTGTTTATTTGGGTTTGAAATTAGCGCCAAAACTAGAGAAAATGCTTTCTCCAGGCATTATCTGCATCTTTCAAAAAGCTTTTGGTATCATATTGATGTCTATTGCCGTAAAATTGTTCACATCCAATCTGACAATTTTAGTCGAAGGAATATCCGCAGCTCAATAAAAATTTTTAGCATTTTCAACCGCCTTATTTATTAAATAAGGCGATTTTTTTTACACACTTTTAACCTAAAAAAATGCGTTGATTTTTGCAGTTGACTTATGAAAAAAAGACTGTTATAGAATTGGAGTGTAAACAACATAATTTTAGAGGAAAGAAAGATGAAAAATAAGCTATTCAAA
>CAKQDU010000004.1 GCA_934229625.1 uncultured Alphaproteobacteria bacterium | reverse complement strand
TCTCTCTCTCTCTCTGCAAATCCTAATTATCTGATTAAAGACACTTTTTCTGCTGTCACAAAGGTATTTACAGAGTTTTTTGAAAAAATCATCAAACAAGAAACTAACCTAACCAACATCGCATTTAAGGGTTTGGATGTCGTGCGTCAACATGCCTTAAAACTCTTTGAAACTACGGAGAGCGGTGTAGATAAAGTGGTTTCTAGCTGCGAAAAAAATCCTAGTGTACATTGGAGGTACATGAATTTTTTGAGACAGCGTAAAACTGCTTTAAATGCGCCGCTATACGCGGTTTCAGCCGGGCGTTCCATGATAGAAATGCTTGGTGTGCTGGCGATAATTGCAGTTTTATCTGTCGGCGGTATCGCCGGTTATTCTAAGGCGATGACTATGTGGAAAATCGACAAGTGGAAAGATAACTTTACGATGATGATGACAAACTTAAAAGTCGCATTTTCTAACAGCCGAAGTTATAATAATGGCGCTCCCGGCGTAAACATGGTAAATTTTTTCAAAGAGATAAATGTCATTCCAGATAATATGCTTGATGAAGATAATAAAGATTTATTTGGAAATATACTGAGTATTTACGCTCCGAAATTTAGTCCGGAATGGAATCGGCTTACTTTTATGTTTTTTATGCCGCCAAACAAGGAATCTGTAGAAGTTTGTAAAGCTTTTTTCAGTCTAACTCCTGATTTTAGAAATATGTGGACGGCGACCCTGAATGACAATTTGAAAATCGGTAATTATGAATTATGCGGTTATGGTATACCGGCGGAAATTGCTAAAGAATGGCACTGTAAATATTATAAAGATGGCATTCTTCCGCAAATTGCCCAAAGCTGTGCCATTTGTTCTCAATATTCATGCGATTTAAAACTTATAATAAGCAACAACAGTTAACTACAAATAATCCCGAAAATTCGGAGATGAATCTTCGGGACTTTTTTTATTTTTCAGCAAACGATTATAATTCGCCGGCAGCGTATCTCTGTGCCATATCAGACAATTTGATAGCTTTGATTTGGTCGGCATGACCAGCTGCACCAAAAGCAATATAGCGAGCTTCGCAAACTTTTTGCATTTCTTCAATAGCAGGTTTCAAATATTTACGAGGGTCAAATTCTTTCGGATTTTCAGCAAATACGCGGCGGATAGCACCGGTAATAGCCATACGGGAATCGGTGTCTACGTTTACTTTGCGAACGCCGGATTTAATACCGCGGACAATTTCTTCTACCGGAACACCATAGGTCTGAGGAATAGCACCGCCATAAGCATTGATTAAATCTTGCAGTTCTTGCGGAACCGAAGAAGAACCATGCATTACCAAGTGAGTGTTAGGCAATTTGGCATGAATTTTTTCAATAACATCAATAGCCAAAATATCGCCATCCGGTTTACGTGTGAATTTGTAAGCGCCATGAGAAGTACCAACAGCCACAGCCAAAGCATCCAAGTGAGTTAAAGCCACAAATTCAGCTGCTTCATCAGGGTCGGTTACCAAACGTTTTCTATCCAAAGTACCTTCGGCGCCGTGGCCGTCTTCTTTGTCGGCCTTGCCGGTTTCCAAAGAGCCGATAACGCCCAATTCACCTTCGACAGAAGCGCCGACAGCGTGCGCACGGGCAACAACTTCTTGAGTTACGCGAACATTATATTCAAAAGAAGCCGGTGTTTTGCCGTCAGCTTCCAAAGAGCCGTCCATCATTACAGAGCTGTAACCGTTTACAATGGCAGATTGGCAAATATTTACAGAAGCGCCGTGGTCTTGGTGCAAGCAGATTGGCAATTCCGGAAACATCTCGATACCAGCCATTACCATGTGGCGAATCATCGGGTCGCCGGCAAATTTACGAGCGCCGGTAGATGTTTGCAAAATAACCGGAGCGTTTACTTTTTTAGCAGCTTGCAATACAGCTAAAATTTGTTCCATATCGTTTACGTTGAAAGCCGGAACACCATATCCGTGTTCTGCCGCATGGTCAAGAATTTGACGCATAGATACTAAAGGCATTTTTTTCTCCTTAAAAAGTTAAGTTTTATAACTGCCTAAAATATATGCAATTTCTATTTTTTTGCAAGCATTTTATTTGTTGTCGAACTGTTCAAAATTTTGCAAATGATAAAATTTATAATATGCACCTTTTTGAGCCAGCAGCATATCATGCGAACCCTGCTCAACAATTTTCCCTTTATCCATAACCACCAGCGAATCCATTTCTTTCAAGGTGGAAAGACGATGGGCAATTGCGATAACGGTTTTACCTTTCATCAATTTTTTCAATGATTTCTGTATATAATTTTCACTTTGACTATCCAACGCCGAGGTTGCCTCGTCTAAAATAAGAATCGGCGCGTTTTTCAAAATGGCACGCGCGATGGCAATGCGCTGACGTTCTCCTCCCGAAAGCAGCACGCCTCGCTCTCCGACTTTGCTATCATAACCTTCCGGAAGCTGCTTGATAAAATCGTCGGCAAACGCCTGCTTTGCCGCAGCCTCAACTTCAGCGTCTGTCGCATCTAAGCGCCCATAGCGGATATTTTCGCGAATCGAACGGTTGAACATGGTCGTATCTTGCGGAATCACCGCAATTTGCGCTCGCAGGCTTTCTTGGCGGACTTTAGAAATATCTTCACCGCCGACCAATATTTTACCGCCGCAAACATCAAAATAGCGTACCAGCAATTTAATCAATGTTGATTTTCCGCTGCCGGAATGCCCGACCAATCCTACTTTTTCTCCAGATTTTATTTTCAGCGAAAAATTGTTAAAAAATTTACCTTTTTGAGGATAGCAAAAATCTATATTTTCAAAGCTGATAGAACGATTGCGCATTTTGAGATTATACGCGTCAGGCAAATCCTGAACCTGACATGGCTGAAAAATCAAATTCAAACCGTCCTTAATCTGTCCGTAAGACTGAGAAAATTCGCTCACAAAAAAGCCAATATTTATAACATCAAACATTACACCGTTTAACAACGAAGTGGCCATAACCACATCGGCGAAACTGATTTTTTGTAAATACCAATAGTAAAAGACAATCAAACAAGAGGCCATATAAGTCACGGCAAAACATAGTTTTCCTTCAAAATCAAACCACGCGTCTTTTGTTCGTTCAGTCTGCTCTGCCTTTACGGCTGTTTTCAACACATTGTAAAAACGTTTTTTTTCATAAAAATAATTGGCAAAGCTTTTCACCAAATCAGAATTTGTAACAGTATCAATAAACACTCCGTCTGTTTCAGCACCGAATCTGGCTCTTTTTTCGGCAAACGAGCCTATTCTTTTGCGGATATAAACCATCATCAGCAGATAAATTATATTCAGCAAAAAGATGATAAACCCAAGTTCAATATCGGCTGAACAAATTAAAAACATGGTAATAATCAAGCCGCTTAACGGGCGAATGACTCCAAATACTATTTGACCATATATTTCTCTGATACCGGAAACAATATTTTTGGTTTTTGAAGCAATTTTACCGGCCATTTCTTCATTAAAAAAACGAATCGAATGATGATGAACAATTACAAAAATGTCTTTATAGACCAGACTGCAAAAATAAGGCATAAACTTACCGGCCGTATATCGCCAGACATACGAGCATAGTCCATCAAGCGTCAGCATTGCCGCCAATAAACCGATAAATAACAAAATCTGTGACACAATTGCATTATTCTCCGCATACTTAGGTAAATATCCTATAACCTGTGACATGGCAAAAATTTGACCGCGCTCAGCTATGCAGCGTCCAATCAGCGCAGCCAAAATAATTGACGCCATCAGTTTTGTTTTGCGTAAATATTTGAAAATAAAGCTGAAAACGCTCATTCAGCCAATTCCTTACGGCGTTTTTTCAGCTTGGTTAATTTTTCACTTACATTGCCTGTATCGCGTCCGGTTTTTGCCAAACGGTCATACATGCGGCTGATTTCTTTTTCTAAATAAGCGGTTTCTATTTCATTGCGCAAAACGGTGCGTTCCTGATAAGTGCCTGACGTGTTGATTTGGCGCATTTTTTCAATACAATCTTCCACTTCAAAATTATAGTTCAATTTTTGTTTAATAAAATACGGCAATTCATACACCAGCTGACGCGCGTTGGCATAAGCCTCCTGTCCATCCGCACACTTGATGTAGCGCTTTTTCAAAAGACGGAAAGCAATTTCAAGCTCTTCATTATTATCCACAACAATAAACGGCACCGGATTGGCGAATCCTTCTTGAGCAATATATTTCAAAAACTCCAGCAAGTGATGGAAGAAGCCGTTAATATTATATATAATAAACGGTTTCATGGGCAGCATGCCGTCCTGCATGGCCACACAATCATAAGCCAGTTCGTCCAAAGTTCCAACTCCTCCCGGAGCGAATACCACAAAATCGGACTCCAAGAGTTTTTGCTTGCGTTCTTCCAATGTTTTGGCAACCACTATATCCATTTTATTGATTAGCTCATCGTCATTAGGATATAAATCAAAATATTTTTTGGTGGTAATACCTTGAATAGGAGAGCCTTCCAGCTTGCATTGAAGCTTGTTCCAGCCATCCAGCACACCTTTTGCCACCGCCCCCATAATGCCGCTGTTAGATAATCCGAAATCCAGTTTAAATTCCATTTTTACAATTTTTTTACCCAAATTATACGCCTCTTGCGCATAAGCAGTATCATTACCGGAACGAGAACCACCGGCAACAAACACCCGGATACCATCTTCTTTGTTGGCCTCTTTAAAACTTTGGATTACTTTTTCTTCAACATTACAGGTTTGTTCTTCCATATTTTACAGCTCCTCTATATCACCTTTTGCCTGATTAGCATAAAACTCTGCCGCAAATTCTTGAAGCGTATCATTTTTAAGAGCGGCACGCAATCCTTGCATCAAGCGTTCATAATAACGAATGTTGTGCCATGTTAAAAGCATAATACCCAATACTTCATTGCATTTCTGCAAATGATGAATATAAGCGCGGCTGTAATGCGTACATAACGGACAATCGCACCCTTCTTCCAATGGACGGAAATCTTCGCGATGGCGAGCGTTGCGGATATTTATCGGTCCATATTTGGTAAAAGCCTGCGCTGTGCGTCCTGAACGGGTCGGCATAACGCAGTCAAACATATCAACTCCGCGCAAAACCGCACCGACAATGTCGTCAGGACGTCCTACGCCCATTAGATAACGCGGCTTATCTTCCGGCAGCATTTCCGGAGCATAATCCAAAACTTCAAACATTTTTTCCTGCCCCTCACCGATGGCTAAACCACCGATGGCATAACCGTCAAAACCGATTTCACGCAGCGCTTTTGCAGATTCTTCACGCAAATCTTTATAGACATTTCCCTGCTGAATGCCAAAAATACCATACCCTTCACGGTCAACAAATGCTTCTTTGCTGCGTTTTGCCCAACGCATAGACATCCGCATAGACTTGGCGCAGGTTTCATAGGTTGACGGGTACGGCGTGCATTCGTCTAAACACATAGTAATATTTGAATCCAGCTTATGCTGAATTTTCATGGACTCTTCCGGACTTAAAAAGAATTTTTTGCCATCAACATGCGAACGGAAAGTCACGCCTTCTTCTGTAAGCTTGCGCAAGCCACTCAGGCTCATAACCTGAAAACCGCCGGAATCGGTCAAAATCGGCTTATTCCAATTCATAAATTTGTGCAATCCGCCCATTTTTTCAACCAAATCTGCCCCAGGACGCAGCATCAGATGATAGGTATTGCCAAGCAAAATCTCCGCGCCGGTCGCCGCCACGCTTTCCGGCATCATTGCTTTAACCGTGCCGCATGTTCCCACCGGCATAAACGCCGGAGTATTTACAACACCGTGCTTTGTGATTAAACGTCCCAAACGGCTTTTGCCTATTTTTTTATCTATTTCAAATTTTAGTCCCATATCATATCCTATTATCTGACTTGTGAACGCGGAGGAATCGGATTTCCTATTCCTTTAGCTATATTGTTTCTATTTACGTATCCGGCCTCGCCGTTGTCAATAATTATTTTGAACCAGCTTTTATCAGGAGTATATCCGACAACTCTGACTGTCTGCCCTTTAACGCCTTCTTTTAACACGTCATAGCGGCTGTCCGGTCCGTAATAAATCTTGCAATTATCCGTTAAATGAAAAATATAATTTTCATCGCTTTTATCGCCGTCAACTTTAATAATATGGCTTTCTATCTGGTCATCTGCCACTTTAACTCCGCCGATTACCATTTCTTTATAGTAACCGGAGTTTTTATGCTGAGGCAAATTGATTAAACCGACTTTTCCCATGATAGTTATGCCAAAAATTACCGCCACGGCCGCAAAAAATATCGGCATCAGCAATTGTCTAATCCGTAGTTCGGCCGCCGACCAACGCGGCAACACCACCGATTTTTGCGGATGATAATCTAAAATATCTATAAAAGTCTGCAATAATTCTTTTTCACGACTATCCGCTTTGACAAGCAGCATCGCCTGTTTTGCATATATCCACGCAAAATCTTTACGATTAGCGGTTTCATAGGCAACGGCGTTATGTATCAATAATTTCAAATTATCGTCATCTGCCGCATCGGCCGCTTGATAATTAAATTTAAGCGCTTTTATATTTTCGGCAAAAGCAGCTATTCCCCACCAGCCGCGCAGCCAGTTTGCCAGAGATGTCGACACCACCATGTCCTTAGCTTCAATATAATTGCAAATATCCTTAGTTTCTTTTTTTTGAAAACCCGTAAAAAATGCGGTGATTTTACGCTGTTTTAAAACTCGCAGCGCCGCATCATCTTGTCCGGATTGATTTTTATACGGGTTCAGAGATTCCATATCCGGAAAGTCATTATTATCATAAATAATTGAAAGAAGGTCATATTTCAAACGTTTCTTTTGGTCTTTAAGCAAATTATATGCGACAGAAATTTTTTGAAAAATTTCGACAGCATCCGGATTGTCATTATGGTCAGGATGCCAATATTTGGCTCTGTCATAATACTGCTGTTTTATCAACGAGAGAGGCGCATTAGGAGTAACTTCTAAAACTTTATAATAACCTCTTGCATCAAAATTAGCGCTCATCCGCCGTCTCCTTTATCCATAGCTTTTTAGCAATATTCATCACATCTTCCGCCGCTTCCGAATTAGGATAGCGATTGAGCATCAACACATGATTGCGGATAGCGTCGCGAACTCTGGTGTCTCGACGGACAACCCCCAGCAACCGCGGTGTTGACGACATATATTGTTCACATCCGCGACGCAAAGTATCATAAGTTCTGATACCTTCCTCATATGAATTAGCATAATTTATCACTATTTGCAAACTCTTATATGAAAAACGTCCGCCGTTGCGCTGCAAAAAATCATACGTTGCCACCACATTGGCCGGTTCATTGGTGCAAACTAAGATTAAATTGGACGGAGGTAAAAAATTATATAATATTTTTTCGGAAGACGGCAAATCTATAACCACATTATCATAATTTTGCGCCAACAATGCCAATTCTTCCCGTAAAATTTGCAAGCGCCCCAAAGGCACGCCCTCCAGCAAATCACTTCCCATCAAACCGCTGATAACATCAAACTTTTTTTTATTTACCGGAGAAACGGCTTGATTCAGCGTCAATTTTCCCGATATAACCTGATTCAGATAACCGCGGCAATTTATATCCAACTGAAAATCTGTATTCAATAAACCGCTGTTGGCATCAAAGAGCAAAACACTTTTGTGCAGCATATTCAAAGCATGAGCCAATGTCACAGAGAGCCATGTTTTTCCCATGCTGCCAAAACCGGACGTAACCGCAGTTATTTCCGATTGAGGCGTCAAAAATAAATTTTTATTTGCGTTATCCTGATTTATCATCTTGTACTTTTCTTTTTTTGTTATTATGATAGTGGCAAATTTATTGTTTTCTTGCAAACGATTAAAATCTTTTTAACACAATTTATTTATATTTTATCTATATGATTGGGAAATATACATGAAAAGATTTGTAATTTATATTTTATTCTGCTGCTTAACGGTCATAAATTCTGCCCAGGCTCAGCACATGGTGCAAAAACAGGGGTATTTGACCGATGATATATATTATACGGGATTGCCGGATTATCCTCCGTTTTCAAACTATCTTACGAGCAAAAGGGAGTTTTTTATGTTGGATAGCGTGTTTTTAAAACCGCTTAAAGAAATCGCCCAAAAATATGACTTTAAAATAAAAGATGAACCAAAATCCGGCAGCGTAACCTTGCAAGACGTAATTTTAGACATACGCAGCGGTAATGCTCAGATGTTTATCGGCGCATATTCAGACTCAAAATTATTTACCGGAATACATCTGATTTATCCGGCAGTTGTTTCTAATCCTATTCATATCATCACATTGCCTGATGAACAAGAAAAAATAAAAACGACCAAAGACTTAGCCGCCTTAAAAGGAATCATAAGCAAAACAGAATATTTAAGCGACTTTGTTTTAAGAAAAATAAAACCGCTGAATCTGACATTTGCCGAAACTCCGTATGACGCCTATGAAAAACTTTTTACAGGCGAAGCCGATTATATTTTGGGCGGACTTTATTATAATCGCATCATGTCAAGCCGCTATGGCATAGAACAATATTTGGCCTATTCCAAAAAACCGTTGTTCAAAATTCCGGTTTTTGTTGCAATGTCCAAAACTACGCCTAAATTATCACTCTATGACAAAATATTTTCAAAAGAATTTAATAATCCTGAATTTGGCAATAGCGTAAAACAAGAAATCTTACAGATGGTTGAAGATGAAATTGCTAAAAATCAGGGTATTGTTCCTCCGGCTTTTGCTAAAAAAGTCTTACCTCCGACCGAAACAACCAATCAGGATTCTACGGAAGCTCCGGCAGAAAACAAAAAGGGACGAGTATTGGAACAAAAAATTAAACAAAAATCTATTGATGATGTATTGGATGGAATTTAGGGAGGTTATATAAATGGTTCTTTTAGTGCATAACAGCGTTTTACCGCAATGCCGTAAAATCAGAATACTTATGTCTGAAAAGAAAATGCTGTTTGTTTTGAAAGAAGAAAATCCGTGGAAACTTTCTAAGGATATTATGAAAATAAATCCGGCCGGAGAACTGCCTGTTTTTATATATGACGGAAATATAATTTCCGGCAACTACGCCATTACCGAATTTTTGGAAGAAACTTACACACAAAACAGACTGATTAACGGAAATAATAAAGAACGCGCCGAAGTCAGACGTTTGGTCGATTGGTTTGATAATAAATTTAACCGCGAGGTATATCAATACATCGCCGGAGAAAAAATTTATAAACGTTTTGCCTTGCAGCAGCCTCCTGAATCAAGACGCATCAAGGCCGGAATAAACAATTTACGGTTTCATTTGGAATATATTGACTGGATAACCGAAAGAAATAATTATCTTGCCGGAAATAATTTTTCGTTAGCCGATATAAGCGCAGCCGCCCAACTTTCTATTATCGACTATTTGGGCGATGTTCCGTGGGAAGACTATAAAAACGCAAAGTTATGGTATTCTAAAATCAAGTCGCGTCCTAGTTTTAAAGATATTCTGAATGACCGTTTTAAAGGTATTTATCCGGCAAAACACTATAATGATTTGGATTTTTAAAATGAGATACTTACTGATTATATCTTTTATTCTTCTGACTTCCTGTTCTTCTTGGGGCGGAAAAGGTCAAATTATTTATCATTGGGAAAGAGAGCGCACCGGAGTGCAAAAATTTTCCAGAGACCATTCAGAATGTTTGAAAGAGGCAGAACCGTGGTACCATTGGCCGGATTTCAGCAGTTGGTTTTATTCCGAAGAATATCGTTATAATATTATTGTAGATTGGCATAAATCAAAAGGTATTTGGGCCAGCTATGTCCCTTACAGAGGCGCTTCTCCCCTATTGGTAAACTCTATCCGCGATTCTGCTGATTCCGACCCCAAAGAGTATCGTTTGTGCATGGAAGCAAAAGGCTATTGGCATAGAAAATACGATATTCCGACCGTAACAAACGTGTTTGTATACAATCCGCAAAAAGGTACTGACTACGTTCCGTTAGAAAGCATCTACAGCAAATAGCCGCCGCCTGCAGCTTTATAGTATGCTATCAGATTTTGAAAAATTTCCGCCTTGCTCTCCAAACTATTATTTTGCGCTTGCAGGCGGTTTTGTTCCATAACCAGAAAATCCGAAAATTCTATAAGACCGCTGCGATATTTTTCGGCTGATGCCGCCACGACTTTTTTCATATTTGCCAACGCGCGATTTTGCAACTGATTATTTTTCAGCTCGGTCTGCACATTTGTCATAGCATTTTTCAACTCTCCGACAGCTGTCAAAACTGTTTTTTTATAGACGGCAAATGCTTCTTGCTTTTGGTATTTTTGCTTATTCAGCTGATTTTGCAGGCGGTTCCAATCCAAAAGAGGCAGACTAACGACAGGCTCATAGCTGTAACCCTGACTTTTGGAATTAAACAGACTGTTGCCGCCGGTTGCCGCATACCCCCACAAAGCAGAAATCTTTATGTCAGGATATAAATCGGCAACCGCCGCTCCGACTAAAGCATTTTGCGCTATCAAATTCTGCTCGGCGGCAGCAACATCCGGACGCTTACGAATTACCGAGGCCGGAAGATTATATAATGATTTAATGTTATATTGATAAGCGTTACTGAAAAGCGGTGAATGTTTTTCTATTCCTACTGGAAGCTGCGACGGCAAAACACCGGATAACACCGCTAAAGAATTTTTATATTGTTCTATTTTACTTTGCAGCTGAGGTATCTGCGTCTCTGTCGAATTTAAGAGATATTCGGCTTGATTATATGCCATATCATCTGTCAGACCGCTTTGATATTTAGCTTTCACCATAGCAAAAATATCTCTTTGCAAAGCTAAATTACGGCGAGCTATATATAACTTTTCAACCGCCAATTTCAAATTAACGTAGTTTGACGCGATTTCCGCCGCCACAACATTTCGTACTTGGTCAAGATTATAATCTTCGGCTTTTAGCATTGCCGCGGCTGCTTCATTTTGACGGCGTCCCTTTCCCCAAATATCCAGTTCCCATGAAGCATCAAAACCGGCGTTATAGTAATGAGCATCTGCCGTTGGACCAATATTTTTACTGTTTTTTTGATAATTATAGCCGCCAACAGCGTTTATTTGCGGCAAAAATCCTGACTGACTTATGTTCAGCTCAGACCTTGATTGCCGCAATTTTGCTATGGCACGTTCAATATCCGTACTGTTTTTCAATCCTTTTTCAATAAGCATATCTAGCTGTTTATCTCCAAACAAAGAATACCAATTTTTTGAAGGATTATTTCCGTCTTTTAATGACAATTCCTGTTTTATGACTGTGTCATTATAAACAGACGGCCGGCGGAAATCTTCACCAACCGTACAAGCTACCGCCATAAGACTCAGAACAACACAAAATTTATGCATTTTCCGTCTCCTTGTTTTTAGATTGCGAAGCAAAATATTCTTTTATATGTTCAAAAAAAGCAAACAGCGCCGGAATAAAGATAATACCGATTAAAGTTGCCGCAATCATTCCATAAAATACGGATGAGCCGATGGCTATTTGCGAACTTGCTCCGGCTCCGGTCGCAACAATCATAGGAAAAACACCGAGAATAAATGTGAATGCGGTCATCAAAACTGCGCGGTAGCGTTCTTCGGCTCCTCGGCGCGCCGCTTCTGTTATGGGAATCCCCTGTTCACGATACATTTTTGTAAATTCCACAATCAAAATGGCGTTTTTTGCGGCTAGGCCTATCAGCATAATCAACCCAAGCTGAGCATAAATACTTAAAGACTGTCCCATAATAAATAAACCAACCAACGCACCTAAAATCGCAAACACCGTTGAAAATATTACCGCCAAAGCTAAAAGCCAGCTCTCATACAATGCCACTAAAAACAAATAGCAAAATATCACGGCCAGACTAATCAATATCAATGCTAATCCACGCGTTTCTATTTCTTGCAAACTTAACCCTGTCCACCGGATTCCATATTCTTTAGGCAGAATTTTTTCAATCTGCTCAAGTTTATTCAGCGCCGTGCCGCTGCTGACGCCTTCTTTTGACATTGCCGTAACGGAAGCTGAAGCATATTGATTAAACCGATAAATAATCTTTGGTAAAAGTTCGGTTTTCACATCGGCAAAACTATTTATACGCACAAGCTGCCCGTCTTCCGAGCGAACATATAAATTACCTATATCCTCTGTGCTTCGGCGGTATTGATAGTCGGCTTGCAGAATAACTTTATTTACCTGACCGCTTAATGTAATATTGTTGATATAACGCGCTCCCAAATTATTTTGCAGCGCCGTAAACAATGATGAGACCGGAACTTTATAATATTCCGCTTTTTTGCGGTCTATATCCAAATATATATGCGGAGTTTGCGCCGTAAACGTACTGAACGCATAATTAAAATCTCTGCTTTTATTAACCGCCTGCAAATATTTTTCTAATTGTGAATATAATTTTTGCGGAGATGCGTTGCCGTCTAATGTAACAAATTCAAAAGAAATACCATTGCTTTGTCCGACACCGGGAATGGCCGGAGGTGCAAAAAAGTTTATTGACGCTTGTTTATTATCAGCAAATCGGCGGCGCAAATTTTGACTTATGGCTTCTATAGAAAGTTCTTTAACTTTTCGTTTATCCCAATTTTCCAGACCAATCACACCTAATGCCACGTTTTCTCCGCCACCGCCCAACATACTGTAACCGGCGACTGATATGAAATATTTAACACCCTCGGTTTGCAATATTTCATCATTCATTTCACTTATGATTTTGTTGGTCTCATTTATACTAGCCGTGTCCGCCAGCTGAATATCGGCAAAAACAATGCCCTGGTCTTCTTCCGGCAAAAACGAGGTCGGCGTATAGGCAAACCCAGCCGCTATCAACACTATTGTTCCCAGCATGCACAGCAGCATAATCTTTAGATGTTCCGAAAAATAAACAACAGCTTTAAGATAATGAGTCCTGCTTTTATCCAACACTTTATCAAACCAAGCAAAAAAGCCATGCGGCTCGCTGTTTTCGTCTCCGCGCAGAAATATTGCGCACAAAGCCGGACTCAGCGTCAGAGCATTAAGCGCCGAAAAAGCAACAGCCGTAGCAATGGTTACGGCAAATTGCTGATAAATTTTACCGGTAATTCCGGCCATTAACCCAACCGGAATAAAAATGGCAAGCAACACAAATGTAGTGGCTATAATGGCGCTGCCAATCTGCCGCATGGCTGTCAGAGAGGCGGTTTTAGCGTCTTGTTTTTGGTTAAGCATCAAATATTGCACTCGCTCAACAACAATAATAGCGTCATCCACCACCAGACCAATTGCCAAAATCATGGCAAACAAGGTCAAAATGTTAATATTAAAACCAAGCAAATACACAACAATAAACGTGGCTATCAATGATACTGGAATTGTCAGAAGCGGTATAAGCGTTGTTTTAAGTTTTTGCAAAAATATATACGTTACCAGAACCACCAGCAAGAAAGTAATCAGCAGCGTATCTATAATACTTTGAATAGATGCTCGCACATATTCGGTGGAATCATAAGCAACCTCTAAATCCATGTCTTGCGGCAAAACTTTTGACAAATCAGTAATTTTTCGGCGCAAATTATCCATAATCTGCAAAGAATTTGAGTTCGGCAATTGATTTATTGCCATAATTAAAGCAGGCGCATTGTTGTAGCCTGATTTAATATTATAAGTATCGGCGCCCAATTCAACTTTTGCCACATCTTTGAGATATATTTGCGCTCCATCGGCACCGGATGCGACTACAATATTATTAAAATCATCAACACTATTAAGCAATCCCTTTGCCGTCAGCGACAGCACAATTTTATTATCCTTATCGCTCGGAGCCGCGCCTATGCTGCCGACAGAAGCCTGAATATTTTGATTTTTAACAGCTTTCATCACATCAATACTGTTCAATCCCAAAGCATTTAGTTTGTCTGAATTAAGCCAAATTCGCATACTGTACTGCGGTCCGAATATTTGCACCTCACCAACTCCTTTGACTCGCGACAGAGCATTTTTTATGTTAGTGTAGGCATAATTGCTTAAAAACAAATCATCATACAAATGATTCGGCGAACGCAGCACCAACAGCGCTAGAATGTTGGGATTTTGGGTTTTAACGCTGACACCGTATTGATTGACTTCCTCAGGCAATTCGGACATTACCTGTTGCAAACGATTTTGTACTTTTACCTGAGCAATATCAGCGTTTGTCCCAATATCAAAAGTTACGGTCAGCTGATAAGAACCATTATCATCTGACGATGATGACATATAAAGCATATTTTCCACACCATTCACCTCATTTTCTATCGGAACGGCTACTGTATCGGTCAAAACTTGTGAACCGGCACCGGAATAAGTTGTGGAAACAACAATCTGCGGCGGAGTGATTTCGGGATATTGAGCCACGGGCAGCACAGACAATGATAACAGACCAAGAATTATCAATACAATGGAAAGCACAATAGCAAAACGCGGACGGTTAATAAAAAATTCTGAAAACATAACTTATTTTTCCTCCGGCGATTGATTTTTAATTAGAACTTTTTGCCCCAATAAATGAGGCTCAATCTCTTGTGTTATCAAACTTTCTCCCTGAATAAAATTATTTTTCAAAATAACAGACTCCCCGTTATCCGCCAAAATATCAACGGGTTTCAAAACAACTTTATCGTTTTTCACAACATATAAATAACTGATATTATTTTTTTTCTGTATCAATTTTCCGGAAACAGAAACCACATTTTTATAAGTGTGTTCCAGCAAAACTTTCACATATGCGTTGGGAATTAACATTTTATCCGGATTTTCAAATTCGGCATAAACAGCCAGAGTATTGGTGCTTTTTTCTATAGCATTCTCGGTATATATCACTTTACCGCTGAATGGATATTTTTTACCATCTGAAAGTATCAGGCGCACTTTATCCTTAAACAGATTGTGCTGCTGTAAAAATTCTTTATCCGTAACAGAAAAAATCACACGCGCCGGATTATATTGCACAATACGCACTAAACTCGGCTTCATTGAAGGAGTTACAAAATCTCCGACCGCTATGTTGATATTGCCTAAAACCCCATCAAACGGCGCTCTTATTAAAGTATAATTCAAATTTATGCGAGCTGTTTCTAAGTTTGCCGCCGCTTGCTTTACGGCAGCCTCAGAGGTCAGAACCGCTGTTTCGGCATTATCAAGCTCGGATTGAGACACCGCTTTGGCTCCGGCTTTTTGCAGACGCTGATATTGATTCTTGGAGTTTTGCAAATCCGCAACCGCAGATAAAACAGCGGCATAAGCAGAATGTACGGCCGCTTTGTACTCAGATTGCCGCAATATGATTAAAATATCTCCGCGCTTTACCTGTTGTCCGCTGTCTGAAGGAATATCCGCCACATATCCGCTCAAATATGGTAAAATATTAACACTTCTGATTGCCGCAACGCGTCCTATAAAATTTTTTTCAATGCTTATATCCTGAATTTTCGGCAATTCAGCCACGACCTCAATCGGTTTTTCCGGTTTTATAAAATTCACGGCCGGTTGACGTCCATAGAAATAAAACAAAATACAGCCGACAACAATTATAAGTGACAATATTATAATCAATACATTTTTGAAAGTGCTTTTTTTCATAGCCGCCAAACCTCCGAGATATAATGAGTCTGACTATAGATATGCGATAAAAAGAACTTTTCAAGAGAATGATTATTGTAAAACTTCTATAGCTTTTGATATTTTTCGGATAGAGTTCAGCTCTATTTGACGAACTCGCTCTTTTGAGATATTATATGCCTGACTAAGGTCTTCTAAGGTGATAGTATCCTCACTCATCCGGCGCTTAAAAAGAATGTCCTTTTCACGAGGGTTTAAAACAGTAATTGCGCGATTAAACAATTTGCGGCGGTAATTCATGGTTTCCTTATATGCGTAGCGTTCTTCCTGATTTGGTTTGCCATCTGAAATAAAATCCATCCATTCCGCAGTATGGTCAGAATCGCTGTCTATGGGAGAATTTAATGAGCCGTCATGCGCCTTCAAACGTGTATTCATATCTGTAACTTCCTGAACGCTCACATCCAGCGAGCGAGCAATTTCTTTCAGCACATCTGAAGAAAGTTCACGGTCATCCATCAGATTCAGATTGTTTTTAATTTTCCGTAAATTAAAAAATAATTTTTTCTGCGCTGCCGTAGTTCCAAGTTTTACCAACGACCATGAATTAAGGATATACTTTTGCACCGAAGCCTTTATCCACCACAATGCGTATGTAGAAAAACGAAAGCCTTTATCCGGCTCAAATTTATCTATGGCATATAACAATCCGATATTTCCTTCAGAAATCATTTCACTTACCGGCAATCCATAGCCTTTATAGCGTGACACAACTTTCACTACCAACCGCAAGTGCGATGTGATAAGCTGATACGCCACATCTTTATTGCCGCTTTCTTTATATTTTGTGGCAAGCATGTATTCTTCTTCCTGGGTCAAAATCGGATATCTGCGAATATTTTGCAAATATCTGGCCAAGTTAATTTCCGGAGAAAAGTCCATTCCGGTAAGTGCTGTTAAATTTTCCATTATCTTCACTTCCCCTGTTAGTTGTTTAGATGTATGATATAGATGAAAATTTTAACAAACAACCTATACTTTAGTTTTATTTTTGAACAAATATCAACTAAAGATTTGTACTACTCAGCCAATTTCTGCAACAATTCCGAAATATCATCCGGCATTTCAGAATCAAATTGCATAAACTTTTTCGTGCGCGGATGAATAAACCCCAAACTCTTTGCATGCAAGGCTTGTCTTGGAAATTCATTTACAAAATTTTTAAGTTTTTGCGGCAAATTAACAGACGTTTTATGATTTTTAACATAGACTTTGTCACCGACTAAAGCATTCCCTACACTTGTTAAGTGTACTCGAATCTGGTGTGTGCGTCCTGTTTCTAAATTACATTGCACTAAAGAAATGGCATTTTTAAATATTTGCAGAGTTTTATAGTGAGTTACGGCGGTTTTCCCTCCGCTTGTTACAATTGACATTTTTTTACGGTCAACCGGACTGCGGCCTATATTGCCTTCAATTTTTCCGGCCAACGGCATAGGAACCCCGTAAACAACGGCAAAATATGTGCGTTCTATAGAATGTTCGGCAAATTGCTCGCTTAAAAAACGGTGAGCAATATCATTTTTTGCCACAACAAGCAAACCGCTGGTTTC
Source organism: uncultured Alphaproteobacteria bacterium (assembly GCA_934229625.1). GTDB lineage: Bacteria > Pseudomonadota > Alphaproteobacteria > RF32 > CAG-239 > RUG410. Next base: position 99,774 of record CAKQDU010000004.1, on the reverse strand, counting down.
ACGGTCTATACGATGAACTATCCCCGGACGCTTAACTCCGCCTATTCCAGACAAACTGTCTTTACAATGAAAAAGCAAGGCATTAACCAATGTTCCATGAGACACACCGGCCGCCGGATGAACAGTCATACCCGCCGGTTTGTTTACAACTAATAAATCGTTGTCTTCATAAACGATATCCAGCTCAATATTCTCCGCTAAAGGCAGGGCTTCTTCGGCCGGCGGCACACAAACCGTAAAACTGTCTCCCTCTTTAATCCGGTATGAATTATCCGAGATAACCACATCATCCGCCATAACATTGCCGTCAGAAATCAGCCTTTGAATCTGCGAGCGAGAAAAATCCGGCAGATTTCCGGTCAAAAACTTATCCAAACGCTGCTTTTCATCCGCCTTTACCACTTCGGGTGTTGAAAATATTGTGTCTTCGCTGTTCATTTTTAGCCTTTATTAAATATATTTGCATTATAATACAGCTTAATAAGTCTTGCTTATAATTGCAAGTAAAGATTATGCAGATATTCAGGAGAAAAAATATGGCCGACAGCAATGTTTTAGAAGATGATGATTTTGAAAAACTTTTAGACAGTTTTATTAACGATTCCCTGGACGAAGCAGAGGCGGAAAGCGACGTGTCAGCTAATGAAAGAATAAATCAGCTGAAAAACGCAGAACCGGCTCCTGCTGCGGAAAACGAGGAAGAGGAAGATGATGATGATAAACAGATTGATTATACCTCCGAATTGAGCGCTCAAGGTCAGGAAGTAAATGAAACCATGTCGGATGAAGATTTGGATAAAATGCTGGTATCTTCTTTGCAAGACGCTAAAATCGAAGCTCAAGAAACTCATGACCAGCCGATGTTGGGAAATGATGAATCTGAATTGGCTCAAGCTTTTCTGAATTTTTACAATTCAGTAAACAAGCTTTCTATGGCCAATTTGAACCAACCATATCAATGCTTGTTTGAAATCGACGACCTGTATCCTAATTATAAGCCGAGTATCGGAAAAATTCTATCTGACGATGTGGTTGCCGGATGGGTGCTTCTGACAAAAATGTATCCTCAGGAAATCGGAAATTTTCCGCTTACTTCTTCCGACGAGGCATTTTTAAGTTTTGCTGAAAAACTTACTGACACCGATTTGCAATTGGCCGTAATTTCTTATGTAGAAATTTTAATAGATATTGAAGGTTGCGAGCTGACCTATCAGGCAAAATTTTTGAAATATCAGGAAAAACAAATTAAACGTATGATGTATGAAGAATATATGGAACGAAAAGAAAGACAACGCAAATTTACTGAAGCGTTGGCGGCAAAAAACTTTCCTGTGGACGCCGATAAACTAATCAGCAACTACTTTAGGGTGGCGCAGAAAGATGTTGACGGCGCTTTCAAGGCGCTGACAACTAATCCGGCAATATTTTCACCTATAGATTTCAGTAAAATTAAACCGCGGTGGTTCGGACTTTTAAAAGTCACCCCTAAAGATGGTATCAGAGTTAATTTGGAAATCGGTAACTTTTTGAAAAGACTCAAAGTTTAGTTAAAAAATAATAGACAAAAATCATTTTATATGGTATATTGGCACTAAAGATTGAAAAAGGAGTATCACTAATGGCAAAAGACGTTCAAGCGGCAAAAGCAACAACTGAATTTTTGAATGCTGTTGAAAATAAAGAATCTGATGATAAACTGAAATCTATTTTGGATAAAAATCCAAAACTTTTGGAATCTAAAGAGTTTGCCAAAAAAGTTTTTCCTAAAGTCGGCAATAAAAAAAATATGGGTTTGGTTAATTTAGACAAAATGGTTGAAACCGTTAAAAGGGTTAAAGGACTTGCTGAAAATGGCACAATAAAACAAGAGCAACTAAATTCCTTTTTAGAAATAAAACATCCGATGACCAAAGAAACTTTTGCAACTTTTACCGCAAAACAAGCGGTTGCTGCCTGTGATAAGGCCAATACGGCTCGTCCGGAATTGCCGGAAGCGGATAGAAATGTATTTAAAAAACATCAATCTGATTATACATCCAAACTTGAAGAATTAAAAAATCTAGGCGTATCTTTGGAAGCAGATGGCAATGGTTTGACAATTGATGAAATTTCCAAAGCCGGAAACATAAAAGATGAGGACGGAATATCTCCGGCTATCAGCGGCAAACCTCTGGCAAATGCGCAGTCTTCCGCCGAAAAGCAAAATCAACTCCAACAGACACCGCTGCAAGTCAACGTCGCCGCCAATGAAGATGGTTTGGAAATCGGCGGCGAAGATAAAAAAGAAGCCTTAAAAGTCAAAGTTGAAGAAAAACCGGTGAAAATCAACGTTCAGCCTAAGAAAAAAACAGAAGATGAAGACATTAACGAAGCTACCGTTGAAGATGCCCCTGAAGACGACAAAAGCAAAAATGATTTTAACGGCGACAAAATCAAAGAACAAGATATTATCGATTATATGTATAACGAATGGTTTTTGGCCGCGGCAAGTTACGGCTTAAATAAAGTTGTCAGCAAGGCTTGCGATGGCGTTGATTATTTATGCGACCGCAGCAACAAACAAATGAAAAAGTCAAAAAGAGAAAAAGAAGAAAAACGTCAGGATAAGGTTGGCGGTTTTAAGAAAAATGGAGAGTATCTGCTGGGCGAAGCTGTAACAAACCTTAAAAATAATTATGCCGAAACAAAAAATAAAAAATTTGCCATGTGGAAAGATATAGCCGCTAACTTGGGCAAAACGCCGCAAACGTGGACCGCTCTAAATCCGGAAAATCCTAAAGACAAGAAATTTATCGACATGGTAAACAAAGAATATAAGCAAAATCCGCAGGCTTGCATCGATAAAGTTAATACCACAATCAAAAACTATGACAAGACCGAAAAATTTGCCGCCACTATTTATGGTTTGGGCGCTGAAATGGCAGCGGTTGAAATGGCCTATGAAGGCATGGACAACGGACGCTTGTCTCGTGCGGCAAAATTCAAATATAATCTTGGTGATTTATCAGCAACCGATATTGATAAGAAACTGAGCAAAAAAGCAGCCGAAAAAGCTAGAGAAATTCAAGAAACCATTGAAGCCGCAAATTTAGCAATTGAATTGAAAGCGGCTCGCGAGGGAATTACCGATAAAGAAGCCATAAAAACAAAACAAGCGGAATTTACGGCGGCATATCTTAGCACATTGGCTAAAGAAACCATAGACTGCAAAACAAAGCTGTCAAATGATTTAGATAAAGGTAACTTTAATTATGCTCGCTACGGCAACAACGACAAAATGCTGGACAGCGGCGTTTCAATAGAGACAATTCAAAGTTATAAATCGCTAAAAAAATTGACAAATCTTGATAAACTCGGTGACGCAATTCTTGCAAAAACACATAAGAAAATTGTTTCCTACGACCTGAAATCAGACGCTCAAGAACGTTTTTCAGCCTCTGCTTTAGAAGGCATCAGCAGTCAATTCAGTCAGAAAGAAGCCGGTAACAAATATTCAAAAGAACAAAATCAATCTCGCAAGGAAAAACTTTCGCAATGGAAAGAAAAAGTTCTTAACAGCAAAAATTTTGAAAATGTTATGAATAACGACAACCATATATTCATTAAAATCATGAACCAATCGCAAGGACGCTGAAATGCTTAAAAAAATTTTTCATTATCTTTGCGCTCTTATTGCCGGAACATTGTTAAGCGCTTTATTATTGCTGATTTATCAGCAAGTGTTTTTCTATTGCTATCAGACAAACATTTTAACAATTCAAAGTTCTTTGCGCAATTACTGGAATGACGGCGGCGTGCTGAAGGCCGGTGATTTGTTTATGCTGCTCGGTATTTTTTCTTATTTTCCGCTGGTAATTTTATGTTGGCGAAAACTGCTGAAATATCAATATATGAACCTTATTACAAAGCCGCTTAACTGGCTGGCAAACAGAGGAATGGATAAATACAGCGGCGGAATGCCGGAAGTAAACATAAAAAATCTGAAAATAGAGGAGAAAAAAACCATCGAACAATTGGTACAAGAACGTATTGAATTGGAAAACAAAAAAAATCCGCTGGCAAATTCGGCTGAATTTCGTAAAGAAATAGTGGAAAAGATAGAAAATGAAATCAATTAACACTCTCTTTATAAATTTGCTTTATACTGACAACAAAAAAATGGAGTAAGACGGGTGAAATCCTTAATTGTCTTTGCAAGAATACTTATCGTGGGATGCCTATGGAGCATAGTCTTCATAGAAGGCATCCGCGTGATTATGCTTTGCAATTGGCATTTTGACATTTTTTGGCCGGACCATTGGCGGCAAGCTTACGCCCTCTGGAAAGCCGGATGGGTTATACGCGCTCCGAAAGAATGGGCTTTCGTGATTATTATTGTCACCTTTATTCCTATGCTTGTTACAGGATGGTGGACATTGTGTATGGTAGCGTGGGAGCGGATTATTTATGACATTATAACATCGCCGCTGGCACTTTATCGCCGCATGATTAAAACCCCTCTGAATGTTATGAAAACTAACAACAAATACGGAGTGGTAAAAAGAAAATCATATAAACAAATCAGACCGGCCGGTGTCGGTTTCAGAATGCCTATTTCCGATTATGCCGATAATAAGTCGGCGGCTCCGGTAACGGCAGGCGTCGGCGGCAGCGCGGTTTTGCCGTCTCAGGTACGACCGACAGCGGCTCCGGCAGCTCCGGCTGCGTCTAAAACCGCTAAAAAAACCGATATTCCGTCTGCTATAGACCATGCTTTGTTTAAGTTTGATGATGATGACGATGATTTTGATTTAGATATTGATTCTTTTGAAAAAGCAGACATCTTAAAGAAAAAAGAACCAACAAAAACCAAAAAGCCAGTCTTTGATGATGAAGATGAAGAAGACGATATTCCGCCACGCAAAAACAAACGCGAAAATGATAACAACACTAAGCGAGCTTCTAAAAAACCTGTTTTTGATGAAGATGATGATGGCGAAGACATTGATGATGATTTTCAGCCGCGCAGCAATAATCGCCGCAATAAAAACGATAGAAACATGGATAATAACCGCGGTAAAGAACAGCGGCAAAAAAATAAGCAGAATCGAGACGACACGCGTGATGATAAACAAAACCGCGGCAATAAACAAAATAATGATGCTTACAGCGACAACGGAAATGACAATAGCGCTCCGCGCAGTCCTGTATATGACAGCTTGCAGCAAAAAGGATATGACATTATTACCGGTGTAAATGTAAACAACACGCTGATTGACTTTGTCGGCGTTTCTGACAACGAAATTTGTTTGTGTCTGGTTGATAAAGAAAATGGTGATTGGCTGGCTGATGAAGAACTGTTTAACGGTGAAGAACCGCTCTGGTTTTCAGAAAACAGCCATAGAATTTCACCTGTTCGCAAATTAGATGTTGCACGCAATATAATTCGTGATAAACTGGCTGAAGAAGATTTTGAACAAGAAGTCAAATCATATGTAGTTGTACAAATGGCTAACATCATAAACGCTGATGATATGTTTGAAATTTGGAATAAAATGGATATTGAGGTAACTCGCATTAACCGCGGCGCACCAAAAGAAATTCATTTATTTTCAAAATCTTTGGATGATGCGGACGGGCAAATTGACAGAAAAGATTTTAACCGCCTGCGCAAAATTTTAAAAAATATTAAATAGAGGATAAAATGGCACTAAAAGAACGCGGAGAAGAATGGAAAGAATACGACAGCGCCGTACGCTGGATGATGATTACTTTTCTGATTTGTTTGGGATTAACGATTTTTCTCTTTATTTTCGCCTTGCCTTTGTCATATTTGGTTGGTCACGGCGTTTCAAAAGCATCCTTTGAGATGATAAACAAATTTTTAGCGACTATTGTTGATAATCCGGGACATTTGTGGGCCATGTACATTAAATGGTTTAAGCAGCTTATTCGCTATCACGGTTCTTTTTCTCTAAGTTTGTGGCTGCCGCTCCTGCCGTTTATCACCATTCCGGTAGGTTTGATTGTCGGCGCGTTGCTCAGTCCATATAAGTTTCAAGTCAATACGCAGGGTTCGGCGCGAATCGCCGAATTGCGCGACATCAACAAAATGGCATTGCTTGGATTTGATGGCTTTTGTCAGGTTGTAGGCAAATTCAAAGGCCGTTTTTTGATGCTGAAAGAAACATTGTCAACACTATGCTGCGCTCCTCCGGGTACAGGTAAAACCGCCGGTGTGGTTATTCCGACAATTTTTAACTCCAATAAATTAAGTATTATCGTAAACGACCCTAAACCGGAGCTTTGTTATTCCACTACAGGCGCACGCGCTAAAGTAGGTCCGGTGTTTGTAATTAACTGGGGTGCTGAAGATAATCCAAGCGAGGGTATTTATTATCCAAGCTGGAATCCGCTGTCGCCAAATTCTATGCCGGAAGCAGGCCCTGACCGCGATATGTATGTGGACTCAATGTGCAATATTTTGGTTGAAGACCCAAAAGGCGGCGCAGACCCACACTGGGCAAATACCGGCCGTGCGGCTCTAACGGGTTTTATTAACTTTGTAGCATCCAAATGTGACCGAGCCAGAGCCAATGACTATTTTATCGGTCGTATCTATGAAGGTAAACTAGATGCAAAAGATAAAGAAATTTTGGAAGGTTATTATATGGAAATGCGCGACCCGGCAGCACCGCGCGCCATACAAAACCTGAAAAACGGCACCCTGACTATGGAAAACTACCTGCCTATCGGTACTTGGAATTTACTGCCATCACGCTGGATGGGACGAGAAGCTTGTATCGCCATGATTATGGAATGGATTACTGAAGCGCAAATTAACGCCGCGCAAGAAATTCAACGCCGCATGGATGAAGGCGACCAGATGGCGGCTATGGCCGACCCGACCCACGATATGTTGGAAGAAGCCGTGAAAGAAGCTCGCAATTTTGGTTATTCGCAACGTTGCATAACTGAATTAAGCTCACTCAGCAGTATGCCGGATAAAGAGCGCGGCTCCGTGCTTTCTACAGCTTTTGCCGGTATCGGATGTTTTAAGAACCAAGCCGTAAAAGCTAGAACCAGCTTTTCTGACATTCAATTTAAGGACCTGCGCGGTATGAAAGACCCGGTTACCGGAGAATGGAAACCAATTTCAGTTTATCTTTCCGTAAACCAAGTTGATGCACGCGCTCTGGGCGTTATCAGCAGTACGTTTATTGAATTGATGTCATCTTATTTGATTTCTAATCCGCCTAATCACGTTAATAAAACAGACGGTAAAATGGGACCGTTCCCTGCTTTGTTCATCCTCGATGAGTTTCCGCAAATGCCTAAAATGAAAGCAATTATTGACGGACCGGCAGTCGGACGTGGTCAAAAAGTGTCTTATTTGCTGATTGGACAAGATTTGGGACAAATTTCTGGTAAATATGGTAAGGATGACCTTGAAACTGTTATTTCTACTACAGCTTGCAAGATTATTCTTTCTCAAAACAACGAGGTTACAGCGCAGCGTTTTTCTAAGATGATTGGCAACAAAACCGTGCAAGTTTCTTCTTTCAGCCGTACAGAAGGCAGCTTGGGTAAAGACTTTAATCCGCTCGCTAAAAATGTTAACTATCAAATGCAGGGTGTTCCGGTTATCAGTGCCACTCAGTTACTGAGCTTGCCGTTGCTGAAGCAAGTTATTTTGATGCAAAGTTACATTGATAGACCAATTATGGCGGATTCTCCTCGTTGGTATCTTGACCCGAAAATGAAAAAACTGGCTAAAATACCGCCTTGTCCAAACGTTCCGGATTGGATTGTGGCTCAGCGTGAAGATATTAACGATGATATGCTGGCAAAACTCGGAATTGAATATAATCCGGATGAGGATGATAATGACAACTTTGAGGCGGACACTCCGCAAGCGTAAATACTTTGCATATAAACACGACCGCTGAAATATTTCGGCGGTTTTATTTTTTTAGTGAACTTTTATACAACATATGTCGTTATAAATAATGTAAACAAGTTAAACGAGGTATGAAAATGGACGATATATCTGATTTGTTAAAAGAGGTAAAACCGCTGTATTTTCGGCGCAAACGGATTAGAACCCTAACAAAAGCCGCCGGCGTACTTTCAATTGCCGCATTTCTAGCATTTGGAGCTTTTCAGCGCACAGATACTTATATTTATGACTTTGACAATATGTCAAGCACCATAAGCCTGCTGCAAAACGGCTCGGCTATAGAAAACTTAGGACTTCCGACAGATGAATACGGATTTTTGAGGATTAGCTGATGAGCAATGAAATAGCATCATACAAAGCCATTATCCGCGCGGTCATCAAAAAAATCACCGGCAATTACAATGAAGATTTGGAGCAGGAAGCCTATCTGAAAATATGGCAAAACCAAGAAAACTATCAAGAGCAAGGCAAAAAATCCGCATGGCTCGGTATGCTGACTGCAAATATTTGCCGCGACTACTTAAAATCTCGTTTTAACAAATACAATAATTGTACTTTACAGGGAGAAATAATTGAAAAGGTTAGCGTAACCCCTAAATTTGATGAAAAAATAGATAAAAAGAAGCGCCAGAAAATTATCTTGAAAGCGGTTGACGAACTACCAGCCGATTTGCGAAAAGTAATTATTTTGTATGAATTTGAAGAAAAATCGTACAAAGAAATTGCCGACAAGTTGAAAATCGCCGAAGGGACAGTTAAATCCAGACTGTTTAACGCCCGCAAGATATTAGCTCAAAAATTAAGTTTTCTAAAGGAGAAAAACAATGACTAAATTATTACTGACCACCGCACTTTCCACCCTAATCGCCTTTTCGGCTTATTCCAACGCTTTTGCCGAAGCGGCGGCGAATCCGGCAGAACCGGCTCAACAGACAGAAAGAATGCCTAAACATCATAAAGAAATGCGCAAACGTCCGGAACCGGAAAAAATGGATAAATTTTTAGACCTGACCGATGAACAAAAAGCTAAGGCTGAAGAAATCCGCGAGCAGAGCCGTAAGGAAATTGAGCCGCTGATGAAGGAAATGAAAACTATCCGCGAAAAAATGGATAAAATCCGCGAAGCCGACATGAAAAAACTTGAAGCCCTATTGACTCCGGAGCAAAAAGCAAAATTGGAGGCTCGCAAGCAACATCACGAAAAAGAGTTTGAAGGCAGAGAAAAACACAGATTTCCACCTCGTGATTTTAAGGATTTTCCAAAACACGATAAAGACTAATCAACCAAGGACTTAATATTATGAAAAAATTAATTTTATTATCAACCGCGGCAATGATATGCTTTAGCGGAACGGTTTTTGCAGCCACAACGAATCCGGAAGCAAAATTGTTTAAATACAGCACGACCATTGAAAAGGAGCGCCCGCAGCTTAATGATGAAACAAAACAGCTGATTGCCGCTTATCGCAAAAATCCGACGCAAGCTAATTATGACGCCTTACGCAAACAAGCCGAAATCAATTATGACAGAATTGTTGAACGCAAAAAAGCAAAGTTGGAAGAATTAAAGAAAACGGCAAAGCATTCCTCTAAAATAGAAGAAATGCAGGTAATTGTTGATGAAATGCTGAAAGATAGAGAAAACCGCATTAACCAGACCATGAAGCGTTTTACAGACCCTCGCCTACGCCCCAATGCCAGACAAACAACAGACGGATTTTTACCGGTTTTAGGAGCATCGCAAAATGTTTCAATCGCTTATACGCCGGTTACAAACAAGGAATTTAACTCCTTTTTAAAAGCACAAGGCAAAAAAACTTTCACTCCCGACAACAATTTGCCTGTTGTTAATGTGTCGTATAATGATGCTATTGCTTATTGCCAATGGCTTTCAGCTAATGATAAGTCTGCGAAATATCGCTTACCCACCGAACAAGAATGGGAATTAGCGGCCGGGCACATGCCGAAAGACGCTGATATGAATTGTGGCGAAAACAAAGGGTTATCAGCCGTTGACACCTACAAACAAACCTTATCTGCTTCTGGAGCCGTTGATATGTGGGGTAATGTGTGGGAATGGACTTCCACCACCAAAAACCATGCAAATGAACTGGCAGTTAAAGGCGGAGCTTGGAATACTCCAAGAACTGCTTGCCGTACTGAAAATCGCGTTGAAACACGAAACGCCATTCAAAGATATGACAATGTCGGTTTTAGAGTTGTACGTGAAAAATAATTTTAATAATTTTTTGAAAGGAAAAACACTATGAAAAAACTAATTTTAATGTCTGTTGCTTTTTTACTTTGCTTTGGCGGAATAGTTACCGAGGTAAAAGCTGACACCACTTCAAACAAAACTTTAGAACAAGGTTTGAAAAACGGTTTGGAATCAGGAATGAAAGATGGTTATAAAGAAGGTCTTAAAGATGGTTATAAGGCCGGAATGAAAGATGGATTAAAAAACGGCCGTCATAAAAATCTGAAAGACGGATTGAAAAACGGTCTTAAAGACGGTTTGAAAGATGGTGCTAAAAAATAATATTTTACAAAGAGCTGAGTTAAAAACTCAGCTCTTTTAATTTACTTCTTTTCCTTTTTATTTTTGCGAGATTTTGCCGATTTTGCTTTTTTAGCCGATTTTGCTTTTTTAGCCGATTTTTTGACTCTGGAGTTATTGTTTTCGGCTGTCGGCAATGCTGTATCATTTTTTTGCGAATCCATAGTTACAAGCTTATCTGACGGACTCAAATTTTCGGAGGCTAAAATTTGATGCATCGCTCTAAACAGCATCATAAAAAGAGAAATATATATCAATGTGAAGCCGTTATATATAAAATCAGCAGCAAGCGAGGTTGCAATATTAAAACTTTTTAACATTATAAATTTCAGTATTGCGTTAATATACAGCGATACAAAATTTATGACTATAAAAATCACAATAAAGGAAAATATTATATGAAAATTCCGGTCAGATGTTTTTTGCCAAATCAACCTTAAAGGCGGATATTCTCCGCTCGCCAGATAACTGATAGCTGATGAAATCCGCAAAAGAATAAAAGGTATCCAACAACAAATAAATGCTGCTACAAAATAAATAAATTCTATTCTCCAATCAGGATTTGCTTGTTTCAGCATAATTGCAAAAACAGCAGCAACCGACCCCAGCAACAAAACAAATGACAGGATTAAAAATAACAATACTTTTAATCTTGGTTTGTTGAAATCTGCAAATTCTTTAAATCGAAAAACTTTTCCGTTAAACGCACTATTATAAAAATCTATAAAAAATAAACAGCATATTACAAAAAATAAAAATTTGTTCAAAACAAATAAATAAAGAGGGAAAGTTCCGTTACTGTTTTCCATGTAGCACCACCAACCGCCTTCGCGCCCCAGTTGACAAGAGGGGAGCAATCCGGAAGCAAACGATAATAGCGTTAAAATCGTAGCATAGCAGACTATAACCATATAGTTTTCAGGTATTTTTTTAAGTAAACTTACTGTATTCAGCAAAATTTTATAGAATGTAAGTTTCATTTTATATTTCCTTTACCAAAGTAACTCCGGCAATTGCCCTTATAGATGAAAGCAAATTTCCATCCGCCAGAGCGTAGCCGTTTTTAAGTTCTATACGAATATCCCAATCATCATTTTCCGGCTTTATATAGACCTTGTTTGTGCCATAGCGTTCATGCGACAAAACTTCACGAATCGGGCGCACAGCTTCGACATTATTTACAACAATAATCAAACCCTTTGAATTTTCGGTAATTTCCTCATCCAAAGTTTTTATAACATTAAACAGCATTCGTGGCGGCATATCATCAGACTGCTTTTCTATCTTCACTTTTGCATAAAGAGGCAAACCACTGTTGATGGCATGTTCATATTTAGTAATTCCGTCAGAAAATAGCAAGCCCTCATAAGCCGACGTGGTATCGGAAAGTTTTACAAAAGCAAATGGTTTGCCGCTTTTGCTGATTTTGCGCTGGAAACTTTGCAAGCAACCGGCTAAATTGGCATAAATCGTATCGCCGGTCTTAATACCTTTTATTGCATCAGCATAAGTGGTAACGCCCAAACGCTCCATGCTTTCCTTATAGACATCAAGCGGATGCGCCGACAGATAAAAACCAATAGATTCCGCCTCCAGTTGTAAACGCTCCAGAGCCGGCCAATCCGGTTTATCTTGAAGTTTTACTTTTGCATTCAGCTCCTCGCTGCCAAATAATGAAGTTTGACTACTTGTTTTCAGTTCTGCGGCAGCCGCCATGTGACGCATAATGTTCTCAATATTCGCAAACAATTTGCCGCGATTTTTATCTAAACAATCAAATGCGCCGGCTTTTATCAATTGTTCAAGCTGTTTGCGATTGATTTGCTTTATATCAACGCGATGTATAAAATCTGATAAATCTTTGAATTTACCATTTTTTTCTCGTTCTTCAACAATGGCGTTCATATTGGCCTCGCCCACGCCTTTTAGACCTGCGAGAGCAAAACGAATATTGTTTCCCTCCACCTTAAACAAAGCGTTAGACATATTTATATCCGGCGGCAAAACTTTATATCCCATTTTTTTGAACTCTTCGGTATAAAACAACACTTTTTCGGTGTTGGTTATATCAAAATCCATAATGGCGCACATAAATTCCACCGGATAATGCGCCTTTAAATACGCTGTTTGGTAAGAAATCAGCGAATATGCGGCGGCGTGCGATTTGTTAAAACCATAAGAAGCAAACTTTTCCATTTGGTCAAAAATAGTTTTTGCGACTTCTCCGTCTATGCCTTTTTTTATGGCTCCATCGGTAAACATCTGACGCTGATGCGGAATTTCATCACGCATTTTCTTACCCATAACTTTACGCAGTTTATCGGCGCCGCCAAGCGTATATCCACCCAAAACCTGAGCAATTTTCATCACTTGCTCTTGGTAAACCATAATTCCGTAAGTTTCACCGAGAATCGGCTCCAAATCCGGATGCAGATATTTAATTTCCTCGCGTCCGTGCTTGCGGTTGATATAGGTCGGAATATTATCCATAGGCCCCGGGCGATAAAGAGAGATAACAGCGATTAAATCTTCAAAACGGTCGGGTTTAATTTGTTTCATTACGTCGCGCATACCGGAAGATTCAAATTGGAAAATGGCGCTGGTGTTACCCTCTTGCATCAGTTCATATGTAGGCTTATCATCCAGCGGAACAGAAGCCATATCCAGCTCTATACCGCGTGTTTTCTTCACCCAATCCACCGCGCGTTTGATAACCGTAAGTGTTTTTAGACCCAAAAAGTCAAACTTAATCAGACCTGTTTCTTCCACAAATTTCATATCATATTGCGTAACCGGCATTTCGGCGCGAGGGTCTTTATAAAGCGGAACAAGTTGGTCAAGCGGTCTATCGCCGATTACCACACCGGCGGCGTGCATTCCTGAATTGCGGTATAACCCCTCAAGCTTCATCGCTATATCAAACAGCTTGTTAATCTGCGGGTCTTTCACGCGCATTTCTTCTAATTCCGGCACTTGTTCGAGCGCTTCCGGCAGCGTCGGGTTTTTACCACCCTGTCCCGGCGGAATCATTTTAGATATTCTATCAGCTTGGCTATATGGCATTTGCAAAACACGCGCCACATCGCGAATTACCGCTTTTGATTGCAGTTTACCATAGGTGATAATTTGCGCAACGTGGTCGTAGCCATATTTTTTTTGCACATATTCAATGGTTTTATGGCGGTTTTCCTGACACAAGTCCACATCAAAATCCGGCATATTTACACGTTCCGGGTTCAAAAAACGTTCAAACAGCAAATCTAAGCGAATCGGGTCAAGGTCGGTAATTTTCAAGGCCCACGCCACAATAGAACCGGCACCGGAACCACGCCCAGGTCCAATAGGCACGCCATGTGTTTTTGACCAACGGATAAAATCTGACACGATAAGAAAATATCCAGGAAACCCCATTTTTTTGATAACGCTTAATTCATAATCCAAGCGCTCATAATAATGCCGGTCTGTTTCCGCACGTTCTTCCGCCGTCATTCCATCGTGATAAACTTGAATTTTCATACGCTCATTCAAGCCTTTATAGGCTTCTTCCGTGATAAATTCGTCTTGAGTTTTACCTTCAGGACAAATAAAAATCGGCAGCAGAGGCTCCATTTTGTACGAAAGATAATTACAGCGTTTAGCAATATTTACCGTATTTTCAAGCGCTTCTGGAATATCTTTAAACAACTCAAGCATTTCTGCCTCAGTTCGCCAATGGTTCCCCGGCAGATATTTACGGCGGTTTTCGTTTGCCACATATTCTCCGGCGGCAATACAGCAAAGCGCGTCATGCGCCTCATACATACCCTCATCAAAAAAGAAAACATCGTTTGTTGCCGCAAGCGGTATGTTGTGTTTGTAAGCAAATTCCAAAAACACCGGCTCTGTTTTCTTTTCTTCTTCGTATCCGACACGGGAAATTTCCATGTATAATCTGTCGCCAAAAATCTCTTTATATTCCAGAAGTTTTTGTTCTGCTTCTTCTTTGCGATTTTGCAGAATCAAACGACCGATAGGACCTTCGTAACCACCTGTAAGACAAATAAGTCCATCATTAAAATCACGTAGATTTTGCATATTTAGCTGCGGAGTATCGCTATTCTCCATATTATCGAGATAATAGCGGCGAAACATTTTCATAATAGATTTGTAGCCGGTTTCGTTTTTTACAAGCAGTATAATTCTATCAGGCGGAAGCTCTTTCCCTTTAGACAGAGCCAAATTTTCCGAATCCTCGTTATGAACGCAGAGTTCTGAGCCGAGAATCGGCTTAATTCCTTCATCTGATGCGTATTTAGAAAAACATTTACCGCCAAATAAATTGCCCCTGTCTGTGATGGCGCAGCACGGTATGCCTAAATCATGCATTTTATGCACTAATTTAGGCACCAGCATAGCACCAAGCGACAGCGAATATGCAGTATGTACACGAAGATGTATAAATTTCGGCTCGGTCATTTGCTAATAAAGGCGCCATAAGGCGCCCCTCAACAATCAATTACTTATCTGAGCTTGCTTTTTGATAGCAACGACAATGGCAGATGCCGTCACGCTCAATATCGCTGCGGCAAAGTTCTGAAATGCAATATCTTTTTTCATTATTCCCATCGCAAGGGCAGCGCTGCCACTCACTATCTCCAAACATCATATTTTTTGCTTTGGCGATTTTTTCGATGTTTTGTGTCGGATAATATCCGGCTTTTTTGCAATTATCTAACATTTTTTCCAAAATTGTAGTCATTTTATGTTCTCCTATCTTTGTTCTAAAATATCCAGAAGATTACTTAATTCCGCTGGCGTGTTATAGTGCAATGTTATACTACCTTTACCTTTTTTTCCAGCATTTATTTTAACTTTAAGTTTTAATTTTTCTTCCAAATCAGCCATAATTTTTTCTAAATCTCTATCAACTGGCTTAGGTTCTTTCGGGGCAATATTTTTTATGTTTATACCTTTGACATTTGCCGCCAAAGTTTCTGCTTCTCTGACGCTCAAACCCTCTTTAACTATTTTGTTTGCCAATTCAACAGAATTTTCGCAGCCGATTAAAGCACGTGCATGTCCGGCAGAAAGTTTATTTTCTCTAACCATTTGTTTAATTTCATCGGGCAAACCTAAAAGGCGGAGCGTGTTAGCGATATAGCTGCGTGATTTACCTATTACTTTGCCAATGACTTCTTGGGTGTATGCATATTCATTCATCAAACGATTTAGACCTTCGGCTTCTTCAATCGCCGACAGATTTTCACGTTGCAGATTTTCTATTAACGCAATTTCCAAAGTTTCGCTATCCGTCAAATCTTTAATGATAGCCGGAACTTTATCTAAACCGGCAAGCTGTGCGGCGCGCCACCGGCGTTCACCGGCAATAATTTCATATTTATCGTTTTTTTTGCGAACAAGAAGCGGCTGCAAAACCCCTTTTTCTTTTATGGACTGTGCCAAAGACTCTAGCGCGTCCCTATCAAATTCTGTTCGCGGCTGAAATGAACACGGAACAATATCAGATATTTTTATTTCATTTTTTTCAGATTTAAATACAGCGTTTTCAACAAAACTGCCGACATCTGCGGTTTCATCATCCAAATTTAGATTCATATCTTCGTCACCGAGCAAAGCTTCAAGACCGCGGCCCAAACCAAACTTTTTGTTATTTGCGTTCATTTATAACTCCTTTTCTCTTTTCAAAACTTCTTTTGCAAGTTGAATATATGCCTGCGCACCAGCGCTCTTAAAATCATATATCAAAATAGGCTTTCCATGCGATGGCGCCTCGGCTATACGCACGCTGCGCGGTATAACAGTTTGATATACCTTATCACCAAAATATTTGCGCACATCAGCCTCAATCATCTGGCTTAAATTATTTTGCCGGCTATACATTGTTAAAATGATTCCCTGCAAAGCTAATGACGGATTGAAATTACGTTTTATAGCGTTGATATTTTTCATTAAGTCGGCCAAACCCTCCAATGCCAAAAACTCGCATTGCAGCGGAACCATAACAGAATCAGAGCTAACCAGCGCGTTAATTGTTATTAAATTTAATGACGGCGGGCAATCAATCAGCACATAATCATAAACCGAGGTCAAATTGCTTAAAGCTTTCTTCAAAACAAACTCGCGCTTTTCGACCTCAACCAATTCTATTTCAGCCGCAGCCAAATCAGGTGAAGACGGTATCATGTCAAAACGAGGCAAATCTGTGTGCAGCACAGCTTCTTTCACATCGCACTTACCGATTAAAACATCATAAGATGAATAATTTTCTTTTTGTTTTGCTATACCCATTGATGTTGTGGCGTTGCCTTGTGGGTCAAAATCTATAACCAAAACTTTACGCCCTATCGCTGATAAAGCTGTGGCGATATTGATTGTCGTTGTAGTTTTACCCACACCGCCTTTGCGATTTGCTACAGATATTATTTTCATTTTCTTTTCACCTCGGACAAACAAAAAACAAAACCTTCTTTTCCGCTTTCAACCTCGTTGGAGCGCGCATATAAATTATCAAAAACTTCAATATTCATATTCCATTTTTTACCGGCCTCATTAAGTTCCTCATTACAGGTATGACCTTTTGGTAAAATATATTTTGTATTTTTTGAGCGCAGTCCGCCTGTGCAGGCAAAAATTTTATCAACAGAAGCAACAGCACGGGCAGTTATAAAGTCAACATTTTTAAATACAATGTTTTCAGCACGTTTATTGATAACCTCAACATTGCATAAACCCAATCGTGAACAAACATCCTTTAAATACAGCGCTTTTTTAGCAATACTTTCAACCAAAACAATTTTCGCTGACGGGATTTTTTCCTGACATGCTATAGCCAAAACAACACCGGGAAATCCTGAGCCGCTGCCGACATCAACAATAAGCTTAGCATCATCACGTATATATTTTATCAACTGTAAGGAATCTAATAAATGACGAGTTTCGAGTTCTTTTTCAGCATTTTTGCTTACTAAATTGATTTTCTTGTTCCACTCTAAAAGAATTTGCAGAAAATCTTTCATTTTTTGCAATGTTTCACGTGAAACATCATATTTTAAAACTTCTTCATCAAAATTCATTTTTACCTCTGATAATACAGTATGCTATTTAAATTTTTATGCAACAAAATATAATTGTTATTCACTAAAACTTTAAACGATTTTTTATATTAAACAAGGACAAGCGTTTTTCAGCCAAATCAAATCTATCTCCTAATTCGGAAACAACATGAGCATCATCGCTTATTACAAATGGAATATTACGTTTTGACGCCTCTCTCAAAATCTGTTCATCCGGATAAAAATCGTTAATTTTTCTCAATCCTTTAGTGCTGATTTCCATTCCCATATTTTTGTTTTGAAGCGCATCCAAAATATGTATTTTCTGAGGTATAAATTTATCGGCAGAACATATTTCCCCAAGCTTACGAGCATAGTCTAAATGCGCCAAAAATTTAAATACACCGCTTTTTACCGCCATTTCAATAGTTTTAAAATGCCGAAGCAATAATTCATTTTGCAAAGTTTCATCATCATAGAAAGCAGGCAAATCATACAAATCTATAATATTTTCACATTTTTCATCAAAAAGCATGTGATTGCCGGTAATCACATAATCATAATCCAACTTACTTAAAAAGTCCTGTAACTCAGAAAACCATCCATCATAAGTAAAATAATCTACCTCAAAACCCACATATAACTTTATGCCGCTTTTATGCGAGATTTTTCTAATATATTCACAATGTTTTTGAAAATCAGGCAAAATTGTTTCAAAGTCATTTTTAAAAATATGACTATTTCCTCTTTTTTCCCATAACGGCCAAGATTTACTTTGCTTAATATTTTTATGCACGCATAAATGGTCGCTGATACCAAGCTCGCAAAACCCTTTTTTCTTTGCAGCAGCAACCATTTCTTCTAAAGTATTTCTACCATCAGAAAAATTTGTATGCGTGTGATACGAAAAATTTTGAATCATCATCTTTTTATATATCCCAATATGGCTGTAACAGCAGCTGGTGTAACGCCTTTTATACGAGCAGCCTCACCTATTGTTTTTGGCTTTACGGCAGTAAAGCGCTGTATCATCTCGGTTGACAGTCCGCCTATTTTGGTGTAATCCACATCATCGCGAATCTGCAAATTCTCATCGCGCTTAAACACAGCAATATCTTCGTATTCTCGTTTTAAATATCCGGCATACTTAGCATCAATTTCAACCTGTTCATAAACAGAATTATCTATATCCTTGCTTTCTGGTGCAATTTTTGAAATTGTTTCACGTGAAACACATTGATACCCAAGTAAATCTTTCAATGTTTTTTTGCCATTATGTTTAACTGTAATTCCTAAGGATTCTATTTCCGGATATGACACATATTTATTAAGGCAAAAATCATTAAATTTTTTTATTTTAGCTTCTTTTGTTTTAAATACAGCGTATCTGTCTTCAGAAACGCAGCCGATTTCATACCCCAACTCCGTCAACCGAGCATCAGCATTATCGGCACGCAGCACCAATCTATATTCCGAACGAGATGTAAACATACGATACGGTTCATCAACACCTTTTGTAATTAAATCGTCAACCATAACGCCGATATAACCTTGACTGCGGTCAATCTTAAATTCTTTTCCTTTATTTAAAGCAAATAAAGCAGCATTAACACCGGCAACCAATCCTTGCGCGGCTGCCTCCTCATACCCAGTTGTTCCGTTTATCTGTCCGGCTAAATATAGACCTTTAGACTTTTTAACAGCCAAACAATGATTCAGCTCTTGCGGATTGACATAATCATATTCAATAGCATAAGCATATCTCAAAATTTCGACATTTTCCAAGCCTTTCATTGTATGTATAAATGCGTCTTGCACATCGGCAGGCAGCGACGTTGATATTCCATTCGGATAAACAACGTTAGTATTATACCCCTCTGGCTCTAAAAAAATCTGATGCGAAGTTCTATCCGCAAAACGCACCAACTTGTCCTCAATACTCGGACAATAGCGAGGTCCTTTGCCGGTAATCAAACCGGAAAATAATGCGCATTTAGAAAAATTGTCACGAATAATCTTGTGAGTTTTTTCATTTGTATAAGAAACACCGCACTCAATTTGGGGATTATTAAGTTCTCTGGTTAAAAAAGAAAACGGAATTGGATTTTTATCACCTGATTGTTTTTCCAAAATATCCCAATTTATCGTATCGCCGTTTAAGCGTGATGGAGTCCCTGTTTTCAAACGTCCGATTTGCAGATTCAAAGATTTTAAATACGGTGTTATACCAGTGCAAGAAATATCTCCAACGCGTCCTCCAACAGATGTTTTATGTCCGGTAAACATTATACCGTTTAAAAATGTTCCCGTAGTTAAGACAACTGCTTTAGCAAAAATTTCCGCACCATCGGCAAGTGTCACACCGCAAACAGTTTTATCTTTTATAAGCAAGCCCTCAACAGCGCCTTCTCTTATATCCAAACCGGATGTTTCAGACAAAGCCTGTTGCATAAATTTTTTATACAATTCTCTGTCGGCTTGCGCACGAGGACCTCGAACAGCAGGACCTTTAGATAAATTCAACATTCTAAATTGGATGCCTGCCTTATCAATCACGCGTCCCATTAAACCATCCAGAGCGTCTACCTCGCGAACCAAATGCCCTTTACCCAATCCGCCTATAGCAGGATTACAAGACATTTCCCCGATAGTGCTTATTTTATGGGTAACCAACAAAGTTTTAGCACCGGTACGCGCCGCCGCAGCACACGCTTCACAACCGGCATGGCCGCCACCCACTACAATTACATCATATATATTATTCATTTTCAGCCTCTATTTTTTTATAATAAATCACAAAACCAAAATAAATGCAAATTAAAATACGCTGCAAACTTTTAAATACAGCGTATTTTCTTATCAGTAAATTTAAATACAACGTTTTATCATTTTCCTATACAAAAACTACTGAATATTTTATCCAATATTTCATCAACTTCTACCTGACCGGTAATCTTTCCAATAGCACGGCAAGCCAAGCGAATATCTTCGGCAGATAATTCTATTTCTTTTTGCAAATTAAAACGTTTCAAATTATCTAAACATTCATTTAAGGATTCTTTGTAGCGCTGACGAGTAATCAAACAAGATGAGCTTTTTTCATACATACTTTGAAAAGACTCATAAATTTTATCCGTAAGAATATTTATATTAAGGCTTTCTTTGGCTGACACCAAAATACATCCATCATCCGTAAGTTTTTTTTGCATAGCCGGTGAAATTTTATCTTGTTTATTTGCAACAAGTATATATGGAACATTAACAGATTTCAGGTAGTCATTGAAAATTGACGCATTATCCTTTTCAGCATCAAACAAAAAAAGACAGAAATCAGCTTCAGAAATTTTATCTTTTGCCAATTTAATGCCAATTTGCTCAATCTTATCGTCCGATTCGCGCAATCCGGCAGTATCCGTAAAAATCACAGGAATTCCTTTTATATCAACATAAGCATCAATAACATCACGCGTAGTTCCGGCAATATCCGAAACAATTGCAACATTTCTTTTGACTATGGCGTTTATCAGGCTTGATTTTCCGGCATTTGTCGGACCGGCAATAACAACCTTAAAACCATCGCGCAAACGTTCTTCAACATTATTTTGCCGTAAATGATTTTCAATTTCCTCAGAAATTTTAAATACACCGTTTTCAATTTTTTTAACAGTATCTTGCGGTATATCTTCGTCCGGAAAATCTATATATGCCTCGATATACGATAAAACAGAAACTAAACGGGAGCGCCAATTATTATATAAATCAAACAAAGCTCCCCCCATCTGCTGCAAGGCAACTTTTTGCTGCAATGATGTTTCGGCATCAATTAAATCCGCCAAACCATCTGCTTCTGTTAAATCCATTTTACCGCTATAAAAAGAGCGGCGTGAAAATTCTCCCGGCTCAGCTAAGCGAAAATCCGGCAAAACAGACAAAGCGTCTAAAAAACTGCGAATAACAGCCTTTGAACCGTGGCAATTTATTTCAACCGTATCTTCTCCGGTATATGAGGCCGGAGACTTAAAAACTACCACCAATGAATTATCAAGTGTTTCACGTGAAACAGGATTGTGAAATTCTGTTAAATACATTTTTCGGCTATCAATTTTTGAAATATCCAAATCGGTCATTTTTTCAACAACATCAAAAGCTCTGTTTCCGGAAACACGAATAACAGCAACACCAGACTTTCCAAAAACTGTTGATAAAGCATAAATCGTTTTATTATCCATTTTTTACCTTTCGTTTAAGCCCTTTCACATAAAGCACGTTTTTCTGCCCATATAGAGGATTTTTTATACAACATGGTAGATTTATCATTTTTTACAGAATCCCCCTCTAAAAACGCATTTAACAAAGACGTTTTTTTGATAGCTACCGTCCGGCTTGCGACATAATTTGTCTTTGCAGAATTTGATTTTGCTGATTATTCTGACAAATAGTCCGTTGACATTTTTGTAAATCCGCAGCCGGAATATCGCGTAATTTTTTCAGCAATGAAAAATCTTTCGGAACCGCACCTTTCATTTGCCGGTTATTATTAACACAAGCAACATACAATTTCAAGGCTTGTTCTTTTGTAAGCGTATCCTTAAATATAATAGGTTTATTTTGATTGCTCGGCTCTTTTAACAATTTTACATACATATCATATTCAGCATCTTTACCCATCTGAACTTTATCTTTGGCTGTATAGCGAATTTTATTTTTATTTATACTGAAATAGTATTCATCATCATTATTGGCAATTTCTTTATAACCTTCAAATTTACTCCAATAAGCCTCAATATCACGGCTCCATTTTGCCGGTTTACGCGGCTGCTGCGGAGATGGCGAAACAACTTGCGGCTTATCATCCGACAACTCAGAAATTTCCATACCGTTTATATTATTTATCAGTCGGGATTTATGTAAATTATCACGCATCAAAGCCTTAGCCTCTTCAACCAATGCAGAATTTATCAATCCGCGGCTTTTATCTCGGTTAAATTCCGCCAAACGGCGCGAAACAATTTGCTGACAAGGCGTTATGATATTTGCTATATTCTCCTGACTCAACGAGACTTCACGCAAACCTTCTACAAATGGTGTAAAGTTTTTATGCTCATAACTCTGGGTCTGCGGATTATAAAGTTTGTAACGATAATATAAAGAACGGCGTTTAAAAAATTCTTCATGATTTTCATCTGCTTCCGCACTCATGGGAACTTTTTGCATTTCCAGTTTCATGTTATTAACAAACTGCCCATTGTCATATTCGCTGCGATGATTTTTGGTAAATGATTTAAATGCCGAATCAATTAAATTTTCAGGATTTAGAGCATACGAAAAACGACGGTCTTCCGGCATGCTTTTTAGCGCAGCAACCAATGCGGAAGATTCTACATCAAACATTGAAAAATCATTGCTGTTGCCTTGCTTAACATAGGTATTGGCCGCGTTAACAACCTGCGACAAATAAGCGCTGCGCTCATCTTCTACCTGTAAGCGGTAATAATCCTCAACAGACAGACGTTTTGTATTCTTTTTCAAACCGAAGCCTGCTTGCAGCGCACTATTTTTAACGTGTGTCAATTCATGCTTCAAAAACAGCAGCCGACTATTCACATTTGTTTGTTCTATTGCATATAATGAAAATAAACTTCTTTCTTTGGCATTACTGATGGTTCTGCAAAAACCTCTGATATTTAAATTGGGATTTGTCCGTCGGCTATTGTTCCATTGCGACAATAATCTTTGCATCACAGCATATTCGGCCGGCGGAAAAGTCAGATGGTTTCGTATAAACTTTACGCGTTTTTTCCCAACATTCACCGAGGCACGCCGACGATTTAGGCCAACAATTTCATAGCTTTGCTTTACAGCGTTAAAACTTACATCATAAACATTATCTTCCGGCTCTATTTTATAACCTAAATTCTTAATCAGCTGCGGAATCTCAGAATCATCAACGCGATTATCAAAATGAACGGTATATGGTTTTGACGCCACGGACGCCGGATAATTATTTTCTGCAATATTATTTTGGTAATTTTCGGGACTTTTTACAAAATCATACTGATGAATTTCTTTTTCCAAAAATTCCGTATTGTTTGTATCAACCTCCTTAAAAAAGTTACGTTCAGAGGCGTCGGCACAGGTTCCTGCTCTCACAAAACCATTATATTTTGAAAAAAAATCCTTATAGCTCCAATTTTCGCATAATTGCTCATATAACCTGATTTTGCGATGTTTTTCCGCAACGTTATTATATTCAAGTTTCAAAGCAATAATGTGATTATCAGATGTTGTAAGCAACAAAGTTTCTTGGGTCATACAGTCTTTTCCTCGGTTATTTGTTTCAGACTAGCATAAAGTTGACAAAAAATCAACGAAATTAACGATTATTTTCCCGACCAGACAAAGAATTTTGTAAAACCTGTTGATGTTCCTGATATTGTAAATCCAATTCCCGTCTGATATTACGCAGTAAAGAATCGTCTTTAGGCGCACGGTCTATGGCTTGCAGCAACGAATCTCCTCCCCGGCCTTTCAACACAGACATCATCATGTGCCGCTCTGAATTATCAAGCACCATAAAAAGATTTATAACCAAATTTTTAAGATATGTATTTCCGGACAACGGAGGTCTGTCACCGAATTTATCTGTCAAAAACGCTGAGAATTTTTGCCGCAAAGCTTCTTCTTCCCGGCGTTTTCCTAATTCTATTTCATTATGCTTAACCACCGCTTTCTGCCACATTTCAATACGGCTATCCAATGTCAATCCCAATGATTTATAGGTTTCCATCCGCTGTTCCGGATTCAGACATTCTTCACATTTTTGCGGTAAAGCGGATACTTGCTGAAGCGCACGTTTAAACAACTCGCAAAACGTGTTATTTGCCTTCAGAAACGGACAATATTCCGGACACTTTTTATGAACTTCAACTTCGGACATATCTTTCTCCCATGCGATTAAGCTAGCTCAAAAATGCTTAAAATTCAATAAAGAAAAGCGCCATTAAGGCGCTTATTTTTATTCAACCGCTTCCGGTTTAGCTCGTTTACGGGCAATAGGGTCCAAAATCCGCTTTCTTAAACGCAAAGATTTAGGCGTAACTTCCAAAAGCTCATCAGACTGAATATAAGCCAAAGCTTGCTCTAAGCTCAATCTACGCGGCGGAATAAGGTCAATAGCCTCATCTTTACCGGCAGCGCGAATATTGGTCAACTGCTTAGATTTTGTCGGGTTTACTTCAATATCATTGTATTTTGTGTGTTCACCGATAATCATACCCACATAAACCGGACTGTTATGCTCTACAAACATCGGGCCTCTGTCCTGTAATTTCCACAAAGAATAAGCAATAGCTTGACCATTTTCGCTGGAAATCATCACACCGTTGCGGCGGTCTTCAATTTCTCCTTTATATGGCTCAAATTCATAAAAAATACGATTCATTACGCCGGTACCGCGAGTATCGGTCAAAAATTCTGAATGATAGCCGATTAAACCGCGAGAAGGAGCATGGAAAATCAAACGAACTTTATTGCCAACCTGCGATGGAATCATTTCTACCAATTCAGCACGGCGTTTGCTTAATTTTTCAACAACAGCGCCGGAAAATTCCTCATCTACATCCACAACAACTTCTTCAACCGGCTCTAAAAGCTGGCCGTTTTCATCACGCTTCATAATAACACGAGGACGAGAAATAGAAAGTTCAAAGCCTTCACGGCGCATGGTTTCAATCAATACACCGAGCTGCAACTCGCCGCGTCCTGCAACTTCAAAAGTATCGGAGTTATCGGTGCGGGAAATTTTCAAGGCAATATTTCCCTCAGCTTCTTTTTCCAAACGCGCCCAAATCACACGAGAAGTTACTTTATCGCCTTCCTTACCGGCTAACGGAGAATCATTTACCGAAAAAGTCATTGCCAATGTCGGAGGGTCTATCGGCTGAGCCTTTATAAAGTCTTTTACATCTACTTCCGGTGCGCAGATAGTGTCGGCCACCGTTCCTTTGACAATACCGGCTACAGCCACAATATCGCCGGCATGAGCAGAATCCAAAGCCACGCGGTCCAAACCCTTATAAGCCATAATTTTAGTTATTTTCGCGCGTTCTACCTCGCCATGTTCATTTATGACTTTTACCGAATCATTAACTTTGACGCTGCCGCTTTGGATTTTACCGGTCAAAATACGGCCGACAAATTTATCTGATTCCAACGTTGTCGCCAACATTCTAAAAGGTTTATCAGGTTCGCAAACCGGCTCACTAACATAAGATAAAATAGTTTCAAACAACGGCGTCAAATCCTTATGTTCATCCGCTAAATCGCGTACCGCCCAGCCGTTACGCCCTGAAGCATACAAAACAGGAAAATCCAGCTGCTCATCATTAGCGTTTAAGCTAACAAACAAATCAAAGATTTCATTCAAAACTTCATCCGGACGAGCATCAGGTTTATCTGCCTTGTTAATAACAACAATAGGTTTCAAGCCAATTTTCAAAGCCTTACCCAAAACAAATTTAGTTTGCGGCATTGGTCCTTCGGAAGAGTCCACCAACAACACCACACCATCAACCATAGATAAAATTCGTTCAACCTCACCGCCAAAGTCAGCGTGTCCCGGAGTATCTACAATGTTTATATGAGTACCATGCCAATCAACAGAAGTGCATTTAGAAAGGATAGTAATACCTCTTTCGCGCTCCAACGCGTTACTGTCCATAACACAGTCTGCTACTTTTTGATTGTCACGGAATGTACCGCTTTGGCGCAATAACCCATCCACCAATGTAGTTTTACCATGGTCAACGTGGGCTATGATGGCAATATTTCTCATACTCATTATTAAATTTTCCTTTTATAAAATCTCCACAAAAAAGCTACGTGTAACATAAGTAACACGTGCTTAAAGTTGCCTAACAATAGCGCATTTTTTTAAAATTTCAAGAGTTTTTAAGCTTTATTTTGAAGTATTTAACGATAAAACACCTGTTCAACATTTCTGATATCCGCAGGCGAAACATACACAATAAGCCTGTCTTGTTCTTTCAGCTCATAATCTGTAGGGTTATAAATAAAATTTTCACCGCTTGCTATTGCCAAAACGGCGCTGTTTTCCGGCAATCCAAGCTCTTTTATGGTCTGCCCGACATTACTGCTGTCTTCGCCCAAACGAATTTCCCAAAGTTCTCCCATTTCACGCCCTAGCGCGTATGCCTCGTTTATACGGGCGCGGCGTAAATATTGCAATATGCCGGAAACTGTAATAACCGAACAGTCTATAATAGTGTTGTTGCGGATATTTGTTGCCAATAAATTATACTCACGCGAATTTATAAGCGAAACAGCTTGAGTATCCTTGTTTTTGGAAGCCAGCAAAGAAATCAGGAGGTTATCTTTATCTTTTTCGGTAACTGCCACGCTGACATCGGCAGTTGCAAAGCCGGCGTCTTCTAAAATACGGTCACTCATCATTTCTCCGGCAATCACCGTGGCCTTATTCAACTTTTCGGCCAAACGATGGGCTTTTTGCATATCATTTTCGACAATACTACAGCTTATGATATTTTCATCATCTTCCAGCTGTGCGGCTAAATAACGAGAAATAGCATTTGCACCGAAAATCACAGCTTTTTCATACGGATTATGGTCTACGCCAAACAATCGCATTACATCTATATTGCGTTCGGGAGAGCATGCAATGTAAATAATGTCGTTACGTTGCAAATAAACGTCTTCCTCATAAGCCAAAATACGATGGTTTCCACGAAGAATCATCACCACCGCTGCCGATAATTCGGCTAATTTGCTGTTTATGTGATTAAGCGAAAATTTCATAAAAGGTATATCCGTGTCTTTTTGGCGGAAATTAAAAATATTTAATTCCTTATTTAAAAACGGATAAACAGCCATACTTCCTGGCAGCTTAAACAAACCAACCAAGAACGAAGCGATTTCAATATCCGGAGTAATCACTAAATCAACCGGCAGGCTCTTTTCATTATAAAGCTTATTCCACAACGGATTAAGAAAATACTGCGAATCCACACGAGCTATTTTTCGCGGCACGCCAAACAAGGTATATGCCACTTGGCACGCCACCAGATTAACCTCATCGCTTTCGGTTACAGCAATCATCATATCAGCTTTTTTCATCCCGACAGCTTCTTGGATATCAGGATTTGATATTGAACCGGTAACGGGCTGAATATCATATTCTTTAGCGATATCATCCAATTTTGCGGCATCTTCATCCACAACCACAATATCGTTATTGCCTAAACTCAAATACCCAACAAAACTTTTACCGACACCCGATGCGCCGCCAATAACAATCTTCATGCTTCCAACCCTGAAAAATAATCATTTATAAGCTTTTCCGCCGTTGTAAAATCTGCAATTTTTGTATATTGCTCACGAAACTTTTTAGCTTCATACAAACTACGGACATACCAACCTACATGTTTGCGAGATATGGCGATTCCGGATTTTTCTCCATAATATTCCGCCAATAAACGCAAATGATTAAGCAACATTTCTTTTATTTGCAATATCGTAGGTTCGGACGGCAAAATATTGTTCTGTAAATATTCATGCGTTTGATTTAAGAGCCACGGATTACCCAACACGGCACGTCCAATCATCACACCGTCTACACCGCTTTCAGCCATACGCTGTTTTGCCTTTTGCGGCGAATCTATATCACCATTGCCTATAACAGGTATTTTAACGCTTTCTTTCACAGCCTTAATGATATTCCAATCAGCCTCGCCGCTGTAACCCTGCGCCCGCGTACGTCCGTGAACTGTGATATACGAAGCACCGCTTTCTTCGCACATTTTGGCAAACGGAACGGCATTTATATGCTCGTTATCCCAACCTTTGCGAAATTTTACACTTACTCTTAGCGGAGTGGCTTTTACCACAGCCTCAATAATTTTAGCAGCGCGAGGCATATCTTTCATTAGTGCCGAACCAGACTCGTTATTGACAATTTTTTTAACCGGACACCCCATGTTAATATCCAAAGAACGAGCGCCTAAATCCGCCACAAGCTTTGCCGCCTCGGAAAACAACGCCGCATCATTTCCCACCAACTGCACAACTACCGGATAATTTTCTGAGCGCACATCGGCAATTTGCCAACTTTTCGGATTTTTACGCTGCAGAGCATTGATAGCAGCCATCTCCGCATACATATTTCCTCTGCCGCAGCCGGCTAAAACCTGCCGAAAAGGTCTATCGGTAACCCCCGCCATCGGCGCTAAAAACACCGGACTGTCAAATCCGCTAAAAATCATCTGTCAATTAACCTTTCCCAACGCGCGAGATAAAATATAATAAACTTTGCCTATATCCGAACCGGAAATCAGAGCCAGCAATGTACCGGCACGGTTGTTGCTGCGAGCCGCCTCAATCAAACTATTAAAATCATCCAGATATTTATCGACAACCACGCGGAAATCAGGCTTTTTTTCATAATCTTCACGCACGGCGATAATTTCTTTTTTAGTCATATTTTTTGAAAGATAGCGCACAAAAACACTATGGTCGCCTTCATAATATTTTTTCCATAAAACTTCATCGTCACCGCTTTTATTAAAGATGCTGTTGATGTCTATGGATATTGTTTCTAATTCACTTATAATATCGGCAGAATTTTTCATAAACGAATCTATGCTGGCAACCTTAAATTTTTGATTAAATTCATCATATTGTTTTTGAGTTTTATCATAATTTTCATTTAAATCTGTCAGATGTTCGCCCATAACCTTGCTGAAAGCCGACATCTTATTTTCATATGCTGACAAGGTTTTGCCGACATTACCGGCTGTAGACGACATATCCTTATTAAGAGCGGCAATTTGAGAACTGATTTGCTTCAGGCTGGCTAAGGATTTATTTACATATTCATCCTGTTCTATCAGCAGTCCGGCATTAGCCTTGCTCTGATTGGCAATATTATCCGCGGTCTCAGATAATTTGCCGATATTTCCCGAAACAAGAGTGTTTACATCATTGAATTTATCTACAACGCCTCCAGCTTTGCTGCTGAAGTTATTGACGCTCGCCAGCAAACCATCTTCCATTTCTTTTAAGGTTTGAGCTATAGATGAAAATACTTTGCCTAATTCGCTGTTTTTATCCTGGGTGTTTTTATAAAAATCTTGCAAACGCGCCACTTCTTCTCCCAAATTTCCGACTGTTAAATGAATATTATTAACCATGCGGCTGCCTTCTGTTTCCAAAAGCTGACGCTTATCAGAAATATCCGTCCCCAAACGTCCAAAAATTTCTTCAGTTTGCCGTGAAGCTTCTTTTATATTTTTCATCTGAGCCTGAATATTTTGCTCTAAAGTATTAGAACGTTCAATCATAGCCTCTACTTCAAGACTGATTAGTTTGCCGTATTCGCCGAGTTTTTTATCTAAATAACCGGAATTTTTATCCAAAATAGCCGACTGTTGCTCGACCACGGTTTTTTGTTCGTTAATACTGTTTTCTATATGCGAAATTCCGGAATCCAAACGATGAAACAGTTCTTCACAGTTTTCTGCCGTACGCAAAAAAGTTTTTTCTAAATTTTCGCCTTTTTCCGCCCAAGATTCAATAATTCTGCCAATTGCCAGCTGACTGGATTCAGAATAATTATTAAGCTGAGCCTGAGCTTTTTCTATATTTTCATTGTTTACATTTACTACTTCTTTTATATTTTCAGCCGCGGTAACCATCTCATTTACCATTGGTTTCATAATATTAGAAAGCTGTTCGCTGTCCTCGCGTATCTGCATGGTATTCACACGAAAATCTGCTGTAGTTGAAGCGGCTTTTTCAGCCACGAATGTAAAATTTTCAACAAGTTTTTTTATTTCAGAATTTAATTCCTGCATTGTTTGCGAAGAATAAGTATCCAACTCTCCGGCAAGAGATTTCATCTCGGCTATGCGGTCACTTAAATCTCGTTTAATCACATCAGCCTGAGCGCAGACATCGCGTGTTGTCTCTTTTAATTCGGAAACCTGAGCTTTTATGGCGTCGGCAATCATTTTTGTTGCGGCGTTACCATTAGAATCCGGAAAAATAACCCGATTCAGCGAATCGCGCAGCATCTGTGTCTCATTGCGAAAACTATTGCCGCGGTCAATATACGCCATAACCACCCAAACAATTGCCAAAGGCAAAGAGATTCCGGCGATAAAACCGCTAAATTCATTCGGCATCATAGAAAAAAGATTATCCCAGCCGAAAAATTTGGTAATATATATGGCAACAATACCAAACCACATCACGCTAAAAACAATCATAAAGCGATGTAAGCCGTTGGAAAACCAGCTTTCAGGCTGTTCCGGCAAATCAAAATTCTCTGTTTTATCTGATTTTTTTATTTTTTTTTCAGGATTTTTAGCGCTCATTTTTCCCTCTAACTATTTATTTTTACAATAATCACAGCATAACATAACAGACAAATAGTAAAAATTTTGCATAAATTTTGCACTTTTATAAAAAAATACATTGATTTTTAAAATCTTATCTGTATGTTGTTATATGAAATTTGTTGCTGGGATATTTCAGTTGATGAGTTTCTGCCGTTGCCATTATAGCTCAGTGGTAGAGCACGTCATTGGTAGCGGCTAAGCAAAAATAACAATTTTTTGTTATTTTTGTCTGTAACGCCTTGTAAGGACTTGGCAAGCAAGGAAAGTAAAACGACCGCGGCGAGCCTAGACCGACAAGCGGGGGAGCAGACCCCGTCATCTGTTAAGTATTATGTTTTTAGTTTAGTCACGCCATTATAGCTCAGTGGTAGAGCACGTCATTGGTAATGACGGGGTCGCAAGTCCGATTCTTGCTAATGGCACCATTTATGATAAGCGCCTTTTAAGGTGCTTTTTTTGTATGTAAACAAAAGCTCCCGCCAAAGCCGATTTTGACGGTTTTGAAAATAGCAATTTTTCATAAACTATTGGACTTTTTGTATGAAAGCTAATAAAACCAAGCGTTTTAATTGTGTCGTTGAGTTTTACATACCACATAACTTTTTCCTTTCGTAAATAGTGTTTACTCATTAACTATTTACATTATGCGGTGTATTTTCTTTATTGCGAGCCCCTAAAACGCAACTTGCCAACGACATTTTGCTACGATTTGAAATTTAAAATAAGCGATTAACTTAATGCCACCAAAGGCAATAAGTAATAATTAATTAAAAATGAATATTAATCATTAAACTGAGCAATTAATTCATTACTCAAAGCTGATAAAGACCAAATTTTCCCCAAATTACTATATTCAAAGTTTTGTGTAACAGTATTCCATTGCATAAAACCTAATAAATGCTCAATTCTTTTTCCATTTTCTTTAATGCGAACAATTTTTGATGCATCTATTTCTGTTGATAATATTCCAATTAAACGACTACTAGCTCCAGCATCAATATTTACTAATAAACCGTATTGAGCATCAGACACAAAATTGTACCCAACAAGCTGCGACCATTCTGCCAATCCAACCGCGGTTCTTAATTTTATTTCCAAGATTAAGATAACAAATTTCTTTCCATTAGTAATAGTTGCGAAAATATCTAGATTTAAAGGTGGTGTATTTTGACAATATGTTTTAAGGCATTCACAATCGAGAGGGTGCTCATTGATTAATTCTTTCAGTTTGGATGTTAATTCACCACTTTTCCAATAAATGTGAACATTGGTTATTCCTTTTACTCTGAAATTACTATTTAATTGAGCTTCGATATAAGATGTAATCTCTGGATAATGAGCGACCTCATTTTTTTTCATTTTAAATCCTCCTCTGTAATCTTGGATACATATATTTTATATTTATTATTTGCATCTGTATGAATTAACTTTTTATAGGCTTTCGGATTTAAAGGACCTACAAGTGCTGCATAGTTATCTAGAGAAACGATCATTGGAGTAAGTAAATCTGGAATTTTTATTATTATAGAGGCATCAGGAAATAAAGCTAAGTAATCCTTAATAATGTCATCTTTACTACCTTTAGGACGAGAACCATTTAATTTTCCAGACTTTGCTGCTAATAAATATGTAATTGCTAAAATTAATTTGTTTATGGGGTAACCTGTTCCTTTTTCTTTTTCAAATAGCAATTTATTACTATTAGTTATTGATGTTTCATATATTTTTTTGATCTGCAATTGTTGCTTTGTATAGTTTCTGTTTTTTAATAAATCATCTTGTTTTATTATATTATTTATTTCAACTTTAGTTCCTTTAACTAAAACTGGGAATGGCATAATGTATTGTTCAGCCTTAGAAATCAATTTCTCTACTTCATTAAAAGGAGCATGCGGGCAATTTAAAACAGCACAAATATGGCGATTGTGTAAATAATGTCCGCCTTGTATTTCTGGAGGTAATAAAATACTATTTTCATCGCAATGTACACAAGTGATTGAGGGAGCTTTTATTTCTCGTGTTTCACAAGGTATTCCTTCATTTTCTATAGTTTCAAGTGCTCTATTTTGTTTCAAAGATTGTGCTTTTGATTTGAATGCAAAAGCTCCAAATTTATCATATTGATCTAAATAAACTCGTAATTTAAAACCTTTTTTCCATTTGGAATCATATGGATTTTGTGAACAATGAAAATTTGGATGATTCCACAAGACTTGATCTGGATAACATTTTATACTGTGCAATAACTTACATAAAGAACATACAAAATTAAAACAAAAACCGGATATTTCAAAAGAAATCATTTGTTTTTCATTATTAAAGCGCCTATGAGAGCTTCTTGTGCTTCCGATTGTATCTGCTAGGCCTGCAATAAATCTTCTCTTTAAATTATCATCAACTAGTAATGGGGTTATATTGTTAATATTTACGGTCTTTCGAACTTCACCTTCACAGATGATTCCATAATCCTCAAGTTCATTTTTTAAAGATGTTAAATCTCCCTCACATAAGATATTCCAAGCTCCACTTTCTGAAGCATCATAAGATATGGCTAAACCATATATAGCCCTAAACAAAGGGCTGACTACTTTCATAACATCTTGGGATATTTGTCCTGCCCTTTGAGGATTATCTGTATATGACCCCCACTGCCTAAAGGGTAATCTTATTCTAAAAACATCTTCAGTATTTCCAAAAATACCTCCGCCGATTATCAAACCTAAAAGGTATGCTCTATCCGTATCCATATCTATTCTCCAGAGAAAATTTGTTGCATTATAGCCGTTCCTAATGTTTTAGCCAATTTAACAGGAACAGCATTCCCAATAACCTTATACATTGCGGTAATATCTTTTGCATTATTATCAAAGAATTTGAAACTATCTGGAAATGTTTGTATTCGCGCAACCTCTCTAATTGTATAGCGCCGATTTTGCGTAGGATGAATTATTCCGCAATTTTCAGGTTGTGCAGAAGCTGTTATAGTTCCATTAATCTCATCTCGGGAGAAACGTCTATAAAAATTAGGAGAGTGATATTTCTTCATATTATCTCTGATCTTTTTGAAACGTGGAGCAAGATGTTCATAAGGAACATCTTTCCATGATCCACCTTCTGGAATATACTCAATCATTTCAAGAGCTTGAGGAGACAGGCCCCAGTCTACTTGATTAGGAACATCATTAGGAATATCTAAAATATGCTTTAAGGCTAGTTTATTTTTTACTTGTTTTTCAGGAAATGAGAATATTTTATGTAAATCTTTTCGAATTCCCACAAAGACAACTCTTTGACGATTTTGTGGAACACCATAATCTGAGGCATTAATCAATTGATAAACAACATTATATCCAACATTATTCATGCTTGATAAATCATCAATAATAACATCTGTTAAATTTCTACCATCAATATATTTTGTTGATAATAAACCTTTAACATTTTCAAATACAATAACTTTAGGCATTTTATTTTTGATTATTCTCAAACATTCTTTATATAGCATACCTCTAGAATCGTGCACACCTTTTCTCTTTCCTGCGTTTGAAAAAGGTTGACAAGGAAAACCCGCTGTCAAAATATCACAATTAGGTATTTCTGTTTCTTTAACAGATAATATATCCCTTCCGTCAATTGAGCCAATATTCAATTTATAAACCCTTTGAGCATCCGCATCAAAATCATTGGCCCAAACAATATTAAAACCAGCTTGTTCAAAACCTAAGTCAAGCCCTCCGCATCCAGAAAACAGAGAAACAAGGGATGGTTTATTTATTTTTTCATTATAATGAAATGGCATTATAGTTGTTGAAGATGATGTTTTTTTAATGTACTTACCACTTTTAATCCTTGCATCATTTGGCTTTTTTGCTTGTGCTGGTAGCAACCATATTCCTGCAATTTTTTGAGCTCCAATTATTCGACCTTCTTCACATAGCTTCGTAATACGTCTAGAGGAGACATTCCAAGATGCGCACATATCTTTAATAGCTACTAATTCCATTATTTTTAACTCCATTCTAATCTTCTTTGATAATGTACGCTTTACGGAATAATGTCAAAAAATATTTTCTTTTATTCCACATCGATATGTACAAACAAAATAAAAAAAAGAATTTATTCAATTGTTATATTTGTATGTTATAATCTAAAGATACATTATATGTTATAAAACCAGTTCCGAGCCATCCTCAAACAACTCAATTTTCCTTATTAATTCCTTAAAATCCTTATAATTCCTAGTCCGATTATTGCACAGTATCGCGCACCATTTATGATAAGCGCCTTTTAAGGTGCTTATTTGTTTTAAATAGATAAATGTTATTCCAAAATAGAAATATTATATAAAACTGCAAAATAGATAAATTGACAATATCCTGATGTTTTATTATACTTATAGCAATTATTTATTTTTAATTTTCAATAATTATGGCAGCTGCTTATTTTATAGCGATTTTGGTTTGCACATTCATTTATCTTGGATTACTTGAAATGACAAACAAGGTAGAATATGAAAACCGTTATGAAGAAGATAAAAAAACTTCTTGGAAAATAACGAAATGGTACGCTATTGCAATGATTGTAATAACAATTTATTGTTATTGTATGTGCGTAAGATAAATTTAAGGTGCCTCAAAGCTAGTGTAATACTAATTTTCAGGCTTTTTTCAAAACGCTAAAATAAGTCCGCAAACTTTACCTGCTTCTTTTGTGCATGATTTACATGCGCTGTTAATTTCTTGCAAGGTTAAATCTCGTATGCATTTTTGATTTGCAAAACAGTAAGATTCGCCCCAATAATAATATTTTCCGCTATCATTTGTAAACCATGCAACATATAAAACAGAAGCTAAGGGTTGCACAATATCCTGCATAATCCGCGAACATAATTTTGGAGAAAATGCTGTTGAAGCTGATTTATTTTCAACAACTTGAAAACTACCTAAATACATATCTATAACCACACGCCCGTTGGCAGAAAAAACTCGGATATAATTTCCGTTTGGGTCATGAAAATCGGCACTGCTGTCTCTTATCCATGTTTTCGGCACTAAATTTGCCGCCTCAACAATATTTGTCAACCCATACTGCCTACCAGCTGTTCCATTTTTAGAAACATTTTTCAAATCTGTAAGATGCTCCAACAATCCATAAATTAAATAGCTGTATTCGCTAATAGCTTTATTAAGTTTGAAATGTTCCATAGCTTTGGAATATCCGGCAATACCACCGACTGAGAGAACGCCGATAATCGCCAGAACTCCCAGCATTTCTATCATACTGCGGCCACGTTGATTTTTCATATTTCTAAACCTCCCAAAATTGCACATAAAAACAAAACCCACTATATAGGCGGGCGGATGTTCAGAAACCGTAAATCGTAATCGTAAAACGGCTCGGCCTATTCGGCTCATGCCTTATTTAACCGACATCCGTCCAAAAACAGAAATCGGCATAAACAGTTTAAAGTCACTTATGCAAGTGACTGATTACGATTAAAAGGGTTTCTGACGCCCTAAGCATATCTCTATACCTGTAAATTTTATAGCTTATGCCATAAAGAAAGTAAAGAACTTTATTCGGTCAAAAAATTGCCTCTGCTATTGCCTTGCGATAAATAAATTTTACAGTCTAAATAAACTACAGACAACTTTTTTCCCGAATATTAGGAGTTTGAGCATCTGAATGTTCTTTTTCATAATTTCTCAAAAATTCTGCAAATTCCTCAACTTGTTCTGAGGTTAAGTTTTCATTTTTCGGCTCAGAAGATGTTCCATAAGGCACAGAACCTCGCAAATAATCATAAACATCATTCCCTTGCGAATCAGTCAATTTTAAATCGGCACCATTTTCAACTAAATACTTCGCAACCTCTAAATTTCCTTCCTGCACTGCATACATTAAGGCTGTTCTTTCTCCATACTGTATGCAAATATCCTCATTGCAATAATAACCGTTGTCTTTATTGCCGGCATTAGTCTGAGCATCTATATCCGCACCAGCTTTTAACAACATTTTTACGCTGTCTAAAAAGCCGTATTGAGCTGCATACATCAAAGCGGTTTTACCTATAGAATTTACAGCATTTACATCTGTATTTATTCCTTTACACTTATTTTCAGAACACTCCTGCAGCAATAAAGCCAAAACATCAGGACGATGAATGCTTATCATTAAAATTTCATCAG
Organism: uncultured Alphaproteobacteria bacterium; assembly: GCA_934229625.1. Classification (GTDB taxonomy): domain Bacteria; phylum Pseudomonadota; class Alphaproteobacteria; order RF32; family CAG-239; genus RUG410. Next base: position 62,605 of record CAKQDU010000004.1, on the reverse strand, counting down.
CCTCAACAGGTATCTGCGGTTCTTTAAGAATTTCTCCGCCCTGAATTTGCTTTATAAGCAAATCCTTAATTTCTTTTATCGGCGCACCGGAAAGAATTTTATAGCGCAGAGTGCTTTTATCTACCGGTTCTCCGCGGGTTGCCGGCGGCATCATTGCTAAATGAGCATATTGCTCTGCAATTTTTTCTGAAACCTTAAACGTTTTAACATAATGCTGAGTCAGCTGCTTTACCGCTTCTTTAAAACCTATACCATAATTTAGAGTTTCTGTAACTTTTTTATAATTCGGATATGAGGCCATCGCCCATTGTTCCAGCGGCATAACTTTAAGATATTTTTCATTGCCTTTAATATTCCAATCCGGATTATAGCGATAAATGTTATTATAGTATTTTTCCTTTGCCTGATGAACAAAACGGCTGGAGCCTCCGCTCTCAAAATAAAAATTACTATATAAATTATAATAAAATTTGTTTACTTCTTTAGGGAAATAATATTCATCATATTGCGAACAGTTAGAAATATCTATTGCTTCAGCTCCTTGACCGCCGCCGGCATAATCCAGAATAGCCGTCATTTTAAGTTTTCGCGCTGTAGGGCAGGGAACAACAATCTGCCATGGCGTATAATTTATATAATTACTTTCATTATCCCAAATATTAAAAAATTTAAAAAAATGCAAAGCCCCGATTTCTATCAAGCATTTTAACTGCTTGTAACATTTCAGCGGATTTTCGCCCACTAATTCTAAATAATGCTCTTGATACATTCTATAAAAAGGCTCATTTGGAACAATTTTTTCGTATTGAGCAACCAATTTTTCATGCAATCTTTGGGCAATTTGCGAAAACTCTTTAGTCTTTACCTGTTTAGGATGATAGATACTCTGCAATATTAAATATTCAAACGCAGCGGAATCATTTGTATCAATCATTTTTTTGAGCTGTTTAATAGCTTGATTCGGATTATTTTTAATGTCATCAGTTATCTTTTCGTATTCATTATAATCTTTATTTGTTTCTGCGGCAAACGCTGAAAAACCAAATATACACATAAACAGCAAAATCAAAAACTTTTTCATTTATACCCCTAAATAACAGATTAACTTCTTTTATATTAACTAGAAAAAGTTAAGAAATGCACAAAAAATATAAATTTAATAGCTATTTTTTACACATTTACAGATTAAAAATAGAAAAGCTTTTTCAATTTATTATTTTGTTTATGTCGGCAATTATTGCAATATCATTAAAAAAAGCGATAACCGCGGGTTCAGTCAAAAACGCTGCGGTTATTTTTTTGAATTTAACGCTAAAAAATATAATACCTGCTACAGATATTATCAATAAAAAAACCGCAAAGTACCTTAAAAAAAGAAGTACAATGCGGTTATAGTTTGGCAAAGATTATTTCCATAATAACCTTTAAGTTGGCGAGCGAATATGAGGGAGATTATCAGGTAAAAACAAACCTGTTCTCAATAAGTTGTTAAAACTTACAGCGGCTCCCCTTTTTAAGCAGCTGAGTATTAAAACAACCCTTATGCATATATTCGCGGCAACTATAATACTTTCAAAACAAATTCGGAATAAAGTTAAAATAACCAATCCGACAATAAATGTAAAAAATAAAAATATACCTGCCATAATTATTAAAATTTAGCCTTGTTTAACACTTTAGTTTGTGTTTGTCAACATTATTTGACAACTTTTTTATCTGTTAACAATTCAGAAGCGGCAGTATCGGACTCTACTACTGACATATCAGGCGTTTCCAAATAATTACGCATATATTCTTCTTTAGTTAAACAATTTTCCTTAGATTTTTTCTCAAACTGATAAATATTTCTCCAATCATCCTCGGATAATTTCGGATATTTCACCTCATCCTCTTTATTATCAGAGGCAAAAACTGTCATATATTCCACATATTCATCTTCAGTAACGCAGCCATCTTTGTTTTTATCCATCTGAAAATAATTTTCTCCGGCAATATTGCCGGATATATTACTTATTATATTATCCGACATCTCATCAGCAGAAACATTTTGAAATTTTTCTAAAGCTTTTTTTGTTTTGTCCATTTGTTCGTTCAAGTCTTTCAATATTTCTTCTGGAGATTTATTTGCCATTTCTTGTATTTTATTCACGCGTTCTTTCGCTTCGTATTCTGTTTCTTTTTGTAAAACCGCAAAATATTCATCTTTATCCAAACGAAAATCGCCGTTTTTATCTGCTTGTTTAAAATATTCCGTCATTCTGGATTTTTTAGCCGACTTTTGTTCATCGTTGAGGCTAAAATCAATATCTATACTGTTGAGCAGATAACCATATTCGTTTTCGGAAATAAAACCATCGCCGTTAACATCATTAACAGAAAAACCATCTGTCAACATCTCCTGAATACCTGGAGCTGATAGTTTTTCTTTTACTGTTTTTTGCCAATCAAAATCTTGAATTTCTTGCGCATTCGCAGAACAAATAAAAATAAAGCTTAAAAGAATAAATTTATACATAATAAAATCTCCTCAGATTACTTTATATCTTTATAACACATCTTTGATTTTTATACAATTAAATTTAAAAATATAAAAAAATCAATCTGTTTATGTTGACTTTTTGACAAAAATTATTTATAATCAGTGTACATTTTAAATTATTGTGAACCCGTTAAATTTTATTCTTATGAAGAATTTTTATTTTTTGATAGTATTCATCTTGGGAATTATTTTTGGCATCGGATGTGTGATTTTGGTGCAGAAGTGTTTTTTACAAGATGAAAATTTATTGGCGGCAAAAGAGATTGTATTAAAGATGCAGCCTCAGACGAATGTTGATGAAGTAGACGTAAAAAACATTCCATTGCTGAAGGAGAATGCTGTCGATAATCAGACGGTTATTGACAAACCGGCTGAACCGAAAGCGGAGAAAAAAAGTCATACTTTTTTTGCAATGTTTTCATCATTGACGGTTTTATGTCTCATAATTTCTGTTTCATACGGAGTTAACGCCAAACATTCCGACCAAACAAAACTGGCGAGTGCCTTTTTTGGGATTGCCTCGCTGGCAAGTGCGATAGTAGCATTTTTATGTTACTGACCTAATAATAAAAAAAAGAACTGATTATTCAATCGGTTCTTTTTTTATTATTGCACGACACATCTATTAAACGCAATATTTGCTACCGGCGTGTTTTATTAAAACTTTTGTTTTATTCCGCTGTAAATCATACAACCTAAACCAAAGACTAAAACAAAAAACAAAACAATGAGCAAAAAATAAACAGAAACATATAAAATACCGGCAGCAAGCAAGATTGAAATAATAAATAATCCGGCTTCTCGCAACCATTTTAGCCATAAACCGGTTTCCGGCAGCATTGTTACAATTTCCTTGTCCGAATGTCCGTTTACTCCATGACCGCACTTTATGCAATAAAATGAATCAACCGGAATATTGGCGCCGCATTTATCACAAACTAAATACAAACCATCTCCGCTATCTTTAGTCCTGCGCAGGCAATGCGGACAAAAACTCCATTTCCAAAATTTTATAGGCGTTACATCTTTTTGACAATTAAAGCAAAATACTTTTTTCATTTTATATCCTTTTTATGGTTTGCCACTATAACTTATTTAGTTTTTTCAATACGAAAAGGCAAGAGATTTTATAAACAAATTAAATTATTAACTAATCTGTAAATTTTAACAGGTTATAATAATAAAAAAAAGAAAGGAGCTGCTATGAAAAAAGTTGTAATTATAGGAGCCGGTCCTGCTGGTTTAACAGCTGGTTTTGAGCTTTTAAAAAAATCTAAAGACTATCAGGTTATAATTTTGGAGGAAAGCGACGCAATCGGCGGAATATCCCGCACCGTCCGTTATAACGGAAATAGAATGGACATCGGCGGTCACAGATTTTTTTCTAAAGATTCTGAAGTGACAAATTGGTGGAATAATCTGATGCCTTTACAAGGAGCGCCTTCTTTTGATGATATAAAAACCGGACGAGCTTTAGAACTGAATCCCGATGGACCAAATCCAGAAAAAGAAGATACGGTTATGCTTAAACGCCGGAGAATTTCGCGGATTTATTACAAACGTAAATTTTTTGATTATCCGGTCAAAATGAATCTAAATACTATTATGAATATGGGATTGTTTACCACCGCTCAGGCTGGATTCAGCTATATATTCGCTATTATACGCAAACTTCCGGAAAACTCGCTGGAAAACTTCTATATCAATCGTTTCGGACGCAAATTGTACTCCATGTTTTTTGAAGGATACACCGAAAAATTATGGGGAAGACATCCGCGCGATATTTCTGCCGATTGGGGCGCGCAGAGAGTAAAAGGACTTTCCATTGTCGCCATTATCAAGGATATCTTAAATAAAATTCTTTTTATAAAACCAAAACAGGTAGAAACTTCGCTGATAGAGGAGTTCAGCTATCCGAAATTCGGTCCGGGACAGCTTTGGGAAACTGCCGCGTCTAAAATTGAAGATATGGGCGGTAAAATTGTTAAAAACGCTAAAGTCGTAAAATTTAAAACTAAAAAAAATGAGTTTAAGGAAGTTGTTTATGTTAAAGACGGTAAAGAATGTTCTTTGCCTGCAGATATTGTCATTTCTTCTATGCCTTTAAAAGATTTGGCGGCAGGAATAGACGGCATTCCAAGCAAAATAAAACGAATTGCCGATGGTTTGCCTTATCGCGATTTTATAACTGTAGGTTTGCTTTTGAAAAAATTAAACCTTAAAAATCAAACAAAAATCAAAACACTTAACAATATTATTCCCGATTGCTGGATTTATGTACAAGATACCGGCGTAAAATTAGGACGCATTCAAATATTTAACAACTGGTCGCCATATTTAGTGGCTAAACCGGAAGAAACAGTTTGGATTGGTTTGGAATATTTTTGCCGCGAAAATGATGAATATTGGAATATGAGTCCGGCAGAATGGAGAGCCTTCGGAGTTAAAGAACTTTTGAAAATGGGCGTTATCTCAAGTGAAAAAGACGTATTGGACTCTCATTTAGAGCGAGTGAAAAAAGCCTATCCAGCTTATTTTGATACCTATAAAAATATTGACAAGCTGACAGAATACTTAAATTCTTTCAAAAATCTTTATTGTGTCGGACGCAATGGCCAGCATCGCTATAACAACATGGACCATTCAATGGCCACGTCTTTTGCGGCTGTACGACATATTTTGGGAGAAATTTCTGATAAAAAAATAATTTGGCAGGTTAACACGGAAAAAAGTTATCATGAAACAAAAAAATAAACTGGACTAACGGTTATCTTTGATTTATTGAAATCGGTTTTATCTCATTTAGCGTAACAGCGATGTTATTTTATTAAAACAAATTCAAAGGAGATAAAAATGAAAAAATCATATGACAACAAAAAACCTTCCCAACAGGCTAAACCGACTGTTTCTAAAAGCGGTTGCGGCTGCGGATGCAGCAACTCCGCCTCGGAGATGGAAGAAATTGACGAAATTTCAATCAGTAAATAGGTTGTTTATATGAAAAATCTAACGACTGAATAAACAAATAACAACTAAGATACAAGACTTTGTTTCACATGAAACAAAGTCTTTTTTTATTATCCAATCCGTCAAACTTAATCAAAATTTAAATTCTTTTATTTATGCTGGACACAGATTTTGTCTTTAATGAGGATTGATATGTTAAATAATAAGATTTTGCTAAAAACTGCCGGCTTGTTTTCTATAGCTTCAATTGGCTTGTCTTCCATGCCTTTTCAGGCTTTTGCCTACAATTTAGCGCCATTATCTTTTAACAGAATGTATAACTTGGCCCAAAACGGCGAAGTTGAAGCTCTGCGTGCTTCCGTCAGACGGGGTATGAATATAGACACCATAAATCAAAACGGAGACACAGGTCTATGTGTTGCCGCGCAAAATCGTGATTCCTATACATATAACGCGTTCCGCGCCGCCGGAGCAAATCCTCGTCATCCATGTGTGCAGAAAATTCCTTATTATGAAGATTTCGTAAACTCCTCAAAAGCTGTTTCAATAACGGCTACACCTCGTGAAGCTTTTGGAAAAATGGGAAAAGAAAGCTACAAAATTTCTTCTACAACGTGGTGGTTATTAGGTGGTTTGGCCGTAGGCGGCGGTATTGCCGCATTGGCTATGGGCGGAGGAGGAGGCGGTGGAAGCAGCGACAGCAACGCCGGCGGCTCTGAAACAAACGATTATCTCGGTTCCGTTCTTGGCTCTTTGGGTTCAATATATAATACAACCACCGGAAAAGCGGCAAATAGCAGTATATTGGATGTAAATAATCCGAATATAACAAAAATTGCCGAACTTAAATTTAATGAAAATCCGATAGAAGCAGGAAAATATATGCATATAGGCTTAGAAGCCATAAACGGAGGCTCATATACAAATAATAAAGATACCAAAATTTCCATAAACGAAGGTTCAACCGCTATGGCTGCTGTTAATAACAGTCAGGTTGTTAATAATGGCTATATAAACGCCGATGCTTTTAACAGTTCGGTCGCAATGATTGCCAGTAACAACTCAATTGCCTACAACAATGGAATCGGAGTTGCTCAAAATACTGATTCTAACGGCATAAACCTTAATTTTTCGGGATATAACGAAAATAACACCATTATAGGCATGTATGCCGATAATAATTCGCAAATTATAAACACCGGAGAAATAAACGGCTCGGCAACAAAAGCCATTTCCGCCCCAACTAAAGACAATACCCAAAGCAGCGGTTCCGGCTCCGATGGTTCTTCTGAAAACACTAAGACAACCGCCGTATCAGGTACGATTATCGGTATGGAAACCATGATTATAAATTCCGGAACACAAGCCCTTAACAATACCAACACCGCCTTAAACAGCGGCACCATAAAACTAAGCGCAGGCGACGCAGGAGCCGCCGCCTCTGAAATCAAAGTTAATATTATCGGCATGGGAAGTTATTTGGATGACGGCTTTTTAAACGGTTCAAAAAATATTCAACGCGCTGAAAAATCCATATTAACAAACAACGGCACAATTGATTTGGGATATACAGGTTTATATACATTTGATTCTACAAAAACTTTGCGCAAAGGTTTGGGAGGAATTGTCGGTATTCGCGCTGAAGCCAATACCACAGCTGCAAACAATGGAAATATAAACATTACTTTGGACGATAGGTCTTCTACCGATTCAGAAGGAAGCTCTGCGTCCGGAAATGTCGCTGTTGCGGCCGGTATGCAATCCGTGCATGGCGGTAAAATTACCAATAATCAAAATGCAACTATCACCATTCAAACAAACGGCGATAATCAGCGTATGGCTTATGGTATGTTGGCAGTAGAAGGTTCAGGTTCGGTTTCTGGACTTTATACGGCTGTAAAACCGGCCATAACCAACAGCGGAAATATCAAACTTAACGCCAGCAACGGCTATGGAATGGCATCTTATAACGGCGGAACATTAACAAACGATAAAAGCGGTATCATAATTTTAGGAAATGACGGTTCCGCGACTCTTTATACTAATAATATCGGTATGTATGGTTCAAGCGACAGCACTTTAACATCATTAGTTAATAATGGACAAATAAATGTATATTCCAACAATTCCACAGCTATGAAAAATGATTATAGCGGCAATACAAGCATCACAAACAATGGCACTATTCACATTTATCGCAATGCTGTGTCTTCTGAAGTATTTGGCGGTAACTATAGTAAACTCGTCAATGCCGGAACAATAATCTATGAAGCAAATAATAACAGCAGCAGTTCGTCAAGCAGTAGCAGTTCAGATGCAAAAAATCTGCTTAACCTTAAACAAAATGTTATGAATACAAAATCACCAAGCCTAACTTCTTCGGTAACGTCGTCAGAAACGGAATCCATAATAAACTCCGGCACAATCACCTTGTCTTCTGCCGACACCTCGGCTATGACCGTAGAATCCAAACAAGGCTCTGCCACCAACACCGGAATCATAAATTTAATGTCTGATAACACAAACTACGGCAATACGGGCATGCACTTGACAAGCGATGCAATTTCTGTAGCAAAAATTGTTAATCAGGGAACTATTAACGTTAATACCGGTTATTCAACAGGTATGAGCAGTGCCGCAACGAGTATTGCCAACATGATAAATGACAAAAACGGTGTTATAAACGTAGTTGAAAAAAAATCTTTCGGCATGTATGCAACAGGCAACAGCCATATTACCAATAATGGTATTATAAACATATACGGCGATGACAATACCGCCATTTATTCTGCCGGAACAAATGAAAATAAGGACGGAGCTGTTATAAAAAACAATATTATTAAAATTTTCGGAAAAAATGCAGTTGTGTTCCGAATTGAGGGAAAAGCTAAAGTAGAAGAAGTCGGAAATATTATTATATGCGATAAAAACGCTGATGGCGCAAATTGTAAATCTGATGCCGCAGATTCGCTAACTTATTATCTTGTTTCCGGCAGCTCAGGAGATTTGACATTAACAAGAAATCAAAGCATCGCTAAGGGAACAATGATAAAACTAAAAGATGCTTCCACACTCACAATCAACAGCGGCGTTCAGCTTTCAGTTACTGAAAAAGGAACTATTATAAATGCCGAAGATAGTTCCGGAACAATTACAAATAATGGAACTTTACGGCTGAATAACACCAGCGACAGCACAGCGGTCTCCGTCGGCAGCGCAAATTTTGATAATACAAATGAAATTGAAATTGTTCATACATCTGCCGGCAACAGTAATAAAAATATTGCTGTTTCCGTAGGCAGCGGCACATTTAACAACAGCGGAAACATTTCTATACAATCTGATTTCAGCACCGGCATAATTTCGGCAGGACAAACAACAAATACCGGCTCAATTTATATTTCCGGAAGCAGCGGCACCGGAATAAATGTCGGCGGCGAAACCACAACTAACAGCGGCAATATTACTGTAATCGGCAACGGCGGCATCGGCGCAGCTGTTAACAGCGGCGAATTTATAAACAGCGGAACCATAACTATCGGTTCGGCCTCCAACTATGTCAGCAGCGGCACAGGTATTGAAGTAAAGGGCGGCACTGCTAAAAATGAAAACGGAGGAAAAATCATTGTTTACGGTTCAGGTTCTTCCGGCGTAAAACTTTACGGAGGCGAATTTAGCAATGAAGGAACTATTACCATAAATCAAGGCGGACAATCCGGCACATCTTACGGAATTTATTTAACCGCAGGCACCGCAACCAATAACGGTTCTATCATTGTAAATAACGGCGCCGTAAAATGCACGGGTTTGGATTGCGAAGATGAAACCGAAAGTGAAAACAGCGAAGAATCATCCGCTAAATCAACTGCAATCATGGTGAAAAACAACGCGTCTTTCATAAATAATGGAACTATAAACTATGAAGCAAATGTAGATTTTGACGCTTCAACACAAAATAACGGTTCTATTGAAATCGGTAAAAATGGTAGCTATACAGCTCCGGTTTTAAAAGGAACAGTAACCGCAAACGCTGATATAACTCAAAGCGGATTTGAAACAACCTACCGCAATGATAACTCATTTATCGGCAAAGACGCAGGTTTAAATGTGGTTTCCGGCTCTTATATGTTTAACGCTGAAAAAGCCGCTAACGAATCCGGAAACACCGATGTTATTATGACTATGAAATCATTTGCAGAAACCGTTGCAGATAAAGAATTGGCTTCTTATTTAAGCACTAACTATGCGGCGCAAAAAGGCGAGGGCGTTTTCAACACCTTAAAAGGCGCGTCCAGCGCTTCTGCTTTTGATATGGCAATAAACCGCGAATTTGGCTTTAGCATGGTTCCAAACTTGGCAAAACAAGACTTGGATTTACTTTCAAATATCAACCGCGCGGCTAATGACGATATTTTGACGCAAACTGATGAAATCAACCGCGCTAAAGTTAACGTTATGGCTTATCAACAAGAATTTGACGGCAAACAAAATGTTTCCGGCTACAAAGACAAGGTGACAGCGGTTTATGGTTTCAGCGACTATCAAATTGCCAACAACTGGCGCGCCGGTTTTGGTGCGGCGGCGGCTCGCAGCGACAGCGATTTTGATGACGATTCATCTCGTTATAACAATGTGCTGGAAGTTTTTGCTCCGCTTACTTACACTAACGATAATTTCCGCGCTATGGCTAAACCTAAAGTCGGGTTTGGCAATGGTCACTACAGCCGCAGCGGCGTAGATAAAGCATATAAAGCAGATTTAACCAACTACTACTATGGTGTTGACGCTGAGGCGCGCCAAACTATTAACGTGAATGTTGCGCAAATTGAGCCTGTTATCGGCGCTAATATTACCGAAGTAAAAATTGACGACCTAAAAGAAAATAACGGCGGACTCAAAGCCGATAGCGATAAAGTTACGTCTATTCAATCTGTTATTGGCATGGATATTAAAAAAGAGTTTGAACTAGGCAAAGAACAATCTGTTTTATTAACTGCCGGCGGACGCTATTTCCATGAATTTGGCAATAAATATTCAACAATGGCAACTATGGATAATATGCTTGGTTCTTATCAAATTAGCAGTAATCGTTTACAGCGTAACAGCGGTTTGCTGACAATGAAAGCGCAATACGACTATAAAAAACTTTCGCTCAGCGCTGCGGTAAACGCTCCGCTCGAACAAAAGAGCAATGTTTACTATCTGTTCAATTTAGGTTATAAGTTCTAAAGACTTTAAAGGTGTTGATATGGTTTTAGAAAATAAATTAAATATCACAGACCAAATAGAACTAAATAAGGCTGAAGAGAAAATAAGTAAAATTAAGGCTAAAAAGCTCTTTGACAGCGGAAAAATTGAAAAAATAAAAGTCGGAACTTTTGCCGGTCTGAAACAAATTCATAAGTATTTGTTTGAAGATATTTACGATTTTGCAGGTAAGCTCCGCACAGTCAACATTGCTAAAGGAAATTTTCGGTTTGCTCCGGTTATGTATTTAGCGCAATCCCTAAAGCAAATAGATAAAATGCCGCAATCAAATTTTGATGAAATAGTGGAAAAATATGTGGAAATGAACGTTGCCCACCCTTTTAGAGAGGGAAACGGGCGTGCGACTAGAATCTGGCTTGATTTAATCTTCAAAAAAGAACTGAAAAAAGTCGTGGATTGGAATAAAATTGATAAAGCCGATTATCTTTCTGCTATGGAACGAAGTCCGGTTAAAGATATAGAAATCAAACATTTGCTGCAAAACGCCCTTACTGATAAAATCAATGAACGAGAAATATTTATGAAAGGTATTGATGTCAGCTACTATTATGAGGGCTATGACGAATATAATATTCACGATTTGATATAGTTTCTTAACTCACGAGTTGGTGACAATTTGTCACCAACTGAAACATTTTTTACTTGATATTTTACCGCTTTTTTTATAGCATTAAGGCAGATGGACGATAGTCTGTTCGAGGTGTGAGAACCTCTTGTATATACGTCAATTATTAGACGTAAAATACCTTCTGGTCTATTGATCGGAAGGTAGCAAAATATGCTATACGCTAATATGCTACACTATACTTATATACAGTAGTTCTCAACTTCCGGTCGTCTTTTTCAGACGGCTTTTTTGTTTAATTTCAAAGAGAAAGGAAGTTCTTATGAAAAATAATCAATGCGGTCGGTCTATGATTGAGATGCTGGGCGTTTTAGCTATCATCGCTGTTTTGACAGTTGGCGGTATTGCCGGCTATTCCAAAGCTATGGAAAAGTTTAAGGTTGACAAAGCCGTGAGCGAATACAGCTACTTAATTCAAGGACTGTTAGAACACTTAAAAGATTTGCAAAATGTTTCAAAACCCAATGAGGGCGACATTCAATATGGATTAACCAGCGTTGTGGAAGCCGAAAGTTTGGTGCCGGAAACATGGGAAAAAATATCTAATCACAATTACAACGACCCCTACGGGAACTTAATCAGAATTTTCTCCCGCAGCCAAACTTTAGTTATAGATATGTATCTTGGCGGCTTCCAATCTGTTGACGGAGGCTCTGCTTCAACTGCATTTTCACCTAAGTTCTGTTCATCGCTTATGCAAAATGTGGTGCAGCCTTTAGCATCTGTTTTAAATAAAGCTTTCTTTACAAATGGAAATCAATATATGGGCGATGCTTATTGCAGCGAAAGTACACTCTGCATCAGAAATATAAGCTTAAGAGAAATTAACAATGTATGCAATTACTGCACCAAAGAAGCAAACAAACTCTGCGGACTTATCTTAGTATTTTAAACCGAAAAACAGTCTTAGTTTTTATCCCAAACCAAGACTGTTCTTTTATGGACATAATATTAAAATTCCAATATTAGTCCGCAGAAACGTCCAGACTGTTTGGTGCAGTAATTGCAGACCCTATTTATATCGCTTAGTTTCAAATCTCTAATACATTTTGAACCTGAGCCACAATGTTTATCGCCATAATAAGTATTACCATAGGTAAACCAAGCTTTATTTAAAACAGATGCTAAAGGTTGCACCACATCCTGCATTAAAGCGCTGCAAAACTTAGGCGAAAAAGAAAGTGAAGCCTGTGTGCCGTCATCCAGAGCGCTGTAGCCGCCAAGATACATATCTATAACCAAACGTTTATATCGTGAAAATATTTGTATTACATTACCATATGGGTCAATCATTCTATCATCAGCCTGAGAGCCTGCATTTTTCCAAGTTTCTGGGACTAAATTAGTCGCCTGAACAACATTTATCAGTCCATGATGAACATCGCCCTCTTGAATATTTGACATTTTTTGAATTTCTGCCAGATGTTCCATCAATCCCTGAATTAAATAACTATATTCTGAAATTGCTTTATTTACCTTAAACTTTTCCATAGCTTTGGAATAACCGGCGATACCACCGACTGTCAAAACAGCGATAATGGCAAGTACGCCCAGCATTTCTATCATTGACCGACCGGCAGAGCAAATGTCATTGCGAGCTGAGGGAAGCAATCCAAGCTCCGCTACCCAGCTTTTTCCTCTGAAAAATTCTATACCCTTAAACATCTTATTCCTCCTCAAGTGTGTAAAAAAAACGACCGTTATTTTTACACAGCAAAACAAGCGGCAATAAAATGTTGTAAAAACAGCAAAAAACATCGCAAATATAAAAAGTTATTGCAAATTTCGGCAACCTTTGCTAGACTATAAAAAACAGCCTAAAAACTGTCCATTTTAAACGGTCGTTTTTTTTACACACTTTCAATTTGCATAATGCTTTTATTTTGAATAAAAAAAATCCGCTTCATTAGCGGACAATAGTGTATTAGTTGTTGTTTTTTCACAAAAAAAGCCCTCCTGAAGGAAAGCATTTTTTAATTGGTGCGCTAGGCCAGACTTGAACTGGCACGGGATAAATCCCAACAGATTTTAAGTCTGCAGCGTCTACCGATTCCGCCACAAGCGCATCATTGATTGTGTTATACATAAATTTTTTTATATTTGCAACATAAAACTTGTCTTTTTTTGCAAAATATGCTTAATTATATGGCGGAAAGAGGAAAAAACATTCCTCTATTTAACTTGAGAATACGCAGAAACAGCGTTTCGGTATTCTTTGGGGAGAAAAAAATGAAATTTGTCGACACATCTCTTCATCATTATTTTTTTCCAAATATAAATGAGGACGGGTGGAAATTTGTTAGTGCTTTGGCGTTTATTTCTTTGATATTTACGCTTATATGGTTTCCGCTCGGCTGTCTTTCATTTTTAATAACAATCTGGTGTTTTTATAGTTTTCGTGACATTATCAGAGTTACGCCTGTTTTGTCAGGTGCGGTTATCGCGCCTGCCGATGGCTATATCGTTGCCATAAACCGTGAAAAAGGGCCTGATGCCTTAGGTCTTGACCGTAAAAATTATACTAAACTAAGTATCTATGTCAGTCCTTTTGATGTCAATATAAACCGTATACCTATAAAATGCACGGTCAGTAAAACTTTTTACGACGCCGGACAAAAATTTTCGGGTTCTACAACCAAAAATAATATAAAAAATGAAAGAATGCTTATTGCCCTAAAACATAGTGAAGGCTTAGAATTTGTATTGCAGCAAACAGCTTTATTTTGCAGCAAACGCATTGTTGCTAAGTTAAAAAGAGGTGACGAATTTATTGCCGGACAACGTTTCGGTTTTATTCGTTTCGGCGGATATGTTGATTTGTATTTACCGGAAAAAATTGAACCGCAAGTTTGTGTCGGACAGCATTTGATTGGCGGAGAAACAATTGTCGCTGATATAAATTCAGGAGCTCCCCGTATTGAAGGAGAAATAAGATAATGGCTAAAACATATCAAAATAATCACCCTGCAACAATGCGCAGCGGTATAAAAAAGAAAGCAATCGGTAAATTTAAGGAAGTTCCTTTTCGTAAAATGGCTCCTAATATTGTAACATTGATGGCCTTATGCTCAGGTGTAACAACAATCAAATTTGCAATTATGCAAAATTGGACATTTGCAATAGTCTGCCTGTTTTTAGCTTGCGTTTTTGATGGTTTGGATGGACGTGTGGCCCGTAAGTTAAAAGCCTCATCAAAATTCGGCGCCGAATTGGATTCATTATCCGACTTTGTTAGTTTCGGCGTAGCTCCGGCTATATTGATGTATCAATGGTGCTTAAACACCATTCCTCATTGGGGTTGGATTTTTACGCTGATGTTCGCTGCCGGTATGGCTATGCGTTTGGCTCGTTTTAACACTATGTTGGAAGACGCAACTGTTCCGGAATATTGGTCACATTACTTTGTTGGTGTACCAGCTCCTATGGCTGCTGCAATTGCAGTTATGCCGCTGCTGATTTCATTTGCTTATCCGGAATATGATTTTATTTTGCGCAACAAATATTTGTGCAGTATCCTTATGCTTTTGGTAGCCTATTTAATGGTTAGCAGAATTCCTACTCTGTCACTCAAAAAAACACGCATTAACGCTGATTATTTTCTGCCTTTAATGGTTTTGTTTGCTTTGTTTGTAAGTTGCTTGTTAACCCAACCCTGGCTGACATTGGGATTGTTTACTTTAGCTTATTTATTGACAATTCCTTTTACGATTATCAAATTTTTGCATGATAAACGCGCCTACGAAAAAAACTTAAAAACAGATAAGCCGGAAATTAAAGCCTAATTTAAGAAGACAAAAACAGCCTTAGTTTTATAACTAAGGCTGTTTTTTTAGTTTAATCCAAATTATAGTCACGGGTGAAGCTATAAATTTCAACATCGCTGAAAACTTTAGGCAGAATAAAAGATGTGTACTTAGGCATTTGCATTTTTTCTATGTTCAACCTAAAGACTTTTTCGTCAGAATATTCTTCATGGAAATGTTCAAACGGATCCAATTTGCCTTTGCAAATCAGATTATAATCTTGTGCAAAAACTCGCAATATGTCACGCACAACATAATTAAGATACTGACGCAGCAAAATATTCATTTTTGGAGGAAGATATTCGTTAAGCAAATCATCTACTTCCCAAAACATTTGCATAGCCGGACTTTCCTTGTCAAGAGGCATGTTCTCATCACCATAATACGGTCCTGGAAGACCAAACTTTATGGCCGATAAGCCAACATTCCAACAGTCATCCATATTCACGTGACGCTTGTATATACGCTCGGCAATCCGGCAAAGAATCGTCATAAGCTTTAAGCGTTGCTCATATTCCGGAGTCTTTTCTCCCTTAAAAAAGTGAAGACCAAGATAGCATCGTAAATCCACATTCAAGCCAGTACACCCATAATACAGCATAATCGTAGGCAAAAAAGAATCCAAGGCAGAAATAACAGCCTTATTGACAGTATCAATATGTTCTTGTTGTTTACTGTTAATCTCATCGCCAGCATCTACCTTTTTTTTGATATGTGCAGGATACTCTTTCTTTGGAACTTCAAAAAGCTTTTTTCCATTCAGAACCGCAGAAGTTATAAAGCCGATTTCGTTATTCTTAGAACCCCAGACATAGACGATATCCAACTTAAAGGTCTGCCAGGGAAACATAAAAGGCATTTTACCGGCATAATATTGCTTGCTGATAAAAATTTCTTTTTCATTTTTATCCTGAGGATACAGTTTCCAGCCACCAGCTACAGATTTAATCTTTTTAATCACATAGCTTTTATCAATAATAAAAATATTCATAATAAAAAGTATTAGTTAATAATAAAATTTGTGATTTATTATAGTGTTGTTATACTAAATGTAAAGAAATTTTTAGTCTAAAATGTCTAAAAAACCGCATTATTCCCCCAAAAAGAAGAACAATGCGGTAGATTTCTGACATTAAAATTTATATTTGTATAACACTTATAATTACTGTTGTCAGACCACAAAATCGCTTACAAAACACCACCGGTGTGCAGACAATAATCATGATTTTGCAGATTATAGTTTTTATAAACATCACATTCGCTGCAGACACAGCCTTTATCCTGATAAATACAATTACTCTTTTCAAACGCGCAATACAATTTTTCATAATGCTGCATATTTTGTAAATTTTCCAAAGATTTCAAAAAATTCTCCGGCGAGTTTTTAAGCTTGCAATGTTCCGTATATGACGGACAAGTCATACAGCGGCAAAGTTTTATATTTTCGGTGGTTTTATCTACTTTTTTCATTTTGGCCTCCTTTTTATATTCGGCAAAAATATATTCTCTAATTTGTGATAAAAAACCTGACTTACAGTTCTATAAACGTTTAAATACACCGTTCTCCGGCGCCGGAAAATACGAAATAAACTCCGGTAAATTTTTTACGCTATCAACTCTGGCAAACATAGGACCTTTATATAAAGATATTTCAAGCTGGCGCAGTTTATCTTCTGCACTTTCAGCCAAAACCAGCACATCTCCGCTAGGTAGATTACAGACATAACCAGAAATTCCACCAATTTCAGAAACGCGGCGCAGGGTCCAAAAGCGAAAACCGACGCCCTGAACCCTGCCGCTTACTAAAAAGCATTTTAACATTATTTTTTACCGTGCAGAAATTCTTCTGTTTCCAAAAGCTCTTTTTTCACACATTGCCGTCCTTTTTCAGCTTCTTCATCAACACCCCACGACTTACTTTGATATAATTCTTCCAAATAAGCCAGCTCAAAAGCCTCGGAAGCGGTTATTTTCTTTTCGGTAAAGGCAAGAGCCAGCAAAGGAGATTTCAGACGCACAGCGGCCAAATAATAAGCCGTAAGCATTTTTAAGCTCATTTTTTCTAAAATCTCCGTAAAACCGGCGCGGTTATTTTCGTTTTGCGGAATTGGTGTCAGTCCATCTGTTTCTTTAAGAGTAATTCTAAAACGATTATTCAGCCATTTTAGTACCGGAAGCCACTTTTCAGTTTGTAATTTTTTAACATCACCGTTGGCGCTCCAAAACAAAATAACATCCGTAAAAGAAAACTCGACAAGTTTTTCTATAACTTCGGAACGATGTTCTTTTATTTCTTTTTCCGCTTGCTTAAAGTCTATCATTTAACCAAACCTTTCAATAAATTTCCGGCTTGGCTGCCTAAATCTTTTACCGCTGCTTTAGTGTCTGTTAAAGATTTTTTCACAGCATTTTGAGTGTCGGTATATGTTTTCGAAGCATCATTTTTTACGCCTGTTTCCGAAGCTTTGAAATAGTTTGCATATTCCGTTCCCTGCAATGCTGTGTAGCATGGAGAAGAATCGGCACTCAAAACCATGTCTCCGGCGTTATATAGACCACCTGTAGCAATAATACCGACAACAGCTTTAGCTGTCTGTGTTTTGTTTAAGCCGACACGCGGGTTAGACATTGTTCCGGAAACACTTAGTAATGAACCTAAAACAGATGAAACATTTGTATCTGTGATTCTTCCTGAAAAAGGTTGTAAATCCAAATCTATTTTTTCATTATACAGATTTACACTGCCGTCAGCCACAACATAAAAATCATTTGCATCAAACGCTATTCCTTTAGGAAATTCTGCAACACCTTTTTTAATATCGCTGCGGACAACTGCGCAATTAAGTTTCATATCTTTATTCCTAATATTCAATTGCAAATTATTAAGAATCTGAACAATAATATTGCCTTGCAAACGTTCCAAACTTTTAACATTCATAACAGAGCTGTCAATAATTGCTACAACCTGACCATTCATATTTGCTAAATATTGGTCTGTATCAATTCCGAAAGTATTTAATTTTATGCTAAAATCACTTTTTCCGCCGCTTTTTACATATAAAGCATCATTACCTGAATCGGCAAAATTTTTGTTTAATTTTTGCAAAACTATGCCATTACCTGTCAAATTAACATTCATATTTTTTGTATTAGCGTCAAGAGTTGCAACGCCCTTAATCACACCGTCTCCGCCGTTTATATTCTTTATATCAGCTTTAAATACACCGTTTTTCAAAGCTAAATCGGTTAAAATATTCGTCAAAGTCATATCTGGTGTGATGTTAACTGTTTTAAGGTCAATACTAACATCAGCGTTTACAGACTTTAAAACATCATACGGAATAGGGGTATTTTTAATTAAATCATTAGCCTGAGCTTCTGATATAAGCCAGTTAATATCAGCTTTTTTAGTTTCTGTAAATTCATACACATTCAAATTATCGCTGGCAGCATTAAGCTTTAAATACGGTGTTTTTCCGGTTAAATCAGCTAAAATATTTCCATTTATTTTATTTGATTTATATTTAATTTCATATAAACCCTCAGAAGTTAATCCCTTTGTCAGACCTTTAACTCCGCCATCATAATTTAATGTATACCCCAAAACATTTATCTGTAATTTTGCGGAAACATCATTATATTCTGAATCTTGAATAGACTTAAATGAAGACGTTGTACCATCGCCGGTAATTTGCACACCGGAAACAACAGTATCAAAGCTTAGATTGATAGGAGAATCAAAGCTATCCATTCCCACAGCCAAATCTTTTATTTCTACGCTATCCTTGTCGCTGTAAAAAACATTTGTATCAGAAGTTTTAACCGTATCTACCACAATTTCTTTTTTCAAAAGCGGCAACAAAGAAAACTGCACCTGAGCTTGGCCTATTTGCGCCACCGGCTGATTATTTTCTGCTTTAGCAACCGATACATCATTTAATTCTATACTAGGTTTAAGAGAAACACCTATTTTTAAGTCGCCATTGATTTTAACAATCATATTCGCATATTTCAGCGCCATTGCTTCAATTTGCGGTTTATAATTATTAAAATCTGCAAATTTCAAAAATGTAATCAAACCAAGCACAGGGACTAAAATGATTACAAATAAAATTATTAAAAATTTTTTCATTTTTTATACTCCAATCCAAAAAACGCACATGCTTCTTTATAATATTGCGGCAATTCGGCATAAATTACCATATTTTTACCATATATCTCAGATAAATCTATTTTATACGCATGTAAATATAGTTTATCCGCAACCTCTTTTAAACGTACACGTTCCACTCCATAATATTTATTATCGCCTAAAATAGGACAGCCTAACGCTTCTAAATGCGCTCTAATCTGATGTGTTCTGCCTGTCAGCGGAGACGCCGCCAATAAAGCATATTTTTTAGCAGCACTATCTAAAACCTCATAAGTTGTAACGGCTTTTTTACCTCCTTTTACAACTTCCATTTTTTCGCCGACTTTTTCCAATGGTAAATTTATTTCTCCGCTAAGTCTTTGCGGACAGCCGCGCACCAAAGCCAAATATGTTTTCTGCAAACTGTGTTCTCTAAAAGCTTTAGTTAATATTTCTGCTGATTTTCGATTGCGCGCCAACAATAAAATACCGCTGGTTTCTTTATCTATACGATGAACTAATTTCGGTTTTTCATTGTTTTCAAATTTTAAAGCTTCTAAAAATCCGTCAACATGACGAGAGGTATTAGTTCCCCCTTGCACAGCCAATCCGGACGGTTTATTAAGAGCTATAATATCTTTATCTTTATAAATTACTAAAGACATTATATAATCAGCATCATTTTTGCTGATATTTTCAGCGGTTTTCACGGCTTTTTCCTTATCCAGAGGAGGTAAGCGCAATTCTTGACCTGTGGTTAATCTAGTAGATGTTTCGGCTCTTTTGCCGTCTACTTTAATTTGTTTGGTACGCAAAAGTTTTTGCAAACGCCCTAAGCTCAAAGAAGGATATTCACGCAAAAACCAACGGTTAAGCCTTATGCCGTCATCTTCTGCTTTTATTTTAACTATTGTTACGCCTGACATTTTATCTACCACCTTTTTTCTTTGTGTTAACTTTGCCTATTGTTCTGGGAATATAATACTTTTGTTTTATATTTTTAGATTTTGCTAAATCCGGTATTTTCATTTTACACTTGATTTTTTCAGCAGCGCTATTTAAATCTTCGGCTTTTATTTCATCAAACAGCGGTCCAATTTTGCGCTGTTTCGGCAATGGAGAATTTACAACTTCATACTGCTTTAAATTTTTCTTTTCCTCATCAGATAATTTTTTATAATCTTCTTTAGAAATATGAATTTCCAGCCCTACATGATTTTCTTCAAGACTTGGAATAATATCGCATTCCTGCAGCTTGCAAAAAACATTATAGCTAACACATATTTTATAGATATACTCAGCCATTTTTTTCTTTCATTTTAGCTTGTTTTTCTTTACGTAGCCTGTCAAAATATTCTATACGTTTTTTAATTTCACGCTCAAAACCACGGTCTACCGGATTATAGTATTTTGAACGGCTCATGCCGTCCGGAAAATAATTTTGACCGGAAAAGCCGTCTTCCAAATCTTGGTCATATATATAGTCTTTTTTATACCCTAAATCTTTCATCAATTTAGTAGGAGCGTTCAAAATATGTTTTGGCGGCATCAATGAACCTGTTTGCCGAGCCGCGTCAAATGCTTTATGCATCGCCTTATACACACTTGCAGATTTAGGAGCTGTTGCTAAATAGGCGGTTAATTGCATAATAGCTAGTTCTCCTTCTGGCGAACCCAAGCGCTCATAAGTTTCACTACACGCAATCGCTTGACTGACGGCGTTAGGGTCGGCTAAAGAAACATCTTCAACAGAAAATCTTAACAACCGGCGCAAAATGTAGCGCGGGTCTTCTCCAGCCACAAGCATTCTGGCCACCCAATATAGGGCAGCGTCAACATCGGAACCTCGTAAAGATTTATGCACGGCGGAAATTAAATTATAGTGACCGTCTCTGCCTTTGTCATATATAGGCGCTCGCGAACGAATTATATTTAAAATCTGCTCTTTGTTAAAAGTTTCACCATTTTGCGCATACGACCAAATATTTTCTGCAATATTCAAAATATAGCGGCCGTCGCCGTCGGCTATTTCCTTTATAAAATCACGAGCTTCTTCATCAACCGGTAATTTTCGTCCTTCTTCTTTTTCAGCTCTTTCCAATAAAATTTCAAAATCATCAGAAGTTAAACGATTAAGCACAAAAACCTGACAGCGCGAAAGCAAAGCTGAGTTTAGTTCAAACGAAGGATTTTCGGTTGTGGCACCAACCAAAATAACCGTACCATCTTCAACATACGGCAAAAAACCATCTTGCTGAGATTTATTGAAGCGATGAATTTCATCTACAAAAAGCAATGTGCCTTTACCCTGATTAGCACGCCGTTCCTGCGCATATTGAAAAACACGCTTTAAATCGGCAACGCCGGAAAAAACCGCTGATATTTGTTCAAAATAAAGATTTGTGTATTCCGCAATCAAACGAGCAATTGTTGTTTTTCCGCAACCCGGAGGTCCCCATAAAATAAAAGAGCTTATTTTGCCGGATTTTAACATGCGTCCCAATGGTGCATCAGCTCCGACAATCTGGTCTTGACCGACAACTTCTTCCAATTTTGTCGGTCGCAGCCTATCTGCCAAAGGTCGTTTTATTTTGTTTGAAAAAAGAGTTTCTTCCATTATCTTTCCCTAGAAGAATGAACCTGCATAAGCATTGCTTTATTTTCTTTAATTTTTTCTCTTATTTGCTCACGCATTTTTTCTTTATTTTCAATTTCATGCACTTCTTGACGGCGCTCTAAAACCTCACGTTTATGCTGTTCTATGGTTTTACGAAGTTCTTCTATGTTGCTTTCTTTTTTTTCAGGATTTTTATTTTCTTTCTCCTTGCCGAATTTTTCCATGATTTTATCATCGGAATCTCGTTTTTTGAAAGACTTGAATATTTCTTTTCCCTTTTTACCGATGGCATTGATATCTATTTCCATACTAGTTGTGTCTAAATCAAAGCTTTTATTGCCGCCGGTAAAAAAGTCTTCAAAATCAATTCCCTTCATTTTTTGCGGTTTTTTCTTATTTTTAGGCGCTAAAATTTTTTTCAATTCCAAAGCTGTCGGCACATGTCCTATTGCCTGTTCAATCTGCGCCGGAGAAATAACGCATTCGCTCAAATCAAGTTCATAAATATTAACACCGGTAAAATCGCATCCCGTAAAATCCACACCGCGCAGACTAACCTGAGTTAGGTCTATGCGTTTTAAATCCAGCAATGTAAGATTTAAACGGGTTAAATTTAATTTATGAGGATAATATTTAGCTAAGTATTCAACAAGTTCCTGCAATTCTTCAATTGAAAGATTATCCAAATCGGCATCCAGAAGAATAGCGTCCTGTAAATTGGCATTTTGAAATTTTACGCCGTGCATGTGCGCGCCGGTAAAATTTGTACCTATAAGCTGCGCGCCGACAAAAACAGCTCCATCCAAATTAGCTCCGCTGAAATCCGCTCCGCTTAAATCCGCTCCTGTAAAATCAGCATTTTGCATATTGGCATTTTTAAAGCTGCTTTCCTGCATATTACTGCCGCTAAAATCGGCATTTTCAAAATTTTCACCATCAAAACTGCCGCCTTGCAACATTTTGCCGGAAAAAACAATATCATTTACAATATGCCCATTATTCGATTTTTCAGAAAATTTATCAATTTGTTTAGCTATGGCCTTCCATGATTCGCTACGCCCTAAAATCTGAGCCATATCATCTTTGCGATGCTTTTCGTAATATTGCTCGGCACTTTTATCGCCTAAAGATTTATTTTTATTTTCATCGGCCATTATTTAAATCTTTCAATAAAAAAAACATTATTATTATAATGCCTTTTTTCAATTTTTACAATTACTATTTATCTTTTTTTATGCAAAACCACACAATTATCAGACTTGGTAAACTTAAAAATCCGCATATTATAAAAAATACATTCCATGAAACATATTGCGCAACCAATCCGCTGGTAGAAGAAAATATGTCGCGTGACAAACTCATTACAGACGACAGCAATGCATATTGAGTTGCCGTATACAATTTGTTACATAATGAAGAAATATAAGCAACTAAAGCTGTTGTAGCTAAACCAGATGAAAAATTTTCCAAAGTAATAATTGTTATAAACATCGGCATATTATGACCGTAATATGCCTGAACCGAAAATAAAAATGTTGTGAAACATTGTGCCGCACCAAACAAAAGCAAACTGTTTTTAAGACCGATTTTCATAACAATCAAACCACCGGCCAAACCACCAAAAATAGCTGCAACCATACCATATATCTTGATAACCGAAGCAATTTCCGCTTTTGAAAAACCTAAATCAACATAAAAAGGAAAACTCATCGGACCAAAATAAGCATTGCTTAAACGATATGTAAATATAAATAATAATATCCAGTACCAATGTTCTTTTTGTGTGAAATCCTTAAAAGGATTAACCAGCGAATTTTTAATAAACGCAATACTATCTTTCAACTTTAATTTATATTTTTTATATTGATATACCTGAGGCTCTTTTGCCAAAAGAACTGCTATAAATCCAACAAGCAAACCACCGGCCATAATTAAATATACCTCCGGCCAACTTAAAAAAGAAGCCATATAAATTGCTCCGGCACCGGAAAAAATCAATCCTAAACGATATCCAAGAACATATATAGCAACTCCTGAAGCCTGCTTTTCCGGCTCATTTTCAAAACTTTCAACTCTGTATGCGTCTAACACTATATCTTGCGAAGCTGATAAAAAACTAGCTATAAAAGCAAAAAGAGCCATGTGCAGCGTATGTTTTTCAGGATTAGTGAAAGCCATAGCCGCAAAAGAACAAAACAACAAAATTTGAATAAAAACCGCCCATGAACGGCGGCGTCCCATTTTATATAAAAAAGGCAATTTAACATTATCTATCAGCGGAGACCATACCCATTTTAATGAATATGGTATTTTAACCAAAGAAAAAGCACCGATTAAAGTATAGGATATATCCAAGTCCTTAAGCCAAAAGCTCAGCGTTCCGAAAACCAATAAAAAAGGGAAACCACTGGTAAATCCCAACGCCAGCAATATCAACATTTTTTTATTTATATAGGTATTGTAAATATACAGCAGCTGTTTAAGCATCTTTTTTGGTTTCACTTTCAGTATTTTGCAACCATAGCGCATTTTTTATGCTTTTACTTAAAAAATCCAGATGAGCCTGTTGTTCTTCGGCAGATAAAGAAAAACTGCGTTTTTGGACATTTTCAGCATAAAAATGAATATTTTCACCATGTTTCTGCGATGTTTCAGCCGATGATTTAACAAAGTTAATACTAGGTTCATCCCCGCCTAAAAGCTGAAGATAAACTTCGGCCAACAGTTGAGCATCCAACAAAGCTCCGTGATACGTACGGGCGGAGTTATCAATATTAAAGCGGCGACACAAAGCGTCCAAATTGTTACGCGCTCCAGGAAATTCATTTCTGGCAATAGCCAATGTATCTACAACTCTATCCCATTCATACGTTTGAAATCCGCACTTTTTTAATTCAAAATTTATAAACTTCAAGTCAAATGCGGCATTATGAGCCACTAAAATTCCGTCATCGCCTATAAACTCTATCCATGATTGAGCAACATCTCTGAAAACCGGCTTGTCTTTTAAAAATTCATTATCCAAACCATGCACTTTTACAACTTCTTCCGGAACATCACGTTCAGGATTTATATATTCATGATAAATTTTACCTGTCGGTAAATGGTTAATCAACTCAACCGCTCCGATTTCAACCAATCTATCTCCGGTGTCCGGGTCTAAACCTGTTGTTTCAGTATCAAAACATATCTCACGCATTTGTTAACTCTTTTATAACTTTAATAAGCTCAGATTTTAATAAATTTTCAGGCTTGTTAGTATTTATAATTACATCTGTAAACATTTTTTTATGTTCGTTATCCATCTGCAGCGAAACAATTTTTTCAAAGTCTTCAGCGCTTATGTTATCTCTTTTCATAACACGTTGTTTTTGAATATTTTTATCTACATCAGCCAATATAACGGCCTGACAATATATATTCCACTTCATTTCAAAGAGCAGAGCTGCGTCAAAAAAGAAAACTCTTTCAGTCTTGGCATTCTTATGAATAACATTTAATAATTTTCTTCTTAAAAACGGATGAATGATTTTTTCCAACCGTTTCAATTCAGTATTATCATTAAACACTAAATTTCTTAATTTTCGTTTATTAAAACTGCCGTCATCATCAAAAACTTTAGGAAAATTTTGTTTAATAACATTTAAAAACTCCGGACGATAGTATAAATATTTAACCCATTTATCGGCGTCATAAACCACATATCCAAGTTTTCTTATGATTTTTGCTAAAAAAGTTTTGCCGCAGCCTATAGAGCCTGTAATTGCTATAATATTCATCTTTTGCCTTATATCAAAAACTTATGAATCTTATCCACATTTAAGCCTTTTCCTGTGAATAAATCAAACAACTGTAAAGTTTTTAACAAAGTATAAACTTTTTGTAAAAATGTTATACAAACTTATTAACATATAACACGTTTTATCAAGATATGTTGAAAAAATATATTAACGTTTTATTAACTTCTTGAATCATTAACTTTTTATTAACCTTGTTAAATATTCTGTTAATGTTGGTAAGTCTGTGGATAGAATCTTATCCACATTTTGCGCAGGGATAAATAACTATAACTATTTAAATTTTAAATTTTAAAAGGGGAATTTTTTTGTGCATAAAAATTATTGACTTTTGCTTGCATATTTAATATAAGCAATGTAACAAACATTTCAATGTTTTTAAGTTCTGTTTTTTTTAACAATCACTAAATATTTTAAGGTTAGTATGCATTTAAAGGAATTAAAGGAGAAATCTCCGACCGAGTTGTTGACTCAAGCCGAAGATTTGGGAGTTGAAGACGCATCTTCTATGCGTGTTCAGGATTTAATATTTGCCATTATGAAAAAATTGGCCGAAGTAGATACTGTTATATGCGGCGATGGCGTTATAGAAGTTTTGCAAGACGGTTTTGGTTTTTTAAGGTCTTCAAAATCTAATTATTTAGCCAGTCCTGATGATATATATGTTTCTCCGGCTCAGGTGAAAAAATTCGGCTTGCGCACAGGTGACACCGTAGAAGGTGAAATCCGCGCTCCTAAAGATAATGAACGTTATTTTGCGTTGACAAAAGTTAATGCTATTAACTTTGATGACCCTGAAAAATCTAAACTGCGTGTTAATTTTGATAACTTAACTCCTCTTTATCCGACAGAAAAATTAAACTTTGATATCATTTGCAGCGACAAAGACTATACCACTCGCGTGATTGATTTAATCGCTCCGCAAGGTAAAGGACAGCGCGGTTTGATTGTGGCGCCTCCTCGCACCGGTAAAACTGTTATGCTGCAAAATATAGCTCATGCAATTTCTACAAACCATCCAGAAGTTTATTTGATGGTGTTGTTGATTGATGAACGTCCTGAAGAAGTTACGGATATGACACGCTCCGTTAAAGGCGAAGTTATATCTTCTACCTTTGATGAACCGGCAACTCGCCATGTTCAAGTTGCTGAAATGTGTATTGAAAAAGCTAAGCGTTTGGTAGAAAATAAAAAAGATGTTGTAATTCTTTTGGATTCAATAACACGTCTGGGACGCGCCTACAATGCTGTTGTTCCGTCTTCGGGTAAGGTTCTTACCGGCGGTGTTGATGCAAATGCTCTGCAACGTCCTAAGCGTCTTTTAGGTGCTGCTCGCAATGTTGAAGAAGGCGGCTCTTTGACTATTATAGCAACAGCTTTAATTGATACGGGTTCTCGTATGGATGAGGTTATTTTTGAAGAATTTAAAGGTACAGGCAACTCTGAAATCATTTTGGATAGAAAACTTACCGATAAGCGTTTATTCCCGACTATAGATATTACCCGTTCCGGCACCCGTAAGGAAGAAATGCTGGTAGACCGTGCAA
This sequence comes from uncultured Alphaproteobacteria bacterium, assembly GCA_934229625.1. Taxonomy (GTDB): domain Bacteria; phylum Pseudomonadota; class Alphaproteobacteria; order RF32; family CAG-239; genus RUG410. The sequence goes on along the minus strand of CAKQDU010000004.1, from coordinate 35,310 downwards.
CCTTAACAAAAATGTGGGTTTTGCGCCGTGTCTTAATGCAAATGGGCATGACCGACGGTATGGAATTTCTATTAGACAAGCTGCGTCAGACTAAGAATAATGCGGACTTTTTCCAAAACATGAATTCTTAAAAACTTTATTAAATGGCTTTCTACTTGTAAGATTTTTTCTTATGTACTAGTTTGTACACTGCGAAAAAATCTTATTTCGTATTAAGCTCATTTACTAAAGTTTTTATATAGTAACTAGCGCAAAAAAGTTAATTAGTATTAGCCTCATTATCCAAGCCCCTGAGAGTTTGTGCTGGTTTCATTAAGTTGAAGCTGTTTTTTTTGTACTCTAAAATTTTCTCTTTTCTGGTTTTTATGCTGTTTTTTTAGGAAGCAGTCTGCATATTCCATTTTTTATATAATCAAATATAACGGCGCAGGCGATTGGTATAACTATTCCGATAAGGCAATATAATATCCACCAGCCGTGCGAAACATCATACACCGGAAAAGAACTCAGCCTGTATTCCGGCAGCTTATATATCAAAACTTGAATATAGGTAACAGTTTTGAAAGCGGAAAGGTGTAAAATTAAAATGCTTAAAGTATATTTACCCATAAACATGAATATATTGGCCAGAGTTTTGATATAGGTTAATAAGCAAGCCAAAAAATATCGTAAAAATAAAAAGTTATTGCAATAGTTAATAACCTTTGCTACATTGCCGAAAACAGCCTGGAAACTGTCCCTTTTAAACGGTCGTTTTTTTTACACATATATAGCTATTCCTTAATTTGTTGAACATATTTAAGTTATTGCTTGCAAAATAAAAAAAAGTGCTTTATGTATTTTTTTATACGCCGGTTTAGCTCAGGTGGTAGAGCAACGCATTCGTAATGCGTGGGTCGTGTGTTCGAATCACATAATCGGCACCATTCTTTTAGGAGTCAGGCAACAAGTTCTGACTTTTTTTATACGAATTTTTTAGTTATAAAATTGTCTTTACTTTAGGATAATCTTTAGTTAAACTATTCAGCGGATAGGCGATAGTCTGTCTGGGGTGTCGTAACCTCTAAATGTGAGCGTCTTTAAGGTTTAGACGTTAATTTGTTATACCTTCTGGCAAACGGCTGGAAGGTAGCAAAATGTGTTATTTTTAGCTAATATGCTACACCATTTCTCACATAATGGTTACGAACTTCCAGCCATCTTGCCGATGGCTTTTTTGTTGCTGTTTAACAAACAAGAAAGGAAGTTACAATGAATATATTTAGCAAGTTGAAAAATGACGTTTGCTCTGCCGGTCGGTCAATGATAGAAATGCTCGGAGTTTTGGCGATTGTCGGCGTATTATCTGTCGGCGGCATCGCCGGATATTCAAAGGCGATGACGAAATTTAAGGTTAATAAGGCAGTCAATGATTATAGTTCTATGATTTTTGGATTATTAGACCATATGAATGAATTGAAAAAACAACAAAATGATACTGGGTTTGTTGATTTAGCTTATTCTCTTAATCTTGTGCCTAACAGCTGGAAAAAGCAAAGCAGTCATTTTTTAATTGATGATTTTAATAATAATGTTCAATTATATAACAGAAAATCTCTCCGTGGTGAAGTGATAGATGCTTTTGCCTTTGAAATATATTTTGGACAAGACAGTAAAGGATATTTTGAAAATCCTGAACATCAAATGTTTTGCCGTGAAATGATGACAACTTTAGCAAAACCTTTGCATGAAGTTGTTTATGCAGCTTATTTATGGCGTGGAAAAACATCTTCGGCTAACGATTTTCTTTTTGGTACAAAGCATTGTTCAGGTTCACGGAAATGTTTGGCAAATGTGACATTAAATCAGATTAACCAATTATGTAAATCTTGTACCGTTGATAATAGCGGAGATTGTTCTTTGGTTTTGTATTTTTAAGAAAAAAACTCCCCGCTAAGTTAATAACGGGGAGAATTTTGTAGTCAATCTCTAAAGATTAAGCAGCTTTCTTTTCTGCGTGGTCTTTTTGAGTTTTGCCAAATTTGATTGCAGCTTGAGCAGCAGCCAAACGAGCTACCGGTACACGGAACGGTGAGCAAGACACATAGTCTAAACCACACTGTTGGAAGAACTCGATGGATTTAGGGTCACCACCATGTTCACCGCAAACACCCAACAACAATTCTGGGTTAGTTTTACGGCCGTATTCGCAAGCGCGTTTAACCAATTTACCAACACCTTCAACATCAATAGAAGCAAACGGGTCTGCAACATAAATGCCTTTAGCGCGGTAGCAATCCAAGATAGCACCTGTATCATCACGGCTCATACCCAAAGTTGTTTGAGTCAAGTCGTTTGTACCAAAACCAAAGAATGCAGCAGAAGCAGCGATTTCTTCAGCCATCAAAGCGGCTCTCGGCAATTCAATCATGGTACCAACTTCATATTCAATAGATTTGCCTTTTTCAGCAAACAAAGCTTTAGCAGTTGTATCAATGATGTTTTTAACAATATCCAATTCTTTCTTAGAACCAACCAATGGAACTTCGATTTCAGGTGTAACTTTAACGCCTTCGTCACGGCATTCCAAAGCAGCTTCCAAGATAGCGCGGGTTTGCATTTCGCAGATTTCCGGATAGGTAATCGGCAAACGGCAGCCGCGGTGACCCAACATAGGGTTCATTTCGTGCAAAGAGTTAGCGCGGTTTTTAACTTCGGCTAAAGTTTTGCCCATTTTATCAGCCAATTCCTGCATTTCTGCATCTGTGTGAGGCAAAAATTCATGGAGCGGCGGGTCCAACAAACGAATAACTACAGGGAAACCGTTCATGGTTCTGTACAATTCTTTGAAGTCTTCTTTTTGGTATGGCAACAATTTAGCCAAAGCAGCACGGCGGCCGGCTTCGTCATCAGACAAAATCATTGTGCGCATATCAGAAATTCTTTTAGCGTCAAAGAACATGTGTTCGGTACGAGCCAAACCAATACCTTCGGCACCAAATGCCAAAGCTTGTTTAGCGTCAGCAGGTGTTTCTGCGTTAGCGCGAACACTCATAGTGCGGATTTCATCAACCCAGCCCATAAATGTACCAAAGTTACCGGTCATAGATGCGCTAACAGTCGGAATTTCACCTTCAATAATTTGACCTTTAGCACCGTCCAAAGATACCCAATCGCCTTCTTTAATTACAACGCCAGATTTTGTAGACATTGTTTTAGTTTTGTAGTCGATGGTGATGTCTGTAGAACCAGATACGCAAGGAGTACCCATACCACGAGCAACCACAGCAGCGTGAGAAGTCATACCGCCGCGAGCAGTAATCACACCTTGAGAAGCGTGCATACCGCCAATATCTTCCGGAGAAGTTTCGTTACGGATAAGGATAACTTTTTCACCTTTAGCAGCCCAAGCTTCTGCATCTTCTGCGCAGAATACAGCACGACCAACAGCGGCACCAGGAGAAGCCGGCAAACCAGTAGCAATTACTTTTTTATTGGCTTTAGGGTCCAACATTGGGTGCAACAATTGGTCTAATTGGTCAGCACCAACGCGCATAATAGCTTCTTCTTTAGTCAACAAACCTTCGTTAACCATTTCAACAGCCATTCTTACAGCAGCAGCGGCAGTTCTTTTACCGTTACGGCATTGCAACATCCACAATTTTTTATGCTCAATGGTGAATTCCATATCTTGCATATCTTTGTAGTGTGCTTCCAAAGCGTTACGAACATCTACAAGTTGTTTGTACAAATCTGGCCACAATTCTTCCAAAGAGTTGCCTTTGCCTTCAGAACCCATAGGTTGCGGAGTACGAATACCAGCCACAACGTCTTCACCTTGAGCGTTGATTAAGTATTCACCATAGTATTTATTTTCACCTGTTGCAGGGTCACGAGAGAAGCATACACCGGTTGCAGAATCGTTACCGGCATTACCGAACACCATGGTTTGAACGTTACAAGCTGTACCCCAATCACCAGGGATGTTGTTCAATTTACGATAGGTGATAGCGCGGGCAGCGTTCCAAGAACCAAATACGGCGCCAATACCAAGCCACAATTGTTCCCACGGGTCTTGCGGAACAACTTTGCCCAATTTTTTACCAATTTCTTTATATTCGTTTACCAATTCTTTCAAGTCTTCGGTTGTCATATCTGTATCAGATTTGTAACCTTTGGCTTTTTTCATAGCTTCAAGAGCGCCTTCGTATTCATCAAGATCAGCACCCAAAACTACATCAGAGAACATTTGGATAAAACGGCGGTAAGAGTCATAAGCGAATCTTTCGTTACCAGAAACTTTAGCCAAACCTTTAACGCTTTCATCGTTCAAACCAAGGTTTAAAACGGTGTCCATCATACCAGGCATAGAAATTCTAGCGCCGGAACGAACAGAGAACAAAAGCGGATTTTCAGGATCAGCAAATTTTTTACCCATAATGGCTTCAACACCGGCAACAGCTGCTTTAACTTGGTCTTTCAAGTCAGCAGGGTATGTGTTGTTGTTTGCATAGTAATATGTGCAAACGTCTGTTGTAACGGTGAATCCAGGAGGAACAGGCAAGCCAACTTTGTTCATTTCTGCCAAGTTAGCACCTTTACCGCCCAGGAGATTACGCATGTTGGCATCGCCTTCGGCTTTGCCATTTCCAAATGTATATACCCATTTACTCATGGTTATTTAAGCTCCTATTAGCTATTTTGTTAAAACGAAGTTACAGCCCGCAAATGAGCCATAACTAAAATTAAAAAACTTCAATTTGCCTAGAATGTATAACACAAAACGTCAGACTTCAAGCAAAATATTACATTTTTTGGGAAAAAAATATGGACATAATTGCTTATTTTTACGCAAAAATAAAAAGGTTGTCCAAACAGAAACAACCTTTTTTAAAATACTCTTTTTTTGCCGTTATTTAGACAAGATGTCTAACAATTTTTTATTGGCTTCATCCATTGAGCAATTGCTGTAAATTGAAACTTCGCTGGCCAAACGGCTGACAGCCTGTTCATAAATTTGGCGTTCGCTGTAAGATTGCTCTGCAATATTTTCATTACGGTATAAATCGCGGATAACTTCGGCAATGGCCACCGGATTGCCGGAATTGATTTTATTTTCATATTCCTGTGCGCGGCGCGACCACATAATCTTACGAACTTTAGCTTTGCCTTTTAAGGTGGCAAAAGCTTCATTCATTGTTTTGTCATCAGAGATTTTACGCAAGCCGACATGCTGAATTTTAGAGGTCGGAATACGCAGAGTCATTTTATCTTTATCAAAATTTACCACCAGAAGCTCAAGCTCGGAACCGGCAATATTTTGTTTGGTTACGTCAGCAACTTTACCCACACCATGTGTTGGATAAACTACATATTCGCCGGCGTTGAAAGTTAGTGATGGTAATTTTTTAATACTCATGTTCACTCCAGAAAAATAAATTTTATCACGAAAACATTAGTGAATATATCACATTTTTCGGGTTAAATCCAGAGCAAAAATGCAAAATTTATTAAATTTTTCTTATTTTTTAATTTTGGGAAATAATTTTGTCTGTCTTAAAGCTTCGGTTAAGGCTATGGCCGCAGAAACAGCCATATTGATTGAACGAGCCTCCGGCGACATCGGAATCAAAAGCTGAGCGTCGGCTAATTCATGTATTTCTTCTGGCACGCCGGCGCTTTCACGTCCCATTAAAATTATATCATTTGGCTTAAATTCAAAATCTAAAAACGAATCCGCGCCATGAGTTGTCATCAAAACCAAACGGCCGTATTCTTTTGGGTGCTGTGCGCGATATTCCATAAAGTCCGCCCAACTGTTGTGGCGGCGGCAATGCACAAGGTCCAAATAGTCCATACCGGCGCGGCGCATAGCTTTTTCATTAAAAATGAATCCGCAAGGTTCAATTATATCCAACTCAAGATTAAGGCAGGCACCCAATCGTAAAAGAGTTCCGGTATTTTGCGGAATATCTGGTTGATATAAAGCTAAGCGCATGGTCGGTATTTCCTATAAATTAAGCAGATTTTTTAGCGGCTTCTTCGGCTTCTTTGGCTTTTTTTGCATTGTATAAAGCTACAAAGTCTACCGGACTTAACAGCATAGGCGGCAAACCGGCTGCTGATAAGCTGTTGGCAATAATGCTGCGGACAAACGGGAACAATAAACGCGGCATTTCAATATACAAAACAGGTTCCAAATGTTCTTCCGGAACGTTTACAGAAACCACAGCGGCATAAGACAATTCAACAATGAACAAAGTTTTGCCTTCAATGTCAGCATTCATTTTAGCGGTCAAAGTAACATTATAGTTGCCGTCTTCCATTTTTTTGCTGTTCATGCCCATGTCTACATTGACATTAGGATTTTTGTTCATTTCCTTAAAAATTTCCGGAGCCAAAGGAATTTCCAAAGACATATCTTTGATGTATTGGCTATGAATCATAATGCCGGCAGGCTGTTGATTGTTATTCTGAGTGTTTTCCATTTTTTTCTCCATAATATTTTGTTTTGTATAAGAGATAATACGAAAAAAGCTAATCGTCAAACATTTATATTGATAAAAATTTTATTTGTTTTATATTATTAAAGTATGTTTAGAGAGGTGAAAATAAATTTATGGCTGATTTGATTCTTTTATTTATAGCTGTGGCTTTTGTTGCCGCGCGTTTGTATAGTGTTTTTGGTAAAGATGACAATACTAAGAATATACGCGTTGTTTTGAGACCGGTGAATAAAAATGATAAAACCGTGGATGATGATACTGTACAGATAGTAAAAACACATAAGGCTGTGGATAAAACGGCTGCCGAATCCGAAACTGATGAGGAGTTTAATAAAGAAGCTTTTTTGAATGGCGCCCGTAAGGTTTTTGAACTGATATTGCAGGCTTTTAATAAAGGCGAGCTGACGTCGGTTAAAGAATTGCTTAATAAAAAAGTTTATGATGCTTTTAATAGTGTTTTAGCAGAAAGAAAAGAACAAAACATAACATCCGAGGTTGATTTTATTTGTTTTGATAAAAGTGAAGTCAAAGATGTTAAGTTTTTGAAAAACAGTATTAAAGTTGTGGTGGAATTTGTGAGTGAACAAGTTAATTTGTTGCGCAACGCTCAAGGAGAAGTTGTCGAGGGCGATGAAAACTTTGTGCAGAAAATTACTGATGTTTGGACTTTTGAAAGAATGATAAATGCAAAAAACAATAACTGGGTGCTGGTTTCCACTAAAAAAACGGCTTAATTTTGTTTTATCTTTGGTATTGTTATTGCTGCTGAGCGGATGTTTTAGTGAAGAACCTAAGATTCCGTCAGCTGAGGAAAGCAAGGTTGTTTTGAAAAAAATCGGTTTTAACCGGCTACCTGGTTGGAATGCTGATGATTTTGGCGAGGTTATTCCTGTTTTTGCTAAGAATTGCCAGAATGTTTTGAAAAATAAAAATACCTATTTATATAATTCAGCAATAAAAATAAAAACTTCTGATTATCAAAAAGTGTGCAAAAAGTTTGCCAATGCCGGTGTAAACAGCGGCGCGCAGATGAAAAAATTTATAGAAAACGAGTTTGCTCCATACATGGTATCTGATGACGGTAAGGCTGATGGTAAATTTACATCTTATTATGAGGCGACAATTCACGCTTCTTTTGAAAAAAGCGCAAAATATAAATTTCCGATTTATGGCAAGCCAAACGATTTGATTGAAATAAATTTAAAAGATTTTGACAGCTCGCTGCCTAATACTCGTTTGGTGGGCAGAGTTGAAGGCAAAAAATTTATTCCGTATTATGACCGTCGGCAAATTGAGCAAAATGGCGTTAAGGCTCCGGTTTTGATGTGGGGCGATGATTTGGTGGATATTCACTTTATGCAGATTCAGGGTTCGGCTATTGCCATTATGGAAGATGGCTCGGAGTTAAGAATCGGTTTTGCCGATAGCAATGGGCGCAAGTTTAAAGGAATCGGCTCTATCTTGCTGCAAAAAGGGTTGATTAAACCAGGTGAAGCCTCTATGACAAAAATTCGTGATTGGCTGCGTAAAAATCCGCAGAAAGCGGCGGAAGTTATGGCGGAAAATGAACGTTTTATTTTTCAGCGAGTGGTCGATGCCGATGGTCCGGTTGGGGCTTATGGGTTGTCACTGACCGCCGGACGCAGCATGGCGGTGGATAATAAATATATTCCGCTAGGTGCTGTATTGTGGCTTGATACAGTAAATCCGGATAGGGAAAAAATAGAAAAAGTGGTGTTTGCCCAAGATATAGGAAGCGCAATTAAAGGCGTGGTGCGCGGCGACTATTTTTGGGGACACGGCGAAGAAGCATTGGCAGAAGCCGGCCGGATGAACTCAGTTGGAAAATATTATTTGCTGGCGCCGAAATATTCTGCACCTAAGGTTGATTGATGACTCCGCAAAATGAAGATGAAAAATTTTGGTTTGAGGCTGTTGACGGTATAAAAAAAACAGTTTCTAATCAAGTTGTTTTTCCCGTTAGACCAAAATCAACAATAAAAAAAGAAAAAGTTTATTATGCTACAAAGCAGGAATTTTCTACATATTCAAAGTTTTTAGACGATTTGGAATGTGGCGGGATAGATAAATCAACTTTGAAAAAATTTAAACGAGAAGAATTTAGAGTAGAAGCGGTTTTGGATTTGCATGGACTGACCGAAGACGAGGCGTTTGCCAGGGTTGACAGTTTTATTCCGCAAAGTTACGCTTTAGGCCGCCGCTGTGTGATGATTATAACCGGAAAAGGAATCCGCGTTCATCCGGATGAAGATGTTTTTGCCGTTAAAGGAGTTTTACGCAAACAAGTGCCTCAATGGCTGAATATGGCTCGTTTGCGAGCGATGATTTTAGTTTATAAGCACCCGTCAGAGAAATTGGGCGGAAACGGAGCGTTATATATTTTATTACGCCGCAATAAAGAAATTTAAAAGGCTCTGTGCATGGCTTTTTGAATATATTGTTTTGCTACGTTATATTCATTATTATAAGAATAGTCTCGTACTTTAAGTTTTAGGCGTTTATTCATTTGTTCGCAAAATTCCTGTTCAAGATTATAAGTAACCATTTCCAGAGGAGTTGCAGAATATGTATCAGCATAGTTTTGCAGGTAGTTTAAGCGGTGGCTGAACATTTCTTCCATTTCGGGAAAATCTTTGTAATCAAGATTAGATTGAGCAACATGAGTTGTTTCGTGGAATGCTAAAGTCAACGCCTCCAGTCCGCTGTATGTTTTTATAAAATCTTTATTTATGTAAATATCCTGATAGTCGGCAAAAGCGTCAGTTTGCACCCAATCTGCAATTAACGGGTCGTTATTTGCTTGTTTATTGGTAATAAAATGGACTTTCGGCGCTTCTATGCCGTTTACTTCTGCGGTAATGCCGCTTATTTTACGAATCAGCGATTGCTGCTCTTCTCTAGGCAAAAGCTGAAAAGAATCTAATTTATTTTTAATATCCGGCAAATCGGATATTATAGAGGTAATCTTTTGCACCTTTTTATATTCTTTACGCATGAAATCAGCTGGAATTTTCAGTTGCAACAGAGCTACAAATTTACTGCTGTTTTGTTCAATAAAACTAATAGCTTGGTCGCGTTTTTCCGTTGTGGGAAAAATTGACTGAGCAAAAGTGAAAAGAATATCCAATTTTTTATGATTGCTCAGATTGGAAAGTAATTTAGGCGTGGCGCGCCGAATAATTTTATAGTTACGTTTTTTGTCTGTCGGCAGATAATTTATATCATGTTCCGCAATATTATAAATCAAATCTGCGCAAAAATCGTAGGATATATTATTAAAATCGGACAGAGTAAAATTTTTAACTTTTACCCATCTGTAATTTTTGTTTTGTCCGCTGATACATTGATATTCTTTGAAAATATCTTTAATTTTTTGGACGTGCGCCGGACGATACACCCTAAATTTTATATCAATGCGCTCATAATCATCTAAGTTAGGCACATTATTTAAAATATCCGTGTGGTGTTCCAACCATTTATATTCGTTTTTAGTTATCATAAATAAAGATTAACATTTTTTTGACTAAAAATAAACAAAATTTTTAAAAATTTTATTTTAACAACTTTTTAACCCGTGTGTTTGCATAATATACGGCAGACGTTTAAGGAGAAATACTATGAAAAAATTATTATCATTGAGTTTATTTATGTTGATTGCAGCGTGTTCTTCTGCTCCGCAAGAAACATATCCATATGGAATGACCGAGGCGGAATGGAATCAGCTTTCTATAAAAGATAAAACAAAAATTCGCCGTGATTTTTATTTTTATGAAAAAGGTCAGGTTAATTTTGTAAATCCGGATATGGATATTGAAGGTAAAAAAGAACAGCCGAATATATATCAAAGAAAAATTCAGAATAAAGATGAAGTAAGAAATATTGCCGGTGAATAAATTTTTTTAAAGTACCATTGTTTTGATACTTTTTTGTAAATTTTAAGAAGTATTAAGCTATCTGAATTGAACAGATTTACCGATGAAAAAAAATCTCCGATACGAAGTCGGAGATTTTTTGTTAAATAATCTAAGAAATTATTTCTTTTTTTCTTCAGTAATTTTTTTGCCTTTTAAGTCAAATTTTTCAATTTGAGCGTTGTTGTGCAATTCTGAAACAATCTGTCCCACAGCCTGCTGAGATAAGTTGTTTTTGATTTGGTCGGCAACAGCTTCAATAGGCAGAGGTTTAGAATCTCTGATGTCTTCAACCAAAATTACATGATAACCAAATTCAGTTTTAACCGGTTTTTGTGAAAAAGTGCCTTTTTTCATAGCAAAAGCGGCTTCAGAAAATTCAGGAACCATTGCTTCGGCTGTAAAGTAGCCTAAATCAGCTTGGTCTTTAGAATATTGTTTAGCTAAATCGTCAAATTTTGCAGATTTTTTATTTAATTTTGTAATAATTTCTTCAGCTAATTTTTCATTATCTACCAAAATATGTTTAGCTTTTATTTCTTTTTCACTTTTAAAGCTTGAAACATATTCATCATAAACTTTTTTAACATCGGCATCAGTTACTTTTTGAGTTATCTGCTGTTCAATGTAGACTTTGCGAGCCAAATCATCCTGCATGGCGGCCAATTCTTTTTGATATTCGGCCGAAGCTTGAATATTGGCGGCAGTTGCAGCCTGTAAAGCAAGCTTGCTGTTTATCATAACCTCAAGCGCGCGGTCATAAAATTCTTCAAAAGAAACCTGAGATTTTACCTGAGGATTTTCGTTATAGGCTTCTTTAATTTCGGCGACAGTAATCTGTTCACCGTTTACAACAGCTGCCACACCGTTGTTTCTTTCAGCATAAACTTTATAAGTAAAAGCGCCGGCCAATAAAACCACTACAGCGGCAGTTGTGGCGAAAACATATTTTTTTTGCATAGATTCCTCCTAAATTAAACAAATCGTTAACATAATATATACAAACTAAATAAAATTCAAAGTATTTTTTACTAAAGGTTTATAACTTTTGCTCAGCCTCTTGACTTTATGATTTAATCAAACTAAATGTATTCTGAAACAATATATTGTAAGGAACTTCTATGTTAGGAAAATTTGCCCGTAAAATTTTTGGCAGCGCTAATGACCGCTTTGTTAAAAAACAATACAAAACAGTTAATCAAATAAATGCTTTAGAGCCTGAGTTTATAAAACTCAGCGATGAAGAATTAAAAGCTAAAACAGATGAGTTTCGCAACCGCTTGAAACAAGGCGAAACTTTGGATGATATTTTGCCTGAAGCTTTCGCTACCGTGCGAGAGGCTTCTAAACGAGTTATGGGACAGCGGCACTATGATGTGCAGCTGATAGGCGGTATTGTTTTGCATAAAGGCATGATTGCCGAAATGAAAACCGGCGAGGGTAAAACTTTGGTCGCTACTTTGGCTGCTTATTTGAATGCATTAGAAGGAAAAGGCGTCCATGTTGTGACGGTTAACGACTATTTGGCAAAACGCGATGCCGAATGGATGGGAAAAATTTATCGCTTTTTAGGTTTGACCGTTGACTATATTATTCACGGCAAAAATGATAATGAGCGACGTATCGCATATAATTCGGATATTGTTTATGCAACAAATAACGAACTCGGTTTTGATTATTTGCGCGATAATATGAAGTTCAGCCTGTATGAGCGTGTTCAGCGTGATTTTAATTTTGCCATTGTGGATGAAGTTGACTCTATTTTGATTGATGAGGCCAGAACTCCGTTGATTATTTCGGGAGAAGCAGAAGATTCTTCGGCCACATATATAAGTGTTTCTAATTTGATGTCGCAGTTGGTTCCGGAAGATTATGAAAAAGATGAAAAGCAAAAAAATGTGACTCTGACCGAAGCTGGTATGGAGCATGTTGAAAAATTGCTGCGTGAAGCCGGATTGATTAAAGACGGTTCTTTGTATGATATTGGCAATGTAGGCTTAGTGCAGCACGTTAATAATGCTTTGCGCGCACATGAGATGTTTCAAAAAGACGTGGATTATATTGTTAAAGACGGCAAAGTAGTCATTGTTGATGAATTTACCGGCCGTATTATGGAAGGACGTCGTTTCAGCGATGGCTTACATCAGGCTTTGGAGGCAAAAGAGGGAGTTAAAATTCAATCAGAAAATCAGACTTTAGCCTCTATCACTTTCCAAAATTATTTCCGTTTATATCCAAAATTATCTGGTATGACAGGTACAGCTATGACCGAAGAAACTGAATTTTGCGATATTTATAATTTGGTTTGTGTGGAAATTCCGACAAATAAACCGGTACAGCGTCAGGATTTGCATGATGAAATATATCGTACCGAGGGTGAAAAATATCGTGCTATCATTAACACGATTTTAGATTGCCACCGTCGCGGACAGCCGGTTTTGGTGGGTACAACCTCAGTGGAAAAATCAGAAGTTGTGGCTAATTTGTTACATAAAGCGGCGCCGGATTTGCATTTTGAAGTTTTGAATGCGCGTTATCATGAGCGTGAGGCTGCCATTGTGGCGCAAGCCGGTGTTTCTGGTGCGGTGACTATTGCCACCAATATGGCAGGCCGCGGTACTGATATTCAGCTTGGCGGTAATCCGGAAATGAAATTGCAGGAAATGCTTAAAGGTGATGAAACACCGGAGCAGATTGCAGAGCTGAAACAAAAAATAGAAGCTGAAGTTGCTGCGGATAAAGAAAAAGTTTTGGCAGCTGGCGGTTTGTATATTTTGGGTACTGAACGCCACGAAAGCCGTCGTATTGATAATCAGCTGCGCGGTCGTGCCGGTCGTCAGGGTGATCCTGGTACTTCTAAGTTTTTCCTTTCTATGCAAGATGATTTAATGCGTATTTTCGGTTCAGAAAAAATGTCTAATGTTTTGCAGCGTTTAGGACTTCCAGAAGGAGAGGCTCTTGTTCACCCATGGATTAGCAAGGCTTTGGAAAAAGCTCAGCAAAAAGTGGAAGAGCGTAACTTTGACATTCGTAAAAACTTGCTGAAATATGACAATGTTATGAATGAACAGCGTAAAATTATTTATGAACAACGTCGTGAAATTATGGAAAGCGAAGACTTGTCTGACACCATTAAAGATATGCGCGATGAATATTTAAGCGGTATTATTGACGCGCATGTTCCTTATGGCACTGGAGCTTCAGAATGGGATAAAGAAAGCTTGAAACAAGATTTGTCGGTGGCTACAGGTTTTGTTTTGCCAATTACTAATTGGTGCAACGAACCGGAATTGGACAGCGAAGGTCTGAAAGAAAAAATCTTACAGGAAGTTGATGGCCGTATGATGGAAAGAGAGGCTTCTTTGCCGGCTGATGCTGTGAAAATGGTGCAAAAAAGCATTTTCTTGCAAGTGCTGGATCAATTGTGGAAAGATCACATTGCGACATTGGATTTGATGCGTCATACTATTGTGCTGCGCGCTTATGGCCAGAAAGATCCGCTGAATGAGTATAAAAAAGAGGCGTTTAATATGTTTTCACGGATGCTGGATATTTTAAAACAGCGCGTGACAGTGGTTATTTGCCATACTGTAATTCAAACAGATTCGCAAGAGCAGATGCAAAAAGCTATGGATAAAGAACAAAATCGTCCGATGTCTGCGGTTCATGAGGGGGACGAGCCTTTGAAAAAACTTGACCCTTCAATGTTTGAAGGTGTGGCTAGAAATGATTTGTGTCCATGCGGCAGCGGAAAAAAATTTAAACATTGTCACGGCAGAATAGCAGGGTAATTTATGAGTGAAGAAATTAAAAATCCTAATGCTAACGAGTTGCTGATTATTCAAAAAGAAAAGCAACGAAAAAAAGAGCAGCTGGAACAAAAAATAAAAGAATTTTTTATTTTGATTTTTGTTATTGCTGTCTTTTTAGGCGGTGGGGGATATTATATTTCTAAATTTATGCAAAAGCGTTATGATGATTTGCAATATATAGAAACTTTGAATAAAACAACGCTGGAGATATCTCAGCTGATTGATAACATTCGCAATATATACACCATTCATCCTAATGAGCCGGCCGAAAGCACGGAAAATTTGATAAAAATGGGTGCTATTCCCGAAAAGTTGGTGCGTGGAACAGGTGATAAAAAGTATTTGGAAAACCCTTTTGGCGGCAGAATTATTATTGAGCCGTCAGATGTTTTGTGGGATGAAAAAGGTAAAGTCAGTTCACCGACGTTTAAGATGTCTTATCAGGGATTGCCGCGCCGCGCCTGCATAGATTTGGCTTCTTTGGATTGGGGCGACAGTATTAAGGGGTTGTTAGCGGTGGCGATAGGCAGCGTTGACAGCCGAACAGGCGAAGACAATGCTTTGCATGATATAGATTTGACTCCGGAAAAAGAAAAAGCTGAAAAAGAGGCGCAAAAGAAAGATGAAGAAGATGATGATTTCGGATTTTCGATGATGCGTCCACGTATGCGATATCAAATGAACGTCGCTAAGCCGAATGACCAGTTTATGCCAACGCCGTTTTCTCGCGGAAATGCTGAAATGGGGTGTTTTTGCGGTCAGAATGACTGTTCGGTGGCGCTGCGCTATGCGGTTTTTAGTGTAGATAATAAAAAATGAAATGAGGCTTTCGCAAGAAAGTCTTTTTTATGCTGAAATTAAAAAATTTATATTGTATTATCAGAGAAATAAAATATACTTACTTAGGTTTAATTTTTAATTTAGGACGTAAAAGATGTTAGATATAAAATTTATTGCCGATAACACGGATTGGGTTAAAAAAAGCTTGGGACGTAAAGGCTTTCCGGCTGAAAAAATTGATGAGCTTTTAGAAACATATTATAGTTTGAATAAACTTAAAACATCTTCACAGGCTTTGGCTGAAGAAAAAAATAAACTCAGTAATTCAATAAAATCTGCATCAAACGAAGAACGTCCGGCTATTATAGCAAAAAGTAAAGCTGTCGGAGAGGAATTTAAGGCAGAACAAGAAAAATTGGCTGTTTTACAAGCTCAGTTTGATGATATGATTCTGCGTATGCCTAATTATCCAAGCGAAGACAGTCCGGACGGACCTGACGACAGTTATAATGTTGTGCGCCGCCGCGTTGGAGAAATTCCTCATTTTGACTTTACACCTCGCGACCATGTCGAATTGATGGATTTTAACGATTGGGGAGAAATGGAACGTATCGCTAAAGTTTCTGGTTCTCGCACCTATGCAATTAAAAATGATTTGGCACAGCTGGAATTGGCTATTCATATGTTGGTAATGGATAGATTGCGCAGCGCCGGATTTACGTTATTGACAGTTCCGGCTATTTCTAAGGAAAAACCTTTGTATAATCAAGGATATCTGCCGTTTGCCCGTGATGAAGTTTATTATATGCCAGCCGATGATTTGTATCTGTCAGGTACAGCAGAGCTGATTTTGAACTCTTTGCGCGCGGATGAATTATTGACAGAAGCAGATTTACCTGTTTTATACGCCGGATTTTCTCCATGTTTCCGCCGCGAAGCAGGCGCTGCCGGAAAAGATACCCGTGGTTTGGTGCGCGTACACCAATTTTTCAAAACCGAACAATTTGTCATTTGTAAAAATGATTTGGCTGAAAGTGAAAAATGGCATCAAATTTTGTTAAAAAATTCTGAGCAAATTTTGCAGGATTTAGAATTGCCTTATCAGGTTTTGGAAGTTTGCACAGGTGATATGGGCGCTCCAAAATATCGTCAATATGATTTGGAAGCGTGGGTTCCGTCTCAAAATTGCTATCGTGAAACACACTCTTGCTCCAACATTACTGATTGGCAGGCTCGCCGCACTAACTTACGTTATCGCGACAATGCCGATGGCAAAGTTAAATATTGCCATACCCTTAATAATACTGGAATCGCTACTCCGCGTGCTTTGGTGCCGTTTATTGAAAACCATCAGCAGGCAAACGGAACTGTTCGTATTCCGGAAAAACTCCAGCCATATATGGGCGGTAAAAAATTTATTGGCAAGAATGCTGAATAATGCGGAACAACGTTGCTAAAATATTTGAATTTATGCAGGCTATGGAGCGTGTTTGTCTGATAAAGCGCGACACGCTCATGTCTGACGGAACTTCTGAAAGCGATGCTTCGCATATTTTTAAGCTGGCTTTTTTAGTGATGCTGGTTTATCCGTTTTTGCAAAAAAAATATGATTACACTCGTTTACTGGAGCTGGCTTTAGTGCATGATATAGCCGAGGGGATTACAGGCGATTGCCCTCGTTCTGCGCAGATAGCGCATCCAGAGCGGCGTAAAGAAAAAGAGCGGCAAGAAAAAGAAGCTATGCTTTTGTATAAAAAAATGCTGCCTGAGCCGTTGAATGAGCATGTTTTTGCATTATTTAGCGAATATGAGGCGCGCCAAACGCCTGAAGCAAAATTGGTTTCGGTTTTAGATAAAATGGAAGCAAATTTACAGGCAAATCGTTTTGGAAACGGAGATATTCGTTATTGGCAGGATTGTGAAAACGGTGATGAATATTACCGCATAGCCACCGAACATAAGCCTTTGGTTTCAGAACTCGGTGAAGATATTCTGACAGAAATGGAACAAAAGATTATTGCTTTAACTCTGGAGAATATGGCAAAGTGCAAAATAAATTGTCTATAAAAAATCTGCAGGTTGCAGCGTTTGATTGGGATAATACTTTGGCAAACAGCCGGGGAACTTTGGTGTTTGCCATAAATAAAATATTGCCGCTATATAATTTGCCGCAATGGGATATTATACAGAAAAAACGTAATCGCCGCCTTTCTTTTAAGGACAATTTTCCGCTTATTTTCGGGGACAAAGCTGAAGAAGCCTATGAAAAATATACTCTTATTTATAAAGAAAATGTCAAAAACATGATTTCTGCGCCGAGTAAGGCTAAAGAAGTTTTGGATTTTTTGAAAAATAACGGAATAAAAATTGTTATTGTTTCTAACAAAGACCGCGAATTGTTTGAATTTGAAAAATCTTTTTTATATGATTCTGCTTTGTTTGACAGAGTTGTTTGCGGGCATGAGGCGCTAAAAGATAAACCTGATGCCGAACAGCTCAGGTTTGGAGTGAGAGGATATGTAACAAAAATATCATCGGAAACCGTATGGATGACCGGAGATAGCCCGATGGACAGTGAATGCGCTTTGGCCGCCGGAGCTAGAGCTATTCGTATCGGAAAGCCGATTTGGGGCGGTGAAAATGACGATACGGATAAAAATATTTTATTTATGAATGATTTCATACAGCTGTATCATGAAATTATGGAGCAGAATAAATGCACCGAAAAATAAAATATCTAATCGGAGTTTGGATAAAAAGAAGTTTACTGCTGGTAGTTTTAGGATTGATAATCTGGGCAAATGTTATCCGCTTAAAAGATAATAATTTCTCCAATCATGAAAAAGCTATTGATTATGGTTTGATAAAGGATGATGACAAACTTATAAATCCGGTGATTACCGCTATTTTTTATGCCGGAAAAAATAATAGTAAAACAGATATTTATACATATTTTAATCATAGCGGAAACTATAAAAAACAAAATATTAAAATGGTGATAGTTCCTAAAAAATTATCTACCTACAGCAAAGAAGTTGTTGAAAAGCTTTATGAAGAAATAAATCATAATAACAAGATTGACAAAGTTTTGTTAGTTTATGATAAAGATACGCAGAATGATATTAAATTGCATAAAAAAATGCTGCTGCATATTATGGGGGCGCAAAATGTGCAGGAAACGCCGATTTCTGAGCAAATTCTGAATGGGGAGAAAAACGTTGAAGCTTATTTGAACGAACAGCAAAATCTGGTGGTATTTTTAGCTGACTTGGATAAAGGATTAAATGACAAAGACAGCGATTTTTTAACCGGAGAAGCGGTTTTCTTTGCACAGCAACATCATTATCAGATAAATGTTTTTGATATTATTGATACACAGTTGGCAAAAGCGTTGGATAAGGATTATGAAACTTTGTATCCGTTGGAAACAATGAAAGCAGAACCTTTGTTGGCTAAACAAAAACGTAACTTAAAACGTTATAAACATCACTATTGGCATGTGCTGCAAAATTATTTTGAGCTGAACCTGTTGCAGATATCGCAAAATTTAGATGATGCTGTTATGCCGACACGCTCTGAAGAAAACTATCGTTTATATGACCGAGGACGCCTGGTTTTGAAAGCTTATGATGAAAATTATCTGGAAATTTTTGAAAAAATGGAAATGCAGGAAAATTCCGGAATTGCTTATTTATTGTCGGATGCCATAAAGTCTTTGGTTTCACAAGGGTTGGCTGCAAAATCTAAATTTTTTAAGATTTATTTGCTGACGGATTTAGAAAAAGTGTATCAAGAAAAAGATACTATGCTTATGAGCTATTTGGATGAGGATGACGGAATCTATGTCGAGTATAAAAATCATTCGGCTCTGATTGTTGCTGATGACAGACCTGATAATCCTGAGGATTTGGCAAAAGCCGTGCGGGATAAGGCCGGTATACCAGATGAAATTGCTGATGAAAAAATTGATTATTACAGATTTAAAACGGTGGAGATGAATTATGGAGATTAACGGTTTCAAACTGAAATATTCAGCCGAAGAATTGGCGGAAAAAATTGAAAAACAAACTCGTAAAATTGAACTTATAGACCAAAATAATCCGGTTTATTCGGCTTTGCCCGATGGTGATAAAAAAGCTTTGGGATATTTGGCGAATGCCGCGCACATTATGAATGATGTGGCTTTGGAAATGGATAATCCGCTGAATTTAATTCAGAAACAAGCTTTAGAAGCCGCTGCAGATGAAAATGAACAAGCCGCACAAGCCTTAAAACTTTTTAATTCTTTAAACGGAGTTGCCGGTTTTAATGGTATAGACAAAGAGCCGATAGAAATTTTTGAAGGTATAAAAATGCAAGACGGCTGTAATTTTTATCCGGCAAATTTGAGTGCCGAAGAATTGGCAAAAATTATTAACGCCATGCTGGATGCCGGACACAAAGACGAGGTTAAAAAAATTTTAAGCGCTCGCACAATGGTTCGCCGAAACGGAGATTTTTTGAAAGCCATTGATTATACTGAATATTTTGCAGAAGAGTTTTCAGAAATTGCCAATGAGCTGGAATGTGCTGCTCATTTTGCGACAGATGATTTATTTAAGGATTTTTTGGGTTGGCAGGCGCAGGCGCTGTTGCAGAATAATGAAGAAATGGATATTTTGGCTGATAAGCATTGGGCGCGTATGCAGGATTCTCCTTTGGAATTTACTATCAGCCGTGAAAACTATGAAGATAAATTAACCCCGACAATTTTTGCTAATAAACAACTGACAGAACGGTTGGCTAAGCTTAATATTGCTCCGGTTCCTAAGGATATGCTCGGTGTCAGGGTGGGAATAGTCAACAAAAGTGGTACAAAACTGTTGTTGGAATTTAAGGATGAAATGCTAAAATTAGCCGGGCTGATGCCGAAAGCTGATTGCTATGTTCAAAATATCGGCGGCGATTCCGGACTTAAACAAACAATGGTAGATGTTGATTTAACAATGCTCAGCGGTGATTATGCTATGTGCCGCGGCGGTATTACGTTAGCGCAAAATCTTCCAAATAATGACAAGCCGTCGCTTGCGCATGGCGGAGGACGACGCAATGTTTATCATCGTCAGGTGCGCCAAAGCGGCGACAAAGAAAAAACACAGCAGATTTTGGATGGACTGGTAAGTCCGGAGCTACACAGATATTATGAAGAAGAAGCGGACCATTTGTTTACGATAGGACATGAAAACGGACATTCTTTAGGCCCTGATAGCTCTTATCAAACCGCATTGGGTGTTTATCAGCATATTATAGAAGAACATAAAGCCAATTTGATTTCGGCCGCTATGATGCCTGAATATGTCAAAGCCGGAATAATCAATGCCGAACAGCTGAAAAAAATATATGCCACCTGGGTTATTAAACGCCATTTGATGACCGCTTATCCGGCAAGCGGCGAAGCTCATCGGGTTGCTGATTTAATTGAGTACAATTATTTAACAGCACACAAGGCAATTTATTTTGATGAGAATAAAAAACTTCATATAAATTTTGAAAAAATGCCGCAGGTTTGTCGAGTAATGCTTGAGGATATTATAAATGTTCAGTTGTCAAAGTCGTCGGAATATGCTAAAGAGTATGTTGAAAAATGGGGAGAATGGAGCGAATTATCGCAATATATTTCTGATTTTAAACTAAAATTAGGAGTTAAACCATATATTGAATTGGTAACACACTTTTAAGGAATAAAAATAAAATGTGGAATATGCTGAAAAAACTGGGCGCTGGAGAATATTCTCTAAAAGTTACGTTTTGGCTGTTCGGGCTTATGGGAATGCTGTTTTTTACAATTGCCACACATATAACCCACAGCAGCGCTCTGCGTATGACTTGTATGTATGGCAGGGCTTGTTCTCGCAGCGTTATTTTGTTTATTTTGAATAATTTTCTGGGTTTGATGACAAGTTCTGGGCGTATTTCAGCCTTTGTGCCGCATTTGCTGCTGAGCGCATTGTTTATTAGTTATTTTATTATTTTAATTCGTGGTTTATGGAAATCATGTGAGTGTTACGAGGGGGCAAAATTTTGGGCAATGTGCGCTAAATTAGCTATTATTTGTCTGGGATTTTTGAGCCTTAAATCCATTATATAAGGGAGAGCTTATATGACTAAAATTATATGTTTATGTTTAGTTTTGGCCGCCGCTTTATCTGCTTGCAGCGGATATGTTGCCGGAGATATCAGTAAAGAGCGCAAGCGGTTATACGAATATAATAATAATCAGGAGTATTGTGATAAAAACCCTAACCGTTGCGTAAACAATATTCCGTGGGGATAAAATTTTTTATTATTTGCAAAATACTTGGTTAAAGCTTATGGCCAAGTATTTTTTTTGTTGTACTTATTAAATTGTCTTTACTTTCAAACAATCTTCTCTTAAAATAATTTCCAGATAAGCGATAGCTTATCTAGGGCGTAGCAACCCTTTATATATGCAGTCGTCATGCATAAACGACTTAAATTTTGTTATGCCGATTTCCGTTGGACGGATGTCGGCTGAATATGGCTATGCGCTGAATAGGCCGAGCCGTTTGCATATATACGGTTTGCTAACATCCGCCCGCTTTTATCACGGCGGGTTTTGTTTTTATGTAACAAAATAAACGGAGTTAGAAATATGTATAAGAATTTTGAAAATGTTAAAAATAAGCTTGCACGCGGTGCGTTTCCACGTTTTTCCGCCGCCACTTTCAGCGTCATTCTTCGCCGGTACTCCCTGCTGGAAGTACCACAGCGGAGAATCCATAACGTCATTGCTAAAGCAATGTCAATATGCGTTGCCATTGGCAACAAAGTCATGGATACTCGTCTGCCACAGCCTGCAGGGTGTGGCGACAAGTATGACGTTTGCTCTGTCGGTCGGTCAATGATTGAAATGCTTGGCGTTCTCGCTATCATTGCTGTTCTCTCAGTTGGAGGAATTGCCGGATATTCCAAAGCTATGGAAATGTGGAAAATAGATAAAATAGTAAATGAATTTAGTTATTTGCTGGCCGGACTTATGGAACATTCTGAACAGCTTACAAAAATGAGCAATCAAAATCCGGCCCTGACGTGCATTGGCCAGTTTGTAGAAGCAGCTAATCTGGTTCCGGAATCTTGGAAACATGTAAGTCCGTGTAATTTTGAAAATTCCATAGGAGACGGCGTCGGCACATATACCAGAAATGGAATGGTTGCAGTTGAATTTACTTTGGGCGGCAGTGATGAGTATTATGAACCGGGAAAAAGAAGAAATGAATCATTTTCTGCCCGCAAATGCAAAGCCATGTTTAAAGACTTGGTGCAGCCGCTGCATGAGGCTTTGGGCGTTGCGTTTTTTATTCGCACCGGCTCTGATTGGCTTAGATATTATGGGGATAAAGTTTGTTCCGGCGGCAGAAAATGTATAAAAGACTTAACGCCTGCAGAGATAAATACAGTCTGCAACTCTTGCACAAAAAGCAAAGAAGTTTGCAATATCGGAATGCAGTTTTATTAAAAGCCGGTGCTGAAAACTAATAAAGCTTTATTTCATGCAGAATAGCGGCAAAATCTTCTTTTTGCGGAGAGCAGATATATGCGCCGACCTTAACATCGTCAACTTCGTGGACTAAATAAAATTTACGCAATTGAATATAGTCAGTACCGTCTAAAGAATAGCTGGCAATATAACAGCCTTTGTATTTTTTCAGACGATACCACACGCGTTTTGCTCCGGCCGGCAGCGGAATAGTAGCTAAATCAGAATATCCGTCAACGGTCAAAGAAGTGGCAAGGAGAGGTGCGTCTTCTTTTTCATACATAATAGAGCATTTAAACCAGTTGTTTACATCTGTACGCAGCATAATGCCGCATTGGTCAAACAGTCCGGCATTGTTAAATTCCCAATTTAAATCGCAGCAGAAATCACCTAAAACATAGCTGAAGAAAAAATGACCGTCATCTTTGCGAAAATTATAGCGAGCGCAGCACCAAAAATCAGTGCGGTATTTGGCAATAACATTCATCCCTTTTTCATCAAAGCGAACATTTGCCGGTTCATTCATCCAATCAAATTGTTTTAGGCTTTCCAAAAGCATTAAAAGCTCCTAACAGCGTAGTTTTCAATTTTTTCGGCAGCTTCAGTTAAATTATCGGATTTTACTTTTGGTAAAATTATTTGCAGATTGATAATTTCATCGCCTTGTCCGGATTTGGATTTTATGCCTAAACCTTTAAGACGCAGTTTTTCTCCGCTGGAAGAAAATGCCGGAACAGTTACAGCTACTTTACCATTTAGTGTAGGCACAGTAATTTTGGCGCCGCTGATGGCTTCTTTTACTGATATCGGCAAATCTAGCAAAATATTCAGACCGTCAGCTTTGAAATACGGATGCTCATTAACATTGACGGTTATTAAAACATCACCGTTTTCACCGCCGTTTAAGCCGATATTACCTAAACCTTTCAGTCGCATGGTCTGACCGCTTTGCATACCGGCCGGAATTTTTACATTTATGTTTTTACCATTTAAGTTTATTTGTTTTTCAACACCGTTGGCAGCGTCTAAAAAATCTACCCGCATATTGTAGGAAACATCCGAGCCGCGCTGAGGAGTAGCGCGTTGTCTGAAGCCGCTTTGAGTTCCGCCGAATTGTGAAAAAATATCATCGCCGAAAATTGAGGAGAAATCAAAACCTCCTTGAGTTCCGCCGTTGAAACCGCCGCTTTTGAAACCGCTGAACGGGTTGCCTCCGTAACTTTGATATCCGCCGAAACCCGAACCAGAGCCGCCGAATCCGGCTCCAAAGCCAGTAGGTTTGCCGTCTTCATCAATTTCATTATTATCATATTTTTTGCGTTTTTCAGCGTTGCCTATAATGTCATAAGCGTTTGATATTTCTTTAAATTTATCCGCGGCATTTTTGTCATCCTTGTTCAAATCAGGATGGTATTTACGCGCCAGTTTGCGGTATGCCGATTTAATCTCAGCTTCTGTGGCTGTTTTACCGACACCTAAAACATCATATAAATTTTTGCTCATATTTTATTATTCTCCCTAAGATTTTATATAGGGATAAAACTATTCGGCTGCAAGGTCAACGCAGTCAAAAGTTGCTCTTCTTTTGTGGTTTTTATACATATATATATCGCGCAGATATGCTTTTTTACCATCGGTGGTTTCATAGCAATATCTCGAAGCCAAAGTCGCCACATCGTCTATGCGTACATCAACATATTCATAAACAACATAGTTTTCACCCATGGCTTTTGTAGCAATATTGCGGCGAAAACGCTCGGCATCCGAAGCGTAGACCGGAACACCACCATCATCAACTTTGGATTGACATGAAACACATATAGTCGCCAACAGGCAGAGTAGCAGAATTTTTTTCATATTTCCTCTCTTTACGGCAAATTATGCCGTCTAATTGAGAAAATTATACGCTAAAGGTATTAAGTAATTGTTAATCTACCAACAGATTATAGAGCTTCTGTCCGGCCTCGTTTAAAATGTTGATTACCTGCTGATTTTTTTGGTTGCGGTATTTACCGTTATCCAATTTGGCAAAAGCTTTATCCATTTTTTTATTGTAGGTTTTATTGTTTTCTATTTTATCAAAATTTTTCGCCAGCTTTTCATCACCCATTTTGAAGTTTATGACATCGTGAAGTACAAGCATGTTGCGTGCAACTTTATCATCTCCGGAATTAAGCAAGACCGCGCGGCTGTATTTTAGAACAGGTGCGTTTTTCATGTTTTCCGCCTCGGTATTGTCAATATTTTTGGAAAATTGCGCATTTGCAGATATGGCAATGCCCAATCCCAACCCCAATAAAAAATAAAACACTTTCATTTTGCCACCTCAAAAAAAACTTGCTATCTTTCAGATATTTCATATAGTATGCACAATATGATAATTTAACGGGAATGACAATGAAAAAAATTCTTTGGGCTTTATTTGATAATCGCCGCGGAAGCGTGGGACAGGCGCAGGGCGTGATTGATGCGTTGCCGAGCGGAATAGAAGTTGTTGAAAAAAAACTTGTATATAACAAACTGTCCGGCTTGCCGAATTGGCTGAGAGGTCGGACTCTTCTGGGGTTGGATAAGGAAAGTCAAAAAGAAATTACAGAACCGTGGCCGGATTATGTGCTGTCAATCAGCCGCCGTACGGTTCCGGTTGCGCGTTATATTAAAAAACAAAATTTCCGGACAAAATTGATTCAGCTTATGCATCCTGGACACACCGGATTAAAGGACTTTGATTTGGTTGTTGTGCCGGAACATGATAAAAATAAAGAACATTCGGATAATATTCATTATATAATAGGGTGTCCGCATCGTGTGACTCTAAAATATTTATCTGACGCAAAAAACAAATGGGCGGAAAAGTTCGCAGATTTGCCGCATCCGATTACGGCGCTGATAATCGGCGGAGCTATTAAAGGAAAGCCTTTTTCAAAGGATAACGCTTTGTCTTTAGGTTTGGCTGTAAAAAAATTTAAACAGCAGGATAAAGGCTCTTTATTGATTACAACTTCACGCCGTACCGGCAGCGAATCGGAAAAAATTATTTTGGAGCAGCTGAAAGATATTCCGCAGTTTGACTATTTGTGGGGTGATACTTCGGATAATCCGTACAGCGGTTTTTTAGCTTGCGCTGATAATATTATAGTGACAGGCGATTCCGTGTCTATGTGTTGCGAGGCTACGGGAACAGGCAAACCTATTTATCTGTTTACAGGGCAGAATTGGCTTAGCGATAAACATATGCGTTTTGTGCGCTCTTTGTGTGAAACGGGCTGTGCGGTCATGCTGGATTCTGAATATGCCGCTGATTTCAAACCACAAAAAAGCCTAAACGCGGCGGCAGAGGTAGCAGCACTTATTGAAAAGCTTTAGTTTTTATCAAAATTTATACGAGGGTCTACCAGAGAATAAGTTAAGTCGCTGACTAATTTAAGCACCAAACCAAGCAATCCGAAAATATATAATGTTCCAAAAACTACAGGATAATCACGGGTTGTTATGGCTTCATAGCCAAGCAAACCCAAGCCGTTTAAAGAAAAAATGACTTCAATCAAAAGCGAGCCTGTAAAAAGCATTTTAATTAAAAGCGCCGGAAAACCGGCTATGATAATCAACATTGCGTTACGAAAAATATGACCGTATAAAATACGGTTTTCTGACGCGCCTTTGGCTTTGGCCGTTAAAACATATTGTTTGTTGATTTCATCCAGAAAAGAATTTTTTGTAAGCATTGTTAAGCTTGCGAATCCGCCAATCACCATAGTCAGAACCGGAAGTGAAATATGCCAGATATAATCGGTGATTTTATGAAACAAGTCAAAGTTATCCCAATTTTCAGAAGTCAGACCGCGGAGCGGAAACCATTGCCAATAAATTCCGCCGGCGAAAAAGACAATAAAAAAGACGGCTAATAAAAACACGGGCATGGCAGAACCGACAATGACTAAAAATGAAGTGACCGTATCGAATCCGGATGCGTCATAACGAGCTTTTTTTATGCCTAAAGGTATTGCGATTAAATAAATAATAAGCGTGGACCATAATCCGAGTGAAACCGAAACCGGCAGGCGTTCTTTTATCAATTCTATAATTGTTTTGTCGCGATAATAACTTTTACCGAAATCAAAGCATAAATAATCTTTGAGCATTTTGCCGTAGCGAATGTACCACGGTTTGTCAAAACCAAATTGTTTTTCCAAATCTTTTATTAAATCTTCGGGAACACCTTGCGCGCCGGTATATTGAGAATTATCTGTCTTTTTAAGTGTTTCCCCACCGGATGTGAATGCTGATTTAGAATCGGTATTCATGCCGCGATATTGAGCTAAAATATAATCAACAGGTCCGCCGGGAGCAAGCTGAATAATAGCAAAATTTATGGTAATAATACCCCAAAGAGTAAACGGAATAAGCAGCAGTCTTTTCAAAATATAAGTACGCATAATCACTCCTTTATCCACCATAAATAGGGCTGAAATCCGATTTTTATGTCGGCTGACGGTTGTTTGAATTTATCTTTGTAGGCAATTCTGTCATATGGTGAATACCATTGGAAAATCATATAATTTTCGTTTAATAAAACTCTGTCCAAAGCTTTTACATAAGCCACATAATCTTCTTTTTGCCGAGCGGCCACCAGTCCTTTAATCAGCTCATCAATCACCGGATTTTTGATTCCGATAATATTGTTGCTGCCTTTAATATCTGCCGAGGCGCTGCCCCAATATTCACGTTGTTCGTTACCCGGAAGCTGGCTGACTGGGTATGAAATAATAGCTATATCAAAATCAAAATTATCCAGACGGTTTTTGAAAATATTTACTTCTAAGTTACGGAATACGGCTTTAATACCGATTTTGCGCAGATTTTCTATAAACGGCAGCATTACTTTTGTGAAGGTCGAGCCGTTGGCGGTGTTGCTTAAAATTTCAAACTGCAAAGGTTCTCCCGTAGCAAGATTTGTCATTTTTCCGTTTATAAAATCGTAACCGGCTTCTTTTAATAAAGCTACGGCTTTTTTTAGATTTTCACGCGGATTATTTATATCGGTGTAAATTGTCGGTTGATAGGCTTGAGTAAATATTTCCGGACGCAGTTTGTCTTTATATTGCAGTAAGATTTCTTTTTCTTTACCTTCTGGCAGGCCGATTGCCTCCATTCCGGTGTTGGTAAAATAACTGAAGATACGTCTATATTGTCCGTAAAACAGTTTGGCATTTGCCCATTCAAAATTGAACGCCAAATCAATAGCTTGACGAACACGGAGGTCAGAGAATTTTTCGCGCCGCAAATTAAAGGCAAAATTTTGCAGAGTTGCAGGATTATTGTGTTCCAGTTGTTCTTTTT
The DNA here is from genome assembly GCA_934229625.1 of uncultured Alphaproteobacteria bacterium. Taxonomy (GTDB): domain Bacteria; phylum Pseudomonadota; class Alphaproteobacteria; order RF32; family CAG-239; genus RUG410. The sequence continues at coordinate 7,424 of CAKQDU010000004.1, read as the reverse complement.
TTATTTTTCCTGACTTTACAAGATTGTTATCATAACCTGTCATCCAAATTTTGGCAATGTATTCACTACGAGCATCAATATCACCGGAAAATAGCGCTTGTAAGGTTACGGTTGTGTCTTGGTAATAGTCATAGCGTATGGTGTCAAAGTTAAAATATCCCTGCCGTACCGCCAATTTTTTTCCCCAATATGATGTGTTTTTCTTTAGCTCGACGAATTTATTTAACTGAAAATCAGATACTATATAAGGACCGCTGCCCAACGGCACTTCGGCTCTCGGTTTGGAAAAGTCTTTGTTTTGCCAATCTTTTGCCGAAAAAATACTGAATTGAGATAAAATCAGAGGTAGTTCTTTGTTTTGCGCGTCTGGTTTTATATAAAATCTAATTTCTCTTTTATTTATTTTTTCCACTCTATCTACATCGGCATAATACATTTTATAAATCGGCGAGCCTTTTTCAGTTATGGATTTAAAGCTGAAAACAACATCATCGGCCGTTACGGGCGAACCGTCAGCAAATTCGGCGTTGGGGTTTAATATAAAACCGACATAGGCTTTGTTGTCGGGCAAATCAAATTTTTCAGCTAGCAGCGGATATACCGTAAAAGGGTCGTCAATCGGTGAAAATCCCAGAGATTCAAAAGAAAGAGAGTTTACAAAAGTAGCGGCGACGCCCTTAAATATATACGGATTGAAATTGTCAAAAGTGCCATAGGCCGGTAAGGTTAGTTTACCGCCTTGCGGCGCGTCGGCATTAACATAATCAAAATGTTTGAATCCGCTTTTGTATTTTGACTCACCATACAGGGCTATACGGTCGGAAACAACAGCGCTGGCATCTCCGGATTGAGCAAACAAATAAGCCGCTGCCGCAAAACTAGCGATAATTATCTTCATCGGTCCAGCCGCCAAAAGGATATGCCAAATCTTCTTCTTTTTCTTCGGTTTTTTGCGGAGTATCCGCAGTCGCAGTCAAAGGTTTTTCAGTCGTTTTATTTTGAAACACGCTGTTTTCTTTAGCGGCGTTTAAATCGGTTGAAAATGAAAAAGAATTATTGCTGCTGCGTAAATTGTCAAGCGTGCTGCGTGTGCCTCCGAATGTCGGAGTCCGGCGTTCAGTCGAATCGTCAGCAGCAGAACTGAGAGACGGCGCAATTTCGGAAGGCATTGATGGCGAAGATAATGAAGGTTCATCTTTTATTTCCGAAACCGAATCTAAAGATAAGGTGTTTTCCTTAAATGAATTGGAAACTTTATCTGCCACTAAGCTGTCATCACTCTGAAAACTGTTATGCAGCGCTCTGAAGAAAGGGTCTTGCTCATGTTCATCATCGTCTTCTTCGTATTCTTCTTTATTTCCGAAAGGATTCAGACGGGAAAATAAAGAGCGTTTGGGCGCAGGAATAGCCGTGTTTTCATCCTCGTTGTCGTTTTTGTCGATGTTGATAATTGTTTCGCTGGCTTTAGGCTCTTCCATTGTGGCTATTTTCAGAACCGATGAATAGTCGTGAGTTGTTTGGGATTGCGGAGCCTTATCGGCAGGGGTCGCGGACAGTCCGCTGATTCCTTCGCTCAGCGGAGCAATAATGGAATATACTTTGCCGAATACGCCTGTTTCTATAATTCTTAAAAATATTTTGTCTCTGTCATGTTTTTCTAAGAGCTGCAGCAGGTTTTGGTAACGCGAGCAAAATTCAAGCATTGTGCCGCGAAAAACTTTGTCTCGGTTTATTTTTTCTGCAACCCAGGCATTAAAAGTGCTTTGGCTTTTGCCGGCATCTAAAATCGCTTTTCCCAGAACCCAGCGCTCTCCGCGTTTAACACGCTGCCAGAGTTGTTCCAGCTGTGCAGAAGACGCTATGTTGCAGCGTTGAATAATTTCACTCAGAGATTCATTCATGTCTGAGACAAACAAATCAAATTTGTTTAATACAAAGCCATCTTTAATTTCATGCTCGGCATCCAGCATAACCCGTACCACAAGGTCGGTGTAGTCTTGATTTTTTTGCAATTGGTTTAAAAGTTCATTTTGTTTTATATTCATTCCGCGATTGGTGATAAACTGATTTATAAAGCCAAACACCATCCAAATAATCAGTATCGGCAGAAAAACAACCGAAAGCATCAAAAGCATTTGTTCGGGACTTTGCTCCCACAATCGGGATTCCGCTAATTTTGAACTGACAAACATTAAAGCATAAATCAACCAGCTGGCTGAAGCAAAAACTGTAATAAAAAAACAAAACAACAGCATTGTTAATACCCTCTGAAAACAAGATATTATCAATTATAGCGGCATATATTTTAATAGCAAACTTTTTTATGAAAAAGTCAACAGTCATTAACAACGTAAAAAAAAGACTAAACATTTCAAAAAAATGTGATAAACTCCCCCACAGTTATTTTAATCGTTAAGGAAAAAAACATGAGCGATAATGAAACAGTAATTCTGGATTTTGAAAAAACAATCGTGGATATTGAAGAAAAAATTCAACACTTGAAAATGATTGCCAAAGATGAAGATTTGGACATTACCAAAGAAATTAAACGTTTGGAAAAACATCTGCAAACTCATATGGAAAATGTTTATAAAAATTTATCGCCATGGCAAAAGGCTCAGATTGCCAGACATCCGAATCGTCCGCATTGCTTGGATTATATAAAGTCCTTAATCACCGATTTTACGCTATTGTGCGGTGACCGCTGTTTTGGCGATGATGCGGCAATGGTCGGTGGAATAGGCAAGTTCGGCGATATTCCTGTTGTAATAATAGGACAGGAAAAAGGCAATGATTTGGATTCCAGAATTAAGTATAATTTTGGAATGGCTAAGCCTGAAGGATATCGCAAGGCGCAGCGTTTGATGGATATGGCAGAAAAGTTTAAGCTGCCGGTTTTAGCTTTTGTCGATACTGCCGGCGCATATCCGGGGGTGGATGCCGAGGCTAGAGGTCAGGCTCAGGCGATTGCCGCCTCGATTGAAAAATGTCTGCGTATAAAAACGCCGATTATTGCTACGGTTATCGGAGAAGGCGGTTCGGGCGGAGCTATAGCGATTGCTGTTGCAGATAAGGTTATTATGCTGGAGCATTCTATTTATTCGGTAATTTCTCCTGAAGGATGTGCTTCTATATTGTGGCGTTCGGCAGATAAAACCAAAGAGGCTACCGAAGCTTTGCATCTGACGGCTCAAGATTTGAAACAGCTGGGAATTATAGATGAAATAGTGGCAGAACCTTTGGGCGGAGCGCACCGTGATGCGGCAAAGACTTTTGAAAATTTGCGCGCAGCTTTGGAAAAAGATTTAAAAGAACTTTGCGCTCAGAACTACGATAAGCTGAAACAGCTGCGTACCGAAAAGTTTTTGAAAATCGGAGAACAGTTTGTGACTTCGCGGAAATCAGCTTAAAAAATCGCTTGACTTTTGTGAATATACAGAACTAAAATAGAACAAATTTTAGGAGAAATGCGCATGCTTACAGAAAAGCAGTATAATCTTTTGATGTATATAAACAAAGTCAACCGCGAAACAGGTCAATGTCCGTCTTTTGACGAGATGAAAGATGCAATCGGTTTAAAATCTAAGTCTGGGATTCATGCGCTTATAAGCTCGCTGGAAGAAAGAAATTTTATACGCAAGCTGCCGCATAAAGCTCGCGCGCTGGAGGTTATTCGTTTGCCGCGCTTTAAACCTCAGGCTATTATAGATGAAGAAAAAAAACGAGAACAGGCTTTGCATAACAGTTCTGTGCAGATTCCTTTATATGGGAAAATTGCCGCCGGTCTGCCGATTGAAGCTTTGGCAGATGAAACAGAGACGGTGTCGGTGCCGTTTGATATGGTTTCTCTCGGTAAATATTATGCTTTGACAATTGAGGGAAATTCAATGGTGGAAGCCGGAATATTGGACGGCGATACCGCTATAATCCGTAAACAGGAACAAGCCGACAACGGAAAAATTGTGGTGGCGTTGATAGATAACTGTGAAGCAACTCTTAAAGTTTTGAAAAAGGATGGCAATGTTATTCATCTTTTGCCGTGCAATAAAGAATATCAGCCGCAGACATATACGTCAGACCGAGTAAAGATTCAGGGCGTGTTATCCGGAATTATTCGCCGATACTAAATATAGATTGTGATTAACCAAACTTTTTTGTTGCAGAATATTTTATTTTTTTCTACCATTATAAACAGATATTTTTTTATATAGAGAAAAATAATGTCCGAGACAGAAGATAATAAAATAGGTACGTTCTTACGCCGTTTATGCTATTTGCTACCGGTGTTGCTGGTGGTGTTCGGTGTTTATTTTTGCTATACGGGAGTCTATATTCGCAATAAAATCAATAAAACTTACGATGATATTGTAACCACAAATAATAATATCAAAAATTTTTATACAGAAAAATTTAAGCATTTTGATACAGAAAGCGTTGTTTTGAATAATCTTTTGCCTTTTGACGCCAAGTCCGGAAGTGATGAAAGCGGCTATATTGTGTATAATCGTTTTGGTGGACGGATTTTCTTTTATGAGGCTTTTTATACTGTGCTGGAAAAACGTTTTTATATGAATTTGTATAATAATCAAGAGAAATATAAACAGGTTTATCCTGGGACAACGGCTTATATTATGCTTTATACCGGACTATCACGCCGCGAATGCCGGCTTTTGGCCCAAACGGATTGGAAATCTTTTATAAAAAACTATGTCGGAATGGAAGTTTCTTTTTTGGATGCCAGAGGCAAGCATAATGGCGTATTTAACTTAAAAACGCAGCTATTGTCGGAAGCGGATAACTATCATCTGGATTCAAAAGATTCCGGTATAATTTCCGGTGACCCTCTAAGCGAACAGGAAGCGCAGACTGTCTGCTCTTGTAAAAAAGATAATTGCACGATTGCTCTTAAATTTCACTAAGTTCTTTTTGCCACAGAGTAAATTTCTGTTCAGGAGAAAGTCTGGCGTTTGCCGGACTTGTGGAAGGTAAAATCGCGTATTTGTATTTTTTCAGCAAGGGTTTGTGATATTTTTTGAAAAAAGCAAACGATTTCTGCCCGTTGAACAGCAGTTTTTTTATATTAGGAAAATCTGCAAGCAAGTTTTCAAAATCATTCGGTTCGGCGCATTTTATATCGTTATCCAAACTTCCTTCGCGTTCACAGACTTTAAGGTTATCCCATAGACCAATACGAAGCTGTTTCAGTAATTTTATTTTTTCGGAGTAATTTTGCGCTTTTTTGCCGGATAGCTTAAATATAATCGGCCAAAAAGCATTATGCTTAAAAGCATAATATTCTGCGGCTTGCAGCGAGGCTTCACCGGGCATGGTTCCGATTACCATAATTCTGGTGGTGCAATCTGCTATCGGAGCAAAACTGTGCAGTTTTTTATACATCTTAATATTTTAAGGCAATACCGCTTATTATAGCGTAACCGCGGTTATTATTGGACGATTGACGCTCTGTGCCTTTGGAATTGATATAGCCGTTAATCAAGAATAATTCCAAATATTTATTGACTTCAAAGCTGTTGGTTTGAACGTATAAATCATCGCGGTTGCGAGTGTTTTCTGCTTCTGTGTGCAAATAAGCAAAGTTGACTTTTAAACGGTCAAAAAATTTGTAGCCGACGCTGAAATCCCAAGATTGTCCTTCACGATAATTATCAAACAATGCCGGCAGATACGGATTGACGGAAATTGTGGTGATAGGGTTTTTATTGCCATCAATATAAGCTTTTTTATAAGAAGTTGAAATATTGAAATTGTTCAAAATCCAGCGTATACCGAAAGCCCATTCTTTATCTGTGCCGTTAAATTCGCCATAAGCGGCAGAAGTATAAACATCGCCTAAGCCGACAGACCATTTATTTTGCATGGCGGCGGTGTAGCCGTCTTCATTTGTTTCATAATCGGTATAGCGGCTGACCATGCCGCGGCGGCTGGCGTTTTCCGGCGTGTAGCTGAAGCCAAATTTAGTGTTGCCGAACATCGGTGTAAAATAAACAAACTTTACAGCGCGTCCGTCATCCATAATTGCGGTGGATTTAGGTGTGGCGAATTTAGTTTTCTTTAATCCATTAGACCAGTTGACGTCCGTTAAAAAATTAGGCAGATTACCATCTTGAATGCCAATCCAACTGATGTCTTGCGCGCCCATATGAAGCTGCCGCGCCGCATTATAAGAATAACCGACCGTAAATTTACCATAAGCAGGATTTTCGGCTAAAGCATAGGGATAAAAGCGCCAATCGCCGCCGTTGTAGTCTTTGTCGTGTTGTCTGAGAGCCAAAGTATAGTCTGCGTGTGCGCCTAAACGAGTTTTATCGTCAAGGGTGTAAGCTCCTTCAAAACGTCCGTCTTGACGATAAACCAAACGGTTTGGCAGGTTGTCATAGTTGTTTTGGCGGCGGGTTTGCATTATACCGTAATATATGCCGGCTAAACCAGATTGGCTGAAATCAAATCCATCTGCTTGTGCGGCGCAGGTTAAAACTGCAATTGAACATAAAATACAGCTGAATTTTTTCATTATAGTCCTCCAGTTTATTAAATTGTTCCGAACACTAACATATTATTTTTAAAAATAAAATCATAAAATTTAGGGTGTTAATTAAAATTCTATACCTATACAGCAAGATTCATTATCAGCGCAAGACTCGCATAGATTGTTTATTTCACTCAAGCTTATATCTCGCAGGCATTTTAGACCGTCTGTCTTGCAAATATGGTCGCCGTAGAGATAGTTTCCGCCGTTAATAGTTCCCCATATTCCGGCATGATGAAGCGATGAGTGCAGAGGCTTTACTAAATTTGCAAATAATTCTTTACAGAGTTTTTGCGGAAATTTGCTACTGCCTGTAGCCGCGCCTAAATATAAATCAAAACCGATACCCTTGTTTCGCACAAAAGTGAAAATCATATTGCCATTGCTGTCGGAAATATGAGAATCATCGGTAACAGTCCAATTTCCCGGAAGCAGATTTGCTGCCTGATAGAAGGAAGCTAATCCGCAAAAGCCGGCATTACCGCAGGCAATAGGGCGTAAATCGTCTAAATGCTCCAGCATTCCGAAAATAAGCAAGGAATATTCAGACATTGCTTTATTGATTTTAAACTTTTCCATCGCTTTGGAATATCCGGCGATGCCGCCCACGCTCAGTACACCGACAATGGCCAGAACGCCCAGCATTTCTATCATTGACCGACCGACTGAACAAGCGTCATTGCGAGCAACGCGAAGCAATCCAGAACCCTTTATAGGGTTGCTACTAAACTTGTTATTTCCGAATGTGTGATTTTTTGTGCTGAACTCTGCAAAAACATGCTGAATGGCGAAAAATGCGTCTTTAATCAGATGTTTAGGATTTGCAGAGAGAGAGAGAGAGACCTTTGAATAGCTTATTTTTCATCTTTCTTTCCTC
>CAKQDU010000003.1 GCA_934229625.1 uncultured Alphaproteobacteria bacterium | reverse complement strand
AAAGGAATTTTTTTCGGTAAAGCTGTAAGCTTTCCGGAACCACCGGACTATCCGGTGGTTTTCTTTATACAATTAAAACTCCGCTTTAAATAAAATTATCTCGTAAAAAAACATTTTTTTTGTGATACGTCTTACTAAAAAAGCGGAGTTTTTGTTAAATTCGCCCAAATCAATCGGCAATTGTCAAATTACGTTTACCTGCCAAAGATTCTTGTATAAACCTTATCTGCTCCATAATCATTTCATTATCTTTATATTTTTCAACCGCCATTGACACACGTTCTTCAAATGTGCCGTTAGCACCCTTAAATATAAACATAAATGCACGAGTGCAAGATTTTATAACGCTTTCGTCTAAGCCGCTGCGTTTCAACCCAACAACATTCAAACCGCGTAAACGCGCAGGCATTCCATTTACGATACCAAAAGGAATAACATCTCGAGAAACACCGGAAACACCGCCGACCATAGCCTTGCGGCCGATATGCACAAATTGGTGAACAGCGCAGTTACCGCCCAAAATAACACCATCGCCTAAATGAACATGGCCGCCGATTACCGCGTTATTTGTCATAATCACATTGTTACCGACTACACAGTCATGCGCGACATGCGAATTAACCATAAACATTCCATCATCACCGACAACTGTTGTTAAATGTTCTTTCGGAGTACCTGCGTGCATAGTCACATTTTCGCGAATAACATTGCGTTTACCAACAATCAAACGCGCTCCGGGCTGAAATTCATTACCGTGGTCCTGAGGCCCGCAACCCAGTTTTGCCCCCGGAAAAACCACGGTTCCCTCTCCTATAGAGGTATCTCCATAAATTGTAACTTGTCCCAAAAGTCTTACATTTTCGCCTATTTTTGCCTGAGAACTAACCCAGCAAAAAGGTCCTATTTCTGCACTGTCTGCAATTTGAGCGCCATCTTCAATAAAAGCTGTAGCATGAATTTTAGCCATCATATTGTTCCTTTTTATATGTAAAAAAATCTTAACTGAAAATCAGACTACAGATTGTCTTACAGAATTGCAACACACAAAACGTTACAGTTTATTTCTTTTGCAACACGCACACAAAGAATCCGTCTGTACCGGTCAGAAGCGGAGAGCATTTCAGCCAACGTGTTTCCTCAAACGGATAATTTTGTTCAAGTTTTCTTTCCCATAAATTTTTCATATTTACAGTTATAAATTCAGGATATTTTTGCAAAAACGCTTCTATTCTTTGTTCATTTTCTTCAGGCAATACAGAGCATGTCATATAAACGATTCGTCCATTGTCAGTCACATGCTTTGCCGCAATATCCAAAATTTCCGCTTGCGCCTGTTCAATGGCCTTCAGCTGTTTAGGTGTAAGCCTGTATTTAGCATCCGGCGAGCGCCGCCAAGTTCCGCTGCCGGAACATGGAGCATCAACAATAAAGCGGTCAAATTTATCGGCAGCACCGATTTCTCGCAATATTTTTATATTTTTTATACCCAAACGCTCTGCCCTGGCTTTCAATCCATCCATACGATTAAAATTTTTATCATGGGCATATATCAACCCTTCATTATGCAGGATTGCTCCCAACAACAAGCTTTTTCCGCCTCCTCCGCAGCAATAATCTATAATACGCTGATTGCTGCGCACATCGCATAAAATCGCTCCAAGTTGCGAAGCTTCATCCTGCACCTCAATATCTCCATTTTGATAAGCCGCACAGTTTTGCAGATTCACCCTTTCGGATGACCGCAAACCATATGGAGAATATGGGGTAAAAGAAAAAAACAATCCCTCTTTCTGAAGCCTGTTTTTTGCATCTTCCCTACTGATAAAATTGACTCGTATATCAGCAGGAGCCGTAGTATTCAGACTTTCTGCCAACGCTGGATTGTTAATTTTTTCATAAAGCCATTTAGGACATTCTTTTTCTATATATAATGGATAAACATCTTTATTCAGATGCGCCAATTTGTCTTTTTCAATTTTAGTTAGAGGTTTCAAACCATATTCTGAACCATCAGCAATAATATCCGCATCCTCGTCTTTAAGATATGCCAAAAGGAGCATTCTCGGCTCACAGCATCCGCAATCAAATTCTAATCTGCTGCGATGGCGGATAATATCCCATACTGTATTTGTAATGAATTTACGGTCTTTCGAGCCTATATATTTTCGGTTACGCAAATATTCTTTCAAAATATTGTCGGCAGGATATTGGTCTTGAAAAACTTTGCATATAACCTCCAACACCGCCTGATATTTGGCACTAAGCTGCATTTAACTTCTCCTTATGTCGCCACTATAAACAAAAATCCCCTCAAAAACAATATGTTTTTAAGAGGATTTTTTTATTGTTCTGCATTCTATGGCAGAATAGCCATAATCATACAAATCAAAGCTGACACATTAGTCTTTCCACACCAAGATAGGATAACGAGCCGTGTCTTGCGCAACCTTGCAATATTGAGACAAAACTTTTATCGTTTCTGTTACAGGCTGTGCCGACATCAAAGCCAAACGCTGCTCAAAAGACATTTTAGGCAACGGATGCAATTTTGCGTTATTGAAAAAATAACCACTCAACGCGCAACACGCCAAAGAGTAATGGCGTAGGCATATCCTTTATATTCAAATCCCAAAATTGCATAGCTTTCGCTATCTTCAACCTTTTCAACACGTTCAACTATTATATCTTCGCTATTAAAAACAAGCAAATGACATGGAGCAGAAATAAAATGCTTTTCCACCTGCTTTGAGCCGGTAATTTTGTCAAACTGATTTTCCATAAATATAAAAGTTTAATAATTAAAATTTGTTTATATATTACACAATTTTTATATTTTGTCAATCTTTTGAAATTGTTTATTTCACAATACAAATTATCCTCTAAAAGCATAAGTATCAAAACTTATATTTAGCGCCGACATAGCCGGTATGGTCTTGATAATCCTTGCGGAATTTACCCTCGTAACCAACACTGCTTTCAACTTCCGGCGTCAGGAAGACCGTAACGCCTGCACCTGTTTCAATACCCAAGCGGTTCAAACGCTGTCCGTTTACCACATACCCAGAACCATTTGAAAGGCTAACAACCGCATTTTCTTTATCAGAAATCAGGTCATATGTTGCCGCCAAACGGGCTTCCGGACGCCAATAAACCTCATGCAAACCAAAGCAGCTGACCAAATCTTTGCCCACTTTCAGGCCGGCAACCGCGGTCATAACTTCCATTGTTTCGGCTTTCACAGCCTGCCCTGCGCTATCGGTATAATTATCGCGGTGAATATTGTTATATCGCAAGCCTGCTTCAGGTGTTATATCAAATTTTGCCACGTTAGCATTATAGCCTGTCATTACCTGCATGCCAATATTGTCAACGTCGTATTTAGCTTTATAAACATCGCCGGCAACGTGTTTGTTTTCATCATATTTAGAATAGCCATACGAAGCAATCGCGTTGGTATACCAGTTGTTTGGACGATATTCGCCATAAACAAATCCGGTGTGAGTGTTTACATCACTATCGCGCATAAAGCCGTCGACATCATTATAAAAATAGCTATATCCCAAACCGACTTTGAACGCATCGTTCAGTTGTTTTTCTATACCCAATGTCGCTCCGTAGCCGTCAGTTTTGAAACCGTATGCCTTAGACATATCGTCAACTTTAACATGATTGCCAAACGCTTTTGCCCACACGCTCACGCCGTCAACCGCATCCCCCGAAGACAGACCGTATTGTTTCTTTTTGCTAACGTCGTCCAAATGCGACACCACGGCTCTAAACATTTGAATATTGTTATTGACCGCATTAACACGCACCATTGAACTATCATTAGGAGCAATCGCACTAAGCGCTTCATTGAATTTTTTACCGTTGTTTTGCGCCAAATCGGCAAGCTTGTCGGCAACATCGGCGCTAACCGAGCCCTGTTCAAACTTAGAGCCATCCACCCAACCTTTTGCCGCATTGGCGTTATTTTGCGTACCGCCGTTTTCTTGACTTACTTCCTCTGCCGTTTTTGCCAAACGAATAATATAATCACCGGCTTTGTCCGCCTTTTCAAAACGATACATATTATTATCCACAACATCGGTAAAGTTGTTGGTAAATTCGGTACTGCTTTCAAGCAAAGTCACTGTCTTAGAACCTTTTTCGACAATACCTTGACCTAAAGTGGCTTTCAAACTGCCGCCGTTTATAGTCAGATTTTCGGCCTTGAGCAAACCATTGCCATCGCTTTTTACATTGACAGCCAAAGTTGAACCATCGTTGAACTCTGCCTTTTTCAAATTGACATTCTGGCCGCCAACATTTAAAACACCGCCGTTGGCAATAAAGTTTTCAACATTTGACAACTCGGTGCCGTTCTTCAAATTCAGCTCACCTCCCAAAACTGTCATTTTGTTGGCCGAAATATCGCTATTGATGTTCAGTTTGCCTTTGCCGTCGGCGTTGATTTCGCCGGAACCATTGATTCCGCTGTTCAAATTAACTTTGTTACCTTCACTAGCCGCAATATTCAGGGTGCCGTTATTTTCGGCAAACGCCCCATTAAAACCTTTGACTGTGACATCATTCAGGCTAACAGTCTGTCCGTTTGCAATCGTCATGCCGCCCAAACCGGCGCCGTCAATGGTGTAATTGTTACCCATAATGTTCAGACCATCATTTTTCAAAGCACCCAAATCGGTTTCAATAACAGCATCTTCGCTCATTTCAAAATTCTTGTCGGCTTTTTTGAACTGCACTGCCGTTTCCAACGCTTTGATATTACCAAACTTAATAGTATTGGCATCGGTAACTTCAGCCAGATAAGTGTTTTTAAGATTAGCGCCATTTGTTACAATTAAATTATCATCAATTTTCAATACTCCGCCATGATTATTAACTGTGACTTCTGTAATATGTTTATCTGTATCTTTTATAACATTAGCTTGTTTCAAAATAATATTGTAATCATTTGATGTCAGCGCATCGGTTGTAAATGTATCAGATGAATTATCAAACAAATCCACATCCATACCCAAATTAACATCTGAATTCAGCGTTAAATTTCCAAGACTTACGGAATGAGTATCATCATCAATCAGAGTCAAAGTGCTGTCTCCGCTGATAGTGAGATTTACGCCATTGCCGAAAGTACCGTAAAACGTATCGTTAAGCAGCGCTGAATAATAATGCCCCAGCTTCAAAGTACCTTTAGAGAGGTTAACATCTATATTTCCTTGAGTTATATCATTGTTAGTTATGCTATTGTTCAAGGTAATCACATCATTGTCAGATGTTGCAGTAGTTTGTCCGGCAAAATTAAAAATAGATTTAATAGATGTGTTGCTATCAGAATTTTCTCCTATTATGGCGTCATTTATTACAATGTTTCCACTATTAAAATTAATTGTGGTGTCGCTATATGATGCTTTATTAAAAATAGCATTTGATTTTTTATTATCATTAAATTCTACATAGTTATCCGTAAAAGTACTGGCACCACTAATAGTTATTATTGAGTTCTCATTATAAATCGCACCGCCATAGACATACGATGAAGATGCATAAGAAGAATATGATGAAGCGTAGTTACCGATAAAATTTCCGGCTATATTGATTTCTTTATATTTTGTTCCACCGCCACTATAACTATTGTAAATTGCTCCACCGTAGGCATAAGAATAAGATGATGATATATGGTTATCGACAAAATTTCCGGTTATATTTTCTATAACTTCATCATTATAAATCGCTCCGCCTTTGGCATCAGAGGAAGAAGAAGAAGCATGGTTACCGATAAAATCTCCGGTTATATTTTCTATAATTCCATCATTATAAATCGCTCCGCCTTTGGCCGCATAATAAGAAGAAGTGGAAACGTAGTTACCATTAAAATTTCCATCTATATTGCTGATTGTTCCGTATTCATCATTACAAATCGCTCCGCCTTTGGCATCATAATGAGAAGAAACCGATGATACATAATTACCGATAAAATCTCCGGTGATATCTCTGATTGTTCCGTATTGATTATTATAAATCGCTCCCCCATTGGCCCCATAAGAAGAAGAAAAAGCGTAATTACCGATAAAATCTCCATCTATACTATTGATTGTTCCGTATTGATTATTATAAATCGCTCCACCATAGGCATAAGAAGAATAAGCATAGTTACCGATAAAATCTCCGCTTATATCGCCGATTGTTCTGTATTCATCATTATAAATCGCCCCGCCTGTGGCCTCATAAGAAGAAGAAACGTAATTACCGATAAAATCTCCGCTTATATTGCCGATTGTTCCTTTATAACTATTATAAATCGCCCCGCCTGCGGCAGAAGCGTAGTTACCAATAAAATCTCCGGTGATATTACCTATCTTTTCCTTATTATAAATCGCCCCGCCTGTGGCAGAAGAGTAGTTACCAATAAAATCTCCGGTTATATCTCCGATTGTTCCGCCTTCATTATAAATTGCTCCGCCATTAGCATCAGAGGAAGAAGAAGCATAGTTACCGATAAAATCTCCGGTTATATTACCTATCTTTCCCTTATTATAAATCGCCCCGCCTGCGGCAGAAGCGTAGTTACCAATAAAATCTCCGGTGATATCTCCGATTGTTCCGCCTTCATTATAAATTGCTCCGCCAGTAGCATCATCATAAGAAGAAGAAACATAGTTACTGATAAAATTTCCGGTGATATTACCTATCTTCCCCTTATTATAAATCGCCCCGCCTGCAGCTGCATATGAAGAATAAGAAGAAGAAACAGAAGCATAGTTACCAATAAAATCTCCAATTATACCGCCGATTGTTCTGTATTCATCATTATAAATCGCACCACCTGCGGCATCAGAAAAATTATAAGTATCAACATAAGTATTAGAAGCATAGTTACCAATAAAATCTCCGATTATATTACCGATTGTTCCATTATTATAAACTGCTCCGCCTTGAGCGGCAAAAGGATTATTAGAAGATGACGAATAAGAATTAGAAGCATGGTTACCAATAAAATCTCCGGTTATATTACCGATTGCTCCGCCATTATAAATCACGCCGCCTTGAGCGATAGCAGATGTACTATCGACTGAACTATTTATAAAATCTGCATTTATATCACCAGATAAATCGTTTTGTCTTGTAGAATATACCCTTTTGCCTGAAGGTTGATTATTATATTTATAATATTCCGTCTGTCCGTTTGGAAGTTTTACGGCAATTACTCTGGATTCATCTTTTTTATCTGCACCAACCTTTTCCCAGCTGATGTTTGGCGAGGTGTGCATATTATCCGTCTTCAAAAAAATTTTGTAATATTTTTTTGTAATATTGCCGTCTTGGTTGGCTTCCTGAACCACAAAGTTATGGTCGTTTTCTGTACCTTTTTCGTCATATTTAAACACACTACTCGGGAATTTTGTAGATATATTTGCCACATCAAACTTTATTTCATTCGGATTTGCCGCATTATCAACGCTTGCCACCGGTGTACCGGCTAAAATAGAAAGCAACTTTGCGTTTTCGCCGGCTTTTGGTGAAAAATAGTAAACACTACCACCGATTCTAACAGTAGCTTTGCCTTCAGGCACTATTCCGCCATCATTCAGCTTAGTTAGGGTATATACTTCGCTCGAAACCGCACCGGTTTTTTGCGCTTCAGTCTTTAACCCATCCAATGTAGGCGACAAAGTCACTGCGGCATCGGCTGCCGACGCCGCCGCTCCGCAAGCAAACAACCCCATGTTAATCAAAAAGCATTTTTTCAAAACACTACGATATTGCGCATTCAAAAGTCCAAGTGCGGTGCGTGTATATCTCATATTCTATCCCCTTATATAAAATAATTATGTAAATTTAAATAAATCAAATTGATATATGATATAACTAGCAGCATAACATACATCTTTTTAATTGCAAGCAAAATTTATTTTCACCTTATTCATGTATTTACTTCTCCATCAGCTCTGATAATTCCAGACTGTTTTTGATTTTATTTTGAACAATTTCAGCAAATTGTTTTCCTAATATGCGTAGCTGCATATTAAAACTGATATAGGCAAAATCAGACAGTTTTTGCCTATATTCAGCATATATACCTTTTTGCTTGAGCCAATTTATTGTGCTGACAAAAGCATGAATCAAGTCATCAATTTTTTTATCGCTGTAACCAGAATTTATTATACTGCCGGCACGAATGCGATAATAGTATAAATTATGGCAACAAAAAGCTATTTTTTCAGCACAAATCAACGATTTAGTATGAATCAGCACATCTTCAAAATAAACTTTTTCCTCAAAGAACAAATCATTTTGTATAAAATATTCTCGTCTATACAATTTGTTCCATGCGCCGGGAGCAATATACATTTTATCAGCGATATCATTTATGTTACATGTTGAAAAACCGGAAAAGTGTTCCATATATTCACTTGGTCGGATTTTCATAGTCCGGTCCATAAACTCCAAAAGTCCAAACATATACACATCCGCCTTATTTTGATTTACGCTTTCATTTAGCTTTTGCAAAGCATCTAACGCCAACCAATCGTCACTATCCACAAAAAGCAAATATTCGCCCTTCGCCGCGCGCACGCCTGTATTTCTGGCTCCTCCCAAGCCTTTATTTTTTTGATTTATCACAGTAATTCGAGCATCAGCTTTAGCATATTGCTCCAATAATTCTTTACTATTATCGGTTGAACCATCGTTTATACAGATGATTTCAAAATTATCATAGCTTTGATTAGTCAAACTCTTGATACACAACGGCAAAAAACGCTGTACATTATAAACCGGAACAATAATCGAAAACATCGGATTTTTTGGTTTTATTTGACTAAAATGAAATGTATCTTTAGAAAGCAGCAACGTATTGCAGAACTGCTCATAAGTATAATTAAGCAATGCCAAACCGAAGTTAATATTTATCAATTTGAGATAAATCTGCGGATTAAGTCTGGTTATTCTATTTTTCAAAAATTCTTGTGCTTTATTAAATAACTCTTGGCGAAATTCAGGCTTAGTTAGCCCCAATGTTTCTATAATTTTTTCATATTCAAGCTGAAACAGAGCATAACTGAAAAAATATTCTAAATTTATTTTTTTTGCCTCACACTCCATTGCCTCAAAAATTTTGAACAAATCCAACGAATTTTTGCCGATTGAATTTGTAACTGAACGCGGATTTATCATATATTTATAAAATTTTTTATAAGTAAAGCGAATTTTTTCAGCATTTATTATTGTAACAAAATTGAAAAGCGTATCCTCAAAAATACATCCTTCCAATAGCCGAAAGTTATGCCGCTTCAAAAAATCGGCACGATAAATTTTATTCCATATTCCCTGATTGCCATAAAAAAAATCGGCAATTTTGCTGTAATTGAAACAATCATTTTCCGTAACGCCAAGCTTAAATATGTTAGACGTAAAAAATGTTGACTGAGTGTTATATACACCATTTTCCACCAAACCATTAAACATATATATATCAATGTCGCCATTACTTATAACTCTGGAAAATTCTGAATATAAGCCATCTAAAATATAGTCATCGGCATCAATAAATGAAATATATTTTCCTCTTGCCGCATCCATTCCGGCATTGCGAGCCGCAGCAGCACCTTTGTTAGACTGAGATATAATTCTTATATTAGAATTATGATTGGCATATTCTCTAATTATTTGCGATGAATTGTCTGTAGAACCATCATCAACACATATTATCTCCAACTCACCGGCATATTTCTGAACAAGTATACTGTCCAAACAGCGTGATATATACTGACCGGCATTATAAACCGGAATAACAACAGATATTTTCGGCAACATAATTTACATATCCTCACCGATATTATATAAATATATTTATATATACAGGATATTACCTAATAATCTGTTAATTTTACAGAATCTTTGTACTCTATTGAAAAAAGCCGATAAAGTCTTGGAGTTTGTCTAATCAACTGATTAGAATATAAAAAAACAAAAAAAGAGCATTCATTTAAGAACACTCTTTTCTCGTTTTTCAGACCAACTTACGCTGTTCTTCCTCTAATAATTTTTCCAACAATGGAACTGACTGAACCAAATCGGCAATCGCCGGATTGTGAGCGCAATATGCAATAGCTTTTTTAATCCATTCGCAACGCGCGGCCTGCGTACTTATTTCATTGATATACAACTCCATACAAATTTGCAGCAAATGAATACATTCATTGTTATACAAAGGATTTTGTTTTTCAACCCGCTTAACACGGTATCCTTCCACACTTTTGCGATAAGCATCGCTATTAAAGTATTGCTGCTCTGCTCGATTTTGCTTATAAGCGGCATACCCCAATTCAGAAAGCAGAAGCTCTGCTTTCAATTTTGGAAACGCCTTAAACACAGCATTTTTTTGCTCGCGGACACTACTGTGCGCCAACAACTCTCTGAAATATGTTTCACAGCCTATATCTATCAATCTTTGCACAACTTTAGCATCCGGAAGATTTTCCATATCAAAATAGTGCAGTAAATTGATAATTATCGCATCATCTTGCGTAAATTCCAGCAATTTGAGTTGAGTTTCAATACTGGCAAGAGCGTTTGGCTTAGGACTTTCGGCTAATTTCTGCACCGCCATTTCTAACAACCGGCAATAGTCCTTTTCATCTTTTTGTTTGGCTGTTTGCTTTATCAGCTGCAATAAAGTTTCAAACGAAAGCGCAAAATGCTTTATATACCACTCAATTTTAGGCTTAATAAAGCTGTCTTCCGGCGTTTCATTAAGCTTTTGCATTTCAATCAAAAGCTTTTCGCCATCCACGCTGAAACAATGTTCAATCAGCTCAAAAGTTTCTTGCGGAGCGCTGTAAATAAGCATTTTTTCAATTTCAAGACTATATGGCTTTGCGCCTGTTGTCTTAAAATAGAGTTTCCAAAGCTTAATTCCATAAACCTTCAAAAACTTGGCTATTTCATCGTTTGACATTTTTTTAAACTGCTGAGAAAGCAAATATCCAATCTTATCTATACCTTCACGGCAATATTCTTGACACAAACCATCCACCGATATTTCATCAAGTTGTCCCAAACATGCTTTTGCAAGTAATTTAAAATAATCTAATTTCACCATAAAAATATAAATTTAGTTAATAATTAAAATTTATCTGAGTATAGACAAATCTCAAAGTTTGTCAAATAAAAAAACAGCACTTTTCTAAAAAGCGCTGTTTTTTTATTTGTTTTCTTATTTATCGGCACGGCGGCTTAAAACCACATCTACCACATCAGAAAGTCCGCTTTGCTTACGCAAAAAATCATATGAATATTCGTTATCAAATGCAGATGTCTGAGTTTTTACATAGTCAAGCAACAATCCCTGATAATCCAGATTTTTATTTATCGGTAATCTAGCTCCCAACTGCGAAGCTAAAAGCACAAAATGCATTTCCGCATCTGAAGAAAGTTCAAACTTATGGCAATACCATTTAATTTTTGCAACATTACCACCGGACAAAAGCTCTTTTTCAATCCACGGATGCAACGGCTTTCGCAAAAGTTCAAAATCTTCTTGCGGCAAGCCGGCAATAACCTCACTTTCGGCTTTGGTCAGCGAATATTGACGCTTTTTGAGACATGCCATAAACAATGGTAAAACACGTTTGCGGTTAGCCAAAACATAAGCGCAAATCTTATTGCTTACAAAAGTATGATTCAGAAAGAAAACGCTCAAAATTCCGCGAAGTTCACGGTCGGTTGTTTTGCCGTTTTTCTCTTTCCACTTCAAACTCCAAGCAATTTCTCCGCCCCATGATTTGCCGATATGTGTTTCATACTCATACATTTCACACAAATTTTCTAACACACCGACAGAAATAATACCTTTCTTTGCCATGTGCAGCAAATACATTCTTTTTAAAAACCTCATACACAAAAATATTTAAAAGTTAATAATTAAAATCTTCCGATAAGTATAATCATCTTTATTTTTTTGTCAACAGTTATTCATTATGTTGCCAAACGTTTTATAAAATAAGTATGGATACTCTGCATTTTGTCAGGCAGTACGCATAAAAAACGCGTACCGCTTGACAAATAAAATCACAGCATAAAGCGGACAAGCTGCACCAGATAAGCATACACCGCAAATGCGGCAATTTTATAAAGCACGGCAATGCTCATAACCGAACCGCCGACAATTAAAAGCTGGATTAAAACAGCCGCAATAACCGCGCAGCCCAAAATCAGCAGCCAATAATATTTTTGCTTCAAGAGCAGCAAAGAAATTACTAAGGCGGATATAGCTAAATATAACCCTTTCATTGCGCCGAATGTTTCCGAAACCGGAGCGGTTACAGCGCCAAAACCAAAAATAAATGACGCCATAATCACCACCAAAGCCGCAATAAAAATCATAAAACAAGTTTGTTTTGACATTATATTACCTTTCAAAAACTAATAACTGCGTGCATAAATCACATCTAAAGTCGCATCTTTACCGGTCAGCAGACATTTGCCTGTTGTGCCGCTTTGGTCAAACGGAATGCAGCGAATGGTGATTTTCATAGCTTTGAGCAATTCTTCGGTTGCCGGTTCTGCGCACCATTTACCGCGCACAAACGCAACTTTGCCTTGTTTACCATCTTCAATCCATTCATTGCCGCTGGCAAAATAAGCGGCAAATTCTTCCGGAGTTTTAATATCTGTGCGGATATTTTGTTCCAAACGCTCTTTTGCGCGCTTAAACATCTCATGTTGCAAAAATTCCAAACGTTCGCTGACAGTAGCCGCAAATTCTTCTGTTTTCAGAATTTTTTTGCCTTCCGGCTGACCAAAGAAAATACGCTCTTTAACCATCAAACCGCCGTTTTCAATATCACGGGCGCCGATTTCGCAAACCATAGGCGCGCCTTTGCGAACCCACTCCCAAACTTTATCCACGCTGGATTTGTCGCGAGAATCAATTTTGGTGCGCAGTCTTTCGCCAAACGCGGTTTTATTTTTCAGCTGAGCTTGAATGTTTTCAATATACTCCATAATTTTTGCGGCATCATCATTCTTTTTAATCAACGGAATAAAGATAATCTGATACGGTGCAATTCTTGGAGGAACAACCATTCCCTCGTCATCAGCGTGCGACATAATCACACCGCCGATTAAGCGGGTGGAAACGCCCCAAGAAGTGGTGTAAGCGTATTCTTGCTCATTGTTTTGATTAACAAATTTAATATCTGCCGATTTAGCAAAATTTTGCCCCAAGAAGTGAGAGGTTCCGGCTTGCAGAGCTTTACCGTCCTGCATCATGGCTTCAATACAATATGTATCTACCGCCCCAGGGAATTTTTCGTGTTCCGGCTTGCGTCCAGCAATCACCGGCATAGCCAAAACATCTTCGGAAACTTCTTTATACACATTCAACATTTTAGTTGTCTCGGCTTCAGCTTCTTTAGCCGTGGCGTGTACGGTATGTCCCTCTTGCCACAAAAATTCACGCGTGCGCAAAAACAAACGCGGACGCATTTCCCAACGCACAACGTTTGCCCATTGGTTCAGCAAAATCGGCAAATCACGATAAGATTTCACCCATTTAGAAAATGAGTCGGCGATAATGGTTTCGCTGGTCGGACGCACAATCAAAGGCTCGTCCAACTCAGAAGCCGGTTTCAGCTTACCGTCTTCATTAACCAAACGAGAGTGCGTAACCACAGCCATTTCTTTGGCAAATCCCTCAACGTGGTCGGCTTCTTTTTGAAAGAATGAAAGCGGAATAAACAGCGGAAAATAGTAGTTTTCGTGGCCTGTTTCCTTAAAACGATAATCCATTTCGTGCTGGATACGTTCCCAAATTCCGTAGCCCCAGGATTTTATAACCATACACCCCGGAGAAACTGAGTTTTCTGCCATATCGGCTTCGGCAACCACACTTTGATACCATTCCGGATAATTTTGTTTACGACTGTTTTTCAAAGCCATTTATTTTCTCCCTATCTCAATTCGCCGCCGGTCTTTTTACCGACTTCCGCTATAACTTTATTCATCAAATTTTCAATATCTTTATCGGTAAAGGTTTGTTCCACCGGCTGGAATGTCAAAGCAATCGCCACGGATTTTTTACCTTCCGGCATATTTTCGCCCTCATAGACGTCAAACACGCGCACATCGGTAATGTGATTGCGGTCGGCGTTTTTGGCAGCGGCAATAATCGCAGCGGCGCTAACCGACTTGTCTACCACAAAGGCCAAATCCTTATCCACAGGCTGGAATTGCGATAATTCCAGTTTTTTACGAGCCTTGCCTTGAGTGTTGCGCGGCAACGGAATATTATCCAAAATCACCTCAAAAGCAACAACACGGGTTTTAATCTCAAAGGCTTTTAATACTGCCGGATGAATCTCGCCAAAGTAGGCCAACACATTTTTACCCAAACGCAAAGTTCCTGAGCGCCCCGGATGATAATACAACGGCGCATCCAAAGTAATCTGCGGATTTTCAAACGGCCCTTTAGCCGCGGCAATCACAGCCAAAGCATCGGCTTTAGCGTCAAAAACATCATAATCGCGGTTGCTGTGCGTCCAATCTTTTTTAGACGTTTGACCACAGCGAACACCGCTTGCCGCCATATTTTGCTCTTGCGGATTGCGGCCGTAAAATTCCGGACCAACTTCAAACAAAGAAACATTGGCATAACCGCGGGCAATATTATTTTTAACGGCAGTAAGCAAATTCGGCAAAATTGACGGACGCATTTCATTCAGCTCTTTGGCAATCGGATTAGCCAAGATGATTGCTTCATGTTTTTTACGGAAATATTGCGCCAAATCGCTGTCGGCAAAACTCCAAGTTACGGTTTCATACATACCGCGTGAAGCCAGCTCATGTTTTACAATCACGGCATTGTGCTGTGCCGGCGACAAAGTTTCTTTCGGGAATTTATCATGCGGTAAAGACACAGCCGGAATTTCATCAAGACCAATCATACGCACAACTTCTTCAACCAAATCATGCTCGCCTTCAATATCGCCGCGCCAACTTGGTGAAACCGCCTTAATTTTGCCGTTTTCCAAAGAAGTTTCAAAACCGAGTTTGTTCAAAATTTCCATAGATTTTTCGGCGCTTACAGGCAAACCGATTAAAGTTTCCAAGCGTTCCGGACGCAAATAAGCCACTTGCGGTTCGCATTCTTCCGAACCAACCACGGTCAATTCCGACGCCTCGCCGCCGCAAATGCTTAAAATCATTGCCGTAGCATAGTCCGAACCGCTGATATTTGATTTAGGGTCAACCCAGCGTTCATAACGATAGCGAGAATCCGAATCTATTTGCAGATGACGGCCGGTGCAGGCAATACATTCCGGCTTAAACAAAGCACATTCCAGCAAAACATTGCTTGTTTCAGCTGAGCAGCCTTTAGCCAAACCGCCCATAATACCGCCCAGACATTGCACACCTTCAGCATCACAAATGCCTAAGGCCTTATCATTTAAGATATATTCTTTTTCATTCAGCGCGGTAAATTTTTCGCCGTCTTTTGCCATACGGACAACAATATCACCACTTAGCTTATCCGCGTCAAAAACATGCAACGGACGAGCTAAATCATAGTTTATGTAATTGGTGATATCAACAAGCGGAGAAATAGAATGCAAACCTATTGCCTCCAAACGGTCTTTCATCCACTTCGGCGTTTCGGCTTTATTATTTACGTTGCGAATATAGCGCGCGATGTAAGTCGGACATTCCTCCGGACATTCCACCGTAACTTTTAGCGGATTAGCAAATTTAGCCGGAGTTTTAACAATATTCAGCGGTTTTAATTTACCCAATCCTGCCGCCGCCAAATCGCGAGCAATACCGCGCACGCCCAAACATTCGGCGCGGTTAGGAGTAATAGAAACTTCTATCACCGGGTCAATAGCCAAAACTTCTGCCGCCGGTTTGCCAAGTTGCGTGTCTGCCGGCAATTCAATAATGGCATTATGGTCCGAACCAATCCCCAATTCATCAAAAGCGCACATCATACCGCAGCTTTCAACACCACGGATTTTTGTTGGTTTCAAACGTTCGTTAAACAAAGGAATCAGTGTTCCGGACGGAGCGAAAATTCCGATTAAACCGGTAAAAACATTCGGCGCGCCGCAAACAACTTGATATTTATTGGTTCCGTCGTTCACGCACAAAACGTGCAAATGGTCAGAATCCGGATGATTTTCTACGCTATCCAAACGAGCGGTGATAAAACCGTCTAAATTAGCGGCCGGATTATAAACTTCTTCAACTTCCAAACCTATACGGGTTAATGTTTCGCTGATTTCTTCCAAAGAAGCTGTTGTGTCTAAATGTTCTTTGAGCCAAGATAAAGTAAATTTCATCGTGTAAGTCCTCCGTTATTGCTTAAACCGCCGGTCATAGAAGAAAAATCAAGCGGCGTAAAACCATAGTGTTTGAGCCAACGAACATCAGATTCAAAGAATGTGCGCAAATCAGGAATACCATATTTCAGCATAGCCAAACGGTCAATTCCCAAGCCAAAAGCAAAACCCTGATATTCGTTAGGGTCAATTCCGCCGGCTTTCAAAACATTCGGGTGTACCATACCGCAGCCCAAAACTTCGAGCCAATCTGTCCCTGCGCCAATTTTCAGCTCGTTTTTAGTTTTCAGACAGCCAATATCCATTTCTGCCGAAGGTTCGGTAAACGGAAAATATGACGGACGATAGCACACCGGCAAATCGTCCAGTTCAAAAAAGGCTTTCATAAAGTCATACAAGCAGCCTTTAAGATGCGCCATTGTGATGTTTTTATCAATCACCAAACCCTCAACCTGATGAAACATCGGAGTGTGAGTGGCGTCATAGTCCGAGCGATATGTGCGCCCCGGAGCAATAATGCGGATTGGCGGCTGCTGTTTTTCCATAGTGCGGATTTGCATTCCCGATGTGTGAGTACGGATAACGTATGCGGTGTCCATATCAAACGGTTCCTCAGGGTTGCTGCTGAGGTAGAATGTATCCTGCATTTGGCGTGCCGGATGGTTTGCCGGCATATTCAAAGCGTTAAAGTTATGGAATTGGTCTTCAATATCCGGACCGTTTGCCACTTCAAAACCCATTTCGCCAAAAATAGCGACAACTTCTTCATAAATTTTTGATACAGGGTGAATGCGTCCTTGAGTTTCGGGACGAACAGGCAAAGTGACATCAATGGTTTCGCTTGCCAATTTTTCATTCAAGGCTTTTTCTTCCAACACGGATTTTTGTTCGGTAATCGCAGAGTCAATTTCGTTTTTGATAACGTTCAAAGCCTTACCGGCGGCAATTTTTTCTTCCAGCGGCAAAGCGCCCAATCCTTTCATTTGTTCGGTCAGCTTACCTTTTTTACCCAAAACGGCCACGCGGATTTCATCTAATTCTTTCAAATTTGCGGCCGCCCTGATTTTTGTCAGGGTATCGTTTTTTAATTCTTCTAAATTTTCCATTATTTGCAACCTTAGTTTTTTTAAAACATAAAAAAGAGTCCGCCTCGGGACTGCCCTTTAGCCAACTCTTTTTTATTCTTTTTACTTTGTATCTATTTTATTTCTTAAGAGCCGCTTTGGCAGTTTCTACCAACTTAGCAAATGCTTGGGGCTCCTTCAAAGCGATATCAGCAAGAACTTTACGGTCAAGTTCAACACCGGCTTTAATCAGCCCGCTGATAAATCGAGAATAAGTCATATCATGGATACGTGTAGCAGCGTTGATACGTTGAATCCACAAAGAGCGGAAACTTCTTTTCTTTGCTTTTCTGTCGCGGTAAGCATATTGCAAACCTTTTTCAACTTTTTCAACAGCAACTCTGAATACATTTTTATTACGACCTCTATAGCCTTTAGCCATATCCAAAATTTTTTTATGGCGAGCGTGAGCCGTTAAACCTCTTTTAACACGAGACATATCCTATCCTCCCCTAAATAAACGGTAAAAACTTTTTAACAAACTTGTTGGCTGCTGCAATAATCATAGAGCCGCGAGCTTGTCTTTTTTGCTTTGTCGGTTTGTTGAAGAGAAGGTGTCTCTTGAACGAATGGTTTCTTTTCAATTTGCCGGTGCCTGTAACGCTGAAACGTTTAGCAGCGGCTTTTTTAGTTTTCAATTTAGGCATTTTATTCCCTTTCAATAAACTGGAATTAAACAACAAGCTGTCAGGCATGCCAATTCGCCCGAACAACTCAGACAAAAAGCTTTATACCGCAAATAAATTTTAAATTCAAGTGTTTTTTAAATTTAATCCAAACATCTATATCTAAACTATTTCAACAATTCCTCTAATACACCTTTTTGTATCATATCAAGATTGATGATATAATCGGTCGTGTTAAATGTGTCACGCAATGGGCGTTGTGTTGTTTTCCAGCCATAACCGTCAGTTATCCAAATAAATTGGTGTCCATCATTTGTCCATTGATGGTAAATATCGGCATATTCTCCAGCTGTAGATTTCAATTTTGAACCGCCTCCGCCATAAAAGTTTGTTTCAATTAAATAAAGTTTGTGAGGCGTGTTAATTGCAAAATCAATTCTTTTAGATGACTTCGTAACTGTAATATTTTTATTCCATTTTGCTTTAATTTTATCTGCAGTAGCTTGGGCAATATATTCATAATTATTTCTCCCGCAAATATCTTTTACAAAGAATTCAACCAAATTTTCCATAGATATTCCGCTGCGGTTTTTACGGCCGTTTGAATCAAGACCAACCTCTACACCTATAAAATAATCCGGAATAGATTTAATATTGCGGTCTGAAATAAGTTTTAAAAATCCGCTTTCTTTTAAAAACAAAACACCATCTTTTGCCAACATTGGTTTTGAAAAGTCAAATCTTCTGACCTCAAAATTATTAGGAGTAACCAATAAACTGATTTTCTTTTCTCTTTCCGCCAATAATGCAGGAACTACACCTATAATTTGAGGATAGTCTGTAAGCAGTGATAAAGCTTCCTCTTCAATATTTTCTTTACCAACCAAAGTATTTAATAAATTTAATGAGCGTTCAACTTCGCGGTAATTATGAATAACTTTTTTCCAATTTACAAAATAGTCCCACGATTTGATTGTCTCTTTTAGAGTACTAATCAGATACGAAAATACTTCATCATCATTATTACAATTTAAAATATTTTTAAAAGCAGAATTATTTTTCATCATTTATTCTCCTTACGCCATTAAACCTCCGCCACCACTATCTTTATCAGCATATGCTGATATCCAACCTGTTTGCCCCTTAATACTTATAGATTTCGGAGGTTGTAATCTAGTAGTACCATTAGCGATACAAATATCCTTAAAAGGGCAATTAGTATAATTAGGATTAGCTATTTCTGATTTTACAAATTCTGTTTGGCATATTGCAATATCACCATTGGGATCTGTGCATGGTAAAACTTGATTAATTTTATGAGCTTTCGAATTAAGTTTACCAATTCTATAACACTCTTGGCATGTTTTGTTACGAGCTGAATGCCATTTAAATGTATGATGACATTTATCACCTTCAAAAATATATAAATTATCCTTACAAAACTGCTTACCTACTACATTATATATAAAAAAATCTAATAATGCAGGACTTGCTACAGTTTCAGTAGGATATGTATCATTCCATATTTTCCAAACACATCTCCAAGCATTCGCTGACATTTCATCAATATATCCATACTGATAACAAAAAATATCTAAAAAGCTTGAAAGTAGAGGTATTGCTGTTTTTAATATTCCCGTTCTCAACGCTATTTTTACTGTATTTATATCACTAGCAACATCTATCTTATCAAAATTTATAAGATCCGGCCATATTTTCAACACAAACATATCTCGTATAAACATATCAGCCTTTTTGTTTCCATATCCCATTCCTTGTTCATTTATTAAAGCTTTGCGTAGTAGGTCTGCATCATTATTAAATTTCTTGGCAAGTTCAATAGGTTTACATTCATTTTTCATAATAAATTGTGCAGCCTTTAAAGCATAACTAATTCTTTTATCATTCTGAGATAAGTTAGAAATTTTGATAGATTTAACAAAATCATCAGGAGCTTCATTTATTTTTCTTACATCAAATATGGAGTTATCTGTGTTAAAAATATCTAAAAATTTCTGAAAATTACGAGAACCTTTAAAATCCTGATTAGCTGTAAGAAATCTAATTTTACAGATATTTTCATTTGATACATTGCCTGTTGACCATAATTGAGAGAAGACTTGTCCTTTAGTACGTATAAATACATCATGTAATGAATTCGCAACTTTTATACATTGTTCTTCGCTGATTTTAGCATTTAGGATAACTTTATGGTTTTCTTCCCAGAATTTATGAAAATCGGACAAATATTCAAAACTCTCACCCAAAATATTAGTTTTTCCAATCTTACCAGATTTTGTATATAAAAAACTATTCATTTCTTTTATAATGTTTTGAATGGTAGATATTGTCAATTTACCATTTGTATCACGTTGCGCAAATGATAATAATTGGTCCACAAAGTTTTCAATTTCATTCATTCTTTATTCTCCTTGTGTTGATATGCATCAAAAATTCTTCTGTCTGCCAATGCAATAAATTTCGGATTTTTTTCAATTCCTACAAATTGACGGCCTAGTTTCATTGCAACTACTCCGGTTGTACCGCTTCCCATAAACGGGTCTAGAATCAAATCATTTTCTTTTGTTGAAGCTAAAATAATCCTTTCCAGCAATTCTACCGGTTTCTGTGTAGGATGTTTGCCAAACACTTTTTCTTTTGGTGTTGGAGTTCCGATAGCCCACACACTACGCATTTGTGCATTAGGCTTTTTGATAAAATCTTTTGGATAATCGCCATTTTTCATTAAATCATAATTAAAATAGTGACGATATGCCTTATCTTTTCTTGCCCAAATCAAAGTTTCGTGACTAGCAGTAAAATATCGGCATGACATATTTGGGCTTGCATTTGGCTTAAACCACGAAATATCGTTTAAAATATGATAGCCCAATACTTGCATAGCAAAGCCACATTGATAAATGCTATGATATGTTCCTGATACCCACAACGTACCATTTTGCTTTAATACCCGCCTGCAAGCCTCCAGCCATTTTTTATGAAACTCAAAATCTTCTTTTAAACCTTTGCTTTCATCCCAATCGCCTTTATTAACGGAAACAACACGTCCATTATGACAGCTTATACCGCCGTTTGAAAGCATATAAGGCGGATCCGCAAAAATCATATCAAAAGTATTTTCCGGAAAATCTTTTAATTTTTCAATACAGTCTGCACAATATAAATTATAAATTTCTTTCATTTTCCATAGTTTGTAATTAAAAGTTCCCTTACCCCTCCGCGGCCATCAGGATTGGAGTTAATCATTCTTTTTGCCCAAATTCTATGAATCTTGTAATCACGATATAAACTATCAAAAAACATATCTTTAGGATTGTAATTAGTCGGATCAGAATTACTCAGCATTTGCAAAGCTCCCGATTCATTAGCTTTAGCAAAAACATCTTTTAAACGTCTTTGTTCATTATCATCAAAATCACCTACCGCATAAGAATTAAATGAACTATCGTTAATCGGTCGATATGGTGGGTCATAATAAATGAAGGTATCCGAAGTTACATAGTCCAATGCAGAAGCAAAATCAGTTTGCAAAATTGTTGCGCATTGCAAAGCTTTTGAAACTTCCCTTAGATTACTCTCATCCAAAATCCGCGGATTTTTATATTTTCCAATAGGAACATTAAACATCCCATTTGAATTAACCCTAAACAAACCATTGAAGCAAGTCCGATTTAAACAAACAGTTAAAGCCGCACGCCTAATGAAATCGGTTGTATATTTATTGGCATCCATATTTTTATCAAATTGATTATACTCATCACGAATAGTATAATAGAAGACCGTTCTATCCTGAGCATCATTATGG
Source organism: uncultured Alphaproteobacteria bacterium (assembly GCA_934229625.1). GTDB lineage: Bacteria > Pseudomonadota > Alphaproteobacteria > RF32 > CAG-239 > RUG410. The sequence continues at coordinate 113,544 of CAKQDU010000003.1, read as the reverse complement.
GCTTGTTGTAAAACTGACAATTCAGCAATCAAATCTTCAACGTTATTTTTAACCACATTATAAAGTATAATCAGTTCTGGATTAACATCAAATAAATAAGCATCCTCCAAATTATAGTTATTTGTCAGTTCAAAGAAAACAGCCCCGCCACCAACAAACGGCTCGATATAGCGTTTTATTGCACCGAATTTCAATTTAGCCGGTAAATAATCCGCGATTTGCGGCAAAAGCATACCCTTACCACCAGCCCACTTTAGAATTGGCTTTGCATGAAACTCTAAATAGTCTTCATTTAAAATTAATGCGTTATTCATTTTGTATCCTAGGTTGAAAATGAGTATAGGCTTATTTAAAAATTATAGCAATAAAAAATTTATCCGTTTTTACCAAACAATATTGACAAAAATTTTCAAATATTTTATATTACGTCTATCAATTTATTATTATATACAGAGTATCCGGTCAAACAAAGACTCTTTAAACATTCCGGTTTTATTATGATGAGATTATTTTTAGTTATCTTGATGACTTTTGTGTTTAACTTTAACGCTTCGGCTCAAATCAGATTCTATAGTCTGGATAATATACAAATTAAAGATAGGGCGTACGAGACAACAGGAACCAAGATTGTTTATATGGGAAAGAGTATGTTGCTTCTTCCTAAAACAGAAAATCATAGCTATAAAGGAAAGTATTTATGTTCCTCCGGTTCTTTAACCTATATTGATGCAGACTATAAACGAGATGGATATTTAGAAAAAATAAGTATAGTGACAAAATGCACCAATCCTCCGATGGAATATATGCAAACATATACTCCTTATAATGCTGCACTGGCATATGGATCATATACAAAAGGGCAATTACTATACTCTGACGGCGCAACTGTTGAAATGATTAGCAAGCAGTACAGACTGCTTTTGAAAATTAAATCAATAAAGTTATGCTCTGAATATAATTCTCAAAAAGTAACACTAGGCACAAATTGGACTAACGCTCAGTTTATGGCAAACATCTATCATTGGATACCAGAACAATCTTTAACTTGGGCAACAGAATACAAACAAGGTAAGCACAATGCAACAGATGTTGTTTTTCAAGAAAAGAAAAAAATATCTGTCATAGAAGTGACATTTACAAATGGTCAAAAAGTAAAACTTCAGACCTATGAAGACCCAAAATGGTACAATAAACCTGCATGGGAAAATGCCAAACCCGGTATGATTGTTGAGCGTTTCAAAGTTCGTCAGATAACTGTCTATAAACTTAAATAGACACCTAAAAAGCCTCGCTGCAAAGTGAGGCTTTTTGCTTTACAACATAAATATTTTACACTTTTTCTATTGAAAAAATTTAATTTTATATTTCATGTACTCTTGACACAAAAAATTTATTTTCGTAAAAATCATTAGCATAAAACAAAAAAGGAAAAGCAATGCACACACAATCTGTTACTTTAGAATATCTGCCGCAATATGAAGCTTACGGCATCAGCGATGAAAAAATAAACGTATTTGAAAAACAAAACATAATTCCTTTAATTTCTTTAGCTCCTCAGGATATTGAGCAGCTTGCCGACACACCTAAAGATAACAAACCGACTGTTGCTTTTTTGCTGGGACGCGATGAAAATTACTATACTATTGACTACAACTACGCCCGCGCTATTTTACAATCCGGCGTAAACATCCGTTTTTTGACCTACTCCTCCTGCGCCGAGCAAATGAACGGAATTCACGGCTTGATTTTGCCGGGCGGCAGATTTCCATCCCCTGAGCAATTTTATTGCGACGCCGCACCAAATGCCTCGACAAAATACGAACCGCGAGCCGCCGCATATTTGAATTGTATTGCCACTGCCTTGAAAGAACATCTGCCAATGCTGGGCATTTGTGCCGGTGCGCAAATGATTGGCGGCGTGCTGGGTATGAAAATGTACCGCAACACCAAACAATATACAAATACAGATATTGAACATAAAACCAAGATTTTAGACGCGCACAAAGTTTTAATTAAAAATCCATCACCGCTGTATGACATTTTGCAGACAGAAGAAATTGAAACAAATTCCCGCCATACGGAATCCATGCTGCCTTATGCTTCTGACAGCAAACTAACGATTTATGCCCGAACTGAAGACAATATTCCGGAATCTTGGGGAAACGCCGAAAAAAATATCCTGTGCATTCAATGGCATCCCGAAGACTTTGCCGCCAACGGAGATATATCAATGCAGCGCATTTATAATTGGTTGGCGCAAAAAGCGCAAAGCCACAAAATAAAACTGTCATAGCACAATGAACTTATTGACACAACCTGCCATATTTTATATAATACGGTCATTCTTGTTAAGTTCTTTTAGGGTTGTGATATGTGTATAGATTTATTTCACGGTGATTGCTTGGACGTTATGAACCAACTAATTAAAAAAGGTATAAAAGTAGATGCAATCATAACAGACCCTCCTTATGGAACAACAGCTTGCTCATGGGATACTATTATTCCGCTTGATAAAATGTGGAAGCGCCTAAAAGAAATCCGAAAAGAAAACAGTCCGATTCTGTTATTTGGCAACGAACCTTTTAACAGTTATCTGCGAATTTCAAATATTGATGAATATAAATATGATATTTATTGGCAAAAAGAACGAGCCACAAATATTTTTCAGTTAAAAAAAAGACCGGCAAAAGTAATTGAAACTATAAATGTCTTTTATAACAAACAATGTACATATAATCCGCAAATGGTTAAATATGATGGTCCTTTAAGAACTAACAAAATTAAAAACGGTAAACTTGGAGTTTTAATAGATTCTCAAAACCGCAAGCCTAATGAATATCAAGACAAAGGCATCAGATACCCTTTGCAAATTGTCAATTTTAAACGAGATATTTTAACATCAAACTTACACCCGACACAAAAACCTGTATCATTAATGGAATGGCTTATTAAAACATATACCAACGAAGGAGATACTGTTTTAGACTTTACTATGGGTTCCGGCACCACCGGTGTAGCTTGTAAAAATTTGAACAGAAATTTTATCGGTATTGAGTTGGATGAAAATTATTTTAACATTGCTAAAGAACGTATAGATAACTGCATAAAATCAGATTTATTTCAAAATGTTATATAACCTTTCATAATCCAAATCTTTTATGAAGTAGTTTTCCAAATGATATTTTAATGTATCATTATTAATATGGAATTGACCTTCACCTTCATTATTACGATGTTGCTTGTTACTATATCCTTGACAATTTTTAACTTCTTCAGAGGTCATTTTGAAAACCAAAATTTTATCAGCAAAAAACAAACCATAGTATAATATGTCAAATTCTGCACATTTTATCTGCTGAATATTGCAGTCAAAAGAATATGTTTCAATGTCTGCATATTTCATTGCACGGTTAGCTAAATTGGCTTTTAAGCATTGGTCTATAACACTTTTTTCATCAATTTTTCTACCATTTGCTTTCATTACTGTTGAAAATTTAATTTCAATTCTTTTATTGTTTTCTTTATCAAATTTGTCATATTCTAAAGTATGCGAATCTTCTAATTGATAGATTTTCTTTATCATTATTTCAGCAACATTGCCAAATCTTCTGGTTCTCAAGGCAAAAATACCATCTCTAAATTCTGAAATATTCATACTATTATTCTCCGGTAAAAAGTTTTGAATTAAAAAAATCTTTTAATGAAACTTTAAATGATTTACATATTTTATTTAAATTTATTACAGATATATTCCGCTCGCCACGTTCTACACTACCAAAATATGTTCTATTAAGGCCGGAATTTAAGGCACAATCTTCTTGAGATAAATTTAGAGATAATCTGATTTCTTTTATTCTTTTACCAACTTGCTTTTGAATCATAAAAAAACTCCAACTTTTAACAAGCAAGAGTTTAAAAACATACATCTTTTGAGTCTACCGCTTTTAAGTATCTTTTAAATAAAATGCGACAGGAGATTCTTCAGTCCAAATCCGATTAAGACCAAGCCGGCAATAATTTGCAAATATTTTTCCGGTATTTTCTTAAAGCAGCAATTTAAATTAAAACCAAGCAAACCTATGACAAACGACACCACGCCGATAATCAGCGAAGACTTTAGCAATGGTGTTTTAGTTAAATAGAGCATCGTGCCGCTGACCAACGCGTCAATACTGGTGGCAATTCCAATGGTAAAAGCCACTTTCCAGCTCAGACGTTTACGTTTTTTGACAATATTTTCTTCAGCATTTTCTTCTATTGCCTCACGAATCACATTTATACCCAATGCGGTAAAAACTAAAAACACCAAAATATAGTCAAAACGGGAAATCCACGCGCTGATAACAGCTGTTCCGGCAAAACCGAGCAACGGCATAACAAACTGCATCACACCGCAAGTTCCCGACAAACGCAATGCCATAATCCACCGATGACGCTTAATAATCAACCCATAGGCAAACGCTATGCCGAAAACATCTGCTGCCAACGCCAAACCGAGGCATATGATTTCTAAAAAATCCATTATATTTCATCCAATACCGCCTTTATAAATTAAGCTTTGCAGAAAAGCAACAAAACTCTTGCGTTGCACGCATATTTCCATTAGTCTAATGCCAACAAAAGGATTGTAAAAAGATGATTGCTAAATTACGCGGGCTGATTGACACAATCGGCGATGATTATTGTATTATAGACGTGAACGGCGTAGGCTATCTTGTTTCTGCCTCGTCTAAAACTCTTGGCAAATTGGTTCAAGGACAGGAAGCCACACTTTTGACAGAAATGGTGGTGCGTGAAGACAGCCTTTCGCTGTTTGGCTTTGCCGATGCTTGGGAAAAAGAATGGTTTACAACTCTTACAAAAGTGCAAGGCGTGGGAGCTAAAGTTTGTTTGAGCATTTTGTCAGTTTTAACTCCGGCGCAGCTTTCTCAAGCTATCAGCGCGCAAGATAAAACATCATTTTGCCGCGCTTCCGGCGTGGGGCCGAAACTTGCCGCTCGCATAGTTACCGAACTCAAAGATAAAATCGTTACAATTCCGGTCGGAATTTCCGGCACCAATGCTGATGAAGCTATAGAGGGCGCTCCGGCGGCTCAGGTTGTTTTGCCCAAAGATGCCGATTATTCTAAAAGCGAAGATGTTATTTCGGCTCTGGTTAATCTTGGCTATCAACGTTTGGAGGCTTATCGCGCCGTATCTAAAGCTATGGCAGAAAATCCGGACGCCAATGTGCCGACGCTTATCCGCCTTGCCTTAAAAGAATTTGTTCAAAAGGAATTTTAGACCATGAAAGATGATACGCGAATCGTAAGTCCGCAAGTCCAAGCAGAAGACGAACAAATCGGCAACAATCCGGTTAGTCTGCGTCCGACAAGTTTGGACGACTTTGTGGGACAGCGTGATGTCTGCGATAATTTAAAAGTGTTTATAGCCGCCGCCAAACAACGCGGAGAAGCGCTTGACCATGTGCTGTTATTTGGTCCTCCGGGACTTGGTAAAACCACGCTTTCTTCTATTGTAGCCAAAGAACTGGGCGTCGGTTTCCGCGCTACTTCGGCGCCAATGATTTCTAAATCCGGCGATTTAGCGGCGATTTTGACTAATCTGGAACGCAACGATGTGTTGTTTATTGATGAAATACACCGCTTAAATCCGGCTATTGAAGAAGTTTTATATTCGGCGATGGAAGATTTTCAGCTGGATTTGATTATCGGCGAAGGGCCTTCCGCTCGCTCGGTGCGCATAGACCTACAGCCTTTCACATTGGTTGGCGCCACCACTCGTTCCGGCTTACTTTCCACTCCTTTGCGTGAGCGTTTTGGCATCCCTTTGCGTTTGGATTTTTATTCGCATGAAGACTTAAAGAAAATCGTGCAGCGTAACGCAAAACTTTTAAACATAGAAATATCGGAAGACGGAGCTATGGAAATTGCCAAACGTTCTCGCGGAACACCACGTATCGCCGGACGATTATTGCGGCGCGTACGCGACTTTGGCGCTGTATCTTCACAAAAAATCATAGATTCGCATATATCAGACACAGCGCTTAAACGTTTGGATGTTGATGATTTTGGGCTTGACGCTTTTGACCGCCGCTATTTGAATTGCATTGTCAAAAACTACGGCGGAGGTCCGGTTGGCGCCGATACTTTGGCGGCCGCTCTTTCGGAAGAACGCGATACTATTGAAGAAGTTGTGGAACCGTTTTTGCTGAAACTCGGATTTTTACAGCGCACACCGCGCGGGCGTATTATCTCACAGCTCGGATATCGTTATTTAGGCGTCAATATGCCGGCGAAACAAACCAAGCAATATGAACTTTTGGAAACTTTGGAGGATTAACAATGTTTGAAAAAACTATCCCTGCTTTTGGACAAATAGAAAACAAAATTTTTGCTTATCCTGTGAGGGTTTATTATGAAGATACCGACGCCGGCGGAATTGTTTATTATGCCAATTACCTAAAGTTTGCCGAACGCGCTCGCACAGAGTTTATTCGCACATTGGGAGTTAATCAGGAAAAAAATCTGGAAGCCGGACAGACCGGATTTGTCGTTCGCTCTTGTAACATTGACTATATCGCCTCGGCTCGTTTAGATGACACGTTGGTCGTTACCTGTAAAATTTTAGAAGTAGGCGGCGCCAGTTTGCGTGTGCTGCAAGAAATTTACCGCGGCGACACTCTGCTGACTAAAATTGAAGTCAAACTGATTCATATGAGTTTAGCTTTGAAAAGACCGGTTAGAATTGACGCAGATTTAAGCGCTAAAATAAAAGAATTGCTTTAATCAGCATTCACAACAAAATGATGTGTTCTCAATTTACGCACTTCATCCTGAGGCGTGAATAAAAAATAGTAATAACGAATATCTGAAGTTGATTTTACAATACTATTTGTACGAGAACGCTTGATAATTTCCTGTTTATGACTCCATTGATTAAAACCGCTCTGATTTTTTACTGCAATAGTTTGCGTAGCCATAAATGTTGTATCTATGTAATAAGTATAGCCGTTAATATTCACCGTATTCCAAGCATGAGCATTTTCAAACTGTTTCGGATTGTATTTATCCTTAAAATATTTTGTATCAACAACAAAGCCTGAAACAATATTCACACCGCGTATGCCGGCATATAACGACATTTCCTGAAATAATTTTGCAAAATCGATGCATATTCCCGTACGAGCCTTAAAAACATCATAATGATATTTCATATTTCTTAGATTAGGAACACCATTAAATTTATAGCTATCATAAGCTATATGCGTGGCAATCCAATAAGCAATTGCCTGCATTTTTTCTATTTTATTATTAAATGGTTTAGTTAAATAAACAGCTAGAGAGCGTGCATTTTTTACTGCTGGCAACGGAACATGCGTTACATAGTTCAGAATCTGCTGTTGTCTGATTTTGTTTTGTCTGATAATCGGAGGTTCTTTAGCCGAAACCTGCGACACCGCAAAAAACACCAAAATCAGACACAGCCAAATTTTTTTCATATTCGTATTTCTATTTATTCAAATCAGGTTTAACCGCGGCAAACACATAGCCATATACCGGACTTTCCGCTTCATTGCGTAAAATATGACGTTCACAATTCAAAACTTTTAAACCGGCGCTTTTTAAGACCTTTTCCACATAGTTTGGATTATGCAGAAAACGTCCGCTTGGCGCCATAAAAAAATCATCTTCGTTATAATGATTTTCAGATATAGTAAAAAAGAACATCCCTCCAGAGGTCAACGATTTAGAAACACGAACAAATGTTTTTGTTAAATCACCGAAATAAGTCAAAACATCAGACGCTACAATCACATGAAAATAATACTCCGTCGTTTCCATATAATGACAAATATCATCGCAAATCAACTGCGCATAAATTTTTTTCGTTTCAGCTTGTTCCAGCATTTTTTCAGACAAATCAACGCCAATCAGCCCTTTGCGAGAAGCAAATTTTTTCATTTTTTCGCCGCATAAACCGGTACCGCATCCCAAATCCAATATATGATATCCCTTAAAAACCGAAGTTCTAAGATGTTTGGCTGCCTCACATTCAATAAGAGACGGCGCCTGATAGTCTAAAGATTTTAAGGTTTCATCAAAATCTTGCGCAAACGCATCGAATGTAGCTTTAATATAATGGCTGTCCGAATTTAAAAGCGCGTGTCCGTTAGTCAGAGCGCAAGCCATATGCTGCACAATTTTATTATTCGGGAAAAAATTCAGCCATTTTGTAGCATATTTACGAGCCAAGTCTTCGCTTTTTTCAGAAAAGCATTCATATAATAAATAACCAAAATTTAAATTTATGTCATCAGTTTGCTCCGGCGCCGTTTTAACATATCTCCAAGCAAACATAATACAATTTTCCCAATCATTTAATGAATGATATGTTTCGCTTAAAGCATTTAAAACTTCGCGGTTATGCTCATCTAATTCATAAGCACGCAGATATTTATCTATGGCTTTTTCATATTTTTGCATTGCGACCAAAGCATTGCCGGAAATCATATTTGCAACCACGCTTGACGGATGCCGCTCTAAAGATTTTTTAGCAAATTCCAGAGCCAAAACATATTTTCCTAAAGAATAATAAGTATTAGCGAGGTTAATCATTGCAATATAACTATGATTATTCTGCTCATACATTTTTTGATAATATGTCAGAGCAGTTTCATAACTACCGCGACAAAAAGCAATATTGGCAAGATTTTGCCATGCCGTCATATTTTTAGGATTTTGTTGTAAAGCCTTCTGAGCAAAATCCGCCGATTTATCATATTCTCCGATTTCATAATTTATTGTAGAAAGATTTAAGAGTGATGCTTCAGAATTTTTATTAAGTTTCAGGGCATAACCATACAGTTCTATAGCTTTTTCTTTGTTTCCAAGTGCATCAAAGCAATTTCCGCAGGCGATTGCATATTTTTCTGTCTTTGGACTTCCCTGCAACAAAAGTTGGTAGATTTCCAAAGCTTTTTTATATTCTTTTTCGCCAAATAAAACCGAAGCCTGATGCTCTAAATTTTCCACTGTAACCTCAATTTTTTATCAACTGGCAAAGAGTATAACACAGCTACAAACAAATGCAAAGCAAAAATATTTATAAAAAATGCAAAAAAAGTCTTGACACTTGAAAAAATATGATATATTAACGTAGTGTAATTTTTATGGGGTTGTGGCGGAATTGGTAGACGCGCCAGACTCAAAATCTGGTGGCAGCAATGTCTTGAGAGTTCGATTCTCTCCGGCCCTACCATAAAATTAAAAACACTCATTCGCAAGAATGGGTGTTTTTTGTTTTAAGGCCGAAAGAAGCGAACTCGATAAGAGAGTTCGAAGCGGATAGCCGGCAAAACCGAGCTGCAGCGACGGTTGAGCCGCTGCGACGCGAAAGGCACTGCTCGCCGCAAACTTGTTTGCAAGAGTAGGAATATAACAAGCTCTCCGGCCCTGCCATCACAAAAGCCTTGCGAATCAATAGCTTGCAAGACTTTTTTTTGTTTCTCTATTTCAACATAATTCTTCAGACTTTTTTTAGAGTCTGATTTCAGACTTTTTTCAGACATCACTTTAACTTATATGTTAAATTTTCCCCTATTTTTAGCATATTCAGGCAATTTGTTAATTCTGGTTACATATCTAAAACTGTTGCCGATTGGCTCTAAAATACAAAGGGCGGAGCTTGAAAACTCCGCCTCACCATACTATTTCATTAACAGAATGATGATTTTAAGCAAATATATAATAATGCTCAAAACTTTGCTCAAGTTTATCATCTTTCACCTTTCAGCTCATCCGAGCAGTTGCGAAAGGGATAAACCCCGCCTAAATTTGCTATGTTTTGACTTTAGGTCTTGACTTTAAAGCAAAAATAGGTTACCTTTAACTTAGAAAATGGTTAAAGCTAGGGTTTAACCCTTTCAGAATTAAAGAACGTCCAGTGATATCAGCACCGGACGTTAAATTTTATAACAGTATTGTTTGGGAAAATCAAGCTAAATAAAACAAAGTTGCACTTTTTAATTTGCATTTTCTTTATAACGTTCACTACTTTTTGCAATATTTGCATTGCCTATAATACTCCCTATTGAAATGTTACACAAAACTGCAAAATAAAAATGCAACATTTATATTTTGCTATGACAAATTGCAAGATACAACTTGACAAAATCTTCTAAATTTATATAATTGCTTTGTTAATTTTATTATTTATTTTCTAAAATTTTTATTATGGAAAAAAGTACAAATTTAGCTTGTTTGTCACAGTCTTATGACTTTAGTAGTTTGGATTCTGTTAAGAAAGGTACTGATATGAACAACAATCTTGTTTTGGTTGATAATCCTTATTTTATTGTGGATATGATGTACGCAACTCCGGATAACATGTCGGGCAAAGCTGTGTATATGTCTTTTCCGCAGCAAAATAAAGCTTATCTGCACAAAAATGCCTATCAGGCCTTGCTCTCGGTCATTCCGGAGCTGGCAAAGCATCACTACCGCATGCGTATCCGCGATGCTTATCGTCTGCCTCAGGCTCATCAGGCGCTGTTTGAAGCTGTGCCTATTCCTGGCTTTTTTAAAGCAGATTACAAAACTTCAAATCATTGCCACGGGACTGCTGTTGACGTATGTCTGACAGACGAAAACGGCAACAACCTTGCCTTTCCGACCGAAGTAGACGCCTATACAAAAGAATTTCAGCAACAAGTGGCTGCCGGTCAATTTGCCGAATTTCAAAAACATCTGCAAAAAGCCCGTCATGACTACATGGACGCAGACAGCGAAGCGCTGAAAAACCGTGCGTTTTTGAAAGCCTTAATGGAGAGTCACGGCTTTGAAAGCATTCCGCATGAGTGGTGGCACTACAATCTCAAAGGCTGGCAAGACTATCCGATTATTGACAAGCTTTAAGTTTTTATACAAAAAAATTTGACAAAACTAAACAACTGTTTATAATAAGCAGTATTCTTTTTATTATTAACTTTTAAATTATTATTTTTATGCAAAAGGTTTTATATTTGGCTTATGAGCCTCAGTTTAACGCGTATGTAATTTCAGACGAAAAAGTAAATCAGGTTATTGCACAAGGCGATTTTCCTGTAATTCTGTTTCCCTGGGATGAAATGCAAGAACTAGGACTTGACTATGATGCAGATGCTCCGACAATCGGTTTTTTGCTGGGACGCGAGAAAGGACACTATTCTATAGACTACAACTACGCTAAGGCAATCTGCATGGCCGGCGGACGCATCATGGGTTTAACCTATACTCAAGTAGAAACCCAAATGGCTGAAATTGACGGACTTGTTCTGCCTGGCGGAGCGTTTGTTTCTCCGGATGAATTCTACGCAACCCGCGTTAACAGTCCTGAAGAACCGAGTCTTCGTTCTAAGGCGTATATTGAAGCTATCCGCGTGGCCGAAGAAAACGCAATTCCTATCTTAGGTATTTGCGCAGGCGCTCAGATGGTGGCAGGTGTTCACGGCATGAAGCTGTACCGTAACCTGAACGAAACTCGTTCGTCTATTGAACACAAGACTTCTGAAGTCAATGCTCATCAGGTTATTATTTATCCGGCTACTCCGCTCCGCGCGTGGTTAGGTAAGAAAATTACAGTAAATTCCCGCCATCGTGAAGGAGTTATACCGGATGACAAGAACAGCGATTTGGATATTTACGCGATTTCATCTGATTGCATTCCAGAAGCTTGGGGCAATATGGATGATGGTATTTTGTGTGTGCAATGGCATCCTGAGGATTTTGCTGTTGCCGGAAACGAGAAAATGCTGTCCATTTACAAATGGCTCATTTATCGCAGCTGTGACCACAGAGAATTGATGGGCAAATAACGCCAAGTATCTTTAATAAAGACTTTCATCACAGATTGTGTACAGCAATTTGTAATGAAAGTTTTTTTATTTAACAAATATTAGTCAGACTGGCAAAAAATGTGCCATTATCTCCAACTCATTCCAACATTGCAAGGAGCTTTTTTTACACAGGATTTACAGATTGTACTAATTTCCGCCAACGTCATTTCCGACAGACATTTCACCCTGTTAACTTCCGCATCGGAACAACTATTTGCATAAACCATATAGCCACTTCTGTTAGTAATTGCATCATTTGTAATAAATAATGATGCATACCCCATATTTGCAGCTAGCGGATAAACAACATCTTTTGCTAAAGCTACGCATAGTTGATAAGCATATTCCGAATCTTTATTTATTCCATTTGGCACAATGTATATATCAGCAGTAAATGCAGCACCTGTTTCTTTTGTATCAACATATGGTGTAATTCTGTTGCCAAGAGAATCATTTATCGAATACTCATTTTCCTGTTTCCAAGTTTCCGGCACCAGTTTAGCGTCTATAATAAACTGAGCCAAAAATCTATTGTCATAATCTGCATATGTTTTAAATAAACTTTCCTGATATTCCATTAAACCAGTCATCAGCATGGTATAATCTTCTATCATTTTGTTTATTTTCCATTTCATCATGGCTTTAGAATATCCGGCGATACCGCCTACGCTCAGCACTCCGATAATGGCTAAAACTCCGAGCATTTCTATCATGGAACGTCCCACGCTGCAAAGGTCATTGAGAGGAGTGTAACGACGAAGCAATCCAAACCCCACGCCCCTGCTCTTTCCTTTGAAAAATTCTATACTCTTAAACATCTTATTTATCCTTAATTGTGTAAAAAAAACGACCGTTATTTTTACACAGCGAAACAGACGGCAATAAAATGTTGTAAAAACAGCAAAAAACATCGCAAATATAAAAAGTTATTGCAAATTCCGGCAACCTTTGCTAGACTATAAAAAACAGCCTAAAAACTGTCCATTTTAAACGGTCGTTTTTTTTACACACTTTTAACCTAAAAAAACACTTTGATTTTTGCGGTTGACTTATGGCGTGAGGCTGTTATAGAATTGGAGTGTAAACAACATAATTTTAGAGGAAAGAAAGATGAAAAATAAGCTATTCAAAGGTCTCTCTCTCTCTCTGCAAATCCTAAACATCTGATTAAAGGCGCATTTTTCGCCGCTCAGCGTGTTTTTGCAGAGTTTGGCGCAAAAAATCACACATTCGAAAATAACACATTCAGTAGCAACTCTATAAAGGGGTCTGGATTGCTTCGCGTTGCTCGCAATAACGTTTGCAGCGTGGGACGCTCTATGATAGAAATGCTCGGCGTACTGGCAATTATTGCCGTTCTATCAGTCGGCGGTATCGCTGGATATTCCAAAGCTATGGAAAAATTTAAGGTCAATAAAACAATAGAAGAATATAGTTTTATGATTACTGATTTATTATCGTATAAAGATGATTTAATCAAAAATAACAAAGAACGTCCTATGTATTTAGCTCAAATTATAAAAGACTTAAACTTTGTACCTCAAACATGGCAAGAAGTTACAAATATATATATAACCGATACTTTAGGAAACAAAGTGGCACCATATATAAACATAAAAAATACTCTTATTGTAGATATCAATATCTTCAGCAATGATAAAAAATCTTCCGATTATTCAAAAGAACTTTGCATTACATTGATTAAAGATTTAGCTAAAGGTATGTATAGTAGTATAGATTTTATTTCACCACAAAACACTTCTCATTCATCTGGAGGAAAAACGGCTCCGCATTTTATTACAGAATGTCAAAACATGGAAGAATATGACGATACGTATAAATGCCTAAAAGACCTTACAATGCCTGAAATAACCGAAAGCTGTAAAGAGTGTCTAAGAAATACCAATATATGCAATGTTGTATTTCGTTTTAAAAAATAGATGCAACACAATTCTAACGCTTTGATTTTTCCGGTTGACTTATGAAAAAAGACTGTTATAGAATTAGAGTGTAAACAATATAATTTTAGAGGAAAGAAAGATGAAAAATAAGCTATTCAAAGGTCTCTCTCTCTCTCTGCAAATCCTAAACATCTGATTAAAGGCGTATTTTCTGCCGCTCAGCGTGTTTTTGCAGAGTTCGGCGTAAAAAATCACACATTCGGAAATAACAAGTTCAGAACGAAACAGACGGACGTTTCTGGTCTAGGTTTTGGATTGCTTCGCGTTGCTCGCAATGACGCCGAAGGAAACAACATCACATTAAAGGGTTTGGATGTTGTGCGTCAATACGCCTTAAAAATCTTCAAAACTGCGGAGAGCGGTGTAGATAAAGTGGTTTCTAGCTGCGAGAAAAATCCTAGTGTACATTGGAGGTACATGAATTTTTTGAGACAGCGTAAAACCGCTTTAGATGCGCCGCTATACGCGGTTTCAGCCGGTCGGTCAATGATTGAAATGCTCGGCGTATTGGCCATTGTTGGAGTGCTAAGCGTGGGCGGTATCGCTGGATATTCCAAAGCGATGGAAAAGTGGAAAATAGATAAGATGATAGATGAATATACCTTTCTTTTGCATGGTATGCTTGAACATGTTGATACTTTGAAATATCTTAATCCGACTTCATCAACCGTCGGAGTTGTGGATGTTTTACAAGCTTCAGGCCTCATTCCGCCAACCTGGGAAAAAATGGATACATTTCGTATATGGGATTCAAATGGTAATTTAATAGCCTTATTTTCACGCAACAATGAACTTGGATTTAGCGTTAACATCGGCGGATATCGCCAAAATGACGACGGAAAAAATGTTTCGGAAGGTTTTTCTAAACAAACCTGCCTGACACTATTTAAGGATTTATTCTATCCTCTGCATTCCGCAGCATACAAAGTTTGGCTGCACCATAATCCGACAACCGAGATTTTTGCTGGCGATAAATTCTGCACTCCTGATGTTCAATGCTTACGTGATGCAACTCTTGCTAAAATGAAAGCTGCCTGCGATGTATGCGATGGAAAAACAAACTGCGACATATCTGTAGGATTTTAGATTGATAAGCCTCTGTATGCAAAAAACAACAGAGGCTTATCCTTAATTATTGATGAATATTCCGGAATTATAATTTTTCATCTATTTTTTTAATTTCTTTAGGAGTGTCATTTTTCACCGGAGCCGAATTTTCATCGGTTGTCACAACCTTGTCCTCCAACTCATCCATGAGTTTATCCAAATCCGATGTTTCATCATTTTTATAACCTTCATCCTGAGATTTATTTTCTCCCTCAGGCTTTGGCTGTGCAAGCTTATTAAACAATTCCTCACCGCTTTTCTTCAAAACATCGCCGGCAACCTCAGCCGCATTGCCAATATTGTCGGAAGAATTTTCCTCAGTAAGAGTTTTATCCTTAGAATCTTCTGCCTTAGATGTGTTTTCTTTATCTTTATCAGCTTCAGTTTCCTCTGTTTTAACAATACCGAAACCCAAACTTTCTCCTTTTGCCTTCAAATCATCAAACCATTTTTCCGGAATTAGACCTTTAATCGGTCCGGAAGCATCTCCGGCAAGTTTAAAATAGCGAGATTCTGCAAATACACCTTTTTGCGATTCTTCAGGAATCAACGATGAAATCATAATCTGGAGCAAAATTACAATAATCACGCCGCGGAAAATACCAAAAATAAAGCCTAAGATACGGTCCAACGAACTAAGCTTGCTAAAACGAATCTGCGTACTGATTTTGTCGGCTGCCAACACCCAAAAAATACAGAACATAATTAAAATAACCATACCGGAAACAAGGTTGGACAGCACATCTGAGGCTATATATTTTTTCATAATTGGGTCAACAACAGGCAATAAATAATAAACCGAGACACCGGCTAAAAGCCATCCGGTGATGGACAGCAATTCTTTTGTAACACCGCGGGCGATTGCAACTAACGCCGAAACGCCGACAATTACCAAAAACACCACATCCAAGTTGTTTAATTGTTCCATAGTTTTGCTCCTAATTAAACCAATTGATTAAACGATGAACATTACCGATTTCATAACAGGAAAGTTCATAATTTTTTGCGCCTTTATCTTTTTTATCTTTACCGAACGACGGCGGTATAATAGCACTTACAAAGCCTAATTTATGAGCTTCTTTCATGCGTAAATTCGGCTGACTTACCGCTCGGATTTCTCCAGATAGTCCGATTTCTCCAAATACAGCCATGTCTGCCGGCAAAGGCTTGTTTGTCAGCGATGATATAACCGCCATCGCAACCGCTAAATCTGCCGCCGGTTCAGTAATTTTCAAGCCGCCAGCAATATTCAAATAGACATCATGCGAACTGAAATTCATACTGCAGCGAGCTTCCAAAACAGCCAAAATCATAGACAAGCGATTAGAATCCCAGCCGACAACCGCCCGTTTTGGCGTAGAGTAGCCGCTCGGACTGACTAAAGCCTGAATTTCAACCAACAGCGGACGAGAGCCTTCTATACCGGCAAACACACAAGAACCGGAAACATTGCCCTGCCGCTCTGCCAAAAACAAAGCCGATGGATTTTCTACCTCAACCAAGCCTTTATCCTGCATTTCAAATACGCCGATTTCATCAGTCGCGCCATAGCGATTTTTGACCGCACGCAAAATTCTGAAATGATGTCCGCGCTCCCCTTCAAAATAAAGCACCGTATCAACCATGTGTTCCAAAACACGCGGACCGGCGATTTCGCCTTGTTTTGTCACATGTCCGACCAAAAACAGCACAAATCCTTTGCGTTTTGCAAGTTTTATCAACTCGTATGCACAGGCACGCACCTGTCCGACACTTCCCGGAGTGGATTCTACCTCATCCAGATACATCGTCTGAATAGAGTCAATAATCACAACCGCGGCATCTGTTTTTTCCAGAGTGGTAATAATATTGCGAACATCCGTGGCACTTGCCAAATTGACCGGACTTTCAGCCAGTCCCAATCGACCAGCGCGGATACGCACCTGGTCAATGGCTTCTTCTCCAGAAATATAATAGCATGGATAGTGTTCTTCTTTATTCGCCAAACCGGCGCAGACCTGTAGCAGCAAGGTGGATTTTCCGATTCCGGGGTCGCCGCCCACTAAAATAACCGAGCCGGGAACCAATCCGCCGCCGGTCACGCGGTCAATTTCCTTAATGCCGGTTTGCAGGCGCGCATAAGTGTTCTGCTCGCCTTTGAGCGGTACAAAATCAATAATTTTACCCTCTTTACGCGGATTTATTTTAGAAAAACCATCAGTTTTCTGCACTTCTTCAACAATTGTATTCCACTCACCGCAAGAATCGCACTTTCCCTGCCAGCGCGGATAAGCGGCGCCGCAGTTTTGACAAACATATAAACTGACGTTTTTCTTAGCCATAGCCTACACTTCCATTTTTATTGGCCCCTGAGAACAGCCGTGAATAAATTGCTGTAAATACGGATTCTCGGACTTATCCATTTCTTTTACCGTACCGGACCAAATAATTTTTCCTTTATACAGCATAGCGATACGGTCGGCAATTTTGCGCGCCGAAGCCATGTCATGAGTAATAGTCAAAGTTGTTGCACCCAAACCGCGAGCGGATTCTATAATCAAATCGTTAATCACATCAGCCATAATTGGGTCCAGACCGGTTGTCGGCTCGTCAAAAAAGATAATTTCAGGACGGCTGATAATCGCCCGCGCCAAGCCGACGCGCTTTTGCATGCCGCCGGAAAGTTCTGCCGGAGACAAATCGGCAACATCCGGAGCCAAACCAACCTGACGCAGCACGCGGATAGCCGAAACTTTAGCCTGTTTGCGTGACTTTTCGCCTTTCTGCAGCAGCCGGAACGCCACATTTTCCCATACGCTTAAACTATCAAACAAAGCCGCGCCCTGAAACAGCATTCCCATTTTTTCATGAATATCTTTTTTGCTGCCGACTGTTTCTTCATCATCAATTTTGATTGAACCGCAATCAGGCGTTAACAAACCTTGAATACACTTAATCAAAACAGACTTACCTGTTCCGGAACCGCCGATAACCACAAGGGATTCGCCTTTTTTAATATCTAAATCCACACCATCAAGCACTTTCTTTTTACCGAATGCTTTGTATAAATTGCGAATTTCTATTTTATTTTCACTCATGGCGCACCTTATTTAGAAAAGAACATTTCTGTAATTAAATAGTTAAAGATTAAAATTAGGATGGACGACGAAACCACGGCATTAGTTGTAGCTTCGCCCACGCCTTGAGCGCCTCCTTTGGAACGATAGCCGTGATAGCACCCCATTATTGAAATTATAAAACCAAAAACACCGGCTTTCACCATACCTGAAATCACATCAATCGCTTGCAGATTCTGCATGGTGGCGTTAATATAGTTAGCCGGATTAAAATCAAGCTTATAAACTCCGACC
Organism: uncultured Alphaproteobacteria bacterium; assembly: GCA_934229625.1. Taxonomy (GTDB): domain Bacteria; phylum Pseudomonadota; class Alphaproteobacteria; order RF32; family CAG-239; genus RUG410. The sequence continues at coordinate 95,251 of CAKQDU010000003.1, read as the reverse complement.
ACATAACCGCCGAAAATACCGATAATATCGCCGAACAGCACCAAAAGCGGCATAACCACCACACCGGCCCAGAGTCGCGGCGCCATTAAATAGCGAAACGGATTTGCCGATAGTGTAACCAACGCGTCAATTTGCTCAGTAACGCGCATTGTTCCTATTTCTGCTGCCATCGCCGCGCCAATACGTCCGGCAACCATTAAAGCCGACAAAACCGGAGCGAGTTCACGCGTAACCGATATCAAAACTACCGTCGCGACAGCGCTTTCAGCACCAAATTTAGAAAAACCCGAATAGGTCTGAATAGCAATCACCATACCGGCAAACAGCGTAGTTAAACCAACAACCGGCAGCGAATAAAACCCCATATTCAAAAACTGATTAAAAAACAGCTTAATATAAAACGGCGGCACAAAACAGTTATACACCGACTTTGCCACAAAACGCGTAAACGCTCCAAGCTCCAGCACAAAAGAAAGCAGAGGCTTACCCAAAAGCTGTAAAAACGCTTCAATGTTTTTCTTTAGCATATTCAAATTTCCTATTCTGTTTTCAAAAGATTATCGCGCAGCTTGACAATAATCTTTTCCAAAATTGTCGTGTCCTCAGCATACAAATCTATTGCCGGAATTTCAACACCTAAAATGTTTTCTGTTTTATTTTTTGGCAGACGCTCAAGATTTTCTTTTGACGAAACCAAATTTACCAACAAACCAACTTCGGCTTCGTTGACAAAATCATAACGAGAAATACCGACATTTCTTATTTCCAACAAACCTTTTATATTCTGCGGAGCCTCGCCAATCAGCCGATTTTGCCGCATTTTAAAAACAACGACGTCATCAGCTACCAACACAGCGCCTTTGTTTTCTATAAACTTCAGCGCCAGCTCAGATTTGCCGCTGCCGGATTTACCCCTAAACAAAATTCCCTTATTACGCCACAAAACGAATGAAGCGTGCATTGTGCATAACTCAGACATTGGCAAGCCGCTTTTGTTTATTTACATCTTCGGTAGAAATGGTGATTTTGCGTCCGCTACCATTCATTTCTATATTCACATTCCACATATTGCGCGGCGAAAACGCTCCCATTCTTTCAGGCCATTCGACCAAGCTCACTCCCGAATAAAAGGCTTCTTCCACCCCGAGCTCAAATATTTCCGCCGGTTTTTCCAAACGGTACAAATCATAGTGATAAATATCAAAGGCCTCGGCGCTGTAGGTTTGCAAAAGCGTAAAAGTCGGACTTGGAACTTCTCTGGCTCCGGTAAGTTTTTGAATAAACGCTCTGGCAAAAACACTCTTGCCGACTCCCAATGTGCCGTTTAAGGCCCAAACATCTCCCTGCACGCTGATTGCCGCCAATTTTTCGGCCAAAGCGCCGGTATCCGCTTCACTATCAGATATAAAAACTTTTTCCATTAGAACCACCCGTCAAAATTAAACCAATCCGATTTTTTTTCATTACTGATTTTAGCACGCTGAGCTTGCATCTTTCGCCAATCGGACGGACGATAGAAACGGCCGCTCCACAATCCTTTAAGTTCTTTGCGCGCTTGTTTTTCATAAGGAACATAAACATCCGTATTTTTTGTATAAGCCACGGCCCATCCGGCTTCTACAACCGCCGCAGCCACATCATATTCGCCCAAAAAACAAACACCGGTTGCCCGATGTTTTATAACATTCCCCAAAATATGACATTTAACTTCTTGACCGTTTATCCAATTTTGCAGCCAGCTTGCAGACTTATGACCGCAATCATAGGCTTGTCCGCGAGAATTTGAACAATTTTGTTCAAGATTCGGCGCATCGGCTCCCAGCAATTTTATATTCAAACCGTTAAGGCGCAAAATACTTCCGGTCACAACCTTAGGAACTCCGTGAATTTCGGGATAATCAAGCGGATTAAAACCGCTTATTTGAGCAGGCTCAGTCTCTTTACCGAATACTTCTGACAATTTATCAAAAAAATTACCTTCTTCCTCGTTTTTTTGTTCATTACCGGTGTAAACCGCCTCCAATCCGCCAGAACCGCTGCTGTTTTGAGCATATCCTGCAGAAGTTTCACCTTCGCTAAGCAATTGTTTGCCGACACTCTGCGAAGAACCTGCGCCGCCAACTATACCCAAGCAATATAAAATAAAAACCACAACAGCGCCTATAACAAAAAAAGTAAATAAAAAACTTACGGTCGACCACATTAACTTAAACAATATATATAGAATGACAAATGCGATAACAACGCCCATAAAGCCCATTCCCTGAAGCGAAGTGCTGTCGCTTTGGGTTCCGGCACCGCCAAAATACATCAGGACAGCAAATAACCCCCATAAAAATACTTTTTTCAAAAAAAACATCGGTCAACCTCTGATTTGTTATTTTCGCTTATTAGAACATAATTTTTTTGCTTGTGCAAGTTATTTATAAAGTTTTGGCAAAGGTTCATTTTCGGCTTGAACCGATTTATGATTTTTACAATCTTTTATAACAGACATGATTATACCCTCGTCAATTTTTTCGGAAGCACCGGCGTATAAATTTTGATTAAGCTTACGCAGCTGACTGCTGAAATCCTCATTATTTATAATTCCGGATAAATCTTCAAGATTTGCAATATTTTGGTCGTAAAAAGTTTTGCTTCCCCACAAAATTAAATTATCACGCAATAGACGATAATCTTTCTCCGCTAAATTTTTTCGTATTGCAGCACACCAATTATAACCTGTTTTGCATGTGTCTCCGGACGGCGACCGGCGACGCAGCAGCAGACTTATAAGTAATCCGGCGACAAATGCCGCAGCGACCCACAAAATATTAACCGTATTTTTGTTTTTTTCCATCTTCTGCAATGTCTTTTCCTGATTTTGCTGCGATACATCAAACGGATTTTCCGTTTCTAAAGTTTTTATATTTTTTTCAGCAGTAATTTCTTCGGCGCCGGAACCTTTTTCAACAAAAACTTTTTCTGCCGGAATCACGGCAATCTCAACTTTTTTGTTTTTTATATCATACCACGGAACTTTAATTTCCGGCAAAATTTGCTCGCCGCTTTTTTGCGGAATATACACAACTCCGGTTATTGATTGAGCAATAACCCGATTGTCAAAAACTTTAGAATCCAATTCTGGATTTTCAGGATATATCTTAAAATTTTCATTTTCCTGAAAATTTATTTCAGGAAGCTGAGTTTCGGCCACGCCGGAAGCTAATATAATAATTTTACGCGCCACGGTTTCACCGACTTTGAACAAAGGCTTCTTTTCATTCCATATAGCTTTGACTTTTACCTCATCCGACGGAAGCCACCATTTTGTGCCATATTCGGCGGCAGCCGGCAAAACTTTTATACTCTTTGTTTTGGTGTATAACTCAACCGGTTTTTGTATGCCGAACATCTCATCAAAATCGACATTCATCAACTGAAACAAACTATTGACTCCCTGATGCAGCAACGGATGTTTTGCCACTTTTTCAAATTCTGTATAAAAACCGTTTATTTTTACTATAGGCAAATCCTGTTCGCCGCTTTTTTGCGGAAACATGGCATAATGGAATTTGATTTCAGTTTCTGCATTTTGCTGTTTTATTTCCGGCTTTTGCAATGGTTTTATAATCCAATTTTCAGCATTGGCAAACTGCGGTTCGGAAGTCAGCTGCAAACCAACCCTGTCTTTGATTGTCAGCACGGCATTAACTTCCTGCTGGACATACGGCTGCTGCATATTCACCGACAAATCGACCGAAAATTTGTTTGCTTCCGCAAGCTGATTGTCATTCTGCACTTTTTCTGTGCCTTTTGAAGAAACAGTTGTTCCCTGCGGTAAAATTTTGATATTCAACGGGCGGCTTTTATATTTACCGACGCTTATGGCCGGAATTGTCACATTTCCCTCATGCTTAGGCAATAAACCTATATCCCAATCACGTTGCTCGGAACTTTGACCGTTTATATAACTGATTTGCGAGGAACTAGATGTTGAATAAATATTAAAATCATTTTGCAGCACACTCAAGTCAGGCTGCAGCAAAGCCCCGTTTTTGCCATCATACGACAAATTTAAATTAAAGACCTCTCCCATCGGAACCTCGGAAGAATCAACGCTTGCCGTTAACGTTTCAGCAGACAAAGCCGAAACTTTTAAAAATGACACCAGAGTTATAAATGCTATTTTCTTCATAATTTCCTCACTTTGAATCATTATATCTTTTTTTTGCGTATTCTTTATAAATCATCGCTCGCAATAAACCGCCTTTATCTTCTGGAATTTGACGGAATTTTTGCATTCTTGCCCTAATTTTTTCTTGTTCCTCAGCAGATTTTTCATCATCTGTTCCAACAGACATTCCCTGTTGTTCTTCTTCGCCGTTTTCTGCCGATTTAAACCGGGTTTCATCTATGTTTTGCTCGTCAGGCATTGGGGCATCATTTGCCTTATTATTTTCCGGCTCAGAAGCGATATTTTTGCTGTCTGTTTGATTTTGTCTGTTTTCGGACGATTGCTGTTGCGCCGCGTTTTCAGCCGACATTTCATTTTGCTGATTTTGCGCTTCATCATTTTTTCCACGTTGCTCATTTTGTTGTTGAGACGCTTGTTTATCCGCGTCTTGAGATTGTTCAGAACCTTTCTGAGACTGCGAATTTTCAGCACTTTGTTTATTATTCTGCCGCTCATTTTCAGCATTGCTCTCAGACTGCTTGTCATTCTCCGGTTTATTTTGACTGTTTTCCGACTGTGATTGAGATTTGTTTTGCTGTTTTTGCGACTCATTTTGTTTTTTATTATTTTTATTCTGTTGCTGTTGATTTTGTTGTTGCTGCTGTTTTTTCAGATATTCCAAATTAAACTCGGCATCTTCAAAATCAGGCTGTTTTTGCAAAGCTTCCTCATATTTTTTTATAGCTTCGGCAATTTTTCCGCCTTTTGCCAAAGCATTTCCCTGATTATATAAAGAAACAGCATCGTCTTTTTTAGAAAAATTTTCATAAGCAGATAAATAATCGCCATTTTTATATTCTGCGGCAGCTTTCCATTGAAAATCTTTAAATTGTTTTGCCGCTTCGGCATATTCCTGCCGCTTAAATTTACGCAATGCACTTTGATTGTCATTCAAAAACCAATCAGCCTGAGCTGTCGAGGTCAACGCAAAACAAATAAACAAAGCAGCTAAAAATCCGCGCCGAAAAAAGAATAAAATAAACAACGCAGGTATCCACAGCAAATACCATCCGCCATCCTCCCATACCGTCTGCATATTTTGGCTTTGCTTAATTTCCTTAGCGGTAATATCGTTTATCTTATCCACCAAATTTTCCATGTTTTGATTATAATTCAAGTATAGTCCATTACCCTTGTCGGCAACCATTTTCAGTTTATCGCCGATTTTAGAGCTTACATTGATTACATTTACGCCAAAACCTTTGTCATACGCAGCGGCAGCACTTGATAAAGCCGCATCAAACCGTTCTCCGACATCCGAAGAAATCACAATAATGCTGCCGTTTTGCAAACCGGCTCCTGTCATCCGCTCCACCGCCAAATCTATAGCTCTGTCAAGCCTGTCTCCGTCTTGAGGCATAATATTCGGCAACAGCGCCGGCATCATATTATCTATAATGGAAAAATCTTCTGACAGCGGAGTAATCATAAACGGCTCTTTGCTATAAACAATAAGACCGCTTTCTGTGTTTTTAAGCTCTTTCGTCAAATCTTTTATTACATATTTGGCACGTTCTATCCGACTTGGCGACACATCTTTATTCCACATATCTCCGGACATATTCAACAATATCATTACCGGATTTTCAACACTCAAAGCCGGATTTTCTTTTTTTATCCAACTCGGTCCGGCCAGCGCAAAAACCAAAAATAAAGCAGCCAAAGCCTCGGCCACAGAAGAAGCCGAATTTTTCTCGCCATCATTTTTTACCAATAAAAAATTAAGCAGGTTTTCATCGCATACCTTATACCATGCTGAACGAGCTGCTGCTCGTCTATATGAAAAAACATAAATCAAACACGGAATAATCAGTCCCAGCAACCACCACGGACGTAAAAAATGAAAATCATGCCACCAACTCATTTTTATTTTACCTTTCCTGACATTATCAGCAATAACAAAAACAAGACTAATACAGCCGCTGCCGGATAAGGATACAGCTCCTTAACTTCCTGAACATACCGCCCTTCCGAAATTCTTGGCTCCAGCTTGTCTATTTTATCATAAACTTCTTGTAATGACGCCACATCCTTTGCCCTAAAATAGTTGCCTTTTGTTTCTTTGGCTAAGGCCTTTAAACTTTTTTCATCTAGCCCTTTATCGACCGGAATACTGAACAAACCGCCGAAAAAGACCTCTTTATCGCTGCCGGCACCGATTGTATAAATCTTTACCTTTTCCTCTTTTGCCAAATAAATTGCTTCCGGTAAAGATAAACTGCCGTCATTATTTTCACCATCTGTTAACAAAATGATGACTTTATTTTCAGGTTTTCCGGCAGATTCCGATAAAGTTTTGAGTGCGACTCCGACTGCATCGCCAATAGATGTAGAGTTTCCGGCCATTCCGGCATCGGCTGACCATAGCATTTCTTTGAGAGATTGCTTATCATAGGTAAGAGGCGTCTGCAAATATGCTCTTGTGCCAAACAAAACAAGTCCCATTTTATCTGCGGCCCGCTTATCTATAAAGTCATCTACCACATTTTTAACGGCTGTCAAACGGCTGTACATTCTTTTTTTATATTCAAAATCTTCTTCACTCATAGAGTTAGAAATATCCACAACCAATAAAATGTCTCGTCCCTCGTTCTTAATAGGAATCGGTTTTCCGACCCATTGCGGACGGCATAAAGCCAACACCAAAAAACACCATAACAAAGCCAAAATTGCCAAACGTAAAAACGATACAATTTGAGTTTTTAAGGCAAATCCTCGTCCGCTCATTGTCTTAATTTGCCGTATATCCGCCAAAAACGGAACTTTCAATGCTTCGCCGCAAGACTTTTTAACTGTCGGCAACAAAAAATATATTATAAAAGGCAATAACAGCAACCACGCTGCTTCAGGACAAGCAAAATGATTAGTCATAGATTGGCTCCTATCCAATTGCGGCAAAAATTTCTCAGATTTTTAATATTTTCAACTGAAAACAGTCTGCTGTCTTCAGGCGCATACGGAGCAGACACAAGCAATTCCGAAGTCTGAACATCTAATTTTTCTTTTGAATGCTCATTCAAGAAATCAATCCATTGTTGACCTGAATAAGATACGGCATCGGGATATCTGCTGACACATATTCTCCGCAAAAGTTCAGACATTTGAACCGCAGAAGCCGCTGTATTATCAGCAGATTTTTTATTAAGCAAATAACATGCGTAGATTTTTTTACTTTTTCTTCTGAGCCACAGATATAATTTAATTATAATTGCAAATAAAATAACCGCGGACAGCAAATACCACCAGCCAGCGGCCAAAGGCCATAGCGAAACATCATTCAGCGGAAGATGAATATCTCTTAATTCGGGCAAATTATCCATACTAAAACCTCTCCTATTTACCATATAAATCTAGGATTTATTATCAAAAATATCAAGTCTCACTTAAAATTTTACCACAGAGCAATCTTATCTTTTCGGCTTATGAGAAATAGAACGGACTATTTTTAAGGAATCAGCATTCATTGCTTCCATATTTTTCTTTTTTCGAGCCGGAGTTTTGGACGGATATACCGTTTTTTTATTTAGTCCATTCGTATTTTCTGGCTGTTCTTCATTTTTTTCGTTTTTTATTGCCGAAGCAAGTAAATCTTTTTTCTGCGGAATTGTTATCACCGCTTTCGCAGCTTCAGTTTCCGTTTTTTCTTTGTCAGCAATTTTTTCAACCGGCGCTGCGGAAACTTCTTTTTGTTTTAATAAAGCATTTTCGGCGGCAGCCTTTTTTTTTACTTCAGCATCTTCTTTTTTCTTTTCGACAGAAACAAGTTCATCAACTTTGATAGCATCCACTTTTTTAACGATTCTCTTAAATTCTGCCAATTGATTGCCGCTCAAATCGTTACCTGTTGCAACTTTTGCTTTCAGAGGGTCGATTCTTTGTCCTTTACGCAAAATTTCAAAGTGCAGATGAGGTCCGGTAGAACGCCCTGTACTACCGACATAGCCAATAATTTGACCTTTTTTAACCCGTGTTCCCGGTTTCATTCCGGAAGCAAATTTATGCATGTGTCCGTAAGCTGTTTCATATTCAGAATTATGGCGAATCTTAATAAAATTACCATATCCATTGACATAGCGAGCCATTTCTATAGTTCCGGCGCCGCTGGCATATATAGCTGTTCCGCGCGGAGCTGCGTAATCGACACCGCTATGGAATTTTGTCGTTTTATAAATTGGGTGACGGCGATAACCAAACAATGAAGAAATACGGGCATTGCGCATAGCTAAAGGCTTTTTATCCAAACCGGTCTTTTTAGCTCCGCCTTTTTCATCATAATAATCAGCTGAGCCGCCGCGTGGTTTATAGCGATATAGTTTATATGTATGTCCGCTGACTGTGAATGAAGCAAAAATAACGTCTCCGACACTCACTACTTCGCCGTCAGAAGTCTTGTTAACTTCATATTTGACATCAAACGTATCACCTTTTTTAACATCTCGCTTAAAATCTATCAAATGAGTAAACATCTGAGTTATTTTGCCGCAAAGTTTATAAGGAACACCGGCCTGCTTCAGCGAAGCGCTAACATTTCCGGCAATTGCCCCCTTTATATTTTTAATTTCATAGGCAAATTCTTCTTGCTCAACTCTTGCCTCAAACTGGTCATATTCGTTAATCTGCAAAATATAGCGTGTTCCGCGCACAGGTTCTATAACCAACGTATCCAAAGCTTCCAGCGATTTGGACTGGACATCAAAAGTCGCTGTCAGCTCAATGTGCTGACCTGCTTTAAGATTGCGGGCATCATATACTTTTTTCAAAGTGTTATAGGCATTTGTGGCACTTTTATTTTCCATTCCCAAGTTGGTAAGAATACCAATAAAGTTGTCTCCTGGCGAAACAATAATAACTCGGCGCTCTTTTTGATAAATACCGTCAAAACTTCCGGCCTGCTCAAACATTTTCGGCTTTGGCTGAATCGGCATCACAACGGCAGATTGTCCATTTTGATTTATACGATATTTTGCCGTCAGTACATTATCCTCATTCAAAAGCTTTATGCTGTTTACCTGAGCGTAAAGCAATTCAAACGGATTATCTTTCACATCATTATAAGCCGGTGTCATAACATCATTATTAAAATCATAGTTATCCTCGGCATACTTTTTTTCAACCGTGGTTGCGTCATTTTTATTCAACATAGATACAAACAACGCACACGTCACAGCCACGGCATATCCGGCAAGCAGAATAGTCTCTATACGGCGACGGCGCACTTTTTTTCTTAAATTCGTAAACCCAGGCATCACAATTCCAATTCAACAATGAACGAATGATGATATATTTTAAATTTTATTGCAAGCAGATAATAGAGTTATACAATCAAAAGCCATATTTTTCCACAAGATAAAAATTTTTTTCAAAAAAATAAAAAAAGTTCTTGCATTATAAATTTTTATCATATATAAGGGTTCTTGTCGTTGGGGGCGTAGTTCAGTTGGTTAGAATGCATGCCTGTCACGCATGAGGTCGCGAGTTCGAGCCTCGTCGCTCCCGCCAACAAAAGAAAAGCTTCATTGTTTGTCAATGAGGCTTTTTTTTCAATTTAGGCCAATTTTAATCTTGTATTTTACACATTTTTGTGACATAATGCTTACGTTTTTCAAGTATTATGGTTATTAGTGTGTATGATTTATCTTTATTTACGGTTTTATAGTTGAAGATGTTTTGTACTCGCAATTTCCATTTGTTTTAATTATTTAATTTTTAACAGCACAGAGAGCGCGGGATATGTTACAGGACATCCTCTCTTTAAAGAAACCCGCAAATGTTTATGAGAAAATCTGAGAAAATATGGTGGATTAGCGTTAGCATTGCAGCTATCGGTATTATTGTATTTTGGATTGCCGGTTTTATGGACAAACTTAATGTTTCGGCTTGGAGTTTGACCGTTGCCGGAATTTTTGGAGTTATAGCCATTTCGGCAAAAGCGATTCAGTATAATAATTACCCAGAGCTGAAATAACGCTTAATCACAAATTTTTAAGATTACTGTTCAAAAAACAACAGTAATCTTTTTTTGTCTTCAGAAAACACTCTGCCGCATTGGGGTGCGGCAGAGTGCAGATATAATTAGGATTTGTTATTTATTTTAAGTCTTTCATCACCTCCTTATAAAGATTTGTTATCAATAACATTTCCAACAATGCTCATAACCTGTACACATATCACTACCATCTGGATTTTTTACCTCTCTATATCTATATCTGTATTTTTTACCATAAGTCTTTTCACAATATTCACTTGCCTTAGAAGCACCACCTCCTATTGTACCACTAGGACAAGGACGATCGCCCGTCTTAAAACAAATACCATCTCCGCTACGACCGGCAACTCTCCCCCAAAAGCCATAATTTTTACACATATTATAATAGACACCAAACCCTGGAGATTCATAATATTCATAATATCCGCTATCTGCCGGACATCTTGTACTTGTATTGCAAGGTCTTTTAAACATATCTTTAATATTTTCACTATATAACCAATAATAATACCCACTAGGACATGGTTTCTTTGTACATTTTCCGCACACAGCTTCCCCAGAATAGCCGTTGCTAGCATAATTCCAGCCGTTGCTTCCTGTTTCTCCGCAGGCGCTGACGCTGCTATATTTTGTAGAATATCCATCTGGACAAGTTCTTGCCGTGTAGTCGCATTTTCCGCAAATTTTCTCGCCGGAATACCCGTTGCTGGCATAGCTTGCATTATATCCGCGCCGTTCGCTGCAGCTTGTCAGACCTGCTGTATAACCGCCGGCGCAGCCTTTTGCCGTGTAGTCGCACTTGCCGCAAGCCAACTCCCCGGCATACCCATTGCTGGCATAACTTGCATTATAGCCGCGCCGTTCGCTGCAGCTTGTCAAACCAGCCGTATAACCGCTGGCGCAGCCTTTTGCCGTGTAGTCGCACTTGCCGCAAACCTGCTCGCCGGAAACTCCGTTTCGGGAATAGTTCGAAGTATAACCTTGTTTTTCCGGACAGCTGGCCAAACCTACCGTATAGCCGCTTTCACACGGTTTTATGGTATATTTGCACTTGCCGCAGACACTATATCCGGCATAGCCGTTGCTTGAATAACTTGCAGTATAGCCGGCTTTTTCCGCACAGGTGGTTAAGCCTGCCGTGTACCCACTCGGGCATGTTTTCGGCGTAACTTTATAGCAGCCGCCGCAGCTTACGCAGATTAAATTATCAGCTTTGGCTTTCTTTTTGCAGCTTGCTTCGTCTGCAAATATATTATTGTCTTCGGTTTTGCAGCGTCTGTAAAAGCAGAAATTTTGCTTATACGCTTTTTCGCAGCTTGATATGCCATTTTGGGCTTGAGCCATGCTGCTATAAATACATTGCGACGGGTTTGGCTTTACGGAACTTATTTTACCGGTGCCGCAGCTGCTGTCCGGTAAAAAACAAATTTTGGCTTCCGCAGAAATAGAAAACATACTGACTGCATACAAAACTACAAAAAGCTTTAAACTACAGAATATGTTATATTTTTTCAAATAGTTAAACATCTTATTCCTCCTCAATTGTGTAAAAAAAACGACCGTTATTTTTACACAACGGAATCGGAGGCGGAAAAACATCTGAAAATCAATAAAAAATAGCGTAAAATTATAATGTTATTGCATTTTTCATAAATTATGATATACTGCAAAAAACAGCCGAAAAACTGTCCATTTTAAACGGTCGTTTTTTTTACACACTTTCGATCATAATAACGCTTTGATTTTGCGGTTGACTTATGGCGTGAGGCTGTTACAGAATTGGTACGTAAACAACATAATTTTAAAGGACCTATTATTTTCAGGTCCTTTTGTTATTTCCTACTTTTATTTTACGCCAACACCGCTTTTTAGATTCTTGGTAATTTATTTCTAACTCAATTTTAATATTTGGAAAAATTACAAAAAAATCTCCAAAAAATCAGGGAGATATTATCAAATTGGCTGCTTCACCTGGAAGACCAGTTAAAAATTAAACATCACTCTGATATTGCTTTATATTTTTATTAAATCTTAACAATACATTGTCAATAAGTGTATAAGTACTTTTAATCAAATAACATAGGATAAATAAGTCGTCAAGGCTTTTTTTGATTTTTATGAATTGATGTTTTTTTCAGATGTATTGCCGTATTTAAAAATTTCTATTTGTCAATATTATTTTTAACCACTAATACTAATTTTATTTTTGCAATAAAAAAGTGTAATATGGCATAATAAATATCAAAGGGAAGATGGCATCTTTAAACATTATCTTCCCGATGTTAGAGATGCTTTAAGCATAATACGCTGAATGGCAGATGCCTACTTTGTATTAGCAAAGACCTCAAAAATAGAGAAAATATGACACCCTTAAAAAATAATGGTGAATTAAAAACTTTGGCTAAATTTTCTTATTTTATTATTGGCATTAGAGGATTGTAAAACAATGATACACAATATTTTTCAGAACAGAATTACACAAGAACCATTATCAATGATGAGAAAATTAAAATCAACCTATATTGATATGAATGTTGACAAGCCAAAAACATTGACAACAAATAACGGACGATGGTTTATCACTCTTCAGCCCAACTGTGGTGTAGATGAAGTTAAGTTAGAAGATGATTTCAAATATATATTAGCAAGATATTACAGGTGGAAATATGGTAGCAAATGGATAAAGTTAAAACATTTGCAGTTCAACTGGACCGGAATTATTGAAAAACAAAAGGGTAAATCAAATCATATACATTTTATCATCAATTGTTTAGATATTACTGAATTATCCATATTTTTAGGCTTTATTCAAAGGCTGTTTAAAGACATTTATCCGAAAGCCTCTCACAAATTTGAAGCCATATATGATATTGATAAATGCTTGGATTATATAAATTCCAACGATTGTGAAAAAGACATGCATTTCAATAAAAAGAGGATTGAAACACCATCATATATAAACAGTAAAATATTCAAAAAGGCGGTATAAAGAGGATAAATAGTTATGCGTTGATATGCTTTCGACGTAGAACTTTTATCTTTTATATAAGGCATCGGATTTTATTCGGTGTCTTTTTTATATTTTGCGGCTGGTGTTGGTTTTGCCAATAAATATAATTGAAAGCAAAGGGGAAGTATATGAACGCAAATTTTGATAATACTTATATTAAATATGTGCCGGTGGAACAACTTCCGGCTATTCGTAAAAAATTAGACGCTTTAGAAAAACGCTTGAAGACAGTTCCGGTTTATCGTCCTTATAATGATGAAGTTGACGAGTGTTTTAACATTAACGATATGGATGAAATCAAAAATATGTTGGAAGAAAATCCAGATTTTAACATAGATGATTCCATAAATGCCCGCCACGCTTCACTATTTTTAATGGCATGTTATATGTGTACGGATATGGAAATTCCGGAGTTTTTAGTGAATAACGGAGCCTCTGTATATCGTACTGATGTGTTTGGAAATAATGCGCTTATTTTGTTGATATTAAATGATAATATGACGAAAGAACAAAAATTGAATGGCGTGGCATATTTGATAAATGAGGGAGCGGACATAAATTGGCTAAATGTTCAGGCACAAACACCGCTAACCACGGCTTTGGCAAAAATGGAGTTGGATATTGCGAATTATTTAATTGACCGCGGTGCAATTTTATATCCGGCAAGATAAATACTTATGTGAAAAACAAATTGAAGTCTTTTACAAATGTTGTATGAAACAGCGCAGAAATGTGCTGTTTTTTGTTATTTCCTACTTTTATTTTCCGCAAACCCCGCTTTTTAGATTTTTGGTAATGGATAAACATTCTCTGAAAATCAAAAAAAAGCGTTTATTTTTTGTCTTCTATCTTTTTTTCCAAACTTTTCAAGTTTTCCAAATATGCTTGTTCTATCGGAGTTAAGGTCTTTTCCTGATATTTTTTATATTCAGCCTCAACTTTTTCCATTGCTTTTTGATGACTGATTTTACCTGCGCCTTGTAAGACGTTTTCTCCGGTTGCCGATAAAATGTTGTCTAACTGTTTAAGATAATCTTTCATATATAAATGTTCGTGACGAACGGCATAGATTTCTGCAAAGTCAAAATATCCGGAAACAAGATTGTTCAGCACCTTTAATTCTTTTTCGCTTAAATAATTTTTAGCAATTTTGGCTTCGGCTTTAGTTGGCAGGTCGCCGGAAAATGTGGTTAATCCCATAAAAGGCTTATCGGCATTTGCACGTTCATATATAACTTCTGATGCTGTATGACCGTGCGCGGCAAAATGTAATTTATTTTGGACAACTTTAAAAAATTCAATAGTTTCCGGTGCTTTGGCATTATAATCATAACTTGTGGCGTATAAATCCAAAACCTGACGGTATAAAACTTTTTCAGAGGAGCGGATATCTCTGATGCGGTCTAACAATTCTTTCCAATAATTTCCGCCGCCGTTTTGTTTTAAACGTTCGTCATCAATGGTAAATCCTTTGATGATATATTCCTTTATGCGTTCGGTTGCCCAAATGCGGAACTGGGTGGCAATAGAAGACTTTATGCGGTACCCTAAGGAAATAATCATATCAAGATTGTAAAATTGCGTTGAATAATTTTTACCGTCTGCGGCAGTTGTTCGGAATTTCCGAACAACTGAATCGGCCGATAGTTCACCCTCATTAAAAATATTTTTTATATGCTCGCTGATGTTTGATTTGCTGGTTTGGTATAAGTCAACTAATTGAGATTGAGAAAGCCAAACAGTTTCATTTTCTAATTTTACATCCAGTTTATTTTTGCCGTCAGCCGACTGGTAAATAATGATTTCGCCTTGTTGTTCCATTGTATAAGCCTTTTGATATTTTTAATTAGTAGCATAATACGCGATTCTTTTTAAAATATAATGAATCATTATTAGAAAAATGGAAAATCAGACAGTAGTCAGAATATACATTTATAAAAGTGTAAAATGTAAACTAAAATGCTTGACAATTTTACACTTTTTGAGTAATGTAAAATAGCATTATAAATGATGATTTTACATAAAAGGACTTTACTATGATTTTTAATTATAAAAGAGTTTCAACTGTTGTGCAAAATACGGAAAGACAATTAGCCGGCGTTGCGTGCGATAGAGAATATGAAGACAAATTATCGGGTAAGAATACCGATAGACCGGAATTGCAGGCAATGATGAGCAATTTAAGACAAGGCGACATTGTAAATGTGCATTCAATGGATAGATTAGCACGAAACACGCGTGATTTGTTGAATCTGGTGGAAGAAATTAACAAACTCGGAGCGACTGTTATTTTTCATAAGGAGAATTTGACTTTTTCTCCAGATAAAAAAGACCCGTACCAACAACTGATGATGACAATGCTTGGCGCGGTAGCACAGTTGGAACGAGAACTCATCAATCAACGTGTAAGAGAAGGCGTGGCTATTGCTAAAGCAAAAGGTAAATACAAAGGCGGTAAAAATAAACTGTCAGATGCGCAAGTTGCAGAATTGAATAAACTTGCCGACCAAGGTTTACCGATAGCCCAAATTGCCCGACAATTTAACATTACACGCCCGACTGTTTATGGATATTTGAATAAACAAGCACACTAAGAGATTATACAGCATTCTTTAATGTATCTATGCAATGTTGCCCACGAACACCCCATCAGCCGAGCAATTTCCGCTTTGGATACTTTTTTATTAAGTAAATCAATTATCTTATTGTGTTTCTTTTTTAGTTTTTTGTATGTAAAACCATAAGGTCTGCCAAGATGTTTACCCTCATTTTTTAAGCGTTTAAGGCATTCCTTTGTGCGTTGAGAAATAAGTTGACGCTCAATTTCAGCGGCAAGAGAAAATGCAAACGCCAAAACTTTGGACTGAATATCCGCCCCAAGATGATAGTTTTCTTTTATGGTTATTATCTCACAATCTTTTTCTAAACAAGTTTGTAAAATTCCCATAACCTCTAACATATTTCGCCCAAGTCTGGATATTTCGGTACTGATAACAATATCTCCTTTTGAAAGTTTATTTAATAATTTGCCTAATTTTCTGTCTTTAAGCGGTTTTCTGGAAGATATTGTTTCTTCAATGTACTCATTAATGGTTATGTTATTTTTAGCGGCATAACATTCCACCTCATATTTTTGATTGGCGCAATTTTGCTGGTCTGAACTGACTCTAATGTAAGAATAAATCATTTTAATAATCCTTTGATATTACATAAGTATTTATCAAAAGACTATATAAAATAGATGTCCGTTTAGTTGATATAAATTTTTTAGCATAATAACACATAGCAATTTAGTTGCAAGAATAAAATAAATCTGAGGAAATCCGTGCTGTTCCAAAGATTCAAATAAAGATATTAAAAATACTTATTTGAATGTCTTCATAAACGGACATTTATGAAGATGGCAAATGACAATTTAAAACAAGCGAAAAGAAATAAAAAAGATGAGTTTTATACTCAACTTTGTGATATTGAAAATGAACTGAAACATTACAAATCATTTTTAAAAGGCAAGACTGTTTTATGTAATTGTGATGACCCGCGGGTTAGTAATTTTTTTCATTATTTCAGTTATTCTTTTGAACATTTAGGTTTGAAAAAACTGATTACTACTTGTTATAAAAACAAAAATATGGATTTATTTTCTCAAAATGACAGCGAACAAGCGGTATATTTGGAATATTATGGTGATAAAAATAGCAACAGGGTACCTGATATAGAAGAAATTGGCGTTAAGTCTCTAAAGGGTGATGGTGATTTTAGAAGTGATGAATGTATTGAATTATTAAAAGAAGCAGATGTTGTTATTACAAATCCACCATTTTCATTGTTTAGAGAGTATGTAGAACAGTTGATTAAATATAATAAAAAATTTTTAATTATAGGACATCAAAATGCTATTACATATAGGGAAATATTCAAACTTATAAAAGAAAACAAGATATGGTTAGGATATGGCTTTAAAGGTGGTGCAGGACATTTTATCAATCCATATTATGAAGATTATGCAACAGCCGGAGACCATAAAGAAGGAATGATTCGTGTTTCAGGTGTTGTATGGTATACAAATATTGAAACAACAAAAAGACACGAAGATTTAGATTTATATAAAAAATATACACCGGAAGAATATCCTCATTACGAAAATTATAATGCTATCAATGTAGATAAAACAAGTGATATACCTATGGATTATGATGGAGTGATGGGGGTACCTATTACATTTTTAGATAAGTATAGTCCTGACCAATTTGAAATTGTTGATTTAGGAATAGTTGGAAGTTGCGAATTTACTAATAATAAAAAGATGGAAATATTAGATAAAAATGGAAATGGGACAGGAAAATTCACATATAATGCGAAAGGTACTCTTTATAGAAAATTTAATCAAATTAAAGATAAAACGCCAGCATTTAAAGATGTAGAAACAGGGGAATTATATTCAAGCATTTACGCCAGAGTTTTAATTAGAAGGAAAAAATAATATGAAGATTGAATTACACAGAATCAAAATCAGAGATGTTTATGACGGTTATATAAACAATGATGAAGAAGGGGTTGTCGGTTATAGCGGCAAATTAAATATCAGACCAAAATACCAAAGAGAATATATTTATGGCGATAAAAATAAGATAGAAGTAATCAATACTGTCAAAAAAGGTTTCCCTCTAAATGTTATGTATTGGTGTCTAAATGAAGATGGTACTTATGAACTCCTTGACGGTCAGCAGCGAACAATAAGTATTTGCGAATATTTAGAAGGTAATTTCTCTGTAGATGGTAAATTTTTCTATACTCTGCAAAATGATGAACAAGATAAAATATTGGACTATGAATTGATGGTTTATATTTGCGAGGGAAAGGATAGTGAAAAATTGGATTGGTTTAAAATAATCAATATTGCCGGAATAGAATTAACTGACCAAGAATTAAGAAACGCTATCTTTACCGGTGAATGGTTAAGTGATGCTAAAAAATATTTTAGTAAGTCTAATTGCATAGCGTATAAAATTGGTGAAAAATATATGACCGGCACACCAATAAGGCAAGACTATCTGGAAACTGTTTTAGATTGGATAAGGCAAAGAGACGGCATTAAATCTATTGATGATTATATGGGAATACACCAACAAGAGCATACAGCCAGAGAACTTAAAGAATATTATCAATCAGTAATAAATTGGATAGAAACAATCTTCACTAAATACCGAAAAGAGATGAAAGGTCAAAAGTGGGGACTGTTATATAACAAGTATAAAGATGCAGATTTAGACCCTAAAAAAATTGAAGAACAGATTTCTACACTTATGAAAGATGAATTTGATGAGATAACTTCTAAAAAGGGTATATATGAATATGTGCTGTCGGGCGATGAAAAATGTTTAAGTATTAGAGCATTTAAGGATAGTGAAAAAAGAACTGTCTATGAAAGGCAAAACGGAAATTGTAAAAAGTGCGGCAAGCATTTTGATATTTCAGAAATGGAAGCAGACCACATTACGCCGTACGCAAAAGGTGGACATACAACAATAGATAATTGCCAAATGTTATGCCGAGACTGCAACCGACGCAAAAGTGATGTGTAGAATTTAAGTAAAATAAAAAGATATTTGTTAAAAAACATTACCTGTTGCTTGTATAGGTGGTGTTTTTTTATATTATGTAATAGGATTAAATAATAATACAGGTTTGCAAATGTCAATTCAACTATTTTATGAAAATCAATCTGTGATTTCTTTAGATGATATTTTAACTATATTAACAGCCTTATTAACTATCAATATTGGGTTAGTTGCTTTTGTTTATCCTAAAATATTTGAAACGACAAAAAGTCTTAAAGATATATCGCAAATTTTTATAACAAAATTAGATAAAAAATTTTATATACATTATTACTTTCAGTTTATTACATCTACTTTAATTATAAATTTATTTTCTATAATATTATTGCCTTTATTGGATAGTGAATATTATATATTGATACTGATACCAAACTTTATATTTTCTATATTTAGTATATGTTTCAGTTATTATTCTTTTAGAATCTTATATCAATATTACAATAATCCTGAAGAAATCTTCAAAGTGAAAAATATTGTATTAACACCTGATGCAAAAAATGAAGATTTAGAATTATTACAAATGATTGCTATTCACTCAATACAATATCAAGACGATTTAAGTTTGTTTACGACCGCTACTACATATATATACGATATATTTAAAAACAATATTAGTTGGAATGAGCATAAATTTGAGCATAATTTTGTATGCTTAAATAGAGAAAATGAATATCTCTTTAGACCATTGGAAATTATGACTTATATTTTTCAACGTGGGGTTAATTTATCTAAACAAGAAATTGCAAATATTATTTTTACTATGCAATATGAATTATTAGATAACGCGTTATTAAAGTGGAAGCATACAAATTCATTTTATGTTGAAGACGCAATTATAAAAAGTTGTGTACAAAAATTTATGTATAAATTAGATAAATGTAATATTTCACATGATGATATAATATCATTATTTGATTTTTATTATATTCTGAATAAATATTACAAAAATGTTTTTCCTAATATTATAGATAATGTAAATAGAAAACTTATGCACCCAAATGTGATAGTTTTTCAAGTAATTACAGTACTAATTGACGATAATTTTCCGTTTAGTTTACTAACATTGTGGCAAGATATTATAAAGAATTATATACATTCTGACGAAATAGATAAAATACAGATGTTGAAGTTGAATACTCAAATAATTTCATATTTAATATATAAAGGTAAGTATAAGGAAGCATACGATTATATGTATTATGAAACACCTAAAGAAAATCATTCCGAATATAGTTTCCCGCAAATGCCTCGTTATATTGATGAAATATTTAATTGTTATTTATGCAAAGATTCTTCATTTTCTCAGAATCAGGTATTTAGTAAAAATCAACAATCGGAAAGATATATATTTTATACACTATTCATTTTTTTGTGTAATGCAAAAGATAAAATGGATAAATTAAAACAATTGAATGTTAATGATTTTAGACAACAATATATACAAACTGAAATAAGTAGATATTCTAATAGTTCTCAAGATTTTGTTAATCATTTAACTAATGAAGAGTTATTTTTTAACTATTTAAATAATATAGAAAAAATAAAAAAAATTCTGGATGATTTCTTTTCTAATGAAGAACTTGTAAGTACATTTCAAATAAATGATAGTTATAAAAATTATATAATAGGCCAAATCATCTTATTACATCAAAAAATGGATATGAGAAGAAAAAATATTTTGAACTCAAAATTATCTCAAAAACAAATATCTGAAATTAAAGAGTTGAAACAAGATTTGTATGATGCTTTAGTGCCAGACAATGTTATAAATAGGATATTTGGAGTTAAAAAAGAAATACCTGCAATTGCTCTCAAAATGGCTTTAGGAAATATTACAATAACTAAAGAAAAAGGGCGTTTGATAGTATATGATGATTTTGAACAACAAATATATCGTATGTTAGAAGAAAAAATGTATGGGCAACTTTTTCAAAAATTACGAAGTATATCAAAAAAAATTTCATCAGTTGATGAAATTACAGCACAAAATTTATCGGATTATTGTATTATAACCAACTTTAGTGCTGCTAAGGCTATTTTATTAAAAGCCTTTCCAATAGAACGAATAATTATGAATGATGCACCGATAGGAGCGGAGAAAATAAAAATTGGAAATGGAACAATAAACGTTAGTAAAGATGATTATTTATTTCATAAAAATTTTGCTAAAAAAAATACAATTTTATTTATTGATAAAAGTAAAGTTAGTTTATGCAAAACAGGTGTAAAAGATATGAAAGTAAAAGAAATAGAGTTAAAGGGTGATAAAAAATTTGATGATTTATTTAATCCTGAATATACAACAAATAAAGAAATATCTATAACAATGTCATCTTTTTTAGATATTATATATGAACAAAATGCCATATATTCTTTTGAAATTAAAAAATGATATTTGGGAAAATTTCTTCCTTAAAGAATTTTAATCCTGAACAATCAATAAATTATTATTTGATTTTATTCTGTTTCTTTAATTTCTTTAGTGTCTTTTCTAAAAATGGATATTGTAGCATAGAAATATACTCATATAGTTTTTCAAACGGGACATTTCCACCGTATGAGGTTTCTCCGGTGTCGGTACCTTTCCACCCGCAAAGGGCATTTTGATATTCCTGCGGAACGCCACAATCCCTTAAATGTTGTTTTGCCGTATGCCTAAAACTGTGAAATACTTTGTCAGGGTCATCAATTCCAATCTTCTTGCTATAATATTGAAACCAGTTGCTGACAGCATTGACATAGTGATTCTTGACAGAGTATTTCAGTTTATAGAATATCCGTTCTTCTTGCTTTTCTTTGGCTTGTTTTATTAAATCTAAAAATCCCATACTCAAAAGCATCGGATGTACTGGAACGATTCGTTTTGATTGCTTTGTTTTTAAATGTTGGTCTTTTCTTTCATCTGTAATATTAAAATAGTATAGATTTTTGCCGTATTTTACCACATCAGAAACATAGAGTTGACAGATTTCTCCCAATCTCATACCGGAATAAAGGGCTATTAACGGAATGTAGAAATTATGGAACCTATCAATACTAATCCTTTTCGGATATGTTTTAGGGTTAAAT
The DNA here is from genome assembly GCA_934229625.1 of uncultured Alphaproteobacteria bacterium. GTDB lineage: Bacteria > Pseudomonadota > Alphaproteobacteria > RF32 > CAG-239 > RUG410. Next base: position 73,346 of record CAKQDU010000003.1, on the reverse strand, counting down.
ATTTTAATTAGTTCATTTTCGCTAAATCCGGCTCTGCAATGCTTATCTTTAGGCTTTGGAATATCAACTTCTTCATATAATACTGTATCAATATAGTGATTTTTCTTGCAATAAATTAAAAAGTTTCGGAATATTATTAAGTATCCTTTGGCGGTGGAATATGAAATGTGGTCTTCATTTTCTTGTGCTAACATCTCCTCTAATGATATGCCTTTTTTGAGGCTCTTTTCTTCCCATTTTTTCGGAAGATTAAAAATGTCTCTGGAAACCTTTTTGCAATCTTTGTAATTCAAGTCTTCAACATAACTTTTCTTTACAAGTTTAAAACAAGTATCAATGCAAGTTTCTTCTTTCTTCAGGCTTTTCTCATTTAATTGTTTGATTGATTGCCGCTTTTTTGTCAGTAAATATTCGGCAAACACATCTTTCCAAGGTGTTTTAAAGGCGTTATTTTTGCATTGTTCACTTTTTTGCGCATTCATAATGGCAATACAATCTTTTACGCGCGGATGTGTCCAAGTGTTTTGATTGGCATCATTTTCCATACAGTTAAACATATCATTGATGTATTTGTCGACACCACGCATAGCACTATATAATTCTTTTTGCGTACTTTTTATTTCGGAAATATCGTTCATCAGAGATATATTGTCTTTAAGTATCTTATTGATTTGCTTAATAACATTATGGTGGGTACCAGGTCTGTCCTTTAAGTCTGTAATATATTCTTTAAAGACACCTTCAATATTTTGCGCGTCTTTTTTATTTTGCGTTAGTTCATCATCTTTAATATCTTTGAAAACGAGCGTTTTATTCTTATCATATTGTTTTAGCATAATATCATCATAATTGTTTTCTAAATCTTCGGTAAGTTGATTCAGTTTATAAATGATTATATTGTCTATGTCCGACTTATCTAAAACAATTCGTCCACTTTTGATAAGCATATCAATATTCCCTAAAAGTTCTATTTCTATGCCCAGTTTATAACTTTCTTTGCGACATTCAATCACTGCTTTCCGGTAATTGTTAGTTTTTAGAGAATGTAAGATATATTTTGTAGGAGCAAGATAATGCAGATATGTTGGAATCTTGCCTCTGAAATAATAGTTTGAGCCTCTTAAATATAATCCCGAATGACCGTTCAAAATGCAATCCTTTTCTGTGGATAAGTATTGCGGTGATTCATAAAAACATAAAACAGGGGGAAGTGCTGAAAATTCCTTTGGTGTATCACTATAGTGTATCAGCCGTTTTTTTGCTGTTTTTTAGAAAAATTACAAAAAAAATCTCCCAAAAATCAGGGAGATATTATCAAATTGGCTGCTTCACCTGGACTCGAACCAAGATTGACGGAGTCAGAATCCGCTGTCCTACCATTAGACGATGAAGCAATCGTCTTCAAAAACACACGCTAGTAATAAGACAATTTTTTTTGCTTGTCAAATACTTTTGTTAAAAAATTACGTCATTGTAAAATAAAAGCATAAAATTGATGTTTATAACAAAAAAGATTCGTCACAAATTTATCAACTTTATAAAGGCAGTCCCCATTGACTAATAAGTTTTTCTTCGGTTGTTGTGTCCCCACTGTTTGTAGTTTCATCATTTGTATTTGTACGATTATTTTTTTTCTTTAAGGCATCTTCAACTTCTTGCAATGTAAATGCAGGTCTGTTAAATTTATCATACAAAGTATCAATATTTACAACATCTTGCCATGTCAGTTCTTTATAATCATCCGATAAAGTGTCTGTAATTTGTTTTAAGCTTAATTGATTAACTTCATCTTCAGTATAAATTTTTTCGCTTTCCAAGTTCACATGCACAACCTTATCTGTTTGGACATCAATATATGCAAAATGTCCATTTTCATCAGTATAATTTTTGCAAGGGATTTCTATAGGCTTAATTACATTGTTTGAGGCATCACTTTCAGTTTTATCCTCTTGACGCACCTTCGATAAATCTGCATTAGCATTATTTTCAGCAGATGTTTTCCGTCCCACGATTTTGCGCAACTCATTTAATTTGTCTTGAATGTTCATTAACGTTCTGCACCTTTATTGATTTGTGATTTTAAGAGAGCAACGTTGTCAATTTTTTCTCCGGTTTTAATTGCCTCGTGTTTATAAGGAATTGGTGTTTTGGCAAGTTTGCAAGCTTCGTCCAATGACGCAGAATGTAAAGAGCCGTCGTCATTGCGAGCATAATAGCGAAAATTATTATAACGTCCTTCTTCATTTTTATTATTAGGGTCGTATATTACTATTAAATCGCCAATTTGTACGGCGGCCGAACGCTCTTGTTCAGCTTTTTTCTCGGCTTGTGCCTGTTTTTCTTTGGCTTCAATAACTGCTTTTCTATTAATTTCTTTTTGTTTTTCGGCAGCCATCATGGCTTCTCTTTCTTTGTCTTTTTGCGCGTAGAGAGCCATCTTTGCTTCATCAGGAGAGATGCCTAAGTGTTTTAATTTTTGTAGAAGCTCATCCCTATAACTATCAAGTCCGGAATTATAATTATCCATTGTTTCTTTGAATGTGGCGTTAAACTTACGTTCACGGTTAAAATAATCCATAGCATTCAATTGATCTTTACCACAAGAATATAATTCCTTAAACGCTTTATTAAGCTCATCAGGTTTATTTTGATAAGGTTTAAAATCCTTTCCAGACACGGCACAATCAATATGTTCGCCTATTTCACGTGGCATGATACCATATTTATTTGCTATTTCTTCAATTTCTACCAGCGGTTTTGCATACCCACATGTCCATCGTTTTTCTGCTGTTTTACCAAGTTCTTCACTTATGGTAGCTGCAGTTTTTAAGTTATTTTCACGTATTTTTTCTTTTTCAAAATAATTTTCGACTTCGTGTATCTGATTCTTGAGTGCCGCAGCAATAACGCCGTGTGTTGCAATAGGATTGTTGCTATTATCCAGATTAGAGTAGCCAACTTCTTGGATTAGAGTTTTAATAAATTTATCATCAATACCGGCTTCTTCCATTTTGGCTTTATTTTCAGGATTTCGATAATCTTTAAGCAATTTTGCAATCATAAAAGAAGCATAATTTGCCGGATTCATCTCACTTTCTGGATCTACATGTTTTTGAGTTGCGCTATAGGCATAACTTGAAAGGGTTGTAAACAAATCACCTTTTTCAGTAAGTTGTTTTTTTATTTCTTGAGGTGTATGTTGTATCCATCTTTTCATCTCATCCGGTTTTTTTGGAGGCTGTTTATTTCATATGCTTCAGCTTTTTTCATTTTAAATTCATCACTCATGACCGTTACTCCGCACAAATTAAGATAGATTTACAAGTATTTTGACATAATTAAGATAATTTGTCAACATATATGTTGACCCCATCTTTTGTTAAAAAAGTCTTCACTTTTATAAAATCTATGCTACATTACAAGTTAAGGAGAAAAATTATGGTGAAAAAATCTTTTTTACAAAGTGTCTGGAATATTATTGTCGGTGATAATGAAAAAAATAAACAACATCGTATTTCCGCTTCGCAAGCTGAAATTTTACAAAAAAACTATTTAGAAAATCAAAAATCAGCACCTCAGATTACCGATTATCCTCCGTATATTGATGTGGCTCGTCAGCTTTTTTCCGAAAAAACCGAAATTTTTACGGCCGCTGTTTTTTATTTGCGGCGCATTGCCGAAAATGAAAGCAAATATGCTGAACCAATTTTCAAAATTATGCAGCAATACGCCAAAACCGCAAATCGCAAAGCTGAAGATATGGCCTTTTTAAACGAACAAATGCAACTTATTGAAAAAAATATCTACTTTCCGGCATAAATGTATTTTTCGCACCTTGAATAACCGCAAAAAGTGATTAACTACATTTCCGTAAATAAATTTACAAAATTTAACAAAAAATATTAAGGAGTAAATATGTCTACCGGAACTGTAAAATGGTTTAACACTCGCAAAGGTTATGGTTTTATTCAACCTTCTGTTGGAGGAAAAGATGTTTTTGTACATATCACAAAATTAGAAGAAATCGGAATGCGCCGCTTATACGAAGGTCAAAAAGTCGGCTATAAATTATATGATGACCGAGGAAGAATTGCCGCCGGAAATATCGAAATATTAAGCTAAAAAATAAAAAAACTTGACAATTAAAAAGCGGCATGCTACATATAAACCGCTTTTTAATTTTTATTTATTTATTTTGTTTAATGAATCTGTTGTTCATCACTACATTGTGAAATGAAGTCATGATAATTCGCAATTACCAATTTGTTGTATATATGCTTTTAAGCAAAATTGGTAAGTTCCATGTTTTGACCATACTTCGTTGTGAAACGCGGTATGGTTGCTAAATGAAATTCTACAGATAAATTTAATTAAACTTATTTTTTAATTTTAAAATCTGAGTTTAGGATTTGTTGTGAAACACAGTCCAGACATATCTTAAAATAAAACTCATTTTTGTTTTGCATTTAGGTATTTCTGTTTTGTTGTGAAACACGACAGAAATTTTTAATTAAATTATCTTCAAGATACAAAACTTCCCGCTTTCAAATGCCGGAAGTTTTTTTGTTTTACGAAAATTGCTTTTTCCGTTGATTTTTAGACTTCAAGATGTTACTGTTTCAACGAGATAATGCTGTTTAGGAGCTGTTTATGAAATTTTGTTATTTTATTTTGCCGATGATTATATCTATTGTTCAACCTGCGCGCGCCGAAGACAATGAAATTCTTTTGACTGACGCCGGCGAACTTTCTTTTTCGGATAAAGATAATCTGGAAATTGTGCATGACAAAGACGGAAATCTATTTTCAGGCGCCGTCCGCAAAAAAGATGACGAAGGGCGCAATATAACATATTTTTATCGTAACGGCCTGCGAAATGGTGTTATCACTTCAAAATATGAAGACGGAAAACTAGAATTTGAAATCACCTATCGCAAAGGCAAAAAAGATGGTGAAGAAATATATTTTTATGAAAACGGTAATCCAAAACACAAAAAAACATATAAAGAAAACATATTAAACGGCGAAGAAACAATATTTTATGAAAATGGAAAACCAAAAATTCAAAATCATTATCTAAATGGCAAAAAAAATGGCGAAACAACTCATTTTGATGAAAACGGCAACAGAACTAAAATTGAACATTTTAAAGACGATGTCAAAAACGGTGTTGAACATATTATTTCCGGCAATTCTTTGGCTGAAGAAAACAATTATGTGAACGGAGTTTTGAACGGAATAACAAAAATATATAATAAAGAATATCAAACCGATGAAATTCATTATGTTGACGGCAAAAAAAATGGTATTTCCAGACATTTTATCAACGACGGAAGCGTTATAGAAATCCCCTACTCTGATGATATGAAAAACGGCACGGGAATAGCTTATTATCCTGATAAAAAAATTGCCAACAAGGCAGAATATAGAAACAATGCCAAAAACGGAATGAGCTTAAAATATTATAAAAACGGTAAACGTCAGCAAGCCGAAACTTATAAAAATGATAAATTAGAAGGTATCAGCCGTTCTTATAAACAAGGCGGAGAGCTTAAAAGTGTCAGCTATTATGTTGATGGTATTGAGCTTGCCGTTATAAATATTGAGCAAGACACCGAACTCCGCGATATAGCCGCAGCCAATCGTTTGGGACAAATCAGCAAATACACTTCAAAAAAATCCTACTGGTATCCGGTTTTATGGCTGGGATTGAACAGCGAAGATATGAACATTCTGCAAAATTTGGAAAAAGATATGAAAATGTACGGAGCATCTTTGGAAGATATATCCGTATATAAACGTGAAAGCAAGGCAAAATATGCCGACTACAACCGCCGCTTATTTTTTGGACTTACACCATTGAGTTATGCCGTTGATTTGTCTGCGCCGCTTGAAATCTTGCAAAAATTTGCGGCTCCTCAGCAAATAAACGCGGAAAATCCGCGAGGCGGTACAGCGTTGCAAGAAGCAATACGCTTAAATAATCCTGAAATGGTTAAATTTTTGCTACTGCACAAAGCAGATATCCAATCCGAAAAAAATATATTTTTCAAATCTATTAAAGATGACGTTGCTCCAGAAATTTTGGAAGAACTCTTAAAAGCAGGTGCGGATATAAATTTTACCGATAAAAACGGAGAAAATCCTGTAATATGGAGCATTCGCAACAACAATTTGCAACTATTGAAGCTACTGCAAAAATATCATGCCGATTTCAATATTTTATTGCCAGATGGTAAAAATTTATTATTTTACGCCGTTGATTTGCATTGCGATGAAAATATTATAAACATGCTGATTGACGCCGGTTTGGATATCAACAAACCAGACGCAGCCGGTAACTTTTTGTTGCTGAACGCCCTAAAAACACAAAACTATGAACTCACGGAAAAATTATTAAATCTCAAAGCCGACATCAATTTAACAGACAATAATAATGAAAGCGCCGTATCGTTTGTCTTAGAAAATCCGGTTCCTCCCAAAATTTTCAAAAAAATCATGGCAAAAAAAATAGACACCTCTCGCCTATTCGGTAAGCAGCATAAAACTTTATGGCGGCTGGCGGCGGAAACAGAACGATATGACTTGCTGAAACGCTTGTTTGACAAAACCGGAGGAGCGGATAAACCAGATGCTCAAGGGATTGTTCCGCTTCAGACTTTAATCAATCTCCAAGACATAGAAAATTCTAAAATTGCCGGCATCATCTTATCATATATAACTTCGCAATGGTTAAACGAGCATCCCGAATATTGGCAGCAAGTTATGGCAGCTAAAAATTTACAATTATTTCAAAAATTGGTATCAATAGGTTTTAATCCCAATGTTAAAAATAAAAATGGCGAAGAACCGGCATTGCAGATAATAAAAAACAAAGACAATATTATTTGGCTGGAAACATTAGAAAAGCTCAATCCTGATTTAAATATAAAAGACGCATCCGGAAAAACATTATTACAATACGCCATTGATGACAACAATCCGGAACTGGTTAAAAATCTATTGGAACATGGTGTCAGCGCCGATTTACCGCAACACAATTATTTATCAGAACTAAAAGCCGATAAAGCAGCTATAACAAAACTTCTTTTAGACAAAGGAGCCGATACCTCGTACATGGCGCCAGACGGCAGAACATTGCTGATGATTGCCGTACAAAATCTGAACATTGTCTTGGCCGAACATTTACTGCAAAATGGCGTTGATATGGAAATAAGAGATAAAAACGGCAATATTGCCCTGTTTTATATTGCCGAAGCCCTGAAAAATAATCAGGAGATGAAACAAGATAAACTCTTATCATCACTTAAACTCATGGCGCAAAAACTGCTGCAATTCGGAGTAGACATCAATACTCAAAATGGAAATGGTGAAACAGTTTTAATCTATGCGGCTAAAATAAAAGTTCCGTATTATACAGAATTACTGAAAATACTGACCGAGCTGGGTATAGATGCCCAAACAAAGGACCAATATGGAAAAACCGCGGCAGACTATGCAAAACAACATCACTAAAATATATCAATGCAAACCGATTTTATAAACGCACTTGATATTTATGTTTTTTGATGACAAACAAAAATATACCGGTTTCTCATTTTGGAAACCGGTATATAATTTATATTATAATTAGTTCATATCAGAATCGATATTGATATTGCAACGCATACATATTGCTATAGCTCTTGTATTTTGCATTGGTATCGTTTTCGGCAGAGTTCCAAACTTTACCATGCATCATAAACAAGTGAGCATAACCAAAGTCAAACTGATGGTTTCCAGTGGCATAACTTACACCGAAAGAAGTCCATAAACGGTCGGTGTCAGGAATACGATTCGTGCGGTATGTGCTGTTTGGAACAGGAGATTGGTCCCAAGCCAAGCCGGCGCGCAATGTCCAATTTTCATTCAGATAATAATCTTGTCCCAAAGCAAAGTTCCAAGCGTCTTTCCAACGATATTGCACATCCAGATTTCCGCTGCCGGAAGAATAAGCCGGGAACACAGAAAAACGATGCCATTGCGTATATTTAACAGTTGCGGTTGTACCCCATTTTTCGCCAAACTTATGATAACCGGATAAAATCCAGCTTGCCGGAAGTTCCGGGTCAGAAACAGAATCAAAACGGTTATTCAACGTTGGAGCCATCGACGCAAATTGCGGATTAACGGTTACGGTATGGTGACCTGTGGTACGTTGAGTACTCTTAAAGCGATAAGACAAGCCAACGCGTGTATCTTCATCAAACTCATACATAGCTCCTAAGTTCATTGTTGTTGACCAACCGGAAACCTTAAAATCACTATAAGCTAAATTACTATATCCATATACAGGAAGAGTTTTATTCACATTAGAAGTTAATTTACCTTTAATATGGCGCAGAATACCGCTCACGCCCAATGACAAATGATTATCAACTTTGTAGGCGGCAGAAATATTGCCGTCAACAACTTCTAATTCGGAACGGCGAACACCGTTTTTGTCATCAGCCACAAAGCTGTCGTGGCTATAGCGTGTAGCCAAACCAAACGGAACATAGATACCGGCGCCTAAAAACAATTTATCGTTTACATTATATTGTCCAAACATACTTGGCAGCGGAATCATAAAATCCATATCTGTTTTTTTACCGGCCGTATTACCAACACCGCGGATTTTAGAAGCAACCTCGGTCATTGTCAAACCGGCTTGCATACCCGAACGTTTCATTAAAGTCATACCGGCAGGATTGTACCCCAAAGCCGAATAATCATCTCCGGCGACACCGATTCCGGCGAAAGAACGCCCCAAATTGGTTACGGAAAATTCATTTAATTGATAGCCAGCGGCATTAGCGTTACCAGCGCTTGCCAATAATGCCACAGCAGCAGCTACGGATATTTTTTTCATAACAGTTCCTTTATAAAATTTGATTACTGCCTATACGTTTACCATATTATGACAGTATCGTAAACCCTTGCAACCCGACAATTTATAGTTTCTCTCAAGATACTAATATATATTTTGGGGGATATAGCTAAAAAATATCTTGATTTAACTGTGGATAACTGAAATATTTATCCTGAAGCTATAGGTTTAACAAAAATTTAAGATAAAACATACTATGTCTTAAAGTATTAACAATTTAGTGATTGAGGAAAGAAAATGGCAACAGTAAATGATACAGAATTTTCGGATATTTATATTATTCCGGATGGCACGGCCTACATTTGGGGGCGTCAGACACCAAGCGGATTGATTCAGGTTCAACCGGATGATTATGATGAATTTTTGCAACAAGTTATGAATACATATGACGGTCATAATCCAAGTTATCAAGTAAAATTTAAAGGTTTGAACTACCGTGTTGAAAGAACCGTAACGCTGGAAGGACAGCAATACTGCGCCCGTAAAATGCCTCACTCTGTGCCGGATATTAACAAACTTGGTATAGAAGAACATTTGCTCAAATACTTAAAATCACTAAGCGGTGCTCCAGGACTTATTTTGCTTGCCGGTACCACAGGTTCTGGTAAAACGACAACGCTTTCGGCTTTGCTGCGTGAATTTTTAATTCGTGACGGCGGTTATGCTTTTACTCTGGAAGACCCGGTCGAAATGCCTTTGGATGGCACATATCACACAGTAAACGGCGAGCTGGGAATTTGCAAACAAATGACTCCTCCGGGAGGCTCTTGGGAAGCAGGTCTGAAATCAATGTTACGTTCTAAGCCACGTTACGTTTATCTGGGTGAGATTCGTGACCCTGAAATTGCCTCTGAAGCTTTGCGTGCAGCTATTTCAGGCCACCTTGTTATGTCCACAATTCACGCCAGCACCGTTACCGACGCTATCCAATCTATCGTAAAATACGCAGCCGCTACGGGTATTTCCGAGGAAATGGCCTATGACTTGGTTGGAAACGGTATTCTGGCCGTATTACACCAAAGTCTGGTCGGCGTTCCTAAACGTGCAAAAATTGAATATGTTTTTGCTAATCCGGATGGTTCAAAAGGTGACCAAGTGCGCGGTATTATCAAGAGCGGTAAGATGAACTTGTCTACCACGATTGAAACTCAGCGTATTCGTTTGTCACGCGGTGTACCGTTGTTTGAATAATCATTTCATAAAAAATCTGCAAAAACTGCTCTTTTTTGGAGCAGTTTTTTTATTATGTTTACTTTTTTTCAATACATTTTCGGTATTTTTTTAAAAAATGCAGGTTTTATTGTTAAAGGATAAGAAAATGACAGAACAAACACCTCAAGTCAACGAAGTTAGCGCCGAAAATTTATTGGAAAAAGTTCAAAATATCGGTATGCTGCTAAAAAATAAAAAATATTTTAAAGCCATAAAAGAAATTTTTATTCTTTTTTTTGCTGCTTATAAAAAATACATTAAAGGCAGATATCTTGAAATTAAAGGGAAAAAGGTACCTTTAATTGCCATAATCATAATTGCATTAGCCGGAAGTTTTGCTGTACTGCCATCAGATGAAACCGCAGCACCGGCTGATAATAATTCTAAAGTTGCCGAAGAAACAACAAAAGCCGCCGACACTAAAGAAAAAGAAAATGCCAACACTTATGATAAAGATGGTGTGAAAGTATATGGCTTGGTAAAATGTGATAATGCCATCTGCGGCTATTTGGAAAATGATAGTGAAAATGATATTTCACGCATTTTAATTTCCGTAACATTTAATGACAAATCCGGTGCCGTAATCTATGAAGGCGGGGCCGAAGCAACTGCGATGGTTGCCAAAAGCCGTAGCCGTTTTACGATTCCGGCAACAGATGAATTTGAAAGCTTCCACCTGACGGATGTTACGGTTGAAAGATAATTTTATTCCGATTATAAAAAAATACCGGCATTTCAAAATGTCGGTATTTTTTTTATGTTATCTACGAGGAATCAACTCCATCATTCTCTTGATAAGTCCTGGAAATGACCCCAAACAAAGACTGGCGGAAAACAAAAAAGACAATGCCATTTTTTTACGCTGTCGATTCTTCAGATAATTGTTAAGGTTCTTTCTCCAAACCGTAATACCTGAAGCTCTCGGATTATAAAACATAAAGATTTCACCTTTTTCATTGAGTCTTTCACGTAAAATAACAACATTATCACCGGCACAAGGCTTACGATTGATGTTGATATATTCGTTAGGAAACTCATTTGAAACAGAAGCGAACATATACAAATCCAGCTTACCTTTTTCATTAACATACAAGCGATTATGGTTGTACGTTAAATCATTGATAGGCTTTACAACAGGATGAATGGCACAAAAAAGTGAAGCTACAGAGGCAAGCGCCATAACCTTACCCCAATTAGGAAGTTTACTTAAAGCACGGTAAAAATCCAAAGCAAGTTTCTTAAATTTCATAATAACAAAATTAAAAAATGAGACAAAATAATACCAAAACACTTTTTTTATAGAATATTTTTGTATATTTGTCAACTATTATATGAAATAATTAACCTATCAAACCCGCTATCGGCTTATGGCTTTTACCGCCCGTTCAAATTCCTCATTCTGTTCAAAATCTTCTAATTTCACAGGTAATTTACGCCGCCAATTAGGGTGCTTATCTCTGTCCGTCCCCGGTAGATTCTGCAACACGTTCACGCCAAAAATATCTTCCGGCTGCGCCAAAAATACCGCGCAGTTACTAGAAGACAAATACCGCTCTGTCGCTTCCATAATACCGTTTGGATATCCTTCGCCGTATAAGCAATCACCTTGACGAGTTCTATCCGCCGACCAGGAATGCGTATAGTCCAAAGCGTCCAGCAAACACTTACGCTCGGCTTCCCTGCCCTTATATTGATTTTGACGTTCCGCATCTGTCAGCATTTTCAGGTTATACATGGTTTCTATGTCTCCGCCAAACCAACGCATTTTCAGCGGTGCCATATCATGCGTACCGATAGAACAGAATGTGTGCGGTGCAAAATCCTGCGGCAGCTTAAACGGTCCGCTGCCGTTCCAGCGCTCCGACCACAGCACGCTCAGCGAATACACTCCGCGCTCTTGAATAGCCTCAATAAAACCGTCCGGCACGTTGCCGATGCTTTCGCCCACCACCATACATTTATGCAAATGACTTTCCAGCGCCAAAATACCAAGCATATCGGCAAACGGGTAGTAAATGTATGTGCCTTTTTCAGAAGCGTCGGGAATAATATATAAACGCTGCAAGCTCATCACATGGTCAATGCGGATTGCTCCGGCGTTTTCCATCGCTGCTCGCAGAATTTTGATAAATGGTCGATAGGCGTTGGCTTTTAACTTATATGGATTGAACGCCCCCAAACACCATTTTTGCCCTGTCGGAAAAAAAACATCAGGAGGAGCGCCGGCTCCGCAATCCTTAATAAATAAATCGTTTTCGCTCCACAGCTCGGCGCTGTCTTTGCACAATCCCACAGGCAAATCACGATACAAACCTATTTTCAAACCGCGTTCTTCAATTTCTTTCTGCACATCTTCCAGCTGTTTTTCAGCCCAATATTGCAAAAACTTAAAGAAATTTACAGCCTTGCGATTATCCGCCCTAAACTTTTTGACTTCAGAAGATTGAGGATTTTTCAGTTCTTTCGGCCATGCTCTCCATCCGCCATAAACAGAATGACAGAGCGACGAATAAAGCGCTTGATAAGTCGCCAAACATTCCAAATCTTCTTTATTTTTCTTTTCAAATTTTTGATACGCCGACGACTTTTCCAGCTTGTCAAATGTAGCGTCATAAATCTTTTGCAAAACTTTCATTTTAAGATTATACACACCGGTATAATCAATGTTTTCTGTCTTGCGCAATTGTTCAAGCTTTTCCTCTTGCCCTATCAAATATTCCGTCTTATATCCTTTTACTTTTTCCACATCTATATAAATCGGATTCAAAAATAGGCGGCTGATAGAAGAATACGGACTTGCATTTTCAGGAAAATCATGAAACAGAACATTCAGCGGATTTAATCCTATAATATTTGCTCCTTGACGCGCGCACACAGCAACTAAATTTGCCAAATCCGTAAAATCGCCTACCCCCCAGTTACGCTCGCTGGTTAACGAATAAAGCTGTACAGCCATCCCCCAAATCTTATGATTTTGCAAATATTCCGGTTCATAGCATTTATCCGGCGTAATAGCCAAAACCGTATGCGATTTACTGCTGCCGGCCGTTAAATAAACGTCATAATAAGCCGGTTCCAAAACGTTGTCCGCCTGAATTTCTAAACGCACATATTCTTTACGCCCAAGCATTTTTTCACCGACAACCTGATAAGAATACAGCACATTAGGTTCTTCGCCGGTTTGCTGATTTTTAAATATCAATTCCAAACAATCAGCTTCATTTTTTGGCAGCACGGCATCAAATTTCAGAGCATTGCGGCGCAGCACATATATTGGCTCCAAAACATATAGCCAGCGTTCTTTTTCCAGCTTTGCTAACAGTTTGTCGCTGTCTTCGATTTTATCCAATTTAAAACCCAGATAATTTACCATTTTCAGCAATGTTTCATCATCCGTCACATACTCTTTGCGATTTTGCGCCGCATCCGTATAGCTTTTGGCAATACCCAGTTTATCTAACAACAAATTCCAACTGTTTTGCATTTATTTCTCCGGTCTTCTCAAATCCAACACCCAAACCGACCAAGCCGGAATTTCAATTTTTTCAAATTCTATCGGCGTATCAGGTTTAATTTGTTCGCTGCTGTCCAAAGCCAGCGTTACTTTTGTTTTTTCCCAAAAATCGGGTAAAGTCCAACTTTTTGTTTTATCATTGGCATTATAAATCACAAAGTATGCAGCCGGCTCGCCATAAATTAAGCAGGCCAAACTTCTGCGGTCTTCCATATACCAATCCGGATTTTGAAATTCCACACCATCCTCGCGATACCACATAATATCCTTAATATCATATCGAGCATATTTTTCTATCAACTTTCCGCTGAAAAACTTTTTACGTTGGAAAACATTCATTTTTTGTCTCAGCTGAATCAGACGCCTTACATACCGCACTAAATCTCGGTCTTTTTGGCTGATAGCGTCCCACACAATCCACGTCAGCACATTATCCTGACAATATGGATTGTTATTACCGAACTGAGTATTTCCAAACTCATCTCCCGCAACAATCATCGGAGTACCGAAAGACATTAAAAGTGTTGCCAACATTGCTCTAATACGCAAATCACGATTTTCGACAACAGAATTTTTACAGCTTTCCCCTTCCATACCGGAATTCCAACTCCAATTGGCATCATTTCCATCACGGTTGTTTTCACCATTTACCATATTATGTTTTTCATTATAGCTGACTAAATCATGCAGCGTAAAACCATCATGCGAAGTCAAAAAATTAACGCTGCTGTCTATATCGCGGTTAGCATAGCCGAAAATATCGCTTGAACCGGACAATCTGCTGGCCAATTCCCCAACCTGTTTACGGTCTCCGCGCCAAAAACGACGCACCACATCGCGGTACCGGTCGTTCCATTCATACCACGACGGCGGAAAACCGCCGATACGATAACCATCCATAGTGGCATCCCACGGCTCCACAATCATTTTAACTTTGCGCAATACTTCATCCTGACGCGCCGCCAACAAAAAACCGCTGTCTTGAGTAAATTCTCCGCGCACCCGGCTCAGGCTGGAAGCTAAATCCAAACGAAAACCGTCAACGTGCATTTTTTCTACCCAATAGCGCATTGAGTCCATAACCAAAGCCAAAACATACGGATTCTGTAAATTGAATGATGCTCCGCATCCTGTGCTGTCAAAATAATACCGAGGATTTTCCTGCAAGGTATAATAGCTTTCGTTATCAATACCGCGATAGCATAAAGTCGGTCCCATCTGATTGCCTTCAATCGTGTGATTATACACCACATCCAAAATAACTTCTTTACCTGCGGCATGCAATGTTTTTACCATTTGCTTGAACTCATCAGGATTATTTTCCACCATATATTTAGCTTCCGGCACAAAATATGAGAGTGTTTCATATCCCCAATAATTGTCTATGTACATTCCGTGTTTTTCACCGAAAAAAGCAAATACGGGCAGCAACTCAACAGAAGTGACTCCCAGCCAATTCAGATAATTCACCACGCTTTTAGCGCCAAGTGCCAAAAACTTACCGCGCAGCGAAGCCTCTACCTTTGGATGCAGTTTAGTGTACCCTCCGACATGAGTTTCATAAATAACCCGATTACCATCATCTATTTTTGGAGATTTATCATTTTCCCAATCAAACGTATCGTTCACAACAACAGACTTTGGCACATACGGCGCGCTGTCCAGATTACTGAATGATAAATCTTTATTTTCGCTGTCTGTGTCATAACCGAACAAAGCCTTGTGCCAAATAATTTCTCCGCTTAATTTTTTAGCATATGGGTCCATCAGCAATTTATTCGGATTAAAACGCTTGCCTTTCAGCGGTTCATAAGGTCCATAAACCCTATAGCCATAAAGCTGTCCGGCTTTTACGCCTTGCAAATAAATATGCCAAATATTATTGTCATTTTCCATAATTGGAAAACGTTGCAGCTCTTTGCTGCCGCTTTCATCAAACAAACAAAGCTCCACTTTTTCGGCGTTGGCGGAAAACAGCGCAAAATTCACGCCTTTTTCATCACATACAGCACCCAAAGGATATGGACTGCCATTAAAAACTTTTATGTCTTTGTTCATTTAATTTCCTTACGTTGTTGTTTTAGCGAATAGGTTTTAACACAATAGTTGAAAGCGGAGGCAATACCAATTCTATTGAATACGGTCTGCCGCTGACGCCAAAATTCTGTGCCTGCTGAGGTCCTTCATTGCGCACACCTCCGCCCCAATAATTTTTATCATCGCTGTTAAAAATCTCTTGATAAGAACAAGCTTCACTCACACCAACCCGATAATTATGGCGTACAACAGGAGTAAAGTTGCATACAACAACCAAATAATCATCAGGATTATGTCCTTTGCGGATATAAGATATCACGCTATCATCGCAATTTGAATGGTCTATCCACTCAAAACCGCGTGAATCAAAATCTTCTTCATACAGAGCTTCGTTGCCTTTATACATCAAATTCAAATCACGCACGCAGTTTTGCATACCTTTATACATCGGATAATCCAGCAAGAACCAACGCAAGCTTTCTTCGCTGTTCCACTCCCAGTCTTGTCCAAATTCATTACCCATAAACAAAAGTTTTTTACCAGGATGTGTCCACATAAAACCATAATAAGCGCGCAGATTAGCAAATTTTTGCCATTCGTCGCCAGGCATTTTTTCCAGCATAGAGCCTTTGCCATGCACAACTTCATCATGAGAAATCGGCAAAATAAAGTTCTCGTTAAACGCATACAATAAACCGAATGTCAGCAAACCATGATGATATTTGCGGTGTACCGGCTCATGGCTGATATAACGCAGAGTATCATTCATCCACCCCATATTCCATTTATAGCCAAACCCCAAACCTCCAGCGGAAACCGGACGAGAAACCATCGGCCAAGCGGTAGACTCTTCGGCGCAGGTAATTGTGCCTTTAGTCTGAGTATAAACCATTTCATTCATTTTACGAATAAAGGCGATTGCCTCCAAATTTTCGTTGCCGCCATAAACGTTTGGCACCCACTCGCCCTGTTTGCGCGAATAGTCCAAATACAGCATGGAAGCAACCGCATCCACGCGCAACCCGTCAATATGAAATTCTTTCAGCCAATACAAAGCGCTGGCACACAGCAAATTGCAAACTTCCGTGCGGCCATAGTTATAGATTTTAGTTCCCCAATCTTTGTGTTCGCCTTTACGAGGGTCTGAATGTTCATACAAACACGTACCGTCAAACTCAGCCAAACCATGAGCATCTTTCGGAAAATGCGCCGGAACCCAATCCATAATAACGCTTATGCCTGCCTGATGGAATTTATCAATCATATAGCGGAAATCGTCCGGTGTGCCAAAACGTGAAGTCGGAGCAAACAAGCCTGTTATTTGATATCCCCATGAAGCGTCTAAAGGATGTTCGCACAACGGCAAAAATTCAACATGCGTAAAGCCCATATTGCTGACATAAGGCACCAATCTGTCAGCAAATTCTCGATAGGTCAAAAATTCGCTGCCGTTATCTCCTTTGCGGCGCCAAGAGCCTAAATGCACTTCATAAATAGACATCGGGCGGTCGTAGGTATTGCTGTTTTCGCGGTACTTCATCCACTCATCGTCATTCCATTGATAATGGTTAATATCATAAACAATAGAAGCCGTATTCGGACGCACTTCGGCATATGTTGCCAACGGGTCCGATTTTGTTAAAATTCTATCATCTTGAGTTTTTATTTCAAACTTATAATACTCGCCTTCTACCAGTCCCGGAATAAATATATCCCACACGCCGCAGTTTATGTGTTTACGCATCACATCAATACGTCCGTCCCAGTTATTAAAACTGCCGATTACCGACACACGTTTGGCGTTTGGCGCCCACACAGCAAACGCCACACCTTTTACGCCGTTAATTTCCATCAAATGCGAACCGAGTTTTTTATAAATATCACGGTGATTGCCCTGAGCAAACAAATACTCATCAATATCGCCGATTGTCGATGGAAAACGATAAGTATCTTCTGCCTCATAAACCTGACCTTTGTCATTGGTAATTCTGAAATGATAAACAAAATCTTCTGTTCTATCAAAGTTTATCTGAAAAAATCCTCTTTCATCTATTTTTTCCATCAGACCAAGCGACGCGCCTTGTTCATCAACAACTTCAATAGACGAAGCAAATGGCTGATAAGCGCGGATAAACACCTTTTTTGAACCTTTATTGCGGTGAATTCCCAGCACTGCGAAAACGTTTCCGTGATTTCCTTCAACAATTGCCGTGATTTCTTCTTTTGATAACATATTATCCATAATAAACTCCCATAACAGAACAGCAAAATAATATTAGTTTGCTTATATTAAAACTTTCTTCTTATATCTATATAAACTAATCCATTTAAAAGCAAGGAAATATACTTAAATTATGTATAAATTTTTTTAGCATATAATTTATGCTTTTTAAAGTATTGACGCTAAAAAAAAAGCGTCTATACTCAGAAGTGTTATAAACAATTATTGGAGATATAAAATGACTAAAAATTATAATGAAAATTATGTACGCGAAGCTGCATATTATAATTGGCAGAACGCAGGTTGCCCAAGCGGTAAAGATGAATATTTCTGGACAATGGCTATGAACCAACTTTATGGCAACAGCTCTTCTTCAAACTCAAGCTCAGCTTGCTCTTGCAAAAAATCTTCTACTAAATCAACTGCAAAATCAAGCTCTGCAAAAACAAGCACAAGCAGAAGAACTTCTAAGAAATAATTTATATCTGTTTCTACAAAAAATACCTGTTTCAAACACAGGTATTTTTTTGTTTTTCGGCACACATTTTTCCACACATTTTTTGTTTACAGATTCTGATTATTTTTGATGTAATTTTCACCTTTAAAAGCTATTTTTCATCGAGTAAAAAAATGGTTATCCACAACAATCTGAAATTAAAAATATTTTATCTTTCAGACAGCATTTTCATCGCTGTCAGATAGTCAAATTTTCCGCTTCCGGACAACGGCGGCTCTGCCATATAAACAACCTCTTTCGGACACCACAGTTCACTGATACCCTGTTTTTTGAAATTGCGTTTAATTTCTGCCAAATCAGCTGTTTTCTCAGATATCATCAAAACAATTTTTTCACCTTTTTTATCATCAGCAACACTCAAAACGCCCAGTACGGCATTCGGATATATTTTTTCTATTGCCTGTTCCACAGCGGTTAACGAAACCATTTCTCCGCCGATTTTAGCAAACCGCTTAACTCTGCCGCAAATTGAAACAAACCCCTCATCATCTATTTTCACAATATCGCCGGTATCATACCAATTTTCGGCTTTTTGCAAAATATCCGGCTTGTCGGCTTTCATATATCCCAACATCAGATTATCAGCTTGCAGCAACAATTTTCCGCCTTCTTTTACCCCAGCAACTTTCTGCAGTTTATATTTAATTTCCGGCAGGATTCTCCCTACCGTATTCTCCTTATAATACATCGGAGTATTTACAGAAATAACCGGAGACAGTTCTGTTGTTCCATAGCCTTCAAAAATCCGCACGCCGAATTTTTTCATCCATAGCTCGCTCGTGCGTTCTTTGAGTTTTTCCCCTCCGGCTACGGCAAATCGTATCGGGAAAAAGTCATATGCGCTGGCCATTCGCCCATAGCCGTACAAAAACGCATCTGTGCCAATAATCGCTGTAGCCTGTAAATCATACGCCAATTCAGGAATAATTCGATAGTGTAAAGGAGATGGATACAAACAAACTTTCACCCCGTGCAACAGCGGCAAAACCGTTCCGACTGTCAACCCAAAAGAATGGAACATCGGCAACGCGTTTAAAAATACATCTTTAGAATTAAACGGCATTGCCAGCCGCAGCTGCTGCACATTTGCCAAAATATTGCGATGTGAAAGCAAAACAGCTTTCGGCAGTCCTTCAGAACCGGAAGTAAACAAAATAACCGCCGGCTTGTTTGCCAAAGTTTTGACTTCTTCGCGGCGCAGATATTTTTTGAAACCTTTAAGTTTTGTCAGCCATGAAATCTGTGAAGCAAAATCTTCCAAATAAACAATTTCCGCTCCGATATTTTTTATATTTTCTTCCAATTTTTCAAGTTTTCCGGCTTCTATAAATTTTCGAGAACTTATAACAGTTTTTAATTTTGTTGTTTTAACACATGACGCAAATTGTTTTGCACCAAGCGAAAAATTCAGCATTACCGGAATTTTTGCCGCGTATTGCAGCGCAAAAAAACTAACAGCGTTTGCCAAACTGTTAGGCAATAAAATTCCGACTTTTTCCTGACCGGCCAACAGTTTTTTATAGGCTGCTCCCAACACATAACTTTTTAAAATAAACTGATTATAGCTCAGAGTTTTTTTATTCATGTCCAGAGCAATTTTGTGCTTTCCGCCGAATAAGCGCTCAGCCTGCAGCAAACTGTTAAATAATGACACATTCACATCTGTTGTTTGATACATCATAGACGCCATGATGTCATATAGCTTAAGTGATGCGGCATGACGTTTTTCTCGCATAGAAACATCTTGTCGAACACTCAATTCGCAAGGAGGCAGCACAAACATTTTTATTTTTGGAAACATCTGAGTTTTTACAAAACGACCGATATATGAAAATTTTGAATATTGCGCTCCGTCAATGCGTAAAGGCACAATTTTTGCGCCGGTTTTAGCCGCGATAACTCCGGCCCCTTCATAAACCTTCATCAAAGAGCCGGTAACGCTGATTCGCCCTTCCGGAAAAATCATCACGGTTTTGTTTTTATTAACTTCATCAATCAAAGTTCTGATAGCCAGCGGATTCGCCGGATTCAGCGGACAAAAATCGACCAGTCCGCCAAACAGTTTGACATACCATTTGTTTCCCCAATCACTATCTATGGCAAAAGTTATTTTACGCGGCAGAAATGCGGCTATCAACACTCCGTCCAATAATGAAATATGATTAGCCACAATCAAAGCCTTACTTCCGGCTTTTTGCAAATTCTGCGCTCCGCAGACGTCTACTCTGAAAAACAATTTTAGTAACGAACGAAACAGCGAACGCACTAAAGCATCCGGCAAAAGCATACATATATACACGGCCACGCCGACGCTGATAACGGCAACAAACAAAAACAATGTCGTAATTTTAAAACCGAGCATCGTCAACACCATCGCAAAAATTGAAATACCGACCATACCAAGCGAATTGACAATATTGTTTCCGGCAATAACCGAGGCGGTGCATTTTTTTGGTGCTTTTTTTTGCATTAAAGCATTCAACGGTACGACATACATGCCTCCGCAAAAAGCAAACAGAAATAAAAAAACGCATAATAATATTCCTCGCGGCAAACTCAAAAATGCCGCTAAATCTAAGGTCTCCGCCGGAGTTTCAAAACCGCCGGAAAGCAAATATACCGCGAATGAGCATAAACATAAACCAACTGCGCTGATAGGCACATACACGATACTCACTTCATCTTTCAGCAGTTTATTGCAAAAAACGGAACCAACCCCGACACCTACGGAAAATAACACCAAGAACATGGTAACAACCGATTTTTCAGTATTAAAAACTTTACTGCATAACGGAAACAATTCTGTTAGAAAAAATACACCTAAAACCCAAAACCACGTTGCTCCGATTATGGTGCGGAAAACAATTGTGTGCGAACGGATAAGACTTATATTTTCTTTTATCTGCCGCCACAAATTAAAGTCTATTTTCAAATCAGGCTGCACTCCAGTTGTTTTAGGTATTTTATAGGCAGAAACAACTCCGAGCGCGGCGCATGCAATCAACAAAATCACGCTTGCGCACACAGGCAGCATCGTCCCCAAAACAGAACCTAAAATAATAGAAACATAAGTTCCGGCCTCAACATACGCGTTACCGGCGACCAATTCATTTGGTTTCAGCAACTGCGGTAGCAATGCATATTTTATCGGTCCGAAAAACGTTGACTGCAATCCCATTAAAAATAGCATAAATATCAACAAATTCGGACTATTAAACATAAAGATTACAGCTGAAACCGACATCATAAATAATTCACTTATTTTCAAAATTATTGTCAATTTCGAGCGGCTGAACTTATCGGCAAGCAAACCGGCAAAGGCCGAAAACAAAAAATACGGCAATATAAAAATTCCTGCAGCCAAATTAGCATAGATATTAACCGTTTGCGCATCGCCCGACAGCTTATATGCCACAAAAACCATTAGCGTGTTTTTGAAAAGATTATCATTAAACGCGCCTAGAAACTGAGTAGCCAAAAGCGGGAAAAATCGTTTTTCCCGCCAAATTTTATTTGTCATGCAATTCACCTTTTATCTAGTTGAAATTCCAGTTTAAGCCAAACAATGCACGATAGTCATTTGCCTGACGCTGATGTTCCGGATTTACTCTGACATCAAACTCCGAACGCATACTGAGTTTATCACTAAAACTATGGCTTGCATACATTGCAAACTTATATTCCCTTGCCTCCGGCTTTAGACCTGCCTGATAACGATTAAAATATACTTCATCCGAATATCTATCGCGTCCGCTTGGGAAGTTTACTGACAACGTGCCGTCAATAACCCGCAAAGGAGATGAAAGATTAAATCCAATTTCTGTTTTTTTGCTTACTTTATAATTTGCATCAAAAGCAAAACTTTCACTTACCAAATCGGATGTTTTCAATAAATTGGATTCAAACGATTGACCTTGCGTATATCCGCGATAATAGCTGCCGGTCAAAGTAAATTTCGGAGTAACATACCAAGAAGCCTTAACACCGGTGTTATATGTGCCGCTGTCCTTAGCGCCAAAAGCTCCGTTACCATTCAACCCCAATGTTGCGGCTTCTTCATAAAGCAATCCGTTTGTCAGGCTGAAACCGAATTTATCGCCTTTATGCAGCTGCAATTCGGAATTAAATACATACGCCTGTTTTTTGAACGAATTATCGCTGAAGCTGCTCTCTCCGTCATATAAAGCGTTGCGCCCAATAACGGCTTCTGTTTTCAGTCCGATATGCTCGTTAAATTTAAGGACATTATAAAAGCCATAAGCATTTTGCATTGCCATAAACGGATTTGCCGATGTTTCAGCAAAAGAACCTCCGTTTTCATAGCGCGTATTTTCACTAAAATAAAAACCGGAATTATATCGGCCGCCATTATAATCGGCTTTCATAAATCCCATGCCGGAACCATCATAATTTGCGGCGCTTCCGGCAAAAGCAAAGCTCATATTGCCATTTTGTATTTTAGACAGCTTAACCGGTTTGGCAATTTGATAAACATCATTTTTTAAGGCCTTATAACCGCCATGTGTCACAGAAAATAAATTAGCCGACGGATATTCAAACGGACGGTTATATTTATCAAAAATTGCGACACTTTTCGGCAATGCTTTTTGCATGGCGCTTTTCATAACCGACGGAACATTAAGATGTGTGCTGCTGATGTTAATTCTTTCAGACAAAACCGAAGCACCGCTGAAAGAAGATGTGCTGCCGTCATCCGAAACATAGGTTGTAACAGCCTTGCCCAAATCCAATAATCCTGCTCCGTATTTTTCCTCTGAATAATCATCCGCGTTTTTATTAGCGGTTTTCATCATAAGGTCAATAATTTCTTCGCCGCTCATCCAGTTATACGCGCCTTTAAGAAAGGCTATTGCGCCGGTTACAACCGGAGTAGCCATAGATGTTCCCATCATATTTATATATTCATATTTATCATTTCCGGTCTCGCCGACACTCCAGATATATTTATACCAGCTTCCGTCAGCGGCATAATTTCCTCCCGGAGCAGCCAGACAATAACCGGAAGCCGCGCCGCATTGATTAGAATATTCAGAAAGTTTATACGAAATAGTGCCGTCGTTTCCAACAGTCGTATCAACAGCCACAACTACCGTCATTAACAGATTTTTATATTTGTCATTAAGTTTGATTCCCGACCAAGCATCCGGCTGAGAATAGCCATCATTGCCAGCAGCTTTGACTAAAATAGTACCGTCTGTTTTACCGGCAGAATTTGTTGACTGATTGCCCAGCAGCTGTTCAAACAGCTGAGAATCTAGTCCTTCCAACGATGTTTTGCTTGTAAGGGCATTTGACAACGCTGAAGCCGTCGTGCCTATACTAAAATTAAGCGCCGCCATTTTTTGCCATACATCATTACCGGAATATCCATCGCCTGACGGAAACTCAACTAATGGCAAATCTAATTTCAAATCCCAGCGAACTGCATAAATTTTACTGTTTACGCCAGCCACGCCCATATTGCCTTTGCCATCAATATTGGCGCCTATAATACCTGCGATATGTGAACCATGTAAATCTTCCGTATTTCCGAGAGTGTTGCTTACATAGTTAGGATAGTAATAGTCACCGCCGTTTAAGCCGGTATAGTCAGACGGATATGCTGCTGCCCATTTATTAAAACAAGATGTCGCATTAGCGCCAAAATCACAGGAAATTGCCGATTTTCCAGCAATATCATTGCCATTTTCATCCTTAAAAGACACCGCCAATGCGCAGCTCAACAAATTGCATTTTACTGTTTCACCCTCAGCCACATGCCAGCATAATGTCGGATTTGATTCTGAACATGGTCCGCCGTCCCAGTTGGTTCCGGATGTTTTATATCCGCCATCAGTTTTAAATTCCGGATGATTACCCCATACTCCCGTATCGGCAATGCCCACAGAAACTTTTTCCAAATCAGAGGCAAACTTGCCATCGGCGTCTTTTCCATAATATTTTGCAAAAGCCTGCGCCGCGTTGATACCCCCTAAATAATTAACCGAATTTTGAAAGTTGGAACCGTTAAATTCCGCATTATTATTCCATTCATCTGCGGTAGAAAAAGTAGTCACCTTATTATAGTCATTTAATATCGGATTAAAATTCACATCATCTGACATTGTTCCGTTGCTGTTAGGAATATATACCGTTGAACCGCCCTCAGAACCAGAGTTGTCGGAACCTCCCGAGCCGCCTCCCGACGCCATCGCAAACGCGCCTGCCACGCCGCCGGCAAGCAATGCTAATCCGCCATAACGAATTGCCGTATACATCTGTTTTGAATGGTATAAATCCACGGCCTGTTTCATACAAGGAGCGTTTTCATCTGCTCCATATTTATAAAGCATTTCATATGCCGTATCATCACCTTCGCTTTTAGCCTGACACAACGCGGTCATTCCGCGCTCATCTGTAATATCTATTGAATAACCCAAGTTCAAATATTTTTGTAATAATTCAGGTTTATTATCATGTGCGGCTTTCCAAATAGCATCACGCAATGCGCTGTTAAATCTCGGCTGATTCAAATACAGCGCTTCGGCATTAGAGCCGCTTAAAACTCCGGCAACCGCTAACAATGTAAAATATTTCAACTTAATCATGTGTTATTCCTTCATTAAACTTTTTTTTCAGCATATATCAAAGTTTTAAATAAAAGATTAAAAAAACTGGCTCTGTTGCATATAATAATTGACAATCAGACATAAAAAAGTTAGCCTACGCTTACATTATTATAAGGAGATTATCATGGATACTCAAAAACTCAAAGCCGATTGCCAATACTTATTGCCTAAACATTTACTTACTCGCGCGGTTGGTCTTTTGGCTAAAGCAAAACTTGGTGGTTTAACAACTTTTATGATTGAACAATTCATCAAAAAATACAAAATAAACACCAAAGAAATTGCCGGCAGAATTGAAGACTATAAAACTTTTAACGATTTTTTTTCACGTCCCCTTCTACCGGATGCCAGACCGATAAATCTTAATGAAGATGCCATTATTTATCCTGTAGACGGCAAAATCAGCCAATTTGGAAAAATAGAAAATAAATTTTTATTCCAAGCCAAAAATCACTATTACACTACAGAAGCTTTATTAGCCGATTCAGCCGAAGCCAAAGCTTTTCAAAACGGAGAATTTATAACTATCTATTTATCTCCCAAAGACTATCATCGCGTTCACATCCCGTTTAGCGGAGTTTTAGAAAAAATGATTCACGTTCCGGGTGATTTATTTTCTGTAAATCCGTTTAATGCCAAACATATTCCCGAACTTTTTGCTCGCAATGAACGTGTTGTTTGCTATTTCAACACACCTGTCGGACGCATGGCCGTTGTCTTTGTCGGCGCCACTATTGTCCGCAGCATTTCCACCGCCTGGGCCGGAACCGTTGCTCCGACCAAAAACAAAGATATTACAGTTTTTGAATACACAGATAGAGAGCTGACTTTTCCCAAAGGCGCAGAAATTGGAAAATTTTTTATGGGAAGCACGGTAATTTGTTTGTTTGAAAAAGATAAAATAAAGTTCAATGAAGATTTACAAGCCGGTCAGCCTACTCGTATGGGCATGAAAATGGCCGAACGTCTCTAAAACTAATTATTATCTATGCGATAACAGGTTGTTCTGCTATTATCAACACACGTTTACACCGTAGCAGAACAACCTAATAACTAATACGTCTCCTTTATAAACCAGCCGCTTCTTTTTAATTTTGTTTCAACAAATCACGAATAATCTCGCCGGCCATAAGCAACCCGACAACAGCGGGAACATAAGATATACTTCCCGGAGTTTGCCGCTTATTACTGTCTTCTGCCGTCTCCAGCGGGGTCAAGGCAGGTTCTTCCGAATACACAGTTTTAAAATGATTTATTCCGCGTTTACGCAATTCTTTACGCATCACTTTGGCTAAAGGACACACCGAAGTTTTACTTATATCCGCAACCTTAAATGCACCGGCATCTGTTTTATTTCCGGCCCCCATAGCGCAAATAATCGGCGTACCGGCGTCTGCGGCTCGCTGCACCAAAGCAATTTTTCCGGCAACCGTATCTATTGCATCTGCGACATAATCATATTTATAAAAATCAAAGCTATCGGCCGTTTCGGGCAAATAGAAACAATTATGACAAACAATTTGCAGGTTAGGATTTATATCTAAAAGTCGTTGTTTTGCCGCCTCGGTTTTCAACATGCCAACAGTAGAGTGCAAGGCCAAAATCTGCCTATTTATATTACTCAGGCTGACAGTATCGCTATCTATCAAATCCAAAGCACCTAAACCGGCTCTGGCCAAAGCTTCTGCCACATAGCCGCCGACTCCGCCCAAACCAAACACCGCAACTCTAAACTTTTTAAGTTTGTTAACCCCTTCGCTGCCAATCAACATTTCTGTTCTTGAAAATTGAGTAATCATTTATCAAATTCCTTATTTGTTTTTTTCACAAAATCCTCGACTTCATCTCTCAGAATTTCGCGAATTTCTCCGTTATGGCGTTCATATTCAATAAATTGATAATCTTCAAACAAATTATTTCCATGCACAAAAAATACGTCATTTTCATAATTAGGATTGCTGACCTTATATCCCAAAAATTCGGCAACCATTTCAGAGATTTCATAATGAGATATAACACCGCCGGGCAACACGGGCATTTTTCCGCCTATATTATATATCAAAAACGGAACTCGCATATCTTCCATCACCAATTGATTATGACCGTAGCGTCCATCAGGCAATCCCAGCATTTCTCCGTGGTCAGAAGTAAAAATAAACTGCGAATTGTTCACATTTAAACGTTTAAATTCCGTTAAAAGACGTCCCAATATACTGTCTATATACAAAACAGCATTTTCATAAGCGGCATTTTCTTCAGCAAATCGGCTATCATCTTTTGGCTTAAAAACATCAAATTCAGGATGGTGGGCATAGTTTTCTTCATAAGGAGAATGCACACTTTTAAAATTCAGCACCACAAAATTTTTACCGTTTTTCAAGTCCAATTTTTCAAACATTTTAACCAACAAATCTTCTTTTTCGCGTCTGAATTTACGAGGACTTTTCTCGGATGTTATTATTTCATCAATATACCGCACGCCAATCAGATTTGTTTGCTTCATATCATAAGCCGAATAAAAATAAGTTCTGAAACCATTTTCTTTTGCCATTTTAAACAAATTGGTATCTTCTTTTTCCAACTTTTTAACATTTCCGGGTTCCTTCATCATATTAAAGAAAATCGGCAACGACGAATGTGTTGAAACAGCGCCGGAAATTGCCGTGGTATAAGCAAAATTGCTTTCATTTTTCAACTTATCCAGCTGTGGTGTTGTTTGCGATGTTTTTGGATTAAACAAATGCATTTTATCCGCATTTGTGCTTTCTCCCATAATCAAAACCACAAGTTGAGAGGATTCCGGCAATTTTTCCATTTTATACGGCAAATAAAAATCATACGGCACTATATCATGAATACTTTTACTATCGGCTCCGCGCACCAGATAAAACGAAAATGAATTTATGGAGTTATGGATGGAATAACGAGTTTCCGGCGGCAAAAAAGAATGTAAGCCGCGGCGAGTTGCCCGTTCAGGTTTCACCCCCAAAAAAATAATAACCGCCAAAATTCCGACAAATGAAAAACGCAGTTTTTTGCGCCATTTAACCTCCAGACATAACAAAATCAAAAAAGGCAGCACTGCAGCAACCGGAACAAACCAAAAATCATCCCAATCAGACATACCGGCAGAATAAATATCTTCAAATTCGCCAAAAACCTTACCTATATCCAAAGGATTTATCGGGCGCGAGAAATAAGCTATATGCCCCAACTGAACAATCTGCATAAACATAAATAGAAAACAGCAGATTGCATAAGTTGCAATTCCGGACAATGAAAGAAAAAATCCGAAAACAAACATAACAAACAAAAAAACAAAATCGGTCAAATAGGTGATATTCGGCAAAAATGCCATAAATAAATAGTCCGGCAATACGACAAGCGCGGCAAAAAACATTCCCATAAGCGCATTATATCTGAATTTAGCCCCAAAAGCCGCAATTGCACCAAAAATTTCTTTCATAAGTACCTCATAAATAAAATCTACTGTCACTTTGCTCTATAATACACTTTAACCGCTTTGATAACAAAATAACGACACCTATCCACATCAATAGTTAAGCAAAACATTACTTACTGGTTTGCGATATAATTATACTGATACAAAATACTGCATATCTCCAAAATCACCACAATATCGGCTTTGCCGCCGAGTCAACCAAAACTATAATTTTTTATAAAAATATCTTGCTTTTGCAATCAATCCTGCTACACTCATAAAAAAAATCTGGAGACCAACTATGAAAAAAATTTTTGCTGTTTTATGCCTATGCTGTATATATTCCTCATCCGCTTTTGCAGATAAACTATATGATGAAGTTAATTCCGAAGCAGAAACAATTTATAACAACTGTAACAAACAAATACCTCAAACAACCGAAAGCGATGTTTTGGCTGGAAATATTAGCGACGCTGCCCGCGAAAGACAATTCAGAGAATGTCTGAAAAATAAAATTTTTGAAATAGCTAAAACTGTTTTATTGGCAGATGAATTTGATAATTTTCAAAATTCCGTAAACAACTTAGAAAAAGCGAACTTTGACACTTACAAATATCTTTATTTCTGCCAGGACGGAACAATTGACTATTGGTGTACCGACAGACCATATGACGATGCTTCATTAGCTAAATTGATGTTGGAACATAATTTAACTTCTCAGACCTACACACTATTAAAAAATATTTTAATTGCAAAAAAAGGCGGCTTTGACAGCTAAGCCACCTTAATTATTCATTCATTTTTTAAACATTCCAAAGCATCTTTCAATTCATTAGGATACCTATTATTCAATATATTTAATTTTTCTTGTCTCGTAATTCTATTATCACCAGGCTCACTATGTTCTGGAAGATTTTCAACATAATTATGACGATATTGATATAATGTTTTTATTAAAGTTTCATCATCCACATTATTATCTCCATATTTATTTTGTAAATATCTATACTGATACAAAATACTGAATATTCCAAAACCTACCACAATATAGACATTGCCGCCGCGTCAACTAAAACTATAATTTTTTATAAAAATATCTTGCTTTTGCAATCAATCCTGCTACACTCATAAAAAAAATCTGGAGATTACAATGAAAAAATTACTGATAATTCTCATTGCATTTATATGTTTTAACCACAACGCTGCAGCTAAAGAAGAACTTTATCCGGCTTTGCTGCCATATCATCACAATGAGTTAATTTTTCAAACTCCGACCCACTTTGGGCGTATAGATAATATGGAAGGACTTGAGGCTGAAGCAGACCCATATTTTCACGATAGACTAGCTCTTTGGGAAAATGGTAAAAATATGTCTGACAAACCAGATATTTTAACCAAAACAACAAAATTTTATGATTATGATATACATGATGAGGAAAAATATAATCTTTATTATTACGAAGCAATTTATAATAATCAACACTATATTTTAAGAGAAGATGACAAAGAGGGAAATTACACATTTTCAGTTTATGAACCGCTTATTTCTGACGAAGTTCAAATTTTAAAATCCGAAAGCAATGAAAAATTATATTCCAAACTGAAACCTTACAAAAGCAACATTTCAGTATTTAAATACAAAGATTGGCTGATGCGGGTTGATAATATAACAGATAAATATGATAGTGATGGAGTTTATCGTTTTGTTGCTTGGCACAATAAAACTATGGATAAAAAGCCGGATATTGTTATTGAAAACGGCAAATATAAAAAAGATTGGAGATTTAGATTATCTGCTGATTATTATGTCTTTGAAAATGATAAATATAGAGCGGCTTTGGAAATTGATTTACATGGACCGATAGCTTCAAAACCATATACTATAAAACTTTACAGAATTATATCTTCTGAAAAAGTAAATATATTAGAAAATTAGGTTCAATAAACTAAAATTTATTGAACCTCATCTTTTATAATTTCTACATTTCCAAACAGTCAGCTTTTGCACTTTTAATATAGTTTTTCACAAGCTGCTTAATCCAGTATTCAGCCTCACTCAAAGCTTCGGTAGTCCGCATTGTTCCTCCAATGTTTTCAGTAATATCGCTATGTTCATTTATATCATGCGACATTGCATATACTGATTCAACCAGTTTATTAAAATTTTCTTTCACCTGCTTATTGCTATGCTGATACATTGCATCAAACAATTTATCAGCCGCCGCTGTCAGACAGTCAATATATTTATAATGAGCCTCATTCATTTCAGCTGTAGATTCCGCATTTTCAGGCATATTGATAGAACATCTGCTTAGTTCAATATCCAAACTTTCAACCTTTTTCAAGCATTCGGACTTTTCCATTGCATAAGTCGGAACAACATACAGAAAGCTAAGCAGCACTAAAATATATTTCATCTTTAACCTCACATTGAAAGCAAATACCACAACAACGCAGTTACGCTGACAAAAAAAGCAAAATATAAAAACGGATAGCGCAAAAGCGGATTAGAGATATCTTTATCATTCTTCGGCGTTTTTGTTCCTTCCAATTCGGCAAAACTAAAGGCAAATATAATAAATGGCACCCCCTTATCATCTTGAATAAATTTATTTTCCGGCAGTAAAATACTCAAAAAACACCATATTGCATAAGCAGACAAAATAATGATATGCCAAGTACCTTTTCTTCCCATATAACGCAAACGCTTTTGATAGGCAGCAAGTATAATATAAAAGCAAAAAAGTCCGCCGACCAAAAAAGCATAGGTATTCATAAATTTTGTCGGGATAAGCACTATCAATAATGTATATAAAACGACCTGCCAAAACATATCGCTGTCATATTTCCCTCTAAAAGAAAATAATTGCAGCACACAAAATATTTTATCTTGCAACTTTACAAAGTATTTATCCATATTCATACTTTCTATAAACATATAGTAGGCATTTTATATCTAAAACACCTACTATGATACTTTATATAAAAATACAAGTCAAGTTAAAGTGGTTTTAAATGCGTTATTTTGTCATAAATATATAAAGCAGGGTCTTTTATTTTCTTCAAATATAACGTTGCAGCAATTTTTGTTGAATTAGAAGCAACCCAATTAGCAAAGTCAAACCATCTTTCTAAATTAGAACTTTTGGCTAATTGCCGTAATTCCTCTTGACGTTGTTTATATGAGCCATCTAAAAAAGCCGAATTTATCACGTTATAAGCATCCATAGTAAGATCATTAACAACACGCTCAGCAGTTCCAACAGATCCTTGAACAAAACTTTTTGCACTATCTTTGGCTATTTCTGCTACTGTAAATTTTTGAAAATTAGGCAATGACGTCACCGTTTTTCCTTGTTTTACAATATCGTCCATAGATTGCAATGTTGTTTTTGGTTCTTTATTACCAAAAATTAGTGAATTTTCTTTCATTACTCGTAATGTAGAATCATCTTCTGGCTGAACTTTTATAGTTTCATTTGCCGCCTGTAACTGCTCAACATTATTGCCAATAGCTTGCCCTGCCGCATTTTGCGGCTGTGAAAATATCTGATTATTCTGCTGATTAGAAAAAATCGGCTTAGCGGTGTTGTTTTCCGGCTGCTGCGGTTGATTTTGCTGATTCTCCTGCGGCGGCTGCGCGTTACCGTATAGCAGCTTATAATTATCAGAATCTGTTTTAAAAATATAATTCTGAATTTCTTTTGCGTATGGATTAGGCGTATTCTGACTTGGCACATCTATTTGCTTAAAATCCGAAAAAGTAGAAGCATTGCGCGGGTCAAAATAGTACCATTCACTTTGCCCTCGGGCTGGATTTTCGCGCTTTAACGGCGATAAACCATATATGTAATTTCTTGTTGGTATTGACATTTTTCTCTCCTTATAAATTATTTCTCTTATTTTTTATAATAAAATTCTTTTAAAGTCAAACATTTTATTATAAATTTATCTTAATATAAAATATATTTCTTATTTTATGTTCTCTGTTTGCAGTTTTGTTTTTCCGCTTGCCTTACAATGCTCTTAATTGTATGCTGAAATAAATTTTGGAGGTGCCTATGTGGTGGAACATTTTTAATCGTATGCCCAAACCTTACAGCGAAGGTTTTTTGCCGGAAAAAGACGGGCATAAAATACATTATTATCAATACGGCAATCCGGTCGGTGCGCCGGTGCTGTCTTTTCACGGCGGCCCCGGAGGTTCGTCGCGTCCCAAATACGCCAAATTGTTCAACCGCCGCCAATATCGTTTTATTCAGTTTGACCAGCGCGGCTGCGGAAAATCCGAAGCTGAGGACGCTTTTCAAAACAACAGCACGCAAAACACTTTGGAAGACGCCGCCCGCCTGCTGGAATATCTGGGCATAAATCAGCCGATTATCGCTCACGGCGCATCGTGGGGTTCGACTTTGGCGCTTTTGTTTGCCGAAGCCTATCCGCAAAAAGTGGATAAAATAATTGTTACCTCGGTATTTTTGGCACGTCCGTACGACACCGCTTGGGTTAGTTCGGAAAGCGAGCGCTTTTATCCGGATTTATGGGCGGAAATGCGCAAAAAAGTCCACCGCAACGATATTTATTCCGCCTATCGCCGCTTGCTGTTTTCTAAAAATCCCAAAGACAATCTGAAAGCCCTGACCTATTTAGGAAGTTATGAATATCTGCTTGGCCGCTTGGCGCCAAAATTCCGCGCGCCGGAAACTTTGGATTATGCCGAACTGCAATCAGCGCGCGTTGCCTTTTTTTATGAAAAAAACAAATACTTTTTAGGCTCTAATCAAATTTTGCAGCATTCCGAAAAAATCAAGCATATACCAACGCTTATTGTTCATAATCGCTTAGATTTTTGCTGTCCGGTCAAACAAGCGTGGGACTTGCACCAAGCCTTGCCGAACTCCAAGCTGATTATCAACGCCGGCAGCGGACACTCCACCCCTCGCCTGTTTGAAGCAGTGCAACGCGCCGTCAAAACCTTTTTGGAGCCACAAAAATGAAAATTGTCAACATTATGATTGCACGCGGCTTAGGCGGAATTGAACAAGCGTTTTTAGACTATAATAATGCTCTGCTTTCACAAGGTTTTGATGTGCTTGCCATTACCGATAAACGCGCGCAGATTAACGAAAAAATCACACCGCATCAAAATTTGAAACAATGCAAAATCCGCTTTTCGCACCTCAACTTATTTTTGATTTGGACATTTTACCGCTGTTTTAAAAAATATCAGCCGGATTTGATTATTGTGCATAGCAAAAAAGCGCTGGAGCTGGTGATTGCCGCCGCCAAAATGCTGGGTATAAAAGTTGTTGGCGTGGCGCACAATCCAAAGTTTAAGCATCTGGAAAAATGCGCCGCCATATTTTCCATCACTCAACATCAAAAGCGGATTTTCGCCGGCTATGGTTTTCCGGCTGACAAGATTTTTGTAATTCCGAATTTGGTGTCCGAACCTCAGCCGTTTCGCCCGCTGCCGCCATATCATCAGCCACCTGTTATCGGCACAGTCGGACGTTTTGACCCGATGAAAGGTTTTTGCGACTATATTTTGGCGTTGGCGGAATTAAAAAAGCGCGGTGTTCATTTTCAAGCGGTTTTGGGAGGCGGCGCTTCGGCAACGTATGCAAATGAAGACGCTAAAATCCGCAAATTGATTACCGACAACCGGCTTGAAAATGATGTCAAACTTTTGGGCTGGATAAAAGATAAAGACGAGTTTTATAAATCGCTGGATATTTTTGTGCTGCCGTCAAATTTTGAGCCGTTCGGCATTGTGCTTTTAGAGGCGATGAACTATTCTCTGCCGATTGTGACTTCGCTTGCCGAAGGACCGGCGGAGATTTTTGCCGACCACAAAGATGCCGCCTATACTTTTAGGATAAAAGCGGTAAATGAGTTGGCCGACAAGCTGCAATACGCGCTTGAACACTATGAACAAACCAAAAAAGTGGCGGAAAACGGCTATAACCTGCTGCAAAACAACTATACTTTGCCGCAAGTGGCAAAAAAGCTAGCTGCCGCGGTTACCTCCGCGCTGAAAGGATAAGATATGACCGAGACTTTAATTTCTATTGTCATTCCCGTTTATAATGCAGAAAAATATCTGCGCGCTTGCTTGGACAGCGTGTTAGCGCAAACTTATAAAAATTGGGAAGCCATTTGCGTCAACGACGGCTCAAGCGACAATTCAGCGCAAATTCTTGAAGAATACGCCGCCAAAGACGCCCGTTTTCATATCATAAACCAACAAAATTCCGGCGTCAGCACCGCCCGCAACACAGGAATGCGGCAAACAACCGGAAAATATATATATTTTATGGACGCCGACGACATTGTTTCTCCATACCTTTTTGAACTGTCTGAAAAAAATTTGCAAAACAATATTGATTGTCTATGTTTTGATTATTTGCAATCAAACGATATCAATATAACATTTGACCGTCCCAAACAGTTTAATCTTGAACACATCAACCACCCGCTAGATGAATTATTAAAATATAAAAGCATTATTCATCACAACCTTTGGACTAAAATTTTTCGGAAAGATATTATAAAAAAACTTAAATTTGAGCCAACCATTTGTTACGGCGAAGATTTATATTTTAACATACAAGCATTTTATTTGATGAAATCCGTAATTTATATTCCGCAAAAATTCTATTGCAACATAAAACATTCTTCATCGCTTACCGGTTCAGCCTTTTCAACGCCCAAAGCTCTCGGCTTTTTGACTATAAATCAAAAACTTTTTGAACAGTTCAAAAATGAAAAATTTTTTCCGATTTTACGCAAAAATATTCTCAATTTAAATCTAAAATTTGTGCTTAAAAATATGAAAAAATATAAGTTGAATAACGCTGATTTATATAAAAAAATACAAGAATTAAAAAATTGCGGCGCTGTAAATTATCAAAGACTGCCCTTAAAAATTAAATTAAATCTATGGCTTATCGGAAAAGGACATAAATAATGAGAAGAT
Source organism: uncultured Alphaproteobacteria bacterium (assembly GCA_934229625.1). Classification (GTDB taxonomy): domain Bacteria; phylum Pseudomonadota; class Alphaproteobacteria; order RF32; family CAG-239; genus RUG410. The sequence continues at coordinate 37,887 of CAKQDU010000003.1, read as the reverse complement.
TTATTGTTAAAATTATTTTAGCACTTATACCCAAAAGAAAATGGCGTCAATATTTGCAATCAGAGTTTGATTTTTTTGACTTAAACACAGATAAAATTTATAATAAACAATATGGCAAAATATATGTGCCGATTTATAGCAGATACCACAAAATGTATAATAAAGAGCCTGAAATTTATAATAAAGACGGTTCTTCAATACGAACATTCTTTTTAAGAGATAAATGTTTTAGCGCCTCTAATCCGCAAGTTTCAAAATATTTTATATTTGATAAATATAACTTTGAATTGCCGGTGCATTTTTATACTCATAACTGTATGAAACAAACCTTAAAACGAAAGGGAACATTTATTGCAGAAAAAATGTTTGGCTTACTTTGTGAGTCTAAAGAAATACTCCCGAATGATTATCTTATTTTTGACCGCCACCCGGGATTAAACAAAGATTTTGATTTAATTTTCACTTATGATGAAGATATATTAAATAAATATGATAACGCAAGAGAATTTTGCCAATGTGCTAACATCTCTCTTGGAGACAACATAACCGACGATGAGCTAAACGCATGTCTGACTAAAAACAAAAATATCTCTATTATTTCATCTGATAAAAAATCGTGCGAACTTCATAAATTAAGATTTGAATGGGCCACACATTTTGAAAAAGACGACAAAGTTGACACTTTTGGAACATTTAACGGAGGGAAATACGTTAGAGCCATAGACACCCTAAAAAACTATCGCTATTCCATTGTTGTTGAAAATGCAATTCTGCCATTTTGGTTTACAGAAAAAATATTAAATTGCTTTGCCACATATACTGTTCCAATTTATGTCGGACATTCCAACATTTTAAAACGTTTCAATTCTGACGGTATTATCTTTGTACCTGAAAAAGATTTTGACCATATAGATGAAATAATCAAACAATGTTCAGCACAAGACTATGAACAGCGCCTGCCGGCAATTATGGACAATTATAAGCGTGTTCAGCAATATAAAAATTCCTATGACCTTTTGTGGGAAAAATATCTTAAAGACATTTTAAATTAAGGAGAACTGATTATGTTTATTGTTTTTCTAAAAAAAATATGGTATCGCATTTACGCCGGTTTATTTATTAAATCCAAAGCTGAACGCAAAAAATTCAGAAAAGAAAATATTTTGCATGCAGAACAAAAATATCTGAGAAAATATCTGAATGTTTTAAATAATTTGCCACAAAAAACTCCCCTATCTGATGATAACAGAAAAATATGGATATGTTGGTTTCAGGGTATTGAAAACGCCCCTCAAATAGTTAAGCGCTGCATTGAAAGTATAAAGAAAAATGCGAACGGATGCGAAGTTGTAATCATTGATAACCAAAACATTAAAAAATATGCGGATATTCCTGAATATATTTTTATCAAAAGACAACAAAACTTAATTACTCCTATGCAATTTTCCGATATTTTGCGCGCCACACTTTTAGCTAATCACGGCGGAATTTGGATTGACGCCACAGTATTATTGACGGCGCCGCTATCTCAAGACTTTATAAAAAGAGATTTTTTCTGTTTAAGCAGTAAAGGTATTTACCGCAATGTCAATTGGATGATTGGAGCAAAGGCTCAAAATCCGCTTATGATTGCCGAAAAAAGATTTTTATTTGCCTATTGGGCTAAAGAAACAAAACTGATTGATTATTTTTTATATCCGCTTGCTTTTGACTTTTTGATTGATAATGACAAAAATTTATCTAAGCTATGGTCTATGATGCCTGCTGTTTACGAAGACGACTGTTATATTTTGGAAAAAAATTACTTTACTCCATACACCCAAACAATGGAGCAGGATATTTTACAAAAAACATCAATCCACAAATTATCATACAAATATGATAAAACTAAAAACATTGAAGGAACATTTTTAGAGAAAATTCTCAATAATGATATTTAGCCTTTAAACCTTAAACGGGTTGAAACGGTTGGTGTAACCAAGCTCGGAAAGCAGTTTTTCGGCACGTTCAAAGTGTTGTCCCAGCATAGAAACATCGTGCGCGTCGTCGCTGATAATAACCGGTACGCCGCGTTTGTTCAGCTCTTCTAACATCCATGTCGTCGGGTGCTGCATATCTATGCGGTTATAGCCGCTGGTGTTCAGCTCAAACGGCTGCTTATGCTTTGCCAACGCCTCAATCACACGCCATTTATACTCGTCCCACTCCGGCTCAACGCACAAATTAAAAATCGTGATATAGTCAACATGGGCAATAAAAGTAAAATATCCGCTTTCCACAGCCGCGACAATGTTGCGCCAATAGTTGCGCAGATATTCCTTAAATTCAGGCTGCTGCGGCAAATCCGGATGATATTTCATATGATAAATATTGCACAAAAAACTCTCGTCTGCCGAGCGGATAAAATGCGTTGAACCAATAAGATAATCAACGTCCAGATTTTTGAGCATTTTTTCAAAATTATCACGCCAATATGCCGACGGGAAAAAATCCACCTCAAAACCGACCCGCACTTTTATATGGTGTTTTTCCGCTGCTTGCCGTATCAGCTCAATATGCTTTTTATAGCACTCCTCACCGCTCTTAAAATCTTGCCGAAACATCGGCTGATAGCCGTTTTCAATACGCAAATTTTTATGACATATCAAATGATTTGAAACCCCGATTTCCGCAAAACCTTTTTCTTCGGCGGCGGCAATCATTTCTTCGGCACTTTGATGTCCGTCAAAATCTTGTTCATGATTATGCGTATGATAAGTAAAATTCTGCATTATTTTTTAGCCTCTTTTAAAAATTTTTTCAGTTCCGGCAAAAGTTTTATAGCGTCGCCGCGCCCCAAGTCATAAACCGCCTGCAACACTTTTTTATCTGTTTCCGTATGATGAATTTTAACATTCTTACTCGGACGGATAACAAACGCCGCGCCGTTTTTTTGCGCCTGTTCAATCTGCTCCAGCTCGTTGTTATACATTATATGCCTATTTTTTATGGCGGCGGCAAACTTTGGATATTTGCGATACACCAGCGGAGCCAGCCACCCCAGCTTGTTTGGCTTTTTTTGGTATCCGGCGGCTCTGGTCTGCACCACCACGCAACGCTCATAGCCCATTTTTTGAAACGCGCGCAAAGGAATGCTGTCGCAAATTCCGCCGTCCAAATATTTTTTTCCGCCGATTTCTGAAATCCGCGAAACAAAAGGCATAGAAGCCGACGCCCGCAAATAGGCCAACCCGGTATTATCCATTTTTGCGCATTTGACATATTCCGCCTGCCCTGTTTGCAAATTACTGCACACAGCATAAAAATCCGTATTGTTTGCCTCAAAAATTTTGTGGTCAAACGGAAAAAGTTTTTCCGGCAGAGTATGATAGCAAAACTCCTCATTAACCATATTTCCGGTTGTCAAAAATGAATACCAGCTCATATAGTTTTTATCTCCGGCATAAGCCAAAGTATAATCAATACTGCGCCGATGCTGTCCCGAAACAAACGAACAGCCGTGAATTGCTCCGGCCGAAACGCCGATGACGCCGTCAAACGTTATGCCGTTTTCCATAAACACGTCCAAAACGCCGGCAGTATATATGGCACGCTGCGCTCCGCCCTCTAAAACCAAACCTGTTTTCATCAATCACCGCATGTCATAATTTCGGTTGTGCGTGCGGCTCTGATTTCTTGTTTTTGTCCGCCAACCACGCAGTAACCTTTTTCAAAATATCCGTTTTTATAGCTCAAACGCCCTTTTAGCTTGCCTTTTTCGGTGTAATATTCCACTTTGCCATGCAAATATCCGTCTTTATATTCGGCAAACGACTTGAGAGTATGGTTATCATAAAAAATTTTTTCCACACCGTTTTTCTTTCCGTTTTTATAATATGTTTTGCTGACTATTTTGCCATCGGCGTTCCAAACTGTGGTCAATCCGCTAAGCAAGCCGGTTTTATAGTTTTGCAAAACTTTATTTTCGCCGTCGTAACGCGAAACTTTGCCTGTCAGCGGTATGCCGTCTGAATTTGTGCAATATGTTTCATCATTTTTGCAGTTAATACTGTCGCTTGTCAGGATTTTTTCTTTAGCTAAAGATAAATTAGGAAAAATAACCAAACCAGACAAAATACAAATTAAAACACTTTTCATTTACGGCTCCTTTTCTATATTCAGTATAAACAGCCTTTGTTTAATGTCAATTCTTTATCACAAATTTAACACCAAGAAAGCCAAAGTATAAACCTTTGGCTTTCGGCTCTGCTACCTTTATTTGATTTTATAAAAGGTTGTTTGAAAACACAATGTTTGCAACCAAATACTCTTACAATACATCAAATAATAGGCCTTACGAAATTCTCTTACATTGTAAAAGCATTTAATCGCTTAAATTTTTTTACGTTGTATATTGAATCCGTGGTTCAAAATCACAGCTTAGAATTTAATTGCTTAAAAACACCCACCGACAATATTTTGAACAATTTTAATATATTACTCAACCGCAGTTTTTCAATGATTGTAAAACTAAGGTACTATTTTTGAAATATCCACGCCTAAAATGTCCTAGACATTTTTATTTTAGAAAACACAAAATTTTCATTATCGCCACATTATACTTTTTATTAGTATTGCCGTTTCCGGCAACATATATATTATGTTGAGTGTTTTTCTGGAATTTCAGAGTAAAAAATAGGACGTACAATAAAAAGACCTCGTCCAGTTTTATATGCTTAACTTATTTATGATGAAAAACAAACAAATTAAGAAATGATTTTTTTATAACTTTTTTACTCTACCACCAACTTTCACGATGAACCCGATACCTTTTTTTTCGTCGGTTAAACTCCTTGCAACACATATAAAACAGAAAAGCCACCATAAAGGTGACTTTTCTGTTTTATTGGTTGCGGGGGAAGGATTTGAACCGACGACCTTCAGGTTATGAGCCTGACGAGCTACCAAGCTGCTCTACCCCGCGATTGCGATAACGTGTACTATATATTCTATTTATAAATGATTGTCAAGCATAAAAATAAATATTTTATACTTTTGTTGTAAACTAAAATGTTATTAAAAATATCGCAATTACATGATAAATAAAATTATTATATAAATAAATACGTTATTTCATTAACAAAAAACCACACGTCTGACACGTAGTTTTCTGTTATAAAAGAACCCCCAACGGAAAAAATTCTGTCAGGGGTTTATAAAATTGCAAAAGCTTATTTGCGACGCAAGAAAGACGGAATATCCAATTCATCTCCGGAAAGTTCCGGAACATCGTTATTGTCATCTACCGAAAATTTTACAATATTTTCCGGCAATTCTTCTGCATCTTCTTTCTTTTTACGATTGCGATAACCAATAACTCGTTCAATAAAAGTTGGTTTTACATCATCTTCATCTGCATGACCATCTTCTTCCGGTTCGTTTACCGGTTCTGCCGGTTTGCTGTCCTTAAAAATATCCGAATCATGTTCTTTAAACAAAACAGGTTCATCTTCTTTTTCTGTTATATTTTGCAAAGATGTTGAGCTAAAGAAAAAATCATTATTCTTAGTTGTGGCTGCAACATTTAATTCTTCCGCGCCTTTTTCTTCGTCTTCCGTTTTGTTGGCAGAACCATTCATAATGGCATTAAACAAAGCTGAAGCTTGCGGAACTTCCGGAAGTTCATCTGACTTATCCAATGAAGAAAAATCGTCATCCAGCGCGTTTTCTTCTGCTGTCGGTTGACTATCCGCCTCAATATCTTCTGGTTGAACTGTAGATTCATTATCTTCAGGCAAATCCAAAGAAACAGGGACGGTATCATCACTCATCGATTCTTCAGCAGGCACAACAGTCGGCACAAAATTAGAGTCATCATAACTTTGGTCTATTAAAGATGGTTCTTTTGTGCGAGGCAACAATTCCGGCTGAGGTTTTCCGTCGCTAATACCGGTCACCACAATAGAAACTCTGATTTTACCAGCCAAAGCTTCATCATAGCTTGAGCCGAAAATGATATTGGCATTATCATCAACTTCTTCTTTAATGATGTTTGCGGCTTCGTCAATTTCCATCAAAGTAATATCATCACCGCCTGTGATATTTATCAAAACGCCTTTGGCGCCGTGCATTGTGCAATCGTCCAAAAGAGGATTAGACAAAGCTTGTTTAGCAGCTTCTTCCGCTCTATTATCACCCTCGGCCTCACCTGTTCCCATAATAGCTTTGCCTTTATCCTGCATAATATTTTTAACATCCGCAAAATCAAGGTTGATAAGTCCTGGCATCATCATCAAATCAGTAATAGAACGAACTCCGGAATAAAGTACATCATCAGCCATTAAAAAGGCTTCGGCCAGAGTCGTTTTTTTATCTGCAATACGGAAAAGATTTTGGTTTGGGATAACTATGATACTGTCAACTTCACTAGTAAAATTAGCCAAAGCGCTTTCGGCTGTTTCCATGCGTTTGCGCCCTTCAAAGCTAAAAGGTTTGGTCACAACGCCTACAGTTAAGATACCTTTTTCTTTAGCAATATGCGCCACAACCGGAGCTGCTCCGGAACCTGTACCGCCACCCATACCGGCAGTAATAAACACCATGTTTACACCCTCAAGTTCACGAGCAATTTCCTCTTTAGCTTCTTCAGCTGCAATCTTACCGATTTCCGGACGAGCTCCTGCGCCCAAACCCTGAGTTATTTCCAACCCCAGCTGAATTTTACGGCTGGCAGAAGAATGTGCCAAAGCTTGAGCATCTGTATTAGCCACAACAAAATCCACGCCTTCCAAATTTTTGGCAATCATATTGTTGACGGCATTTCCACCGCCGCCGCCGACACCAATTACGGCAATTCGCGGTTTTAAATGTGATACTGTGGTATCGGCAACACCCAAGTTTATTGACATCTGTTTTTCTCCCAATTAGAAAATTTCACATATATGGATTAAAATAGCTGAAATATATTAAGTTTTTGTTACCGTTTTTAAGAATTTTGACGAATCCAATTAAAAATTTTCATCAATTTTCCACTATCGCCGTTCGGACTATTTATAATTTTGTGCGGTTTACGTTCCATAGAAGTAGTTGCCAGCTGCAAAAGTCCTAGCGCTGTAGAAAAAATAGGATTATTGATAATTTCCGGAACTCCGGCTATATTGCGCGGATTTCCCAAACGAACCTGTTTATCCAATATGACTGCTGCCACATCTCTGATTCCCGGAAGCTGGCTGCATCCGCCCGTAAGCACAACACGATGATTTTTTTTGTTTTGCAGTCCCTGCTGTGCCAAACGTCTGGCAACCATTTCAAAAATTTCCTCAACCCTCGGTGCTATAATATTTATTAAATCTGAACGGTGCATTTGCCGAATAGAACTATCATCTTCCTCACCCAGCGGATAGACATTTATACTTTCATACTTATCATGACTGACCAAAAAAGCACAGCCATGACGATTTTTCAAATCTTCAGCATGCGCGAATGAGGTCGTAAGTCCCTGAGTTATATCTTTTGTAATATTTATTCCGCCGACCGGCAATGTAGAAAAAGCAATTGGTCCGCCATTTTTAAAGGTGGCAATGCTGGTAGTGCCGCCGCCGATATCAATGATTGTTGCCCCATATTCGCGTTCATCTTCAACCAAACACGCCATACCGGAAGCAAAAGCCGAAAACACTTTTTTTTCTATATCCAGATGCGCGGCCTCCACCACCGACTGCAAATTTTTATATAAAATATGAGGATACATACCCAGCAAAATTCCGGCTGAAAGTTCTTCGCCATAAATATTGAGAGGATTTTTAAGGTCTTCGCAGCCATCAACCCGATATCCGGTAGAAAGACAATGAATCAATTCATTATTTTCCACATTTATTTTGACCTTATTTTTTACTTTTTCCACATCTATATCACTAATCGGACGATTCTTTTTAAGAGATATGGAAGCCGTGCATAAACGGCTGAAAGTTTTGTCTCCCGAAACATTCAAAATCACGCTATCAATACGTTCTCCGGCCATTTGTTCTGCTGTTTCCACCGCATTGCAGACAGAAATAGTCGCCTCGTTAACATCTGTAATAACACCATTTTTAATGCCTTTAGACGCATTATATCCATAGCTAACGACGTTTATTTTTTTGTCCTTGCCCACATGCGCAATCAAACAGCAAACTTTTGATGAGCCTACATCAAGGGCGGCAACAGTAGAGCGATTCACGACAGACTATCCTTAACTTTCAATTACATGTTAGTATTTTTGTTACTGATTTTCACAATAACTTTATTTTTCAATCTTAAATCAATGAAAGTTAATTTACGTTTAAGAATGCCGCGCGTTTTATCTAATTTGACTAATTTTTTCCACGCGTCCGCCACATCATCTTCCGGAAGTTTGACAGTAATGCCATTCAAAACATCATCAAAAATCAAATTCCAGCGGCGTTCAGAAATAAAATTAGCCACTTTGACGCGAGCAAAAAGTTCTTTGTCATTTTCAATTATTTTCAACAAAGAATTTATATGTTCCGGAGCTCCCTGCCCCACAATCTGTAAAATATTCTTTTGCAAAACATATTCTGTTTCGATAATTTTTCCATCTTCATCAATCGGATAAAACTCGTTTTGATATTGCCATATAGATTTTACTTTTTTTTCTCTGATACTGATATGAATCACATTTGGAAAATACCGCCGGCTTACACTTGCTTCTTTTACCCACGGTAAAGTTTTAACTTTTTCACATACGGCTTTTAAATCTATTTCCAAAATATTATCGCCGCGTTTTAAACCAATAACATGCAAAACATCGTCTTTAGAAGTTTTTTCGCGTCCCTCTAAAGTAATATCATCCAATCCCCAACCGGCAGTAGCGGTTTTATTATAGATTTCGGTTAACAATGAATCTATATGTTTGCTGACCAGATTGTGCCGAACAGTAATAACCCCAAAAGTCAGCAGCCAAATAAAGCCGAGCAGAATCATATTTCCCAGCAAGCGATATGGCCACAGCACCGGCGCATATATTTTATTTTCCATCGTCACCATTATTTTCGCCTACAATCTTAACTTCCCATTCCAAGTTTATACCGGTTTGTTTTTTTACCAATTTTCTTACGGTTTCGCCCAAGTTTTCCAAATCTGCCGCAGTTGCCGAACCATCATTTATCATAAAATTACAATGTTTTTCGGCAAACGATGCTCCGCCCACTTTAAGACCGCATCCGCCCGAATTTTTTATCAACTCCCACGCCCTGAAACCTTCAGGATTCTTAAACGTTGAACCGGCCGTGCATACATTTTGCGGCTGATGAGCCGCGCGATAAGCGGCATTTTCGGCAATAGTCGAGGCAATTTGTTCACTCGGTGCCTGTTTTATTTTCAGATACAATTCCAAAACAATCCAATCCGCCGGAAAATCGCTATGCCTATAACCAAAATGGAAATCTTCCGGCTTTGCCTCAAAAACATTTCCATCCATATCCATAATTTTTGCTTTTTGTAAAACTTGAGATAATTCTCCGCCGAAACAGCCGGCATTAGAACGCACGAGTCCACCTATGCTTCCGGGAATTGAACATATAAATTCCAATCCTGCCACACTGTTTTGGAGCAAAATATTTTTCAAAGCAGCATTTTTCAAACCGCTGCCAACACGCAAAGTATCATCTTGAATACTCCATTCCGCAAACTTCGGAGATTTTAATTTTATGACCACCCCTTTCATACCTCCATCTCGCACCAAAAGATTGGAGCCTGCCCCCAGAATAAATAACGATGTATTTTGGGGTTTATTTTTTAAAAAATCCTGCAAATCTTTTTCATCTTGCGGAAAAAACATAACTTCAGCCGGTCCGCCGACATTCAGCCATGTATATTTTTTTAGTGGTTCATTGAACTTATATTCGCCTTTAACCTCAGGCAGAGTCTGCAGCAATTCCGTCATCAATATAAATCCTTATCTTCCGAAGCCGTGTTTTTACGCGTGATAGCCAGCAGCATGCCTATTTCTATGGCTGTTCCCAGCAGCGATGAACCGCCGTAAGATATAAACGGCAGCGTCATTCCTTTTGTCGGAATAATATGCAGCGATGACGCCATATTTACAAACGCCTGCAATCCTAAAGACGCAGCCAATCCAACCTCTGCATACATAACAAATAGATTACTTTCTTTCATAGACTGTTTCAGCGTTCTAATCACAATAACCGAAAACAAAGCTATAATAATCAAACACAGCCATACGCCATATTCTTCTCCGGCGACGGCAAAAACAAAATCGGTATGAGCATCCGGAATAGTCAATTTCACAGTTCCTTCGCCAGGACCTTTTCCAACCAGATTGCCATTCTGAAATGCTTGCATGGCTTTGTTTATTTGAAAACTTGTTTCATCCGTGCCATACAAAAACTGGTCTACACGCGCTCTAAAATGCGGATAGACAAAATAAAGAATAAACAAGGCGCAAACGCCGCCTACACCGGCAACACCAACCAACATCCACGGCAATCCGGCCAAAAACAGCTGCAACACAAAAACAGAGCTTATAAGCAGGGTCATTCCGATATCCGGCTGCAAAAGCAACAAAGCCACAACCATAAAATATGATAGAAACGCCCAATGCCATCCTTTAAAATAATCCAGCTTTTTACTGCGTTCCAACAACCACGCCGTCCAAACAATAAATATCGGTTTCATCAGCTCCGAAGGCTGTAAAGAAAAACCAAATAAATAAATCCACCGCCGTGCGCCTTTAATTTCCGCTCCAAAAAACAATGTTCCCAAAAGCAAACCCCAAAGCATAACAAACCCGAATATTGAAATCCGCCGGATAGTTTGCAGACTAAACAATGACATACCCAAAATAATTCCACTACCCAAAATCACAAACTGAATTTGTTTGCGAACTAAAGCAAAATCATCCAATTTTAATTTTCTGGCAATGGCCGGACTTGCCGTAATATCAAGAATCACCCCTATAAGCAGTAAGGCAAAAGCCACAAACAAAGTAACTTTGTCAACGGTCCATAACCACTTTACAACAGCATTATGACTTTGACGCGAAAAATTCACCATTTCCACTCACCTTATAAAAAAGCCAAAGAGCCGACAAGAGCCAACACCACAGCCATTCCCCAAAAACTGAGGACAACTTTTTTTTCTGACCATCCCAACTGTTCAAAATGATGATGCAACGGAGCCATTCTGAAAAAGCGTTTACCGGTCTTTTTAAAATATATTACCTGAATCATGACTGACACAGTTTCCATAACAAAAACACCGCCGACCACGGCAAGGAGAATTTCATGTTTTGTCATAACTGCCACAGCTCCCAATATAGCTCCCAACGCCAAAGACCCCGTATCGCCCATAAACACTTTGGCTTTAGGTTTATTAAAATATAAAAAGCCGAGACAAGCGCCTATTAAAGCGGCGCAAACGACCGATATTTCTCCGCTGCGCGGAATAAAAAACATATTATAATCGACAGCATCAGACAAACCGCAGCAATAGGCAACAGCCAAAAACACCGTTAACGCAACAATCATCAAACCTGAAGCCAGACCATCCAATCCATCGCTCAAATTTACGGCATTTGACGTACCGGAAATAACCACTACCGCAAATGGAATATACAACCAGGACAAATTCAGACAAAATTCCTTAAAATACGGGAAAAACAGCATTGTGTTCAAACCTCTCGGTGTTGCCGAAGTAATAATGCTGGCAGCCACCAAAGCAGTCAAAAATTGCAAAAACAATTTCATTCCGGCAGTCATGGCGTTTGAATTTTGACGTTTTACTTTCCAATAATCATCTACAAATCCTGTAAGACCATAAACAATCAAAATCAGCAAGCTCACCCAAACAAAATGATAAGTAATATTTGCAAACAGCAAAATTGCGATTATTGCTGCGCTCAAAATCAGCACTCCCCCCATTGTCGGCGTGCCTTTTTTTGTTTTCAGATGAGATTGAGGTCCGTCAGAACGAATTGGCTGACCTATTTTTTGATGCTTGTGCAAAATATTTATCACCGGTGTTCCGCATAACAGCACCAAAACTAAAGATAAGGCAAAAGCCAATCCGGCTCGCAACAAAACAGACCAATCCGTATAAATGAGTGACAACATTCCTATTCTCCCGATTTTTTTTGAAACTGTATCGCAAATATATAAAATAAGTCTTAAAAAGAAGATAATTTCTATTTAAATTTACCATAATTTTACTATACTGTCGCTAAAGTCAGCATAAAGAGAGGAGATTAGGCATGAATAAGTTATTTTTATTATCGTTTATTTTGGCTTGCGGAACATCTTTTACTGCGGCTGCAGCCGATGATTTTGCTGAATTTGACGGAGGAGATTTATTTACCGACAGTTCGGAGACGCAAAACGATACATCTAAAAATCAACAAACAGTCAAAACCCTTTCCAGTTTTATCTCAAGCCGGATTCCGGCATCTTCGGCCAAAAACATAGAAAATGCCGAAAAAGTTTTTTGCTATACGGTTGACTATGCCGCCGCCGATTACAATGGCTACACAATAGACGACTTGGCTATTACAGGCTCTTGCGGTGAACTTTCCCAAGAGGGGAAAAGCCTTATAAAAGACATGATGCTAAATAATAATTTAGTTTTTTCCACCGCCAAAGACGCCTGCAACATAAGTCCGAGAATTATGCTGCGTTATGTTTACGGCATCGACCATACCGATATTTTAATCTCGGCGCCATGTCACTCTCTTACCTTCTTTCATGGACGAGACATTTCTACTTTGAACGCTGCTCCCGGAAAAAATATTATAGAACAAATTGTAACAACTTATTCTTCTCTGCGTGAAAATTTTTTATCTCCGGCGCTTTTGGGACAAATGGTAGGCAACGGACAAGTCTTGACACAAGACCAAAAAGAAATTATCCGCAAAATAAACACCGGCGATTCGCCTAAAAAATGGAATAGCAACACTCCTAATGCTGAAAACAATCAAACGCAAACCGCTCAACCGGCGCGAAAAGGCTGGAATAAACTGAAATAAACCGCTTAAATAAAAAAAGCTGTTGATTATTCTTTCGTTTTATTGCTATATGTAAGACAATTTTATATGTATATAAAAAGTTAAAAAGTTTTGAAAAGAGTTTGAAAAGTGAACAAAGGTTCTAAACTGAAAAATGCAATTTTGTATGCCGCGTCCCTTTATGAGGGCGCCGAGGCTTGCAAAAAACTGAAGGAAACCCGCAGAGATGTAGAAGTTTTGCAGGATATTTTAGCTGAAAGCGACAAAGATTTTGTTTTGCTTAACAATCCGATTTGGCCGTTAAATGCAAAAACAGAAATAGCCGCCTCCATCTCTGACAAACTGAAATTGAGTAAACCTGCAGCAAATTTGTTGAAAATTCTAATTGAAAACCATCGAGTTAATGACTTGGGTTTGATTTTGAACCAGTTCAAAGAATATTATAATAAAAAGCAAAACATTGCTGATGTAACGGTGGAAACGGTTACCGAACTTTCTGCCGCGCAGGATGAAAAATTAAAACAAAAGCTGTCTGTTCTTTTTAACAAAGATGTGGTCGTAAATTATCATCTTAATCCGCAGATTTTAGGCGGTCTGATTATAAAATGCGGCACGGTGCTGATTGACAGCTCAGTCAAACACCGTTTAGACAGTTTAGAACAGCTGATGAAAGGGACAAAATAGATGTCTGTACAGGCAAGCGAAATATCTTCAATATTAAAAGAAAAAATCGCCGACTTTGACTTATCTACCGATATGTCTGAAGTAGGACGTGTTCTTTCGGTGGGTGACGGTATTGCTCACGTCTATGGATTGGATAAAGTTCAGCTCAATGAAATGGTTGAATTTTCCAATGGTGTAAAGGGCATGGCTCTCAATTTGGAAGAAGACAGCGTCAGCGTGGTGCTGTTTGGTTCAGATGAAGGAATCAAAGAAGGTGACACTGTAAAAAGAACCGATAAAATCGTGAGTGTTCCGGTAGGAAAAGCCTTGCTCGGTCGTGTTGTAGACGCTTTGGGTAATCCTATTGACGGCATGGGCAGCATAAAAGCAGAACAATACAGCAATGCCGAAGTCAAAGCGCCGGGAATTATTCCGAGAAAAAGTGTGCATGAACCTGTGCAAACCGGATTAAAAGCGATTGATTCCCTGATTCCAATCGGCCGCGGACAACGTGAATTGATTATTGGCGACCGTCAAACCGGTAAAACATCAATTATAGTTGATACTATTATCAATCAAAAACGCACCAACGACTTGGCTAAAAATGACAGCGAAAAACTGTTTTGCATTTATGTCGCCGTCGGTCAAAAACGCTCATCCGTCGCTCAAGTGGTTAAAACTTTGCGCGATTACGGCGCTATGGACTATACCATTGTTGTTGCAGCCACGGCTTCCGAAGCGGCTCCGTTGCAATTTATTGCGCCTTATGCCGGAACGGCTATGGGTGAATATTTCCGTGACAACGGAATGCACGCCGTCATCTTTTATGATGATTTATCCAAACAAGCCACGGCCTACAGACAAATGTCTTTGTTGATTAGACGTCCGCCTGGACGCGAAGCTTATCCTGGTGACGTTTTCTATCTGCACTCTCGTCTGCTTGAACGAGCTGCAAAAATGAATGAAAAATATGGTTCTGGCTCATTGACGGCTATGCCGGTTATCGAAACGCAAGCAGGCGATGTGTCTGCGTATATTCCGACAAACGTAATTTCTATTACCGATGGTCAAATCTTTTTGGAAACAAGCCTGTTCTATCAGGGTATCCGTCCGGCGGTTAATGTCGGCATTTCAGTATCCCGTGTTGGTTCGGCTGCGCAGATTAAAGCCATGAAACAAGTTGCTGGTACAATGAAACTTGATTTGGCTCAATATCGAGAAATGGCGGCATTCGCACAATTCTCAGCAGATTTGGATAAATCAACACGCCGTTTGCTGGACAAAGGCTCAAAACTGACCGAATTGCTAAAACAGCCGGTTCACGAACCAATGGCTACTGAAGAAGAAGTTGCTTCTATTTTTTCTGGTGTCAGAGGATATTTGAGCAAAATAGAAGTTTCTGATATTAAGGCTTTTGAACAAGAAAGTCTAAAGGAACTGCGAACCAGCCATCCGGAATATTTGGCAGAGATTAGAGAAAAGAAAATCATTTCTCCGGAACTCGAAACCAAATTAGGTGAATTTTATGAACAATTTGCTACTGATTTTTTAGCAAAACAGGAAAAGGCGGCATAAATGGCAGGCTTAAAAGAATTACGGACACGTATTGAAGCCATCAAATCCACTCAGAAAATTACTTCTGCAATGAAGATGGTGGCGGCATCACGCTTGCGCCGGGTTCAAATTCTGGTTGACAAGAATCAGGATTACGCCGAAAATTTACGGCGTTCTGCTTTGCGTGTTTTAACAGAGATAGAAACAGACGAAAAAGAAAAAGGAATAAAATATCCTCGTCCGGCTCTGTTGCAACAAAATACAAATGAGCAAAAATATGAACTTTATGTTTTTTCTTCCGACAGAGGATTGTGCGGAGCCTATAACAGCAACGTGGCTAAAAAAGCCATTGAACGCATAAAAGAACTCCGTCGGCAGAAAAAAGATATTAAAGTTGTGTGTATCGGTAAAAAAGCGCATGATATTTTAAAACGCACTTTCAAAGATTTGGATATGTCACTCTCAAATAATTTGAGTAAAGATGCCTCTTATCCCGAAGCTGCGTCACGTTTGTCGCAATATATATTGAAGCGTTTTCAAAACCACGATTTTGATGTTTGCGAGTTAATCCATGCTCATTTTGAATCGGCTATCAGCCGTACTTTTGAGGCAGAGCAAATTTGCCCGCTGCAACTAAAGCATAATAATGAAGCTATCGAAAATATAAATCGTTCAGGTGCTGCTTTTTATGATTATATGCCTGATAAATCGACAATTTTGGAACAAATTGTGCCGATTATTTTTGAAGACACAGTTTTTCAGGCATTGGTTAATTCAGCAGCATCAGAACACGGAGCGCGCATGACCTCTATGGATAATGCCACCCGCAACGCAAAACAAATGATTAGCGACTTGACTTTAAAATATAACAGCCTGCGCCAATCGGCAATCACTACAGAGCTGATTGAAATTATAGCCGGCGCAGATGCCGTTTAAAACAAGGAGATATGAATGACTAAAGAAGAAAAAACCGTAAGTAAAAATATAGTCCGCAAAAACGGACAAATCCATCAGGTTTTAGGAGCGGTTGTAGATGTAAAATTTGAAAGTGAAGCCGATTTGCCGGATATTTATACGGCGTTGGAATGCGATAATCACGGCAAACGTTTGGTTTTAGAGGTTGAACAACATCTGGGCGAATGTGTTGTAAGATGTATTGCATTAGACACCACCGATGGTTTGGTTCGCGGCTTGCAAGTCATCAATACCGGTGAGCCGATTAAAGTTCCGGTTGGTCCTGAATTGCTGGGACGTATTATCAACGTAATCGGCGAGCCTGTAGATGAACGCGGTCCGGTTACCAGCAAAATGTATAAACCTATTCACAGAGAAGCTCCGTCTTTTACCGACCAGTCCACCAAAGAAGAAATTTTGGTAACAGGCATAAAAGTTATTGACTTGCTCGAACCTTACAGCAAAGGCGGAAAGATTGGTCTGTTCGGCGGCGCCGGTGTGGGTAAAACCGTGCTGATTATGGAATTGATTAACAATATTGCTAAAGGTCACGGCGGCTATTCCGTATTTACCGGCGTTGGCGAGCGCACTCGCGAAGGCAATGACTTGTATAATGAAATGACAGAATCCGGAGTTATCGACCTTAAAGGCGACAAATCTAAAACCGTGTTGGTTTACGGTCAGATGAACGAACCGCCAGGAGCGCGCGCCCGTGTTGCTTTGACAGGTTTGACACAAGCCGAATATTTCCGTGACCAAGAACACCAAGATGTATTGTTGTTTATTGATAATATTTTCCGTTTCACTCAAGCAGGTTCAGAGGTTTCGGCATTGTTGGGACGTATTCCTTCCGCCGTTGGCTATCAACCTACTTTGGGTACGGATATGGGTGCCATGCAGGAGCGTATTACCTCAACTAAAGACGGCTCTATTACTTCTGTGCAAGCAGTTTATGTGCCGGCCGATGACTTGACCGACCCTGCTCCGGCAACAACTTTTGCGCACTTAGATGCCACAACCGTGCTGTCGCGTAAAATTTCTGAACAAGCTATTTTCCCAGCCGTTGACCCGCTAGACTCGACCAGCCGCGCTTTAAGTCCGGATATTGTGGGCGAAGAACATTATGCTGTAGCTCGCCGTGTTCAGGAAATTTTGCAAAAATATAACTCTCTGCAAGACATTATCGCCATTTTGGGTATGGATGAACTTTCGGAAGAAGACAGAATCGTTGTTTCACGCGCTCGTAAAATTCAACGTTTCTTGTCGCAGCCGTTCCATGTGGCCGAGGTGTTTACCGGTTTGAAAGGCGTGTTTGTAGAAATGGAAGACACTATTAAAGGCTTTAAGGGTATTTTGGACGGCGAATACGACGACCTGCCTGAAGCGGCCTTTTATATGGTTGGCACAATTGAAGACGCCGTAGCTAAAGCAGAAAAAATGAAAGAGTCTAACTAATGGCTGACATAAGCTTAAAAATATTCACGCCGGAAAAAACCGCGCTCAATAAAAAAGTTTATCGTGTAGTTCTGCCTTATGGCAAAACTAATCTGACTTTAATTGATGAGCGCGCTCCGACTTCGCTGCTTTTGAACAAAGGCATAATGCAAATTTTAGATACCGACAACAAAGTTACCGCCACATATTTTATTGACGGCGGAGTTGTAGACGTAGCTGAAAATATTTGCAAAATTTCCACATTGCACCTGATTGCGGAATCTGCAATTACGGCTGAAAAAGCTGCGGTGCTGAAAGAAAACGAGCCTCAGAATGCTGAATATTATCAGATGATTATGGACTACTTCAAAACCAAATAAAATAAGCGGAAAATCTCGCTTTTCACTAGCACCTTTTAAGTTAACAACTTAAAAGGTGCTGATTTTTTTAAGACGAATCGATAACAACAAAAAAGAATCGTCTTTTTTTATTGTTATCAGCTCCATAAATTTAAAAATATCAGCAAAATCATAATATTACAAAAATAGTCCAATATCCGCCGTATAATAATCAATAATTGCAAATTTTATTAAGGATAAAAATTTATAATTAAAAAACAAAAAAACACAATAATCTAACTCTATGAATTATATACAAAAAAATAAAAATATGTGCATAAGAAAAAAATACCATATATAGTTTCTTTACTTTTTATTAACACTACATATAGTATAACTATTATAAACAAGATGATTTAAGGAGACACAAAATGGCTGTAATTAAGATTGAAGATATTACTTTAAACGATGCAGAAAGACAACCTTGTGAAATTTGGACACGCGTTATGGGTTATCATCGTCCGGTTTCTGAATTTAACCGCGGCAAAAAGTCTGAATACTATTCGCGCAAATGTTTTTGCGAAAGCAAAGCTGTTTCACATCTAATTACCGATGAAGCGTGCGCCTGCGCTGCAGAATAAAACTTCTAAGCAAACAGATTTCAAGGTCTTAAATATATTTTAAGGCCTTTTTTTTATAATTTTCAAAATTTGACAAAAAGATTATAGACAAATACGGATTTATTTGCTAAAATTTAAGAAAAAAAATACATAGAGGTGTACGATGCCATTAGGGGAAAGAATTGTAACTGTTGATTATTTGGCTAAAGAGGGCAGAGTCGAACCAAATCCTTTTTTGTTGAAAAAAGAAGCCGACAGAGCCTATCAAGCCCAAAAAAACATGGAAGAAAGCAAAAATCATTGTTCTTTTTACGCTTCCGGTCAAAAGAATCGTGAAATTTCATATTCTTATGCGCTTTCTCAACTTTATAGCAGCATACAATATTTTTCTGACAACGCCCAAGATGGCAAACTGGATTCTGAAAAAGATAAAGAATTTAAAAATTTGTTCAGAATCTCGGCCGGTCAGATAAAAAAAGTGATACAAGATATTTATCCGCAGATTTTAGCAGAAGAATATCCTATGTCGCACGCCACATTTTCAAAATACAAAATAGAGGCGAAGACACCCGGCGACCCCAAAAAATTTGAGTTAGGCAAAGAACAATTTGCTTCCTTGCAAAAAATCGCTCAAGATGTTCATGACTTGACGTATTATTCTCAACAATACTACGCAAAAAGCCAAACAGAGCGAGAAAAAATGGAAAGCCACGGTATTTTTGATAGAGAGCAAAAAAAACTTGATACCCGTCAGCTGAAATCCGTGCTTCCTAATTTAGAAAAACTGAGTTCAACTCTAACTCAAAAAACAGAAGGAAAAATTGTTCGTCAAGACAATTCCGAAATTATGGAAACTCTGCGCCGCTCTATTGGTAAATATCTGATTAGAGACGATAGCAACTCTGCGATTAACATAGACCGAGAAAAGGCTGAAAAAGACATTGCCAATAAACTTTCGGCATACGGTTTAAAACTGGTAGTGCGAAAAGTAAAGAAACAAACACCGGAAGAAGAACTTGTAACGCAAACCAAAACAAGCGTTTTACGAGCTGCATGGGACGGATATATCGCTCAGCCGAAAAGTCCGCGAGCTTGCTCTGACACGCTTAAAGAACTGATAAATATGCGCGGCAAGGAAGAATTTAACAAGCTTCCGACCATTGACGCTGAAAATTATGACTTATCGCAAAGCAAAGTTTGGAAAGTTTGTCAGGAAATGCCTGTATTCAAAAAGATAGAGGGCGAACTGCAAAAAGCTTTGTCGCAGATTCACTTTCCGGCCGAAAAGCTGAATGACCTGACTTATCAGGATGTGGCTTGGCTGGTTAACGCCTACCATACTCCAGATGCTCAGGAAGTTAAGGAAAGACAAGAAAACGGGCTGAGCGACATTAACGGATTTATGCTGAAATCAAGCGGCAAAAAGAACTATTACAAACATTTTGCCAATGAGCATGAAAAAGACTTGCGCGCGCTTTTGGCTAAACAAGACTATGACAAAGAGTTTATCAATGACGCCGTTAAAAAGATGAAAGCAGGCAAGACCGTAACTGATAAAGACGGCAACGAACTTTTTAACGCTCATCACAACTTTCCGATTAACGACCCTAACTATTTTGAAGAAACCCATCCTAAGCTGAAATGGACGGACATGAACGATTATGACAACATCGTTACAATGGATAAAGATGTTCATAAATCGTTGCACTGCACCGAAAATAATGTGACCGGCAACGGCTATATTACTGAAGATGCCGGAGAATCTAATCGTACTATTTTTACAGACAGTAAAACCGGCGAACAGTTTTATTACCTTATACAGGTAGATGATGGCATTAAAGCCGTAACTGGTTTTAATAATGAAATCATTTATGACAAGAAATATCTGCAAAGCCATATTTTTGAAAATGGAGTGATTGTTTCCCTGGACGCAACCAGCCGCGAAATTAAAAAAGCCGAGCAAAAAATGCAGCAAAAACAGGATGAATATCAAAAAGCCTTGCAGCATGCAAAAGAAAGAAAAGCCGATTTGGAAACCAGAAAATCTCAAAATGCTGAAGCTGACGTAAAATCCGACAGCTCTGAGAAATCTGTTGAAAAAAATCCCCAAAAAGAACGCGTCGTTGGACGTCCTAACTATAAAGGATTGGGAAACTATGGCGCTTCTTCTCCGCTGGGCAACCGCCGCGGTCGCACAAAATAATTTTTTCAAAATATTTGCATTTGAAAAATTCATTTCCTATATCATTTTATAGATAAAGGAGTGTGAATAAATATGAATATGGAAAAACTTACAGACCGCAGTCAGGGATTTTTACAAAACGCCCAAAGTTTGGCTCTGCGCAACAACAACCAGTTTATCACTCCGGCGCACTTATTAAAAGTTATGCTGGACGATAAAAATGGCGTTGCCTCTAACTTGCTGAGCCAAGCCGGAGCCAATCCTGATTTACTGCGAGAAAAAGTGGCGGAAGAACTTAATAAATTGCCGCAAGTTGAAGGGCAAAATATTGAAGTTACCTGCTCTAAAGATTTTTTAAAAATGCTGGACACTGCCGAACAAATCGCCGAAAAAGCCAAAGATAGTTATGTTACGGTTGAGCGCCTGCTGCAAGCTGTTTTAATGCAAAAAAATTATGGCGTTGATGTGCATAAGCTCAACGAAGCAATCAATAATATGCGTCAGGGACGAACCGCCGATTCTGCCTCGGCAGAAGATAGTTTTGACGCCTTAAAAAAATATGCCATAGATTTTACGCAATTGGCAGCGCAAGGCAAATTAGACCCTGTAATCGGCCGCGATGAAGAAATTCGCCGCACCATTCAGGTTTTGTCTCGCCGCACAAAAAACAACCCGATTCTGATTGGTGAACCTGGCGTTGGTAAAACCGCTATTGTCGAAGGTTTGGCTCAGCGTATTATCAACGGCGACGTACCGGACAGTTTGGCGCATAAACGCCTGATGTCACTGGATATGGGCGCACTGATTGCCGGTGCTAAATTCCGCGGCGAGTTTGAAGAGCGTTTGAAAGCTGTTTTAAAAGAAGTTTCCGCAGCCGAAGGGCAAGTTATTTTGTTCATAGATGAAATGCATACGGTTGTAGGTGCCGGTGCCAGCGAAGGTTCTATGGACGCTTCCAACCTATTGAAACCGGCTTTGGCGCGCGGTGAACTGCACTGCATTGGCGCAACAACCTTGAAAGAATACCAAAAATACATTGAAAAAGACGCGGCTTTTGCTCGTCGTTTTCAACCGGTGTATGTTGGTGAAACCCATGTTGAAGAAACTATTTCAATTTTGCGCGGTATAAAAGAAAAATACGAACTTCATCATGGCGTGCGTATTTCCGACGCGGCATTGGTAGCTGCCGCGACTATGTCCGACCGTTATATTACCGACCGTTTTTTGCCTGATAAAGCAATAGATTTGGTCGATGAAGCCGCCAGCAAGCTGAAAATGGCTTTAGATTCCAAACCTGAAGAACTTGACGAAATTGACCGTAAGTTAATTCAATACAAAATAGAACGTGAAGCTCTGAAAAAAGAAACAGATGACAACTCCAAAGAGCGCTTATCCAAACTCGAACAGGAAATCGCTGTTTTAGAAAAAGAATCCGCCGAAAAATCAGAAGCTTGGAAAGCTCGCAAAAGTTCCAGCATGGAAGCAAATCGTCTGCGTGAACGTTTGGACCAGGCTCGCATTGAAGCAGACAAAGCTTTGCGTGCCGGTTTATATGAAAAAGCCGGAGAGCTGCAATATAAAGAAATTCCGGATTTAGAGCGCAAAATAAAAGAGCTTAGCGCTCATAGCCAAGCTCAGCAAACTGTTGAAACCGTCACTCCGGATATGATTGCTTCGGTTGTTTCTAAATGGACAGGAATTCCGGTGGATAAACTGGTTGGCAGCGAGCGAGAAAAATTGTTGAATTTGGAAAAAAATTTAGCATTGCGTGTGGTTGGTCAGGACAAAGCTTTAACAGCTGTTGCCAATGCCGTGCGCCGTTCACGTTCCGGCTTAAAAGACCCTAACCGCCCTATCGGCTCATTTTTATTTCTCGGACCGACAGGTGTTGGTAAAACTGAATTGGCAAAAGCTTTGGCGGAATTTTTATTTGATGAAGAAGCCGCGTACGTGCGTATAGATATGTCCGAATATATGGAAAAGCATTCGGTTGCCCGTTTAATCGGTGCGCCTCCGGGATATGTGGGATATGACGAAGGCGGTGTTTTGACTGAAGCTGTACGCCGCCGTCCATATCAGGTTATTTTGTTCGACGAGGTGGAAAAAGCGCACCCGGATGTGTTCAACCTTTTGCTGCAAGTGCTTGATGAAGGACACTTGACTGATGGTAAAGGTCGCATGGTGGACTTTAAAAACACATTCATTATTTTGACTTCTAATCTGGTTACCGGAGATGAAGGAGACTTAATGACCAAGTTGAAAAGTTTCTTTAAGCCGGAATTTTTGAACCGTCTTGACGAAATTATAACCTTTAATCCGCTGTGCAAGGAGGATATTCGTAAAATTGTGGATATTCAAATTAAGCGATTGCAAAAACGTTTGACAGACAGACATATTGACCTGCAAATTGATGACAAAGCTAAAGATTGGCTGGCTGAAAACGGCTACAATGAAGAATTTGGCGCCCGTCCGCTGAAACGCTTGATTGTGCAGAAAGTGGAGAATCCTCTGTCCGTTTTATTGCTTGACGGCGCAGTAGCGGATAACTCCACAGTTTATATTTCCACCGGCGAAAACGGTTTGGAACTAAGACCTGAAACCAAACATTAAAATTGTTTCTGTTTTTTTAAGTGCAGCTTGTTTGAAAATAAATCAGACAAGCTGCATTTTTATCCACGTTATTTTCCCCGATTATTGACTTTTTATGCTTTTTCGTTTATTGCTGATTTAAGTTTTTAAGGAGAACAAATGGTAAAATTTATCTCAGCAACCGAAGCCGCCAAATTTTTCAAAGACAACAACAGCGTTATGATTGGCGGATTTTTAAAATGCGGAGCGCCGACTGCCGTAATTGATGAACTGCTAAAAACTTCAATAAAAGATTTAACTCTAATCGGCAATGACACATCTCTTCCGGATTCCGACCGTGGCAAACTGGTTTCGGCACATAAAATCAAAAAAGCGATTGTCTCACATATCGGCACAAATCCCGAAACCGTGGCGCAAATGAATGCAGGCACATTGGAAGTTGAGCTTACTCCCCAGGGTTCTCTTGCCGAACGCATCAGAGCCGGAGGCGCCGGATTGGGCGGCGTCTTAACTCCGACCGGTATTGGAACAGATGTGGCAAAAGGCAAGCAAATTATCAATGTTGACGGTAAAGACTATATTCTGGAAAAACCTTTGCGCGCAAACATTGCTTTAATATACGCAACTCATGCCGACAAGTTTGGTAATCTGTCATATTTTGGTTCAACCCGCAATTTTAATGTGGTGATGGCAAGCGCAGCCGACATAGTGATTGTCGAAGTCGACTACTTGCATAATGAACCTCTGGACCCAAACAATGTAATTGTTCCGGGAATTATGGTTGATTATATTGTGGCAAAGGAAAATGTAAAATGACGCTCGATAAAGATGAGATGCAGGAAGTAATCGCCAAACGGGTGGCGCAAGAATTTCATAACAACGATGTTATTACATTGGGTATAGGTTTACCGACAAAAGCCGTGACCTATTTACCGGACGATGTGGAAGTAATTGTACAATCTGAAAATGGCGTACTCGGAGTCGGAGCCTATCCTCATGAAACAGTCAAAGATGAACGCATAACAAACGCCGGCGGAGTTGGTGTCACGATTAACCCCGGTGGATGTTTTATAGACAGTCTGACTTCTTTCGGACTTATGCGCGGCGGACATATAGATATTACAGTTTTGGGCGCCTTACAAGTTGACCAAGAGGGCAACCTCGCAAACTGGTGTATTCCGGGAAAATTCACTCCAGGAATGGGCGGCGCCATGGATTTAGTTGTCGGCACAAAAAAGCTGATTATAGCTATGGAACATACTTCTAAAGGTATGCCTAAAATCTTAAAAAAATGCACATTGCCATTGACTGCCGCACATAAAGTAAACCTTATCATCACAGAAAAAGGCGTGTTTGAGATAACTCGGCAAGGCTTGACCTTACGAGAAATCAGCCCATATTCTTCTTTGGAAGACATTAAAAACACTACAGACGCCGATTTTATAGTAGAATTGAATAAATAATAATCCAAACTAAAAACACCCTTTTTCTCAATTGGAAAAGGGTGTTTTTTTAAGACAACAGATAAAAATCAGTCTAGCAGCATATACTCTATACGTTCTGGATAGACATCCATAACTTTAAAGCGTATACCATTGACTTCTACAAGTTCTTGTTCTTGCGGAAAAACATAGCGCTGGAAAAATCCCTCACTAGCATCGGCATTGCTATAATCGGTATAAACAAACGCCATATAGCCATTTTCCAAACCATCATATTTCAGCTCAAATTGCAATTTCGGACTGCTGACGGTCTCGCGTGTTGCTTTTTTCTGTTCCAACCCCAAGCCTTTTGGATGAATAATAGCTGTATCACGCGGCATCAAAAGCTGACCTTTATACAAATGACAGATATAGTTTAAAAAATTTCCTTTTTCATCAACCAGCAGCAAATCTCCCTCGTCATTACCCGGTACTATCAAAAAATAACTGCCGTTAATTTTTACTTCGCCAATCGGTTCAAACAATTGGTCTTTATGAATTTGAATAACATATCTGCTGCCGGTAACATCGCCGTCAGATTTAGCGATTAACTGCGGCTTAGCAAAGTTTTGCACCGTATATGTCTGTGCATCCACCATACGCTGCCCCAAATTTGCCGAAACTACGACATTGTGCTTATAAATTCTGGTATTTAGCGTTTTGCTATCGGTCATTTTTTCATCTGAAACACCATCATTCGGACTGTAATAATTTATTTTCATCAACTTATACGGACGCACATTATTCAGCCAATAATTATCATGGTCGCTTTCAAAAATCGTACAAGCAGCCAACAGAACAGAAGAAAGAGTAATAAATATTTTTTTCATGATAAGCTCTTTTTAAAGGTTTATTTAGTATACTATGTTTAAATTTACACCAAAGTTAGTAAAAAAAGTAATAACGAAAGACAAAAAAATGAGTAATAATTCAGGAAGTTGTAAAATTGCAAAATTTGAGCCATCAACAAAAACAGATGAAAAACTGCAAGCTTTTGCCGATGATTTTTTTGAAGTAACATCAATTGATTATCAAGATGACGGCACAGAACAGCTGGTTGGTTATTTGCGCCAAGACGCAAAAGAAGAAGATTTACAAAAAGCGGCGGACAAAGAAAATATCACCCTTCCTCCATATACTTGGCATTTGTTGCAAAGTGATGATTGGCTTACTGAAAACATCATCACTTTTTCACCGTTGGAAGAAGCTGAATTTTTTATTTGCAGTATCAATGATAAAACACTTTTTCCAAAAAATAAAATCGGTTTAAAAGTTTATGCCGCCACCGCGTTTGGTTCAGAGCATCAAACAACCAGAGCCTGCTTAGACGGAATTTCCGATATAAATAATCTCTGCACGCAAAAGCCGCAAAAAATATTGGATGTCGGCACCGGCTCCGGAATTTTAGCTTTGGCCGCCGCCAAAATCTGGACATGGGCGCAAGTAATTGCTGTAGATATTGATGATGAAGCCGTCCGCGTCACAGAACAAAATGCTCTGGATAATGGTGTAGAAAAACAGATAACAGCCTCATTAAGCGACGGATACCAATCCGATTTAGTGCGGCAAAACGCGCCTTATGATGTTATTTTTGCCAACATTCTGGCTCGTCCGCTGATTGCTATGGCCTCTGATATGGTAAAAAGTTTGAAAAAAGGCGGATATGCCGTTATTTCAGGTTTTATAGACGAGCAAACCGACTGGGTAGTCGGAGAACACGAAAAAAACGGACTTAAATTGGTAAAATTATATCAAAAAGAAAATTGGCGTGCCGCTTTGCTGGAGAAATAAAATGACCTTATCCGATATGCAGGAAAAATTAAAAAAGCTGAATTTAGATGCCTATATTGTAACGTATGGCAATCGCCACATAGGACAAGACATCTTGCCGTGTGAACATAAATTAAAATATTTATGCGGATTCGGAGGCTCTGCCGGCTTGTTGGTTGTTACTATTGATAAAGCTTTTCTCTTTGTGGACGGACGCTATGAACTGCAAGCCCGCAAAGAAGTTGATTTGACCAAAATTTCGGTAATAAATGAAACTCCGGATTTTAGTAACGCCTGTCGTTTTTTACAAAAATCAAAAGTTAAAACCGTTGCCTATGACGAGATGTGTATTTCCGCCGCAGAACAGAAAGCCGCAGAAAAGCAATATCCCGATTTAAAATTCATAAATTCTGGAGATTGGACAGATTTGGATTGTAAAAATCCAATAAAAATTATGACGAGGCCGCTGCAATATGCAGGAAAAAGCCGAGAAGAAAAAATCCTACAGATAACCGCTCTACTGAAAAAACACAACGCCGACTATTATTTACTGACCGCTGCCGACAGCGTATCGTGGCTTTTGAATATATATGCCAAAGATTTACCTTGCTCACCTATTGTGCGCGCCTATGCTTTGCTTGATAAAAACGGCGGAGCGTTTTTAATCGGCGATAATCTGCAATCTGATTTACCGGTTTGGACGCACAGTCATCTTCTTGATTGGCTGCGTCACAATGAAGCTAAAATTTTATATGACCAAAACACCATATCAATAGGCTTGGAAAAATTGCTTTTAAACGGGCAAAATGCCGCGGATATATGCCAAACACAAAAAGCAGAAAAAAACAAAACGGAATTGAACGGCATGATATCCGGACATAAACGCGATGCTATCGCCGTAATACGGCTGTTATATTGGCTGGAAAACAATTGGCGTGAAAAAACTGAACTTGATGTGGTGCAAAAATTACATGAACTGCGTAAACAACAAGATTTGTTTTTTGAAGAAAGTTTTGAAACAATCGCCGGAACGGCAGAAAACGGAGCGATTATCCATTATCAACCGACACTAAAATCCAATCGTTTACTGCAAGAAAATAATTTATTGCTGCTGGATAGCGGAGGACAATATCTTGACAGTACAACCGATATAACACGGACAATTGCTCTGGGTAATCCGACAGCGGAAATGATACATGATTTCACTTTGGTACTGAAGGGCCATATTGCTTTGGCAAAAGCTCAATTTCCATACAATACCTGCGGAATGCGCTTAGACATTTTAGCCAGATTGCCGCTTTGGCTGGAAAACAAGGATTTTAAACACGGCACCGGTCATGGCGTTGCCTGTTTCGGCAATGTACACGAAGGACCAAACCGCATTTCCAGCAACGGAAGCACATATGGTTTTAAGCCAAACATGATAACTTCCATAGAACCCGGATATTATAAAGAAAACGCTTATGGTATTCGTATAGAAAATTTATATTATACAAAAGAAAACGAAAAAAACGCAGAATTTTTGGAATTTGCCCCCCTAACCTTAGTGCCTATTGATAAAAAGCTGATTGATGTATATCTACTTGATTCGGGAGAACGGGACTGGCTGAATAATTATCACCGAAAAGTGTATAATAATTTGGCCTCGTGTGTAAATGATGATGAAAAGAAGTGGCTGAAAGCGTCCTGTTCTCCTTTGTAATTTTTTTAGCAAAGGAGGAAAGATGAAACAATTTCTGACCGCGGCGATTTTGTTTTGTATATTGCCCGTATCGCAAACATTTGCGCAGTTCATAGACTCCTCCGGCTACACGCCATACATAAAGCAATATGTTGAAGAAGATGAAAACAATTGGAATAAATCTATAATTTATGTATTTTACAACAATTCCCCTTGCGCACATTGCGCCGAGGCGATGGGGTTGATTTTTGACATCTATCAGCAAAATTACAGCAACGATTTCAGTTATTTTGAAATAAATTATCAAGAAACCGGCGAATTTGCTTTCACCACGGCTTATTTTTTAGACCAACCTCTGTCTGTGGTGTTGGTGCGTATAAATGACGGCATGAGCCGCGGTTACTACAAAATAGACAATCCGCAGCAATGGCTGAGCGATAAGCTGTTTTTTACAGAACAAATCACAACAGCCATAAATAACTTTCTGTTAGATTAAAATTTTATCTAAAAATTTACCAATTTAGACTAGACTGTTGTACAAATGATTAGAACAGTCAGGAAAAAATGAACAGTTTAGTTAAGCATATCTCTCGCATTCGCGACGAATTTGACACCGTTATTTGCGGTGTTAACGGCGTTTTAACCGACGGACAAAATATTTTTGACAAAAGCGCCGATACCCTGGTTAAACTCTATCAAAGCGGCAAAAAAATAGCGCTTGCCTCCAACAGCGGCTTGCGCGCACATGAGCTTTTCGCAGAACTAAAACACGGCGGTCTGCCCATGAATATTTTTTATGCTTTGATTACAGCCGGAGAAATAGCTCATTTTTATTTTAAAAATCAAAAAAATACCGGAAACACCTATTATTCTCTGCTTGCTCAGGACAGCCATGTTCTGAACGGATTGGACTATAAAAAAGCTGACAGCGTTGTTTTTGCTGATTTTTTAATAGCCGAACAATCTCCGCAGCATATTGAAACAAAGATAATGGCTCCGATTTTGGAACATGCCGTAAATTTAAACTTGCCACTTATATGTGTCGGAAACGACACATCTGTACAAAGCTCGCACGGTATAAAGCAGTCGGCCGGCGCTATTGCGGAACAATATGCCTTAATGGGCGGAAAAATAGTTTCTTTTGGTAAACCTGATTTGCGTATAGCCTTATATTTAACGGAATCTTTGCCTAATTTTGATGTTTCACGATGCTTGTTTATCGGCGATGGCATGGCAACAGATATGCGTTTAAGCAATAATTTTGGCGCCAAAAGTTTGCTGATTACTTCCGGAATCAATCAACTGACAGGCGATTTAGTTAAACAAACAGACGAACTTTCTACCGGATTTGGCTTGAATGTTGACTATTGCATGGAGAACTTGCAATGGTGATGACTGTTTGGAAACGTTTGTTTTGGCTGATGATTTGTATTTTTCTGATTATTCAGGTTTCAAAATGTCAGGTTACCGAAACAATTTGGAACCGCGCTAATTTAGAAATAATCGCCAAACAACAAAACTATAAAGCTGAAATCACCGCTTCTGAATTGGACGATTTTATTCGCCTGTGGCCGCAATATAAGCAACTAAAGCTAAACAACGGTTTAATTGTTTCTTATCATGTAAAAAAACCATCTGATTTACTGGACTGGAAAAGCAAAATTTGGTTTGTGTACCACCGCTGGGATGCCGACCGTTTCTTTTATGTTCAGCAACGGATTGCCGCGCTTCTATATACTCTCAGCACCAGACGCGATGCAGAAGCTTTATTGCGTCAGCTGCGCGGGCGTAAAAAATCTTCTATTGTAAAACAAATGATAGAAGTGCAGGAACTGCGCCGCAAATCAGGTGACGGCTATCAAAGTGAATTGGATTTAATAGCCGCTCGTGAAAACGTTTTGAAAAAATTATTTAAGTGATGTATTCGGCAAACAATATTTTTTTGTATTTTTTTACAAAAAAACGGCTGAGTGCTTATTTTTTATTTTTCTTATTAAGAAAATTATAACTTTATCGGATAATAATAGATTTTAACACGGAAATAAGTGAGAAAAATAATGAACACTAAAACAGTTTTAAACACAATCATCAATGCCGACTGCATAGAAACTATGAATCAGTTAGAAGAAAATTCGGTAGATGTGATTTTTGCCGACCCACCGTATAATATGCAATTGGGAGAAGCATTATTGCGTCCGGACAATACCATTGTCAACGGAGTTGATGAAGAATGGGATAGTTTTGAAAGCTTAAACGCATATGACGAATACACTAAGCAATGGCTGAGTGCTGCTCGCCGCATATTAAAAGACGACGGCAGTATTTGGGTAATCGGCTCATATCACAACATTTTCCGCGTAGGATATATTTTACAAAACTTAGGTTTTTGGATTTTGAACGACGTAGTTTGGAACAAAACTAATCCAATGCCTAACTTTAAAGGAACTCGCTTTACTAATGCCCATGAAACTTTAATTTGGGCGGTTAAAAATCCTAAAGCTAAGTATACTTTTAATTATGAAGCCATGAAAGCGCTTAATGATGAAACGCAAATGCGCAGCATTTGGGAAATTCCTATTTGCACAGGTAAAGAGCGGTTGAAAAACGAACAAGGCGAAAAATTGCACCCGACACAAAAACCAGAAGCTTTACTCTACAGAGTAATTTTGGCATCAACAAAACCTGGAGATGTTATTTTAGACCCGTTTTTCGGTACAGGAACTACCGGAGCGATGGCCAAAAGAATGGGACGCAGTTTTATAGGTATTGAACGTGATTGCTCTTATGTCGCCGGCGCTCAGGCGCGTCTTGATGCCATAGAACCGCTCAGCGGCGATGCGCTGGAATATACCGTAAAGAAAAAATTGCAGCGTGTGCCTTTCGGCGCAGTAATTGAAAGAGGCATGTTGGCTCCCGGAGATGTTTTGAGCGATGCCGGCGGCAAGCATTTTGCCACCATCAGAGCCGATGGCTCTCTTAAAAGCAGCAATGCCGAAGGTTCAATACATCAGGTCGGCGCCGCCGAACAAAATGCCGCTGCTTGCAATGGCTGGGAATATTGGTATTATAAAGATGTAAAAAAAGGTTTGGTTTGTATTGACGAGCTGCGCAGTCAACTGCGTCAAGAAATGTATGGGACAAAATAGAATTGAATAGCGGGCGGAAACCGGATTATAAAGAATTTAGAGATAAAAAAGAGATTGAACGCAGTAAAACGTTACAAAAAAACGATTGCTACGCAGCCATAGATTTAGGCACAAACTCTTGCCGGTTGGTCATAGCTCAGCCGACACCGAGTTCTTTTCATGTGGTAGAAACTTTTTCTCGTATAACACGCCTGGGTGAAGGCATCATAAACGGAAACATGCTGTCTAAACCGGCAATCAGACGCACAGTTGCCGCTCTTAAAGTCTGCAGCGCCATCATTAACGAATATCAGCCGATTGTTCGTATGCGCTTTGTGGCGACTGCGGCTTGCCGCCGTGCGCTTAATTGTAAGGAATTTGAAACCGCTGTAAAACAAAATACCGGTCTGAACATGGAAGTCATATCTTCAAAAGAAGAAGCTCGCTTGGCTGTAGTAGGCTGCATGCCGCTGTTAAACCGGATGATAAAACGAGCGCTTGTTTTTGATATCGGCGGAGGTTCCACAGAAATTTCTTTGGCAAGGGTCACCGAAACAGGCAAAACGTTTATTGAAGGTTTTGTGTCGCTGCCGTATGGCGTTGTTACCATTGCCGAAGCTTTCCCCGGCAAAGATATGACAACTTTGGCCTATGACACCATAGTAGAGCGCACGCAAAAAATATTGCAAGAATTTGAAGACAAATATCATATAAGCGAAGCAATTCGCAATCAGGAAATACAAATTATCGGGACATCAGGCACCGTAACGGTTTTAGGAGCTGTTCACCTTAATTTGCCACGCTACAACAGAGCCGCTGTTGATGGAATCGCCCTTTCCGGCTCGGATATAGAAAAAGTCATTCGGCGCATTAAAAATATGGGATATGAAGGACGATGCAAACATTCTTGCATCGGAAAACTCAAGGCTGATTTAACCATAGCCGGCTGTACGATTATAGAAGCATTGTGTTCTTTTTGGCCGATTAGTGAAATAACCATCGCCGACAGAGGCATCCGCGAAGGCATTTTACTGGATATGATGCATCACCAAAAAAACAATTATTTTCATAAGGGCGCTAAACACCATAAACTATTCAGAAAAGGACGTTACTATGGAACAAGAAAATCTGGCTGCGATTGATTTAGGCACAAACTCTTGTCGTATACGCATTACCGATATAAAAGGCAATTTGCTATATCGTGAGGCCAACACCATAAAACTCGGAGAAGGTTTATATGAAAGCGGAAATTTTTCACAAGCCTCTATCCAACGCGGAGTAGACTGCTTGGTGCATTTTTCGGAACTCATGAAAGACTACAGAGTTAAACACTATCGAGCAGTAGCAACCGCTTCTTGCCGCAAAGCGCAAAACAGCAATACTTTTATCCAAATGATTAAAGAACTCAGCGGCATAAATCTTGAAGTTATATCCGCCGAAGAAGAAGCTTTGCTAAATTTGAAAGGTGCCGTTTTGAATGTTCCGCAATCGGCCGAATATGTTTTACTCTATGATTTAGGCGGCGGCTCGACAGAAATTATATTGGCCAAAAACGGCAAAGAGCCAAAAGAAATTTATACTCTTTCGATTCCGTGGGGAGCGCGCACAGCTTCCGAAGCCTTTGATTTGATAGAATATGATACAGAAAAAGCGCAAAAACTTCATATGGAAATAAAAAAATATGTAGAGGAATTTCTGCTTAATTCCGAATTTTTAATGTATCTTCCAAAATCTTTTTGTATTGCAACTTCCAGCACTCCGCTGAGATTATTGAGCATGATTAACAAAACCGGGAGCTATAATAAAGATTTTGCTGATGGAATGACAGCTGCAACCGAACAAATAGACC
This sequence comes from uncultured Alphaproteobacteria bacterium, assembly GCA_934229625.1. Taxonomy (GTDB): domain Bacteria; phylum Pseudomonadota; class Alphaproteobacteria; order RF32; family CAG-239; genus RUG410. The sequence continues at coordinate 4,653 of CAKQDU010000003.1, read as the reverse complement.
AACAAATTTCCGCTACTTTAAAAATGAATTTGGAGCAACTGATAAAAAGTCCGTACATTGGCGAAAACCGCGCCCCTATATTTGTGGCAGCCTGCATAATTTTCCAAACGGTTTATCAGGTTCTGCAAATAAAAAATTTAACCGCATCGCTCAAAGGAGCGCAAGAGGCAATTATCGAGGATTTAATTAAACAATGGCAAAATTAACAGCTTCGGCAAAACTTATACGCGGCCGCAATCATCTGACCGTAAAAGTAAAAACGGCAAAATATAACAAACCATCGTCAAACCGTTGGCTGCAGCGTCAACTGAACGACCCTTATGTTTCGGAATCAAAACGTTTGGGATATCGTTCTCGCGCAGCATTTAAGCTTATACAATTGGATGAAAAATATCACTTTTTAGGCAAAGGAAAAACTATTGTCGATTTGGGATGCGCGCCTGGCGGCTGGACACAGGTCGCAGCTCAACGCAATAAAGGCAGCGGACAAATTGTGGGAATGGATTTACTGCCGGCAGAACCTATTGACGGAGCAATTTTGCTTCAGCAGGATTTTACCGCGCCAACGGCCGCCGAACAGCTGAAAGAACTTTTACATGGTCCTGCCGATGTTGTGATGAGCGACATGGCCGCCAACACAACCGGACATCAGCAAACTGACCATCTGCGAACTATCGCTCTTGTAGAATTGGCTTACACTTTTGCTAAAGAGGTTTTGGCTGAAGGTGGAATTTTTATCGCTAAAGTTTTTCAGGGAGGGACTGAAAGCGAACTGCTCAGCGATATGAAAAAAAATTTTACTAAAGTATCACATTTTAAACCGGATGCCAGCCGGCAGGATTCCGTAGAAATTTATGTTGTTGCGCAAGGATTTAAAAAAATTGACATCGCCGTGTAGTAACAGCGTTATAGCCTCTCTGCTGTGAGACTTCCGACAGAATTGCCGGCGAAAAATGACAGCGAAATCATAAATATAAAAAAACGTTAAACCGGTGTTTGTGTTTACAGCACCGGTAATTTTTTGTTCCTGCGCCAAAAATCTTGCGTAAACCATTTATGCCATAATTTTTAGTTTGTTCCGTTGCAAAAAAAATAACAGTTATTTCTTTGCACGTTTACGTCTGCTCCGACACTTTGATTTTGCTAAACTAAAAATATCTTTACTTTCAAGCAATCTCACATTAAAATAAATATTGGACGGATAATAGTCTGTCTAGGGCGTCAGAAACCCTTATATGAGTAGTCGTTTCGCATAAACGACTTAAATTTGTTATGCCGATTTCCGATGGACGGATGTCGGCTAAATAAGGCTATAAGCTAAATAGGCCGAGCCATTTACTCATATATGGTTTCTGAACATCCGCCCGCTTTTGAACAGCGGGTTTTGTTTTATGCAACAAATTGGAGTTAGAAATATGTATAAAAATTTTGAAAAAGGCCGCAGCATGATTGAAATGCTTGGCGTTTTAGCTATTATTGCGGTTTTATCAGTCGGCGGAATTGCCGGTTATTCTAAAGCTATGGAAAAATTCAAAATAAACAAGGCGATAGAAGAATACAGCTATTTAATTCAAGGATTGGTTGAACATCTGCATGAGATAAAATACCTTAGCCACGATGATACGCAAATTCCAATATATGAATACATACAAGCGGCACATTTAATACCGGAAACTTGGAAATTATCAGTTCCAGGACTGACAGACGCCAACGGCAACACAATTTATGTGTTTTCGCAAAACGATAATCTGACCGTAAACTTCTATTTAGGCGGTATTACCAACACTACCGGCGAAAACGTAACCACCTCTTTTTCAGATAAACTATGTGTAGCTTTATTCCAAAATCTGGGACAGCCATTGCATGAAGCTGTAACTTTAGCCCGCACTTCTAAATGGGGGCATGGCAGCAAAGTTATATTCTTTTATGGCGATGCCTATTGCGAGGGAGATAAAAAGTGCCTGAAAGACGCTACATTATCAGAAATGAAAGAAGCTTGCGGAATATGCGATAACACAAATTCTTGGTGTAATTTCACTTTAGAATTTTAGAAACCGGTAACAATCTAAAACAGCGGCAAATAATTCTTGCTGCTGTTTTAATTTTAGATATCCAAATTGTCTTGCATCCAATCAACAAGAACCACATCGTCATCAGCTATTAAACGATATAGTTTTACCGGCTTGCCGTTTTGATTTTATTGTTTAAAAACCCAAAACAAAAAAGTGTTTTCAATGCGATTACGCTGAATAGTGCTTTAGCTATGATAGACATAAGTCAGAAAGACACAAACCTGACCTAACGTCAGAACAACAATAAATTTCAGCAATAGCTAAAAAACAAACAATTATTTAAAAGTAAAAATCATATTTTTTGTCAAATTTTCTTGCAATCAAACCAAATTATTGCTAAAATATTTTTAGTTGCATTATAAAATATTCAAAGGAGCATAAATTATGGGTGTATTTGTTGACGCTAACGGCAATGAAATAAGAGAAATTACAGCCGAAAATATTGAAGACTATAAAAAGTGGCTGCAAACGGATAAAAATCCAGATGTTTCTCATCTGTTTAATTCTAATGATGTTTCTTTAGCAGACCTTGCCGTATCTCCTTATTTGGACGAAAAACAAGCTGTGGCTGCAGCGATGATGGTTTATAGAGATGTCGCCCGCAATCTGGAAGACGACAGATTGAATGAATATATTGATTTAGCCAAGAAAAACCGTCAGGTTGTCGCCCTAAGCTGGAGCGAAATGGGAAATTCTATAGGCGGGAGAGCGTTTGATAATGTTCTTGATATGATTGACAAGCGTCCGGCTGCCGATAATTTGGCTTTTATACTGGCTTCTATTGATGTCGATATTTCAAATGTAGATTATCACACCGGAAAAGCCGATGATTTCAGCAAAATTTCCGGCGAAAACAAAAAATATGCGGAAGAATTGTTGAAACTAGCCGCTCAGGCTGATGAAAGAGGATATTATGACAGAAATACTTTGCACCAACACATTGCGGCTAAATGTGTAGAAAGATTAGTTCAAAATGGTTCAATGGTAAACTTAAAAACATCTAATGAAAACCGTGAAATAATTCTTAACGTCCTAAGTTACTCTGCAAAATACGGCACTATTGATGAAGTTTTGGAAACAGTAAAGCCGGAATATCTAAATGAAGAAATGCTAAAAAGACTTGCAAAAAAATATGCTCCGGCTCAGCAGTATAAAGATACTAAAAATGCTAAAACTCAAGCCGAGAAGAATGTCAACATTTTGCCGAAGGGCTATCACAATTTTAAAAAAGCAGTTTTAAATCTGATTAACAAACAAGACAAATACGACCGTTCGCGCTACGGTGAAGAAAGAGGATTGAATGAACGCTACTTAGAGGTTTGTCAAAAAATGGGTATATCCGAAGGATTTGCTCGCAATCCGAAATGCATGGCCGGTTTATATTTGGAAACCGCCCGTAAAGACATTGAAGAAGGACGGGCTGCACGTTTGGATAAAACAGCTTTATCCGATGTTTTAAAACATGATGATGGTAAATATTTGGCAATGTTGCCACCAAATTTTGTACAAGAAAATAAGAATTTGATTGAAAGCTCTTTACCGAACGTAAAAATTAGTTTGACCGAACAAAATGTTGCCGATGCTTATAATTTTCGCATTGCTTCACTGGGCGAACGCAACCGTACAACTAAAGAAAACAAAAAAATTTTGGAGAATTTAGAGGCCGAACAAAAAAAGATTGAACCTAAAATCGAAAGCTTGGCAAAATATAGAGAAGAAGAAAATAAGACTAAGAGCAAAGTAGATACTTTATCTAAAATATATATAAGAAAACAGGAAACCGTACAAGCCCTAAGAGATATACAATATGCTTTTGCCCAGATTCAAGATTGCCTAAAAAAAGGCGGTTCAGCTGCAGAAGAAACAGTTTTATCCGCCGAAACAATAGAACAAATTATGTCCGATAGGCTGCAAGGTAAAAAATCTGTTGTTCAAGAACCTGAACACGGCTCATTACCTTTGTTGTTCGGCCGCAAAGAAGAAAAAGAACGCCGTGAAAAATTGGCGGCAAAAATTGCAGACTTCAATAAATTGCTAGATAAAGAAATGCCAAAAATCGGAGAACGATACAGCGGTAAAATTCTAACATCATCAGCGTTTGCTGAAGCAACTATGGCTGCAAATCAAGCTGAGCGTGAATATTCGCAGGCAAATAACAACTATTGGCAACAAAAACAAAATATTGGAAAAATCAATGAACGCGAATTTGACAATTTAACCCAACGTAATAATTTTATTGAACAGGCACGCGAGCGTATTCAAGAAAAAGAAACCCAGAAAAAAGAAGCAGTTAAAAAGTTAGTCGGCGTACCGGATAAAACCGCTGTGCAGGCTGTTCCGCAAAATGCCGAAAAAGCCGAAAAAGCACAAATTCGCCGACAAAACAAGCAGGTAGAAGATAAGTTGGCAACTAAAGAAAAAACTTTTGCCGGAAAATCTGATGCCGAAAAAGTCGGTCTGCAAAAGCAGCGCCAAAATCAAGCAATGCGCTGATAAAATGGACTAAAAAGTAACCCACCGGCATAGCCGGTGGTTCTTCATATGCGCCTATAAGGCTAAAGGTACCAGCCCAAACGCCTAA
>CAKQDU010000002.1 GCA_934229625.1 uncultured Alphaproteobacteria bacterium | reverse complement strand
TGCAGAGAGAGAGAGAGAGACCTTTGAATAGCTTATTTTTCATCTTTCTTTCCTCTAAAATTATGTTGTTTACACTCTAATTCTATAACAGCCTCACGCCATAAGTCAACCGCAAAAATCAACGCGTTTTTTAGGTTAAAAGTGTGTAAAAAAAACGACCGTTTAAAATGGACAGTTTTTAAACTGTTTTTTGTAGTCTAGCAAAGGCTACCGGAATTTGCAATAACTTTTTATATTTGCGATATTTTTTGGCGTTTTTACAACATTTTATTGCTGTCTGTTTCGTTGTGTAAAAATAACGGTCGTTTTTTTTACACAATTAAGGAGGAATAAGATGTTTAAGAGTAGAGAATTTTTCAAAGGAAAGAGCAGGGGCGAGGGGTTTGGATTGCTTCGTCGTTACACTCCTCGCAATGACGCTTGCTCTGTCGGGCGGTCAATGATAGAAATGCTGGGCGTGCTGGCGATAATTGGAGTGCTAAGTGTGGGCGGCATCGCCGGATATTCCAAAGCGATGGAAAAATTTAAGGTAAATAAAACTATAGATGAAGTTTTGACAATTGTTTCTAATATAAGAATACTTTACGCTAATGAGCAAAGAGTTCCTGATTTGGATTATGATGCAGAGGACGATATTTATGCTTTTGTTAGAGATTATATTTTTCCGAAAGAAACAGATACGGGTGTAAACCATAGATTTGTTCACGCATTAGGTGGAGAGTTAGGATTTACTGGTGGTTATGATAATAAGGGTATATATATAGGGTTATTCGGATTGTCCAGAGAAGCTTGTATAACTTTAGCTACAAATGATTGGGGTGGGGATTCATCAGGTTTTGTCGGACTTGAAATAGGAAATTATGGTAGTATTATAGACTGTAGTTATAGAATGGATATGGAAGATGATAATGCGCATGGAGTAGTAGCTTGTCGTCCGTTAAATGTTAACACATTGCCTTTACCACCTGCCTTAGCCGCAAAAGGGTGCGATTGTATAGATGAAAGTTGTAATATAAATCTATTGTTTGAAGAATAATTAGTAAAGAAAAACCGACCTTAATTTGAGGTCGGTTTTTTCTTTGTGTAATTTAAATCAGGCGTTTTTACCAAACTCATAAGCCTGTTGCATTGCTTCTTTATTGTGTTTCACTTCGCCTTTCAGCCATGACCCTAAGCCGTAAACAATGCCTTTTTCGGTGGCATTTTCCAAACAATCGGCTGTAAATCCACGGAAACCTTCAATAACTTTGTCCATGTGTTTTTGTACAGTATCCGCGGCGCTGATAATAAAGTAAAAATCTTTGCCTGAAATTTTTGTGTATTGCGGAACCGTGCGGTCTATAAAGGTTTTCATTTGTCCGTTCATTCCATAAAAATACACAGGAGATGCCAAAACAATCACATCTGCAGCAAGTATTTTTTGCAAAAGTTCCGCCATGTCATCTTTTTGTATGCATTTACCGGTGGCATTGCAGACTCCGCAGCCTAAACAGAAGTTTATCTTTTTATCGCTTAAACGAATTTTTTCTACTATATTACCGGCTTCTAAAGCGCCGCGTTTGAACTCTTCGCATAAGATGTCGGAGTTGCCGTTTATCCGCGGACTTCCGGAAATGATTAAAATTTTTTTATTCATTCGTTTATACTCCTTGTTGTTAATATTTAATCCTCATAGAGTGGTTCAAATCAAGAACTTTTTTATATTTTTTTATTAAAAAGGAGCAGAACGATTATTCTCCTCCTTTTTGTTTTAATAAAAAATTATTTATGCAAAGCCAATTTCATAGTATCTTGCGCGATGACCAGTTCCTCATCTGTCGGAATAACAAAAACTTTAACCTTTGAATCCGGAGTGGAAATCATAACTTCTGTTGCGTGCAGTTTGTTGTTTTCATAATCAGGTTTGATACCTAAATAAGAAAGATGTTCCATAACCAACTGACGAATAATAACACCGTGTTCGCCAACGCCGGCCGTAAACACAATGGCGTCTACTCCGCCCAAAACGGCAATATAAGCACCGATATATTTCAGCAAAGCATGAACGTATGTTTTCGTGGCAAGAATACATTTTTCGTTGCCGCTTAAATATCCGGCTTCAATATCGCGGTTGTCGGAATATCCGCACAAAGCCAGCATGCCGCTTTGCTTGTTCATCATTTCATTGACTTCATGAGCGCTTAAACCGTCTTTCTTTTCAATATAAAGCGGAATATAGGGGTCAATATCGCCGCAGCGAGTACCCATAATCGTACCGGCCAGCGGAGTAAAACCCATAGATGTATCAACGCAAACTCCGTTGTCAATGGCGGATATTGAGGCGCCGTTGCCCATGTGGCAGGTGATTATTTTGCCTTTTTTGCCAATCAATTCGGCGCAGCGCTCCGAAACGTATTTATGTGAAGTTCCGTGAAAACCATAGCGGCGGATTTTGTTGCGCACATATTGGTCTTCAGGCAAAGCATAGCGATAGGCTTCAGGCGGCATAGTCTGATGAAACGAGGTGTCGAACACAGCCACTTGCGGAATGTTTGGCAAAGCGGCCTTAACAGCTTTGATACCCAAAACGTGAGCCGGGTTGTGCAATGGCGCCAAATCCGATAAGCCGGCGATTTGTTCTATAACTTCATCAGTAATTAAAACAGAACCTTTGAATATATCGCCGCCCTGCACAATGCGGTGACCAACAGCGCTGAGTTCTTCCAAATTTTGCAAAGCGCCGTTTAGCAAGCATTTCAAAACGTCTTTAATCGCCTCGGCGTGAGTCGGCATGTTAATCAATTCTTCTTTTTTATCAGAACCTGTATGCTGATATTTTAAAATTGAGTTAGCTTGTCCAATGCGTTCGGCAATACCTTTGGAAACAACATTATAATTTCCGTTATCAACGTTATAGAGCTGAAATTTAAGAGAAGATGAACCACAGTTTATAACTAAAATTTTTTCCATAGCTTAATCCTTTATTTTTGAGCTTGAATACAGGTAATGGCGATTGCACCGACAACATCTTCGGCAAAGCAGCCGCGAGACAAATCATTAACCGGAGCATTTAATCCTTGTAAAATTGGTCCGTATGCTTCGCATCCGCCCAAACGTTGCAATAGTTTGTAGCCGATATTTCCGGCTTCCAAGTTAGGAAAAATCAAAACGCGGGCATGACCGGCAACATGGCTGTTTGGAGCTTTTTTGGCGGCAACAACCGAATCCAGAGCGGCATCGGCTTGCAGTTCGCCGTCAACTTCTATGCCCAAATTTTTATATTCATCGGTAAGTATTGCTTCTTGCACCATTTTTGTGGCGCGAACGACTTTGTCCACACTATCTCCTTTGCCTGAGCCTTTGGTAGAATATGAAAGCATGGCGATAGATGGTTCTATGCCAAAGTGAACAGCGGTTTCGGCGGCATTCAAGGCAATATCTGCTAATTCTTTGTCAGTAGGTTCAATGATAATGCCGCAGTCAGACAAAACATAAGGTTTGTCATTGGAAAGTATGATAAAAAAAGAAGAAACGCTGCTGCCTTTTTTGGCTGACTTAATAATCTGCAAAGCCGGACGAACTGTGTCGGCAGTAGAGTGATTGGCGCCCGAAACCATACCGTCGGCATGGCCGGATTTTATCATCAATGTTCCAAAATAGTTATAGTTCAAAGCAAGTTTGGCGGCGTCTTCATAGCTCAGTCCTTTTTCTTTGCGCAGATTATAAAGCAATTCTGTATATTCAGAAAGACGAGAATCTTCTTCCGGTTTGACTAATTCAATATCAGTCAAATCCCAATTTTTTTCGGCATAAAACTCTTTAATTTTTTCCACATCACCCAAAATAATCACCTTAGCCGCTTTTTCGGCGGTAATCATGTGGGCGGCGGTTAAAACACGCTCATCTTCGCCTTCCGGAAGTACAATAGTTTTCAAATCTTTTTTTGCCCGTTCCAGCAGGCTTTTGATGTATGTGCTTTTTATCATTGCAAACGTCCTTATATATATTAAAATTATTATATTTACTTAACTGCTTATCTTTTAAAATTAGATTAAAATGTTTGATAAAAGTTTTGCATTTTTGTTTAAGATATACTATTTTAAGAAAAAAGACTCAAGGAGATTTTTTATGAAAAAAATAGTTGTTTGGCTAATGACAATGTTTTTGACATTTCCGGTTTTTGCTAAGGTCAGCTTTGAAGCGCAGATTCCGGTTGACGCGGAAGCTGAAAATTCTGTAAAAGCTAAGGATAAAGCAATGACAGAAGCCCAACGGCAGGGATTTTTGGAAGTCGCCGGACGATTGACTTCAGCCGAAAATACCGAACTCTTGAAAAATTTGAGCGATGATGAAATTTTGCATTTTATACAATCTGTCAGCGTTGCTGATGAAAAAGCCGGAGGTACAAAATATAAGGCCGTTTTAACTGTCCAAATAAACGAACCGCTCTTAAAAGATTATTTGGCTGAAAATAATATGATTGAGACGGAAACAACAAATCTTTTGGTTATTCCGGTATATAAAGAAAAACCTCATACTGTTCCGCAATTGTGGGAAAAAAGCAATGTTTGGAGAATAAATTGGCGCAGTAAGGGACTTATAAAGTTTGGCACAATGGAATTGCAAACTGCTGATGCCCGTTTTGAGGATATTGCTGATTTAAATGCGGAAAACGCACTATATATGAATGCCTCGTTATACAATGAAATTTCCGGACGCTTTGGTTCGGACAGAGTATATGTTATATATGCCGAATCGTTGGAAAACGGCGATTTGAAAGTAACCGTAAAAAATGAAAAAACAAAAAATGAAAATAGTTTTTCGGTTTATGATGAAGGTAACGGAAATTTGTTTGATAATGCAATTGAAAAAAGTGTGATGTTTATTTCTAACATGGAACGAGAAACCGAAAACAATGGCGGAACCGCCGCAAAGGGAACAATGAATGCCGTTTATGAATATGAAAATATGAAAGATTGGCTGACTAAAAGCGCCGCTATTACAGCGTTGCCTCAGGTTGATAGCATAGATACAAAAAGTATCGGCGGCGGCAAAGTCAGCTTTACAATAAATTATAACGGAATGTCGGATGATTTGCTGAACTCTTTTAGAGAATTGGGGTTGAGCTATGAAATAAATGATAGTTTTTATGTTTTAAGGTAGAAAAAATATGACTAAGAAAAATATCGATAATCAGCGCTATGTGTTGTTTTTTTGCGTGTTTTTGGTTTGCGGCGTATTTTTGTATGCGTTGCGCTCAGTATTGCTGCCGTTTGTGGTCGGAATTGTTCTGGCATATTTTTTAGACCCGATGGTAAGTAAAGTTTCTAAAAACAGCAGCACTTCACGCACGGTTGCAACTACTATTGTTATGGGAATTTCACTCTTAATTTTGCTGCCGTTGCTGGTTTTGCTTTGCAGCGCGATATTTTCACAGGCTGCGGAATATGCGGCGAAACTTCCGGATTATGCGCGTGTGTTTGCGCAAAGATTGCTGCCTGTTTTGGGAGAAATTAAAGAACGTTTCGGTTTGGATTATGGCAACATGGAAAATGTGGTGCAGGAAAATATGGCTAATTATTTGAAAATTGCCGGTAAAGTTTTACAAAGTGTTGTCAGTAATGGTTTTGCTTTTATAAATGTTTTATCGTTATTGCTTATTTCTCCGGTGGTTGCATTTTATATGCTGCGCGATTGGCATCAATTTACGGATAGAATACAAGGATTGATACCGCAGAAACATAAACAAACTGTTTTAGACGGAATGCAGGAAGTAAACCGTATAATTTCCGGCTATTTAAGAGGTCAGGCTTTGGTTTGCTTGTGTTTGGGCAGCTATTATTCATTCGGTTTGTGGTTGGTTGGCTTGGAAATGGGTGTCGTTGTCGGTTTTTTGGCCGGTATTATCTCTTTTATTCCATATGTCGGCAGTATATCTGGATTTTTAATGGCAATGGCTCTGGTTATCACACAATACGGAACAATGCCTAAAATTGTTGCTGTTTTGGCTGTTTTTGCCATAGGGCAGTTTTTTGAAGGAAACTTCTTAACTCCGAAATTGGTTGGAGAAAATATAGGCCTGCATCCGGTTTGGGTGATGTTCGCTTTGCTTGCCGGCGGCGTGCTGCTGGGGTTGCTGGGAATGATAATTGCTGTGCCGTGTGCGGCGATTATCGGCGTATGGCTGAAATATTTGATTAAAAACTATAAGCAGAGTCCGATGTATTTGGATAATTAAATATCCCGTCCTTTTTTGCTGATGTGTAAATGCTTGAATATGTTATTGGCAACATTTTCTTGATGCGCTTCTTCACGGGCATAAAAATCGGCAGCTTCAAAATCTCTGTTTGCGGCTGAAAGATATTGCAATTCATTATATATATCGGCTTTTTCCCGACAGGTTTTTAATCTGCCGAATCCGCAATTGCTCAGAGTTTCTGCTTTTTGCAACAAAAGTTCGGCTCTTTCATCGGGAGAGATGTTCTTTTTCAGCGCTTTCTCAATAGCGGCAATTTTTTGGCGTGCAGAAGCAATACGTTGTTGTTTTTTATTTTGAGTTGATTGTTTTTTCAGCTCTAAACCTTCTTGCATATTGGGATAATCATTGTCAGAAAGTTTATGCCTTACTGCTGACAAAAGCTTATGCTTTAAGCTGTATAACACACCGAAAGAATGCTGTTTAACCAGCATGGCGGCGTGTTTCAGGTCAGAAATATGATTTTTGTTCAGCAGGGAAATTTTTTTATCCATAATATTTAGATAAAGCGTATTGCCTTCAATGTATTTTTCATGACCGGTCAAAACCAAATCATACATTTTTATGCGGACAGCGCGCGGCAGGTTTTTATTATCGGCCATTTTTTCGTAGTCGTTTATAATTTTTTCATCAGCCGAAGTGCCGTCTCGCTCTTCATCTTCAGAAATAAGGTCTATGATTTTGTTAGTTGCCGAATCCAGCTGCTGATAGGGTTCAAATTCTTCTTTAGACAGATTATTTTTTAGTTTACGCAAGGCTATGGCAGACAAATCATGCCCTTTTACATCATATCTTTCAAAAAAACGATGCTTTAAATAATCGGCAATCAGAGTCTTTTTAGCAGCCATGTTACAAGTCCTTGACCATTTTTAGAAAAGTTATGCCTTGTTCATCAAAAATGTCTCCTTCGGAGTGATAACCGAGTTTTTCATAAAAACCAACGACAGAAAGCATGGCGTGCATAATTATTTGACTATAGCCGGCTTCTTTAGCTCGCTTTTCGGCATATTTAACAAGTTCACGTCCAACTCCTTCTCCACGGTAAACTGTGTCTACGGCAACTTGCATTAAACGTATTTTTTCATTGTCTAAGGGAGCTAAAATCAAACCGCCGACAAGTTTGTCATCTAATTGCTCTATACAGCCAATGTGTAAATAGTTGGCCTCTTTGGCGCGAAATGAATCCAAAAATTTCAGGCCGAGCGGTTCTAATAATATTTTATAACGCAATTCAACCAATTCGTTATAGCGAGAAGAACCGAAATCTATATCAATCATTTTGCGCATGGTGTAAACTCCTTTATGTTTTTATATGATTAAAACATATTTTCAGCGGTATTACAATAGCTATTTATAAAAACTCAATCTCTGATTTTTCGGCTCATAAGTAATAAATAGAATGCGCATAAAATCATGATTACAACGGCTCCGTGTTGATTGCCGGCAAAATCCGAGGCAATTCCCATCAGTAATGGAAATATGGTTCCGCCGAAAATTCCCATAATCATTAAACCGGAAACTTCGTTGCCGTGGTGAGGCATGCTCTTTAAGGCTTGTGAAAAAACAACCGGAAAAATATTGGCATTGCCGTAACCAATGCAGGCTATGCAAATATATAAAAGCTCTTTACTGTTAAACGCAAAAATACCAATAAGCGCAATCAGCATAAGCAAGACGCTGCCTAAAAAATATTTGCGATTTGAATATTTTGCTAAAATATAGGCACCGCTGAAACTGCCAATAGTACGGAAGAAAAAATATATACTGGTTGCATAACCGGCTTGTTCCAATGTCCATCCAAGTTTTTGTATAAGCAGTTTAGGTGTTGTTACGTTGGTGCCGACATCCAGTCCGACATGGCACATAACTGCCATAAAACATAAAAAGATTGTGCCGCTGCCTAATAATTTGACACATTCTCTGAAACCAGAGGTTTTTCCGATTTCCGTTTCTTCTATTTTTTCTCGCGATAATAAAATAAATGCCAAAGCTGTCTCAACTAAAAAAAACGGAAAAAGAATTTGCCATTTACCAAAATGAATTGCTCCCCAGCCGGCTAATATAGGTGCAACAAAAGATGCCGTGGCTTTTACAAATTGTCCGAAGGTCAACGCGCTGGATATTTTATCTTTTGCCACGATGTTGGAAATCAGCGGATTAAGCGAAACCTGCATGATTGTGTTGCCAATGCCGAGAAGTGAGAAAGAAAGCATTATAATAACTAAATTATAGTCAAATAAAGGTAAAAGCAAACCAAGCATTGAAACAGCCAAACTGAGCAGCACGGTTTGGCGGCGTCCAATTTTGTTCATCAGTAAACCGGTTGGCACCGAAAAAATTAAAAACCAGAAAAAAGTCATAGAAGTAAAAAGATTTGCCATAGTGTCGGAAAGAGCAAAATCTACTTTAACATAATTTGTGGCAATTCCCACGAAGTCTACGGCACCCATGGCAAAAAAAGCAAACATGATAGGTGTAAGTTTTTTCAGTATATCCGTTTTAAGCATGTTTTTTCTCCTTTTTTTGATTATATGTATTCGGGCCAAGCACCCTTTTGGGTGCATACAAAAGCGGCGGTTGCAACGGCTTGCTGATGGGCGTCACGCAATGATTTTCCGTTTAAAAGTCCCATAATAAAACCGGCAGAAAAGGAATCTCCCGCTCCGACTGTGTCGGCTACTTTGACTTTTGGTGTTTCTAAATATGATTTTTCACCGTCAGCTGAATAAACAATGCTGTATTTTTCTCCGGCAGTAAAAATCAAATAACGCAGGTCGTATTTTTTTATAAACCAATGACAAACATCTTCATCTGACAAATTTAAGCCAAATAATTTTTGCACTTTGACCATTTCTTCATCGTTTATTTTAAATACGTTGGCTTCAATAAGAAGTTCATCTATAAGCTTTTTTGAAAAATAATTGCCGCGCAGATTGACATCAAAAAGCTTAAACGCCTCAGGTTTTGTGTTTTTCAAAAGAGTAAAAACGGCTTGACGGGTTTGCGGAGAGCGCAGGGCTAATGTGCCAAAACAGACAGCGTCGGCTTTTTTAACTATGGCTATTTCTTGAGCGGTGGCATTCAGATAATCCCAGGCAACATTTTCAACGATTGTGTATGACGGAATGCCATTGCTGAGGACAATTTCCACAATGCTTGTCGGATGTTCGTTGCGTTCCAAAACATGATGAATGTGGTTCTTTTCCAGCTCTTTGATTATTTCATCGCCTAAGTCGTCTTTGCCGATTGCGCTTATGGCATATCCTTCGGCGCCAAGACGCGTGGCATTATAGACAAAGTTAATCGGCGCGCCGCCGGCTCGTTTGCCTTCAGGCAGCATATCCCATAAAAGTTCGCCGATACCTACAACAACAGGTTTAGTCATTTTAGCCTCCTTTATAATAATATAAGCTTATTATAGCATTTTTTTAGATAAAAAGCTAATAAAAACGATATCAAACGCTATAAAAACTAAAATAAATCTCCATCAATATACCATTTTTTATCATAGATTAGATGAAATGCCGCGCAATTTTCTATTTTAGCAAAGTCATATTGCAGATAATTTAAGAGACTGCCCATTGTTCCGCCGTGAACAGCTATCCCCATAATAGTATATGTCGATTGCGCCAGTTCTTCCAATTGTGTCCAAACACGTTCCAAAGCAGCTTTTTTACTTTCTCCGTCAGGATATGCAATATCCCAAATTGCCGGATTGTTCCAATTGCCGTATATTTTGGGATATTTTTCAGAAAGTTCTGATTGCAGAGCGCCTTCGGCAACGCCATAAAAACATTCTCGCAAATCATTTTTTATTATGAGCGGACAGGCAGAAATTTCAGAAACAATCTCAGCTGTCTGCACAGCCCGTTTCAACGGACTGCTGAATATGACATCCGGTTTGTAAGGTTTTAATTTTGTTGCCAAAATCAGAGCCTGAGCTTTTCCTTTAGGTGTGAGTTCCAAGTCAGTTCCGGAGCCTTGCTGGCGGTGCTGAAGATTAAATTCGGTTTCGCCGTGGCGAAAAATATAAAAATCTTTACGCATGGATTAAAGAGCCTTTAATCCGACTTTATGGGCAACAAGACGGAATATCTTTTCTTCATCTTCAGGAGTTAAAATTCCATAAAGAGGCAGACAGAAAGGTGTAAATTCTCCATTGTGTTTTTGCAGAAAGTTATATTTGTAATCAATATCTTTTTTAGGAATTAACACAATAACGCGGCGTTTTTTTCCACAGCAGTTTACTATTCGTTCTTCGGCTATTTCAATATCATTCCAGGCAATCGGATTTGTGTGGTCTATTTTAATTGTGTCGTCGGTAATTATGGCCATAGTCTGTTTTAGGGCGTATTTATAAATCCAAAGCAGCAGAGAAAAAATCAGTAAGCCGAACAGAATCTGAAATTCCCACCAAAAGGCATAGGATAGACTGCAAAAAAGGCAGGAACAAAGTGCGGCAAGCGCTAAAATGTTTAAGATTAGCCAAGTATAATTCTTTTTAAAGTGGTAGTAAATAATTTCGTTCATAATTTTTTCTCCCAATGAAACTGTATTTTTTATAATATAAATATTTTCTGAAAAAAGGTAAAGCGGAAAAATATAACTAATTTTAGTCAAAATATTTTAATTTAACTTGTAAATTGTTTAATAATATTTTTATAACTTATAATATATTTTATATGTAGACAACTATAGGAAGGAATAATTATGGATAGGCAGATTGTTGAAATTATGAATGATGGCTTTACGCTTTCAGTTCATCGTGGTTTTGTAGTAATTGAGCATAAAGAAAAACAAATAAAACAAGAAATACCTTTGGATAATGTAATCTCCTTGGTTTTGTCAGCAAACAGTATTGTTGTTTCAAAAAATATTGTGAATGCAATTTGTGAACAAGGTGGTAATGTTATTTTTTGTGGTAAAAATTATTTGCCGTCATCTATTACAATGCCTTATGCTGGACATTGGTTAGTTGCTCCTCGAGTTAGGCAACAAATTGAATGTTCAAAACCTTTGCAAAAAAGTTTGTGGAAAAGTATAGTTCAGCATAAAATTTTTAATCAAGCGTTGATTTTGGAATACTTTTTTCCTGAGCATAAAAATATTGAAAGATTAAAACAGCTTGCTAGGGCAACATTGAGTAATGATGCTCAAAACAATGAAGGAGTTGCAGCATCGATATATTTTAAATCGTTATTTGGAAAACATTTTGTACGTGATAGACTTAATAATGATGTTAATATTTTACTTAATTATACTTATATAGTTTTAAGGGCTATTGTTGCCAGAGCAATTGCCGGTGTTGGATTACTACCGTATTTAGGGCTTAAACATTGCACAAAAACTAATCCTTTGCCTTTGGTTGATGATTTAATAGAACCTTTTAGAGCGGTGGCGGACAAAATTGTTTTTGATGAACTTAATAAAATTGTGGATATTACTAGCATTGAATTAACACCGGAAATTAAGCGCAATTTGACTAAAATAATTACTTTCCCGATGCAGACATCTAA
This sequence comes from uncultured Alphaproteobacteria bacterium, assembly GCA_934229625.1. GTDB lineage: Bacteria > Pseudomonadota > Alphaproteobacteria > RF32 > CAG-239 > RUG410. The sequence goes on along the minus strand of CAKQDU010000002.1, from coordinate 236,653 downwards.
AGGCTGTGTGTCATTAAATGATGCTGTTTATGATTTTGTCGGGACGTTGGTTACAAGTTTTGAACAGAAGAAAGTTTTGTTAAAGTATCCTGATATCTTACTATAAGTAATGGGGGCAACGCATCGCCCCCTCATCTTACGGCATTTTCAGCCTTATTATATATGTGTTGACCGTCTAATTAATCTCTGAAAAAAATTACGCCTTACACATAACAAGTTTATTATAAGAATAATTCTATTGTTTTGTCAAGAAAAATAATATAATCTTTAGCATTATAAATTATTTATAGGTGACAAAATGAAATATCGTTTAGGTTTGGATTTAGGTGTAAGTTCTATCGGCAGCGCGGTTTTGGCGTTGGATGAGCAAAATAATGTGCAAGATATTGTTGATGCCGGAGTGCGTATTTTTGAAGTTTCGGATGGGGCAGAAGATAGGCGGGCAAAGCGTTCGGCACGGAAAAATTTGATTCGTACTAAAAAGCGCTTGGAACTTTTGGCACAGAAATTATATGAAAATCAGCTCTGGGTTTCTCCGAATCCGGAGGGGACAGATAATCTTAAATCAAAATCTCCTTATAAGATTCGTTTTGATGCTTTGAATGAAAAATTGGAAAACCAAAATTTTGTCGGCAGAGCAATTCTGCATATAGCTAAGCACCGCGGCGCCGGTTTTGTTTCGGCTGCGCAAGAAATGGAAGAAGAAGTTTTAGATGCCGGCGAAAAATCTAAAAAGAAACAAACAGCCTATGAATTGCTGGCCAGTCATTTGAAAGAAACAAACTCCCGCACCATCGGAGAATTCTTTTGGAAGCGGATTTTGGAAAGTTATGAAAAAGATGAAAACGGCGAACACCCAAAAGTAAAACTGCGTACCGTGCGTCAAAAATCCGGTATGGTGGACTATGCGCTGCCTCGTTATTTGGTAAAGGACGAATTTAGGCAAATTTGGGATAAGCAGGCCGAGTATTTTCCGCAAATGCAAAAAGCAGGATTAAAGCAGGAAATATATGATATTTTGTTTTATGAACGTCCGGCGGCTCCGTATGCAACCGGTAAATGTATTTATTTTAGGAATGAGGACCGCTTGCTGAAAGCGCATCCGCTTTCTGAACTGCGCCGCATTTATGAAGAAGTTAATAATATCCGCATTTTGTCGGATACTAATAAACGCCCGTTGACTTTGGAAGAACGTGATAAAATTATAAATGAATTGCTACTGCAAGGCGAAAATGCCGGAAGTAAGTCTATTAAAAAGCTGCTTAAATTATCGGCACAGCAAAAAATTTCTATTGACGGCGATAAAGATAAGCCGATTAAAGCTTATTTATATTCTCGTCCTGAGTTTGCTGAAATTGAATATATTAAAAATCTGTCAGAAGCTGAATTTGCTGAATTTATAGAATTTTTAGCGAATCCGGTAAATCCGAATGATAAAAACGGCAGGCTTTATAATGAAGATGAATTGATTGCCCAGCTTAAAGTAATTTTGAAAATAGATGATGAAAAGAATATCAGCGATTTATTGATAAAACTGCCAAAGGGCAGGGGCATGCTTGGTGTATCTGCAACTAAAATTATTTTGGAAAAGCTAAAAGAAAATGTGGTTTCACATCGCGAAATTACCGATAAATTGGCAAAAGAAGACCCTCGTTTTATGGCAGAAGAAGAAATAGCTCGGCAAAATCAAGGAAAATGTTTTGAATTGCCGTATTACGGCGAAATTTTACAAACCGATACCCAACCTTTACCGCCGTTAGTTATCAAAAATAACAAGAGTTTGAAACTGGAAGAAATAAAATGGGGCAAAATGGCGAATCCGGCAGTACACATGATATTGAACCAAATTCGCTTGGTGGTTAATGAAATTGTCAGAATATACGGCAGACCATACGATATTCATGTTGAGCTGGGGCGTGATGTCGGAATGTCTACAGATAAGCAAAAGCAATTTGAAACAGCTCAGAAAGCCAACGAAAAGCTTAATGAAGAAGCTAAAAAATATCTGCAGGAGCATCATATTTATGTGACAGGGCAAAATATTTTGAAATATAAATTAGCCAAAGAGCAAGGCTGGAAAGATGCTTATAATCCTACGCAGGGGATTTCTCGGAATTTTACAGGGTTTGAAATTGAACATATTATTCCGCAAGCCCGCGGCGGAACTGATACTTATAATAATTTATGTTTGGTTAGCCGTTCCGATAATGAGGCTAAAAAAGATGATTTTGCCTATGATTATTTTGTAAAAACAAAATCGCCGGAAGTTCTGCGTGAAATTTTGAAAAATGCCCGTGCAAACACTCCTGGCAAAGCGTGGAGATTTGAGGCTGATGCCCGTGAGCAATATGAAGATGAGGGCGATAAGGAGGAAACAACCCGCCATATGACCGATACTCGCTATGTTTCTAAACTGACAGCACGTTATTTGCGGGCGATTGTGGATTGTGCTGACGCCAACGAAGTATCGCAAAATCGTATTTTAGCAGTTAAAGGCAGTCAAACTTCTGAACTGCGCAGGCGTTGGAATTTGCTGGGCTTGGAATATGATTTGATGGGGATAAAAATACCGAGATTCTTATATTGGTTTAATAAAAAGACCGGAGAAATCAGCTATGAAAGAAAAAATGAAGACGGCTGGAGATATGAAAGAAATCCGGAATGGTCGGATAAACCTCGTATTGACCATCGTCATCATGCTATGGACGCGATAACAGTGGCTTGTACAACGCGCGCTTTGGTAAAGAGGTTGTCTAATGAGGAAAAATTAAGACATATGCCGACTCCTTTGCCGATGACAAGTGTAGCATCGGTTGCTGATTTTCGTCGCAGAGTGTTAGAGGTATTGCGAGAAGTTAAAATTTCTTACAAGCCGGACCATAACAAGTTGGGGCAGTTTCATGAGGAAACCGGTAAAGTAAAATTATGTAAGAATCCGGATAATCCGAACAATTTGATTACGGTTTATTCTCGCAAAATTTTGCAAGTGGTCAAATCTCCTAAGGATTTGGATAAAATTTTTATTCCTGCCAGTGTTAAAGACAGTTGGAATGAAAAAATTGCGGAAGATAGAGTCAAACAGGCAAAATTGGTCGAAGATTTTAAACAATATTGGGATATTGCCACACAAATTTTGCAAGAAGAAAATGAAAAAGATGTCGCAGATGGCAAAAAGGAGCGTAGAATTACTGATGGTCTGATTGCGGCTAAAACTTTTCATATTTTACTGGATAAAAAATTATGGAAAGGCGATAAAATTAAATGTTATGAAAACGTATCTTCATTTGTTTTTGTTAAGAAACATAACTTAGTTTATAAAAGCGGAAACAACCATTGTGTGGATTTCTATGAGAAAGACGGTAAAGTCGGCTGGGAAGTTATTAAACGCTTTGATGTTAATCAAGCTGATTTTATCCCGCAATGGAAAAAAGACGGTGGAAAACTTATTTGGTCGGTTCAGCAACGTGATATGCTGGAGCTGGATACTCCGGTTGAATGGGCTTCTTATACGGATAAACCGCGTTGTTTAGCTAAAGTGAAAAAGTTTAGTGATGGTAGAGTAACTATAGATTATATGACTGACGCTCGTATGACATCACCAAAAGATAAAAGTTTAAAATATATGTTTGTTCATAGTTTAGAAGATAGGGGCTTAAGTTATTTTATAAATCATAAAACACGAAAAATAGAACTTACACCGTTTGGTAAAGTAAAGAAAAAGCATAAGGTGTTGTGGAATGGCACGAAGACAGCGGCGTGAAACTTTAACAGGGTGGTCTATGATGTGGATAATTTGTATGTTTGACATTCCGGTTCGCACCAAAAAAGAAACCCGCAAGGCCACCCGTTTTCGCAATTTGCTTTTGGATAATGGTTTTATGATGAAACAATTTTCGGTTTATATTAAACCGGTTAAGAGTTTAGGAGTCGGTCAAACCATAACTAAAAGCTTGGCAAAATATATTCCTGATAATTCTTCGGTGTCGTTTTTGTATGTTACGGACAAGCAATATTTGATGACCGAAAACTATTTGGGTAAAAATTATGAGGAAAATGAAGAGGCGATTCGCGAAGAAAATGGACAGTTAATGCTGTTTTAGTATGTATTTTTTAGTATTTTTATTTTGTAATAACTCCTTAAAATCGTTTGATTTCAAGGCGTTATTTGCTTAGATATTATATCAGAGATTAATTAGACGGTCAACTATAACCCAGCAACGCACATAGCAAATACGTGTCCAATTATATCAGAGATTAATTAGACGGTCAACTATAACTTGTTGGATAAAATTCATAATCTTGACCGGATTATATCAGAGATTAATTAGACGGTCAACTATAACGAAGAATTTGGTTTGCCTGTTTTGTCTCATATTATATCAGAGATTAATTAGACGGTCAACTATAACTTTTATTGCCAGAGGAGCAAAGCAAATATTATTATATCAGAGATTAATTAGACGGTCAACTATAACAAAAACAAGTATTATAAATAAATGCCACGGATTATATCAGAGATTAATTAGACGGTCAACTATAACCATTTTTTCCAGCGTATGAAAGTTTTAAGCATTATATCAGAGATTAATTAGACGGTCAACTATAACTTTTTTTGATTCCGTGGACTCGGAATTGTATATATGATATTTGGGATTAATTTATTTTTTCTATTGGTAAAAACAATCTCACAGTCAGAGCAAACTATCTTCCTCTTAAAGCAATCTCAAACTCGCAGTCAAAACGTTCTCAATTTTTTGTTTAGAATAAACTTACCCTATCGGTTAAAACAAATCAATTCTCTAAAAAATAGGTGGTTTATGGTAAAATCAGCGGACTACCCAAAAGATTTGCACCAAAAATAGAAAATTTTTTATTAAGCTCGTCTGCGTAAGGACGCACGGCTTCTTTGTTTTCCGGTGTGGTTTCATACAATTGTATAGAGGCTTCAATAAAATATTTGTGAGCTTGCCGTTCTTCTGGAGTGTAGTAGCCGGTCTTATTGATAAGCTCATAAATATATCCTTTTTTTAATATATTCATAGAGGTTATTTCTGCATTGTTCTGACTGACGGCGCGTAGTGCTTTTAGGGTTTTATCGCAAGTGTATGCCCAGTCGTCTAAACCGAAATTCTGTTGGGAAATTATGGATTGAAATTGGCTGCGTGCGCCAAGCCATTTTATTTTGCGAGCTAAAGTTTGACAAGGGTTTACCATAGTTTTTAAAAATGCGACATTTTTATCAACGCCGTTTTTTTCATCCCAATAGTTCATGATGCTGTTTAGAGATATGTATTTTACTTTTGTTTTAATATCGGCGGAAAAATTTGCTAAGCCGTCAATAGTTTCCATAAAGGCTTTGACATCTGCTTGAGAAAGAGGGGTGTTTGCGTCGGCAGAATAGTGGCGGATGCCGATATCTTTTGGCAAAACAGGTTTGTTTATGGCAAAATCTTCTGTCGGCACCGCTTTTAAGGCCGAGTTTATTATTTCTCTTTTTATGCGTATGGGCGGAAGATTTGGGTGCTTGTTAGCGGAATGCGGAAATTCACGGGAGTTCAGACCTTCGCCGAATAGCTCCGGCATCAAATATATGTATAGTCCCGGAGATAAAAATTCAATATCGGGAATCGATGCCAATTTAGAGGCTACTCGTTTAGGAAACTGGTGTTTTGTTTCTTTGATGCCGGGAAGGTCTAAAATTTTGCCGGATAATCCGGGCAGTGTGTGTAAAACAGGTCCTATATATGGATAAAATTCTTTCGGCAGCCGGCGAAGTTCTCTAAGCAAACTTTCTTCATCCGGACTGTCTATACGTTTTTCAATGTTGCCGAATCGTTCAATATTCTGCGCAAATTCTTTATCAAAAACAGGAGGTATGTTCCAACTGTAGTCATAGTGCCAATCATAGTCGCTGTGAAATTTACGATATTCTTTTTGCAGCCGCCACAGCATAGGGATTTCTTCATCCGGATTTATATCGTATAAATGCTTATATTCCTTGATTTGCGCCTGACAAGGAATTGTTAAAAGCAATAAATATATAAAGACTAACAGTCTCATGAGTTTCTCCTTGAATACAAGTTAATGTATATTTGTTAAAAAAAAGTGAGAAATTGCGGATTTTTAACTAGACATAAATCAAATAATTTTGTAAAAATCAAAAAAAGAATAATTTAAGGAGATTTTTATAATGGCTTGGACAGAAGAAATGGTTGAAGGGCTGCGTCAAATGTGGCTCGAAGGTTTGACCGCAAATGAAATTGCCAAAAAATTGGGAGTTTCAAAAAATTCTATTGTCGGAAAAGTACATCGCTTATGTCTGAAAGCCAGACCATCTCCGATAAAAAAGAAAGAAGAAGATGCGGCTCCGGTTGCAGCGGTTGTTGAAGAAGCAACAATAGAAACGCCTGAAGAAATTTTGCCGGAAGAAGATGTGCCGGTTATGGAGGTTAAAACTCCGAAAAAAGTTCATAAAGGCGGTCATCATGTAAAATTGATGGAGCTGGATAGTCATACTTGCCGCTGGCCTCTTGGCGACCCAAGAGATGAAGATTTTTGCTTTTGCGGAAAAAAAGTCCGTATGGGGCAGACTTATTGCGAAGAGCATGCCAACATGGCTTATGTAAAAGCGACAAAAAAATAAATTGATAAAAAAAGTTATGAGGCTGGTTTTCAGCCTCTTTTTTTTGAAAAATCAAAGCATATATTTCTCAAAAATTAAAAACAGAGGAAATATGCTATGAAAAAAATTTTTATCGGAACTTTGGGACTGTTATTATTAAGCGGAAATGTCAATGCGGCTCAGTCTTCTTTGGGAGAAGATTATTTATCTTTCAAAAATTGGCTGAACAAGGAATATAATCTTGATTACAATTTGACTTATTCCGTTTTGGGGCAGCGGACTTCTCCAAGCGGACATAACAACGCTGTGCAGTCGTATCTGTATCCGTCAATAACATGGACAACGTTTGAAAATGAATACGGCATAGGGACTTTGAATTTTGCGTATAATAGTATTTATTACGGAGGACATTCGGCTGAAGACATTCAAAACCGCAGCGGTTTAGTGACACCGATAAATGATTTTAATGCCCATGAACAAAGTTTTGCCGGACTTTATTATACCTATCAATTTCCCAAACAATATAATTGGCTGACTTTTGGAGCCGGTCAATATAATTTGTTTATGTTTGACGGCACGGATTATGACGGTAATCAGCAAGTAAATTTTCTAAACTTTTCTTTGTCACAAAACGGCAGCGCGACTTATTCTTCAGGCGGATTGGGCGCCTATGTGCAGGCAACGCCGGATAACTGGTCGTTTACCGCCGGTTTTCAGGACGCCACAAATATAGAGGCGCCGAGTATTCGGGTTAATCGTTTGAATAAAAAGCATTTTACCACGTTTGGGCAAATCGGCTACAATCCGACTATTAAAGGATTAGGTGCTGGACAGTATTCTATTATGCTCTATAACCAACCGGCGGTGAAAGAACAACCGCAAACGACAAACGGGTGGTCAATCAATATTCAGCAAAGTTTAAACGAAAAATTGGCTTTTTTTGCGCGTCTTAATGGAGTTAGCGGACACGTTATTACAACAAATCAAACTTATGCTGCCGGTTTTATTTATAATAACCCATTGGAGCGCAATGAACTAGACCAAATCGGCTTGGCATATGCCTATAATAAAATAGATGAAAAAGCCGTTGGCTCTAAAACTTATCATAAAGCCGAACAAGTGGTTGAAGCTTATTGGGCGTGGGGAATTTCCAAATGGGCGACAATAACGCCGGACTTTCAATTTTATTTTAATCCGGCACTTAATAAAAAATCGGATTACGGCAGCGTCAGCTCTTTGCGATTGACAGTATTTTTCTAGTTAAAAGCTTAATAAATGAAAATACCGGCTGTTAATTAGTCGGTATTTTTATTTTTTTGCTTTACTTTAGGCAAAAAATAGAGGATTACTAAACCTACAATATTTTTTTATTTTTGAGGTGGATATGTTAAAATTAAAACACATTTTGTTTGTGTTGGCTTTGGCCGGATGTACTTCTTCCGAAGTTAAAATGGCTCCGGGGATTGTACCGAATACGGCAAAAGAAAAACAAGTGGTGAAAGTGATGCCTGATAATGTGATTGGAGAAGTTGAGCCTATTTATTTGCTGCCGATGAAATCGCCGTTTATGTCGCGTGTTGATACCGGTGCGACAACATCTTCGCTGGATGCCGAAGACATAAAACCTTTTGAGCGCGACGGCAGACGCTGGGTTTCATTCACAGTAGTAAACCGCGCCACAAAAGAAAAGTATACATTTGAAAAACCTTTGTTGAAAAATGCTAAAATCAAACGAATCGGCGAAAGAGAAAAACGTCCGATGGTGGAAATGGAAGTGCGTATGGGCAAAGATGTGTTCAGAGCAAATTTTACAATTGCCGAGCGTGAAAAGTTTGAATATCAAACCCTTGTCGGACGCAATGTGCTGTATGGCCGTGCTATTGTTGATGTGACATTATCAAATACTCTGAAATAGGTTAAAAGGCGGAATCTTATTCTGCCGTTTTTTATTTGAGGACTGGAATTATGCTGAAAAAAATTATCTCTGTTCGCGGAATCTTGACAATATTATTACTGCTTTCGGTTGCGGCGGCAGCTGTGGCTACTTACTATAAAATTGTTTATTGGGGGTTTAGTTTCCGTCCGCAAGAGCGTACTGATGTTTGGACGGTGGACGCCCATGTTTCATTCAAACCTACAGGCGACCCGATAGAAGTTTCGCTTTCTACCCCGCGAATCAGTAAAGAATATAAAATTTTGAGCGCAGATGTCGTGGCTCCGGGGTATGAGGTTAAAACCGATGAAAAAAATCATCGTGTGATTATGAAATCCGCTGCTCGTGCCGTGAAACAAGATGTTTATTATCGTATTATGATTTATGATAATGAAGATACCAGCGGCAAAGAAATCAGCGACAGACCTGCTGATATAAAAGTTCGCTATGATGATGAACAGCAAGAAGAAATGGTGAAAGCTATTTGGACTTTGGCTAATGATGAAGAAGGTGAAACAAAAGCTCAGAAATTGATTTCTGTGCTTAATAAGCAGCCTTTGCCACCTGAGGTAGATTCATTTTTACCGGTGCAGAAGAATCCGCAAATTATGGCGGAAAAAATCATCTTTTTGCTGAATGCAAAAAATATTCCGGCTCGTGTGGTGCGCGGTGTTAAACTTAGTGAAAATAAAAGAGCGACCGGCGCCGATTTAATGGTTGAAGCGTATGAGGGTTCTAAATGGAAAATTTATGATATCAACACCGGAAAGTCCGGTTTGCCGAAAAGTTTTGTGATTTTTCAACGCGGCGGCAATTCGCTTTTGGACGTTGCCGGTGGTTATGATTCAAAAGTTAAGTTCTCGGTTATAAAATCGGTGGTATCTTCATTCAAAATGGCCGGCAGCCGCGCTAAATATGAAAACAGCCGCTGGTTTGACTTTACGATTTATAACTTGCCGTCTTTGGAGCAAAACACCTTGAAATGGCTGATGATATTCCCTCTGGGGATTTTGCTGATTGTGCTGATGCGCAATGTTATCGGTATTCAGACGATGGGTACGTTTACGCCGATGCTGATTTCTATGTCATTGGTTAAAACCGGATTTATCCCGGGTCTGGTATGTTTTGGACTGATTATCGGAATCGGTTTGTTAATCCGCACCATGCTTACCCGTTTGAATTTGCTGCTGGTGCCGAGAATTTCCTCAGTAGTTATCTGCGTGATTCTGATTATGCAGATGCTGACAATTTTGGGTTATCAATATAATTTCAGCATTGCTTCTTCGGCTGTATTCTTCCCGATTATTATTACGGCGTGGATTATTGAGCGCGCATCTATCACATGGGAAGAAGAAGGCGTAAGAAACGCAGTTCGTCAGGTGGTAAACAGCGTTTTTGTTGCTGTTGTGACATACGGAGTTATCAGCAATGAATATATCCGCCATATTATGTTTGCCTTTAACGAATGGAATTTGGTGATTTTGTTTGTGGTAATGCTTTTGGGTACATATACTGGTTATCGTTTAACGGAACTGAAAAGATTCGCTCCGGTGGCCGCTAAGGAGAAATGAAATGTTTGATTTTTTCAAAGGCTTTGTTTCACCAAAAAAACTGCGCCAAGCCGGTGTGCTGGGGATGAATGCGCGCAACTATAATATCATAGCTAAATTCAATAAGCGCTCTCTATATCCGTTGGTTGATGATAAAGTGCAGACTAAAAAGCTGGCAAACAGCATAGATATTAACACTCCGCACATGATTGGCATTGTGGAACATCAGTATGAAGTCAAAGATTTGTTGCAGCTGATTGAGGGACAAAGCGAATTTGTGATAAAGCCTGCTCACGGCAGCGAAGGTAAAGGCGTGCTGGTGGTGGCGCATTATGAAAACGGCATATTTACTACTCCATCCGGTAAGGTGCTGACCTTTAAAGAAGTTTATCAGCATGTTTCTAACATTTTGAGCGGTTTGTATAGCTTGGGCGGACAATATGATGTGGCGCTGATTGAAGAACTGGTGCATTTTACCGATGTGTTCAAAAATTTCAGCTATCAAGGGATTCCTGATGTACGCCTGATTGTTTATAAAGGCTATCCGGCTTTGGCAATGACCAGACTGGCAACTAAAGAATCCGCCGGACGTGCAAATTTGCATCAAGGAGCGGTAGGTGTCGGTTTAGATATCAAAACCGGCAAAGCTGTGCAGGCTGTCAGCCATAATCTGCCGATTGCTTTGCATCCCGATACCGGCGCAGATTTAATGCAGCTGCAAGTTCCGTTGTGGAAAGAACACTTGTTAATCGGAGCGCAGGCGTATGAAATGACCGGACTTGGCTATTTGGGCGCGGATATTGTTTTAGACCGCGACCGCGGACCGATGATGCTGGAATTAAACGCGCGTCCGGGGCTTTCGGTGCAAATTGCCAATGGCATCGGATTGCAGCCGATTTTGCAGAAAATAGAAGAAACTTATCCAAAAAATTTGACTCCGCAAGAAAGAGTTGAGTTTGTCTTGAATAATTGAATGCGACTTCCTAAATAGGATATTAGAAAACGAAAGGAAGCATAAAATGACTGATTTATTAGGAAAATCTGATACAAAACATATTGAGAAACCAAATACCAAACATCTGGAAAATAAAGATACTAAAAAGCTGGAAATGAGTGAAACCAGAGCAAAGAAAATTAAGCATTCTTACAATGTAAAGGATGCGGAAAATGCTTTGCTTTTGAAAACAAAAAACGGCGATATTGTGATTGAAATGTTTCCGAATGATGCGCCGAAACATGTGGCTCGTATAAAAGAACTTGTGCGTGACGGTTTTTATAACGGATTGAAATTTCACCGTGTAATAGATGGCTTTATGGCGCAAACCGGCGACCCGCGCGGTAATGGCACCGGCGGCAGCGGTAAAAAGCTGAAAGCTGAATTTAACCGCAATCGTCATACTCGCGGCACGGTTTCTATGGCTCGTGCTATGGATCCGGACTCTGCCGACAGTCAATTTTTTATTTGTTTCGGCGATTGTCCGTGGCTTGATGGGCAATACACCATCTGGGGACAGGTAACTTCCGGTATGGAGTATGTAGACCAAATTAAACGTGGTTTCGGTCCTAACGGAATGGTTTCCGAACCGGATATAATAGTGTCTATGTCCGTCATCGCTGATATATAAAAATCACATCTAGCAGCGCATCTAGCGCCAAAACTGCGAAAGAGAGAAAATTCACGTACTTCTATGTACGCTAAAATTTTCTCTCTTCTGGTTTTAACGCTATCTACACTACTATCTGCAATTTTTGAGTTAGTGTATTTTATGCTTGTGTACCTCATTGTACACGGCGCAAAAAAGTTAATGCGTATTAGCCTCATTATCCAAGTCCTTGCGAGTTAGTACCGGTTGTTAGAAATTGCAGCCGGTATTTTTTACCTCGCCCCCTGAGGGAGAGGTTGGAGCTTCGCTCCGGGTGAGGGGTATAAATAAAACGTCTGGTGTTCATACCACTAGACGTTTTTCAACACAAGAAAGAAGTTATCGCACAACTTCCCAACATTATATTGGAAGTATGACATAAAACAGATAAACGTCAAAAACTTTATAACATTTCTAAAAGTTAACGGTAATGTTGCAGCGTTCGGTTTTACTGCAGGAATTGCACATTTCTTTTATACGCGATAATGTTAAGTCTTTTAAGCACGGTGCGATTTGTCCGTCACAATATGCGTCTCCGTAATATATATAGCTATCGTTAGGATAAATTCTTCCTCTTTTAAAGACATGATGCAACGGAACAATTACAGTATTAAACAATTCAAAGCAGAGTTTATTGTTAAAACTTTCGGAAAAATTATGACCATCTTCATCGACGCTCATCCCACCAAGATTGTAGTCAAAAACAATACCTTTATATGAACCTGAAGAATTATTACGAACATATATATTTAACCAATTCCCCATACTGTCTTCAAGATATGATGAGCTAAGCTGTTTCCAGCTGGCTGGAACTAAATTCATGGCATAAATAGTATCTGTGAGTTGATATTCTGTTTTGGTATTTCCGAGTTTTTCAAAAGAGTCTCTATGCTCCAATATATTCATAACAAGCATGTTAAAATCATCTATTACTTTATTTATTTTAAATTTTTCCATTGCTTTGGAATATCCTGCAATGCCTCCGACTGTCAAAACCGCGATAATAGCCAAAACGCCCAGCATCTCTATCATGCTACGGCCTTTTTCCCAATTTTTATACATTCTTCAAACTCCGTTTAATGTTATATAAAAACAAAACCCGCTTTGAAGCGGGCGGATGTTCGAAAACCGTGAATCAATAAATAAAAAACGGCTCGGCTTATTCAGCATATAGCCTTATTCACCGACATCCGTCCAAAAACAGAAGTCGGCATAACAAAATAGAGTCGCTATGCACAGCGGCTATTTATTGATTCAAAGGGTTTTCGACGCCCTAAAAGCACTATTGCGCTTTCGTTTCTATGTTAGCTGTAAAATCTGAATTTGTAAATAATTTATTTTATTATTGATGACCTGAATTATCTGTCTTTTTAAACCATAAAAATTTACAGGCTTCGAAAGCGGCTTTCTTATACACAGGTTTTATACCGCGAAAAATTTTTAATCCGGCAAAAACATACTGATTCAAAACTTGCGGAGTGAAAATGTTTTAGTATTGATTAAAATAAAAAAATAAATTATCTTGACGGCAAGAAAAGGAGAAATTATGTCTGATTTAAGTTTAATCCGCAATTTTGCCATTATTGCCCATATTGACCACGGAAAATCAACAATTGCCGACCGCTTGATTGAATATTGCGGCGGTTTACAGCATCGTGAAATGACGGAGCAGGTTCTGGACTCCATGGATATTGAAAAAGAACGTGGAATTACCATTAAAGCGCAGACTGTGCGTTTGAACTATCAGGCTAAAGACGGCAAAAATTATCAGCTGAATTTGATTGATACTCCGGGACACGTTGATTTTACTTATGAAGTTTCGCGCTCATTGGCTTCGTGCGAAGGTTCGGTTTTAGTGGTGGACGCCACGCAGGGAGTAGAAGCGCAGACTTTGGCGAATGTGTATTTGGCTTTGGATAATAATCATGAAATTGTTATAGCGCTTAATAAAATAGATTTACCGTCAGCCGAACCGGAAAAAGTAAAACAGCAAATAGAAGATGTGATTGGTTTGGACGCTTCCGACGCGGTGGAGGTTTCCGGTAAAACCGGTTTCGGTATCGATAACTTGCTGGAAGAAATTGTGCATAAACTTCCGGCTCCGACTGGTGATGAAAACGCTCCGCTTAAAGCGCTGCTGATTGACAGCTGGTATGACTCTTATCTTGGTGTGATTATTTTGGTGCGTGTAAAAGACGGGGTGCTGCGTAAAAAACAAAATATCCGAATGATGTCGCACGGCACCGATTATATAATTGATAAAATCGGTATTTTTACACCAAAGATGAAGGATACTGATGCCCTATATCCGGGAGAAGTCGGTTTTATTACCGCCAGTATAAAAAGTGTGGAGGATTGTAAAGTCGGCGATACAATCACAGATAATAAAACTCCTTGCGCTGAGCCTCTTGCCGGTTTTAAGCCATCTGTTTCTGTCGTGTTCTGTTCTATTTTCCCTGTAGACAGCAGTCAGTACGGAGCTTTGAAAGATGCGTTGGCTAAATTAAAATTAAATGATGCCAGCATAAATTATCAACCGGAAAACTCTACGGCTTTGGGACTAGGGTTCCGCTGCGGATTTTTAGGGTTACTGCATATGGATATTATTCAAGAGCGAATCGGCAGAGAATTTGATTTGGATATTATCACAACGGCTCCTTCCGTGGCTTATAAAATATATCTTACTAACGGCTCGCAGATTATGCTGCATAATCCGGCAGATATGCCTGACGTTTCTACAATTAAGATGATTGAAGAGCCGATGGTTCAGGCAACAATTATGGTTCCTGATACTTATTTGGGTGCGGTATTGAAGCTTTGCACAGAACGCCGCGGAGAACAAGAAGATTTGACATATGTCGGTAATCGCGCGATGGTAGTATATAAAATACCTCTCAGCGAGATTGTTTTTGATTTTTATGACCGTCTAAAATCAATCACCAGCGGATATGCTAGCTTTAATTATGAACTGGTCGGTTATGCTCAATCAGATTTGGTAAAAGTGCAGATTTTGATTAACGAAGAACCGGTTGATGCGTTGTCGTTTTTGTGTCATCGCTCAGAAGCCGAATCAAGAGGACGGCAAATTTGTGAACGCTTAAAAGATTTAATTCCTAAGCATTTGTTTAAAATTCCTTTACAAGCGGCTATCGGCGGGCGAATTGTGGCGCGTGAAACAATTTCGGCTTTGCGTAAGGATGTAACCGCAAAATGTTATGGCGGTGATATTACCCGTAAGCGCAAGTTGCTGGATAATCAGAAAAAAGGTAAGCAGCGCATGCGTCAATTCGGCAAAGTCGAAGTTCCTCAGTCTGCGTTTATTGAAGCTTTGCGAATCGGCGATAACTAAGCTATAACTAAGCTATTTAGCTGAAACAGATATCAGATGTTCTTTATTTTCAAAGTCTGAAATGTTTTTGTTAAGGCGGTTATTGTAAACAGGTTCGCTTTGGGCGATTTTTTGTAAATCTTCAGCGTATTCCCTAAAGCTTTGGGCGTATTCGTCATTAGGTTCTGTTTCTCTTGTGAGAGGTGTTGTTTGAACAATTGGCAAAGGTTTTGAATCTTTTGCCGAAACTTTCTTTTCCGAATCGGAGGTTTGCACGGTGGTGTTTTCGGCCGGAAGCTGCGCGGTTTCTTTTTTTACTACAGTCTGTTCTTGTGTTTTTACAGGTTCTTGAGCCTGCAATTTTTCCGTTTTTACGGATAAAGATGTGTTTTTTTCGCTTGTTGCCGGCTGAGAACTCTGTAACATATTGAGCTGTTGCTTGTTTTTTATTTTGCGCGGTTTAAAATTTGGCTGATTGACCGTGTTTTTAATAGCTCCTGCCGGCATAAAAAAATTCGGTTGCTTTTGATGTCTTTGATATGCGGCATTTACGGTGGCGACACCTGTCAGAAAACATAAAATAAATATGGCAATCAACTTTTTCATAACGACTCCTTATATTTTTAACATAGGCTAAAAACATTTTTTTTGTATTAACGCCGGTTTAATAATTTTTTGTTATTCTGCGGATATGAAAAAGTCGGGGTTAAAATATTTTCTTTTGTTGTCGGCGGTAAGTCTTTTGCCGGATACCGGAAATGCCGCTTCTCGTTATTATTGGGAAAAACAATGCAGAAAATTTATGGAAGAAAATCCGGCGGAAGTTGTTGTTTCTTATAATTTCGGCAAACTTAATTATGATTTGACTCTGTCATCGGCGCAAATTAAAGAGAAAAGCGCGCACAGCGTGTTTCAAACGCGGCCAGGCGGCAAATATATGGGTTTAACACTTTTGAATCAGTATAACAATTACGCCGTCACAGATTCCGGAGCCATTGAAATGGGTGATGGTTACTATTGTACCATTCCGGTAAAAATAGAAATTAAAACAGGTTATTTGAATCCGACTGTTTATTTGGCAAAGTCTATGGAAAAAGGAACTTGTTTGTTTCGCAAAACGGTAAGACATGAACAGCAACATTTGGATATAGCTCATATTTTTTTGCGGCGCTATGCTAAAGAATTGGAACAGCGTGTGCCTAAGATTATAAAAGAAACAGGTCCGCTGGTAAGTTTGTCAAAAGATTCTGATAAATCTTTGCTGAAAACATATAAAACAAAAATAGACGCCATTTATAACTTTTATTTTGATGAATGGCGAGAAATGTCGGATAAATTAGATACATTGGAGAATTATGAAAAAGAAAGCCTTCTGTGCCGTTGATATTTATTTTTCAGTCACACAAAAATGCTTTTCCAGATAATTCAGGCATTCATTGATGTTGTCAGCGGCAATATCAATGTATTCGCAGCCTTTGTCGTTAGCTTTTCCGTGGCATAGGCGCATAGTTGCCATGCCGGCTTTTTTTGCAAATTCCAAATTTGAGTAACTGTCGTCAATAAATATACAATTTTCCGGCTTATGATTTATAGCGTTGCAAAATTTTAAATATACGTCTGGACTTTCATTTTTTTTGTAGCAGTTAAATTCTTCAACCGAATAAAATTTACCGGCAAAAAAGTTGTATAAACCTATGTGTTTTAAAATTGCTTCGCAGGCATCATGAGAGCTGGTGGAAAGGATATATTGCGGACATTGCAGTTTTTCTATCCGTTCCAGCAAACCATCATAGGGAACAATCGGGTGTAGATTCATTTCTTTACGTTTGTGATAAGCGTCAAACATGTCTTTTGGAGAAATTCCGAATTTCTGCACAAAAATTTCTCCGCCATCACGATAAGTACGATATGATTCGGTTACCATTGCTTTGGCTGTTGCAAAATCCAGAGGCAGTTTCAGGTCTTCAATGGCGGCTTTTGCCGTAATTTCGTCCAGTAAATCATGAAATTCCGGTGTTTCTCTGTATAATGTGTTGTCTAAATCCCAAACTATTACTCTGTGTTTTTGCATTGTGTGTTCCTTTTTATTATTTCCAAATAAAAATACCACAAATTGCGGTAAGGTCAAGCCGGAATTGATAAACTTTAAACTAAAAAATTTGTGATTATATAAAAGGGCGGAGGATGAAGATGAAAAAGTTTATCTTTGCATTGATTAGTATTTGGACGACTATATCCGTATTTAGCTCTAATGATTTCACTCCGTCAGAAAATCAACCGGAAACCATTTATCCGTTTGAGCCGGATTTGGAAAGTCCGAGTGTAGAGGTTGCACCGCTGGAGGTCAATAAAGAAGATGAAGACGTACCAAACCAACTTACGCCTTCATCAAATCAAAATACGCAGCAAAATCGTCAAAAACCTACTTTGCTGCCGATTCAGCCAATTTTTTCTCTACCAGAGGAACAATAACTTTTAACGAATCCTCCAACTTAAAGTTTGTGGTGTCGACAACAACGGCATCGGGAGCCGGTTTAAGAGGAGCAGCGCTGCGATTTAAATCACGATTGTCACGGGCTTGCATGTCGGCATAAACTTGTTCAAATGTTATATTATGTCCGGCAGCGTTCAAATCAGCGCAGCGTCTTTTTGCCCTAATGGTCAAATCGGCGATAACATATAGTTTTAAATCAGCCTGAGGACAAATAACTGTACCTGTGTCGCGTCCGTCATAAATAGCTCCGGCGGCAGGAGTCCCATCGGCAAAAACAGGATTAAGAGCAAAATTTTTTTGCATAGACAGCAAAGCGGAACGCACATTCGGATAGGCTGAAATAACTGAAGCGGCTTTACTGCCGATATCTGAGCGAAAATCTTTGTTTTTTGACAATTCAATCATTTTCGGAAAAGTCAAAGCGGCGGCAATGGCTGCGGCTTTGTCTTCATTGTTCAAATCATCTCCATTTAAAATCATCTGCAAGCCGACGGCGCGGTAAACCATTCCCGTGTCAAAATAAGCCATTTTATATTTTTCAGCCAAAGCAGCGGCAATCGTACCTTTGCCCGAGCCGGCAGGACCGTCTATAGTGATAATCATTTTTTCCTCCGTAAAGATTATATTATAGAATAATTAACATATATGACTTATAGTTACAAAATAAAAGTGTATTTATACAATGTTTTTTTGGGTTTGTGATGTTAGTGCGTTTATATATAAAAAGCGGTTTGGAAAAAGTCGGACAGGTATTGCGTTTTGAGGAAAAACAATCGCATTATTTAGCAAACGTGCTTAGAATGCGGATAGGCGATGTTTTATATGTGTTTGACGGAAACAGCGGCGAATATGCGGCAAAAATTACAGAGATAAATAAACACGGCGTATCGGCGGTTTTACTGGAAAAAACATATGAAATGCAAGTTTCTCCGGATGTGTGGCTTTTGTTTGCTCCGTTGAAAAAAGATAAAACGGATATGGTAATTCAAAAAGCAACAGAGTTGGGAGTAACACAAATTATTCCGGTGCAAACAACTTATACAAATGCCGAAAAAGTACGGACGGAACGTTTTGAAATGCAGGCGATAGAAGCGGCTGAGCAATGCCGCCGCTTGGATGTGCCGAAAATTGCCGATTGTTTGAGTTTGAATAAAATTTTAGAAAATTGGAATCCTGAGCGGACTTTGTTTTTTTTAGATGAGCGCGGTGGCGGACAAAAAATTTATGAGGCGATGGCTAATTCAAACAAAGCAGCTGTCTTGGTCGGTCCGGAAGGGGGATTCAGCAAAGAGGAGGCTGAAAAATTACGCAGTTTATCATTTGTTAAAAGTGTTTCTTTGGGAAAACGTATTTTGCGGGCAGAAACGGCGGCAATTGCTGCATTGGCTTGCTGGCAGGCAATTAGCGGAGATTGGTGATGAAATTTTTAATTGCAGATGACCATGAATTATTTTTACAAGGTTTGGAATTTATTTTGCATAAACAATACCCAGATGCAGAAATTGTGCTTACGAATAGCTATACGGGAATTTTTGAGATTGTAGCCAAACAAAAGGATTTTGATTTGATTATAACCGATTTAGCTATGCCGGGGGCAAATTGGCTGGATGCAATCAGTTATATTCATTCTGTTTGCCAAGAAGTCCCTATTATTATAATTTCTGCCGTGTTTGATAAGGAAATCTTACAAAAGACTTATGATGTCGGAGTATCAGGATATGTTTCTAAGGCCTTTCCTAATAGTATTATTTTGAGTGCCATAAATTTGGTGCTGGCAGGAGGAATGTATATTCCGCCGGAATTATTGCAGTTAAATCTAAAAAACAGAAACTTGCCGATTCATGAACTTATTGCCGATTTGGGTGCAGAGCATAAACCGGCAAAAGAAAATATCTTAACCCCGCGTCAAACCGATGTTCTAAAATGTTTGGCGGAAGGACTGTCTAACAAACAGATAGCTTATCGTTTGGGACTAAGTGAAGGAACCGTGAAAATACACATCACACTTTTGATGCGAGCGCTGGATGTAAATAATCGCATGCAGGCTGTGAATGAAGCTCGCCGGCGCGGGTTACTGAAAGCTGATTGAGGATAATTATATGACCGAACTTAATAAACTGCCTCCGTATATGCAAATTTTATTTAACAAAATTTATAAAAATAAAATTTTGACTGCTCTTTTTGACGATGAGCGCATAGTAAGGCTTGCGCATTTTGGATTGAAAAAGAAAATAATGAAAGATTTATTGCGGGATGTGGCTAAAAACGCTCATGTTTTGCAAATAGGTTTAACATTCGGCGATGAGCTTGAGCAAATTTATGCAAAAATTAAAAAACAGGGAAAGTTGGATGTTTTTGATGTCTCGGCTTTGCAAGTGGATTTTGCAAAAAATAAATACGAAAGAAAAAATATAGAATTGATAAACTATAATGCCGCGCTGCCGTGGGATGAAAAATATGATGTGATTATCTGTTATAATTTATTGCATGAATTGCCGCTGCAAACTCGCAGTCAGATAATGGATAATGTTTTAGGCAGTCTCGCTATGGGCGGAAAAGCTATTTTTGTTGATTATGCAAAACCTGTATGGTGGCAATTTTTGCGTTATCCGTTGTTTGTTTTTAATCGTTTGTATCGTCCGTTTTGTGAAAGTTTATGGCAGCAGCCTTTGGAAAATTTTTGCTCAAAAAAAGACGAGTTTCGTTGGCAGCATAGTTATTATGGCGGAAAATTGTGGCAAAAAACAATTGCCGTCCCAAAAATTTTAAGCAATGAGGATGTCAGAAAGCTGACAAAACTGTTTAGGGGAAAATAAAAAAATATTGCCGTGGAAGAAACGGCAATATTTTTTTAGTATTTCAACGTCCGCCTTGTCGTTTTTGCTGTATAATTTTTCCGAGGTCGAAAATCTTATTTTTGGAAGTTTTCTCCGGTTCTTTTTGTATAATGATTTTTTCACGATAGTTTTTTATAATATCTTGTTTGTTAGTCAAATCTGGGGTTGTAATTTCTTTGACTTTTTCTGCCATTTTATTTTTATATTCGGCAGTTTTTTGCTGCATGTCGGCATACATTTCATCAGCACCTTTAATTCCGGCAACAGCCAATAATCTTACGGCATCCAAAGTTAAGTAATCACATTTGCTTATTCTTTTGACGGCACCGGCGATAACCGGTTCATTTAAAATTTTCGGAGAACCGGCTCCGCAAGCGATTTTTGAGGCAACAACCTGTCCGACTTTACCGATGTTTAAGCAAGAACCGTCGCGTTGGCCTGATTGTTTAGCCAAATTTTCGGTACCGTTGATAATTTGGTTTGTTCTGGTGCCGACTAAAGGATAAATGGCTGAGGCAAATTCTTTTTCTGCCGTAAACACATCTTCATAGCAGTTTTTTGCCAATTCTTTGAAACGGCTGATGAATTTTGCAGAATAGCGAGTGTCTCCTATGGATTTTGTAGTAATTCCGGCCATGTCGCGAACCGCTGATTGTCTGGACAGGTGTCCGGCTTGTCCTGTTTTCATTTCTCCGTTTTCATCATATAAACTTTTTCTTACTTTTTCAGCGGCAATTTTTGTTTTTTCATCATTCACGACAAACTCTGAGGCAAAATTGTGCAAATCTTCATTGTTGGAGCAATATAGATAGCGGATAAAATTTTTACCCATAGCCGGTGTACTTTGGAAAATAAACATACGGGAACCGGCGGAATTTTTGTTTACAATATCTCCTTTTGCCCCTTCGCGAGCTTCCATAACAGAGGTTAAATCATATTTATAGATTTGGTCTTTATCAACGCGTTTTATACAGATGTCTTTGTTTTTATTCCAATCTTTGCATGACATAACATATTGAGCCTTGTGTTCAAAAAGTCCATAAGGCAGTTCTTCCAAATCTTCAAACGACTCAACTTTTTTAGTATATGTTTTAGGCGTTTCGGCTGTTGCTTCCGTATTTTTTGCATCAACGTTCATATCATAAACGTGAATTTCGCGATTTTCAGGAGTTTTAAGAATAGTCGTTTTATTTTCCGGCGCGTGTTGGTCTTTTGTTTCTTGAGCAGGAGTACCCAACGTATGTCCGGCGGCAATGCCTAAAGCCAGCATCCTGAGTTTATACAATGTGGTGTTTTTGTTTGGTTCTGCCATAATTTTCCTCTCTCTTTATATTTATGTGTGTATTATAGCACAATTCTGTCTAAAATACCAGTTTTTTATTGAAAAAAAAATCTACCGCGTTTATAGTCATGTGTAGTTTAGAATTTTGATTAGGATGTTAAAAATGGCAAATGAAACAAATATTCACAGAGAATCCAGATTGGTAAAGTTAAAAACTTTGCAGGAAAAAGGTTACAATCCTTATCCGTATAAATTTGTACCGACAATTTATGCGGAAGAACTGCAAAAAAAATATGCTGACTTGCCTGCCGGAACGGATACCGAAGACCGTGTTACTGTGGCCGGACGAGCAATGGCCGTGCGTAATAGCGGTATGTTTGTGGATATTAAAGATAAAAGCGGAAAAGTTCAGGCTTTTTGCTATAAAAAGATTTTGCCTGAAGCTGATATGGAATTGCTGAAGTGTTTAGATGTTGGCGATATTGTCGGAATAAGCGGCTTCGTTCGTCGGACGCCACGCGGAGAATTGACAATTGCTGCTGAAAAATTTGACATTATATCTAAGTCTTTGCAGCCTCTGCCGGAAAAATTTCATGGTTTGACAGATGTTGATGCGCGTTATCGTCAACGTTATGTAGATTTTATAATGAATGACGACAGTAAAGAAATTTTCAAAAAACGTTGCCGCATAACCTCGGCTGTTCGCCGCTTTTTTGAACAAAATGAGTTTTTAGAAGTTGAAACACCTATGTTGCACCCAATTATGGGCGGTGCAAATGCAAAGCCGTTTATTACACATCACAACGCGTTGGATATGGATTTATATTTGCGTATTGCTCCGGAACTATATTTGAAAAAGCTGGTTGTCGGCGGTTTTGACCGAGTTTTTGAAATTGGACGCAATTTTAGAAATGAAGGTATTGATAAAAATCATAATCCGGAATTTACGGGATTGGAGGCTTATCAGGCCTATGCCGACTACAATGATATGGCTGATTTAATACAGGATTTACTGCGTTTTGTCGCTAAAGAAGTGTTGGGGACACAAACTTTGACCATCGGCGGTAAAGAAGTTGATTTGTCAAAGCCGTTTGTGCGTAAATCTATTATTGACTTGATAAAGGATAAAACAGGTATTGATTTATTGCAGGCAGAAACTTTGGAACAAGCTAAGGAAATGGCAAAATCTATAGGTGTTGACGCAGGCGCTTGCAGCTGTTGGGGAAAAGTTGTACAGGAAGTGTTTGATGAAAAAGTTGAAGCTGATTTGATTGAGCCGACTTTTGTGATGGATATGCCTCGTGATATTTCTCCGCTTGCAAAAACTCATCGCTCAAATCCGCGTTTGGTAGAACATTTTGACGCTTATTTAGGCGGTATGGAAATCGGCTGTGCCTATTCAGAGCTTTCTAATCCGCTGGAACAGCGTGAACGGTTTGAGGCTGAAGTCGCTGCGCGTGAAAATGGTGATGACGAAGCGCAAATGCTGGATGAAGACTTTATTAACGCTTTGGAAAACGGCTTTCCTCCATCCGGCGGTATGGGTATGGGAATTGACAGATTGGCAATTTTGTTTACCGGCGCGGAAACTATACGCGATGTGATAGCTTTTCCAACATTGAGAAAGAAAGATTAAAATGAAAAAACTCAGACGTACATGGATTGTCGCCTTAATTTTGGCTTTTATAGTCGCTATAGAGGGGATAATAGTGTTTTATGATTTGGTTCGTCCGAATCCGGAAAAATTTAAGTTAGCCAGTATGGAAATAGATATTCCAGAACGAGAGGTTAAGGTTGAGCCTTTTGTTTTTGAGGATAATTCTATAAGAAACATGTTGGAAGATTTGGATAATTTGAAATTGCAAATAAACGATTCGTTGCTGAAAACAATTATAATTCAATCTGAGGAAAATGCAAAAGCTGTTGAAAATGTGCAGCAACTGCAAAATACCGAAAAAAACGACATTGATGAGACTGACGCAGAAGCAATATCTCAAACAGAAAAAAAAACTGAAGATGTAAAAACATCGCAGCCGCTTATAAAATCATCTAAAATAATTATGGGCGGTCCGGTGATGGTTGCTGTTGTTATTGATGATATGGGGGTAAGCGTTCCGCATACGCGCGATATTTTAAGTTTGGAAAAACCTATAACCGCTTCTTTTTTAACTTATGGCGCGGCAAATCGTAAACAGGTTAAAGCAGCAAAAGAAAAAGGTTTTGAAGTTATGCTGCATGTGCCGATGATGCCTCATGCAAAAGCTGATTTAGCTCCGGTTACTTTGTCTCCGGATATGACGGAGGATGAAATTAAAAATGATTTTGTTCAAATGCTTAACCGTTATAAAGGATTGGGAATAAAGGGAATAAACAATCATATGGGCAGTTTGTTTACAGAAGATGAAAAGAGTTTGGGATATGTGATGCAAATTCTTAAAGATAAAGATTTGTTCTTTTTAGATTCTAAAACAACAGCTAAATCAGTTGGAGCTAAAGTTGCTGCCGAATATGGGGTGCCATATATAGCAAGAGATGTTTTTCTGGATAACGAAAACGACTATAATTATATTATGGAACAGTTGCGCCGTACCGAAAAAATAGCGCATATGCGCGGTTACGCTGTGGCTATAGGACATCCTCGCACCCAAACGTATTTGGCTTTGCGAGATTGGATGAAAGAATTACCTGACCGCAAAATTCGTTTGGTTCGCTTAGGTGATTTGGTAAGAGATGTTAATAAAAAAGCCGAAAATTAAAAAAAATTTGATTTTATGAAAAAAAGTTCTTGACCTTAGCAAAAAATACAAGTATATATACGCTTGTTCTTAACGTGGTCCCATCGTCTAATGGTTAGGACATCACCCTTTCACGGTGGCAATATGGGTTCGAGTCCCGTTGGGATCACCAATACAAGCGGCAGGTATGAAAACCTGCCGTTTTGCTTTATTTTACAAGCCTTTTCTTGAGTTCGAATGTTGTAAATTTGAAAATTGCGTTTTGGGAAGTTTTTACGAACTCGTTTATGTTGATTTTTTTATTTATAACAAATTGTTACCAATACATCATTGTTTGGATAACCATATAAATTGGAATCATATTGCTGATTACTCACTTTGATGTATTTTGTTTCTCCGTAATTAATTTTTCCCAGCGCATGCGAAACATATCCACTTCCGTCTCTAGGGGCATAATAAGGAATTGAACCTTTGAGAGCAAACATTCTCACATATCCTCCCTTTTTATCTTTAGCTTCTTCTCCTGTCCAAAAATAGATGTGATTATCGTTTTCCCAAATATTCATAGCTTTCATAAGTGAATCGTTTCTATTACCATAAATGCTTGTTTCTGTTGTTTCCTTATTATATATTTTTTTTGCTAATTTATGTAGATCATTTCCTGTAGGTAGATTCTCAATGTGCCCGCAAGCTTTGGCTGCACCAGCTAGGTAATCATTGTCATAAGGACAATATTTTAAGCCGAGAGTTCCTTTATAAGAGAGGCATTCTTTTTGACTTAATGGAGTATATTCTACTTTTATGAAGTCTTTTGCATAAGCATGATTGATTAGGCCTATACTGATAATGCTTAGTATTTTTATGCTATTTTTAATCAAAGCAGTCTCCTAGTGATAATTATGATGCCTTTTGAACATATTATTTATTCATTAATATATCATTAAACAGTAGCTCGGAAATTGTGAGTTAAGCATCACCAATTGCGACACCCTCGGTTTCCGAGGGTGTTTTTTGTCTTCAGAAAACCCCGCGTTAGACGCGTGGTTCAGTATAGCTTATAGCGATGAGTTTGACAAAGCGCTCCTTTCGGTTAAAATAATGCGGTCTGCCAAGACGCATTATAACCGAAAGGAGGTCATTATGACCAATGACTTATCGAGATTAGCACATACAACATGGAATTGCAAATATCATATAGTGTTTGCGCCAAAGTATAGAAGAAAAGTGTTTTACGGAAGTAAAAGACAGGAAATAGTAAGTATCTTAAAAGAATTATACAGATGGAAAGGAGTAGAAATAATAGAAGGAGAAGCGTGTCTGGACCATATTCATATATTAGTAAAAATACCACCCAAGATAAGTGTTTCAGGATTTATGGGGTTTCTGAAAGGGAAAAGTAGTTTGATGATATATGAAAAATGGAGCAACATAAAATATCAATACCGAAACCGAGAGTTTTGGTGTAAAGGATATTATGTGGATACAGTAGGTAAAAATACTAAAAAAATTACCAATTTGCGTCTGGCAGACATTAGAGTTCCCTGTTTAGGGGATGCAAGTGGTAAAGGCTTCTAGCCGTTAAAGAAGAACCACGCGTTTTACGCGTGGGTCTCTTTTCGTTTAAAGAATTTATCAAATCAAAGGGTTTTCTAAGGTTATACGAGATTTGTTTGTCTTTAATTTGCAAGTTCGAGAGTAAAATATTTAAAATCGCTCTTTTCGTTTCAACTCTCGAACTTTTGAATATTTGGTACGCATTTTTAGCCAATGACCGTGAATTTTATATTTTGGTAAATTTATATAATGTGTATAAAAACTATGATTTTCCACAAAATATTTTGGATATTGTTATCAATCGCAAGGTCTCTGTGGTGGGAAGATTGTGTTGCAGTAGGACCATTTCGAATCTAAGCTTTGGAGAATGGCTTGATTTATGGAAAAATGGTTGGATTTATGATGGCAATCCGGTTATATTTGCTTTTAGTTGTTTATCCGGCGGATATATTGAATATTGGGATTTGGTTGAGCGGACTCTTAAAAGGGCAAAACCCAAAGAAAAATTTATTTACACGCCAGAAAAAAACTCCTCTGCTAAGAGGAGTTCACTTGGGGTTAAGGATATTGTTTTGTTTGTTCAGAAAATCTACTATAAAAATTATTTATGCTGGGTAATTAGATATTTTTTATTGATGTAGTCGACAATTTCCATTGCTGCTTTTTTTAATTCATTTATTTCGTTTTCATTTATTTTTTCTTTCATTAGGGAGATTTGATATGTACTTTGATTGGATATATCATTGTCTATATCTTGTATGACTGAATTGAGTTCTGTATTATTTGGGATAACAGCAGACTCATGTCCATCTTTATTTTCGAAAGAGCAATAACTTCCGATTTTTTTCTGTTCCCAATCTATCTTTATACTAAAATGTATGTTTTTTCGCTTGTTGAAGTAGTATCTAATAGTAAACATGGAGGCGTTTAAAGATTCGTTTTTTTCAGTAAATTTCACGTCATTACAGAAACGAAAAGCGTCATATGGAGATTTTATATAGTTTATATTTGTTTCGTTTAATGTGGGTATATTTTTTAAGTATTCTTGCCATACTTCCTTCCAAATTTGGCTACAAAATTCCCAACATTCTAATTTTAATTTATCAACAAAAAGTTTTGATTCATAAAATTCTTGGCAGTCGTCTAATGATAATTTTGGGGGATTTTGAGGATAAATATTATCTAACATTGCTAAAGCGGTAATATCATTATCTTGAATGATTTTTTTTAGATTATTTGGTATATTTATCATTTTTATTATCCTTATGATATTTTTTGCCATAATGATGAGCGATATCTTTTTATATCATCATCTTCTATAATTTGATACTTGCGAATGTAGTATTCCCATTTTTTTAGAACTTCTGACCATATAAGGTTGTGCCAAGTGTGCTTTTTCTTTTTTTTGTTTATTATATCTTGAATATGCGTGATACTGATAACGACAAATATTGTTTCTTTACCATTGGCAGTTGATTTCATTTGTTGTTCGTAGATTGCTAAATCATTATTTTTTATTGTGGCATCAAATTTTACCTCTATGCAAAGGGCTTTATTTTTCCATATAATTACGTTATCAATTCGTTTTTGTTGTTTTTCCTTGGAACGAACATTTTTAGTAATTTCTTCACATTTGCAAACATATCCTGTATCTGGAAGTTTAACATCTTGTTTTAATGATGTAAATATTGCGTCTAAAAATGCTTTACAAGTTAGAGGGTTGTCTTTTAAGAAAGAGGATAAAGCTTTTGTTAGCTGTGGTTCTGTCGGGTCCATATGACGGTATAAAGGGCTTTTGAAAAAAGAATGCTCTTTGTTGCATTTGCCTAAAATAGGGTGATTATTTACGATGTCATAGTCAATATCTAGTATTTCTTGTTTAATTAGCTCTTTATTTTTTTTAATAAAGTGTATTATTGGGTCTTCTTTATTCATACCAATTCTCCGGTTTGATATGTCACTCATTTAAATTCTCCAAAAATTGCTTTTCATACGCTAAAAATACATCCGCAATATGTTGCTGTCAAAAAGAAAATTGTAGTCGTTGTGGTATTTTTACATATTTTTATGTGTTACGTTTGAGCATTATATCTTATGGAAAACTGTGCAAGAAATGCTTCCTAAACTGAAAAATGTTCCGTACGAAAAATATAGATTCTTTGTGTAAATCGTGCAGTAAAGGCAATGAAGTGTGTGCTATTGTGCTGGGGTTGGGCGAAAGATAGAACTGGTAGTTCCGCGCAGAGTTGAACTGCAGACCCATCCATGTGAAGGATATGTGATAACCGTTTCACCACGGAACCAAAAAAAACTGGTAGTTCCGCGCAGAGTTGAACTGCAGACTCATCCATGTCAAGGATACGTGATAACCGTTTCACCACGGAACTATATTACGGTTTGCTATAATAACCGGAATTTTCAGCTTGTCAAATTTAATTTATAAAAAAATAAATAAACGAGAGATTTTTATTTTCCGCTAAGGGTTTTCAGGTTGTTAATAATATTAACAGCCGCTGTCTGAGATTCTTCACTAATGCCGGCGGCTTGCAAAGCAAGTTTGCGGATACAGGTGTTGGCTATATCTTTGGATGTTGCGCTGACGGTATTAACAAATAATGTGCCGTTGTAGAGGCGGTTATTAGCTTCATTAAGCATACATGATTGCATTTTTTGGCGCGGACTTGCATTGGCCGGAGCTGCGGTATATTGAGAAATGTTTTCGCAAGCGCCCAAAAATACAAAAATGGCTAAAAAAATTTTTTTCATCGTGAGTTCCTTTTATCTGATTTAAATTTAGTCAAGGTATAGCTTAATCAAAATAAAAATCAATAAAAAACACCTGTTTGGCAAATTATCTTGTTTATGAGAAGACTGTTAGCATAGATGAATGGTTTGCAAATGTTAGAAAGGCGGTAAATAATAGTTCGATTTTTGGTAAAAAACAAAAAACTCCGGTCCGGTATAAACTGAACAGGAGTTTTTTGCTTTTTTGTTAGAGAAATTAACAGTCGGGACGCATGTCGCATACATATTTGTTGATAAAAACCCAAGACATTGCGTAAAAAGGCAATGGTACAAGAAGCCAACATGATGCAAAACAGGTAGTAATAAAAATGTTGTAAATCACCTGTCCTTCCGCTAATTTTGTTCGGTATTCGTCCTTGTTTAACTCTCTGTTTTCTTTTTTCCAAAATAACACATGTTGATACAACCTGAGTGTCGGACTGAAAAGTCTGGCTGCTGAAATGGAAAAAGCAAGCACTCCGAAAAGTATTACAAGGATAAAAGGAATCGGCACCAACGAAATAACGTAATCAGGCGCGATTGCTAATTTTGCAGAAGCAAAGACCGTAAGACAAAGGCCTGCTGCATACCAAATAAGACTAAAAAATAAAAGTACATGTTTCATAAGAATAAAATTTAATAATTAAACTTCATTCTCATAGTAGCATTTTATTTTTTTCTGTCAATGGTGAAAATTTTGGCAAAAAAACTTTTAATTTATAAAAATATGTGATAAAAAGAGTATAGTTTATTATAATTATTTATTTTTTATGAGAAATATTATTTTATTTATTGTGTTTATGGTCTGTGTTTGCATCGTGTATGACAAGTTTGGGCGACGTTCTGTTTATCCGGTTGTCGTGGCTGAGTGCGTTGTGCAACAAAAAACAAAAGCGGAAGGAAGAGATTCTTTATACGCGGTGATTGCGGAAAAGAAAATTTTTATTACTCATGTGCTTGATGATGCAGGCATGTGGGTATATCCTTCTAAAGACAGTGTTGTTACGGCTTTTGTTACTGCAAAAAATAAAAATTTGCAGTTTATGCAGGGAAAAGTCAACGCAGAGGACATAGACAGGTCTTTTCAACAGCAAATTCCGAGAATTATTATGATTTTGGGTTTTGTCTGCTTTGTAATTTTAATACAGTATTATCAGTCTGAAAAAGACATTGTCTTGCCGGATGATTGTAAGAGCTGAATTTATAAAAGCTTCCTTTATGAACTGTTCGTATTCGGTGCAGTTTATCAAGGAAGCTTTTTTTGATAAAATTGTAATAAATAGGCGTGTGCTTTGGGAAGGGATTTAAAAATATGCAATTACCGAATAATTAAAATTAACTACAAAGAATTGTATAGTTAAACGTAATTTGAAACCTTTATATATACTATATTATATAACATTATTTGGCGCAATATAACAAAATATTATATTTTTTTGATAAATTTTAGTGATTTAGTATTTGACAAACGGCTCAGTTAATTCTATACATTTATGAATGTATTTGACTAATTGGGGTGAACAAGATGAAAGAAAATAAATCTCTTAGAGGAAGAGTTAATGATAATGAACCAAATCCGGTAGACGTTCATGTTGGTAACAGAATTCGTCTGCGTCGTACAATTTTACACATTACTCAGCAGCAAATGGCTGAAATGCTTGGTTTAACTTTTCAACAAATACAAAAGTATGAGAAAGGGATGAATCGTGTCGGAGCAAGTAGATTGTGGGATATCAGCCGAGTTTTGGAAGTCCCAATGGGCTTTTTCTTTGAAGACATGGATGAAAATGTTGTTAAAAATAGTCCGCGTATGCTTAACAAAAATCAAAGTGAAAAAAATTATTACTTTGAAGAAGACAAACGCTCTTTTGACGATGACCCGATGAAAAGAAAAGAAACATTGGAATTGGTTCGTGCTTATTACAAAATTCCTAATCGGTCTATTGCCAGAAATTTGTTTAATTTGATGGTTGCATTGTCAAAATCTAATAGCAATTTGGCTATGGCAGAAAAAGACGCTGATGACAACAAATTCTAATCAGCAAAATAAAATAGGTGATAAACCTAAGTTTTTCGGTCGGCGCAAAGGCAGGACGATTCGTAAAGCAAAAAGTTTTTTGCTTGAGGGTTTTTTGCCGCGAATCTTGTTAAATGCGTCGGCCGAAATTGATTTAGGTAAAAGTTTTTCATCTCCTAAACAGCGGTACGCTTTGGAAATAGGTTTTGGTGACGGCGGTCATTTGTCGGCAATTGCCAAAAGTCAGCCGGAAACCGGTTTTGTGGGCGTTGAAGTGTATAAAAACGGTGTTGCGAATCTGTTGTCCCTGATTACCGGTGTTAAGGAAGGAAACGAGGAAGATTTGTCGCATGGCGTTTCTTTAGAAGATGGGCGTGTTGATAATATCAGAGTTTATGACGACGATGTTCGTTTATTGTTTGCAGCGTTGCCGGATGCTTGTTTTGATAAAATTTATCTGCTCTTTCCTGACCCGTGGCCAAAGAAAAAACATGAGGGGCGGAGATTTGTCAATCCTGAAAATCTTGCCGAGTTGGCTCGTCTGTTGAAAAAAGGCGGAATCTTGCAGATTGCCACAGACCACGCGGTGTATAAAGGTTGGGTTTTGCATACAATGGCTAAGAATGAAAATTTTGTTTGGACGGCAAAATGTTCTGATGACTGGCGTAATCCGCCGGCAGATTGGTTTGAAACAAAATACCAACGCAAAGCTTTGCGTGAAGGGCGCAATCCGGTGTTTTTCGAGTATCAAAGAATATAATTTATTCTGTCATTTCTTTTAGTGTTTCATGTAACGTTGTGTTGTCCGGAGCATAGGCGTAGTTTTGGTCATGTCTTGCCAAATTGTGCAGGTATAAAAGTGAAAACAAACGGACAGCAGGCGTTAAGCCGAAACTTTGAGTGCGTATATTGTCTATAAGGTCTAAAAGTTGGTCGCGTTTTAAATTTTCACGGATGCAGATGCGGTCAAGAATGTACCACTCTGAAGTGGTGAGCCGCATGCTTGTTTTATGTTTTTTTACAATAATAATTCGGTTCTGTTGAATTGTCATGGAAATCTCCGACTTTTAAAATATGGTTGTATTTTGTATAATATAAACTAAATGTATATAATATGCAATCAAAAAGTTTTTAATTTTTCTGTTTCATCTGTTTTTTATTGCGAAATGCAGTCTGCTTGGCATATATCTTTAATCATTTCAAATAATTATTCAGATTTTAGACTCGGAATAGACTCAAAAGTTGTTTCTGTCATTTTTTTTAAAATTTGTGCATTTTTTGCTTGCAAAGAGGGTGCAGTTATGGTATATAAGCGCTACAACAATTGTTTTGAGGGGGTTGCCCCGCAGCGAAGCAAATATAAAATATAAGGCAAACCTTTGTTGCGAAAGAGTTTGCAGAATGTAACAAATTTAGATGGCAGATAACCATTAAGGTGATTTTTGCCGTTTAGCTATAGGAAAAGTATAAAAAATGGATACACAAAATATTAGAATCCGCTTGAAAGCTTTTGACCATAGATTGCTTGATTTATCTACAGCAGAAATCGTGCATACAGCCAAAAGAACAGGCGCTAATGTCAGAGGTCCGATTCCTCTGCCTAACAGAATCGAAAAGTTTACGGTAAACCGTTCTCCGCACGTAGATAAAAAATCTCGTGAACAGTTCGAAATCCGTACTCATAAAAGACTTCTGGATATCGTAGATCCTACACCGCAAACAGTTGATGCTTTGATGAAGCTTGATTTGGCTGCCGGTGTTAATGTTGAAATTAAATTGTAATTTAATGTTGGCGCTTTGATTTAGAAAAGTTGTCAACCTATTAAGAAAAGGAAAAAATAATAATGCGTACGGGTCTAATCGCAAAAAAATTAGGAATGTCCCGCATTTTTGAAGCAGATGGAACTCATGTTCCTGTAACTGTTTTGAGCGTAGACGGCTTGCAGGTTGTTAATGTAAAAACAGCTGAAAAAGACGGCTACAATGCAGTTCAGCTTGGTACTGGCGCTATTAAAGCCAAAAACGTAACCAAGCCTATGAAAGGATATTTTGCAAAGGCTAATGTTGAACCAAAGAAAAAGTTGGGCGAATTCAGAGTTTCTGAAGATTGCTTGCTTTCTGTTGGCGATGAATTATCAGTAGAACACTTTGTTGCTGGTCAGTATGTTGATGTTTGCGCTACTTCTATCGGTAAAGGTTTTGCCGGTGTTATGAAGCGTCACAACTTTGCTGGTTTGGAAGCAAGTCACGGTGTGTCAATTTCTCACCGTTCTCACGGTTCTACCGGTCAAAGACAAGATCCAGGTAAAGTTTTCAAAGGCAAAAAAATGGCCGGTCACTTGGGTGCTGAACGCGTTACCGTTCAAAACTTGAAAGTTGTGGCTATTGATGCTGCCAGAGGCTTGATTATGGTTAAAGGCGGTGTTCCTGGTTCTGAAAACACTTGGGTAAGAGTTACTGATGCCGTTAAAAAACCGGCTAACACCTCTGTTCCAATGCCTGCAGGATTGAAAAAAGTTGATGAACCTGTTGCAGCGGCTGAAACTCCAGCTGAAAATGCATAATGAAGTGTAAGGAATAATAAAAATGAAACAGGACATCTTAAATTTAGAAAATAAAAATGTCGGCTCTATTGAACTTAACGACTCCATTTATGGCTTGGAAGTTCGCGCTGATATTTTACAACGCGTTGTAAATTGGCAGTTGGCCAGATTACAAAGCGGTAACCATGCTACCAAAGGTCGTTCCGATGTGGCTTTGACAGCTGCTAAACCTTTTAAACAAAAAGGTTCGGGTAATGCTCGTCAAGGTTCTCGCAAGGGCGCTCAATTTAGAAAAGGTGGCGTTGTATTTGGTCCGGTTGTAAGAGACCACTCTTTCGACTTGACTAAAAAATTCAGAAAACTTGGTCTGAAAACTGCTTTGTCTGCAAAAGCAAAAGCAGGCAACCTTGTTGTTATTGACGAAGCAAAGCTGTCAGCTCCTAAGACAAAAGATTTACAAGCTAAATTGAATGCTTGCGGTCTGACAAACTGCCTTTTCATTGATGGCAAGGAAGTAGATGTTAATTTTGCTTTGGCTAGCCGTAATATTGCCGGAATTGATATTCTGCCAACAATCGGTGCCAACGTATATGACATCTTGAAAAAGGACAAATTGGTATTGACAAAAGATGCAGTAAGTTGCTTAGAGGAGAGATTAAATGGTTAAGAGCAAATCAAACAATGTAACTGCAGTAATGTATGATACATTGGTTCGTCCGGTAATTACCGAAAAATCTATGATTTCTTCGGAAGCTGGAAAAGTGGTATTTATGGTACCTTTATCAGCTACGAAAGATGATGTTAAAGCTGCTGTTGAAGCTATTTTTAACGTCAAAGTTAATAAGGTAAATACAATTAAACAATTTGGTAAGGTAAAAAGCTTTAGAGGTCATCAGGGCGTTCGTTCTGATTACAAAAAAGCCATCATTACTCTTGCCGATGGTCAAAACATTGATGTTACTACAGGAATTTAGTTATGGCTTTGAATACATTTAAGCCCACTTCTGCCGGCCGTCGCCAACTTGTACTCGTTGATAAAAGCGAATTGTACAAGGGCAAACCGGAGAAGAGTTTGACAAAAGGTCTGAGCAAGACCGGTGGGCGTGATAACTATGGTCACGTTACAAGTCGTCGTATCGGTGGCGGTCACAAACGCAGCTATCGTGTGATTGATTTTAAACGTAATAAATTTGATTGTGAGGCTACAGTTGAGAGAATCGAATATGATCCTAACCGTACTGCATTTATCGCTTTGGTAAATTACAGCGACGGCGAAAAGGCTTATATTTTGGCTCCGCAACGTTTGAAAGCCGGTGATAAAATTGTTTCTGCTGAAAAAGCAGATATTAAACCGGGTAATGCTATGCCTCTGAAGAATATGCCGGTTGGTACTATTGTACACAACGTTGAACTGCGTTCAGGCAAAGGCGGACAATTGGTTCGTTCTGCCGGTTGCTATGCTCAGGTTGTTGGTAAAGACGCCGGTTATGTTCAACTGAAATTAAACTCTGGCGAATTAAGAATTGTTCGTGAAGAATGCTTGGCAACCGTTGGTGCGGTTTCTAATCCAGACAATCAGAACATTTCTCTTAGTAAAGCCGGTCGCGCACGCTGGATGGGTATGAGACCTGTTTCACGCGGTGTTGCTATGAACCCGGTTGACCACCCGCTTGGTGGTGGTGAAGGTAGAACTTCTGGTGGCCGTCATCCGGTTACACCGTGGGGTAAACCTACTAAGGGCGCTAAAACTCGTTCTAACAAAAAGACAGATCGCTTTATTATGAGATCTCGTCATGATAACAAAAACTAATAAGGAGAAAAGCTAATGACACGTTCCGTATGGAAAGGACCTTTTGTTGATGGCTATCTTCTGAAGAAAGCTGATGCTGCCAGAGCTTCTAGCCGTAATGAAGTGATTAAAATTTGGTCTCGCCGTTCTACTATGTTGCCGCAATTTGTTGGTTTGACATTCGGCGTACACAATGGTCACAAATTTATTCCGGTTTTGGTTACTGAAGATATGGTTGGCCACAAATTCGGTGAATTTGCTCCAACTCGTACATTCTTTGGTCACACCAAAGCTGACACAACTGCAAAGAGAGGTTAATTATGGCTAAATTGAATGAAAAACAAGCTATGGCTGTTTGCCGCTCTATTCGCACAAGTCCGCGTAAATTGAACTTGGTTGCTCAATCTATCCGTGGTTTGGGTGTTGAAAAAGCAGTTGCAGAACTGAGCTTTTCTAAGAAGAGAATCGCAAAAGTTGCATTGGGTTTGTTGCAATCTGCAATTTCCAATGCTGAAAATAATCATAATTTGAATATCGACAAGCTCGTAGTTAGCGAAGCTTATGTCGGTAAAGGTATTGTAATGAAACGTATGAGTGCACGCGGTCGCGGCAGAGGCGCAAGAATCTTGAAGCCTTTCTCAAGCATGACCGTTGTTGTAGCAGAGCGTGGGGAGTAAGCAGATGGGACAGAAAGTAAATCCTACAAGTCTTCGTTTGGGTGTAAACCGCACTTGGGACTCTCGTTGGTATGCTGATGACAAGTTTACTGACTATCTCCACGAAGATTTGAAAATTCAAAAATTCTTGGGTGAAAAATTGGCTCAAGCTGGTGTTAGCCGCATTGTGATTGAACGTCCGGCTAAAAAAGCAAGAGTTACTATTCACTCAGCTAGACCAGGTGTTGTTATTGGCAAAAAGGGTCAGGATATCGAGAATTTGAGAAAAGATATTCAAAAATTGACTGATTCTGAAGTTCAATTGAACATCGTTGAAGTTAGAAAACCTGAGCTTGATGCGAAGTTGGTTGCTGATTCTGTGGCTCAACAGTTGGAACGTCGTGTTTCTTTCCGTAGAGCAATGAAAAGAGTTATGCAGTCTGCTCTTCGTTTGGGTGCAGAAGGTATCAAAGTTAGCTGCAGCGGTCGTTTGGGCGGTGCTGAAATCGCTAGAACAGAACACTACCGTGAAGGTCGCGTGCCTTTGCACACACTTCGTGCGGACATTGATTATGCAACCTCTACGGCTCATACCACTTATGGTGCTTGCGGTGTAAAAGTTTGGATTTATAAAGGCGAAATTATGAGCCACGATCCAATGGCGCAAGACAAAAAGTTGGCTGAACAAAAATAATAACATGAGGTTAGAATAAAATGTTAAGTCCAAAACGTTTAAAGTTCCACAAACAGCATAAAGGTCGTATTCACGGCTTGGCTAAAGGTGGAGCAGAATTAAGTTTCGGTTCATATGGATTGAAAGCTCTTACTCCTGAACGCGTAACCGCACGTCAGATTGAAGCTGCACGTCGCGCTATTACTCGTGAAATGAAAAGAGCCGGAAGAGTATGGATTAGAATTTTCCCAGACGTTCCAGTATCTGATAAACCTGCTGAAGTTCGTATGGGTAAAGGTAAAGGTGCTATCGAATTTTGGGTAGCAAGAGTTAAACCAGGCCGTATTATGTTTGAAATCGGCGGCGTACCTGAAGAAGTTGCTCGCAAAGCATTTGAATTGGGTGCTGCAAAATTGCCGGTAAAGAGCAAATTCGTAAAACGTTTGAACTCTGATGCCATTGAAGGAGAAGCATAATGGTTAAAACTAAAGATTTACGCGCTATGACTAATGACCAGTTGGAAGAAAAATTGGTTGCCGACAAAAAAGAGCAATTCAATTTGAGAATTCAACAGTCAACCGGCCAGCTGCAAAATACTTCTAATATGAAGAAAGTTCGCCGCGAAGTAGCAAAAATCAACACGCTCCTTGCTGAGCGCAAGAAGAATAGTTAGGAGAAAGAATATGCCTAAGAGAATTCTTCAAGGTGTTGTTGTAAGTGATAAACAGGATAAAACAGTTGTTGTTAGTGTAGAACGTCAAGTTATGCACCCTGTTTACAAGAAAATCGTGAAAAAAAGTAAAAAGTTTGCTGCTCACGATGAAAACAATCAGTGCAAGGTTGGCGATAGAGTGTCTATTCAAGAATGCCGCCCTATCTCTAAAAACAAATCTTGGACTGTCATTTCTGATAACGCCTAGTAAATGAAGGAATAAAAAAATGATACAAATGCAAACCAACCTAGATGTTGCTGATAATTCTGGAGCACGCCAGGTGCAGTGCATAAAGGTTCTTGGTGGTTCCAAGAGAATGACTGCTTCTGTCGGTGATGTTATCGTTGTAGCTGTACAAGATGCTTTACCGAAAGGGCACGTTAAAAAAGGTGATGTTCACAAGGCTGTTATCGTAAGAACTGCCAGCGACATCAGACGCAAAGACGGTAGTGTTATCCGCTTTGACAACAACGCAGCTGTTTTGATTAACAAAGACGGCGAGCCAATCGGCACACGTATCTTTGGCCCTGTAACCAGAGAGCTGCGCGCTAAAAAATTTATGAAAATCATTTCATTAGCACCGGAGGTATTGTAGTATGCCTAAAATGAAAATTAAAAAGAACGATACTGTAATTGTTTTGTCGGGTGACGACAAAGGCAAAATCGGCGTCGTAAAACAAGCAATGCCTAAGGAAAACAAGGTAATTGTAGAAGGCGTAAATTTGGTAAAACGCCACACTAAACCTTCTCAGACCAATCCTGGCGGAATTGTGACAAAAGAGGCTGCCATTAACGTATCTAACGTTGCCATTGCCAAAGACGGCAAAGCAACAAAAGTTGGCTACAAAGTAGTTGATGGCAAAAAAGTACGTTTTGCACGTAAATCCGGTGACGTAATCGATTAATAGGGGAAAATTTTATGACAAATTTTGAAACATTGTATAACGACGTCATAAAGAAATCTCTTGTGGAAAAATTCGGTTACAAGAACCCACATGAGATTCCTAAGCTGACAAAAATCGTTTTGAATATGGGTATCGGCGATGCTGTTACCGATAAGAAAAAAGTAACAACCGCTATGGAAGAATTAGCTTTAATCGCCGGTCAACAGCCGGTTATGACTAAAGCCCGCAAATCAATCGCTACCTTCAAATTGCGTGAAGGCATGCCGATTGGCTGCAAAGTAACTTTGCGTTCTGACAGAATGTACGAATTCTTGGAAAGATTGATTAACATGGCTTTACCGCGTATCAGAGACTTCCACGGAATTAACGGCAAAAACTTTGATGGCAAAGGTAACTTCGCTTTCGGTATTAAAGAACAGATAATCTTCCCTGAAATCAACTATGAAAAAGTTGATGAAGTTAGAGGATTGGATGTTGTTATTTGTACAACAGCTAAGACAGATGAAGAAGCTAAATTTTTGCTGACTTCATTCAACCTGCCTTACAAGAAATAAGCGGAGATTTTACTATGTCAAAAACAAGTTCAGTTTACAGAAACTTGAAAAGAGTAAAGATGGCAGAGAAGTATGCTAATCGCCGTCAAAAACAAAAAGCAATTGCAATGGATAAAAGCGTTTCTCCTGAAGAGAGAATGCAAGCTCAATTTGCATTGCAAAAGTTTCCTAAAAATTCTGCAAGATGCCGTATTAGAAATCGTTGCAAAATTACAGGACGTTCACGTAGTTATTACAGAAAATTTGGCCTGAGCCGTGTTGAATTGAGAGATTTGGCAAGCTTTGGTAAAATTCCTGGTTTAGTAAAATCAAGCTGGTAAGAAGGGAGAATGATATCATGTCTATGAGTGATCCTTTGGGCGATATGCTCGCACGCATTAAAAACGCACAAAGAGCTAAGAAGAGTGATGTTGTATCACCTGCTTCTCGCTTGCGTGAAAATGTGTTAGAAGTTTTGAAAAGAGAAGGCTACATCGCCGGTTATGAAAAAACCAATGTACGCCCTGGTATTGATGAACTTCGTATTCAATTAAAGTACTACGAAGGTAGTGCAGTTATTACTGAAATTTACCGTGTATCTACACCGGGTCGCCGCGTTTATTCTAGCGTTAAAGACCTGCCAAGAGTTTACAACGGCCTCGGTATTTCTATCATTTCTACACCAATGGGTGTTATGAGTGATAATGAAGCCCGCAAGGCAAACGTTGGCGGTGAAGTTTTGTGCCAAGTATTCTAAGGAGAAAATGGAATGTCAAGAGTTGGTAAATATCCTGTTGTTGTTCCTGCTGGCGTAGAATTAACCATCAATAACAACGTTGTAACCGCAAAAGGTAAATTAGGCGAACTTCATTTTGCCTTTGACGACAGCCATGTTTCAGCTAAGCTGGAAGACGGTAAAGTTGTTGTCGCTCCACATTCTTTGAGCTTGACAGCCAGAGCATTGTGGGGTACAACCCGCGCTCAAATCCAAACAATTGTAAAAGGTGTGAGCGAAGGTTTTACTAAAGATATGGAACTTGTCGGCGTGGGTTATAAAGCCCGTGTTGAAGGCAAAAACTTAGTTTTGTCTTTAGGCTTTTCGCATGATGTGATTTTCCCTGCACCAGAAGGTGTAAAAATCACTTGCGAGTCTCCGACACAAATTAAAATCTTTGGTGCTGACAAACAGTTGGTTGGCCAAGTTGCCGCTGAATTGCGCAAATACAGAAAACCTGAACCTTATAAAGGAAAAGGCGTGAAGTATGCAGGCGAAGCTGTTCGTCGTAAAGAAGGTAAGAAGAAATAAGGAATAATTCGATGAATACACCAAGAAATTTGTTTGAGAGAAGAAAGGCTCGTGTTAGAACTGCTATCAAAGCAGCTGCAAACGGCAAATTAAGATTGTCTGTTTTCCGCAGCGGCAAGCATATCTATGCACAAATCATTGACGATGTAAAAGGCTCTACAGTTGCTTCTGCCTCTACTTTGGATAAAGAAGTTAGAGCTAACATCAAAAAATCTTCTACAGTTGAAGCTGCTGGCTTCATTGGTAAATTAATTGCTGAAAGAGCAACAAAATCCGGTATTTCTGAAGTGGTTTTTGACCGCGGCGGATATATCTATCACGGTCGCGTAAAAGCTTTGGCCGATGCTGCTCGCGAAGCTGGTCTGAAATTCTAGGAGAGAAAGATGGTACAATCTACAGATCGTCATAATTCTAAAAAAGAAGTAAAAGATGAATTGGTTGAAAAACTGGTTCACGTAAACCGTGTTGCTAAAACAGTTAAAGGCGGCCGCACAATGTCATTTGCTGCAGTTGTCGTTGTTGGTGACCAAAAAGGCCGTATCGGATTTGGTTCTGGTAAAGCTGCTGAGGTTCCCGAAGCAATTGTTAAAGCAACTAATGAAGCCAAAAAGAATATGATTCGCATTCCGCTTCGTGAAGGCAGAACTTTGCACCACGACGTGGCTGGCCGCTTTGGCGCCGGTAAAGTTGTTTTGAGAACAGCTCCTGCCGGTACCGGTGTGATTGCCGGCGGTCCTATGCGTGCAGTGTTTGAAGTTTTGGGCGTACAAGACGTTGTTGCTAAATCATTGGGTTCTAACAACCCTTACAACATGATTAAAGCTACATTTGCTGCTTTGCAAGCAATCAACTCTCCGAGAATGGTTGCTACAAAACGCGGCAAAAAAGTTGGCGATATCGTTAGCCGCCGTGAAAACACCGCTGGTAAAGAAGTTAAAGAGGAGGCATAATCTATGGCTACTAAAAAAACTATCAAAGTTACCAGAACAGGTAGCACAATCGGCCGCCCTGCTATTCAAGAAACTCACTTGAAAAGTTTGGGATTGACCAAAACCGGCCGCACTGTTGAAGTAGAAGATACTCCGGCTATCCGCGGTCTTATTAAGAAAGTGGCTCACTTGGTAAAAGTAGAAGAATAGTGAGAGTGCTGGGAGAGTAAAATTACTCTTCCAGCAGACTCCAAGATTTGTTCTGTTTGAACTGAGTATTAACTATAAGGTAAAAAAAATGAAACTGAATGAATTAAAAGATAACGAAGGTGCGACAAAAAATCGTAAACGCGTTGGTCGTGGTATCGGTTCCGGTAAAGGCAAAACCTGCGGTTTAGGCCACAAAGGTCAAAAAGCTCGTTCCGGCGGTGCTAAATGTGGTTTTGAAGGCGGTCAAATGCCTTTATACCGTCAGTTGCCTAAGCATGGCTTTAAAAATCCGTTTGCAAAGACTTATGCCGTTGTAAACTTGGATACTATTCAAAAAGCTATTGATGCCGGTAAACTGGACGCTAAAAACATCAACGTTGAATCTTTGTTGAACTCTAATGTTGTTTCTAAGCAGTTGGACGGCATTCGCTTGCTTGCTCGCGGTGCGGTTACCAGCAGCATCAACATTACTGTTGACTCTGCTTCTAAATCAGCTGTTGAAGCTGTTGAAAAAGCAGGCGGCAAAGTTAGCTTTGTTGCAGCAAAATAATTAACGTTATTTGCTAAAATCATTAAAAATCCCCGTTCAGATGAATGGGGATTTTCTATTTTTTATCTTTACTTTTGTTCTGTCTTTGTTTAATACTTTAGTTGGATGACGATAGTTTATCCGAGGTGTGACAACCTCATGAAGATACGTCTTTATGCAAAGACGCTAAATAAGCATACCTTCTGGTCTATGGATCGGAAGGTAGCAAAATATGCTATGTGCTAATATGCTACACTGCATTATCTTCAGCAGTTGTCAACTTCCGGTCGTCTTTTCAGGCGGCTTTTTTATTGCTAATCTTAAAAAAAGGAAGTTGTTATGAATTTTAATCAATCTGGCCGTTCAATGATAGAAATGCTTGGAGTGCTGGCCATTATTGCCGTGTTGACAGTCGGCGGTATTGCGGGGTATTCAAAAGCAATGCAGCAATGGAAAATGGATAAGTGGAAAGCGCAAATCACAGACATAATCTTTGCGCTTAAAGATGCTTATAAAAATGAAAAAAATTTTGGCAGCAATGGCGCCAATCTTTTGCCGTTTTTGAAA
This sequence comes from uncultured Alphaproteobacteria bacterium, assembly GCA_934229625.1. Lineage (GTDB taxonomy): Bacteria > Pseudomonadota > Alphaproteobacteria > RF32 > CAG-239 > RUG410. The sequence goes on along the minus strand of CAKQDU010000002.1, from coordinate 194,521 downwards.
GAAATAGGTGCAGTTCCGCAAGGCATGCTGGATGAAAATGATAAAGATTTGTTTGGGAATACTTTATCAATAAATATTCGGGCCGATAGGCTGGCAGATGGTTCTATATTACAGCGTTTTGCCGCCTATTTTTCTACCCAGCCATCAGTGATGGCTGAGCAAAATTGCCGTGAACTTTATTCTTTTACACAAACAGACCATGATGTTCATGCAGTTGTTAATTGGGCTAATGGATATCGTACTTGCGGTAAATATGTGGAAGACGCGTATAAACAAATATTGCCTTGCTATGAATATAATATGCATGAAGTTGCGGAAAAGTGTAAAGTTTGCAAAGAACATTCTTGCACTTTGATTCTTTTGTACAAAAACAACTAAAATATCTAAAGAATCGTGAAAAACGCAGAAATAAAAGAGCTTCGGTTCTGATATAACAGGTTCTTTTATTATTTGCTTGGTAGCTAGGCTCCAAATGAATGGCGATTATAAAAATACCGGTTTCCAGACAGAAACCGGTACAAACTGTTGAAATTATATCTTATTCAATAGCGTATATATCTTTAACATACCAACCATCGGTTCGGTCTTCTGGTTTTGCCAAAACATATATGACTGTTCCCTGACATAAACCAAACCATCCGCCGTTGCAGGAGCTATCGGTAAAAATTTCTACTGTATTATTAACTAAAACCCGCTTATTTTTCAGTTTATAGCTAATTTCCGTCGGGCGGTCTAAGCCGGCATCCTGCATAAAAATAAATTTAGGCAAATTTAGTTTGGCACAGTTTTCTAAAGCCGGATTTATTGTGCATTTAACTGCGTTTTCAACAGCGCACAATTGTTCATCCTTTTCTAAACAATCCGCTGGCAGACTTTCTTTAGTAAAAGCGAAAACGGTTTCCGGAAGTTTGGTCTTAACTTCTGCCGGTTGATTTGTTTCGGTTTGCTGTGGTTTGGTAATTAAAGAAAAGCTAAATCCAACCAACAAAATTAAAGCAATAATTACAACAATTTTTTTAAGCATATTTCCCTCTGATTGTTAAAAATGATATTCTATGTTTATGCCGTATTCAACAGCTTGATTAACTTTATCCGCGTTATCAAAATTTATGTAACGGGCGATGAAGCGTGTTTGCCAATTATTATTAAAAGCATATTTGAAACCGCCGCCAAAACGATAGCCATAACCATGTTCATTGTGGTGTTTAAAACCGGTTTCTTTAAGATTGAAGACATATTCACCGATACCCATTGTGCCTAAGAGCGAAAGTTTCTGGCTGCATCCAAGCGGTATGTAACCCATTAAATCAAGTCCGTAGGCGCGGTATGATGTTTTAAGTTTGTGTGGCTGCTGACTGTTTTTCCGGCTCAAACTCTGATAAAAAAATATTTCTGTGCCGAAATATTTGCTGTAGTCAGAACCAATATAGATTTCTGCGCTTTGATATTCCGGTCGAACAGATGAAATCTGAGCTTTGTCAAAGGTGTAGCCAAAACCTGCATATGGCGTGTATTTATAGGTATCGGCAACACAATAACCGGCAGATGCAAAAAATGTTCCCATCAGCGTTAAAATAAAAAAATTTTTCATTTATACTTCCTTTAACAAAATTATTTAACGACATTATAATAATTTTATTATAAAAATAAAGTAATTTTGTTGAGAAATAATGTTTTTTGTGCTACTTTTGAAGATAGAGGAGTAAAAAGATGAGTTATCAAGACAATCAGCGAGGGCGTTCAATGATTGAGGTCATGGGATATATGGCCGCTGTTATGGCTATTGTCGCCGGTGTCAGTAAAATTGTGTCGAACGCATATTCTGAATATAAGTTGAGCCAAGCCAATGTGCAGCTATCTGAGCTGGCAGGCGCTATTTTAAAAAGCTCGGCTGTGGAAGCTAATTATAAAAATATTGTGAATATGGTAAATGGCAAAAGCAGCGCCGCCCTTAATAAAGAGGGACTTAAACTTATTCCTAAATCATATAAAGTAGTTAAAACCAGTTCCGGAAACAAAATATTTAATGTTTTCGGAGGAGAGGTTAAGGTCGGTATTCCCAATAATGCCGAAGAAGCAAAAGATAAGTTTTATATTTCTTTTGCCGGTCTTGACCGCGAACAATGTATTGAAATGGCTATGAAAGAATGGCACACTAATAAGGTTGTTGACCTCTATTCAATGATTGTTAACGGTAATTATTGGTATTGGCCTGTTTATGCCGAAGCCACAAACGGAGTTTCAGAATTGCCGGCAACCCGGTCGGTATTGGCAGGAAAAGATGTTAATGATAACGGGCAATGTAATAAAAATAGCGGTAATTTGATTATGTGGGTATTTAACTAGGCTTTTGTGTGATTAAATCAGAAAAAATGTTGAAGTTTTTGCATAAAATTGCTAACTATTTAGAAAATAATTTTTATAAAGGAGATACTAATGACAGCTTCTATTGTTTTACCGCCGGATTATAAGCCTTCGGCAGATGAAGAATACATGAATGATATGCAACTTGAATACTTCCGCCAGAAGCTGGAAAATTGGAAAAAATCCATTGTTTCACAATCAGTTGATACTTTGGAAGATTTGCGTCAAGGCGGATTGAATCAGCCGGATGAAATAGACCGCGCTTCTTTGGAAACAGATAAATCTTTGGATTTGCGTACGAAGGACCGTATTCGCAAGCTTATTTCAAAAATAGATTCCGCACTTGAACGTATTGAAGATGGTACATACGGATATTGTGAAGAAACAGGCGAGCCAATCGGTTTGGAACGTTTGGAGGCTCGTCCGGTTGCTACATTGTCAATTGAAGCTCAAGAACGTCATGAACGTATGGAAAAAACTTATGATGACGAGGCTTAGCGCCGTATGAATACAGCAGTTAAAGATTTTGTTTTAGCTTCAGGTTCGCCGCAACGTATTGCTTTGTTGCGGCAAATTGCTTATGAACCGAAAAAAATTGTTCCGGCGGATATTTGTGAAGATTGCAGACCACATGAAGACCCTCTTCCTTATGTGCGCCGTATGGCTTTGGAAAAAGCTCAAAAGGTTGCGGCAGATTATCCGAGTGAAAATATTTTGGCTTGTGACACTATTGTCGCTGTCGGTAAAAAGGTATTGCATAAGGCTAAAAATGCAGATGAGCAAACTAAAGTAATGAATCTGCTGTCAGGCAAAACACATCGTGTGATAAGCTCGGTTTGCCTTATAAATAAACAAGGAAAAGTTTCGCAAAAAACCATAAGCTCTAAAATAACCATGAAAAAATTGACTCCGGATGAAATTAAGAGCTATGTGCAGAGTGACGATTGGCATGGTGTTTGCGGATATCGCATAGATGGTTGTATAGCGGCTTATGTCAGCCGTATTTTAGGTTCTTACAGCGGAATAATCGGGCTGCCGCTTTATGAAACGCTGAATTTATTAAAAGGGGAGAATATCCGATGAAAGCAGAAAAAATTATATTTGACCGTAACGAGGAAGCTGCGGGAATTGCCGTTTTTGATGAAACCGGATTGATGGAAATAGATATTTATAATGAAAATCGCGCATTGGAAGGAAATGTCTATTTGGGACGAATCTGCAAAAAAATCAGTTTGGCTAATAATCATGTCGGATTTATGGTGAATATAGGTGATGGACATGAAGCTTTTTTAAATTCGTATGAGCCGACTCTTAAAGAAGCCGGCATGAGCGAGGGACAAAGCGTTGTTGTGCAGGTGGTTCAGGAAAAAAGAGCCGAAAAAGGCGCTAAAGTGGTTCGCAATATTCAGCTGGCAGGAACTTATTTGGTTTATTGTCCGTTTAAATTTGATGTTGAAGCATCTTCTAAAATTGAAGATATTGAAAAAGTATCGGCTTATAAAAAAATTGTGCAGGAACATTCTTTAGGTCAGGAAGGATGGATTTTACGCACTGCTTCAACCGAAGCTACAGAACCTCAACTTTTAGAAGAAATGACAGCTTTGCGTGAAATTTATGAAAATATACGTAAAAAAGCCCGTACTTTAACAGCGCCGGCCGTTCTCTATACAAAAGAGAATCCGCTGTTTGAATACATCTGCCGATATAAAGACAGCTTGAAAGAAATTGTGGTCGATACGCCAAAACTGAAAGAACAGATTGAAAGTGCGTTTGCCGGAACGGTAACCTTAAAAAAAGAAGCTTTTGAGGAGTTTGGTGTAGATGATGCGATTGTTGAGGCTTTGAACCGTACGGTTAAACTAAAACACGGTGGTAATCTGCATATTGAGGAAACCCGCGCATTTGTTGCAATTGATGTGGATAGCGGCGGAAAGCGCAGCGTGGGTGATTTAGATAGCCTGAATATTGAAGCGGCAAAAGAAATTGCCAGACAAATTCGTTTGCGCAATTTATCCGGTAAAATTATTATCGATTTTGCCGGTTCTTCAGAATATCGTTTTATGAAAAAAGTGCTTGAAGTCTTGGAAGAAGAACTTGCCGATGATATATGTCATAGTCGTGTGCTGGGACTAAGTCGTGCCGGCAATGTAGAAATACTGCGTCAGCGCCGCCGTCCGAGCCTGCGTGATTTATATACTGTTGAATGCCCGACCTGCAGCGGAACCGGACGCGTGGAGCCATAAAAAATGGATAATGTCATCAAAACACATAAATGCCCGATTTGCCATAAATTGTTTAGCGATGACAAATATATGCCGTTTTGCTCTAAAAGATGTGCGGATGTAGATTTGGGACGTTGGTTTAACGGCGATTATTCCGTTCCGGCTGAAACGCTTGATGAAATGGAAACCGAAGAATTATACGAAGCTTTGGAAAATGAACATGACGGAAAAAACAAATAATAAACAGGCTGATGTCGCTTTGCATACAGACAATAACTGTTTGGCAATTTGTTTTTCCGGAAATTTTCAACAATTTGACGGTGCCGATGCTTTACTGAAAATAGGCGGCGCCGTCAATAAAAAACCGCAATGTATATATTTTAGCGCCTCAGATTTGGGTGTGTGGGATTCCTCTTTGCTTTTGCTTATATTTGAGACGATAAAACAGGCTAAAAAGCAAAATATAAAAATTGAGCTCAAGGCTCTGCCGCAAAATATTCAAGATTTAATCAGACTTGCTTTTGAGGTTGACCGTTCGCCGGTTAAATCAGATGAAAACAATCTGAGTTTTATAGAAACCGTAGGCTATAAAACAGTCGGTTTTTTACATCTTACAGCTAAAGTATTTTACTTTTGCGGACAGGTTTCGGGCGCGGTGGGGCGTCTTTTTACGGCCAATACAATAATGCGCGGCAGAGATTTTTTTGCGGCGTTGGAAGATTGCGGCCCTAAGGCTTTGGGAATAGTTGCTCTAATCAGCTTTTTAGTGGGCTTAATTTTAGCTTTTGTCGGCGGAGTGCAACTGCAAGAATTTGGCGCGCAAATATATATAGCCAGTTTGGTTACAATCGGTATGTGCCGTATAATGGGCGCGATAATGGTTGGTATTATTATGGCCGGACGCACAGGTTCTTCTTATGCCGCAGCAATCGGAACCATGCAGGTTAATGAAGAATTGGACGCTTTGGAGACAATGGGTTTTTCCAGAATAGACTTTTTGGTTTTACCGCGTTTATTGGCGTTGTTTATTGCAATGCCGATATTGACTATGTTGTCTGATTTTATGGGAATGCTTGGCGGAGCTTTTGTCGGGGTGGTGCTTATAGGACTTCCATATCAGGAATATTGGAAGTATGCATTTAATGCTTTTTATATCGATAATTTTTTAGTCGGATTGTTTCATAGCTTGTGTTTCGGAGTTATTATAGCTTTATGCGGCTGTTATCAGGGTATCAACTGCGGACGCAATGCGGATAGTGTGGGATTGGCGACTACTCGTTCGGTTGTCTGTGCTATTGTTTGGATGATTGTTGCCACCGGAATTATTACGGTTATCTGTCAGGAGCTTGGAATATGAGTGCAATGATAGAAGTGAAAAATCTGACTATGGGATACGGCAGTTTTGTGTTGCAGCAAAATGCTGATTTTGTGGTTAATAAAGGCGATATATTTATTATCATGGGAGGAAGCGGATGCGGAAAAAGCAGTATGCTGCGTGTTTTGACGGGATTATTGCCGCCGCTTGCCGGAGATGTTGTTATAGACGGTATAAACATTACCAAAGCATCAACCGCGCAGTTAGAAAAAATCCGTAAAAAATCAGGTATTTTATATCAGGGAGGAGCGTTGTTCAGCTCCATGACGCTGGCCGAAAATATTGCTCTGCCTTTGCAGCAATATTCCAGTTATTCTACCGCCGAAATCAAAGAACTGGCGGCACTCAAACTGTCGTTGGTAGGTTTAGCAGGATTTGATGATTTTTATCCTGCGGAAATCAGCGGCGGAATGAAAAAACGTGCCGGCTTGGCAAGAGCTTTGGCGCTTGACCCGGAAATTGTGTATTTTGATGAGCCGTCCGCCGGATTGGACCCTATCAGCTCTCGCAATTTGGATGATTTGATTATTGAAATAAACCGTAGTCTGGGGACAACTATTGTGGTAGTTACTCATGAGTTGGCCTCTATTTTTTCTATTGGCACAAATTCTATTTTTTTAGACCCGGTAAGTAAGAGCATTTCAGCCAAAGGAAATCCGCATGATATTTTGAAAAATCCGCCAAACCAAGAGGTTTTGGAATTTTTAACAAGGGGTAAGAAAAATGCAAAAGAATAAAACCTATAAAATGGTAGGGCTTTTTGTTTTAACCGGCTTTTTAGTCTTTTCCGCAATAATCTTTCATTATGTAATCAAAAAATTTACTTCTGATGATTCTCAATATGTCGTTTTGTATTTTGAAGAGTCAATTCAGGGGTTGAGCGTCGGTTCTTCTGTGGTGTTTAAGGGGGTTGAAGTCGGGCAGGTTGCCAAAATAAGTCTGGTGACTAATTTGCAGAACGGAACATTCAAAATGCCGGTCTTTATTACTTTTAAGCAAAATCGTTCTTTTCAGATGAAAGATGGTAATAAAGATGCTTCGGCGGAAGAAATATTGCACAGTCTGATAGAAAAAGGTTTGCGCGCACGTTTAATCAGCGCAAACTATTTAACCGGTCAGCTGATGATAGAATTAGATATGGACCCAAGCGTTCCGGCAATTTTAAGAGGCACGGGAGAGCATTTGGAAATTCCGACGGTTATTTCTTCTATAGGTATGATTTCTAAAGATTTGCAGGAAATTCCGTTTAGAGAAAATATGATGCAGCTGGGTAATTTGCTAAAAGAATTGGATGATAAACTGCCGCCGATTATGGATAATCTCTATAGTATAACCGATAAAACAGATAAGCTTTTGGATGGTCAGGCAACACGCGCCGAAAAAACTATCACGAATTTTAATGCTATGGTGGAGCAGATGACTAAAGCAGGGCGTTCTATCCAAAATTTGGCAGACTATTTAGAACGTCATCCGGAAGCAATGCTACAGGGTAAAAGGAGACCAAAATGAAAAAGTTTTTTATATATTGTATCGTGTTTTTTGCCGCAGCCTGCTGTTGGCGCTCGCCAAATTCGGCATTTTATATGATGGACAGTTATGGTTTGGAAAAAATTTCCGACAAACAGCTGAGCGTTGCCGTACAAACAGTCAATGTTCCTGATTTGCTTGACCGTCCGCAAATGGTGACATATGATAATAAATCCCAAAAAATAAATATGCTTGAGTTTAGCCGCTGGGGAGAAACGTTATCATCTGTTTTACAAAGTACGGTTACAAACGATTTGATGATTTATTTGCCTAAGTCATATGTGAAAAGCGCTCGTTATGATACGGAAACATTACCTTATAATGTTAAGATAGAAATTAACAAGATTGAAGCGTATCGCGGCAATAAAGTTAAGCTTTCAGCATGGTGGAGCATTCTTAATGCGGATAATATTGTATTGAAACGCCGTCAATCAGCTTATGAAACAGCGGTTAACGGTGAGACTATTGCCGAATTAGTAAAAGCAGAAAATGCTGCTGTTCATCAGCTCAGCGCAGAGATTGCCAAAACTTTAAGCAAAATGTAAGTCAGATTCGTTTATCTTGGCAATGGCAGTATGAGTTTATCGGGCATTTTTCGCATAAAGGGCGCTGAGCTTTGCAAATATAGCGACCGAAAAGAACCAGCCAATGATTTGTGTTGATTATTAAGTTTTCAGGCAGAACTTTAAGCAGGTCTTTTTCAACTTCAAACGGAGTTTTTCCCTGACTGAAGTCAAGCCGATGGGAAATGCGCATAACATGAGTGTCAACAGCTAAAGTCGGTTGTTTGAACCATACGTTCATAACCACATTGGCGGTTTTTCGTCCCACACCGGCAAGCGTTGTCAAAATATTTCTGTCAGCCGGAACTTCTCCGTTGAAATCGGCTGCTAACTGGCGGCTCATTTCCATAATGTTTTTAGCCTTGTTGTTATAAAGTCCGATTGTCTTTATATGTTTTTTAAGCTCATCAATTCCTAACGACAGCATCTTTTGCGGTGTGTCGGCAACTTTGAATAATTCATGCGTTGCCTTGTTTACGCCTTTATCCGTACTTTGCGCCGAGAGCATCACAGCCACTAACAGCGTATAGGGATTATGAAAGTGCAGTTCGCATTGCGGATTAGGATTTTCCCGCTCAAAAATCCGCATAATTTCCAAAATTTCCGAGGTTTTGCGCATTAGGCCTTAACACCTCCGGCTCCTGCTGCTTTGGGTGCGTTTTCATCCAGCGGCCAACGCGGACGAGGCTTAAAATCAAGCGGACTTACATAGCCTTTGCGAAAGCGTTCTAAGCCGGCCCAAGCCACCATAACGCCATTATCAGTACAAAAGCGAATCGGCGGAGCAGCAAATTCCAATCCGTGCTTTTCGGCTAACTTATTCAATTTGCCGCGCAAATATGTGTTTGAAGCCACACCTCCGGAAACCACCAATTGATGTCCGTCAGGATACTTTTGTTTAAAGTAAGATATGGCTTTTTCCAATTTTCGCACCAAACAATCGGTCGCAGTCATTTGAAAGCAAGCGCAGATGTCTGAAATGTCTTGTTTAGGTAAAATTGCATGTTCAACATTGCCATCGGGAGAATATGATTCGATAATTTTGCGTACGGCTGTTTTCAGACCGGAAAACGATAGATTGCAATCTCCCGAATTTAGAAGCGGACGAGGTAAAGTAAAACGAGAATCATCTCCGACAGCCGCTAATTTTTCAATCATAGGTCCTCCGGGATAGCCTAAACCAAGCATTTTTGCGACTTTATCAAAAGCTTCGCCGGCAGCGTCATCTATGGTTGTTCCCAATCGTTCATATTCTCCGACGTTTTTTACTACCAAAATTTGACAATGACCGCCGGAAACTAAAAGAAGCAAATATGGAAATTCAATAGGATGCACCAAGCGAGCGCATAAAGCGTGGCTTTCTAAGTGATTTACCGCCACAAAAGGCTTGTTTAAGGCAAGTGCCAAAGCTTTAGCTGTCATAACTCCAACAACAACGCCGCCGATTAACCCCGGTCCGGCAGAAGCGGCAATAGCATCAACATTGTTTATAGAAATTTGCGCGCGCTCTAAACAAGTGCCGACAATCTCATCAACATGTTCTAAATGTGCGCGAGCGGCAATTTCAGGCACCACGCCGCCATAGCGTTTATGTTCTTCCTGTGACTGCAATGCTTCACCTAAAATTTCTTTTTCATCTGTCACCACGGCGGCGCCGGTGTCATCGCAGCTGCTTTCAATTCCCAAGACTATCATTTATTTATTCCACTATCTTTTTTTGTTTATCATCTGTAAACTTTTTTCTATTATAACTATATGAAATATAATCTGGCAATTTGTCAAGGAAAAGGATACATAAAATGGCTAAAATTGAAAAAAAAGAAGAAGTTAATCAGGCAGAGAATACTATGCCCGTAAATAAAACAAAGCAGACTTCCAGAAGCTATGCCGGCGTTGTTTGCCTGATTGCCTTGTTTTGCTGTGCCGGCAGTGTGATTTATAATATAGAACTGACAAAAACACTTAATGAAGATTTGGCATCGCAGCTGGTTGCTGATTATAATTCAAAAATAGGCACATTGGAAGCTAAGATAAATAATTTGAATAACGTGCAACAACCGGTTTTACAACCTGTTGAAAAAAACGTTTCGGCAGAATTATCAGAGGAACAGCTTCAGCGGATTGCAGAAAAAATTATTCCTCTTTTGCCGCAATCGGAAAATTCTGAAAGCGGCAAAGATGCTACTTTGAAAATAGAAGAAAATCCCGCGGTGACGGCTCCTGAAGTTTTGCTTGCAGCCGGAGCTTTGACGGTGCGCGGTTTGGCCGAAGACGGATTGCCTTTTGATTATGAAACCGAAGTTTTGCAGATTTTAGCTTCCGGCAACGAAACAGCTCTTAACTATATTACAAATATTAAAAAATATGCGGTTTCCGGTATTAAAGGCAGGGCAATGCTGATTAACGAATTTAATAAAGTGTATGCGGACTTGAGTGTTAAGCAGACAAAAAAATCAACTGCGGCAGAAGTTCAGGAAACTTGGAATCAAGCTTTGTGGCGTCGTTTGAATGAGTTAATAGAATTTAAGAAGCGTGAAGATAAACCGGCTGTGGTTTTTCCAAAAACACCGGACGAAGTGCATCAGCTTGTTAATAACGGAGATTTTGCCGAGGCTTTAAACAAACTCAAAACTGACCGCAAATATAGTGATGTAAATTCTGAACAATTAAATTCATGGATTATGCAAACTCAGAATTATCTGGAATTTGAACAAGCAATTAACGGACTGATTATGAATGCGTTGGCAAATCTGCATTTGAAAGAAATGGAGCGTACAAAATGAATGTTGTGGAATTACAAAAGTTATGGCAGGAAAAATACAGCTGTGTTCCCACTCAATTAAAAAAAGTAAAAGAAATTGGTTCGGTCGCCACAGCTTTTAATACTAATATTGACGCGGTTCTGAAAATCAGCGGCAAACGTTTGACGGAGCTGATAAAAGAAGTTAATTTGAGTGAAAATGAGTTTGTTGATTCTCAAACTTTATTGAAAACACCTAAGGATGTAGTCCGCGGTATTGCAAAATGTTTCAGCCGCGGTATTGCCGAAGAATGGATTACCGATGATAAAGCGGTTTATGAGTGGATGAGCCGAAATTTGGGTTACGACCGTTTGCAAATGGGCGGTCAAGGCGGAATTGTTGCCAACGCCTTAGCCGTTTTGGGCGTGCAAAATGTTTTTGTTCACACCAATTCTCACCCAAAACTGCAAGCTCAACAATTTTTACCTTTGAATAACCTTTTGGGTATTGATGAAAATGGTAAAGTCAGCCGCGCCGCGGATATCGACCGCGCTGCAGAAACACCGCTTATTCATTGGATAATTGAATTTGATATTGCCGACTCGTTTACGGCATGGGGCAAAGAATTTACCTGTCCAAAATCCAATCGTTTTATTGCCACTTATGACCCAGCCAACATCGATTTAGTTATCAATCCAGATTTTGTGAAACACTTGTCTAAAAATGGCTATGATTATCTGGTGCTTTCCGGCTATCATAATTTGACTTCAAAACGGCGCGGTGTGGAGTTGGTGGCTGCTTCCGTGCCGCTGATAGAAAATTGGAAACAGAATAATCCGCAGGGAATTATCCATTTAGAGCTTGCTTCAACTCAAGACAAAAAAGTGCGTGCCGCAATTATTGAAAAAATCGCGCCGCTTGCCGATTCACTTGGTTTTAATGAACGGGAGGCGCTAGACGCATTAGAAATTATTGATGAGCAGAAATATCGGAAGATTGTTCATGAAAAACTAACGGCATCGCGTTTGTTTGAAATTTTGTGCGTTATAAAAAATAAAACTAAGGCTTCGCGTGTTCAGCTGCATATGTTTGGTTTATACATAACGCTGCAAGATAAAAACTTTCGTATTACTCCGGAACAAAATCTGCGCGGAATGATGTTGGCTTCAACAATTGCCGCCACCAAAGCCGGTACCGGAAAAATAGAGAATTATGATAAATTGCTGTGGGCTTACGGAAAAGATGTTTCTGAAACAAGTATCGGAAGTTTATGCGAATTATCAGAACATCTGCAAAAAGACGATTTGGCGGAAACAGGAATTTGCGGCTATAAAAGTTATGATGTAATTGCTGTTCCGACAATTATTATAGAAAAGCCTTTGACTCTGGTGGGAATGGGCGACACAATTTCTTCTGTCTCATTGGTCGGGGCAAGATAGTACGCGCGCCGTAAACTAAATACGAAAGCTGTCGGACAAATTTGCGGCGCGATAGTTAAATAGTATCGAACCTTGCGAATCATCTAAATTGAAAACCCAGTCGGCAAAATATTTTTGATTTTCGGCAATGAACGGGCGGACTTCTTTGCGAGCCAAGCGAGTGCTTTCCAAGTTTATGGCAAGCCAATATTCATTTTGTACAGGTTGATATATATTCAGCACATAGACTAAGCCTATTTCTGTTTCTATTCTGATTTGGTGCGGTGCTGCTTGAGGAAAATCCGTTTCAAAATCTTTTTTGAAAGCGATACCCTGATAGGATATATAGGATAGTGTTGATATAAAATTCCGGAGGCTTACGGATTTTTGTGTATAGGCTTCCAGAGCTTTTTTAGACAGCAAGGCATCAGATAATTTGATGCTTTCTATGGTTTCAGGTTGAATTTCTAAAAGCGGAAAAGGCATCCAGGCACCGGCATCTCCGGAAAATGAACCGACTGAACTTATGGTATAAACATAGGGATATTCATTGCGTTTGGCATAGCGAAACTCTTTGTCTTCGGTATTGCCTGATACATTTATTTTATCCAATAAATTTCCTTCATCGTCAAAAGTTTCAATCAATATTTTTTTTGTATTATCCAATCCGTAGCTTTGCCATTCTGACGTATTATTTGTATCAACAGCAATAATTACCGAATTGTTTATCATGTTATAAACTGCGGCGAGCTGACTTGGATTTACAAAATATCCGGCAGCTTCTTTTATGTGCCAGAGACCGTCTTTTTCATAAATATTTATTTCACCGGAGGCAGTTGTCATTTTTATTTGCTGCAGCCTTGCAATATTTTTGCGGGTTTGAGAAAATACATAATTTCCACGCACGTTTAATCCGGATTTGCGATGGGAATACCAGCCGGAAAAGGCGGCAAATATTCCTAGAATCATCACAATCAGTACGCTCCAAAATAATTTTTTAGACATTGTATTTCTCCTTTATCCGCAAAATTTGCCGATACATTAAAAATTTTGCTGAAATTAAAAGCAATAGGACCAACAAAGCCGGGATAATAACAATTTGTGTCATCATCATCCAAAAAACGGCATAGCCATATTTTTGCTTCATTTGATAATCCAGGTTTTGCAGCATTTGCTCATTTTTTGCCAATTCACGTCCGTATTCTCCGATTTGACGCAATTGCTCAAAAATCTGCATGTCTTCATTGCTGTTTTCAAACAAAATACGTTTTTGCTCTTTAATTTTATTTTGTAAAACTCGGTATTCAACTTCATTTTTGCTGAAAATATTTTTGTTGAGCCGCTGGCTTATGCTGTCTTTGTTTAAAAGCATATCATTCAGCGGAAGTTTTTCATAAATTTCGTTGCCGGCCAGATAATCAATTAAAGATTTGACAGCCAAACCGTTTCCGCTTTTTTCAATTACGCTGTAAGGGTTTCGGTCCGGAGAGTTTTCTGCTACCCAGAAAGGACTCTCCAATAAATCTACATCGCTGACCAGAGCTACAGCGCCTGTAGTTGATGACCGAGGCAGAAATGCACGCATATTATCGGCTAATTCTGTTCCGATAAACGGATTTTTAGTATATAGCGAGGAAAATGAACCTTCCATAACTGCTCCAATGTATCCTTTTTCATTGGTAATAAACGGTTTTATTTCAACCGCCGGATTATCAGCTTCAAACAAAAGAGCTTTGTTGAGTTTTAACTCCATAGGGTTATAGCCAAAAATTTTAGAGGTTTTTCCCTGGTCGGTCGGTGTAAGCAGTTTGATTCCCCAGTTGTTCAAAAAGTCAATAATCTGCAAATTTTCGCTGTTGGTCAAATCTGATTGACTGGCTGTGTAAAAATCAAAGAATATGGCTAATTTTCCGCCGCGCATCAAAAATTGGTCAACAGCATAACGCAAGGACGCAGAAATGGCTTTGGGGTTGATAAGGACAACAATATCGACTTTTGATGAGAAGTCGTACATTGAAGGAGATATGCTGAAAACATTATAGTCATTTTCCCAGTTTAGGAGAATTTCTTGAAAACCATTCAGATTTTGCATGTTATCAACGTAAACGCCGATGTTTTTTATTCTTTCCGGTTCGGTTACTTTAAGAATGGCCGTGTCAATGTCTTTTTCAACCAGAGGCTGCCGTTGCAGCAGAAATTGTTTTATGATTGTTTCATTTCCATCGGCGGAACGGACAATGGCGCCAAAATAGTCACGGCTGCCAGCTGAATTTGTTTCAAAATAAAGTCCTTTTTCCAATATATTTTCTTCTAATTCCGAAAATGGTTCTATATAGGTGATGTTAAAGGTTACCATGCCTTTTGACGCTTGGGCGTAACGTTGCAGAAAACGTTGAATTTGCTGCATATAATGAAAGTAGTCCGGATTGGATTTTATATAATCTTTTGCGACACAGACATCGATGACAACTTGTTTTTCTAAGTTATTCAGCAAGTTTACAGTTTCTGCTTTCGGGGTGTAAAACGCCGAGGATGTCAAATCAGCTTTGCTGTCAAAAAGATTATACATCGCAAAATTGAAAAATCCGGCTCCGCACAGGGATATTAGTGTTAGCATACCTAATTTGACTGTTTTGTATTTTTTGTTGGCGCCATGCTGCTGCAAAGCAACAAAGTTTAAAAATAAAAACACGGAAGCTAATGAAATAAAATATAAAATATCTGAAATGCCAACTTCGGCAAATAAAAAATTATTATAAGCTGCATATAGGCCGGAATATGGTAAAATCAGCCATAATGCCATAAAGAAAAAATCGGTCAAACAAGATAAAATCAGACTGCGCGACAAGGCGGAAATAAAACATCCGGCAGAGCAATAAAACAAGATAAGCAACAGTAAACCGCCGTATATTACGGTAATGTTTTGCCAATCCAACTGCAACCATCCGCCTGTGTAGCAGATAAAAGGCAGCAATCCGAGCGTCATAAGCAGGCAGAATAAGAAAACAGCGCAAAACTTGGACAATGTTAAAATTATGAATGAAATGGGCTGCGTGAGCAAAAATTCTATGGTGCCGGAACGGTATTCTTCGGACCAGCTCCGCATTGTCAGAACGGGAATCAATATTGCCAAGATGATTGGCTGAGCATAAAATACGGCATATAAAGATGTGTCGTGCATTGCCAGATAAGTGCCAAAATAAAATGCGGTGCCGATAGATGAAAATAAATAGATAAAGATTACAAAATAAGCCCACACGCTGCGAAAATATCCCCGCAGTTCCCGTGATAATGAAGTTATAAATTGCCGCATTTTTTATTCTCCGGTCATTTTTTTGAAAGAAGTTAACAAGTTGGCGGATGCCGATTTTTTTAAGTCGGCTGTTTTTATGTCGGCTGTTATTTTGCCTTTGTGCATAAGCAAAACTCTCTGCGACATGGATTCTACATCTTCAAGAGCGTGTGTGGAAATGATAACCAAATGTTTTTTGGCGTAGTTTTTAATGATTTTACGAATGCTTTCTTTCTGCAACGGGTCCAGACCTTCGGTAGGCTCATCTAAAAGCAATATTTCCGGTTCGCCAATCAAAGCCGCGGCAAGTTCAACTCTTTTTTTAAAGCCTTTTGACAAAGTGTCAAGACGTTGAAATTTCACTTCTTCCAATTCCAAGTTCAGAATAGCCTCGTGTAATTTTTTTGCAGTTGTTTCGGCTGATGCAGTTTTTAAATCGGCGGCGAAAAGCAAAAATTCAACGGTTGTCATCTCTCCGTATAAAGCGGAAATTTCCGGAACATAGCCGATTTTATTCAGATATGATACTCTATCTGATTGTATGTTTGTATCATCGGCTTGTATAGAACCGCTGTCGGCCTCCAAATAGCCGCTGATAAGCCGAAATAAGGTGGATTTTCCGGCGCCGTTTTCGCCAAGCATTATAATGGTTTCATTTTTTTTGAGGCTTAGGCTTATGTTATCAACCGCCTTAATCTTTCCGAATGACTTGCAGATATTTTCAATAACCAGCATTGAATGCTCCATAAAACATAAACAATATGTGTTATATTAACAGCATTTTATTAAACTTTAACAAATATTTTCAACTTTTTACAAAAAACTTTAATGACAAATCATTTTTATTGGAGTAATAATAATCAAAAATATAGCAAAAGCGGAGTAAAATTTTGAACACTTTTAGTAAAGAAGAAATTAAAAACTTTATTATCGGGTTATGCGTTATCTGTGTATTTGTTTTGGGGGCGGTAATATTCAAGCTGCAGCGCAATGTTTGGAAAGGCGCTGAGGACACTGATTATCAAATTTATGCGACATTTAATCGTACGGATGGTTTGGTTGTAGGCAATAAAGTGCGGATGTCCGGTATGGATATTGGGCGAGTGGTCGATTCGGTGTTAGATGAAGATTACCGCGCAACTCTTACGCTTCAGATTTCTGCCAGCGTGCGGATTCCGGATGATAGCAGCGCAGCTATTGTCAGCTCCGGTATTATGGGGAATAAATATATAGAGATAGAACCGGGCGGCTCGGAAGATTATATTCCTCCCAAAGGTGAATTTAGCTATACACAGGATGCAATGATTTTGGATGAGCTGATTGACCGCGTTATTTCTCTTGGCAAAGCTAAAAATAAAAAATCATGTCCGTCCGAAGATGAGGATAAAACGGCAACAATAACAGAAAATATGGAGTGATAAAATGAGAAAGAAACCTGTCGAAACTATTATGGGCTTAGTAGTCTTGGTTGTAGCCGTATTGTTTTTAGTTTTTGCTTATCGCGTTTCTGATTTGCAGGTTGTGAAAGGGTATACTCTTAATGCCGAATTTATGAAAGTCGGCGGTTTGAGTATCGGTTCCGATGTTCGTATCAATGGTATAAAAGTGGGGACGGTTACGGCTCAGAAATTAAATAATGAAGATTATATGGCCGATGTTACTTTTAGTATTTCTTCGGATATTAAACTGCCGAAGGACAGTACCGTGTCTATTGTAAGCGATGGTTTGGTCGGAGATAAGTTTGTTAAAATCGAACCGGGAAAATCCGGCGAATATTTGAAGGCCGGAGATTCTTTTGCCAATACCAAAGATTTTAAAACTATAGAGGATATGGTCGGCGAGATTATTTTTATGGTAACCGATGACGGAAACAAAAATGAAAACAAATAAATTTATTTTCGGTATTGCCTCCGCGTTATGTTGTTTTACGGCAAATGCCGCCGAAATAGAAATGAATACGGCGCGTATGCAGGCAATGGACAAGATTACAGGGCATGTGAGCGTTATCAACGTGCCGGTAAATGGTGAGGTTAAGTTTGGTTCTCTGTCTATAGTGGTGCGCAGCTGCAAAACTCGTCCGGCAGAAGAAGCTCCGGAAAATTTTGTTTTTGCCGATATTACAGACAAAAGCTTAAAAGGCGAAGAAATAAATATATTTAAAGGATGGATGCTTTCATCATCTCCTGCCACCAATGCTTTGGAACATCCTATTTATGATGTATGGCTCCTGCAATGCCTGAATACAAAAATTGACAGCTCCAAATTGTTAACGGAAAAACAACTTGCCGAACGCGATGATTTGCCGATGTCTCAGCGTAAAATTTTTGACAGCGAAGTTTCTAACGAATTGAAATCAGAAGAAAAAACACAAGAGCCTACCGTAGATGACACTCATAAACCAATGAGTGAAATGGAATATATGCCCGATGAAAGCGAAGACGGTAAGCCGGAAAATCTTGCGGAACCTACAACAAATGAAAATTCGGAATTTTCTTTTGATGAAGATGATGAAAATGCCGAAATACAAAATGAAATAAATCGAATCAAATCAGATGTAGAAAATAAAGATATCAGTTCCGAAGAGCAATAAACGCGGCTGCTGATAGCAGGAGATATAGCAAATTTCCGCTGATATATCCGAATCCTTGTTTGAAATCGGTTCGTGATGGCATGGCGTTTTCGATGATTACTGTTAACAGAAAAATATATAGCAGATAAGAGCCGAAGCTTAATTTTATTAGTTCAAAGAAATATTTGTTCAGCAAAAAAGCAAAAACAAGTAACAGCAATGGCGCTAGTGAAGTCGGCAGAGCATTGTAAAATTTTAAGTTTGAGAATCCGACTTGTCCGGTAACATAATTGTCTCCGGCTTTTTTGGGAAAAAGAGAAAAACTAACCGGTCGGGCATTTAGCAAAAAACCGACAATTAAATGCGCGCATTCATGCAATATGGTGCCGGGAAGATTGATTAACATGGTCAGCCACATACTTTTGTAGGCAGAATGTTTTAGAGAAGACAGCACGATAACCGCTAAAATCAAAAAAAATCTATCGGAGGTTAAGCTTGCCAAAAATTCCGGAGTGTTAATATATGTCAGCAAATCTGTCATGCGCGTTTATTTTTTTCCAGTACGGTAAGTCCGGCGACATAGGTGTTGAACATCAGCTGGCAAATTGTTTCTTTGTTTATTTTAGTAAACGAATCTAATATGTCTTTAGTCAGGAAAGAACTCAGGGCAAACAAGCTCAGCCATAAAACCTGTGATGACAAAATGCGCTCCGGCCGTTCCATATTAGGAATCAGCTGTTGCAGCAGTTTGTTAATAAGACCGGTGATTTTTGCAACTTTACGCAGATAAAAATAAGAAAATGTATGGCTGTTATTGCGTAAATGGAAGCTGTGGAGCATATACCATAAATTTTTATTTTCCATTACAAAATCTACAAATTCATGTAAAAAAGCATTCATGTCGGCAAAAGCATCGCCGGTTTGCGGAACTTTTTCCAAACGAGAAGCCAGAGAATCCAATGTCATGTAGTTTTGGATTACCAAAAAATTATCCATATTGGAAAACTGATTATAAATGGCTCCGACCGAACAGCCGGAAGCTTCGGACAATTTGCGTACGGTCAAGGCGTCCGTGCCTTTTTCCTGAACAATTTTACGGCCGGTTTCCAATAACAAATTTTGTATATTGTCTTTTTCCATTTCAGTAATAAATTTTATCCGTGTTTAACAAATTATTTGTATTTACGGAGTTAGAATAGCGCAAACCTTTAAGGTATTCAATTTTTTTTTACGGTTATCAAAGGGATAATTATGAAAACATTATTTTTTCTAGGTACTTTTCTTTTTGTTGCTTCCGTATGCAATGCTCAGATGGTAGAATTGTTTGACGACGGCACGGAAGATTCGGCAGACGAAATAATAAATCCGGCGAGCGAATCTTCGATTTTAGATGATGAACAAGCCAAAGATGCGGCTCGTGATTTGCTGCAGCAAAAACCGACAATTCTAAATTTACGGAAAAATGATTTGAAATCGTTGGAACAATTAGAAGAAAAAACTCGTGAAATCCGTTCAAAAACTGAAAAAATTGCTCAAGAAAAAGAAGAAGCTGAAGAAACAGAAGAAGACCGCATAAAAAAACTTAAAGCTAAATATCAATCCGCTCCGTTCGGACTTTATTGGGCGGCTTCGCAAGAGAATATTAAAAAGTTTGGATTTGAGCTGCTTCCGGCTGAGCGTAAGGACTATAAAAATGTTTTTCAGGTTGTCAATCCGCAGCAAAAAAATAACACATTTGCCTATATTATTGCAATTTTCGGCATGCAGGATAAACTTTGGTGTGTTTATGCTCAGGGGATACCGCAGGAAGATGACGCCAAAGCTACAAAAGTTTTAGCTCTCTATCATCGTTATTTTGAGGCATTGTCGGCAAAATACGGCAATGCGGAAGAACATTTTGAACCATACACTTATGAAGAACGGTTGATAAAAGGCGAGGGCGAAAAGAAAAAAGTTATAACCGTAACCAAACAAAATCCGCTGGGCGGCGACAATTTTCTGCAGGAGCTTCAAGAAGGAAAGGCGGTGTTATACGCCACTTTTCAGAATGACAAAATCGGTGTTACTTTGGGAGTTTCTGTGGACGGCGACGGTAAAAGCTATATCTCGGTGGACTATAAAGATTTTGCCTTGATGGATAGCGAACAGCAGACAATTTTGAACAGAACTATAGAAGATTTATAATTATAAAGGACTAAAATTATGACTAAAGTTAGTTTTTGCGGAATTTCCGGCAGCGGTATGAGTTCATTGGCTCAGATTTTGAAACTTTCCGGCTATGAAGTTCAGGGTTCTGACCGCAACTTTGATTTACACCGCGATTTAGAAAATAAAGAGGCTTTGGAAAACTTAGGAATAAAAATGTTTCCGCAAGACGGCTCAGGCATAACTGCTGATTTGGATTTTGTCTGCGCTTCTACGGCGGTGGAGGATACTATTCCGGATATAAAAGCTGCTAAAGAAAAAAATATTCCGATAAAAACCCGTCCGCAGCTGCTGAGCGAATTGTTTAACGGCTATAAATATGGTATTGCCGTTGGCGGAACTTCCGGCAAAACCACAACTGCGGCTATGGTTGGCTATATTTTGGATAAGTCCGGTAAAAATCCTTGCTTAATCAACGGCGGTTTGCTGCGCGATTATGAAGACCGTGCCGGTATTGCCAATATTATTTATAATAAAGGCGATATCTGCGTGGTGGAGGCCGATGAAAGCAACGGAAGCATAGACCTCTATAATCCGTATGTTTCGGTTATCAATAATATTTCTCACGACCATAAAAGCATAGAAGAACTGATAACGCTGTTCCAAAATCTGAGTAATCGCACCAAGCAAGCGATTGTTGTTAATGATGACTATGATACCTGCCGAACACTCACGCATTTGCATAAAATCACCTTTTCGCTGAAGAATCCTAAAGCCGATTTATATGCCGAAAATATAAAACCGCTGACCAACGGTACGGAATATACGCTGAACGGCAAAACATATACTCTTAAACTTATCGGACATTTTAATGTTGCCAACGCGTTGGCAGCCATTGCCGCCTGCGGTGTTATGGGGGTAGATGTTTCAGAAGCCGCCGAAATATTGCAAAATTTTAGTGGAACTAAGCGGCGGTTGGAAGTAATCGGACATAAAAGCGGAATTACCGTAATAGATGATTTTGCCCATAATCCGGATAAAATTGCCGCTTCTGTCGGAGCATTGCGTCAATATTCCGGACGTTTGCTGATTATGTTTCAGCCGCATGGCTTTGGCCCGATGCGCTCTATGGGAAAAGAAATTATGGAAAGTTTTGTTAAAAATATGCAACCCGATGATATTTTGATTATGCCGGAAATTTTCTTTGTCGGCGGCACGGTTACTAAAGATATTTCCTCTGCTGATTTAATTGATTATGCGCATAAACTGGGTAAGCAAAATGCTTATTTTGCCGCAGATAAAAAAGCGGCGGCAGAGCTGTTGCTGCAAAAAGCAGAACCAGACGATAGAATCGTGATTATGGGCGCCCGCGATAATTCTTTGACCGATTTGTGCAAACAGATTTTAGAAAGATTATAGGCTATGGAAAAACTCTGCAAAGGTGATAAAATTGCTTTAATTGCGCCATCGGCGCAAATCGGGAGCATTGCTAAAATTGAAAACGGCTTGAATTTTTTGCAGTCTTTGGGTTTTGAAGCTGTTTTTGCTCCGCATCTTTATGAAGTGCGCCGCTATATGGCCGGCACAGATAAAGAAAGAGCAGAGGATGTTAATTGGGCATTTGCGCAATCTGATATAAAAGCTGTTTTTTGCGTGAGGGCAGCAGCCGGAGCATCGCGTATTTTGCCTTATATTGATTATGAGCTGATTAAGCAAAATTCTAAGCCTTTGGTAGGTTTTTGCGATAATGTCGCCTTGATGCTGGCTCTAAATAAAAAGTCAGGAACAATCAGCTGGAATGGCTTTCTGCCGACATACGATTTTAGAGAAGACACTCTGAATCCGCTGGTAGAAAAGAGCCTTAGACAGCTGATTTCCGGCGAGCCTTATAAGATTGTTTCTGGCAGTACGCTGCGTGTCGGCAAGGCGGAAGGCACTTTTTTATGCAGCAATCTGAGTGTACTGATGAAACTTGCCGGTACTCCGTATTTTCCGGATTTACGCGGTAAAATTTTGCTGATTGAAGATGTACACGAGCGTTTGCATAAAGTTGATTTAATGCTGCAGCAGCTGAAACAGCAGCCGTATTTTAAGGAGCTGAAAGGACTTATTTTCGGACATTTTACGGATTGCAGCGGAGATGAAGAAGACGGAACTTTAGATGATTGTTTTGCCGATTTTTTATATGAAACAGACTTTCCGTGCGTTAAAGATTTTGAATTTGGACATACACCGGCGCGTTATGTTTTGCCGCTGGGTGCTAAAGCAAAATTTGACGCTGACAAGAGTTGTTTAGAAATTATCAGCTATTAAACCGTAAATTTTTTGAACGTATTCAAAATTAAGCTTATTTACCAACCGCAAAAAGGTAAAAACGCCGTCCCATGATTTGCTGGCAAAGGCTAGAATTATTCCGTTGCTGAAAAGATTGGCGCCGATGATGACAATTCCGGAAAATATATAGCCTTCTTGACTTATGTCTGTTTGCCCCGGATGCACCTGTGTTAGCACAACCAGCCAATGATAAGCCAAAAAATAACCCAGAACCGCATAGACGAGCCAATGAGCTCCGCTGAGATAGAGTAAAGACGGCATCAGCAGCATATAGATAAAAGCAAACAGCGGAAAAAAATACGGAGCTAAAGAAATCAGCCAATTGCCGTGTCCGTTCAGCTGCATGGAGCCGCCGCTGCCATCAGGGTTAAGCCGTATTCTTCCGGCAATATGCAAAGTTAAATAAGCAAAAAAAGTATGCGTCAGCTCGTGTGAAATTACCTGCATGGCGTTGCGTGTGCTGTAGCCGGAGAGGAAAATCGTACCCCAAAAAAAGATAAATCCGGCGCCGAGCATAAAAAATTTAAAAGTAAAAAAATCAAAATAGCGGTATACGTTCAAAAGAGCCGGCAGCGAAAACAGCAGATATAAAGCTGTTGGCAGTTTTAGGATGTTGATTAGCGAATCTGTTATTTTATACATTTTTTCCTCAAATTTTAGATAAATATTAACTTCAATATCCTAAAATATTTTTAATAACAGCATGAAAGGACTACAAAATGCCGGATTTTAATACTTTTGATTTTATGGTAACAGATGAAAATGATGTAATGCTGCTGCTTTATGCTCGCGATACTGCGCCGGAAAATCCTTCTGTTAAGCTTAGTTATGATGAACATAATATTATTTTAAGCCGAAATTCGGAAGATGTTTTAACCCTTGAGAATGTGGAAGATGAAATTTTTGACAATCTGCAGGATGAAAATACTTTATTGGTGTGCGAGATAGAGCCGACAGATAGTGATGATGATGCGGAAATTGTTTATACCTATGAGGCAAATATAATCTGAAATAATAAATATACATACTTAGAAGTATATTTATGTTCTTGAATTGTGGCATTAAGCAAACTATAATATATGTTTGTGGAGGAATAATAATGCGTAAAGTTCTATTTTTAACCATAATGGCTGCATTTACCATACAAACTGCAAATGCAGACACAATCATTGTCATGGATGATAATAATAATGTAAAACAGCAGATTTATACTTTGCCTAATTCGGTTGTGAAAACAGTACAGACGGTGCAGACCGTTCCGGTTGCTGTGCAGACACCGCCGGTTTATGTTACGGGAGCGCCTTTACCGCCTCAGCAAGTGATTGTGACACGTCCGGTTCCGCCGGTTGTGGTAGTTAGAGAAACTCCGGCTCCTCGCAGCTATTACTACGATTCAGCGGCAACTGCAGCTGTGGCCGGTTTTACCGGAGCGCTGGTCGGCAGCGTTATCTTCGGCGGCGGACATCATCACCACCACCATCATCGAAGATAAATTTAAAGAGGCTCTACCGCCCATCTTTATAATTTAAAATGCAGAACAAGCTGGCAAGCTTTGTCTGAATTGCATTTTTTGCAAAAATCATAAATTTCATTCGGCTTAGCCGAGCCGATTTTTATATTTTTAACATTATAACCGCCGAAACTGTCATTACTGCCGCGGCTTTCAACCAGTTTTATAGACGGAGAAACAGCCTGCGCTTGTTCCAAAAACGTCACACAATATTGCTGCTTTAACCGGCTTGATTTTTCTGCCGAATAAATATCAAACATCAAAAGATATTCCAACACTGAACTTTTTGTTCCGTCTTCATTACTCCACTTGCTTTCGGTAAAATAAACATAGATAAGATTATCTGCAAAATCTTTAATATGATATGAACTTGCCTTTTTCATGCCGTCTGGAATAACTCCCATTGCCTCCATAATATCCGCTGTCGGCACAATTTTCTTTGTCGTATTATATTCACGCAGAAAATCATCTTTTAAATTAACACACTGTAAAAAAAGCTCAGCTAATTGTTCTTTCTGCCGACTTATTTTCCACAGTTCCATCGCTTTGGAGTAGCCAGCAATGCCACCCACGCTCAGCACGCCGATAATAGCCAGAACTCCCAGCATTTCTATCATACTTTTTCCACTCTGCACGTCATCTGCTTGTAATTTTTTCGCTCGTGTACTTCTTTTGTACACGTCGCTTAAAAATCCCGTCGCATCTAACGCACTTTGCGGAAAAAGACTCCGCCCTTTTTCAAAATTTTTATACATATTTCTAACCCACGTTTAATTTGTTATACATAAAAACAAAACCCGCTGAAAATAGCGGGCGGATGTTCAGAAACCGTACATAGACAAAGACGGCTCGGCTTATTTGGCCGAAACCTTATTTAGCCGACATCCGCACAGTGCAGAAATCAGCATATTTATTAGACGCCATACTTAGGCGACTGTCTATGAAAGGGTTTCTGACGCCCTAGACAGACTATCATCTATCCGTTTATTATTTTATCGGAATAGAGCCGGAAAGTAAAGACAATTTTATAACTAAGAATACGCAACAAAAAAACAGCCCAAGTTAATGAGCTGTTTTTTTATAATCACGATTATAATTATTGGATGTTTCCAAACGGATTTATATCTTTTTCATCCGGCGTTGCGCGCAAATCAAACATATTGATTACCGGCACGCAGATAAAGATTGATGAGAATGTACCAATAATGATACCGGTGGTAATTACAAAGGCAAAGCTGCGCAGAGCATCGCCGCCGAACACCAGCAGAGCCACAGAGGCAAGAAATGTGGTAACGCCTGTCAAAATCGTACGGGAAAAAATATCGTTAATACTTTTGTTCAATAAGTCATATTGTGACATTTTTTTGTATTTTTGCAGATTTTCACGAACACGGTCATAGGTTACAACCGTATCATTCACCGAATAGCCGGCCAAAGTCAAAATAGCGGCAATGGTTGTCAAACTGAAATCCAAGTGGAAAATGGAAACTAAACCGATTGTAATCAGCAAATCATGGAACAAACCCACCAAAGCACCGACGGCAAATTTCCATTCAAATCTGAACCAGATATAAAGGCTTATGGCAAGCATTGCAAATACAGATGCCAAAATACCTGATAGTTTCAGCTCGTCACCTACCTGAGGACCAACCGATTCAATTCTTTCAAAAGTAAAATCGTTTTCCAGCATTTCTTTGATTTGTTTAATGGCTACACGTTGACTTTCTTCGTCAGCATTATTAGCCTGCGCTCTAATCATCAGTTCATCTTGAGCGTCACCGAAAGATTGCAGATTAAGTTCATCCAAATTCAACGAATCCAATTCATTGCGAACTTTATCGACATTAACCGGACCATTTTTGCTTTTAACTTCAATCAGAACACCGCCTGAAAAGTCAATACCATAGTTAAAGCCACGGACGGCAACACTGGCTATTGAGGCGGCAAGCAAAACAGCAGACAATGCATAGGCAATTTTGCGAAAGCCTAAAAAGTCAATACTTGTATCTTTTATAATCCAACTAAATATTTTCATTTTTGTTATCCTTTTATTGTTTATAGTGGAAGTTTAGTCGGTTTAAATTTGGCCATCCAAGCTTCTACGAGCAAACGGCTTACCGTTACTGATGTAAACATGGATGTAATGATACCGATAATCAAAGTCACGGCAAAACCTCTAACCGGACCGCTGCCGAAATAGAACAGTACAAAACCGGCAACCATTGTTGTTAGATTGGAGTCAACAATCGTGCGGTAAGCTTCGGTAAAGCCTAAGGTAATGGCATCACGGATAGAGCGGCCTTTGTTTACTTCTTCACGCATACGTTCAAAAATCAGAATATTTGCGTCAACAGCCATACCCATTGTCAAGATAATACCGGCAATGCCCGGCAGGGTTAAAGTCGTGCCGATAAAGCTCATAATGCCCAGCATTAAAACAATGTTCAGCAATACTGTAATATCTACCATAATGCCGAACAAACCATACGCGGCAACCATAAACACAACAACTGCAATCAAACCGACGATTGAGGCAACAACGCCGTCATGAATAGAATCCGCACCCAAACCGGCGCCGACAGTTCTTTCTTCCATTACTTCCAACGGAGCAGGCAAAGCGCCGGAACGCAGCAGCAAGGCTAAATCATTGGCTGATTTTGTAGTGAAATTACCGGTAATAATACCGCTGCCGCCGGTAATCGGTCCTTGAATGTTTGGAGCAGAAATAACTTCATTGTCTAAAACAATAGCCAATCTTTCGCCGACATGACTGCTTGTTACTTCGCCGAATTTTCGGCCGCCTAAAGTGTTGAAACGGAAACTTACAACAGGCATACCGTCAGAAAAAGAAACGCGGGCATCGGTCAGATTTTCTCCGCCGACAACCGGTTTTTTAATCACAACATATTGTTCGCCTTCAGAACCGTTCATTACACGGGATGTTTTACTTATTTTTCCGCGTTTGGCCTGAGCTACGCTAGTTGTTTCATCTACCAGATGAAAAGACATTTTAGCGGTTTTTCCCAACAATATTTTTACGCTTTCCGGATTTTGAACACCCGGCAGCTGAACCAAGATGCGGTCAGAACCTTGCCCTTGAATGCTTGGCTCTTTAGTGCCGAGTTCATCGATACGGCGGCGTACAATTCCGATAGATTGGTCAATCACCTGATATTTGAGCGCAGTAAGAGCTTGTTCATTATAAGTGATTGTGACAATGCCTTCGCCATTGGCATCGTCGGTAACAGCCAAGCCTTCGTCAAGTTTGCGGAACGCTTCTTTAGCCTTGTCGCGAGCGGCATAATCAGAAATTTTGACAACAACGCCTTTAGCGGAAGATTTCAAATCTTGATAACGGATTTTATGTTCGCGCAAAGATTGGCGGACAGAATCTTCTAACGTAGACATTTTATCTTTTAAGACATCGTCCATTTTGACTTGCAGCAACAAGCTTGAGCCGCCTTGCAAATCCAAACCCAGACTAATCGGCTGCCACCATTTTGGCAGATTTTGCTGATTCGGCATGATATTCGGAATAGCAAAAAACACGCCAACCAGACAGATACCGATGATAATTAAAATTCTTTGCAGAGATAACTTATACATCTGTTCTTCCTTTTATTTTGTTTTTTTAGCTTTTGTTTTAGCAGGTTTAGCGCTGCTTTTTTCTGTTTCGGGAGCAACCACGCCGTTAATGGTCATGCGTTCTACGATAACATTTACACCATCTGCAATTTCCACAGTAACTTCCATGCCGTTAAGCTTGGTGATTTTACCATAGATGCCGCCGCTTGTCAAAACACGGTCGCCGACTTTCAGACCTTCTGTCATTGCCGTATGTTCCTTAATTTTTTTGGTTTGCGGACGAATGAGGAAAAAGTAAAAAATTATCAAAATCAAACCCAGCTGTGTTAAAGTAACAGCCATAGAACCGCTTTGCAATCCAGCCTCTCCGGCGGAGGCAAAAGCATCACTAATCAGCATATTTTTCTCCTTTCACATAAATTTATGCGTTAGTTTTACATCAATTTATTGTGAGAAAAAACTAAAATTTCAAGTTATTAACGGAATTTTTGCCTATTATGGAAGGTATGGACGCGGATTTACGGCTTTTTTGCCTGAACGAACTTCAAAATGCAGCTGTGGAGTTGTCACGCTGCCGGTACTGCCGACTGTCGCAATTTTTTCACCGCGTGAAACCTTTTGGCCTTTTTTCACAAAAAGCCGGTCGTTGTGCGCATAAGCCGTTATCCATCCATCTGAGTGTTTTATTAAAATAAGGTTGCCAAAACCTTTGAGTTCATTGCCGGCATAGGCAATTGTTCCGGAATCCGCAGCTTTTACGTTGGTTCCTAGCGCCGCCTTGATGTTTATGCCGTCATTTTTACGTCCGCTCCCCAAATTGCCATAGCCTGAAATTATTGTACCTTTTACCGGCCAGTCAAATTTTGTTTTGCGAGCTTTAGGGGCAACATAGCTATCTGTCAGCGGAGCAGATTTTGCCGGAGTGTATGCAGTTTTTACTGTCGGATACGCGTCGGGTGCCGAAGTTTGGACTGTGCCGTAAGAAGATGGCGTAACGCTGCCGACAGACGCCGGAAGCACCAGTTTATCGCCAACATTCAGAGAGTACGGCGTTTGTAAATTATTAACACGGCTGAGAGATGTTATGTCTACGTTATATTGTTTGGAGATGCTGTAAAGTGTGTCACCGCGCTGCACCGTGTGATATTGTTTTGCCGGCAAATTCAGAATTTGTCCAACGTGCAGCGTATACGGAGCGTGCAGATTATTGGCATTTATCAGGTCTTTCAGCGGCACTCCGTAGTGTCTGGAAATACTGTAAAGGGTATCGCCTCGCTGCACTATAATTGAATTTGCCGAACTCCAGCCATTCCAAATCCAGCCTTTACCTGCACAACCCGTAAGTCCAAGCGCCAATATTGCTATGTATAAAAATTTTTTCAATTCGGCGTGTCCTTATTTTTTGTCTCTTGTTCCTATGCCGTAGCGATGTATAGCCAGACTATTGCTTAAATATTTGCGCGTGCGCGAGAGCATGTTTTCTGCTTCATCGTTATTTTTGCGGCGAGCATAATATACGCACACCATGCCGGCGTTGACTTTATCCACATTTAATTTACGGATATTTCCGATGATTTTTTCCCATAAAATTTGCGTGAGTTCTTCTATTTTTGCGTTGTCGAATTGTTCCAAAATTATGCCGATTTTTGTATGTTCAAATCTGCCGATTTTAGCATCTTTCCCTGTGCATTCTATACAGGCGTCCGCGGCCAGACGAAGCATTTTATCGCCTGTTTCAAAACTGAAACCCTTATTTATAAAGTTATAAATATCAGCGAGTTCGACCACAATAAGCAGTAGCTGACGATTATAGCGATTGCAGATTTTAACGCGGTCATCCAAATATTTATAAAAACTTTCGGCATTGAGAATATCGCCGATAAGCTGGTCTTGTTCCTGAACCTTTTTAAGCTGTTTTTCCAGATTGAGCTGTTGTTTAAGAGGATATCCCCAAAAGCTGATGCCGCGGCATTGCAAAAGTTCGTTTAAAATGGGACGGGCGCGCAGCAAGACCGGAATTTTAGCGCCATCAGCCTTTTGCAGCACCTGTTCAGAAGAAATAATGCGTTTTTTCTTTTTCAGCTGTCTGAAACTTTCTTCAAGCATTTCCCGATTTGCCGGAATATCTTTTAACAATGTTCCCAAAACATTTTCGCCTATTAAATTTTCACGCGTATAGCCTCCGTATTGCAGCGTATCTCCGTTGACCTGAGTAATTTTCATGTCTTTATCGACATTGAATTTCAGATAATAGGTTTGCTGCGCCGAAGAATTTTCGGATGTTGTTAAGATATTGCTTTCCTGCACAAGTTCTTTCATCTCATGCAGTTTAAAGTGCAGCAAAATTACATATAAAATCAGGGCAATAATCAGTCCTAAAAGTCCGTAAATCATTTTTTCTTCCTTTTTCACTATTTACATGTTTAACCCAAATAAATAAATATTAGGTAAACAACTATTGATTTTTTTGTGGGTTTTGCGTATGATGCGACAGTTTTATAAAACAAACAGAGGATTGGTTTAAAGTGGCAAAAAAACCTGAAATAGAAGATTTCGGCGGTAATAAATATAAATACGGGTTTGTGACGGATATTGCGGCAGACACCGCTCCCAAAGGATTGAATGAAGATATTATCCGCTTTATATCTGCCAAAAAAAATGAACCTGATTGGCTTTTGGAACGCCGATTGAAAGCCTATCGCCATTGGCTTAAAATGCAGGAGCCGACATGGGCCAAGCTGGTTTATGATAAGATAGATTATCAAAATTTAAGCTATTATGCCGCTCCGGTGCAAAAAGCAAAACCAAAGAGTTTGGATGAGGTGGATAAGAATCTGCTGGATACATATAATCGTTTGGGGATTCCGCTCAAAGAGCAAGAAGTTTTGTCCGGTGTCGCCGTTGACGCCGTGTTTGACAGCGTTTCTGTCGCCACGACCTATCGCGCGCGATTGGCTGATAAGGGGATTATTTTTTGCTCTATTTCCGAAGCTGTTAAAGAACACCCCGATTTGGTGCAGAAATATTTAGGCTCCGTAGTTCCGTATACAGATAATTTTTTTGCCTGTTTAAATTCGGCGGTGTTTACTGACGGTTCGTTTGTTTATATTCCCAAAGGCGTTATCTGTCCGATGGAACTTTCAACCTATTTCCGCATAAACGCTAAAAATACGGGGCAGTTTGAGCGTACGCTCATTATTGCCGAAGATGACAGTTATGTTTCGTATCTTGAAGGATGCACAGCTCCGCAGCGTGATGAAAATCAGCTGCATGCCGCCATTGTGGAAATAGTTGTTATGAACAACGCCGAAGTTAAATATTCTACCGTGCAAAATTGGTATCCGGGGGATAAGGACGGCAAAGGCGGTGTTTATAACTTTGTGACAAAAAGAGCTGCCTGCCGCGGACGCAATGCGAAAATTTCGTGGACACAGGTGGAAACCGGTTCGGCAGTAACTTGGAAATATCCGTCCTGTGTTTTGGAGGGGGATAATTCTTCCGGAGAGTTTTATTCGGTGGCAATAACCAACAATCATCAGCAGGCAGACACCGGAACAAAGATGATTCATATTGGTAAAAACACCACCTCGAAAATTATTTCCAAAGGTATTTCAGCCGGTTATTCCAACCAAACTTACCGCGGTTTGGTGGCTGTTGGTAAAAATGCCGGCAATGCCCGTAACTATTCACAATGCGACAGTTTGCTGATTGGCTCAAATTGCGGCTCGCATACCGTGCCATATATCACAAACCGCAATAAATCGGCTGTATTGGAACACGAGGCCACAACCTCAAAAATCAGCGATGAGCAGCTTTTTTATTGTCAGCAGCGAGGAATAAGCGAGGAAGAAGCAATAGGGCTTATTGTGAATGGTTTTTGTAAGGAAGTTATGCAGCATTTGCCGATGGAATTTGCCATAGAAGCGGCAAAACTTATAAATATCAGCCTTGAAGGAGGCGTAGGATAAAGGATTTATCATGTCTGAATGTTTGTTAAAAGTTGAAAATTTGTGCGCCCGCGTGCCGGAAAAAGAAATTGTAAAAGGTTTGAACCTGACAATCAACAAAGGAGAAGTTCACGCGCTTATGGGGCCAAACGGTGCCGGAAAATCCACTCTTTCGTATGTTTTGGCTGGTAAGCCTGACTATGAGGTGACCTCCGGAAACATAACCTTTAAGGAAAAAAATTTGTTAGAGCTTAAACCGGAAGAACGCGCTTGGCTCGGTCTGTTTTTGAGTATGCAGGCGCCGGTCGCTATTCCAGGCGTCAGCTGCAGCAGTTTTTTGAAACATGCCGTCAACGCCAAACGCAAGGCTATGAACCTGCCGGAATTAGATGCTGCCGAATTTTTGAAACTTTTACGGACTAAGGCTAAAGAATTAAACATCAGCGGAGAAATGTTAAAACGTGAAATGAATGTCGGTTTTTCCGGCGGTGAAAAAAAACGTTTGGAAGCTTTGCAAATGAGTTTGCTGGAGCCGGCTTTGGCTATTTTGGATGAAACGGATTCCGGACTGGATGTCGACGCTATTAAAATTGTGGCCGAAAGCGTTAACCGCCTGCGCACCAAAGATACTTCTCTTTTGGTTATCACTCATCATGTTAAACTTTTGACTTATTTGCAGCCGGATTATGTACATGTTTACGCCGACGGGCATATTGTTTGTTCCGGTGATATGTCGTTGGCGCAAGAAATTGAAAGCAACGGGTATACTCAGTTTATAAAGGCGGCCTAAATGAGTTTGACACAGCAAAATATTGAACTTTGGGGAGAAAATATGCCGTGGCTTGCCGGTCTTAGAGAAAAAGGTTTGTCCGCATATATAAAACAAGGTTTGCCAACCGCCAAAACCGAAGCGTGGAAATATTCTTATTTAAAAGAATCGGCTTTTAAGGATTTGATTATAGACAGCGAACCGCATCATTGCCAATGCGGCGGAGAATGCCATTGTCATGAGGCCGAGGACTTGCCCTTTGACGTGATTAAGGTTCATTTTTGCAATGGTAAACCGGATATAGAACATACCGAGCTGCCGCGCGGTTTAATCATTAAGCCATTAGTTGAAGCTATTTATGATAAAGAAGCGCAAAAATACTTAAATAAGTCGTTTGAAGTTGAACAATTTCCGTTTGCAGCTCTCAACACCGCCTATTTGGAACAGGGATTGATGATTGCGGCAGAACGCAATGCCATAATTGAAAAGCCGGTGTTGCTTGCATACCATTCGCATGGGCAAAATTTGTGGCAAAACGTGCGGAATCTTATAGTGCTGGAAAGCGGCGCGCAATTGACTTTGCTGGAAGATTTTTTCGGCGGCGATGAATTTTATTTCAATAATATTGTAAATGAAATATATATCGGCAGCGAAGCGGTTTTGAAGCACTATAAACGGGTTAAAAAGGCGGCTCATGCGCTGCATATCGCTCTAAACAGCGTTGTTGTTCGGCAAAACGGCAAATATAAGGCCTTTTGCGCGCAAGGCGAATGCCGTTTAGCTCGAAACGAATCGTATATTCAGCTACAGCAAGAGGGAGCTGAAACCGATGTAAACGGTGCATATCGCTTATATAATGACGGTCATTCCGACATAACAACCAATATACGCCATTTGGCCGCGCACACAATGTCTAATCAGTTAGTTAAAGGTGTGCTGGACGGCAGCAGCCGAGGTGTGTTTCAAGGGCAGATACATATTGCGCCAAACGCTCAGCAGACCGAAGGATATCAGCTGCACAGAACTTTGCTATTAAGTGACAATGCCGAGGTTGATTGCAAACCGGAGCTGGAGATTTTCGCCGATGATGTAAAATGTTCGCATGGCGCTGCCAGCGGCGATTTGGATAAAGAACAGCTGTTCTATATCCAAACTCGCGGTATTGCATTGGGCGACGCTAAACAAATATTGATTGAGGCGTATTTAAACGAGGCTTTGCAAAAGGTGGAAGATGAGCAATTTTGCGAATGGCTTAAAAAAGCGCTGTGAAATATATAACAAATGTATGTTATAACTTTTTATATACGAAAGAAGGATAAAAAAAATACCGCCGAAGAATGGCGGTATTTTTTTATTCTTAGCAATCTGCTGCGGAAATCAGTAGTATTTCCATTCAATAGAGCAGGTGTTACCAGATGTGCATGAGCAAGCTGTAGCAGCTGCGGTAACAGCCATTGGAACAGACTGAACGCTACCACCAGGGGTCGCAATGCTATTTGCTGTACCTTGGTTGCCGATATATGTGCCGTTCAGTAAAGGTGTTCCTGCTGTAGAGGAAGCTGATGTAGAAGTACCACGTACTTGCAAAGCAATCAAGCCTGAAGA
The DNA here is from genome assembly GCA_934229625.1 of uncultured Alphaproteobacteria bacterium. GTDB lineage: Bacteria > Pseudomonadota > Alphaproteobacteria > RF32 > CAG-239 > RUG410. The sequence goes on along the minus strand of CAKQDU010000002.1, from coordinate 160,555 downwards.
ATAACCAGAACCCCAGTCATTGGTAGCTAAAGAGATGCAAGCTTCACGAGACAAGTTGTTGAATTGAATTGTGAACGCTTTGCCATCATTAGCTGCTGTACTGTCAGACTGTTTAATGAATACAGGGCCGTTGAACGCGTTGGTCAAAGTAGCGCTAGCACCGCTGTAGGCTGTACCTAATTCATCTGGAACCACGCCCATAGAAACGGCGGTACCGTTGTTCAAGCCGGCATAAGTATTTTGCTGAGCATACAAAGTTTTGATGTTGGCAACCAACATAGAAACGTTATCAGCAACTTTGTTTGTTTTGAATTTGTTCATAGCTTTTGAATAGCCGGCAATACCACCAACGGACAATACACCGATAATAGCCAAAACGCCCAGCATTTCAATCATTGAACGACCAGATTCGTTTACTCTCATTGTTTTTCTCCTAAAAAAAATATATTATGAGCCTCCTAAGCTCAAAGTTAGAATTATATTTAGGGAACCTCCTAAGTTCCGCTGGCAGTAAGCATACTGCTTAATTCTTTCAATTTCCTTAATAACATAAAATTTTATATTTTGCAATAAGCTAAGGGTTATATTACTTTGGTAATAGTCAGGAGTATAAGTAAAAAAATACCGGCTTCAGACTGGCTGAAACCGGCAATAATGCAGACTTATATATATCAGCTTTGTTCTGTCTCTCCTTTTTTGAGGGCGTAGAACTGATTATCCTGCGCAACTTTTTCGCCGGAGTGAACCACAATCTGCGGAAACGGAATTTCTATACCTTCTTCAATAAAGCGTTTGTTGATGGCAAAGCGCAAATCGCTTGGCACAATCCAGCCTTTCCAAATATCATTGGTATAGCAGCGTAGCTCAAAATTCAGGCTGCTGTCGGCAAAATCTTTGAACAGCACATAAGGAGCCGGATTTTTCATGACATACTTATGAGCCAAAGCGCATTCAAGCAAAATCTTGCGAACTTTTTCCACGTCTGAACCATAGGCTACGCCAACGCTGATGCTTTGACGCGAGATATTGTCGCCGTGGGTCAAGTTGACAATAGAGCTGGAAAGCAAAGTCGCATTCGGCACAATCACGCTGGTGCGGTTAAAACTTTCCATTTCGGTAGAGCGGATGTTAATTTGCTTAATTTTACCTTCTGTATCGTTCATAATTACCCAGTCGCCGACCTTGAACGGACGCTCAAACAAAATTATGATACCGGATACAAGGTTCTTAATCACATCCTGCAAGCCGAAACCGATACCGACTGACAAAGCACCGGCGATGAATGCGAGGTTTGTTAAGTCAACACCAACGGCGATAATCGCCAGCAAGCATGATATAATGAAACCTACAAAGCTGATGCCGGAAATCAGCGAGTGCTTAATGCCGTCGTCAATATCCATATTGTTGAAAACATTTGACGCCAGATGCTTTTTGATGATTTTTACAATTGTTAAAGATACAAAGAACACTAAAATACCAAAAGCAATGGCGATTAAGGAAATCTGTACGCCGCCGATTTTGAAACCAAACAATAGTTTTTTGCCCATTTGCAGCATAAAATCACCAGGTAATCCCCACAGATTTAATAAAATAAAAATAAGAGCCAATATCAAAATCGGGTTAATAAAAGAAGTCAGCCAAAATTCTATCTTACTGATGTTGCGTTTGGTGATGCGGATGGATTTCATCCAGGGACTTGCCAAAATAAGGCGCTTTAGGATATCTATAAAAGCATGGCGGAAAAGTTCAAAAATACCAAAAATTACCATAGATAAAATAAGGTTGCGCAAAATAAAGGAAGAAAGTTCCGGATAGCCGACTAAAGACAAGCCGAAAGCAGTGGCTAACAGCAGATTGCTGGCAACCATAATTTTGAATCCGCTGTCCAGCGAATCAGTTTCTTCTTCATTTTCTTCAATATTTTCGGGGGTAATTCCTTTTCTTTCTCGATATGAATCCACGGCGATTTTGATTATCCAAATCAGGAAAAACGCCTTAACCGCACAGGAAATCATTGTCAAAAAATGTATGGTGTCAATGGAGTATTTTGCCTTTTGGGCAACAACAACCTGTATGAGAGCGATGGCGTTACAGATGATAAATAAAAATATTACTCTGGTGAAACGTAAAGCTTGGTCGTTGGGAATGTTAAATAGCCTCCATTGAGGGTGGTTAGGCGCAAAAGTCACACGGGAAATAGTTGCCTCAATAATCGCTAAAAACGAGGCGAAACCGCTTATCATTAAAACATGTCCCAGTAAGCTGTCGCCAAAAATTTTTGTGCTGACCATCCAAATCATACAAGCGCCGACAAAAGCGTCAGGAATCAATCCTCGGGCAATGGCAACGGCAATGGCGGCAACAACTTTGCGGCTGAAATGCGGCAGCTCTATGTCATCTTTGTATCCCCAATGCGCTAAGATATATTTACGCAAAATAACGGCAACCGCCAACGCGGCAATCAAAATAAGCGCCATAGAAACAATGCTGAATATGGTGTAGCTTCTGGCTTCTTTAGGAATACCCTGATACCAGTCAACCGGAGATTTTGTGATATCCCAAAAGAAAATGGCGTAAAGCTTTAGGCTGTTAAAGAAAACCATCGGGTTAATCAAGGCTGATTGCTTGGTGATTAAGTCGCCGTAAACACGCTTGCTGCGCGCATTTAAAACCTGCGTGGTTAAGTCTTCTATTTTGACAATCAGCAAATCGGCTTCTTTCAAAACACGGTCTTCGGCCGTCAGCTCTTTAGTCAAATCATTGCGCTGCTTGGTTATAACCTTGTCTTCGGTAGCGCCTTCTTTCGGTTCGCCTAAGGCGTCCAGCTGCTTTTGGATATATTTGATTTCTTTGTCCAAATCTTTGCGGTTGGCGCTGATTTTCGCTTCTTGTTCGCTTAAATAGCTGACATAGCTGTTGATATTTTCTTCAGTTAAATTTTCGCCTTTCAGCGCATTGTCAATTTGCTCCAGCTTTTTATTGACTTTGTTAAAGTCTATGGAGTTTTTAGAATCCGCACCGTCAGCGGCTTGCAGATTGCCGGCAAACAAAAATGCGGCAAAAAAGACAATAAACAGAGTTTTAAAAAATTTAACCATGAATTTATTCCTATTTTTTTAGCAAATATTTCAAAATATTGTAGGCGTTTTGAGCTGTTCCTGCGCGCAGGTCATCGGCAACACACCAAAAACTAAAACCGTTTTCAACAGAAATATCCTGACGCAGGCGGCTGATATAAATGTCATTTTCGCCCTGAACATCGTTGATAGAAACATAGCCGCAGTCAACGTGCTTGTCAAAAACCACCACGCCTTTGGTGTCGCGCATTTGATTGCGAATTTGGTCAATATCAACGTCATCGGCGCATTCAACGTTTACAAACTCGCCGATACCGATAAAGGCCGGAATAACCGCGCAGTTGGCGTGTACTTTTATATCTCCGCCCAAAATTTTTTTAATTTCAACATTCGCCGCCCACTCATATTTTGTTTCATCGCCGATAAATTCTCCGACTTGCGGCAATACGTTAAAGGCAATTTGCTTATGAAAGATTTTTTCATCGTCCACCAATGGTTCGTTCATAAAAATTTTGCGTGTTTGGGCAAAAAGCTCGTCCATTGCCTCGCGTCCATAGATTGACGCCGCCATATAGGTGTTGATTACCAAACGTTTGATTTTGTGTGTTTCGGCAATTTTTTGCAACGGGAGCATAATCTGAGTTACTTGCGGAGACGGAACAGCGATGATGCCTTTTTTGGCATCCGCAATCAGTTTGTCATTCAAGCCGGCGATAATCAGCGGAACATCGGAATCGGCGGCGTAAGCCGATGAACAGTCAATAACCATTACTTTTTTGGCCGAAGCGTGCGGAATATATCGTTTGGCAATTTCTTCCGAAGTGGCAAACACGGCGATTTTAACAGATGAAAAGTCAAAATCATCCAAATTCCAGACATCCATGTCCACATCTTCACCGTAAGAAACCTGGGTGCCGAGCGGACTGTTTGTGTCGACCGCAAAAATATTGTCGGCAGGAGTGCCGTTTTCTTCTAAAATGTTTAATAGTTCACGTCCTAAACTGTTATTAACACCAACAATGGCAATTTTATTCATGATGAGCCTCTTAAAAAAATAAATTATGGCGGTATAATAAAACAAAAGTGTTTACAAATAAATAAAATTCATAAAATGAAAATAAAAAAAAGCACTCGCCAAAAAAACGAGTGCTTGTAAGATGTCTAAGATTTGAACTACTTAATCTGTCAAACCTGCTGCGTTGGCGACTTCCGGACTGAGCGGAGTGAGACGCTTGCGCGGCTTGGTGTACTTCTTGCTGTTGACCTTAGTCGAATTGTAGCGCTTCCAACGGGCATTCTCATTTACCAGCTTGTAGGTCGTGCCGTCAAGCAGGAACTCAGAACCGACATTGGTTTCCGAAGCGATAACCGAGGAGTCAATAACCTGTGCCTTACCTGTCTGAATGTCAACCACAACGCAAAGCGGATTACCATCCTTGATGTAAGCGTAGAATGGCACACCTGCAGGTTTCTTGAACGTATCAACACGTAAAACAAGTTGAACCAGACGAGGTACGAGCTTTGTCAGCATGTCGATGTTGAGAAGGTCAGGATTGGCCTTGTTGAACTTTTTCATAGCACTGTTAGCCTTGCGGTTAACAAAATAAGCGTTCAAATTCACAGAAGCAATAATCTTACACATATGCAAAATAATTTAAGGGTTAATAATAAATTCAATACCCAATTATATAACATTACTTTTTGGCAAAATCAAGTATAATTTGTCAAAATTTTGTTATCTTTTACATTTGTGCGATAAATCAAGCTGTTGCTTGTATTCCTGAGCCGAAATTCCACCTATTCCAAGCAAGGTGTGAAAAATATTGTCATGCGAAACGGCATCTTTTTCAGCCGATTTTAAACATTGTTTGTCTATTTTTAGCGCGTCTAAGGACGAATCCGCCGACCAAATGAAAAACGGAATGTGTTTTTGCTCTTTGGGAGCAATAATATAAGGAGCAGAGTGCAGATATATATTATATTCGCCCAATGATTCGCCGTGGTCGGAAATGTATATAAGCATACTGTTGTACTGTTGATAATCTGTTTGCAGCAGGGAGATTATGTCTGCCAAATTTTGCGAAGTGTAAAGAATGGTATTATCATAGGTGTTGACAATTTTTTCAACAGAGCATTTATTCAGCTTTTCGGTGTTGCAAACAGGCGCGAATCGGCTGAACTCTTGCGGATAGCGTTTATAATATGTCGGACCGTGGCTGCCGGCTTGATGCATAACCATAATGGTATTTTGCGCAGGTTTAGCCAGCTGCTTTTTCATTTCTTGGGTCAGAACGCTGTCAAAACATGTTCCGGCATTAGTTGCGCATGGACTATATGTTTCAACACGTGTGCAAACGCCTTTGCAGTCGCTGTTGTTTTCTAACCAAACCACGCGCCAGCCGTTTTTTTTGAAAATATCCAGTACATTTTCAGTATAATCCAAACTGCCGTTGTCAAATTCCGTGCGGTTGTCTTTGGCAAACATGCAAGGTACGGAAACAGCCGTGGAAGTTCCGCATGAAGTGGTGTTTTCAAAATTGATAATGTTGTCGGCATAAATTTTCAGCGGAGCATTGGTGTCGCGCGCGTATCCGTCTAAAGAAAAATTGGCGGCGCGTGCGGTTTCTCCAACCACAAAAATCAGCAATAGAGGTTTATCATTTTCCCAATATTTTGTAAAATGCGAATCCATGCCGATAGGCATAAATGTGTGATTGGCGCGAAGGTTGTGTTTTATTGTTGAGCTTATTGCTCCTATATAGTTTACCGGAATCAATAAATATTTAACCGGTTTATTGTTGCGGACAAATTGCGCAACGTCTTTGCTGTTTGGCACAATAATTGCGGCAAACAGCGCTAAACAAATGGCAAATAGTGAGCCGCGCTGTTTGAATATCTTTGTTTCCGTAAAATTCAGCCGGCTGATAATAAATGCCGGTATTCCCCCTAAAACCAAAATATATGCCAACAGCGTAAAGTTGAGCAGTTCAGCCGTTTCATGCGGATTTGTCTGCAAAACGTTGCGCAGCATTTCTTCATCAACGGCAATGTGATAATTTTTTACAAAATAAAAAACACCGCTGTTAATAAGCAAAAATAAAATGGAAAGAGGTTTAACAGTATGCTTCCAGAAAAGTATTAACCCGCAAACAGTCAAGAGCGCCAACAGCACAAAAAATGTACCAATTGTAAAAAGCGTGTTTTGGCTGAGTTCTTGTATTTTTTCAAAAAAAACATAATTAAAAGCAAGCAAAGTGTACAGCATGTAGAAAATGCTGTACACTTCTATATTTAGAGAAAATGAGCGGAATAACTGCGGTTTAGCCATAAAAATTCGCCCTTTTTCGCTGTTAAGCAATCATTGATTTGATTTTAGCAATGGCGTCATTGATTTTTGATACATCGGAACCTCCGGCCTGAGCCATATCCGGACGACCACCGCCGCCTTGTCCGCCAACCACGGCAGAAGCAGCGCGTACCAAATCTACGGCGTTATATTTGACCGTCAAATCTTTGCTAACACCTACTACGACAGATGCTTTATCATCTTTATCCGAGCAAAGAACAACAATGCCGGAACCAAGATTTTGCATGATGTCATCAACAAAAGCTTTCAATTCTTTAGGATGCGCACCAGATATCAACTTACCGACAAATTTTATGCCGTTAACAGTTTCGGTTTCATCTGATGAGGATTTACCGCTAGCCAGAGCTTTTTTGAGATTAAAAATTTCTTGCTCTTGTTTTTTGCGTTCTTCCAACAAGCTGTTGATACGAGCTTCCAAATCATTCAGATTTGTTTTTAGGGTTGCGGCAACATGGTGTAATTTGTTTTCGGTTTCACGCACATAAGAATCCGCGCCAACACCGGTTAAGCATTCCAAACGGCGCACGCCGGCAGCCACGGCTGATTCACCAATAATGTGGAAATAACCGATGTTTCCGGTAGAACATACATGTGTACCGCCGCAAAGTTCGCGAGAGAATGGAGCATTTTCATCGCCCATTGTTACAACGCGCACGTCATCGCCGTATTTTTCGTCAAACAAAGCCATAGCACCAAGTTTAACAGCTTCTTCTTTGTTCATAATAACGGTTGTTACCGGCAAATCATTGCGGATTTGCTCGTTGACAATATCTTCGACCTGACGCAGCTGTTCGGCGGTGATTTGCTTTGGATGAGAAACGTCAAAACGCATTCTGTCGGCTTCTACCATAGAACCTTTTTGCGCAACGTGGTCACCCAAAATCATTTTCAGAGCTTTGTGGGCAAGGTGGGTTACCGAGTGGTTGGCGCAAATACGCTTGCGGTTTTCTTCATCAACTTCAAAGTTGGCACAATCACCAATTTTAACCGAGCCTTTTTCCAATTCGCAAACATGAACAAAAATCTTGTCTAATTTGCGTTTTGTATCAATAACTTTAGCTGTGAAGTTTTTAGAAACAATCAAACCGGTGTCGCCGACTTGACCGCCGCATTCTCCGTAAAACGGTGTTTGGTTGGCCACAAGCTCAAATTTACCCGAAGTAACATCATTAACTTCTTTGTTATCTTGAATTAAGGCAACAACTTCGCCGTCTGATTTTGTAACATTATAACCTAAAAATTCGGTCGGATTTACCTTATCTTCTACAGAATACCAAACTTTTTCTACTGCTGTATCTCCAGAACCGGCCCAGTTTTTACGGGCTTCTTCTTTTTGACGGGCCATGCAAGCGTCAAAACCAGCTGTATCTACTTCAATGTTTTTATTTTTCAAAGCATCTTGGGTTAAATCCAACGGAAAACCATAGGTGTCATACAATTTGAAGGCAGTTTCACCGCTCAATTTGTCACCGCGGCCAAGATGTGAAATTTCTTCATCTAAAAGTTTTAAACCCTTATCCAAAGTGCGTCCAAAACGCTCTTCTTCAATCTTAATGGTTTCACTGATAAGATTTTCGCGGGCATAAAGTTCCGGATAAGCTTCGCCCATTTCTTTTTGCAAAGTCGGCAGTAACTTGTAAATCATCGGGTCTTTAACGCCCAGCATATAGGCGTGACGCATAGCGCGGCGCATAATGCGGCGCAGAACATAGCCGCGTCCCTCGTTAGATGGCAAAACGCCGTCGGCAATCAAAAAGCAAATAGAACGCAAGTGGTCGGCAATCACATTATGCGAAGCTTTTAACGGACCGTTCGGGTCAGTGTTGGCCATATCGGCAATAGCTTTGATAATGTGTTGGAACATATCGGTATCAAAGTTAGAGTGAACGCCTTGCAAAATAGCGGCAATACGTTCCAAACCCATACCGGTATCAATTCCCGGGCGTTTTAAGTTTATACGCGAACCATCGGCCAAATCTTCAAATTGGTCAAAAACCAAATTCCAAATTTCAATAAAGCGGTCGCCGTCTTCTTCCGGTGTTCCCGGTAAACCACCCCAAACTTCCGGACCATGGTCGTAAAAAATTTCGGAGCAAGGACCGCAAGGACCGGTATCGCCCATCTGCCAAAAGTTGTCTTTGGTGCTGATGCGAATAATTCTGTCGTCAGGTAAACCAGAAACTTTTTTCCACAAATTATAGGCTTCTTCATCGTTATAGTAGATGGTAACGGCAAGCTTATCTTTTGGTAAGCCAAAATCTTTGGTCAGCAATTCCCAAGCAAAAGGAATTGCGCCGTCTTTGAAATAATCACCAAAAGAAAAGTTGCCGAGCATTTCAAAAAATGTATGGTGGCGTACGTCATAGCCTACGCTGTCAAGGTCATTATGTTTACCGCCGGCGCGCACGCTTTTTTGCGCAGTGGTCGCTCGGGTGTAGTCACGGGTTTCGTTGCCGGCAAGCACATTTTTAAATTGCACCATACCGGAGTTTGTAAACATTAATGTCGGGTCATTATCAGGAACAAGTGATGATGACGGAACAACTTTATGACCGTTCTTGGCAAAATAGTCCAAAAAGGTTTTGCGAATTTGATTTACACTAGTCATTGTACGTCCCTAAAAAAAGTTTAGTTTAAATTCATTTTATCGGGGCTAAACTAGCGCAAACTTGTGGTATTGTCTAGCAGAATCTTTAGTGTTTTTTCAAAAATATATTAAAAAATATAAGCATTGCCGTTCAAATCAATTATTCCCCAGTTCAAATATGAGGCAAATAACAGCCAAAATAAATATGGCAGCAGCAGATAACCGGCAATTTTACGCAGATGAAAATACGCGTCTATCAGCAATACGGTAATAAAGTCCAGAAGCATCAAAACAAAAAAGCCTGCCAAAAACATACCTTCGTAAAAGAAAACATAAGTCCAAATAATTTGCAACAGCATGTTTAGCCAAAAAATTTGTAAAGCATATTTTATTTTTGGTTTGTCATCAGAGCTTAAAATTATGGCGGTTGAAACAATCAACAACACATACAACACTCCCCATACCGCCGGAAACACATTGTTAGGCGGAGTAAAAACCGGAAGATTTATTTGAGAATAAAAAGTATTTAGACCAAAATCATTTAAATATCCGCATAGTCCGGCGGTTACTCCGACCGCTGAAAAAGCATACAAAAATCTTGTCAATACGTTATTAAACATTGTTTTTCTCCTTTAGTAACAGATAGTCATTTGTCGGTTGCTTTCAAGAGAATTAAATTTTTCTTTTTTGTCACATTTTTTATTTGCATTTTGTCAAAAAATGTGTATGATTAGATATAACTTTTAAATTATGCGGAGTGACAGTCATGGCTAAAACAGAAGAAGGTACAAAAATTGATTTCTTAGGTGGTAACAACGAAGCGAGAATCGGCGGTAACAGTCTGCTGATAGAGCATACCGAAGAAGGGAAAGATATAAAAAGAGTTATGATTGATTGCGGCGCGCTGTTTCCGCCGGAATGGACCGGTCTGGATTCTGTGATGCCAGATGTCCGTCCGTATTTGGGATATAAAGACCAGCCTGCAGAAAAAACAGTTGATGCCATGTTTATATCGCATTGTCATGAAGACCATATCGGCGGGTTGGTGCATTTGGCCCGCGCCGGTTATAAGTTTCCCGAAATATACACAAGTTTATATACAAAAGAACTTTTGAAAGCCGCGTTTAAAGAAGGCCATGTTCCGGCAGAAAACCAGCCGGAAGTAAAAGTCGTCAGCGAAGGTCAGACAATAGATGTGGCCGATAATGTTCATGTAAGTCCGTTTAATGTGTCTCACTCTACTGTCGGCGCTATGGGATTTCATGTTTTGACTACTGTTCGCGGCCGCACCAGCGCCGGTATTGTGGACCCAGGTGACTATCGTATGGGCGAATCTAAAGTCGGTCCCGGTTTTGAAGAAGATAAGTTTATAGAATTTTTAAAAGATAAGCCGGTTACGCACGTTTTGCTTGACTCCACCTCAAGCGATGGCACAGATGAATATTTGGTCGATTTTAAGCAGGCCGTTGAAAATACGCTGGAACAGGTAAATAAACATCCGGAAAAACAGGTGATTTCCGCTGTTATTTCCCGCAGTATTCAAAATTTGGCGATTGATTTGGAAACAGCCAAGCAGGCTAACCGCACAGTATTTATTGATGGTTATTGGGCAAAATTAGCCTTTATGGCTATGCAGCGCAGCGGTATTCATGATTATGACGATGTTGTATACAAAAGCGAAGATTTGAAAAACGCCAATGCCAAAGCTTATTTAGCCAAATATGACCGCGGAGAGCGCTATATCATTCCAAGCGGAGCTTTTGCCGAATCTAAAAAAGGTATGAAATCCGGTTTGTATAAAATGTCTGAACAGCAAAAAGTTACGTTGGATAAAGACGGCAAAGTAAAAGGCAACAGCAAAGGCGAAGCCGGACATCCGGACTTTACGGTTGATAAAATGACTTTGATTTTGGCTCGTCAGCGCTGTATTGAAGCTATTAACGGCAAACAAGTGCGCGCTATGTATAATCGTTTGGCGGCTTTGGGTGCAACCATTGTTGAAAATCGCTCCGGTAACAATACAGGTAAGTTTGAAACTGCTTTGATGCAGCGTACCGGTCACGCTGTGCGTTCAGAAACGAAAAAATTTATTGAGCTGATTGTCAATAATCGTAAAAACAGCAGCAAGCTGGTGTTTATTCCTATTCACGGCGATGTTCATCAGTTGGCAAACACCGCAAAAGTTGTGCGCGAAGCTGGCGGCGAACCATCTATTTGCCATAATGCCGATGAAATTAAAGTTTGGGCAGGCGGCACTAAAAAATTAGAACAAAAACCATTGGAAGAACAGCGTTGGATTGCCGTGCAGGGCGAAACTTTAACCGGCTATGCCGGCGGAGCAAGCCAATATACATATACCTTAGTGGATAAGGATTTTGCAAAAGTAGAGGATTTAATGGTTGTTCGTGATGAAAATGCCCCGGCTGTTGCTCGTGATTATGCGTCAAGAGCTTTGGAGCAAGCTCGCGAAGACGAAGATAACTATTATGTTCCGTCACGCAAGGAAGTTCATGCTCAAAAAGAAAAGCTCTCTCGCAAGAAAAAGAAAGAGCTGGTGCGCAAAGCAGCTATGGCGGCAGGACTTATTGATGAAAAAGGTATGCCGATTGGCTTGAAAAAAGGCCGCGGAGGCAGATAGTTATTTTTATATAACGTGTTATTATCTCTCTTAACTCTTGTCTTTTATCGCAGAATGTTATATGTGTAAAACAAAAGAGTTAAGGGAGATTTTTTATTATGGTTCGCACAAATAAAAACGGTATCAAAATTTATGGCGAAGAAGATTTTGCCGGTATGCGCAAAGCAGGGCAGGTGGCTGCTCAATGTTTGGATTATATTGCAGATTATGTGAAAGTCGGTGTTTCTACCGGCGAGTTGGACGACCTTTGCAATGAATTTATGAAAAGTAAGGGCGCTGTTTCTGCTTGTATAGGCTATCATGGGTATCCGAAAGCAACTTGTATTTCCATAAATCAGGTCATTTGTCATGGTATTCCGGATTATGAACGCAAGCTGGCGGACGGGGATATTTTAAATATTGACGTGACAGCAATTGTTGATGGCTATTTCGGTGATACCAGCCGTATGTATTTTGCCGGAAAACCCAAAATTAAAGGTAAGCGTTTGTGCGATGTAACATACGAATGTATGATGCGCGGTATTGATGTGGTTAAACCAGGCGCGCATTTCGGCGATATCGGCGCAGTTATTGAAGAATATGCTCATAAATACGGCTATTCGGTGGTTGATATGTTTTGCGGACATGGTGTCGGCAAAGTTTTCCACGATGAACCGAATGTTATGCATTGCGGAGTTAAAGGCACAGGACCGATTATGGAAGAAGGCATGATTTTTACGATTGAACCGATGATTAACATGGGTAAAAAAGACGGCGTCATTCTTTCTAACGGCTGGACGGCTGTAACCTGCGACCATGCTTGGTCGGCGCAATTTGAACATTCTTTGGCCGTAACAAAAGACGGGTATGAAATCTTTACATATTCGCCGAAAGGCATGGATAAACCGCCTTATAAATAAGGACGTTAGATGACAGACGAAAAACAAGATAAGCCGTTGTATCTGGGACATAGAGAACGATTGCGTGCCAGATTTTTGGCTGATGACGGCGCCAGTATGCCGGATTATGAGGTTTTGGAGCTGCTTTTGACTATGTCTATTCCAAGACGAGATGTAAAGCCGCTTGCTAAAAAACTGATTGCCAAATATGGCGATATCGGAGGAGTTTTACATGCTCCAGCGCATGAGTTGATTGATGTGTGCGGTTTGAGCGTAAATACATTGGCGTTGCTCAAAGTTGTGGCAACATGTGCGCTGCGCTCATCCAGCGCTTGTTTTTCGGATAGCAATCAACCGATTATTACTTATTGGGACCAGTTTGAAGACTATTGCCGTCAGCTGATGGCTTATAACGATGTAGAAGAGTTTAGGGTGTTTTTCTTTGATGATGTGCTGCATTATAAAGGAAATAGGCTGATGAACACCGGCACCGTAAATAAAACTATGGCGCATCCGCGCGAGATTATTAAGGCGGCTCTGGATAATAAGGCAGTGATTATTATTTTGGCGCATAACCATCCGTCCGGCGAATGCAAGCCATCGGCGGCCGACAAACAGCTGACCGAGGAAATCAGAATGGTGGCAGATGCTATGGATATAGAAGTCTATGACCATTTGATTGTGACCAGAAACGAAATTTTTAGTTTTCGCAATTCAGGCTTGATTTTACCAAAAAACAGAAAAATTTAAAAAAATGCTTGCAATATAGAAAAATATGTTGTAATAACTAAATCGGTCGACGGGGCATAGCTCAGCCTGGTAGAGCGCTTGGTTTGGGACCAAGATGTCGCGTGTTCGAATCTCGTTGCCCCGACCACATAAGACGATGACCTCTAGAGAGGATGTTCTCTAGAGGTTTTCTTATTGAAAATAAAGGATTTTTTCCATCTAAAAATAAGTTCGAATAGAGTAAATTTAAAATCTTGCGTTTTTCATCGGAATTCGAACTTTCATAAATGTCAGGTATCTTAGAAATGAGGATTAGCAAGTCTTTCAAGCTATTTAACCCTTGCTTGGTTATCTCATTGTAATGTATTAATTTATTGCTGATATTCTCTATTCTTTTGTTAATGTCTATATATTTTTTATTATATTGTTCCAGTGTAATACTATTATTGAGTTTCAAGTCAAGCAAGGCATCTAAGCTATTTTCCAACTGGGTTTTTTGACTTTTCAAAATTCGTCTTTCTTCGGTTTCAATTTTATGCTTTTCTTTAACTTCTTTTTGAATTGCTACCAAGGATTTTTCTAGCCATTCTTTAGGCACTTTTTTAAGCCTACATAGGTCATCTTTAATTTTAGTGTCAACTATATTTTCGTTAATGCGAGTGCCTTTACAATGAGGGCAAAACAGATATTTGTGCACACGTCCGTTAGGCTTAATCTTGACATCTGGAGTAATTAAGCCTCCGCAATTTTTACAATGGATAAGCCCGCGATATAGGTCATCAACTTTTCTTTTTCTATGAGAAGACCTCCCAAGGAGGAGGTCTTGACATTTTTCAAAAAGTTCTTTGTTTATAAGCTTTTCGTAATTGTGCGGATAAAGCTGACCGTAACATCGCATATAGCCGTAGTAGAAAGGATTTTTGAGCATTCGTATAATTGTTTGCTTATGTGCTTTGTTGCCGCGTATTGTTTTAAATCCCAACTCTTCTGCCATACGGGTTAAGTCAGCCAATGAGTAAATTCCAGTTTCGTATTCTTGGAAAAGCTTTCTGACAATCGGTCCCATTATAGGGTCAATAATAATGGTAGTTTGGTGCCGGTTGGTTCGCTGATTAATATATCCAACTGGAGCTGTGTGGAAGTATTCACCCTTGCTTGGCATTTCCCGCATTCCGCGCTTAACATTATCCGACAAATTCCTAACACATCCCTCTGCTAATAGAATATTCATATGGTACATTAGAAATTCATGTCCACTTGAATTTTTGCTGATAATTTCACCTTCAGTTACAAAATGCAGCTGTGTACTGTGGTTATCAACCAAATCCATAATGAAACTGTATTCCTTAAAACCTCTTTGAAGACGGTCAACCTTATCACAAATTATGGCAATAGGCGTTTTTTGTTTTTTTACAAATTCCAGCATTTCAAAGAATGTTTTGCGAGCTCCTCGGGTTGAACTTTCGGCAGGTGTATAGGTGGTAATAATGGGGATATTTTTGTTCTTACAATATTGTTGTATGCGGTGAAGTTGTCCACCTATTGAATACCCATCTTGTTGTTCTCTCGTTGATACCCGTGCAAATGCGACAGCTTTTAAGTTTGAATTTTGGTTCATATCTTTGTCTTTTTTTTGAATAATTTGTCATTTTTTAATCCTTTATATTAAATTCAGTTTGCGAATTCTCAAGAACATTTTGAGGAAGGTCTTGAGCAGTCTCTTTTTCCTCTAAAGTTTTTTGTTGGTAATTTTCCTCTGTTGGTAAAACAATAACTTCGTCTTTAACAATGCTTCTGCCAATATCGCCAAAAATCTTGATTAACGTTCGGTCATCAGGACTGTAATTTCTAACAAGATTGAAGAGTTTTAATGAGGTAACATTTTTTCCAATCAACTTTCTGGCGTACGAAGCCCCGCAGTCATCAATAAGTTTTAACATACCTAGGAACTCAATTTTCTTTTTAAGTTTCATATTTCCCAGGTTTGCCATAATGTTTTCGCTGTTATCGTTCATAGCATAGATAGAACGTCCAGCTTCACATATTTTCTTCCAATAATGAGCGTTTAGTCGACGTGAGATTTCACTGCTAAACACATCTCGGAGTGTTATGATATGACCTTCATCAAAGGTGATGCCTATTTCCGCCAATTTTTGCCGGATAACTTTTGAAGTGTTGAGCCGTACCTCAAGCCGAAGTACTTGTAAGTTGCCAAGTTTATTGATGTCAATATTTTGAAAATTCCGGTGTGCTTCATCGTCAACGCATCTCTTGGGAGAAAAACGCATTTGTTGAATGTCAGCTATTTTGTCATAAACGGCAATTTCGTATTCATTATAATGAAATCTAGCGCAATGACCGCCATTAAGGTAGTCCGTGTGTCCGCTGCTGGAGCGAGCTCCAAAGTAAATTTTAGAAACATTGCTGACAACCATTTGTGTTGCAAGTCCTCTAGGTAAAATGATGTTTTTGCAAGAGTGAAATCTGACTATCGGTGCGTTGGCTAAAATTTTAGGACTGGCACTGATTCCCATTTCAATCAAAACCTTTTGTAATTTTAATACTGACTGTTTGAAATCTTGGTCACAAACTTCTTGCAGGTTGTTTCCGTACAATAATTTTGGAATTGAAACGTCTATCTGCAAATAGACATTTCTTCCGCCGTGCTGCATTCCGTTAATGAGAAGCAGTTTTGGTTTATAGTGGCTTAGACGCTTATCTTCAGCAGTCATACCTTGATATGCGGTGGCTATTCCACGTCCGTAGTAACTCAGAACTTTGTTAACCGGTGAGTCAAACTTGTCTTCAATGATTTTAAAATCATTCAAATTTAGTTTAATCCTTATTGTGTCGCAAATTGCTTTATAATTTTTAGTTTCAGTTTGGTTTATCATTTTGTTTCTCCACTTTTATTGTTATCATTTGCTGCAGTAATATTGAACTGCGCTTGGTAAAACTGTGAAATCAGTTGACTCAACTGGTTTACAGTTTCCTCCGCTTCAACTATTTCTTGTTCAGAAGCTCCGCTGTTTTCTAAATCATCAACAGCTTGACAAGCTTTCAAAGTGCCTTTGGCTAATTCCAAGGGCGTATGAGTAATAAAAAAATTCATATTTTTCTCCTTTTTAAAAATGTTAGTAAGGTATAAAAAAAATCCACCGTAGTGGTGGATTAAAAAAAATGACACTCCACCTATTTTTTTAAGTGGAGTTGAGTTTCTTATAGCCGTTAGGACTCCTTCGGTCAAGACTGTTAATCTTGCCTAATTACAGCTTAGCACTCCTGTGCTTTTGCACCTTTTTAACCATTAATTTTTTTGAAAATCAAGTGCAAAATTTAAAATTCTTTAAATACTTTTAGATTCATTAACCATTTAAAAAAATATTGCGTAAAATCAATATGTTTTATATATATTATAATATAATTAAATGAATTTTAGAGATTAAATTAATTGAAAAAATGGTGGATAAATGAAACGAATCGGGGAAATTTGGAATTAATTTTTTAAGGTATAAAAAAGTAAAAACCGCCCCGATTTTTGCGAGGCGGTTAGGTTGTAGGTGGCGTTAGAAATTATATTTCAAATCCAGAGTGGCGTTGGTGCGGTATTCGCTGTCAATATAGGACATCAAATTGCCCAGCAGCGACAGTTTACCTTGCGTAAATTCAAAGCCGGTACGAACCACAGCGCGATTGTCCGTACGTTTTTCATCACGAACCGTAAATGAACCGTCCATTCCGTTCATCCCTAAGGTCAGAGCGTATGGATTGGCAAATTCGTGATACATCGCCACACCGCCGTTTAATTTCAGGCTGCTTTCTTTAGCCAGTTGCAGATTTTTGTCGGCATAAAGTCCGAAGCCTGTTTCAACGGAGTAATTATTTTGCGATTTTAAGCGCAGCGCAAACGGCTGGTAGTCTGTTTCCGAACCTTTTAAGCGGTAGTTTACCACATTAAATTCCGCACTCGGAGCAACTGTCCAGCCGCCGAATTGCAGAGGATAGCGAGCCTCATTTAGCAAGCCGAACATCTGCTTGGAAACCGTGCCTTTATAATCGCTGTTGTCAAAGCCTTTGCGGTTATAATTACCATAAGAATAGCCGATTTGCGGAGCAGAGGTTAAGTTAATTCCGTTAGTCTGATAGCCGAGAGGCAGGCTAACCTGAAACATTTTTTCGTTGCGGTTGTTATGACTGCTGCCGTCGTTGCTGTTGATGTCGCTGAAGGCAAAACCAAAAGCGTACGAATGTTTGCCGTCTTTGTGTCCGGTTATAGCCCAACGGCTGTTTGAACCGCTGTTGCCGTCAAAAGCAAACGGGGCAGTGCTGCCGTTAAGCGAAAAATATTCGTTATCATTGCCGAACATTTTCTGCTTCATATCAAAATTAAGTTCACGCAGCATTGTCAGGTCTTCAAACGCCATACGTCCGAACAAGTCTTTTCCGGCAAAATCATTCAAACCGCTATTCAGCTGTTCAACATTTTCTAATGATTTCAGGCTGCTGAACAAATTTTCATTGTTTTGCGCGGCATAGTTATTTTGCAGGAAATTTGCCAACGATTTATTTTTAACAACTTCATCAAAAGACTTCATCGTTAAATTTACATCGTGCCTGTTTTCCGCTAGCGAAGCGTTAAACAAAGCCGACTGAGAGCTTAGTTTTAAGCCTTTTGTGTCGAAAGAATCAATGGTGTTGCTGGTAGTGTAAGAGGTTTGAAAGCCTTGGCTGACAATATCGGAACTCATAACTAACTCACCGGAAATAGCATTTTTAGCCACAAATTTTGAGTTTTGCGTTGCTAAAACTGTTCCGCCAATAGCCGAAAGGTCTATAACATCTGAAATAAACTCGCCGTCTTGGAATAGTTTACCGCCGTTCAAAACAATAGAATTAGCAGTGTTTTGGCATTCGGTACAAGAAGTTCCGTCAATGGTAATTGTACCATAGTTATAAACTTTGACCGTACTGTCTTCCGCCCAAATTCCGTATGCTTTCTCTGCGCCGTCAATAGTGATTGTTCCGTTATTTTTAATAGTTGTGCCGCTAGCGCCGTAAATGCCGATAGCCGTTCCGCCTTTTGAAGTTGCAGCAGAGTAGGTGGTATCATCAGAAGTATCATCTTCGGTTAAATTATCATCGGTAAAATCGGCTCGGGTGATGATAATATCTCCAGAATTTTCAACAGTTCCGCCATTGCCATACATACCAATAGCCACCCCATCTCCAAGATTGTGTATCTTTACCGTTCCAACAATTTTATTGCCTTGATTAAACTTGTCATAGCTATAATTATAACTATTTTCGCCATATATGCCAATTGACAAGCCGTCTCCCATATTAGCTAAGGAAATTGTTCCGATGAGATTTTTACTGCTATCATAATCATCTATAAAAACATTATTCCAAGAATTTTTACCGTATAAACCATAAATATTTCCATTTCCTTTATTTACAATTGAAATTATACTTTTGCTGGTACTAACGTATCTGGTTTGAATAATATAAAATTGGTTTCCAACATTATAGCTTCTATCATCAGCATAAATTCCATAACTCTTGCCATTGCCGTCATTTGTGATTTTAATAATTCCGAGGTCATTTGTATAATCGCCAATGGTTCCGTCACCCCCATCACTATACATTACATTATAACCAGATTGAGCTTTGATACCATAAATATTTCCATTGCCGTGATTATCTATAGATATTATTCCGTTACTATTGAAATAAGCATTTACACCTTTATTTTTACCATATATTCCATAGATGTTACCATTTCCATAGTTTTCAATTGAAATAGTACCTGTACTATAATAATGTGAATTAGCTGAATTACCTAGAGATGTGAGATTATACATTCCATAAATATTGCCAGAGCCATTGTTTGAAATAGTGATATTTCCAGTCGCATGAGAATAAGAATTTTTGATTCCTAAATTTTTTCCTGATTCTGAGGATGAACCCATTATGCCATATATATCGTTATTCCCTGTGTTGTTGATAAAAATTTCGCCATTATCTTCAAACGCATTAGCTCCGTAATAATATTTAGAAAGGAAACCTTCTGCTTCAATTCCATTTAGAATATTCATTCCATAGACGGTTTGCGCATCTTTGCTGTCTATATTAATACTAGAGTTATTTATAGGATTTTCCGTTCCAATAATCTCCAGAGATTTTAACACACATTCGCCAGCCGTATTTTTTTCATAATATTGTGTACAGGAATCACACAATGTTCCTGTGTAACCTGTTGAGCAGGAACAAGCAGCACCGGTTTGTGTACCGCCGTTTTGACAATCAAGTTTAGGGTAAACTGTACCGTCAATTTCTATATAGCCATCAGACAGCGAATCGCATAAAGTTCCGGTATAGCCAGTTTGGCAAACACAAACTTTTCCGCTTTGCGTGCCGTGTACACAATCTAATTTTGTTGTTGTACTGTCATTTTTATTGTCAGAAGAAGATGAACCGGAAGAACCTCCTCCGCCGCCACCGGCTGCAAGTGCGACACCGCCGCCGACTGCGGCTAAACCGACAACAGTCCAGCCTGTTGCCCCAATACCTAAAAATGTATCTTTTACGCTAATTTTAGAAACACAGCTGCTGTTTTTATTGGCACCATAGTAGGTTAATAAATCGGCTGATTGTTGGTCTTTGTCTTTTAAAGCCAAGCAATATGCTGTATTGCCGTTTTTATCTGTAACATCTATATTGTTGGCATAATATAGAGCTGTTGAGTTATTATTTTTAGCATGCCAATAAATTTGCTGTGCTGTGAAGTTTGCAGCATTAACATTTGCGGTTAAACTAAAAAATATGCCGGAGATGATTAAATATTTTTTCATAGCTTCACTCTTTTGTGGAATAGGATTTGATGAATTTGTCACGAAGACTTAGCGGTTGAGAGAAATCTAAATAGAAGTTTTCGGTGGCTATCAGCCAGAATATTTTATCAACTTGATAAGCTGGCACGTTAACGCTATCTGCCATTTCTTTTATAATGCATAAAACTTCTTGTTCAGAGGTATTATTGTCTATCAGTTTAAGTCCTTTGAATATGTTGATGAGGTGAACATCTGGTTTGCCGTAATTTATAAAGCCGAGTTCTTTCAAAAAATCACAAGCAAGGGCAAAACCAAAACCGGTAATCTTTTTGCTGATTTTTTGAGGAATATCGGGATTAAAGCTATGCTGTCCGCCTAATAAGGATTTAAATTCTTCAAGGTTATTAAATTCTGACAGCCATTTAGCACCGTCAACAGCACCTTGCAGCCAAGTTTTCCAAGATTTTTTAAACTGATTTTTGTCAGTGAACTCTTTAGAGTTTTTTAGTTTAGCCAATAAATTTTCAATATTATTATTGGCAAATTTTTGAAAATTATAAGGAGAAGTTAATTCTAAGGCAAAAAGAATTTTGGCTTTATCTTGATCAAACTTTATGACATTGGGCATATAGCTGCGATTTTGTAAAGAAACTAATATACGTTCAAAAACCAAATCTAAAGTAGGATTTTTTGAACTATCAAATATGTCATAAAGCGGGAAAAAATATTTGGTTAATGGAGTTTTTAGGTTTAAATCTTGAGACCTTTGCTCTAGGTATGTATAAGCAAAGTTGTAAATTTTTTTCAGATTTTCTGTGTCTTGCATAATTGCGCCTCTGGTTCTGAATAAAGTCAAAGCCGCAACAAGGCGGCTGGAGGCTTCAAACTTCATCACTAATAGAAGTGCAACATATTCAATATATTAAGTTGCCCTCCAGCCAGTTAGACTGGATAGGCACGAAAATATCGGATTTCGTATCCGTTAGTGATTTGAGGTTTGAAGACCTCATTGTTAGTATGGACTAACAACATAGCAACTATACAAATAATAAGCCCAAAATTCAAGAAATTTGTTTGCACCTTTACACACAAAAGAAAAGGTGCAAAAATAATAGTTGACTTATGGATTTGTTTTATGCCAATCTAACTATGTTGTTTTAACCAAGATGGCTTTCATTGGAGCGGGTTTATAAACATCTTGGGTGATATTTTTTCATTAACGATGACCGAACCCCTCTTCACCGCAAGAATATTGTTCTTGAGGAGGAAGAGGTATATAGTTTGGTTTTATAGCTCATCCTTTTACGGTGAATTTCCAACAACAAAAGTAAAAGGGATTGAGATGTCAAAAGTTACAACAAACAACGTAAAATTAGTTTATAATCAGAAAAAACGAAAACTGGTATTGAGAAAAAACAATAAAGTTTTTTGGAGCTATAAGTTTAAAGGTTGTAAACAAAGTAATATTGAAAAAGTATTTGCATATATTTTGGCTAATCCCAATCGTTATGTATTTTTAGATGAAATTGCGATGAACGCAGGATTATTGCCAAGTAAAAGCCGTATTGCTAAAACAGAACAATATTGCCAATGTTCCAGAGAATATCTGACAAATAAAGAATATTTTGAAAATTATCGGATTGATGATGAGATTAAAAAAGTGTTTAGGCGGGGAAAATTACCAATAGAAATAGTTTTGCTTATTTTTGACCTGCATTATAAAAAAATTAAATTTATTTATGATTTTAATTAGTATTCATCTGCAAGCATTATTGTTAGTACGCGGTTAGTAATTGTCGTGTCGCTGGGGTCTATGCTGAGGTATTCATAATTAAGGTCGTAATAGTCAATTTTCCAAAAGTAAGTAACGCCCTCTAAGTCAAAAGCTCCAAAATCGTGTTCGCCATAGGGGTCGTTGCTTGCGTTGAAATTATTAAAACTTTGGACTTTTTGCATAATTTTTAGCCGTGTAGCCAAAGGTAAATCAGCAACACCTCTTGTCACCATAACTTTACCACCGGAAAAGTTTTGCCGTAAATTATCGTTCAATTCTCGGATTTTCTTAATTTTATTGTTCATATTTTGCCTTTCGTTTAAAACAGAAAGAGCCGGAATTTTTTCCGACCCTCTTGTTAAATTTGTTAAACTTATTACTTCGCATTTGCCACTCTTTTTTATTATTTTATATTTTCACATCTTCAAGAGTTCAAGCGAAGAATTTATAATTTGCTTGCATTAAGGTATTATGCAACCATTATTACAGTTAAAGAAATGTATGCACAATATTTATAAAATTAAAGAATGAATCACTATCAGCACCTTTGATACTGAGCACGAACTATAGGAAAGCATACCCTTTTTTGCAATAAAAATGTGACTAAAAAATTTATTATAGCATAAGCCAGTGTTTAACACCACTTAGAAAGTGGAGTAGTTAAAGTTTATTTTGTTCATTAAACCAAAAATCTATACTTCTTTTTACCTCTGAGACAGGAATAAAATGTAGAAGCTTTTTCTTTTCTTCAATAAAAGAACAAACGCCAATAACTTTTTTGTCTGCCCATACAGGCCCCCCACTAATCCCATCTAAATCATTATCAGTTTCATAGCTTAATGCATATGTTTGCGAATTCTCGTAAAAATCGCCGGTTAATTCTCCGTGTAAGACCATTAAATATTGGTGTCCATGAGTTAAAAAACCATAATCATCAAATTCCATATTTCCTTTTACCGTTGAATATCCTGCAAAAGAGCAATCTTGTCTTTTTTTATACTCAAAGCTATCCGCTAAATTAAGGTTCTTAATTTCAGCCAATGATGTATCTGAATTTTCAATCTTTTGTTTGATTTTTTCATTTCGTTTATCAGTAAGTGTATTGTATAATTTACTAGCTTTTAATTTTCTTAGCAGTTTATCTGGGCGATTTTTATATATTCTCTTCAACTTATGAAAAAGTGGTGTTTTTATAAACTCTGCACTATATTCTCTTAAATTTTCAACTCCGGAGTTTTCCATAATATTTTTGAAATACTCTTCATCATCAACCTTAAATACTCTTAAATCCGTATCACATCTACGCTCTTTAGAGTCATACGATTTTACTTGGTGTGTTATGGGGAGACAATAACAATTTCGTTGTGTTGACATTTTAGAAAAGAATAAATCTTTAATATTTTCATCATATATACAATGGCTTGCCGTTACAACAAACAGTTTTTCTTTAACAGAAACAACAAAAGCAGAACCTTTGATCCATATATAATCATTTTCATCATTATAAACTACCTGTAATATAGCCTCTGAGTATTTTTCTATATCATCACTCATATATCAATCTTTCATATCCTCAAATACTTGCTTAACTTTCTTCATTTTGGGGTGTTGTCATTTTGTGTTGTATCTGATGTTTTTGCACTAATTACTTCTTGTTGTAACGGTATTGTATTATTTGTGGTACCACTATCAATAGAAGTAAAATATCTATTTGCGGTTGACGTAAAGAGAGAGTTTGGTTAATTACACGCTGTATATCATTCATTTTCAAACCTTTTAATACGTTTCAAATAATGCAATTAGCTTACAAAAGATGTTTAACACTTGCAAGTCTTAGAGTTATTGAATCACAAGATTCTTTATAAAGCATACGAAAATAAAACTATTAAACATCTACTTTATAGTTACAATATTTCTTAACTATAAACTTGACATTTTTATTTAAAGGTTTATACTTTGTATATATTGAAACTATAAAGTATGGAGCTGATATGCAGGAAATCAGAGCAAAAATTGAAGAAAACAAGAAAACGCTTCAAAAACTACTAAAAAACAAAGATAATCAAATAACCCTCGATAAATGGCTGAAGACAGAGCTTGCCTACACTTCAAATGCTATCGAGGGCAATACCTTGACGCGTAAAGAAACCGAATTAGCTATTGAAGAAAAAATAACTTCCGGCGCAAAGCCTATAAATGATTATTTAGAAGCCGTAAACCACGCAAAAGCATTTGATTTTATAATGGAATCTGCCAAAAATAATGTTAAAATTGATGAACATTACATTTTAAAGATTCATAAAATCATCTTAACAGGAATTAACGACACTAACGCCGGCTTTTATCGCTCTGTCCGAGTTAGAATATCAGGTTCGCAAACAATTTTGCCTAACCCGTTAAAAGTTCCTGATTTAATGGACGATTTTTCTAAATGGCTAATGCAAAAAGATAATGATATGCTAATAAAGGCTATTGAGGCACATTATCGTTTGGTTTCCATACACCCTTTTATTGACGGAAACGGTAGAACGGCACGGCTGTTGCTCAATAGCATTTTAATGGAAAACGGTTATGCGCCGATTATTATTCGTCCTATTGATAGAAAACGATATCTGAGCGCATTAGAAACCTATCAAACACAAGAAAATAAGGAACCATATTACAGATTTATGCTATCCGCAATGAATCGCTCGCTTAAAATGATGATTGACTTGTTGGACATTAATAAGCCGGAAGTTGACAAAACACTCTTAACCATTTCTAAGTTTGCTAAGTTATGCAATGTTCCGGTATCTTCTATCCGTTATTGGATAAAAGAAGAAAAAATAAGACCATTGGCATTCACACAATCCGGATATGCCTTGTTTAGCGAAAAGCAAAAGAATGAGATTGAAAAACTAAAAAAATAAATAGCCAACTTAACACTGGTGATATTATTATGTTGACTTCATCTTTCAATTCATAAAGACTTCTATTTTGAACTATTGGGAAATTTCCAATAGTTCAAAACATTACTTTTATTCTAAATTTTCTTATTTCAAATGTAGTCTGGCGAAGATTTTGTAGCGGTCATTGGGGTTGGTAAAATATATTTCTTCCGGCTTGTGGTTAGTTGTAGAAATT
Source organism: uncultured Alphaproteobacteria bacterium (assembly GCA_934229625.1). GTDB lineage: Bacteria > Pseudomonadota > Alphaproteobacteria > RF32 > CAG-239 > RUG410. The sequence continues at coordinate 135,552 of CAKQDU010000002.1, read as the reverse complement.
TTGTTCGGGTTAGGTATGGCGTACAACTCGCAGTAATCATCGGTGAAATTTTCAATAGCATTTACATTGGCTTTTAAATATCCTTTAGCACACGAACTGAAAAAGTAAAAATTTCTGTCCGGATAGGTATTGTAAAGTTCGTTAATCTGTGCAAAATCTTCATCTGTCAGGCAATATAAAATTCCTGTCTTTTCATTTTTATAGTATTGCAGTGCGTATTTGTAAGATTTTTTATCCGTGCATATATAATAAGTTTCAAGCATAATAAAATTCCTCAATAAAAAATTTTCTATATATAAAATTATTAAAAATGCACACGGAAAACGGATTCATTATAGAATTTATATTTTATAATGAGTCTAAATTTTCCGAGATGTTGAGGCAATCTGTTCTTGAACTATTTTGTAAACTCATTATAATTTATATGTATAATCAGTTAGTTATAATGAATTTGGAATTAAATAATGGCGATAGGCAAACAGGCAAAAATTTTAACAGACAAGCAGCAAAACTTAACATTAACCTACTTAGAGGGGACACGGCATCCGCTTCGCAATAAGGTAATTTTTATGCTAAGTTTTAAAGCGGGTTTACGGGCAAAGGAAATTGCAAAACTTAAATGGAGTATGGTTTGTAATTCCGACGGAGAAGTTTCCGACGTGATAAATTTAAGCAATAATGCCAGCAAGGGTAAATATTCGGGGCGCATTATTCCTTTGCATAAGGAGTTGAAAACTTTGCTAATGGAATTACTAGCGCAGCAGCAACAAAATGAATTTTTTAGTTTGGCTAAGGCAGTTATAAATACCGAACGAGGGCAAGCAACTACGGCTCAGGTTATTGTTAATTTTTTTCACGATTTGTATAAAAGTATTGGCTTTATCGGCTGTTCATCACATAGCGGTCGGCGCACTTTTATTACAAACGCGGCAAAACATATAAGTTTGGTTGGTGGCACACTTAATGATGTGCGTATGCTTGCCGGTCATTCGTCCCTTGCAACTACTCAACGCTACATTGCTTACGATACAGAAGCGCAGAGAAAAATCGTGGAGATGTGCTAGAAAAAGTCAAAGTATTTTTGGAATCTCGGTTCTAATTCCTGAGATGTTTTTGCACCATTTTGAATACGTTTTAACAATTCATCAGAAATTTTGCATTTATATCTATACTTATCGGAAAATTGTTTGCTTAAAATGTCTTTTGTTTTCATATCAATAGCATATTCATAGCGGATAAAAGATGGTTTTGTAAGAATGGAGTTGCCTTTGTCATCAACTATATCTCCGACAGATAATATGCAAGATTTGTCATAATATTTCTCAGAACCATCAGATTTATATTTTATTGAAGAAATTGCAACAACCATTACCATATCATCAGGATTTGCTGAAGATGTAATAACTATATAATGAGGTGCTTTCGGATTAGGAACATCATCAGCCCATAAACAGTAACCTTTGTAGTCCATTGTTATTATGCTCCTAAGCTGGATAACTCACTTATTTTTTCGTATTCTTCTTTTGCTGCGGAAATTTCTTCTTCGCTTTTTCCAAGAGCTAACATAACATCACGATAGCGGATTTTTATACTACTGCCTTTAGGGTCAACCCATTCAGGTAAGGTATGAGTGAAGTTTTCAAGCTCTTTGGGAGTAAAGTTCTTAAATTTTTCTGAAATTGCTTTAATATATGATTTATCTTTATGGCTAAGTCTGTCAAAATCCATCTCTTGCTTTATTTGAATATCAGGATAGTATTTTGCACTAACAGCATCCAAATAATCTCCCCATTTATTATTGACTAGGTCGTTAAGCATATTAAGTGTTTGACTTAAAATTGGTCCGTGTGGCATACTGTAAAAAACATCACCGGATACAGAAGTATCACGCTCATCAATAGAAGTTCGGTCTATCAGATAAAGCTCTTTCATAAGTTTTAATAAATTCATCCTATTATCATTCAGTGATAATAAGTAAATGATTTCTTGTAATATTTTATCTGAAGAATACATACTAACCCCACTGCAACAACAATCATATATTGCATATGTAAATATTTTATTTACGATTGTCAAGAACTTAAATAAATTATAAAATACTCAAAATGTTATTTATATGTCAGACAATTTGTAATGTATTTCTTATATTTTCCCCATAAAGATATCAGTTCTTGAGGTGTTGGATGTGCATTTAAATTATGAACAAATGCGTGCAATCTATTTATATCTATATTTGCTGTACCTTTGAGATTGTTAGCTTCATTTTTATTCAAAAATTTTTCGTCCTCAAGAAAACAAACGATATCCATCATTTTTTGATTTAAGTGAGCAGTTTTATCTTTTGAAGAATGGGTTTTCGGTAAACAATAATCTGTTGCAAGTTCTAAAAGAACCCGCATCATAACACCTAAAGAATAGGGATGAGTGGTATATTTCAAGCGATACTGCATTTCATCCCATATAGCTTTAATTTTTATTTCTTCATTTGTTTTTGCCTCAATGGGGAAATCAATATCTATGATAGAAGGGTAAGATACTTTTTTACGTGGGGTATTAATTGATTTAGCATTCTGTGAAGATTTTGCATTTTCTTTAGAAATTTGCGGCAAAATACCTTCATTTTCAAGTTCTTTTAAATATCTTTCTTTATCTTTGTTGTTCCATAAAGTATGTAATGTCTCTTTGCCGTCAGCCATATCATTATGAATTCTGAGCAGAATTTTAAGAACATCATTTCTATCTATAATATACGTAACCTTTTCATCTTCTAATATAAAACCAATTTTCTTTCGGAAAGCATTACCTGAAAACAAACGTTTTATTAAAGAATGCTCTAACGTTTCTGACTCAGCGAGCAGACCTTCTTTTTTCATTTCATCTTGCAAAAATACAGTAAAATCTAAAACTTTTTTCTGACCTGTTAAAATTAAATGATTCTCTTTCTGTTCTCTATTCCATTTTAATTGTCCTTTTCCGGTATCTCCACCGACATGTCTTCGTTCAACCAACTCGTTAATATATTGAATATCATCAGCCACATCACATTCAATTTTGTTCGGTATATATGCATTGTTCTTTTTCAATGTTTCAAAAAAAGTAGACCAAGCAGTATTTCCAATATAATTTGGATTGTTCAACAATTTTAAACAAGTAACACGTCTATTGCCATCATAAACAACGTATTTATCATTTTCTTTTTTTACTAAAGGCCTTTCATATAACTTTCCTTCTTTTGCTATATCCTTCGCCAAAGCCTCCAGTCTTCCTGAGTTATTGCTTAATAACCATAATATAGCATCTTTTTCTGTTTCTAGTTTGCCATGCCTTGCATTTTCGTTATTTACAATAATATTTGTTATGTCTATGGTCTCAACATTTTTATTGGTCATATTTTTCAGTCTCTATAAGTTTTGATTTATTTAAGGTTAGCACTTTGTAATGATTTTATCAATCTTTATCAGTTATTATACACTTGATTCTAAAAACGATACCATAAAAAATACATCATAAATTTTATATATTAGATTTTATATTTTTTTCCTAGCATCAATAGCTTAGCTTCTTCAATAGCTATTAAATCATCGTCTAAAGAGGTTCTAATAATATCGAGTGAAGACGACCACAAACAAAAAAAGTCACCTGAAAGGTGGCTTTTTTTGTTTGTAGATTGTAAGCAATCCGTTACGAACACGCGAGATAGCGTGTTTGACAAGTAGGCTTGGCGAGACGGAAGTATCGCCGAACAAAGCCGATGCAACGGCACAGATTTTTTAATAAAAAATCAAACCAATCTCGTCGCCGTAATAATCAAAACCACGATGTCTTTTTCTTTTGAAATTCTGTAAATCCGCTTGATTTTACGAACAATCCGCGCAACATTCGCGACCCATGGTATACCGGCAATTTTGATGAGAGCTACTGGGATATTTACGAAGGCTGTCAGGCGTTTTTAGAACATTTGAAGCTATAAATCTTGTTATTTTTAGAAATAAAACCTAAGTATATAATATGACAAACATACTATGGTGAAGACATGAATAGAAAAACAATCCTATCCAGCCATTTTCCTGATTTTGTTGAAAAATGGAAAAAGTTTCAACAGAATTTTAAGCGTGTAGATTCTTGGTATATTGTTAGTGACTATTGTCTTGATGATAAAGATAAACCTAATGATGTTATGACTTTTACAATTTTTCCTTTTGTTCCGCCTCAGATGCTAAATTATGAAATAAAAAGGCATTTATCTAAAGATATTAAGGATTTTAAGAATCTTTCGGAAAAAGCTATTAACTATATTAAGGAGGCTCCTTATTTTTTCTCAGTGGCATTTATAATTAAAAACAAAAATAATGTGTTTGCGTTGGAAGGTAGTAAACAAGTCTTAGATAAAACAATTAAATATATGGAAAATTGGCCTCCAGCTAAAAAAGAAGAATTTATCCACAAAATGAAAAAGATGAGAAATTATCTCAATCGGAAAGAAATTGATTTGAAAACGCTGTCTAATGTCAGTATTACAGCACATATTATGTCTGCAATATTAGAATTTCTCTTAATAAAAGCAAAAGCCAAGCATATTATGTGGGTGCCGGATAGAGATAAAATAACGGATTTTCAAGATGGTGTTGTAAATGAACTTGTGCGCCTAGGATATTCAAATTTACTTAACAAAAGAATTTATGATAATGAAATGTATGGATTTTGGGGTGGTAAAGAATACAATAAAGAGATTTTTGATGAATTAATTCGGGTTCCTGATTATATTTCTGGTGCCATAGCTTCAATGGATTTTGATGATGTAGACAAGATTCCGGAAAAACACTACAATTTATTTGATAAAAGTATCGTAGATAATGAGAGAATTTGTATTATGGATTTAGAACATCATCAGAGTGAAGATATTTTAGGTGAAATTAAATTTACCCGACATTCCCCTTTATCACAATAAATTAAACAAAATGTCATTTTTTCTTTTGACGTTCGTTCTTTAGTTCACTCTCGCATTGTTTGTAGCGGGCGACCATTTGTTCAAGTTTGAATTGCAGGCGATTGAGGCGATCGCGAGGTCTGATCGGTAGCGGATTCCCGTATGTCCGTTTTAATATCGTTTCAATCTGAGTTAATGTGCGGCCGGCGTGATAATATACCATCACAAAGTTTGTCTGGTTGCTCGGCTGGATATACTCATATTTGCACATTTTCATGGCTATTCCTTTCGTTACAACACAATCAATGCTTGGAAATGAACGAATGTCCAGTTAAAAAAGCAATTTTTTATCATAAAATCGGGGAAAATAGCATCATTTTTTATAACTTTATAGTTTTAAAATTACCAAACTATGAACTATATACTTGGCAAGTTATTTTTATACCATAATTAAACACGTCATAATTTGGCGTGTATTTGTATTTTATTGTTTTTATAAAATTTTATAACCCAAACACGGATAAAGACAATGACAGACGAAATATCTAAAGTGAAAATCGGGGCTGTTGGTTGACGCGGAAAAAGGACTATAAACGCGTTGACAAGCCAAAAATAATCAAATATCATTTTGATGATATAAAGGAGATAGGACGATGAGTAATGATGTAGAAAATTGCCCAGCAGAAGAATTTATAAAATTATGTTTTGCTGATGATTGCATAGGCTTTTGGGAAAATCTAAGAGATTGGGGAGGCAATGACTTTGGCGGAATTTATTATTCTGAAAAAGGATTGCCTGATCCTGACTGGTATGGGTATCAATTATATAATTCTCATGAGGACTTATGGAATGTTCAAAGATTAAAATTTCCTAATATCCCTGAATTAAGAAATAATTCTGATTACAAGTATAACAATAAGAAAAGTGTAGGCGGACAATATTCAAGGGTTTTATCTAACGCAAATAGTAGTATTCGTCTAGGTAGTGACTCGGTAATGAACATATACTGGCATACAATAAAAAAACAAAATTTAATGGAAAAATTAAGAAACAATACAAAGCAACAACAATATATTGACATTTTGGAAGAAATAAAAGGACTTGATGTATATACAAAAAAATTACGTAAATATGATGAAAAGTCTTACAAATCAAACTGGAAGAAATTTATATGGTTGTACACACAAAAAGCTAACACTATAGGTGGCTTTGTTTTATTTCCCAGACATCCTCAATCAATAAATCAAAGCCGGGGAACAGGGATTACAGACGATCGATTTGACCTAACGTTAGAGTGTTTCAGAAGGTATTTTAAGAATAAAGACAAATCAGAAGATGATATTAATTATAATCCGTTATTCTCTGAAATTAAAAGAGATTCTCTCTTCTTTGATAATATGTTTGGTAGTTTTGAAAAATACACCGAGTTCTTTTGTCTGAATAAGAGTTATGATAAAAAGCAAAACTGGGTAAAAGACGGACAAGTTCTGAATTTACTAAATAATCAACCATTAGATGATTATGATTTTGGCAATAGGAATAATGTTCTCTTAACCGCGGATAATTGGTGGATATTTTACCGCAATATAATGAATCGTTTAGATGCTCGGAATGAACAAATTAAAGAAGTTATCAAAGGAAAATAACAATGTCGCTGAAAAAGATTATTTGGTTTATCGTAAAACTACCGTTCAAAGTGCTCAATGCCGTATTTATTATTTTAGGCGCCATAGGCGGTGCTTCTGCCGGATTGATATTCTGGTTAAAAACGACGACGCATGGGATTTGATAGAGATAAAGTCGGCAAGTTCCGTTAAAGACTATTATATTGACGATTTGGCTTTTCAAAAATATGTGTTTGAAAACGCCGGTTATTCGGTTAAGCGTTGCAAAGTGTTGCACCTTAATAGCGACTATGTTCGCTACGGCACGCTTGATGTTAAGCAATTATTTGCCGAAGATGACGTTACCGACGCCGTGTTGCAGAAAAAATCTGAAGTTGAGATGTATGTTAAAGGCATGCTGTCATATCAAACAATGCCGGATGAGCCGGAAATACCACTTCATTCAAGCTGTTCCGAATGCCCGTTTTACGGTTATTGCGGCAAAGATGTGCCGCCGTATTCCATTTTTGATTTACTCCGCGCCGATAAGGCAGATGCGTTTTATAACAGTACTCACTCATACGATATTAAGGATTTGCCGCTTGAATATTGTACAACCGATAAGCAACTGATAGATTGTGACTGTTTCTTAAACGATAAAATCCACGTTGAAAAAGAAAATATTAAGAAATGGCTTAACAGTTTGGAATATCCGCTTTATTACTTGGATTATGAAACGGTGATGCCTGCCATACCAATGTTTGATAATACATCACCATATTCACAAGTACCGTTTCAATTTTCGCTCCATATTCAAAAAGAACCGCATGGAAAACTGGAACATATAGAATTTTTACACCAAGAACAATCTGATCCGCGTCGCAGTCTTGCCGAAGCATTGGTTAAAAATTGCGGTAAAAAAGGTTCTGTTGTGGTGTATAATCAGCAATTTGAAAAATCACGCAATAAAGAATTGGCCGATTTGTTTCCGGATTTAAGAGATGATATTCTGGCCATTAATGAGCGAGTGGTTGATCAGTTAATACCATTCAGAAATCGCTACTTATATAGTCCGAAGCAAAAAAGTTCGGCATCAATTAAATATGTATTGCCGGCATTTTTGGATTTATCTTATAAAGGTATGAATATCGCCAATGGCGGTGATGCCATGAACAAGTATTTAGCATTCCTAAACGGCTTTCAAAACGAAGAAGAAAGTAGGCAAATGTTTGCCGATTTGCTCAAATATTGCGGACAAGACACCTACGCCATGGTGCTACTGATGGACGTGCTGTATAAATGGGCTGACGAAATATGATTAAAGATTATCCAGATAATCTATTAAATCATTAAAATCACGAATTTTATATGAATCACCTAAGCGTTGTGCCGGATGTGTTTTGCAATAATTGACCATAAGTGGATGACAAGGATGGTTACTTTCTGTTTTGGCGATGTATTTATAATGAGGACGAAGATATTTAAGTATTTGATAAATTCCAACCTTTTATTAAGCCGGAGCATATTAAATTACGCATTTAATGATTTTTTCTACATCCCCGTCGCTATATTCAAAATACGGAAACGGACAGATTATAATTTGTTTTATAAGCGGCGACGGATTATAAACAGCAAAAATGCGATAGTTTCTTGATGTCCTGCCAACGAGAGTAAACCAATCTTCTGGAACATTAAAAGCTTCGGCAAAAAAATTTTTGTATCCAATTCCGAAACAAAAAATTGTTTTAGGTCGATCCGTTAATTTCAATAAATTATCAAAACATTTTTGTCGGGCTTTAATCACGCCCTTTTGATAGGATTTAAAAGAAGAAAACCCTGTTAACTCTCTATAAGGTTCATTGCCATTCCAAGTCCCTTTTTTTCTCTCGTCATCATCTCCCTTAAAAGGTAGCGGGAAGAGATTGAGCTTAAAAGAGTCAGATCCAGAGGAAAAAATCTTACTTCCGTTTTTAGGTTTGGCAATTTGTTGATAAAGTTTATTTAATTTCTTTTCAAATTTCCAAATATCTTCGCCGTTTTTATCCTTTTCTTCAATATCTATACTTGTATATTCCGGTTTTTTCAGCTTTTTCCATTCACCGTTTTGGTAATATTTGGCGATTCCCTCATCACCCCAGTCTGCCCATTCCATACCGACAAACCAATATTTGCTAGTGGCATCTCCACCGTCAATTCCGGAGCATCCCTCACAAAATTCCAAGAAATTAACCATTTCCAATTCTCCTTGTTTATTTTTAGTAATTTTACTTTGTTCGGTAATGTGAATCAAGCAGAATGTCCAATTTATACCCAGTGTCGATGTTGTAGATTTCTTTGAGTTTTTGCACATAAAATGCCTGCTCCAAAATCTTTTTGTCAGCCATCAGCTTAAAAGTTCCGCTCTTACCGCCGTCTTTGGAAATAAAAGTTATACGTCCGCGCGGATATTTTTCGTAAGGCGCGGTTTCTAATTCGGGATATTTTTGCAAAACTTTCTGCCAACATTTAATATGTTCAAACGTTGAATCATAATATATATCAACGAGATTTGCCTTATTTAGATCTTGCGCAAAATAAACCAACATTTGCCCATTTTGTTTTGTCGGTATCAACCAAAATATTCCTACTTTCGGAGCAAAGAATGTCATTCTCTTTTCTCCTCCCAAAACAGTCCGGTGGTCCAATCGAAATGCAGTTTAATTATGCCGCAAAAGCCACCGTAATTGCGGGCGATGATAATTTCACAAATGTTTTCTGTTTCGTCGCAACGTTTTTGCCACTGCCGCACACGTTTTTGATAATGTTCCTCGGTTTCTTTTTTATGTTTTGTCGGCTCGGCAAATTTGATATAGTAGTTTTCGCGATACAAAAACAGAATATTATCTGCCGCATTTTGATTGCGTGCATATCCGCGGATATCACTTATAAGCGGATGTTTATCGGCTCGGCTTTCCAAATCACGTTTTAATTGTGAAAGTACCACAATCGGTATGCCGAGTTTAACCGCCAAAGATTTAAGTTGTAACACGATTAAACTGTAATCCTCTTTTGCTTGATATTCTTCTCCCAAGAGTTGCAGATAGTCAATAATCACGCAACCGACTTGTTTTTCTATCTTTTGCAACTCTTTTTCAATGCCATCGACCTCAAATATATCGGCCAGATAATAAATCGGCAATTCTCTAAAAGCGCGTTCGGCTCTGCAAATTTTATCAAAATTTTTTCCTAAATCCTCGGCAAAACGCAATTTATACGTTGGTATTGCTGTCTGCAAAGAAAGAAGCCTGTTTGCAAACAATTTCGGCGCAAGTTCCAAACCGATATATACAACGCACTTATCATCTGCAGGATTTTGCTGATGTTTTAAATAGAAGCCGGCGGCAATATTACAGGACAAATTGGCGACCAGAGCTGTTTTTCCCATCGCCGGCCGACCGCCGATAATCGTCACTTCACCGGATTTAAGCCCGCCCAATTTATAATCCAAACAATCATAACCGGTAGAAATGCCGCATAATTCCCCCGGATTTTGATATTTAAACTCCAGTTCTTTCACATATTCTTTCATAATTGTGGAAATATGATTGTTCGGTCTGACAACATCGCTCATTTTCTGCTCCTATAATAAACCATTCATTCAAAACGTTTATATTATAAGAGTATATTGCGACAGTTTTTGACGTATTGTGTACCTTTCAGCAAATAGACAATTGCGAGGTAAAATTCAATTTTTGCGAGGTTACCTTAAAAAATGTGTAAATGATTAAATTAGTTATATAATTTTACCATTTTAATGAATATGTGTGCGAAGAATTATATTTATTACCATTTATTATCTAGGAATGATTAATTATTAGTGAATATCTCGTTTTTATTATGCAATTATTTATTTAGACCAAGTGACCTTGAGTTCGCATATTCGGACCATGTGAGCTTGCAATCGGAGGTTTCCCTCAAAACGTGCCATATACACGACCACTAAAATAGAAAAAGCGGTGTTAAACACCGCTTTTTCTATTTTAAAGAACGAAGCAAGCGGGTGCGAACACGCGAGAGAGCGTGTTCGACAAGGAGGCTTGGCGAGACGGGAGTATCGCCATATAAAGCCGACGCAGCGGCGCAGATTTTTTAACAAAAAATCAAGCCAATCTCGTTGCCCCTTTCTTTGACGTTGAACCTTTTTTTATAAATAATTGAGGAGGACTCATTTTTTTGCTTGCTGATATTTGGAAAAAATAATAAACTTTAGGAAAAATAATGATGTAGAGCCGAAAAATGACACCTGAAGAAAACGCAAGACAAAAAATTGATAATTTGTTATTACAAGCCGGTTGGATTATCCAAGACCGCGACAGTTTTGACCGAACCGCCGGTTTAGGCGTAGCTGTCCGAGAATTTTTGATGGCCGACGGCACAGAAGCTGATTATTTGCTGTTTGTAGATGGCAAAGCCTGCGGAGTTATAGAAGCTAAAAAAGCCGGAAAAACATTGAGCGGTGTAGAAAATCAATCGCACGGCTATGCTTGTCATCTGCCTGATTATGTGAAAAATTGGCAGCAGCCTTTGCCTTTTGTTTATGAAAGCACAGACAATGAAACATTTTTCTGTGACGGACGGGATAAAAATTGCCGTTCTCGTCGGATTTTTGCGTTTCATTCGCCGCAATCATTGTTGGCAATGCTGAAAGATAGTGAGACCTTGCGCAATCGTTTGAAACAATTGCCGGTTTTAGAAAAAGGCAGTTTGCGTGATTGTCAATTTGAGGCTATTCAAGGTTTGGAGGCTTCTTTAGCGCAAAATCGGCAAAAATCTTTAATTCAGATGGCGACCGGAGCCGGAAAAACATTTACCGCCTGCAATTTTTCATATCGTTTATTAAAATACGCCCAAGCCAAACGCATTTTATTTTTGGTTGACCGCAACAATTTGGGCAAACAAACGAAAAAAGAATTTGAAGCATTTCGGCTGCCTGATGAAAATCGTCTATTTCCCGAAGTTTATATTGCCCAGCATTTACAGCATAATCAAATAGATAAGGACGCCAAAGTTGTTATAACCACCATTCAGCGTTTATATTCCATGCTGCGCGGCGAAACGGATTATGATGAAAAAGACGAGGAGGTTTCGGCTTATGAAATCGGTTCGCTGGGCGCGCCTAAAGAAATTGTTTATAACTCTCAGCTTCCGCCGGATTTTTTTGATTTTATAATTACCGATGAGTGTCACCGCAGTATTTACGGCGATTGGCGGCAGGTTTTGGAGTATTTTGACGCCTTTATAATCGGGTTGACTGCCACGCCGTCCAAACAGACATTCGGTTATTTTAATAAAAATGTGGTTGCGGAATATCCTTATGAACGTTCGGTGGCAGACGGCGTAAACGTGGATTATCAAATTTTGCGCATTAAAACGGAAATAGGCGAAAACGGCGGTAAAATAGATAAAAAATTTCCGGTGCCGGTAAGAGATAAAAAGAGTCGGAAACTAAGCTATGAACAGCTTGACGAAGATTTGGAATACAGCAAAAATGACCTAGACCGTTCGGTTATGGCTCCAAACCAAATCCGTACAATTATGGAATGTTACCGCGATACCTTATATACAGAATTGTTTCCGGAACGTGAAGCCAATTTTGCTTGGACGCCTAAAACACTTATTTTTGCCAAAGATGATAATCACGCCGAAGAAATTGTGCGCATAACCCGTGAAGTTTTTGGGCAAGGCAACGAATTCTGCAAGAAAATTACTTATAATGTAAGTGGAGAAAAGCCGGAAGAACTGATAAAGCAATTCCGTATATCGCCGATGCCGCGTATAGCCGTCACGGTTGATATGATTGCCACCGGAACGGATATAAAGCCGTTGGAAGTCGTTATGTTTTTGCGTGATGTCCGTTCGTCGTTATATTACGAACAGATGAAAGGACGCGGCGTGCGTTCTATCAACGATACGGATTTAAAGCAGGTAACGCCGAATGCCGAAAGCAAGGGTTTCTTTTATTTGATAGACGCGGTCGGCGTAACCGAAAGCAAGAAAACAGCCTCGCAGCCGTTGGAAAGAAAACGCTCGGTATCGCTCAAGAAAATGCTGGAACAAATAAGTCAGGGCAAAACCGATGACGACACTTTGAGTTCTGTCGCCAGCCGTATGGTTAATATTGAAAGACGCTTGAACGCGGACGACTTAAAGCAAATTAAAGCCCTCAGCAACGGCAAAACCTTGCACGAGATGGCTAATGATATTTTAGACGCTATAGATTTTGACAAGCAAGCCGGCAAAAAAGCAGAGGAAATAGAAGAAATTAAAGAGCAATCCGTGGCGTTAATCAATAAACCGGCGTTTCGTAATGCTCTGCTGAATTTTAGTGCCAAAAGCGGAATTTATATTGATGAGTTAAGTGCGGATAAAGTTATCAGCGTGGATTTAAACAAAGAAAAAGCGTCTAAATTGGTTTCGTCTTTCAAAGAATTTATAGAGCAAAATAAAAATGAAATAGACGCGCTGTCCATTATTTATGGCGAGCAATATAAAAATCGACATCTGACTTATAGCGCGATTCAAGATTTAGCCGAAAAAATGCGTTTAGCTCAGCCGCCATTGGCTCAGGTGGAAATTTGGCGGGCGTTTGAAGTTTTGCAAAAGGACAAAGTTCAGCATATCACCAATCCGGCGCGCATTTTAACAAATCTGGTACAACTGGTGCGTTTTGCCATCGGTATTGATGAAAATTTAGAAAGTTTTGATAAAGCTGCAAATCAAAGGTTTAACCTCTGGAAAGGTCGGCAGCTTAAAAAGGGCGTAACCTTTACTAAAGAACAAAATGAATGGCTGGAAAGAATTAAAGACTACATCATCTCCAATGCTTATATGAGCAAATCCGACATTCAAGAAAATTTAGATGATAAAGGCGGAATTTTCCGCGCCAAAGCTGTGTTTGGCAATGAACTGGATGCAATCCTTGACGACCTTAATCTAACTTTAGTAGCTTAGGAGGAAAAATGGGAAATAAAATAATAATAAACACTTATCAGCATAACTGTTCACATTGTGGAACGAAAGGTGCAAACTATACAAAAGTTCAATTTTTAAAAATTGATGAAAATAAAGATAAATGTATATATGCGATGTTTTTAACCTGTAAAGTTTGTGGTAAAATCTCAATGCATTTACTTAAAGATTTGAATTTGGATAATGAATATTATAATGTATCACAAGATTTTGAGGGATTTTATAGTGGTGGAAAATATATTATTGAAAATGCAGATATTGAACATTTGGATGAACACATAATAATGAGCATTCCTACTCCTACTTTTATCATAGACGCAGGAATTCCAAAGCATTTAAGAGATTTATTGATAGAAGCATCAAAATGTATAAAAGAAAATGCTTTAACAGGTGCATCAGCTTGTATTCGTAAAGCAATTTATCAATTTTTATCCAAAGAAAATGCTTCAGGTGATAATTATGATGATAAAATCAAATCCATAAAGAATAATTGGCCTCAAATAAGTGATTATTTAGATGTTCTTAAAGGCATAAAGGGTATTACTTCTGACCAAGTCCACGAAGATTCTTTCGCTACGTTTAGCTCCGAAGAAGCCAAGTTATATATCTCAATATTAGAAGAGATATTTAGAGAAGTGTATGTTATACCAGAAGAACGTAAACTTAAAAAAGAAAGCATTATGGCAAAATGGGGAACGTGTAAAAATAAATAGGTATTGAAAAATTACGAGGATACAAAAATGGAAAATGAAAAAGGATTGAAATTTTTAAGATTTTTACTGCTCTTATCTAGTATAAGTCCAGTATTTATTTTACTAGCTATAAAGGGTTCTAACTTTTCAGATGAAAATATGAATAAATATTTTATTGTAGCTTTGTTTTGTTTGATATGTGTATCAATAATTCCTATGGTAGTTTGTTATATTAAACTAAAGAATGAAAAAGAAAAAACTATTTTAAAATCAATCCAAAATAAAATTGAACTGTGTTCCGGTGAATATTCTGCATATATAATATCAATAGCTTTACCTCTGTGTCAAAATGATTTAACCAATGTCCATCAATTGTGCTTTTTGATAGCAATGTTTATTTTTATTGTTTTTTTGTTTTATGTTTTTAATTTATATTATCTTAATATATTTTTCTATTTATTCAACTATAAATTATATAAAATTAAAAATGAAAGAGAAACATTTATCCTTATTTCCAAGAAAAGTAGTAAGGATATAGAAAATAAATCAATACAAACAAAGAAAATAACAAATTCGTTATTTATGGAGATAGGAATAAATGGGTAATTTTAATTTAAAAAAAATTAAGAGTGCTGAATTTTTAATACAAAAAGAAGATGAACAACTTTATAAAATCTCAATAGATGATTCTGTAGAAGACCTCTTACAATTAATGGTGGATGTTACATTATCTGAATTGGGGAATAACATATTACCACCATACACACCATCAGAGAAATATAATTCAAAAGATAAATTACAAATTTGTTTAGAGAATACATATTGTAAAAATATTTTCAATATATACTCTCAATCAGATATTCCTGTAGATAACACACAAATTTCTAGTAATGTAGATAAAATATACTATTATTTCTTTAGAATTACTGATGAAAATGATAATGTATTATTAGCCATAAAAAAAGCTTCATATTTTAAAGCAGTAACAACTCATCATTATTCAATTATTGGATTAGTAAATGATACACTAACGTCTTTTTCAGAGAATCTATTTAAATTGGATAATTCATTTGATATTTTGATTTATAATAATACTGTTTATATCAATAAGTATTTAGTGTTTGAAGAACTTGCGCAACTAGCTGATGTTGTACGAGAAGCATCAATAGATAATATAGAAAAAATAGAACAAGATACATCAATAATTCATTTTACAGATGAAACAAAAGAATATATTAAAACGCATATAATGGCAGCACGATTAATTGCTTCAATAAAATCTTCAGGGCTTTTAAATAACTTATCATTAGACGCCGTAAAAGAAGCATGTAAAAAACAGGGAATTAGCATCAGAACATTAAATGAGCAAATTAGTTTTGATAGTGAAAATACCATGAATTTTCTGAAACTAATAGATAGACGTTTGTTTGATATAAACTTAACGGGTACAGATGAATTATATGAAGCACAAAGCAGACAAATTAGGGGAAAATAATGATGGATAAACGTCCTCTAAATTGGTGTAAATGTAATCTAAAAGAAATTTTTTCTACTGCAAGCGGTGGTACACCCTCAAGAAAGGAAGCTTCGTATTATAATGGGCAAATACCATGGCTTAAGTCTGGTGAACTAAATGATAATATTGTAAAAAAAGCGGAAGAATTTATTACAAAAGAAGGTTTAGATAATTCGAGTGCCAAAATATTCCCTAAAGGGAGTATCTTGCTTGCCTTATATGGAGCTACTGTTGGAAAAATTGGTAAATTAGATTTTGAAGCTGCTACCAATCAAGCAATATGTTGCATATATCCAAGTAAATTTTTTAATATGAATTTACTTTTTTACTATTTATTATTTCAAAAGAAATTTTTAATCAGCCAAGGTAAGGGTGGAACCCAACCAAATATTAGTCAAGACATAGTAAAAAATCTTGAATTATTTTTACCTCCATTAGAGGAGCAAGGGAGGATTGTGGAGAAGATTGAGGAGTTGTTTTCGGATATTGATAATGGAATAAAAGACCTGAAGACTGCTCAAGCGCAAATTAAACAATATCGTCAATCTGTGCTTAAATCTGCCTTTGATGGAAAACTTTACAAAACTTCCGAATGGAAAGAAGTTAAACTAGAAGATGTGTGTCAAATAAATCCTAAAACTGAAATCAAAGATATGAAAGATGATGATATTGTATCTTTTTTACCTATGACTTCTGTTAAAGCTGAATGTAATTATTATACAGAAGAAAATGTTTTGTATTCTAAAGTAAAAAAAGGATATACAAAATTCAAAAATGGGGATGTTTTATTTGCTAAAATTACTCCTTGTATGGAAAATGGTAAAGTATGTATAGTTGACAACTTAATTCAAGATATCGGTTTTGGTTCTACAGAATTTCATATTTTAAGATGTTTGAATAATATAATTCCTAAATATGTGTATTACGTTGTTATTCAACAATGTTTTAGAAAAAAAGCAAAGAAAAATATGGTAGGAGCTGTTGGTCAACAGCGTGTGCCCGCTGATTTTATGAAAAATTTTGATATACCTCTACCGTCTCTCCCTGAACAGCAACAAATTGTTGCGGAAATTGAAAAGCGTTTTGCGGTGGCTGATGAAATGGAAAATGCGGTTAATGATAGTTTATTGCAGGCAGAAAAATTAAAGCAATCTATTTTGAAACAAGCGTTTGCCGGAAAACTTGTTCTGCAAAATCCCAATGATGAACCGGCATCGGTTTTGTTAGGACGTATTAAAGCCGCAAAAGAAAATATCACTAAAGGAAAAAAATAAATGACTGAAAATAATCTCGTTACCAAAGTTTGGAATTATGCTACAATTCTTAAAGATTCCGGCGTAGTTTATATGGATTATGTGGCGCAGCTGACTTATTTGCTGTTCTTAAAAATGGATGATGAGCGGACTTCGTTGCTGGGCGAAGAATCTTTGTTGCCGGCTGAATATCGTTGGGACAAACTCAAAGAACTTTCCGGTTCACAGCTGGAACAGCAATATAACAAAACGTTATCCGAGCTTTCTAAAATGAACGGCGTAATCGGCACAATTTATGCCAAGGCGACCAATAAAATCAATGAGCCGGCAAATTTAAAGCGTTTGGTGTCGCTGATTGACGGCGAAACTTGGATGGGGTTGAATATTGATGTTAAAGGTGCGGTTTATGAAGGTCTTTTAGAGAAAAACGCTACCGAAACCAAAGCCGGAGCCGGACAATATTTTACTCCGCGTCCGCTGATTCGGGCTATGGTAGAAGTTATGCGCCCGACACCGGATATGACGATTACCGACCCGGCTTGCGGAACCGGCGGATTTTTGCTGGCGGCATACGACTATATGCGCAAGCAGACCAACGATAAAATGAAACTGAAAGCACTGCGTGAAGAAAAGTTATCCGGCAATGATATTACCCCGTTGGTTGTCAGTCTGTGTACAATGAACTTATATCTGCACGGAATCGGTGGAAATAAAGTTTTGATAAAAGAATGCGATTCCCTGCTGAATGCAGGAGACAAGCGTTTTGACATGGTGCTGGCAAATCCTCCGTTCGGCAAGAAAAGCGGTCTGAAAATTATGGGCGAAGACGGCGAAGTTACCACCGAAAAAGAGGAGTATAGCCGCGATGATTTTATTGCAACCACCTCTAACAAGCAAATCAATTTCTTGCAGCATATTATGACAATCCTCAACACTCACGGCCGCGCTGCGGTGGTTGTGCCGGATAATGTGTTGTTTGAGGGCGGTGCCGGAGAAAAAGTCCGCAAAAGATTGCTGAACGAGTTTAATCTGCATACGATTTTGCGGTTGCCTACCGGAATTTTTTATGCTCAAGGGGTAAAAGCCAATGTGATTTTCTTTGATAAATTTCCGCCGATAGATAAAGGTCATCGTACAAACGAGGTTTGGATTTATGATTTACGCACCAATATGAACTTTAGTTTAGTCACAAATTCTCTCGGCGATAAAGATTTGGCTGACTTTGTTAAATGTTATAATGCCGAAGATATTTCCAAACGGCAGGAAAGCGAACGTTTCAAAAAGTTTGAATATGATGAAATAATCAAAAGAGATAAAACAAATTTAGACATCAGCTGGATAAAAGACGAAAGTCTGGAAAGTTTGGAAAATTTACCTGAACCGCAAATTTTAGCTTCTGAAATTGTAGGTAACTTACAAACCGCCCTAACTTCCTTTAAGTCGGTTATGGATAGCTTGAAAAATGAGGAAAAATAAATTCTGTGACCCTAGAAAAAGCTAATTTATTTTTTAGTTTTTCAATCTCGTTCTTTAAACATATATATAGAGAGTTAGATACCTTCTTGACGTTAGTGTGGTGACGATAATCCAGCATATCCAAAATGTCGCGGCATATTTGTCATTTTTCTAAATCTTTTACAATATTTTCGGTGACTTTTTTAGCATCTCCAAACAGCATAATCGTATTTGGCGCATAGAATAAAGGATTTTCAACACCGGAATAGCCGGAGGCCATTGAGCGTTTTACAAAAAATATTGTTTTTGCTTTTTCTACCGCCAAAACAGGCATGCCATATAGCGGAGAGCCGACATCGGTTTTGGCAATCGGATTTGTCACATCATTTGCGCCTATCACATACACAACATCTGCTGAGGCAAAATCTTGATTTATATCTTCCATTGCAAATACTTTTTCATAAGGAATCTGCGCTTCCGCCAGCAAAACATTCATATGTCCGGGCATGCGTCCTGCAACCGGATGAATGGCAAAACGGACATCAACGCCGTATTTTTCGGTTAAGATGTTTGTCATATTCTTTAGAGCAATCTGCGCCTGCGCCGCCGCCATGCCAAAACCAGGTACAATAATTACTTTATGCGAATTAGACATAATAAAAGCGGCTTCTTCCGGCGAGCCGGTTCGGACTATTCCTGTTGATTTATGTTCTGTTTCTATAGATTGCGTTTCAGGCCAAACAATTTTAAGCAATGACCTGTTCATGGATTTACACATGACGTAGGACAAGATAGTTCCGCTGGCGCCGACTAATGTTCCTGTGATAATCAGCAACAAATCTCCTGCCAATAAACCTACCGTCACGACAGCCCAGCCTGAAAATGAGTTCAGTAAAGATATAATTACCGGCATGTCTGCGCCGCCAATAGGCATAATTGCACAAAAACCAATCAATATTGATAAAAGAATAATTCCGGCAAATCCTTGCTGGAAATATGTGAAATAAGCAATATTTATAAGTAATAATATTTCTAAAAATAAACTAACCCATTTTAACCACGCCACATTTTTACGGAGCAGGCCGTGCAATTTTGCAAACGCAACTATAGAACCGCTGAAAGCCACAAGTCCTATAACCACGCACAAAGATTCCAATAGATTATCTTTGTGATATTTAAATGGACAACAAACTATCAGCGCCGAAGCTAACCCCCCGATTCCGTTAAGCAAAGCAACAATTTGCGGCAAAGCCGAAAGCTGCCATTTTGTGGCTAATAGCACTCCGCTGCCGCTTCCGGCGCAGAGAGCCAATAAAATCCATCCGGCGTTATATTTAAGATTCAGAGTGAGACAAGTTATCAGCGCAATGCCGACAGAAACCATTGCAATATGATAACCGCGCACCACTCGTGACGGAGCAGACAAGCAATCTATGGCAATAATCATAAGAAAAGCAGAAAGCAAATAAAGCAACGAACTAATCATTATTTTTTATTCTCCTTCTTTTTAAAAAGTTCCAGCATTCTGATTGTTGCCGCCAGACCTCCGAATAAATTTATAGAGGCCAGAAAAACGGCGATTAAACTCATAATTAAAATTTTAATGTCTGTCGTATGACCGGCAATTACAATGCCGCCTAAAACAGTCAGGCCGCTGATGGCGTTGGTGGCACTCATCAGCGGTGCGTGCAGCGATGGAGAAACACGCCATACAGTAAAATAACCCAAAAAGGCCGAAAGCACTAAAATCGCCAATAAATAAACTTCATCCATTTTGTTCCTCCGCCGATGTTAGAAGAATTTGCATCCAAACCTCTTTATCCTGTTTGATTTTATCTAAACGCGATATAAAATTATATACGTTTCGTGAATGCAGTTGGCTTGCCGAATATGCAACATCCGAAGCCAGATGCGTGTCAGCCAGCAGTTTATAGTGTCCGTTATCCAGTAATCTGCCGAAAATAGATGTTTCAACGTTTCCGCCGGCCATATCCAGAACTACCGCGCCAAAAGGCAGTCTCTGCAGCTGAGAAGCGCTTAAAACCTGCGGTACTTTTCCGCTTATGACAGATACGGCTGTAATCACAATTTGGCAGTTGGGCAATAACTTATTGATTTCGTCCGGATTTGAGGACACAAATTGAGCGCCCAAAGATTTTATTTGTTCCTCGGCGTCCTGCCGAATATCAGCCGCATATACAATAGCTCCCATGCGTTGCAAGGTCGCAATTGCTTGTAGTCCGGCAACTCCGGCGCCGATAACCAAAGATTTCAGCGGAGTTAAAGTTCCGGCCGCGGTCATCATCAAAGGTACGGTCTGCGTTTGCATATCCATAGTCAGCAAAGCGGCTTTGTATCCTGCCAAATTATGCTGAGATGACAACGTGTCTATATCCTGCACGCGAGACAAGCGAGGCAATCTTTCAAGCGCCAAAGTCGTAATCTTATATTTTTTCCAAATTTCTGTACGCTCTGGTTTTTTATAACTTTCAAAATTTGCCAATATGCACAGATTCTGGTGCAAAAAAGCATATTCATCTTCGCAAGGCGCCCAGATTTTAGGCATAAATTCTGATTTTTCATAAACTTCAGGCGCATTTAATAATGACGCGCCAGCCTGAAAATATTGCTCATTGCTGAAACCGGCGCGCTCTCCGGCTCCTGTTTCGGCATAAACCTGATGTCCGGCAGCCACAAGTTGCTCAACCGTTTGCGGGGTAACTGCCACTCTATATTCCCAAGCCGGACGTTCCTTAACAAATCCGATAATCATTGCACCCTCATAAAAAAGCTTGCATTACAGCTATATTACTTTTATATAATAAGCAAAACTAAAAAGCAAAGGAAATATAGCCAAATGGTTAGGTTGCGTGATTTATACGGCATCTTTTTCAAAATGGGAATTTTTACATTCGGCGGCGGTTATGCAATGCTGCCTATTCTCAAAGATGAAACCGTTGAAAAAAGAAGATGGATTACAGAAGAAGAACTTTTAAATTATTATTCCATCGGACAATGCACACCGGGAATTATTGCCGTAAACGCCGCATCTTTTATCGGCTATAAATTGCGCGGATTTTGGGGAATGATTTGGGCAACTTTGGGGGTGATTTCTCCATCTGTCATTATTATTTTATTGGTGGCGATGCTTTTAAGGCAATATATGGATAATCAATATGTGCAATGGGCGTTTGACGGCATTCGCGTCAGTGTTATCGCTTTAATAATAGATACGGTTGCGGGGATGTGGAAAAAAGGTATATGCCGTATCAGGGATTATGTTGTTTTTGGTTTGGCTGCAATATTGCTGCTGTTTTTCAACTTGTCGGCGGTTGCTATTGTCATATTGGCGGCGGCAGGGTCGTTTATTCCAAACTTTAAGAGGCAAAAATGACCTATTGGATTTTAGCTTTTGAATTTTTTAAAATCGGTCTGTTTGCCATTGGCGGCGGATTGGTGACAGTTCCGTTTTTATATGATTTAACCGAACAATATGACTGGTTTACGGCTAAGGAGCTTATGGATATGATTGCCGTTTCTCAGTCCACACCCGGACCGGTGGGAATAAATATGGCTACCTATGCCGGTTATAAGGCCGCCGGCGTATTCGGCAGCTTGTTAGCAACTCTGAGTTTGGTGACGCCGTCGGTGATTATTGTTTATCTGATTTCCAAAATACTTACAAAATGGAAAGAGAATCCCAATGTTTTACGGATATTGAGCGGTATCCGTCCGGCAGTATTGGCGCTAATTCTGTTTGCCGGCTATGATATAGCTAAAGAGTCTGTTACCGATTTTCAAACGGCCGGATTGCTGCTTGTTTTGGTAATAGCTATGAGATTTTATAAGAAAAGCGCGATTTTTTATATTATATTTTCAGCTGTTGCCGGATTGCTTTTTCATATTTAGCGGCTTGAAATTCAGTAAAATAGAATATACTATAGGAAAAAATATTAAAGGAGATTAAAATGAGCGAGCAAAATACTGTTTACGATGTTGTCGGAATCGGTAATGCTATTGTAGATGTATTGGCAAAAGTCGGAGATACTTTTTTAAAAGAACGCGATTTAACCAAAGGCTGCATGACATTGGTGGAAGCAGCCGAAGCCGGTAAGATTTATAATGACATTATTCCTGAACGCGAAGTTTCTGGCGGCTCTGCTGCCAATACCGTGGCGGGAATGGCCTCTTTGGGCGCTGACTGCGCTTTTATCGGAAAAGTACATGATGATGAATTGGGACAAGTTTTTAAACGCGATATTGGTGCCGCCGGTATTGATTGCTTTACTTCTCCGTTGGAAGAAGGACCGGCCACGGGGCGCAGTATTGTTCTTGTAACGCCGGATGCTCAACGTTCAATGTTTACATATCTTGGCGCTTCGCGAAAACTTTCTAAAGATGATATTGATGAAAAGCTGATAAGCGAATCAAAAATAATTTTTATTGAAGGATATTTATGGGACGAGCCAATGGCGCATGAAGCCGTGCTGAAGGCCTGCGAATTGGCGCATAAATACGGACGCGAAGTGGCTTTTACGGTTTCTGACCGTTATTGTGTTTCTTCACACCGTGACCACATGCTTGATTTAATTAAAAATCATGTGGATTTACTTTTTGCCAATGAAATGGAATTAAAAGCTCTGTTTGAAACCGAAGATTTTTCGGCAGCTTTGGATATGGTTAAACCTATGGTAAAAATTGCCGCTATAACCCGTGATTCTCGCGGTTCGGTAGTTGTAAACGGCAGAGTTAAAATATTTGTGGAAGCTGAGCCGGTAAAACCTGAGACTGTAGTGGATTCCACAGGCGCCGGAGATTTATATGCCGCCGGTTTTCTGTTTGGTTTGGTGAATAAACGCAGTTTAGGAACTTGCGCCATGATTGGCAGCATTGCCGCATCTGAAATTATCAGCCACTACGGCGCAAGACCGGAAGTTTCTTTGCGTGGTTTTGTTCGCAATAAGCTTCTGCAATACGGTAAAAGATTTTAATCAGGTATTAAGCGGCGCAAAATCCGCCGCTTTTTACATATCCAAAACCAAAACACAGGCTTGTTTACCTTTGTTGCAGGCTTTGCAGATTTTGTTAATTTCAATCGGGGTTATATCTTTAAGACATCTTCTGCCATCAGCGCACAAGCTGTTGCCATAATAGTTATATGTTTTATCCGTCACGACATGAGCGGCTCTGGCCGCCGAATGCAATGGATAAAACACATTTTGAACAATTTCTCGGCACAGTTTGTCGGAAAAAGCGTATGATAAGTCGCCAACGCCTTGTTCAACCGTTTTTCCGCCCAAATAAAAATCTATGGTGATATTTCCGTTACGGATAAACGGCTGAATAGTGTCGCCCATTTCATCGGTTAAGCGTATAGAATCAACTCGTTCCCAAGTTTCCGGAACTAAATTAAGAGCCTGCACCACATCAACAAGCCCATATTGATAACTACTGTTTGATTTGTTTCTTAAACTGTCTGTATGTTCTAGCATGCCCTGAATAAGATAGTTAAATTGCTCTACGGTCTTGTTTATTTTATATTTTTCCATCGCCTTAGAATATCCGGCAATGCCGCCGACAGAGAGAACACCTATAATCGCTAAAACTCCAAGCATTTCTATCATGCTTCTTCCAAATTGATTTTGTTTCATCGTAACTTCCTTATAATTTTTCAACATAATATAAAAAAGCCATCGGTAAGATGGCTGGAAGTTCGTAACTATGTTCATTAAATAGTGTAGCATATTAGCTATTGCGAATATAGCATATTTTGCTACCTTCCAGCCGACAGACCAGAAGGTATGCTTGATTAACGTCTACCACTAAGACGAATGAACAGAGGCTACGACACCCCAGACAGACTATTGCCCATCCGCTATATATTTTAATCGGAAACAGTTTTAAAGTAAAGATAATAATATTATAGAAGTAAAATCTTTTTGCTTTTTATAAAAAACAGAAAATTACTGAACAAAATTTGATTGTATATAATAGAAAACGGCTGTTTTGTTAAAAAAACAGCCGGTCGGAGTTTTGAGCGTTTTAGAGCGGGTAACGACTTTCCAAATTTCCTACATCGTCACATCTCAAGCTGTCGGCGGTATCTGCGAGAGAATGGAGACCTGCAGAAAGCGGACGGCGCATTTTGTTAAACATCTCTAAAGTTTGCTCTTTTGATTTTGTAAAAATACTTTTACAGTCCATAATATAAAAATTTAATTGTTAAAATAATAAAATAGTTATTGTGCTGATAGCACTTTACTTTGCAAATTGCAACAAAAAAATACCTGCTTTTCTTAACGAAAAACAGGTATTAGTTTTACTCTTGAATGAGTTTGAATCCACCCACCACAGAATAAGCAGCGCTTTTGGCAGGGACTTTTGGGTCAATAAAGTTATCAACTTTTTCCTCTACCTTCTCCTTAGCCTCGCTAAATGCCGACTTTACATCAGCAGATACCTTAGCTAAAACAGATTTCTGGGCTTTTGCAGCTGCGGTCAAACCATGCTTAACCTCAAAACCGACCGGAACATTTTCAAAAGCTTCATACTTTTCAAAATGCCGGAGCGGACTCTTGATGGTAATGTGAGCAACGTTCTGACCTTTCAAAACATCTGCCCAAGCTGCTGATTTGGCAAGATACATAGTACCGTTAGTAAAATATACCTCAACGCCGGAATCGGCAACACCCACAGAATCTACAGTCAGAATGTCGCTGTCATATTCATTGTCAGAAACAACAATGTTAAAACTGCCGGCAGCATCTTTCCCCTTGTAACTTACGATACTATAACCGGCAACAGACTTTTTGAGTTTGAGGTACTGTGCAGCGGTTAGCGGTGCGTAAGCGCTGTCTCCGTAAGCAACATAAGATTTGTTTACTTTGGCAACGCGGGTTACATGTGTAAAAGACTGCGCGTCTGCAAAAACAGAAATAAAAACGCATACTACGAAAAACAAAAACTTCTTCATAATCAATAAAATTTAAATTAGATTGGTATTGGGAAAGCTCTTGTATTCGTGATAATAATAACGATAAGAGGTTTCCATAATAATTTTTTTAACTGGCTTAGAATATCACAATTTTTGGCAATTTGCAAGAGTGTTTGTCCACAATTTTTAGGCAAAAATATATTTTACTGGTGTTTATAGGCAAGTTGTAGTTTGATTTTGTGTAAAAAAATGTAATAAAGTGAATAAAAGGGGTTGACTCTGAAAAATATCACGCCTATAATCCGCTTAATTTTGAAAAGTGGTGATCAACTTTTTGAATGTAATAGTTAATTGAAAGTAAATGGAGATTAAATTTGGCTCGTATAGCTGGTGTAAACATTCCAAGTGCCAAGAGAATTGAAGTCGCATTGACTTATATCTTTGGTATTGGTAGAAAATCTGCTCAAGATATTTGCGCAAAGTCAGGAATTGACATGAACCGTCGTGTTAGTCAGCTTTCTGATGAAGAAATCATGAAAATCCGCGAAGTAATCGACAACGGATACCTTGTAGAAGGCGAATTGCGCCGTGAAGTTGGTACCAACATCAAAAGATTGATGGATTTGGGTTGCTATCGTGGTTTGAGACATCGTAAAGGTCTGCCTGTTCGCGGTCAGAGTACAAAACAAAATGCTCGTACCCGTAAAGGTAAACGTAAAACCGTTGCGAATAAGAAGAAATAAGTGAGGTAAGTGCAAATGGCTAAAGCAATTCTGAAAAAGAAAAAAGAAAAAAAGAATATCACTTCCGGTGTGGCTCACGTTGATTCTTCTTTCAACAACACAAGAGTTACAATCACGGATGCTCAAGGTAATACTGTTTCTTGGTCTACCGCAGGCGCACAAGGTTTCAAAGGTTCAAGAAAATCTACTCCTTATGCCGCTCAGGTTGCCGCTGAAGAAGCTGGTAAAAAAGCTCAGGAAAACGGTATGAAAACTTTGGAAGTAGAAGTTAAAGGACCTGGGTCAGGAAGAGAGTCTGCAATCCGCGCATTGCAGGTAATCGGTTTTACAATCACAACAATTCGTGATGTAACCCCAATTCCGCATAATGGTTGCCGTCTGAGAAAAAGACGTCGCGTCTAGTTATTATTTTGGCACAGGCCTTTATTCAAGGCCTGTTGCCGTGTTTTTTTATATGTGCATATAACTTATCAAGAAAAGGACAAAACCGGTGATTCAAAAGAATTGGCAAGAACTTATTAAACCAACTAATTTGCAAGTTTCTCAAGATGAGGCTGCTCACAAAGCAAAAATAGTGGTTGAACCTTTAGAAAGAGGCTTCGGTCTGACTTTAGGTAATGCGTTGAGAAGAGTTTTACTGTCCTCATTGCAAGGCGGTGCTGTTTCCGCCATTAAAATTGACGGTGTTTTGCATGAATTTTCTGTAATTCCTGGCGTTCGCGAAGACGTTACAGATATCGTGTTGAATATTAAAGAGCTGGCTGTTGCCGTACACTCTGACAGCGCAAAAACAATGACATTGAAAGCTGAAGGCCCTTGTGTGGTTACTGCGGCTATGATTGATACCGGTCATGATGTTGAAATTATGAACCCAGACCATGTGATTTGCACATTGGATGCCGGCGCAAAAATCAATATGGAATTAACTGTTACCACCGGTAAAGGCTATGTTCCGGCTTATAACAGCAAATCAGCAGATGCCCCTATCGGCTTGATTGCCGTGGATGCAATTTATTCTCCGGTTACTAAGGTTTCTTACAAAGTTGAAAATACTCGTGTTGGTCAAATTACCGACTATGATAAATTGACTATGAATGTTGAAACAAACGGTGTTGTTTCTCCGGAAGATGCAGTTGCTTTGGCAGCTCGCATTCTGCAAGACCAGCTGAAACCGTTTATTAACTTTGATGAACCGGAAAGCGAAACAGAGGATGTTCATGAAGAACTGCCGTTTAACCGCAACTTGCTGCGTAAGGTTGATGAACTTGAACTGTCTGTTCGTTCTGCAAACTGCTTGAAGAATGACAATATTATCTATATTGGTGATTTGGTTCAAAAAACCGAAGCTGAAATGCTGCGCACTCCAAACTTTGGTCGTAAATCTTTGAATGAAATCAAAGAAGTATTGGCTAAAATGGGTATACACCTCGGTATGGAAACTCCGGGTTGGCCGCCTGAAAATATTGAAGAGTTGATTAAGCGTTGTGATGAACACTTCTAAAATTGCGCTTAGCGGTGCATCTAGCATCTAAAACTGCGAAAGAGAGAAAATTCACGTACTTCTGTGTACGCTAAAATTTTCTCTCTTCTTGTTTCAGGCACTATCTACACCGCTAATCGCAATTTTATATTTAGCTATATCAAGACTTTTTCTTATATATTTCTTTGTACACGTTGCTCTAAAATACCATTGCATCTACACACGCTATCCAAGTTTTTAGTGAAAATGCAAGAGAGAAAATCTGAAAAAGGTTTTCTCTCTTCTTGTTTCAGGCACTATCTACGCCGCTAATCGCAATTTTACATTTAGCTACTTGCAAGACTTTTTCTTATGTGTTTCTGTGTATACCGCGAAAAAGTCTTGCGGCGTATTAGGCGCATTATCCGAGTTTTAGAAAACAAACTAAAGAGGAAAAATTTACGTACTTTTGTATGTGCTAGAATTTTTGTTCTTTTTGTTTTAAATCCATATAGGCTTGTCTCCTTTTAATATGTGGGGAAAAGTGGTGTTAGACGCCGTTTAATGCCAACGAGCGTTGTCAAAACAAAGGCTTGTATCCATATGAAACCGCCAGTAAACCTGAGGATATATATTAAGCGGTATCTATGTTACCAGTAACAATTTTGCACCTATCTGCTGGGAATTTTTTTTATAATCTTCTGCATACGCTGCGAAAATGTCTTGTCGCATTTGCTCTCGCTACCAAGCAAAGCAAATTTTCAAGGTGAAAAACATAAGCAATATCTCTCAAAATATAGGCTTATTGCAAAATGTTGTTTATTAAAACCAAAATACAATAGCGCAAAAAGTATCTTTTATACAAGAATTACAAGCTTGGTGTATTTCGCTAAGCGTCAATTTATTCAGACATTTGCAATTTGGACAGCAATAAGAATTTCCATAAAATTCTACTTTTGTTCCCCACAGCCAGGCTTTTTTTAATGACGATTGCAATGGTTTTGCCATATTATTGAAAATTTCTTCACAGACTTTTGTGTTAAAAGCTTTAGAAACTCTTTTAGAATCTTCATTTTCCTCATATCCGCCTAAATAGAAATCAATGGCGATATCTTTGCTGTTATTTGTATAAGTGTGAATACGATTTCCATATGCGTCATTAAAACCTAAGGAATCGACTTTTTTCCAACTTTGCGGAACAAGATTGGCTGCTTCAACAAAGTCAGCTAAATCTGTTCCATAATCTTGATTGGCAGCAAGTTTAGATAAACTGTTTTTATGTTCCATAAGTCCGATTATAAGCTGGCTGTATTCACCAATAGCTTTGTCTACCTTAAACTTTTCCATCGCCTTAGAATATCCGGCGATACCGCCCACGCTTAACACTCCAACAATAGCCAGAACGCCGAGCATTTCAATCATTGACCGCCCGGCAGAACAAACGTCATACTTGTCGCCGCACCCCACAGGCTGCGGCAGACGAGTATCCATGACTTTGTTGCCAACGGCAACGCATATTGACATTGCATGCGCAATGGCGTTATGGATTCTCCGCCGTGGTACTTCCAGCAGGGAGTACCGGCGAAGAATGACATTGCAAACAGGTGCTGGAGGCGCGAACTTAGTGCCACCTGCTGGTTTATTGTTACCCCTCACCCGGAGCAATGCTCCGACCTCTCCCTCAAGGGGCGAGGTTGTAGGTTTGTTTCTGTGTTTATTATTTCCGAATGTGTGATTTTTTGCGCCGAACTCTGCAAAAACACGCTGAGTGGCAGAAAATATGCCTTTAATCAGATGGTTAGGATTTGCAGAGAGAGAGAGAGACCTTTGAATAGCTTATTTTGCATCTTTCTTTCCTCTAAAATTATGTTGTTTACACTCCAATTCTATAACAGTCTTTTTTCATAAGTCAACCGCAAAAATCAAATGTATATTTATTGTTAAATTGTGGAATAAAGGATAATTTTTTTTAAGGCTTTAGATTATTTAAAAAAATATCCTGAAATATTTTCAGGATATTTTTGAATAATTAGAAATTTTTTCCTTGCAGAAGCAAATAGTCTATAAGTTTATCTATGTCATAGGCTTTGCCAATTAGGTGAACATAGTAATCATGTCCATAGCATTCTTGGTATATAAGTCCGTCAAACTGACTGAGAACCGAGGTGTTGAAAGGTGTGTAAAGCACAAAATCATTTTTGTTATAAAACAAAAAACGTACTTTACCGCTTATATTCTCATCCTTAAATACCTGCCAGAGTGTATGAAAAAGATGATAAACTTCTTGAATTGCCCATTCATCAATATCATCAAATTTTTTATCATCTTTGGCAATGAATAAATATAAAACACGGGTACTGCTCAGAGGAATTTCTTTGACAGATAGTTCCAAATCTTTTGGGCAAACAGATTGACCTTTAAGCAAGATTTTTTCAATAATTTCTTTTGGCATAACATAATTATTTTAGATGAAACATAAATATAAATTTTATGTCCAAGATAATGCGCCTTTAATTCACTTTTGTCAAGTTGTTTGGACTCTTTTATTTTTCGGTAAACCCAAATCAATCAGAGCTTTGCGCAAGGCAACCAATCTTTCGTATGGCCGTTGTGGCTCAGGTGGATTTTCGGCATTGAACAGTCCGCTATACCCTTCGGCAAGCTAGGGGACTTCATAGACTACGCCGCCTAAATATTCGGTATAATTTTTAAACGAGCGTTTATTTACACACTTCCGGTTCTTCCAACGCTTTGATTTTATTAAACTAAAATTGTCTTTACTTTCAAATAAGATTTAGTTAAAATAGATACCGGATAGGCAATAGTCTGTCTGGGGTGTGGTAACCCCTCAACGAGCGTCTTGTGTAAAGACGATAATTTTGCATGCTTTCTGGTTTTGGCTGGAAGGCAGTAAAATATATTATGCAATATACTGCACCATCTCGTTGTGGTTACCAACTTCCAGCTGTCTCTCTGACAGCTTTTTTGTTATATTTTTAATAAGAAAGGAAGTTATGATGAAACAAAATCAATCTGGTCGTTCCATGATAGAAATGTTAGGTGTCCTCGCCATTATCGGTGTGCTGAGTGTCGGCGGAATCGCAGGTTACTCCAAAGCTATGGAAAAATGGAAAATAAATAAAACGCTGGAGGGGTACAGCTATTTAACCTCAGGACTGCTGGAACATATGGACGATATCAGAGCGCAGCGTACAACTAATTCAGACGGCAAAATTCGTCTTAACGATATCATACAGGCTATGAATTTGCTGCCAGAGGGTTGGATTTCTGAAAACAACAGATTGTATGATACAACAGGGAACTGGGTTGCTGTATTTTCCCGAGGTTCTCGCTTGGTTTATGATATTTCTCTCGGCGCAGATTCTACCATAGATGATGCTCGTACTTCTGATACTTTTTCCGGCAAATTATGTGTGGAATTTTTGAACAATTTTGTGCAGCCACTGCACGTCTCCTTGCAATATGCCTATATTTTTAGAAACGCCCATGATGCCATCACTTTTTACGGTGATACAAAATGCGGAGAATCTTCAAAATGCTTGCATAATATAACCCTGTCTGATATGCAAAGTGCTTGTAATTCCTGCATATTAGGTACAGATTTCTGCCTGTTGACCTTAGAATTTTAGTTTCCGGCTAAAATGGCTGTAAACAGCTCGTGTACAGTCGGGATATGCCCGTTTGCATATAACGGGTCGCTGCCGAAACGATAGACATTATGACCGGCAAAGGCCAAGTTATTTTGCACATCGCCTCCGTGGCCGATTTCCATTAAAGTATGGTGTATGCAATATGTGCGTGGGTCAGGTATTTTTCCGGTGGTGCCGTTGGCGCGCGACCATGCCGAAAATTGGCATTGTGATAAACAGCCTACGCATTTGGCGCGTTGTTGCTGCATTTCCATCCATTCGTCAGGTGTTAAAAATACCAATGTGGAATCCGGTGTTTCTTTTATAACCGTATAACCGGCACGCTGTTGTTCGGATATATGATTTTGAGCCGTTGGAGCAACATAAACGGTTTTTGCCGAAGAAATTGTCACAGGCAGACTTAGTTCAGGAGTCGCGGTAGGACTGTAAACAATTTCCGCAGCTTTGCGACGCATCAGGTTGGCTAAAAATTTATTTTTTATGGCAGAGGAATAAAATCCGGTAGGACTGAATTTTTGCAGTATCACATCACCTTTTTTTGTGTTAAGCATAAGCTGTTTCCACGCATCGCTAATCGGACTTTCTGTTGTAATCATCGGACGAGTGCCAAATTGAAAAGCTATATTACCCAACTCTGGGTTGTTGATATAATCCTGCCAATCGGCCAAACTCCAAACTCCGCCGGCAATGATTATCGGCAGTTCCGGCAAACCCAAATCAATCAGAGCTTTGCGCAAGGCAACCAATCTTTCGTATGGGCGTTGTGGCTCAAGTGGATTTTCGGCATTGGACAGTCCGTTATGCCCTCCGGCAAGCCAGGGGTCTTCATAGACTACGCCGCCTAAATATTCGGCATAATTTTTAAACGAGCGTTTCCATAAAATTTGCATAGCGCGGGCAGATGAAACAATAGGGTAATAGTAAACGCCGTGAGCAGAAGCTATGGCGCCCAGATTGTATGGCAGACCGGCACCGCAAGTGACACCATGTATAAGACCTTTTGCACCGTCTAAAACACGAGTGATAACTTCTTCGGAATCTGCCATTTCCCACAGCATATTGATGTGAATTCTGCCGTTTCCGCCGGCTGTTTCGTGGGCAATCTGCGCCTGTGAAATACCTCCTTTTATGGCATATTCAACCATTTCACGATGCCGCTTTTCGCGAATTTTTTCATGAAATAATTCAGGAATTTCTTTGCCGCTATTATCCAATGCTGTCGGGCTGACCATAGAGATGGTGCCGACTCCGCCCTCTTTTGCCCAAGCACCAGAACTTTTACCGTCAGTACCGTTGATGCCTTTGCCGCCTTCTACCAGTGGAAATACTTCAGCGCCGGATAATTTTATTTTTTGGAGTTCTTTCATCAGTTCCTCTATTTAAAATGTTTAACTGTTATGAATATAAAACCGTTTATAAAAAAAATAAAGTAGGCACTTTTAAGTGGTATAGTTTCTTTGCAGAAACAATCAGGCTATTCCGCAAGTTTGAATATATCAAACGATAGATTGTTAAGTGATAAAAATGTTATTATTAAGCAGATAAAAGCATATATTTGCAGCATGCTTAAAATATTCTGATTTTTTGTTTCCGGAATATATTGCGGAATTAACGACAATAAACGGTTTATACCGGCCGCGGCAAACAAAATAAGAATCATCTGCGCAAAAATTCCCATGTCCTTAAAAAATGCGGAAAAAGGAGCAGCCATTTTGTATAAAAATGTAAAAAACAATAGATATGAGCCTAAAAAAATGTGGTAACCTTTGTGCAATATAATCTTAACGTTTTCTAATTTTTGCTGATGTCTGGTGATTTTTTCCGAAGTAAGCGAAGCAACATCTACTCCGCGAATCGTCTGCGGTGCTGATTGCTGTTTTTTCAGATTGTTTAAATTGGCTTTGAGCTTTTCATTTATCATGCACAGTCCGCAGCCTTTGGGAGTAAAATAAATATGGTTATGGTCTTTTTTACATTGATAGTAGTGTTTTTTCTGCAATAAATAAGCTAACCTGTTTTGCCATTCCAGAGCAGTAGGGCGTTCATTGCCTTTTGTAAAGGCTCTTTCAAACAAAGTCATGGTTTCTTTGTCAAAATAATCATGCATGCTGTATGGATGTGGAGCTTGATAGGTGTCAGGCCAAATTCCGTAGGCATAGTGATATGAAGCGATACGTTCTTGGATTGAAAGCATGGCATCTTTTTTGTTGCGTGGGGTACCAGAGAAAGGATGTATTCCATCGTTAAGCAGTTTGAAGATAATTACAGCCAATGCAAATTTGTCTTGTTCTTCTCCCATGTTTTCACAAGTTTCGTTCATTCCTTCAGGATAAATATATTCTTCGCTGACATATTCTGCCGGATAGCGCGCTCCGTTTTCTCCTTTAATGGAAAAGCCATCGCAGTCAAACAAAGCAACAAGCATAGTTTTTTTATAGATTGAAACATTAGAAGGTTTTAGGTCTATTATGTAGTGACCGCAGGCGTGAAGCGCCGCAACTACTGATGTTATGTTGTATGCCGCAAACACGCGGTTAATATAAAGTTCGGTCAGTCCAAGCTTCCGGCGGACGGCCTTTTGAATAAGGTGGTCCAAAGAAACGGCTTGCTCCGTGTCTATCAACGGCATTAAATATCCCATGCAATAACCTTGAGCGTCTTCCAAAAGAGCTATAGGCCATGCTATTTGTATGTATTCTATTCCGTTGTTTGTAAGAGTCGGAATGTTTGGCTTGTTGTGCAGCATAGCTTCAAGCTTTTTACGGTTGCTCTCACTTTTTTCTCTTTCATGAAAAATTTTAGCAACAATTTTAGGATGATTGTCAACTTCAAAAATTTTTCCGGCAGCACCGCCTTTGTTCAGTAAATTGCCCAAAGTTATTTCTTCGTGCCGGCCATCAGGATATAGTGCTAAATAAGTGTTTTTTTCGGTCATTGCAGTTTTGCCCATAAAATTGTTTTGTCATCGGCGTTAATGCGCTGAGCGCGTGTATTATTCAAAGTGTTTTGCAAAGCTTCTTTGGCATAAGTTTTACGGGGTTCATTTTCTAAATATTCTACCACCGGAATTAAAAAGTTGCGGTGTATTTTATAAAAATCGCCGGAAAAGGCAAAACCGGTAACGCCGTCAGTCATCAATAAAATTCGGTTGGCGTTTTCAAATTCGGTAAAGCGTAGGCAATCTTTCCAGTCATCCATTGTGTAAAAATATGTTTCGCAGGAAAATGCTCCGTTTTCAGGTTCGGAAATTATAAAATTTCCGTAATCTCCGTTTTTAAATGCTATGCCGGCTCCGTCGCCTATATGAAAGAATACCCCCTTATTATTATGATAAAAAACACCGACTAAAGTTGCGGAAAAGTTTATGAGACCAGCGTTGTCTTTACCAGAATTGCAACGATGGAAAAGCAACTTTTTACGAGCAATATTTATGGCATTTTCAACATCGCCGCGAATCGTTTTTAAATCGGAATTTATTAGTAAATCGCACAATGTGTCGCAAACAATTTTGGCGCCTATTTTACTGTATTTTGCCGAACCGGCTCCGTC
Organism: uncultured Alphaproteobacteria bacterium; assembly: GCA_934229625.1. Classification (GTDB taxonomy): domain Bacteria; phylum Pseudomonadota; class Alphaproteobacteria; order RF32; family CAG-239; genus RUG410. The sequence continues at coordinate 100,741 of CAKQDU010000002.1, read as the reverse complement.
TGAAACGACGGCCACCAATTTATTTTTAAGCGTACGGGAGCAGCTGTAGTCCTGACAAGGCAAACCCAGCGACTTGTGCAAAGCGCCGCGGATGCTTGTGGATAGTACATTTATACGCCCGTTGTTTTTCATCGGTTATTTCTTTTCATTCCAATCGTTTATATCGTCTAAATAGTGGTTGGCATTCGGAGCCGCTTTGGAAATACAAGAAACACTCCGGCTCAGCCACAAGAAAAATTCTGTAAACTTCAAACCGGTTAATCGTTTTGGCGGTAATAATGAAAATTTAGCCAATTTTTCAAGATTTGCACCTTGTGTGCCGATGGCATGAATCACTACTTTTTTATTTTTTTGCGCATAACGGCAAATTTCAGCTGATTCTTCCCAGCCATAATCAGTAGGTTCTCCATCGCTTATCAGAAAAATCCACGGACGCTTGGAGGTAATTCCGCAGTTGTCATAAAGACATTTTTGCTCTTCTATTTTTTGTAAAGCCAGTTCCATAGCTTTTCCAAGCGGTGTTAGACCTCCAGCTTCCATAACCGGAGCCGTAAAATTCATGGCATCAGTCCAATCTGATGTAACTTTTACTTCATCTTTACCAAAGGCTTTGATGATTAACAGTTGCACGCGTGAACTAGCGTCAATGTCTTCTTTGAGTTCTTTTTCCAAAGCACTCAAACCGGCATTAAGCTGTTTTATGGGTTCTCCGCGCATTGAACCGGAACAATCCAAAACCAAAACGCAGGGCGTACGCTCGTTAGCGTTATCGGCAAATTCCACATACGGAATTGTGTTTATATTTTTTTCTGCCATTTTCAGCCTCTAATCATGCGGATAGTTGTGAGGATAGCTACTGCCTTCTATGGGAGACGGCGCAGAATATCGACCGCAAGAAGACAAACCGCCCAAACAGCATAACAGGCAAATAATTAACAATATTTTTTGCAAAGATTTCATTTTTTAACCTTTTTTTTGATGTATTTGAATATATTTAACACAAGTATTGTTAAATGTGAAAGCTAATTTTTATTTTTAACAGAAAGTTGTTAAGGAATGAATAAAATTTTAAAAAGTTTAATTTTATTGTTTGTGTTTATGTCGGTTACTTATGCATCTGAAGCAAAACTTAATCTGTTTCAGCAGCCGCGCTATGTGCCTGATTTAAGTTTTTACGGCGATAGCGGTAAACCTTATAAACTGAAAACTTTTGGCGCTGATTTGCTTGTGGCCGTTGTTTGGTCCAGACGCTGCGGTCCTTGTTTGGCAGATTTAAAACCGCTGAATGATTTTGCTTTAGCTACGGCGGATAAGGGAATCAGAGTTATTTTGATTTCTCCAGACGGCGAATGGAAAAGCTATGATGAAAAACGAGCATTTCTGAAAAGATTCGGCGCACCGAATCTGGTTAGCTATTTGGATAAAAAAGCCGGTTTTATGGATGGCATGGGGATTATGGTTACGCCGACTGCTTTACTTGTTAACCGCGAAGGACTTGAAGTGGGACAGGTTACAGGTGCCGTGCAATGGAATAATCCAAAAGTCATAGATTATATGGTAAAGTTGAAAAATCGTCTTTAGTTTATAAATTTTATTGCCGCAAATCCGCCGATTAACAGTAATAAAAAAACAACTGAAAGCCATCCCAGATTTTTTTCTATAAATTCGCGCATGGTTTCGCCGTATTTTTTCAATAGCCACGCCACTAAAAAGAATCGCATGCCGCGGGCAATGACTGAAGCTATGGTGAAAACTGCCAGATTCATGTGTACCAATCCGCTGGCAATGGTTATTATTTTGTATGGGAAAGGCGTTATGCCTGCACCAAAAACAATCCATGCTCCATGTTGATTGTATAGCTCTTGAAACGAGTTGAACTTTTCAAGATAGCCGTAAAAATTCAAAATAGGCTCGGCTATCAGTTGGAAAAAATAAAAACCTATGGCATAACCCAAATATGCGCCGATAACGCTGCCTACTGTGGCTATTCCGGCAATTTTCCAGGCTTTTTGCGGAGTTGCTAAAATCATTGGAATCAGCATTACATCGGGCGGAATCGGAAAAAAAGAACTTTCAATGAATGAAATGGCAAAAAGCCAATATATCGCAGCATTGCCTTTGGAAAGAGAAAATACAGCATCATAAGTTTTACGCACAAATTTATTAAACCACATAAAAGTTCCTTTGATAAAATAAAATATATCAAAGAATTTACTGTAAAAATTTTCGGATTTCAGCAATATCATGATGTCTGTCCACATAAAAAATATGAGGATGGCTTATTAAACGCGGTATAGGTGTAAAATGTTGACCATATTCGACACATATTATATTAGGCGTGTTTTTTTGCAGATATTGTTGTGCCGCTTCTGAAGAATGCACTTCAAAACAGTTGTTGTCGTTAAGTTCGGGAATCAACCCGCAGAAACTTTCATCATCGGGTGAATATTTGTTGAGGAGCATGATTTGATGCCGCTTACTGCCGAGACTGTAACTTTCTAAAATGTTCAGCAGTTTTTGGGCAGAATCATCTTCTGTAATATAATGAGCGGCTTGGATGTTGGGTTCTAGTTTCAGCTTTTGCGGTTTTAAGATAATCAGCGGAAAAGAGTTGCGCTGTTTGCTAAGCTCATATAATAAAGCAAGAGCCGCTTTGTCGTTATGATGAATCGTGACCAGCAAAGCATCTATTTTTAGCTCTTTAATGTAGTTTAGCAGATGGAAAAGATTGTTTGTGCCAAAACTTTTAATGTGCCTTTTTTCTAAAATCCGCCGCAAAATTTTCAGATTAAGACTGCTGCGGTCAAAAATAACAATATATCCTGATTTGTTGTTTTCCATATCTTTTCTCCATGTGTTGAAAAAAAGATATAATCATCTGATATAAAAATTAAAGGCGGTGATGCTGTAATAAATAGGCGTCAACGGTGTTTGACAGCAGCATGGCAATTGTCATGGGGCCTACGCCGCCCGGAACGGGGGTGATTGCTGCTGCTTTGTCTTTTACGTCATCAAAATCTATATCGCCGCAAAGTTTGCCGTTTTCGCGGTTTATACCGACGTCTATCAGAATGGCGTTTTCTTTTATCCAATCAGATTTAACAAGTTTGGCGACACCGCATGCCGCAACTAAGATATCGGCATGGAAAGTTAATTCTTTTATTTTTCTGGTTTGGGCGTGGGTTATGCTGACCGTGCATTCTTGATTTAGCAACAAAGTGGCAAGAGGACGTCCAACAATCAACGATGCGCCGATTAACACAACATTTTTTCCGCTTAAATCAGGTGTGACGCTTTTAATCAGCTGCATAACGCCTAAGGGTGTGGCTGCAATAAAATATGGTTTTTCATTGTTTTGCAGCATACCTGTGTTGTAGGGATGAAAACCGTCCACATCTTTTAAAGGAGAGATGGCGTTGATAATGCGGTTGGTGTTAAGATGCTTTGGCAACGGAAGCTGCACTATAATTCCGTTTATCTGCGAATCGGCGTTGAGTTGTGCGATGATTTCCAGCAATTTGTCTTCTGAAGTATCTTCGCTCAGATGGAACAGCCTAGATGTTAAACCTATTTGAGAAGCGGCTTTTTGTTTGTTTCTGACATAAATAAGGCTTGGCTCGTCATTGCCGACCAAAACAATGGCAAGCTGCGGAGCAGAAGGCAAAGAGGAAATTTTTTGCTTGAGTCTTTCGCAAATGTCAGCAGCGATTTTTTTTCCATCTATAATTTGCGCCGTCATTTTTATTCCTTTATCAAATTAGTTAATTTTAACGTAAATTCCGCAGAAGGCAAAACATTTATGCGTAACTTTTTCAGGTGGTCTGTATCTCCGCTGACTAAAGTTATTTTATTTTTAGCAATCTTTAGGGTTTGTGCCAGCAACACGGTCAAAGCTTTGTTAGCTTTACCTTTTTCGGGAATGGCAGTAACGCAGCATTTTAGAAATTCCAGTTTGTTTTCATCACAAAATATTCCGCGGAAACCATTAAAAGAGGCTCCGGGGGCGAGTTTTATGCGTAACAGATAACTTTCTTTTTCTGTGCTGAAAAAACTCATTGCATATACTGTTCAATCCAACGGCTGAAATGAGTTATGAACGAGCCGATAAACGCAATGCAAAGCAGCAATACGTATGGAGCAATGTCATATCCGGCAAAAGGCGGAACTTTGGAGCGAATATATTTATAGGCCGGTTCAGTCAGCAATTTCAAAATCTGCATGAATTTTTCGGCATATTTATTGTGGACTGTCATCAATTTGTAGTGCAGCATCCAGTACAAAATAACATCAACGGCAACGATTTTGAAATAAATTCCGACAACCGCGCTTAAAATATCAAGTACAGGCATAAGAAAAAGTCCGATAATTCCCATTTATTTTTTCTCCTATAAACATATTAGCGGTTAGATTTTCCGCTTTCATAATTTTCTTCTAACATATTAAAACGGTTGCTGTCAAATCTTCTTTTTTGCAATGCTCCGCGCAGTTCTGTTATTCTGCCGCCTATGTTGTCAAATAAAGTGCTGCTTTTACCTATATTAGAACTAAACATGGCGCTCAAATTATTTGAGTTAAGGGCATCAGCAGTACGGGTTTCGCGCCGCAGCTGCAAAAGCATCATTCGTTTCAGCCAATTGTCAAAAGAGTAATCTTCGGACAAATCTTCATCGTCATCATGACTTATGCCTAAATTTTCTTTTTCTTTTGGACTTATGGTATATCCATAGCCGAGGCTTTGCAGCGATTTCAGCATTTTATAAATAAGTTTTGCCTGTTCATAATCGCGTACATCAGTGTTTACCGCGACAGCATCTTTAGTGTACAATCGGATAAGGTCGTTAAGTTCGCGCAAGCTTCTCACTTTATAAATAAGTTGTCTGATGAGTTCGGAATCCTCTGAAGAGTGGCATGATTCCAGCAATGCCAAAAGAGTGAATACCTGAAATTCTTTTTTATTTATTTTATCCAAAAAATTATTGCGCTCTTTGTAATCTTCTTCGGTTATGTAGCCGTCATTCATATGTTTTATGGTTTTCAGGGCTGATTCGAGTAAATCATGATAACGCTCATCAAATGGTTTTTCTTCATTTTCGCCATTTAGCCGGGGTTGCAGTTCTTTTATTATTTCGGCGCGCGAATATTGAAGGTTGCCGACATTTATAGAATCTGATTTCGGAGATAAAATAAGTTCGCGCAGAACGTCATGCGCCGCCGATTTATCCAACTGCGGATAGCATTCTTGCACAACCTGATACAGCGAATCAAAATATTTCCCGTCTTGATATGGAAACATCAATCTTTTTCCTCAAAAATTATTTTAGCTTGTTCCAGCCAAATAATGTGGTCGATAATCCAATTGCTGATTTGTTCTATTTTTTCAAGCTCGACCCCCATCGCTAAGCCGATTTTGCCGATTATCAATGTTTCATTATCAGAAAGAATATTGTCTATGTGTGAAAGCATGCACATTTCTCTTACAAGCTCTAAAGCTAAGTGGCGGTTTTTTAGGTTTGCCGCATCTTTTATAACCTTTTCGGTATCGTGTCCCTCTATAATATCAGAAATATTATCTATACCATGCGAAACGGCCGCTTCGGTGATGAATTTCAATTCATCGTTATCAAAACTGCCATCGGCTCCGGCAACGGCAATCAGCGCTTCAAAAAAAATGCGTTTTTCTTCGGTGCTTGCCGAATCCAAATATGAAGGTAAAATCTCTCTAATGCCGTCCATAACAGCTCTCCTCATGTTAAACTGTCATTTATGTTAATAAAAATATGTTAATTTTTCAACAAAAAAAGTGTTTGTAAAAAATTAAACTTTGGCGTACATAATAAAGTCATATTTTAACAATTTTATGGAGACGCCGTGTCTAAAAAATATTTTATAAAAACTTTCGGTTGCCAGATGAATGTTTATGATTCATCTCGCATTGCCGATATGCTGAAAAACGAAGGCTATGAAGAAGCAAAAAAACAAGAGGACGCTGATTTAGTGCTGTTCAATACCTGTCATATCAGGGAAAAAGCGGCGGAAAAATTATTTTCTGATTTAGGACGCGCTCGTGAAATCGCGTCTGAACGTTTGGAAAACGGTAAAAAAACAGTAATAGGCGTTGCCGGCTGCGTGGTTCAGGCCGAAGATGAGCAAATTGTTAAACGCGCGCCGTTTGTGGATTTTGCCGTTGGTCCTTTGATGTATTATAAAATTCCACAGATGCTGAAAGAAATAGAACATAAAAAAGGTCATGCCGGTTTGCTTGATACGGAGTTTTCCGCTGACAGCAAATTTGACTTTTTGCCGGAAAATAAAGCGCAAGGAGCTTGCTCTTATTTGGCGGTGCAGGAAGGGTGCAATAATTTTTGCACTTATTGCGTGGTGCCGTATACTCGCGGCGCCGAATATTCGCGTCCGGTCGCCGAAGTGCTGAAAGAGGCAAAACGTTTGATTGCCACAGGTACTCTGGAGCTAAATTTGCTTGGGCAGAATGTGAACTCGTATCACGGCGAAGACGAAAACGGCAAAGAACGTGATTTTGCTTATTTGTTGAGAAGAGTCGCCGAGTTGGAGGGTTTGAAACGCCTGCGTTACACTACTTCATATCCGGCTGATGTAAATGATGATTTAATTGCCTGCCATCGTGATTTGAGGGTTTTGATGCCGTATCTGCATTTACCGATTCAATCTGGTTCGGATAAAATTTTAAAAGCAATGAATCGGCGCCACACTTCCGGCGATTATTTGCGAATCGTGGAAAAACTGCAAAATGCCAATCCGGATTTGCGAATGTCTTCAGATTTTATTGTCGGTTTTCCGGGAGAAACTGACAAGGATTTTCAGGCGACTTTAGATGTGGTAAACCAAGTGAAATATATTCAGGCGTTTTCATTTAAATATAGTCGTAGAGCAGGTACTCCGGCGGCGATTATGCCGAATCAGGTAGAAGAAAAAATTAAAAAAGAACGTTTGGATGTTTTGCAGACGTTGCTGTTTTCTTATCAAGAGGCGTTTAATAAATCTTGCGTTGGCAAAGTTATGCCGGTGCTGTTTGAGCAAAAAGGCCGCCATAAAGGGCAGCTAATCGGGCGTACACCGTATATGCAAAACTTGCATATTGAAACGGAAAGTGCTAATATAAATAAAATTATAGATGTGGAGGTTACCGAAGCCACCACAAACTCTTTAAGCGGAAAGGAGATTTAGTCATGGCTGAAATTTGTTTTGAACTGTTTAACAATCAACTTGTGCAACAGCTGGTGGGGGCGGCAGATTCAAATTTGCGTCTGATTGAAAAAATGCTGAATGTAGAAATTTTGAGCTTTGGCAATCAAATTACGGTTAAAGGTGCCGCTAGTGATGTTGAAAGCGCTAAAAATGCTATTGAGCTGCTTTATAATAAAGTGAGCCGCGGTATTGAAATCGGCGAGCAAGAAGTCAAAGCCGCGGTGCGTATGAGCGGAGAATGCCATACAGAAGATGATAAGCAGAACTTAAATGATATTGTGTTGAAAACGAAAAAACGCTATATCTATCCGCGTTCTGCCACCCAAGCTAAATATATTCAGGAAATGATGAAAAACGAACTGGTGTTTGGATTGGGTCCTGCCGGTACGGGTAAAACTTATTTGGCTGTGGCGCTGGCTGTTTCTATGATGCTTGAAGGTACGATTGATAAAATTATCTTGTCACGTCCGGCGGTGGAAGCCGGTGAAAATCTGGGATTTTTGCCAGGGGATTTGAAAGAAAAAGTCGACCCGTATCTGCGTCCGCTGTATGACGCTTTGTATGAAATGCTGCCGGCAGAGCAGGTAGATAAAAAGTTGGCGCTGGGCGAAATTGAAATTGCTCCGTTGGCGTTTATGCGCGGACGTACTTTGGCAAATTCGTTTGTGATTTTGGATGAGGCGCAAAACACTACGCCGATGCAGATGAAAATGTTTTTAACCCGTTTGGGTGAAAACTCACGCATGGTTGTGAACGGCGACTTGAGTCAGGTAGACTTGCCGCGCGGTGTGATTTCCGGTTTGCGCGATGCTTTGGATACTTTACGCAATGTGCCGAATATTTCTTCGGTGACTTTCAGCTCCAATGATGTTGTGCGTCATGGTTTGGTGGCTAAAATCGTTCAAGCCTATGAAGAAAAAAGCAAAAAGCTGCAAGAAGAACATGATTGATAGTTTTTTGAATTTAGATGTTGAAGATAACCGCTGGAGTTCGGCGGTTTCTCAAATAGAAAAAGTATCGGAAGATGTTAAAAACGCCGTGTTTGCTTATGTGGCTGAACATACCGAATCGGAAGTTTTACAGGCGGGTTTGCCGATTATCGTTAATGTATGTTTAAGCAGCGATGAGCGTGTGCATGCTCTAAATAAAGAGTTTCGCGGTATGGATAAGCCGACAAATGTGCTTTCTTTTGCCAATGTGGATTTTGAGGGTTTTGCGCAAGAGCGTGATTTGTATCAGGAAATTGAGCTTGGAGATATTATCATCGCTTTTGAAACTATGCAGAAAGAAGCCGATATTGAGGGAATTTCTTTGCATGACCACTATTGTCATTTGTTGGCGCATGGTTTGCTGCATTTGCTGGGGTTTGACCATCAAACAGATGAAGAAGCCGAATATATGGAAGGCTTTGAGATAGAAATTTTGCAGTCTATGGGTATTGCGAATCCGTATAAGGAAGACTAAGTGGCAAAACTAAAGGCAATATGGCAAAAAATTTGCGAAGCGGCAGCGCGGAGATATAAAACCTCGGCGCTGCTGTTTGGTTTGTTGCTGGTTGCCGCTTTGCCTCCGTTTTATCATACATGGGCCGCGTTTGTCGCTTTTTGCGGCGTATTTGTCTTGAGTCAGGGGCAGAGCTCCGTAAAACGTTTGTCGGCAATCGGCTATTGGTTTGGTTTTGGTTATTTTTCCGCCGGATTTTATTGGGTTGGCAACGCGCTTTTGATAGACGCGGCCAAAACAGGTTGGATGTATCCTTTTGTTTTATTTTTGGGCGGCGGATTTTTTGGTTTGTTTACGATTTTTCCGTTTGCGCTGATGAAATTCGGCAAAACCCAATTCAGTAAAATTTTACTTCTTGCCGCTGGTTGGTTTTTAAGCTCTGAGTGGCTGCGCAGTGTGTTTTTAACCGGTTTTCCGTGGAATCCGCTTAGTTCGGTGTTGGCATTTAATCCGTTGTGGCTGCAAACTTCGGCGTGGTGGGGAACTTATGGTTTATCTATGCTGATTGTGATTATCGCGACGCTGCCGGCGGTTTGGCTGATTAAACCTAACAAGCGCAATATATTAGCGCCGCTTTGCTCTTTGCTGCTGATTTTGGGGTTATGGGGCTATGGCGATTTTGCTTTAGTGCAATGGGGTAAATTAAACGTTGGAGAGCAAATCAATGTGCGCTTGGTGCAGCCGAGCATTCCGCAAACTATGAAATGGAGCCGAGACGCGGTAGAAAAAAATTTTGCGCAATATGTGGATTTAAGCCGCGCCGAGGGGTTGGAAAATATTGATTTTGTTATTTGGGGAGAGACAGCCTCGCCGTTTAATTTGGCTTATGATTTAGAGCATCGTCTTATGGCGCAGGAAGCGGTACCGCCCAAAGGCTATTTGCTGGCGGGAATGCTGCAGGACGGCTACGACACAAACACCGGCGATTATTTATTATATAATTCTCTGGCGGCGATGGATTATTTTGGGCAAATTCATGATATATACAGCAAAAACCATTTAGTTCCGTTTGGGGAATATATTCCGCTCAGACAGTATCTTCCAAAATGGATAAAACCGCTGACTAATATGGTGGGGCAGTTTGCCAAAGGGGAAAAGTATCAGACCATAAAACTGGAGGATTATGCCGAATTTGCTCCGCTTATTTGTTATGAAGTCATCTTTTCCGGACAAATTGTGCGTAAGCAAAATAAGCCTAAATGGGCGGTGGTGTTGACGAATGATGGTTGGTATGGTATCAGCGCCGGCCCTTATCAGCATTTGGTGGCGGCACAAATGCGGGCGGTTGAAGAAGGAATTTCGGTTGTCCGCAGCGCAAACAGCGGAATCAGCGCCGTGATAAATCCCTATGGAAAAATAACCTCGAAAATCGGTTTGGCAGAGCGCGGTTATGTTGACGATACAGTAAAAATCAGCATGTCGCATGACACATTGTTTGGGCAATATGGAAATATGGTTCCGTTGGGGCTTGCTGTATTTTTGCTTTTGCTTGCTGTTTTTATAAATTGCGTTTTACCTGAAAGTTTTAAACGTATTGCAAAGCAATAAATTTTGGTACAATTACTTGACAAAATAATAAGAAAGATGTATATAATTAAATACATATTTTATTATTAACTTTAATTTTTCTTATTATGTTTATTCCAAATGTGTTATTTAGTGTTAATCGTTCCATTCCTGTGGGACAGCGTCGTGCGTATATTAAAAGAATTGACGGAAAAACTTATATCGGAACAGATATTCTTTCCGGCGATTTTTTGTTAGCTGATGGTAGTTATTCGGCATCTACCGTTTTTCAGCAGGAACGCGGTGTTTTTATTGGTGTAGATGACAAGTATATTGAACTCTCATCTATTTCTGATGGCGTATTTACCCGCGAAGAAGCTCTTGAGTGGTGCAAGTCTAATGGAGCTGTTTTGCCTGGTATTGCTGATTTGCAGCTTATTAACAGTCAGGCTGCAGCGGCTATCAACAACAGTTTACGCCAGATTGGATTGGAGAAATCTCTCTTGTCTAATGACGCGGCTACGGAGTTTTGGTCTAAGGAAAGTCTCGAAAATCAGGAGAATGCCGCATATCGCCGCATTTTGCTTATTAAGCAGGCTATCGGACTCAACAAATGCGAGTTTCCTAAGTTGGACGGTCCGGTTAACATCAGAAAGGCGTTTTTGCCGGATGTAATTCTGGTTCGACAGAGTTTTGATGATTCGTTCTGGATTTTACAGCAAATCGCCCGAGACTATTTTTATATTCTGGAAAGTCAGGTGCATAATAGTCCGGAACAGTATGAGAATTTTGATAACGGCAATGTTCACTTGGAAGGTGCCTGCCTTGTTGTCGAAAATCCTATGGGTGAAGTGTATACGGATAACGGACGTCAGTTTATTAAAACTGAAAAGGATTATTTCCGCCGCGAACACAGCGCTCTTTATACTAAAATCGGTGTAAATTATGACTGTTGGCCGGTACAGGTAGCTAAAAAGTAACATTTATACAAACTTAAAAGAACAGCTTTCATTTTAGTGTGAAAGCTGTTTTTTTGTTTGTAAAAGTTATATTTTTTGCTATATATGGAAAAATAAAGTATTGAGGATTTTATATGATTGAACAGCAACTTCCGGCGGAGATAATGAAGCAAGCGGTAAAAGGTATAAGTTATATCGCTCATCCGCTTCGCTTGCGTATTTTAGAATTTTTGTTGCTGAATGGTGAAAGTAATGTGACGCAGATTGTGCAGGGAATAGAATCGGAGCAGCTTAAAGTTTCGCAATATCTGAGACGGCTTAAAGATGATGCTTTTGTCAGCAGCCGCCGTGACGGGCGTTTTATTTATTATAACATAACAAAAGGCGTGCATAAAACATCGTTGCAATGCATTCATAAACGCTATAGCCAAATCGGCAGGCTTATCTGAAATAAATTGTTGAAACAAACAGCTTTTCTGTTATAATTAACCTGTTTATCAATAGGTTGGGAGACTTTGTTATGTTTACTGAAAAATGGAATTATCGATTTTTGAAATTGGCGGAATTGGTTGCCAGTTGGTCTAAAGACCCTTCTACCCAAACCGGAGCGGTTGTTGTGGGGCCGGATAAGGAAATCAGAGCAACCGGATATAACGGATTGGTGCGTGGAGTTGATGACGATATTCCGGAACGCATGGAGCGGCCGACTAAATATGATTTTTTTGAACATGCTGAACGTAATGCCATATATAATGCGTGTCTGACCGGCACACAATTGAAGGGATGCACTATTTTTTGTACGCTCACACCATGTACCGACTGCGCTCGCGCCATTATTCAGGCTGGTATAAAAGAAGTTATAACCTATGAATATAAAACATCGGAAAATGACCCTAAAAATACTTGGAGAGATAAACTGAATTATTCATCTCAGATGTTTGCCGAAGCAGGCGTGGCTTATATTGAACTGCCTCGCGAAAAATAATTTATTTCAGATTGTTACCCCCTTTAAATTTTAAGAAGAGGCAATATATATGTAACCGATTAAATTTTTGCTTAAAGCCACAAGGAGGTAGAAGAATGAAAATTTTGATTGCTGATGACTGTCCGCTGTTTTGCGATGGCTTGAATTTACGGCTTTTAGAAATTTTTCCAAATACCGTCACAGAACAAGTGTCCAGTTTTGCGGATACTATAAAATTTCTGCAAAAACAGCGGGATGTCAGTTTGTTGATTTTGAACGCCGAAATGCAGGATATGCCGTGGCACGAGGCTCTAAAAGAAATTCGCAGTCTTACAAAAGCAAAAATATTGGTTATCTCGACTTTTGCCGATGCCAGAACCCTTAAAATGATTTTAGCCGCCGGTGCCAACGGATACCTTTCAAAATGCGCCGAAACAGAAGAATTGACACGCGCGCTTAAACTTGTTGCCAATGGCGAAATATATATGCCGCAGAATTTGGAAAATGTTATTCCGATTAACACGCTCGGTTCTAAAAATATTGGTTTGAAAACATTGACAAATCGTCAATCTCAAGTTTTGGATTTGATTGCGCAGGGTAAATCAAATAAACAAATAGCTTATGATATGGGAGTTTCCGAATCAACCGTAAAATTACATATAAACGCGCTGCTCCGCACTTTGCATGTCAGCAATCGCACGCAGGCGGTGGTTACAGCGCAAAAAATGGGAATTATTTAGAGTTGTTTTTGTCTTCGGAATCTTTTTTGGATTTTAATTGTCCGCAAGCAGCCAAAATATCCTGTCCGCGGGCAACTCTTACCGGAGCGGCAAAACCTGCTTTTTCCAGTTCTCTGGCAAAAGCATGAACGCGGTTATTGGAACTTGGTGTAAAACAGCATCCAGGCCACGGGTTGAACGGTATCAAATTAAAACCGGCTTTAAGCTTATATTTTTTCATTAAAGCTATAAGTTCCCGTGCGCAGTCTAAACTGTCATTTATGTTATCTAATAAAAGATATTCAAAAGTTACATATCTGCTACCGTCACCGTTTTGATATGAACGGCAGGCTTCCATAATTTCTTCAATAGGGTAGCGATTGTTGATTGGCATAATCTGCGAGCGGATTTCATTATTCGGAGCGTGCAGCGACACGGCAAGCCGTACGCCGGTTTGTTGCAGAGCCGGCAAAATCTTAGGCGCTATGCCGGAAGTTGACATGGTTACGCGACGCCGAGAAATTGCGATTCCGTCACCATCGGTTAAAATTTGCAGAGCTTTTATGGTATTTTCCATATTGTGCAGCGGTTCACCCATTCCCATAACTACAATATTGGACAGATAACGGACTTCATTGGTTGGACTTGGCCATTCTCCGTAAGTATCTCGGGCGACCATAAATTCACTTACAATTTCTCCGGCTGTTAGATTGCGTGTCAATTTTTGACTTCCGGTGTGGCAGAATCTGCATCCTACTGCGCAGCCGACCTGGGTCGAAATACAAACAGCGCCGCGGTCTTCTTCGGGAATATAGACCATTTCAACTCTTTGGCCGTCTTTAAATTCCAGAAGCCATTTGCGAGTTTTGTCGGAGGACAGTTGTTCGGTTATAATTTTTGGGCGGCTGATGGTAAAATTGTCGGCTAATTTTTGGCGTAGGTCTTTAGAAAGATTGCTCATTTTGGCAAAATCAGTTTCGCCAAAATAATAAAGCCATTGCCACAGCTGCTTAGCTCGAAAGGGTTTTTCTCCGATAGCCGTCAGCACATCTTGCAATTCTTTTTTGCTGAGACCAATGAGTTCCGTTTTTTCCGTCATGATTATTTTTTCTTGCATTTAGCTGAAATTGCTTGATAGGCGCTGGAAAAACCTTTTAAAGAATAAGTATCTTTTGTGGGGGTGCCACGGCTTGATTTTCCGTCTACAATCATTCTTTCTCCGCGTTTCATGGCGGCAATAATGTTTCGGTCTTCTTGCGAGCTGACCATCCAGCCTTTAGAGCCTTCGGTGAAAGTGTTTTTAAATGTTTTGTCGCCGATTTTAATTATAAAAGGAGCTTTAGTGTCAAAGCTATAGCCTGCGACAAAGCTTACTTCATCAAAAGTCTTTTCTGCCGGACGATGAGTGATGATTGTATATATATCTCCGCGTTTGGTATATTTGCCTTCGTCTTTTTTTGGAGTGGAGGACATGTAGCAAATCAGATTGCCGCGGTCATTATATGTCCAAGCGGTCCAATCGCCGTATTCGCCTAAAACCTTTGGCATTTCTGCAGCGTTTGCCGTTCCGCCAAGTATCAAAACACTCAAAACTAATAAATACTTTAACATTCTTTTTATCCTTTTAAGCTTAAATTTTGCTTGGATTGTAGCAAAAAATTATATATAAACTATTAAAATTTACAAAAAAATACAAGAGGAATTTTTAAGTTATGATGAAGCCTAATTTTTTAGATATGTCAAAATTGCTTAAATCTGAGCGGATTTATCGTTTGTTTGATGCGGTGGAAACCCACGGAGGTACTTTGCGTTTTGTCGGTGGTGCCGTGCGTGATACGCTGGCAGGAAGACATAATGATTTTGATTTGGATTTGGCTTCGGATTTGTCTCCGGATGAGTTGGTGGAAGCATGTCAGGATTATGGCATAAAAACAATTCCGGTGGGGCTGAAGTTTGGCACAGTCGGTGTTATTATGGATAATCAGGTGCTGGAAGTGACTTCTTTGCGGAAAGACATAAAAACCGACGGCCGTCATGCAGAAGTCGAATTTACAGATGATTGGAGTGTTGATGCTTCACGCCGCGATTTGACAATTAACGCAGTATATGCCGATTTATATGGCAATGTGTTTGATTATTATAATGGTATAACAGATTTGGAAAACGGAGTTGTACGTTTTATAGGCAATCCCGATGAGCGAATTAAAGAAGACTATCTGCGGATTATGCGTTTTTTCCGATTTTATTCTATTTTCAGCAAGCAAGCTATAAATAAAGACGCTCTAAAAGCCTGTGTTAATAATAAAGACGGATTGCGTACTCTGTCTATTGAACGGGTGCGCGATGAATTGTTTAAACTCTTGGTGACGCCGCGCGCGGCAGAAACTATGCAAATAATATTTGACAATGATATCTTGAGCTATTTTTTGCCAAGTAAATCAATCCATATAAAAGCTTTGCATAATTTGACAAAGTTGGTAGAAGATATGAAATATGAAGGTAATTTTCTGCGCCGCTTGTTTGTTTTGTATCAGCCAAATGCTTCAGAAGCCGAAAATATTGCGCGGACTCTGCGTTTTTCTAAAAGGCAAAAGGATAACTTTGTCAACTGGGCAAAAATAAATTTAATGCCGGAAAATATTTCAACTTCATGCCAGCGTTTGCGTTTTATCTATCGTTACGGCAAGAATTTTTGTTTGGATAAAATTTTGCTAGCCGCCGCCATATATGAGATTGACAGCGAAAAAGCCGCAAACGTGCTGCAAGAAGTTGAAAACGCGATAGTTCCCATATTTCCGTTGCGCGGACGTGATTTAATAGAGCATAAAATTGCTTTTGGCGAAAAAATCGGTCAGGTACTGGCGTTGCTTGAACAGCAATGGATTGACAGCAATTTTAATTTGACTCGTGATGAACTTTTAGAATTTGCTAAAAAAACAGTTTGACTTTATTTGAACTCTGCTGACAGGTTCCGCCGTTGTTAATTTCGGCACGGCGCGCTCCTGAGCCGTTTTGACACATAAAGCATGTCGCTCCGTCCAAGCCTTCAAAAACTATATAAAAACCGCCATCAGAATCCGGGGCAATATCCCAGTTCAGACCGGAAAAACCATTGAATGAGGGAAGGGAGTTTTTACTCAAGCCGCTGTAATCGCCAAAATATGAAGTTTGAACCTCGGCAACTAAAGCGCCTAAATCCTGCTGAAAACGCATTTTGTTCAGGGCGCCCTGTCCTCTGGCAACGGAGCGATATCCTTCATTTGAAATTTCTCCATCTATTATCAAAGCTCCGAGAGTGTCGCTCATTTGCGCAGAAGCGTTTCCTCCGAGCAAACACAAAACAGACAATATTAAAAATTTTTTCATGAACTTCTCCTTATAAATTTATCAAATCTTGCCAACCACCAGCGGCTTTACTTAAATAATCGTCGACCTCGGCAGCGTATGGATAGCGTATGTGTCCCAAAATCAGATGTTTGTTATAATTTTGCAATTCCGGAAGCTCCCATGTTTTTTGTTCTAAATAATATCGAGCCAAATCCGCAAACAGACGAGCTTCCATAAATTCTCCAAAATCAGAATATTTAATTCGGGGTGTTGTTTTTAACCGTTTGTAAAAAGCTGAAAACATGTTTTGATGTTCCGGCAAAACTTGGATTTCAGCTAACAATATCTTTTCAAAGCTTTGGCGTGCGACAGGGTTTTTCCAACCGCCGCCAAACAAAATAAAATTCGGAGATATATCAATGTTATCGGGAGTGGAAGCTGCCGCATATGCTGCTAAATAACCGGAAAAAAATTCTAAAGTGTGCAGAATATCACAAAAAATTTGTTCATTTTGAGCAGCATCGCCATAAAAAGTTTTAACTTTAGAAAAAAGCTCGGAGGTCTTATAAAAAGCCGGGTCTCCTGATTTAGGCGGCGTCAATTCGTAATAATTACGTCCTAAGTTGAATAAATTCTGCCAGAGCGCCGGTAATAATTTTCCTTTCTGTCCCCATTGCGCATTTTTATCAAATGACGCATTTTTGATGCACAGCACAAAATTGTCTGGATATTCATTAAAAGGACCTGCATCCCAGCTTATTTGTGCTTTACCATCTTTTATCCAGGCCAAGTTTGAGGTGTTTCCGGCGTTGATATAGCAGCCATCGCCTTCTTGGTGTGAAATATGGGCATTATGCGGAGCCGCTAACGGCGCGCCCTCAAAACCGTTTATCAATAAATCGGAGCGGAAATCGTTTATGACCGGAATGCCTGTCATGTTTGCCAGCAATTGAGCCGAACCCATTTGCGTAGTAAAAGGCCGGGTTTTATTGATTTTAGCTAATGACGGAGGATTATGGTCAAGCGTCTTGCCATGAAAGCCGATTGCATCTATGCTTTTTTTTGCTATATTATTGCGGCGGCAAAGTTCATTTACAGCTGACGCCACGCCCTCAATGTATTGTTTATGAGTTTCTATAAAAAACGCGTTTTTTATTAGTTCTTGCGCCGGTATTTTTTGTTCTACCGTAATTTTTCGCAAATAATCTATTTTCTGTTTTTCAGAAACGCCGTAAGGAATGCTTAAACTACAGATATCGCGGATTTTTTCATTGTCAAATTCAGTAAGCACCACGTCAATTGCATCCATGGAGTTGCCTGTCATAATGCCGATTATACGCCGTTTAGCCATTTATTTTGTCTTTCAGAAGCAAAGCCGCACCGATTAGACCGGCATCATTGCCGGTTAAAGATTTTTCAAGACGCAGCGGATTGTGATAGCCTTTGGCGTTTATAGCCTTTTCTACTATAGGATAATCGACAATTTCCGCCAAACTGCCGGATAGGGCAACAGCTTCTGTATCTAAAATATTATTTAGCAATGACACGCAATCGGCTAAACGATTTTGCCATTCTGAAAAAGCTTTTACCGCCGCAGGATTTTTTTCGTCTTTTAATTTACAAATTGCAAAACAATCCTGTTCTTGCAGTCCGTTCTGATATGCCAGAGCGGCAAAATCACGACCGGCAAGCAAAAAAGGAACTTCTCCGGCAGCTCCGGTTTTGCCGCGCAATATCTTCCCGTCGCAGATTATTCCGCATCCGACACCTGTTCCCAGCGTTAGCATAACGGAGTGCTGTGTTCCTTTAAGCGCTCCTATTTTATATTCCGCCCATAAGGCGGCGTTGGCGTCATTTTCTAATAAAAAAGGTTTCGTAGTGAGTTTTTGAAAGTTGATTTTTTCATAGTTTGCCGGCAAATTATGCGGTTTGGCAACAAGTTTTTCATTGCAGACTACGCCGGCAGTAGCGATGGCAACTCCGTCAAATTCTTCTTGAAGAAGCCGTTTAGACAGATAGTTTTCTATATCTTCAGCACTTTTAGGAGTTGGTACGGAAACTTTAGAACTAAGCAAGCTGCCGCAAACAGAAACAATTGCCGATGAAATTTTTGTACCGCCTATATCAAATGCCAATATTCTCATATTTGCCTCCTTGCTGATGGTTAAGCATAACAGAAGATTGTAAAAACTTTATTAGCGGTGCAAAAAAACAGCGCTGATTTTTTAGAAATCAACGCTGTTTCTGTTTATCTTCCATGTTTTTCTTGGGCTTTTTTCTGAACCGTCTGCTGAACATTCAGCGGCTTCTTCTCAGTTTTAGCCTCTGTTTTAATATCAGTTTTTTGCTGAGTAACCGGCTCTTGCTGCAGAGTTTGCTTTTTATTTTTAAGCTCCTCAATTTTTTCTTCATTGTTGACCGGCTGCTTGTTTTCAATATTTATCTTTACCGGCTTTTTATCTTCTGCCTGCTTGTCTTTGGCAACAGGCTGTTTCTTTTTGCTGAAGATTCTATCCAGCAATGCTCCGGCGCGTTTCCGCAGCTTTTTAGCTCCCAGCGCGTTGCCCAGCACGCCGAACATACCGATGCCGTCCCCCCGTTGATTATCAACCGTATGAGTTATGGTGGTTTTAATATCTATCTGTTTGTAAGGACTGTTGCCATCGGCATAAGTAGTGTAGCGGTCGCCGTTGGCATTCTGCACAAAACGTCCGGAATCATTTTGGGAAGCGTTGGAATCCAGTACGCCGTCGTTTTGATACGGCGCACCATTGACATAGCCAACTTGATTGTAGCCGTTTATATGTGCATCAATCTGCTGAAAAGCCTTAACGGATTCAGGTGATAAGTTAACATGTCCGTCTGCCGTTACAGATTGAGCTAAATTACCGACTTCTTGCTGAGAAATTCCGGTTTCCTGACTCCAGCCTGCGCCTAAGACTCTATGGTTGCCGTGAGAAGCCACATCCGGCGCGTCTTGGTTGTGCAAAGTCATATTATCCGGAGCCTGCGCGCCGGCATCGTGCGCTGCCATCAAATAGCGGTATGGGTCAATGTGGGTGCCGTGAGCCTGATTGTATTGGTTGATTTCATCAACACGCTGCTGCAGCACATCTTCATGACCGGCATACCACTTGCCGACCGTGGCTTTGGCTCTTTCTTTTATGCCATCATCGTAAACGGTTTCTTTTCGATGAGTGACTTCCTGTTCTTGGTGTCTGAACAAATTATTGTCCGGATGAGCGTGATTATAGGCATCAATGGCCATATTGGCAGTAACACGTCCGCCATAAGCTCCGGCTACGTTGGCTATGGCTTGCACGGCCGCCCAACCGGCAGATTCAAATTTTCCTAATCCTGATTTGCGCGAATCTCCATAATTTGAAATAACGCCGTTTGTTGTACCGACGGCTAAAGCTCCGATACCTAAAGCAGAGGCCGTTCCGGGGTTGCCGGTGGCGGCAAATCCCAACGCCGCCGCACCCATCGCGGTTGTCGCGATAGTCATTGCTAATTTGCGGTTTTTGAGCATTGCCTTGAAACCGGCCGGTTTGCCTTCTTGTTTTTGCTGTTTGCGCCATTTATGAATTTGCCATACGGTCATTCCGATTGCCAAACCTGTACCGATTGCGGCTCCGGCTATTTTATTGGCGCCCATTGTGCCGATAGTGGTAATTGCTCCTGAAACCAAAAACGCTGAAGTCGCGCCTTTGACTGTGCGTTTTAGCATTTCTAGGCGGGCGGATTTTTTAGATGTATTGTTTTCGGTGCGCGCGTCTGTTCGTTTATCTAAATCTTTCAACGGATTAAATACCGACATCACCACAGGTTTGTCGCGGCCGATGCTTTGTGCTAAGGTGTTGGCATATCCGGCGGTGGCGTTAACAGCGTTGTCTACTCCTACTTCAAAAGTTGTATGACTTATTGCCATCGGTTTATCCGGATTTGCCAAATCAGCGGTAAATTGATTTAAGAATTTTTTATCAGTAAACTGTTTCGGATGCTCGAATGAACCTTTTTCTACCTTATCAACCACATGAAAAGCATATAGTGTTTGCGGCAGCTGTTCGGAAACTTCTTTTTGCAGCTCTTCCGCTTTAAACTTGGTATCTGTGCCGATGTTTTCTAACAAAACATTTTGTTTTGCCAAGCGGATAGAGGTATCAAGCTTTCCGCCTTCAATTACTTTGGCGCCATCGCTGTAAACATCTGTCTGCTTACCGTCTTTGTCAACAAATTGCGGTTCAATTTGACCTTTTTCATCCAAAAATTTGAAATTGCTTACCAGTTTCAAAGTCTCATTGTCAAGTTCAACATCTTTTAACTGATTGTCTAATTCTTCATAGCGTTTTTGCAGTTTGGCGGCATCTGTCTCTTTTACGTCTTTGATGTTCCATAGCTCTTTATAATTATTGAACTCTTGACCGAGCAGATTTTCACCCTGACGCATTTGCTGAGCCAATGAACCGCCTTCTTTGGGGTTGCGCCAATTTTTATCAAGTGCATCGTACATTTGTACATAGCCTTCATAAACATCGGCAATGTTGGTCTTGTCGGCAAAATATAAATCGTCAAAAGTGTGTTCTTGGACTGCCAACATGGTTGTCAGTTGTTCCATGCGAGAGCCGATTTTTTCTTTTTTAGAGATTAAATCTTGTTTTTTAGCGTCATCTTTTTCCGCATCCAGCTGTTTTTCTATTCCGGTGTAAGCTTTTGCTAAGGCTGCCGGCGGCATCAGATTCAGCAATTCATCGTTATCGACCATTTTGTTGGTTATGCGTTCTTCAAATTCGGACAATTGTTTATCTGATAGTTTCGGAAGTTTATCATTCAGAATATCTATGCTTGTTTGAACGGAATTTTTTGATTGTTTAGAGGCTTTATTTATTTCATCGTCAGAAACAATATCCATTTCATGCAAAGTTTCAACTTTTATCATATCCAATAAAGCTTCATTTTGGTCTGAATTAAAGCTGCGCAGACGTATCTCATCCTGTTCTTCGCCCTTGTTTTGTTTAATGCCGTTGTGTTTTGTTGGTTTTTGTGCAGGTTGCTGCTTTTCATCATTGTCAAGCGGTTCTACAATAATGTCAATCGGTGTTTTTTGAGCAGTTTGCTGCGGCAAAGATGCTGTGTTGTACATTTTTCTGAAATCATCGTCAACCGTATACAGCTCATTGCCGTAATGCATTTTTTCTTGGTCTTGATTGTTGAGAAATTTGTTCAGCTGTTCTTCAACGGCTGTTTTTTCTTCTGGAGTTTTATTAGCTAAATAAGCGTCTTTTTGCTTTATAAAATCATCAAAATCCTGCTGATTGTTCGGAGTATAGCGATGTTTGTCGGCTAGTTCATGAAAAGCCTCATACACATCATCATTATTGCGGAAAGCAGGAGAATCAGCAGGAGAGACTTCATCGTTTCGGGATGTGATATCAAGATAAGCTTTGATATCATCTATAGTCAATCCCAAATCTTTTGCCTGCTGGTTTTCTACGTTTATGAATGTTTTGTCTTCGGTTGTCAGTTCTTCATATTTTTTATTCGGAAAATGAACTTTAGTCAAATTATCCAGTTCCTCAGGAGTTGCGGTTTTGGCTGTATTGTCTAAAAACTCTTGGTCTTGTTTGTCAATATCTCCGGTATGCTGCTTAAATTTATAAAACATAGCAGTTAACTCGTAGTCGCGAATGCTGTCTATGTCGCGGTTCAACTCTAGTTTGACAAACTCTTGAAACTCGGCGTTATTTTTGATTTCTGACATATCTTGATATTTTGACATACTCAATTCTCCTGATGATTTTTTTTAATAATAACTTATTTTGTCTAAAAAAGCAACATATTTCGCACAATATCATTCCGAGTATTGTACTCTCAAATTTTTAATATATTATAAAGAAAATAAATTATAAAATATCAGCGCTCGTAATATGGTTCACGCGTCATAATTTTTGTCGGAGTAATATTCTGAATAAAAATCGCCATAACATTAAAGTTTTTTTGTAAATCAGGCGGATAAGCACGGTTTAGACGTAATATAACTTCTTCTTTGTCATTATATCCAAGCATTTGCGGTGTTAAACAGTCAACCATATTGCCGAAATTGTCAAACACGGCAGTCCCCAAAACCTGACATAAAAGATGTTCTCGCGGATTGTTTATATTTTCATATTCTATTAAATCGCCTATTTTCAGACTTTGCCGTTTTTTATCAAACAGGCGCATATCCACTTTGCGTCCGGCTTTGATTTTATTGAATGAAAACTCGCTCAAATCCATTTTATATTGCATTATCAATCCCTTCTAAAATATTTGTATCATATTGCAGTTTTTTTCAAAAAGCAAGTTTTTTGTCATATATTTCTGTCACATTCTTTTGCTTGGTTTTTATTTTTTATTGGTGTATATATATGATATGGAATATGGTATGAAAAATTTTTTGTTATTGATGGTGTTTTTTTGCGTCGGCTGTCATAATATTGCCGTGCCGCCGGAATTTGTATATAAAGAGATTGAAACCGATAATTTTACTTTGGCTTCGTGGCAGAAAATCGGCAATCCGTCGCTGCCGTATAAAATATATATAGAGGGGGACGGATATGCTTTTAATGCTCACGGGTACCCGTCGTCAAATCCGACACCTCACGGAACTTTGGTGCGGGAGCTGGCTTTTGGCGACCGTTCTGATAATGTGATATATCTCGCCCGACCATGCCAATATATAAAAAGTAAAATATGTTCGCCGCGGCATTGGACAACCGCCCGTTTTGCTCCGGAGATTGTAAATGCGGAATTTGACGCCGTTAAGCAAATAGCAGGAACAAAACAGGTTATTTTGATAGGATTTTCCGGAGGCGCGCAAATTGTTGGTTTGATTGCTGCCGCTAAACCTGATTTGAATGTAAAAAAAATAATTACCATTGCCGGAAATCTGGACCATGCGAATTGGACCGCGTATCATAATGTTATACCTCTGACGGAATCGATGAATTTAGAAAATTACCGCGAGCGCTTTTTGCAAATTCCGCAACATCATTATGTCGGAGCAAACGATAAGATTATTTTGCCTGAAATGGTGCAAAAATTTATACAAAACAGCAGTCTTGTCACAATTGTTCCGAATGCTTCTCACAATGCAGGCTGGCAACAGATTTATCCGCTGATTTGGGCGGAAAAATAAGTTGTCTGGTATGATGCTTAACTTTGCGAGGATAAAGTGTAATTATGTTGTTGACAGACAAAAAATAATTTAATATGTTAGCTACAATGCGTTAGAGTATAGAAATATGCTCTGTCAATTTAATAGGAAAAGGTTTGAAATGAGTATTAGTCCGATTCAGTTTCTGCGTCAGGTTAAGCAGGAAGTTAAAAAAGTTACATGGCCTACCAAAAAAGAAGTGGTGCCGTCTTGCGCTATGGTTGTGACTCTGGTGGCAATAGCTACGGTGTTTTTCTTTATGGTGGACGCCATTTTGGCTTGGGGCGTAGATAAAATTTTGATGTTAGGATAGGAGTTTAATAAATGACTGCTCGTTGGTATGTTGTAAATGTTTATTCCGGTTCAGAAAAAAAAGTTGCTGAATCTTTGCGCGAACAAGCAACTTTGAAGAAAATGGATGATAAAATCCTTGAAGTTTTTGTGCCGACTGAAAATGTTGTGGAAATTCGCAAAGGCGCAAAAGTTAATGCTGAGCATAAGTTTTTTCCGGGATATATTTTGGTGAAAATGGAGCTGACTGATGAAACTTGGTTGGTCGTAAAAAATACACCGCGTGTCAGCGGCTTTTTGGGCAGCCGTAACAAGCCTCAGCCAATCAGCGATGCCGAAGTGCAAAAAATTATGAATCAGGTGCAAGAAGGATTGGAACGTCCTCAGACTAATGTTAACTTTGAAACCGGTGAGCAAATTAGGGTTATTGACGGTCCGTTTGCTTCATTTGTTGGAGTTGTTGAAGACATAGATACCGAAAAAAATAGATTGAAAGTTTCTGTTTCTATTTTTGGTCGCTATACACCGGTAGAGTTAGAATTTTCTCAGGTAGAAAAAATATAATATAAATAATGTCTTAATAAAAAACACTCGAAATATTTTTCGGGTGTTTTTTTGATAAAGAGCATTTAAAAATTGTGCTAAAATTCTATAACAAGGGCGCAGATTTTTCCTCCGCAATTACAGTATTCATTTATTTTTGCCAATGACATATCTGTAAGGCAATTCGATGAATTATGACAAAATGCATCTCCGAAAAAAGCATCTGGCCAACGATGAGTGAAATGTAAAGAATAAATAGAGCTATGCAGAGGTTTTGCAAGGTCTGTCATCAATGTTTGGCATAGTTTGGTTGAAAAATCAGTATTGTTTGTAATGTCGCCATTTTCATCTAAAGCTCCTCCTAAGTACATATCAATAACTAAACGATTGTTACGTGAGAAAAGCTGTATAATATTACCATATGGGTCGTACATTCGGCGGAAATTGATTTTTTTATAGCTATTTGGAACAAGATTTAAGTCGAATGCAAAATCTATGAGACCAGCAGATTCTATAAGATTTGTATTTTCGCTGTTAAGTTTTTGTATATAGTCTATATGTTCGAGCAGTCCGTAAGTAAGCATAGTATATTCATCTAAGGCTTTATTGAGCTTGAACTTTTCCATAGCTTTGGAATAACCGGCAATTCCGCTCACGCTCAGTATACCGACAATAGCTAAAACGCCGAGCATTTCAATCATACTTTTGCCACCCTGCACGTCATCTGCTAGGAATTTCTTCGCTCGTGTACTTCTTTTGTACACGTCGCTTAAAAATCCCGTCGCATCTAACGCACATTGTGGCAAAAGACTCCGCCCGGCTGAAACCGCGTATAGCGGCGCATCTAAAGCGGTTTTGAAGAATTTTGAGTCGTATTGACGCACACCATCCAAACCCTTAAATGTGATGTTGTTTCTTTCGGCGTCATTGCGAGCAACGCGAAGCAATCCAGAACCCTTTATAGAGTAGCTACTGAACTTGTTATTTCCGAATGTGTGATTTTTTACGCTGAACTCTGCAAAAACACGCTGAGCAGCAGAAAATATGCCTTTAATCAGATGTTTAGGATTTGCAGAGAGAGAGAGAGACCTTTGAATAGCTTATTTTTCATCTTTTTTTCCTCTAAAATTATGTTGTTTACACTCTAATTCTATAACAGCCTCACGCCATAAGTCAACCGGAAAAATCAAAGCGTTTTTTAGGCCAAAAGTGTAAAAACATTAGACATACTATAAAAAGCCGATATGACGAGCAACAGGTGCTTTGTTTTTCAGCTCTTGTTCCAGCATTTCCAGCAGTTTGTTTTTATCATTCAGACAGTCCATCATTTCTGCTTTAGTATAAACTACCTTAAAATCCCCAGGTGTAAGAGAAGACAAATCATTAAGATTGACATTCTGAAAACCGAAAAAGTGTTCAAAACATTGTGTGCGTTGCTGTTCGGAAAGATAATTATATTGCACTTTGAAGGTAAAACGGCGAAGTGAAGCCTTATCCAATTTTTCCATCAGATTAGTCGTGCAGACAAACGGAAATTTGTGTTTTTCCATTTGCGTAAGCATTTCATTTACTTGCGTAACTTCCCAATTGCGTACTGCATTTGAACGGTCTTGCAAAAAGCTGTCGGCTTCATCAAAAATCAAAATAGCAGATTGGTCTGCCGCTTCCTCAAAGGCTTGAGCAATATTTTTTTCGGTTCCGCCGACATACATATCAATTAAGTCCGAGCATTTTTTCTTTATTACCGGTAAATCCAGTAATTCGCCTAAATATTGCGCATAAGCCGATTTTCCGGTTCCGGGAACACCATAAAGACACATCGAAAAATCCAGCTTTTTCATATCTTTTATTCGTTGCGCCAGTTTTACCAAATCTAAATCAGTATTTAATAAATTAGGATTGAAAGCAATTTTTTCTTTATTTATATTTTCGCGCGGTTTATAGCCGTTGTTGTAGGCTTCTTGCAAAACGTCTAAAGTTTGCTTAATTTCCGGCAATCCTCCTTTTATCAGTTTAGCCGATTTTACGGCGGATACAATAAATGAAGGCGAAAGCGAATATTTTTCGGCAAAAGACTTTGCGGTTTGCTCGTCAGCCGGTAATTTATTCGCGTTCAGGCATTTTTGCCACATTTGAACACGAACGCTTTGTTTAGGCTTTTCAAATTTTATAGCGTATGTAAAACGCCGCAAATAGGCTTTATCCATACGGGAAATATTATTGGAAATCCAGATTGTCGGATGTTCATTGTTTTCCAGCAAACGGTTTATTTGAATTTTATTAAAATCGTCATCTCTGCAAAAAAATCCGCCTTGTTTATATAAAAGGTCGTCGGCTTCATCAACCAATAGCAACACGTTTTTATCTTTTTGCAATAGCTTTTGTGCGCGCAGTAATTTGTCATAGCGGTTATCGTCATGTTCTTCAATATCGCCTTGCTGTTCTCCGATTGAATACAGACTGCATTCCAAACGTTGTCCTAAAGTTTTTGCCAGCTCGGTTTTACCGGTTCCAGGTTCTCCGTATAACAAAATATTTACGCCTTTTTGATGACGTTTTACCGCGGATTGAGTGATTTTTTCCAATATGGAAATTTGCGGAATATGCCTAAAGTCATCCCATTGTAAGGTGGCTTTAAGAGGTTTTCCCATAAAATAACTTTTGAGAGCCTGTTTATCCTTAAATTTATGCGAAAATAAGATTTTTAGCAAATGGGTTGAATCTATATCTCCGTCATATTCAAAATCTATAAGTCCAAGCTGTTCTAAGGTTGAATTTTTGTGAAATGCACTATAAACTTTATCGGCACTGATTCCAAGTGCAAGGGCTTTGTTGTTTGTGTCGCATATATTGGAATTGCTGATATTTTTTAATGTATCATAAAAAGATTCTTGTCTGTCATAGCGTATAAGCAAGCCTAACAATTCCTTTTCATATTCTTTTAGTCCGAACAATTCTTGCAGATAAATCAAATTTTTTTCAAATATACTTGGAGCACATTTTTTGTGATTGTTTGTTAAATTTTTTGCATATTGCTTAATTAGCGAATACGCTTGCAAACGATTATGTTTTGCCAGTTTTGTAAATTCTTCTTCCGCTGAATTTGCGTCTTTAGCCGGAAAATTCAGTTGACCGTAAATATTATCTTTGTCAAACAACCACTCTTTTATGCTTTTGAAGTTGTCATCAATATATGAGTTGTTGGAAAGAAGATTTGCCACATACTCAGAAACTTTTTGTTTTTCAAATTTATCAGACATAATATACCTCGTTTTCTTATTATATTTCAGAGTCTATGACTAATCTACGTCAAATTTTGACATAAGCATAAAAAGAGCAAAAAATAATGCCTGAAAATTGTTTTAGGCATTATTTTTGAAGTTAACTTGAAAAATCTATTTATTTTTGAGGAGTTTTATTTTCTTTCATATTATTATAGTTATCCAATATGCCTTGATTAGAAGATATAATATTTATGAAGAGTTGAGCTATTTGGCGTGTATTCATAGATTTTGACACCTCGCACTCTTTGCATTCTTTTAAAAAATTATATAATGGTTTATAAACAGATATATTTTTATCTTCTTTATTTTTATCAACAATAAATAATTTAGCCATTTTTGACGGAAATTGCTGCAATTTTAGCTTTTTTATAGATTCAAAATTATCCAAATACATATCAAATGTTTTTTCTATAGGCTTAATTTCCATATAAATAATGAATGCTTTAATTGTTTGCTTTACATAGTCATATAAAGGTGGAATTTCACAGCTATTTTCTTGAGATAATATATTCTTTAAAATTTTAAGTATATCATTCCAAGTTATAATTTTACATTCCCATTCAGGCTGATGTTTAGTAAAATCAACTTTAATTTTATCGGATATTTTGTCATCATCGTACTCATACGGAAGAATAAGGATAATTTTCTTTTTCTTATATTCTTTGATTTCTTCAGAAACACACATATAGTTAATTTCATTTTGGAGCTGATTCTGCTTAAAAGCTTGTTTATTAATTTTGTTTTCTATAGCAATAAAAATATCTCCATTTGAAAGGTTATTTAATCTGAGTGTTATATCTAATGAACACCAGTTTTTTTCTTTATTGTAAAATCTTTCTTCAAGTAAAATATCATTTAGCTGTAAAGTATCATCTGTTGCTAAATTATTATCAATAAGTGTTAAAAACCTTTTCAGGAATATATCTTTTAATCCGTGCGTTTCATTAGGGTTTAGCAAATATGCCAAAAAAGAGCTTGTATTTTCTTCGTTGATACGGCCTTTGCCGTAGCTTAATGCTTCAAAAATATTCATTATGTTCTCCTTTAATAAAGTTATATTCAAGTAAAAACTAAACCTCTACTATGTCATTTTATGACATGCTTAAAATTTAATTTACACCAAGTAGAACCTAAATTTGTAAAAATAAAATTAAATTTTATTGGCTAAACACAATATAATTATATAGCCAGCATAAAATGGATATTGTTTTATATAATTGTATAATTCCAAGTATATTTTATGGGATATATACAATGTTATCAGAAAAAGAATTTTTAGCCGTTATAGGTAAAACAATACATAATAAACGCAACTTAAAGAAAATATCTTGCGAAAGATTGGCTGAGTTGAGTGAAGTTGATTATTCTTCCTTGAATTTAATTGAAAATGCTAAACAAACGCCACGTTCTTATACGCTTTATAAAGTATTATATTCTTTAGATATTGACATACTCAGTAACTTTGCAACACATAGCCATAATATTGAAAATTCTTTGATTCATAAAATCAAAATGCTTGATGAAGCAAGTCAAAAAGACTTATTAAAGTTTTTGGATGAGTTTTATATCAAAGCAAAATAATTGTTGAGTTTGTTGGCTTTTCACAATATTTTTTTATTAGTAATATAAAATATGTCATATATTGGCGTAACTAAATGTTATTTAAATGAATAACACTATAAATATTGTGAGAAAGAACTAAACGATGATAACAACGATTTCAAATAATATTATAACAGATTTAATGAGAGATGAAAAAGACATTAACAAGCTTAAAATAAGGATAGTTAATGCAATAAATGCCGGTGCAGATATAAATGCTAATAATGATATGGGGTTAACCCCATTAACTTATGCAGAAACGGTAAAACAAACTAAATTATTGATAGAGCTTGGGGCGGATGTTAATGTAAAATCCGATGTTATGGAATGGACGCCATTGATGTTAGCCAAAACAGCAGAACAGGCTAAGCTATTGGTTAATGCAGGAGCCGATATTAACGCCAGAAATATGTGCTGTGAAAATGCTTTAATGTTATCAGCCAATGAAGACATAGCACAATTTTTGATAAATTCAGGTTCAGAAGTTAATAATTCTACATTACTGGGATATGTTTTAGCACATAGTGAACCAAATAAAAAAATTATTGATATTTTATTACAAAATGGTGCAAATATAAAAGTCTTAGATATGGCTTTTATACAGTCAACTCGCGAAAAACAAATAAAAACGCTTTTAGAATTAGGCGTTAATGTAAATGCTAAAAACGGTGACGGAAAAACAGCTTTAATGTACCAACAATGTGCAGAAACAGCTAAAATTTTATTAAATTATGGAATTAATGTAAATGCTCAGGACAATATGGGAAAAACGGCGTTAATGCATATTTTTGAACAATTTTCTTTAATAAGAACAGTTTTAAAACCGGAAAAATTTAAAGATATTGAAGAAACAAAATATAGAATGTCTGATTTTTCAAAATTAACTAAGTTATTGATTGATTATGGAGCAGATGTAAATATCCGTGATAATAATGGAAATACGGCTTCGATGTACGCGTTATGTGCAAAAGAAAGTATTGGCAAGCAGAACAATGCATACATAAATTTAGTTAAAGAAGAATATAGCAGACAAATTAAGTTACTTATTCAAGCGGGAGTAGATGTTAATGCTCAAAATTATCAAGGGCAAACTGCTTTAATGCTGGCATACGATGAAGAAGAAACTAGAATTTTGATAGAAGCAGGGGCTAATGTTAATTTAAAAGATGATTTGGGTAAAACAGCTTTAATGTATGCAGAAAATGCAGAACAAACAAAATTGCTATTAGATGCGGGAGCTGATGTTAACGCTAAGGATGATTTAGGTTTTACGGCATTGATGTTTGCCCAAACATCGGAACAAATGGGGTTATTGTTAAATGCTGGCGCGGATATAACTGCAAGAGATTATGCAATTGGTTATACCGCATTGATATGGACACTTTTAGATAAGTTTACAACAGCGAATATAAAAAGACAAAAAATAGCAGTTCTTTTAAAGGCAGGTGCTAATATAAATGAACAAAACAATAATGGTTACACTGCACTGATGTATGCTGACAATGTTGAACAGACCAGACTATTATTGGAGTTTGGCGCAGATGTGAATATTAAAGATAATAATGGATTAACAGTTTTGGATCACGACCAAAATAATGACCAGCTAGAGCTTTTAGCTCAAGCCGGACTAATTGGATAATCTATTTGTGATTAAATTAATGCAACATATAATAATTAAAGAAACCGATGCAGAACATAGCCAGCACAATACCGCTGATTGTTCCGCATAGGTCAACCATAGGTGTGATGTTTTTGCCAACATAACGCCCCCAGCAAAACATTATTAAAGCCACCAAACAACAAGCTGTATAAATTATAATAGATTCTTTCATAATATCCCCCTTTGTTGATTGGCAATATAAAAGCCTGATATGTCAAAACTTGGCATAGCTGATAAAAAATAAACCGAATTGTAATAAATTTGTGATAGGTTACATAAAAATGGCAAAAGGAGTGATTATGGCTTACGAAAAAACATACGATTTGTTGGATTTGGCAACTAAAATGCAATCATCGCGCGAAGGTGTTTCGCTTAACGATATTATGCAGGATTTTAAGGTGTCACGCCGCACGGCAGAAAGAATGCGTGATATGATAGTCTATAAATTTCCGCAAACCGTGGAAATAAGCGGAGAAAACAATACTAAACGCTGGTATATTCCCCAAGGCACATTACGAGATTTAATACAGTTTTCTGCTGAAGAATTATCACTTTTGGAAAATATGCGTACTTTGCTGAACAAAAAACAAATGCACGAACAAAATCAAACTTTAGGCAAGTTGATTGATAAAATTAAAGCTAGTGTAAAACCAGATGTTATGCGTAAAATAGAGCCGGATGCCGAGGCTTTGCTGGAAGCGGAAGGTTATATCTGCCGCCCCGGACCAAAGCTGCAGATTGATGAAGAAATCATCAAAACCATACGTCAAGCTATTTTAGAATGTCATCAGCTGCGCATAACTTATTATAACAAAAACAGCGGAAAAGAAAGTTTTAATGTGCTGAATCCATACGGATTTTTGTATGGCGAGCGCAATCACTATTTGGTGGCGCACCACGCTGACGGTTATTTTGGCGACAATGTGCATACCTTTATTTTAAGCAATATCCGCAAAGCCGAAGTTTTACCGCAGCCGGCGAAAATGCTGGAAGGGTTTAATTTGCAGAAGTATGCCGAAGAATCGTTTGGAGCTTTTCACGAAAAGCCGTTTGAGGTGGAATGGCTTTTTGATGCTGAAACTGCCGATGAAGCCAGCAGGTATATTTTTCACCCGAGCCAAACTATGACAAAAAATCCGGACGGAACTTTAACGGTTAAATTTTACGCCGGCGGTCGTTTGGAAATGGATTGGCACTTATACACTTGGGGCAAGCACGTTAAAGTTATAAAACCTGAAAATTGGCAAAAGATAGAAATTTAATGACGATAATGCTTTTTCTATGCGAATATTTATAAACCTTGCGTGCTAGGGGCATAAGTTTATAAAATCAATAGCTTAGTTAAGATAAATCAAATTATCCCACTTATGCGCTGGATATATTATAATCATCATTTGTTTTTTATAAATATTAGCAAAGCAAAACGTGCATAACTTTTGTAAATGATATGTCAATATTTGACGTGATTTAATGTTTATATAGCCATAATTAAATAGAAAAGGACTATTTATTATGGAAAATATAACATTAAGCAACGAACAAAATAAAGCTGTATCTCTTAGTTTGTTTTTTAACGGTGGTTATTAAAATGGTAAGAGATAGTTGTTTTGCTAATATGGGACAAAAGCAAGGACAAGCCGGACAATTTATTTTCTATACGTTTGATAATGAAAATAAATTACTAAGTCCGCATATCCATATTTGTGTTTTGAGCGATAATGAAAGTTTTGATAAAGGAATTGTATCAAACATAAATTCCAATATAAAAACTTTAGCGACCTTAAAAATAAGAGCAGACAGCGTATATTCTATAAATAATATTCAATTTTCTGATGTGTTTGATGAAAAAATTAAGAATCAGCAGTTTTTAGAACCTATTATAATCTGGTTAAATACACCGGTTATTAAAGATATTCCTCAATACACTTATGCAAACAAGTGTTTGATAGATTATGCGCTGTCTAATAAAGTTTTTAGCCATAAAACGGAATATATAGGAATATTACGCCAATATTTGACGTGATTTAGTGCTATTAGTAATTTATAATTAGTGAAAGGTGCATAAAAATGAAAAGAATTGACGCTAATCGTAAAATTTTAGGAATTATTGCTGATGAAGTGGAAAAGAATCCAGATTACAGATTTATTCAAATATTGTGGGCAATGGACTTAATAAATGCAGAAAATGGAAATATAGAAGATAGATTTTATGAAGAATCCGATGTTACGTTTAACAAAATCAATTATTGCCACAAGGCAGGTACTAAAAAGTCAAGCCATAGACTAGAAGACGAAAAAATTCAAAAATATCTGGAAAATTTTGCAAAAGAATACCCTGAAACATTAAAAATGGACAATAGCGATGAAAAGATGGAATCAAGTAAATAAACGGCTTAAAACCATAATTGCACCCAGATTAAATATAGCATTTAATAAATCTAATTTGCGTTTAACAACGGAGTGGTCAAAGCATAATCGAACACATTTTTATATTAAGCTAAATGATGAAATACTATGGGAATGTCAAAAAGATTCGGCTTATTGTAATTTTCGTTATTATGACGAATGGTTTTCTTACGGTAGTGATAAAAAAATAGGCAAACTTAGTCCGGCAAATATAATTGCTCAATATTTAGACACACCAAGAGATAAACTTTTACAGTTTGAAGAGCCGTCAGGTCTAAAATATATTTTATGGGCTTGTGATAAAAGAATTGGAAAAGACAGATTATCTAAAATGCATTTTACAAAATGGGCATTGCCGATTGTAAAAGAAAGAGTTCCAAACTATAATTTAGAGCCAATAATACATCAGCCGCGCCCAATAATTTATACTTGTGATGAATTTACGGTTTTTGATATTGATGAGTATAAATTTGATGATGATTTTTTATTTGTGGTGGCTAACAATATTGATTATTCATCGGCAACCCATGCAACTTGTTTAGAAGAGAAAAGGGCTAAAAAAGGTTATTGGAAAGTACCGTCAAAGAAAATATTGAATTTGAGTGACGAACAAATTAAAATAGTAAAAGAAGAAGTCAAAAAATATGTAGAAAAAATAAAAACTAAAGAAGGAAATGAAAATGTCAAAACACAAGAAGAATAAAAAGCGGCAGGCGGTGGATAATAAACCGTTTGACGTTGGGGCATACGAATTGTTTAACAATAAATTGTATAAGCCCAAGGTTATACCAAACAAAAAGAAAGCTCAGCAACTGAAACGAAAAAAGGTGGATATAAATGATTATCTGCCTTTTATTTTTGCACGAATCCTAAAAAGTTATGCACACCAGAGTTTGTGCTGAGTTGTGGCTGTGTAAAATAATGTACCTATAGAGTAACTAAAATTTAAAAATAAAAAAAGCCGCTAAATTAGCGACTTTGTAACTACTTGATTTTCATCAATAAAATTGGAGCGGGCAATGGGATTCGGACCCACGACATCAACCTTGGCAACCAAAAAAATCAACCCAAATGTGGCTGTTATGGGCATTTTATCACGTTATTTTTACGGATATTGGTATGTTTTTGCACATCGTAGACATTATCAACTTTGGTATAGGTTTCAGTATATTTTAGACTTTTGTACACTATATATTTGACAATTAGACCCAGTATTGCTATATTCCTTTGTAGAAGGGAAGGATATATCCTATATTAAGCATTTTTGTGCAGGACTTTTGTCTGATTATAGGTGATGCCTTCTTTAATGGTTTTAAATAGGCCTTTCATACAATTCATCTTGACTTTTAGTCCTTTTAATGTTATATCTTTTTACAGATAGAAGGGGTATATCTCATATTAAGCATCTTTATGCAGGATTTTATCTGGTTATGAGTGAGACCCTTCTTTATTGTTTTAAAATATTCCAAGTTTTTTGCCACGTTGATATTTTTCATTAAAAGTGTCTATGTTTTTAAGTTGTTTTAGCAACTTTTGAGCATTCATCTCTTTAATTGTGTTATATATAAGGTTGTGCATTCTTGCCGGTGGATTTTTGATATCCGCTAACACTGAACCATAATGAAACACTTTGTTTCTATACATTCTTATAATGTTCAATTTGCTGAAGATAACTTGCAAAACAACTTTATTTTTACTGTTATCAAAAATTTCATTTAACATCTGTGGGTATTTATTCCATAATACGTCATTGTATGCTGGTAAAAACAGATAAACCCAAAAACCTAAACTTAATTCAGAAATGATATGATTTTTATCTGTCGGACTTTTCTTTGTATCTTTGATATGTGATAATGCCGATACCATGTTTTCTCTATTACGTCCGATAAGATATTGCGGTTGAAAAATCCAGTCCTCGCCCAAATATTTAGAGAATACAATATCAATTTTATTTCTTAATATTATCTCAAAATAGGACAATGACGAATAAAATGACTCGGCCAATTCCGAGTTGAATAAGTGGCATTTAAAAGCATCTTCTTTGGCTATTCCTTTGTATTTTGCCAACCTTTTTTCGGATAATAAATCTGTGATTTCGTCCATAATTCGCTTCCTTTATAATTTATATCATAATACAACCGGCAATTTAAAATATTATGAATCTGTTGGATAAAAACTTGGTTATATTTAAGCGTACTTAAGTATTACCGATAAAGCGGTGGAAAAAATGGTAATATTAAGGTAATATTTTGCTTGACTTTAGAAAAGTAAATGATATTCTTAGATTATAATATTACTTTTTAGGAGCGTGAGAGATGAAGTTTTTGTATGCGAGAGTTTCAAGTGCTGACGGCAGTCAGCATATTGACCGGCAAACCATTGAGGCGGAAAAATATGACGAAGTGTTTATAGATTATGCTTCCGGCGGCTCCACTAATCGTCCTAAATTGCAGGAAATGCTGAAATGGGTGCGCAAGGGTGATGTGGTGGAAGTCTACAGCATTGACCGACTTGCCCGCAACATTAACGACCTTTTGCAGATTGTCAAAACCATTACCGATGAACGACACGCCGAAATATTTTTTATCAAAGAGAATCTGCGCTTTACCGATGATGAAAACAACCCGTTCAACAAACTTATGCTGCATCTGATTGGCAGTATCGCCGAGTTTGAACGCAATATGATTAAAATGCGTCAGAAAGAGGGGATTGCTATTGCCAAAGCCAAGGGCGTGTACTCTAAAGAACGTTGCAAAAAACTGTCACTGTCGCAAATGGATGAGTTGAAAGCGGATATTGCCAACAAAGTCCGTGTTTGCGAAATCCTCAAAAAATACGGTATCACCAAACCAACTTATTACAGGTATAGGGAGCAGTTAGGAGTATTTTGTTAGCAATAATTATCCATCTTGAGTAAACATCCAAAATAGATTTACTATATGCAGACATATATTCATAGCGAAAGATGTTGGCAAAATTATTACGCATATATAGTTTATTCCCTGCACCTAAGTTCATATATTTCCAATACTTAAATATCTTTTTATTAAGTACAAAAGAATGGTTAAATATTGGGAAAATATCTGAATGTGCATCAATATAATATCCATTGATAAAACTATTACGTCGTATCAATAAAAATGTTTTTCCTGAATAGCCCATTGCGCCCAAACCAACATTTAACACAAACATAATTTGTTTATATTTGAGTTCATTCATAGATTTGGCTGTAAGTTCTTCAAAAATAACATTTTGAATAGTTATGCAGTCTTTTTTCAACATCTTGCATAATATTTATTTTAGTGCAGGCAAGGTTTGATGCTGAGGGCACGAAGCCATTGCCTGCATTTCAAGATGATAGTAACCTTTACTGTTTACACATTGACCTTTTGTAGAAGAAGAATCTGTTTTAGCATAATGTTCTTGATAAACCAATTCTCTCATTCCACACCAATATGTGCAAGTTGCGCAACATTTAAATGATTTTGGAACTTGGTAACTCATTTTATTAACTCATCACAATAAGGTTGTTTTCTAAGTATGTAAATCTTTAACTATTTCAGCGAACCTTTTTACAGATTCTATTATAAAATATGTAATCAGACATAAAGCAAAGCAAATTGTATTTTCTTTTTTACATCCTATTTTATTAAGGAATTCTGTAAAATCATCATTCTCATTAAAAGAATCATCAATCATCCCGTTATCATCAAATTCTTGATATTCGTTTGTATCATCATATTGTGTATGTTTTACCATTTTTATTTCCTATGTTTTAAGTAAAATTTCCAACGTTCCGGCTCATTTTTTATAGCCTCTTCAAAGTCATTTTCTTTCATCACATTAAAGTATAACTCATCCATAATGCAGCAAGTTACTGCATCAATTTTAAAAGCCCTCAATACAGGAATATATTCTGCATTATGTTCTGACGCTTCTGATATTGCATTTTTAAGGTCATTAACAAGCAAATTGGTTCTGCCGTTGCTTATTTCCTTATAAAAGATTGTTGGATATTCGTTAAACTCCGTAAATCCAAAATAATAATCTTTATCAAGCATCCAGCAACAACGTGTCATATAGTCAATTATATCTTCTCTTAATATAGAATAAGACTTTTTTAAATCTGGGTCGATATTACCTTTTGAGTCGTCATTGCTCCAAATATTTTTTTTAGTAAACATAGTTTATATCCTTATATATTTTAGTAAAAATGCAACTTAAGAGTTTTACAATTTATTTTAAAACTCCCCATTTTACATAATCAGAACAACTTGCCGTTGCTTGTTTTTCATTTGCACAATTCATACGTCTTCCGCATTTCCCGTAACAATTACAAGGAACAGTTTCTAAATAAACTATGTTGCCATAATTATCTGGTCGTCTGTTACCCATCCATAAAGCACAGGTTGCACAGCATTTTGTTGATTTCATAATTTGAGATTCTGACATTTTAATTTCCTTTCTAAAAAATGATTATTGTTAATATAAAAATATTGATTACTTGATACCTAAATCATTACGAATCACCGAGGAATAAATTGCGCCGCAAAAACCGATGACTGTACCTGTCAAACCTGCTATTGCCGGCAGCATATCTTTGATAAATTCATAGTTCATTTTACTCTCCATAAATGACCGTTTGTGGAGAGGTATTTTTGAGAATTATTTATGGGCGGTGGCGGAAGCCCTTTATCCTCCGCATTTCCTTGTATTTTCAGATTTTTGTTGACACCTGTTTCTTTTGTTAATATGCTGCTTTCAGATATTTAAAACAAACGGTCATTTATTTTATATAGTTCTTTTGATAAATAATATAGTAATATCAAAGGATTATAAAATGACAACTTACGCATATATCAGAGTTAGTACCGACCAGCAAAATTGTGCCAATCAACGGTTTGAAATCGATACTTTCGCCGTTAAAAATCATCTCAAAATAGACGAATACGTTGAAGAAACAATCTCTTCACGCAAGCCTTTACAGCAGCGAAAATTAGGCAGATTGTTGGATAAACTCAATGCCGGAGATACGATTATCGGAACCGAAATCAGCCGTTTGGGGCGCAATATGCTGGAGATTATGAATATCTTACAGCAATGTCTTGAAAAAGGTTGTGAAATCATAACAATAAAAGAGAACTATCATCTGAAAGCCGACATTCAGTCCAAAGTTTTGGCGTTTGCTTTCGGCTTGTCGGCGGAAATTGAACGCCAACTCATATCCCAGCGCACCAAAGAATCATTAAAACGCCTAAAAAATGATGGCAAACATCTGGGCAGACCTTATGGCAAAGGGTTCCGCAAATTGTGCCGTCATCACAAAAAAATTATGGAGTTATTGAGCAAGAATGTTTCAAAATCGCAAATCGCTAAAATTATGGGCTGCACATGGACTACCTTGCACCGCTATCTTAAAGAATACGCCTCAACAAATTTAAAGACTGCTTAGACAGTCTTATAAAATCGCTCAACTATTTTGGCAATGCGCTCATTCAAAATGGACTTTCCTTTTGCCACCAGCGGTTTTAATCTTTCGTCATCAAAACATTCGGCAATTTGTTTCATTTTTTGGTTCAAGTTATAGAGCAAATCATTTGAGGCTTTGCGTTTTTCGCTACAAATTACACCATAATAATTTTTGCATTTACCCAGAAATTGCTCTGAAAATTGATATTTGCTGTCAATGATTTCCAAATCCAGCAACACCTTAAAACACTCATCAATATATTTTGTGCTATCGTCCATTTTCCGTCCTTACATTGTGTTAATATTTATTCGTTTTTTTGTAATGCTTGCAATTTTTTGCGCCATTGGCGGAAAATAAAAGTAGGAAATAACAAAAAACAGCACATTTCTGCGCTGTTTCATACAACATTTGCTTTGGATTTCAATTTGTTTTTCAACATAAGTATTTATCTATTTCTTATACAAAACCGCTCCTTTATCTAATAAAAAGTTGGCAATTTTTACATCCGCTTTGGCTAACGCCATTGTCAAAGCCGTTTCGCCTAAACAGGTCATCCAATTGATATCACAGCCGCTGTCTGCCAAAAATTCAATAGTTTTTATTTTGGTGTCAACATCCATATTTTCATTCAAAACCACCGACATAACGGCGTTAAAACCGAACACATCGGTTTTGTTGATGGAAGAACCTCGTTTTACCAAAAATTTGATAACCTCAAGGTTCTTGCAAAAATAAGCCGCCACCAGCAAAAAACTTGCCATTCGGTTATTGACCGGCGCATCCATATTGATGTTTTTATCCGCAAAATATGGTTCAATTTCCGCCAAGTTGTTTATGTCAATGACTTCGGCTTGCTCGTCATCAAAGGGCAATTTTCCCATCACCGGCGTATTTTTTAGACGTTCGTTCAGTTTATCTATTTCCTCTTTCATTTCCGCATAACTTTCCAGCGGTATGTAGTTCACATATTCATTATGTTCTGGATTGTATTTTTTCAGCATCTTCGTATCCTTAAATTTGTTATACTATTATTTATCATAACAACTTGTTAGGTTTTGTTTTTGCAATATTTTTTAAGTGATTTAACGCTGAAATCAGCATTTCAGCGAATAGCACCAATCAGAGATTGGCTGCTATGAATTTCTTTTTCAATTGTTTGGGAAAACAATTGTTTAATGCAATATTTTGAGTATTTCAGTTTAGATTTGCTCTTTTTACCTCAAAGCCGAGGTAAAATAAAGAACAACAGCATTTCAGCCTGAGTTTGCTTTCTTGTTTCGGATATAGTAAGTATAATGCCTTACAACACGCAAAACCGCCGATGCGTGCCTTCATTCCTGCTTTTTCGGTTGGCACTTGATATAGTCCAAACAAGAACTAAACCATATCAAGCCGAGGTTGTCAATGAGCACAGACAGAGCCTCATATTTCTAACTGACATCATCAGCCGTGCCCTATTTATATTCCGCCGGCCGCCTTTGGAGGGGTTATTTTGCGGTGCTAATACCAATGGATTAGACTTCGTAGGTTTTCAGTTCGTTCTCTGCTTGAGAGTGCTCATAAAAGAGCCTGTTTCCCCGTTTTTGCAATACAGTTTTGCTGCAATTGGTATGTCTGTTTTTATTTATCATCTTATCATAACATCTCGTTATTTTGCAATTTTTACTAAATGCTTTTTGCTTCTAATAATTGACTATATATATGTTTTCACTTTTAATTAAAAATGCTTTTTCATTCTTGAATCAGATATTTAGTTTGACTTTTTGCCGGATTTGCTGTATAATTTAGGCATAGAATGAGACGCGAGAATTATTCTACAACAATTAGTGAATGAGGTTTAATTTAATATGAAAGAAAGGGTAAAAAATCAGCAAGAAAAAATGAAATTTGACGGTTATACCGTTATTAAAAGAGGCAACAGTTATCAGTATTATATGAGCAAAGATTTGACTGGTGAGATTGTCCGCCAATCTTTGAAGACCTATGATGAAAAAACTGCTTTGAAACGAGCAAGAGAGTTATACTTGGGATATTTGGCGGATTATACGCCCAACGGTTTAGATAAAAAGAGTTTCAAAAAGAACGCCGAAGACTTTATTGCAATGACAAACAATCCGCAACACAAAGAATATATGAATCGGCTGTTTATTCCATATTTTAGCGAAACTATCGGCAATCGCCGCAAAATTAGGGATATTGGTGAACTTACCAATTTGGACTTGATTAAATATGTGGAATATCGCCGTGAGAAAAAATCCACGAGAACTCATCAATACGCAAAACCCGCAACCATAATCCGTGAAAATAACACGCTTCGAGCATTTTTGAATTGGTGCTACACAACCGGAAGAATTAAAAAACAACTGACTTTGCCGACAATCAAAAGCAAAGAAAACCGTTATGATGACGATGGAAATCCAATATTTGAAGACCTGTCAGGCAAACGAGACGCTTTCACATCTGATGAAGTAAAGTTGATTTTCAGTACCTTGCAACAAGAGATTAAAAACGAGGTTAATCAGCACAACAGACGGCGTAAAGAACTGCTTTATAATTATATCAGCATTCTGTACGAAACAGGTATTCGTCCGGTGGAATTGCGTGCGCTGACTTGGAAAAACTATGTCGCTGATTATGGAGAAGGCGGTTTGTTTGTCAATGTGTACAGCCGCAAACAGAACAACAAGCGCAACATTGCATTATCGCCGAATTTGGTTAAGTTGCTGAACAATCTTTATCAGCAGCAAAAAGAATTTTGTCGTCAGCATAATTTGCCGTTCAATGATGAAGACACAAACATTATTAGCCTTTGCAATGGCAATGAAGCGAAAAATCACTATGAAATTAAGGCGGTTAAAGAGTTTGACAATGGTTTTAGAAGATTGCTTGACCGTTGCGGTATAAAACATATCAACAACAAAGTGCTGTATTCGTTCCGCCATTATTACATCACATCTTTGGTTCAAAATGAAACTCCGACGTTGACAATAGCCAAGCAATGCGGAACAAGTGCTAAAATGATTGAGCAATATTACGACCAATCATCGCATTTGGCGGATATGAAGCAACTGTTTATCAAACCGATACAGGTTGCTGTGTAAAAAAGCATTTTGCACAAATAGTCAAAACAATGTTAGCGACTCCTTTTTTAGGAGCCTTTTTTTATGCGCAAAGGCGGTCAAATATGAACAACAAATTGCCTTCAAATGAAGGTTGTGTAAAAAAAATTACGGATTTTTACACAAAAGTGTGTAAAAAAGTGTGCAAAACATAGGTTGGTGTCGTTGTGTTAATAGGCTTTAAGTCTTTGAAATAAAAGAATAGTAAGTGTGTAAAAACTTTTTGCACAAAAAAAGAGAGGATGCGAATTCCTCTCTAAAAATCATTTTTATAAGTGTTTGATTTCACTAAATAAATTGGAGCGGGCAATGGGATTCGGACCCACGACATCAACCTTGGCAAGGTTGCGCTCTACCCCTGAGCTATACCCGCATCATCTGCGAACAGGTTATTTAATAACCCATAAAAAAATAAAATGCAAGAACTTTTTTCATATTTTTGTAAAAAAATTTCAAATAATTTTTAAGATGTTTATAAAACAAGATTTTACTAGGCTTTTTGAGTTTAATTTTTTATGATTAAGCATAATCATTTTAAGGAGAGTTACCATGTCAGCGTCTAAGAACCCAAAAAAGTCGGCGCAGCAATTGCGTTTTGAAAAAGAGGCTAAGGCTTTGCAAAAGAATCTGCAAAAGCGCAAAAAGCAGCAAGAAGAATTAAATCGCCGTAAACTGGAAAAGGAGCAAAACAATGGATAAAATCAAGATTATCGGCGGTAATCCGCTGTTTGGTAAAGTTTTTATCAGCGGGGCTAAAAATACCGCATTGCCGATTATTTGCGCTTCACTTTTGACTGATGAGCCTGTGACTTTGCGCAATTTGCCGATTCTTTCGGATATCACTTCGCTTAATTTGCTTTTGCAGCAAATCGGTACGCAGATTGAGGGTAAACAAGAAGAGTTGAACGGGCATATTACCCAGACTTTTACCTATTATACTCCAAAGCCGACCAGCCTTGTTGCGCCTTATGACTATGTGCGTAAAATGCGCGCGTCATACTATGTTTTAGGTCCGTTGCTGACAAAATACCGTCATGTTGAACTTTCTTTGCCGGGTGGCTGCGCTATCGGCGCTCGTCCGATGGATATTCATTTGAGTTCGCTTGAGCAGATGGGGGCGCATATAGAAATTAAAAACGGCTATGTTATTGCCGATGTTAAAGACCGCTTAAAAGGCGCACATATCACTTTCCATTCTGCCTCTGTCGGCGCAACTTGCAATATTTTGATGGCAGCGACTTTGGCCGAGGGCGATACCATTATTGAAAACGCCGCCAAAGAGCCGGAAATTGCCGACTTAATAAATATTCTTAACAAAATGGGTGCAAATATTGAGGGCGCAAATACATCTACTCTGACTATTCATGGCGTGGATAAATTGCATGGTGTAACTCATGAAATTATCAATGACCGAATCGAGGCAGGTTCATACGCTGTGGCGGCGGCTATTACCCAC
Source organism: uncultured Alphaproteobacteria bacterium (assembly GCA_934229625.1). GTDB lineage: Bacteria > Pseudomonadota > Alphaproteobacteria > RF32 > CAG-239 > RUG410. The sequence continues at coordinate 57,513 of CAKQDU010000002.1, read as the reverse complement.
GGACGCTTGGAGCTGGTAAACGCCAATGCCGACTACCTGCAATGTCCGCTGGATATTTTGCAGAAAACTGGGGCAATGGTGGAGCGCACGGAAAACGGTATTATTGTCGACGCTCAGCATGCGGATTTGCAGGGCGTGGATATTTATACTGACTATTATCCTGGGTTTCCGACTGATTTGCAAGCGCAATTTATGGCTTTGATGTGTGTTGCCAATGGTGCGGCTATGGTTACGGAAAGCATTTGGGAAAACCGTTTTATGCACGTTCCTGAGCTGATTCGTATGGGCGCAAACATCAATGTTCACGGTCACGCTTCGGCCATTGTACGCGGAGTGAAAAAACTTTCCGGCGCACCGGTGATGTCAACGGATTTGCGCGCTTCTTTCGCGCTTATTTTAGCCGGTTTGGTGGCAGAGGGTGAAACGATAGTCAATCGTGTATATCATCTTGACCGCGGCTATGAACATCTGGAAGAAAAATTTAAAGCTGTAGGCGCTAATATAGAGCGTATAAAAGAAAACGACTGATTTTTTGCCGGCGCATAAGAAAAATTTGGCTTACCTCTTGCGCCGGCGGTTATAAAATCCCATATAAATAAGTAGTTTTAGAGGGAGAAATAACCATGAGTAAAAAACAAAAGTTTAAAACCGAAGTCAGCAAGTTGTTGGATATTGTGATTAACTCGCTGTATTCGGAAAAATATATTTTTCTGCGCGAACTGATTTCCAACGCCAGCGATGCGTGCGACAAGCTGCGCTATTATTCGTTGATGAAACCGGAAATTACCAAAAATAACGGCGAGTTTAAGATTATCATCACGCCTAACGCCGAGGAAAACACTCTGACCATCAGCGATAACGGTATTGGTATGAACAAGGAAGATTTGGTTAATCATTTAAGCACAATCGCCAAGTCCGGCACGGCTGATTTTGTGAACAACGCAAAAGACAACGGCTCGGTTGTCGATTTAATCGGTAAGTTCGGCGTAGGTTTTTATTCGGCCTTTATGGTGGCGAGCAAGGTTGAAGTTGTTACCAAAAGAGCAGGGGAAGAACAGGCTTATAAATGGATTTCCAACGGTGTTGACGGTTTTGAAATTGAAGAAACCGAAAAAGAAAAAAGCGGCACGGACATTAAGCTGTTTTTGAAAGACGATGCCAAAGATTTTACCGACACTATTTATCTGCGCCACATAATCCGCACCTATTCCGACCATATCAACTATCCGATTGTTTTGGATTTGGGCAAAGCCGGCGAAGAAACCGTAAACACCGGCTCGGCTCTTTGGACTAAGAATAAAGCGGAAATTACCGACGACCAATACAACGAATTTTATCATCACATTTCCCGCAATTTTGATACTCCGTGGATGCGTTTGCATTTCAAAGCGGAGGGAAGTATAGAATACACCGGATTGCTGTTTATTCCGTCCGAAGCTCCTTATGACTTGTTCCAGCCGGATAGACAGCAAAGCCTGAAACTTTATGTCAACCGCGTGTTTATCTCGGATAAAGTTGATGATTTGATGCCTGCCTACCTGCGCTTTGTGAAAGGAATTATCGACAGCGCCGATTTACCGCTGAATATTTCTCGTGAAATGCTGCAGCAAAATGCTTTGATTGCCAAAATTCGCAGTGGAACGGTTTCTCGTATTTTGAAAGAATTGAAAAAACGTTCCGAAGATTATGACGATTATATGAAGTTTTGGAAAAACTTTGGTATGGCGTTTAAAGAGGGAATTTATGAAGACCCGGCCAACAGAGTGGAAATTGCCGAGCTTTCGCGTTTTTATTCAACTAATTCCGAGGATAAGCTGACTTCGCTTGATGAATATATTTCTCGTGTTAAAGAGGGGCAGACTACCATTTATTATATTACCGGTGATGATATTCCGACTTTGCGCAACAATCCGCAGCTGGAAGCATTTAAAGAAAAAGGCTTGGAAGTTTTGTTGTTGGTTGACCCGATTGATGAATTTTGGGTTCAGACTTTAACTAACTTCAAAGGCTATCCGATTAAACATGTTTCGCAGGCTGATGTGGATTTGAAGTTTGAACGTAAAGAGCCGAAAGCTGATGATGGCAGCCTAAAGAAACTTACCGATTTTATGGCGGAGTTGTTCAAAGATGAAGTCGGCAAAGTCGTTCCGACTGAAAAACTGACTAAAAGTCCGGTTAGCTTGACGGTGGAAAACGGGCAGATGAGTATTCACCTGGAGCGCTTAATGCGTAACCATCAGCAGCAGACTGCCTTTGCCAGTTCGCGTATTTTGGAAGTAAACCCTTACCATCCGTTGATTATTAAATTAGCGGACAGTATGTTTGACGACAAAGAACGTCCGACGGTGGAAGAAGTTTGCCGTTTGCTGCTCGACCAGGCCAAAATCACCGAAGGCGAGGCGATTAGCGACAGTTCGTTCTTTAGTGAAAAACTGAGCGACTATATCCTGCGCGGCTGGAATAAATAGTTTTTGAGTTAAACGTTTTGTAAATTGTAAAACATTCTGTAAAAAAGCAGCTTGCCGCTAAAAACGGCAGGTTGTTTTTTGTTTGTGTCAAATAAAATAATCTTTACTTTCAAACAATCTTTAGTTAAAATAACCAACAAACAGGCGATAGTCTGTTCGGGGTGTGACAACCTCTTGAACATACGTCTTTATGCAAAGACGCTAAATAACGCATACCTTCTGGTCTGATGACTGGAAGGTAGCAAAATATGCTATGTGCTAATATGCTACACTGCATTATGTTCAGCAGTTGTCAACTTCCAGTCGCTCTTATTAAGCGGCTTTTTTGTTGTAAATTCAAAATGAAAGGAAGTTGTTATGATAGGTGGGCAAAGGGGAAGAAGCATGATAGAAATGCTCGGCGTTCTCGCTATTATCGGTGTTTTGTCTGTGGGCGGCGTTGCCGGTTATTCAAAAGCAATGATGAAATGGAAAATTAACAAGGCAGTTGAAGAATATAATTTTTTAATACAAGGCTTAATGGAATACAAAGACAATTTAGTAAAGAGCAATCCGGAAGTCGGACAAATAAAATTAGGCGAGTTTCTTAAAGCTGCCAATCTGGTTCCAGATACATGGACAACTTCGGATGGTCTTTATATGACAGATAGCATGGGAAACGGAAACGCTCCTTATTTAAATAATCAGGGACACAAAATTGTGGTCGATATTTATTTTGCAAAATATCAAAACTCGCAGGCGGCTGAATATTCATATCGCTTTTGCGAGGCTCTGTTTATGGATATAGCTTATCCGTTGGCTTCGGAACTCGGCGGAATTTTTTTATACGGCAGCGGCTATTCTACAATAACATTCAGAGGAACAAAATCTTGTGAAAAAGCCGACAATATAAAATGCTTGCAAGATTTAACTTTAGCCGATGTAAATAAAGAATGCCGAGCTTGTATAGCAGGAGAAAGCGGACGTTGCGGGGCGGTTATTGTTTTTTAGTTTTAATAGAAGAAAAACTCCGTCTTTATAAAACGGAGTTTTGTTCTTTGAGGTTAAACTTTATATAAGAATTTTAAGCAACTTTAGCACCGCTGTTTTTCTTTTCAGCGTCTAAAAAACCCAGTTTTTCTTGAATTTCCCAAATCACGCGCAAAGCAGCCAAAGCTTGTTCGCCGCCAACTCTAGGAGTTGCCTCGCCGTTCACGCATTTTACAAAGTGAGCCAACTCAGCTTGCAAAGGTTGATTTGTTGGAATAAACAGCTGCTCAACACTACCTTTTAAGCCGTAATTCATCCAATCCGGAATTTCCTCTTGGTTTACATAGGGCATGCGGCCTTGAGTATGAACATTTATAGACTGATTTATAAAGTCCATGTCAATGTAGTTTGTGTCGGTTGTGACGGCTAAGGTACGCACGCGAGATTGTGTAATGCGGCTGGCGGTCAAATTGGCGGTTGCGCCATTTTCAAATTCAAGCAAAGCAGTAATATAATCTTTGCCCAGCGGACTTTCTTTTGTTTTTACCGAAGCCGCCTGCACATTGACTACCGGTGATTTCATTAAAGACTGCACCACTTCCACATCGTGAATCATCAAATCCATAGAGACGTCCACATCGGTAATGCGTCCACTGGCTGCCGACATACGCTGTGCGGTCATAGAGCGAATCTTTGAGGTATCCGAAAGCAATTTGCCCATTTGCTCAACCGCAGGATTAAAGCGCTCAATGTGTCCTACCATCAAAACCACATTATTATTTTTGGCGGCGTTAATTAAACGTACGCAGCCTTCCTCGGTGGTAGCCAAAGGTTTTTCCATCATGCAATGGATGCCGTGATTCATAAAAAACTCGCCCACATCGGCGTGAGTAACAGATGTTGTCACAACGCTTACGGCATCTACATTAGCGGCAACTTCTTCCATTGAAGAAAAAGCTTTAATGCCATAGGTTTCGGCAGCGGCTTTGGCGGCTTCCGGAAATACATCGTATACGCCGACAAGCTCTACGCCTTGCAGATTTTTATAAGTTTTCAGGTGGTTTTTGCCCATCATACCGGCGCCGATTACGGCAACCTTTATAGTTCTAGTCATTGAAAATCCTTATTATTTAGCTAATTACAAGTATTATTTGCGCTCTTTATAGCATAAACACAATAAAAATGCTTTTAACAATATGTTACAAATTGTTACAGCTCCTATATATAATAAAGTAAACAAGGTGAAAAGGCTATTGACGTTTATAAAAAATGGTTATAAATTAAAGCATACAAAATCTAAAGAAGAGTGAAAAAATGACGTTTGTTTCTACATTTATATTTCGAATTATCCCTTAGGGGATTGTACGTCTTTTTACATAAAAAATTTTCTAAAATCAAACACTTAAATAATCAATTTTTGACAGGTAAAAAATTATGACAAAGTACTATGCTGATGTGAAAGCAAAGCCGGATTTTGTGGCGCTTGAAAAAGAAGTGCTGAAGTTCTGGGAAGAAGATAAAACTTTTGAAAAGTCTGTGCATAACCGCGATGGCGCAGCGGAATTTGTGTTTTATGACGGACCTCCGTTTGCCAACGGCACTCCGCACTATGGACACATTATGGTGTCGTATGTTAAAGACGTGGTGGCGCGTTTTCAAACTATGGACGGCAAAAAAGTAGAACGTCGTTTGGGGTGGGACTGCCACGGACTTCCGGCGGAAATGGCAGCCGAAAAACAGCTCGGCGTTTCCGGACGCAAACAAATTGAAGCCTACGGCGTGGAAAAATTTAACAACTTCTGCCGTTCTGATGTTTTGAAATATTCCGGAATTTGGGTAGAACTCTTTAAGCGTATTGGCCGCTGGGTTGATTTCAATCATGACTACAAAACTATGAACCTGCCGTTTATGGAAAGTGTTATTCATAACTTTAAAGAATTGTATGACAAAGGTTTAGTTTATGAAGATTACCGCGTTTTGCCATATTCTTGGGCGGCGGAAACTCCGCTTTCTAACTTTGAGGTAAACTTGGGCTATAAAGACAAAACCGACACGGCTATTACCGTGATGTTTAAGCTGGAAACCGGTCAAAAAATTTTGGTTTGGACCACAACGCCGTGGACTTTGCCTTCTAACCTGATGTTGGCTGTGGGCAAAGATATTGACTATGTGGTTATGGAAGAAGACGGTCAGCAATATATTTTGGCCGAAGCTCGTTTGGGCGGCTATAAAAAACAACTTGAACACGCCGTTATGGTCAAAAAAATCAAAGGTGCGGAATTGCTGGGTTTGAGCTATGAGCCAATGTTCCCTTATTTTGCTAAATTGAAAGAAAAAGGCGCGTTTAAAATTTTGAGCGGCGAGTTTGTTTCTACCGAAGACGGTACCGGCGTTGTGCATATTGCCCCAGGGTTTGGTCAAGATGACTTTGACGCCTGCCGCGCTTATGACGAAAACTTTCCGGTGGTTTGTCCTGTTGATGAGGCAGGTAAATTCACTGCCGAAGTTCCGGATTATGAAGGCAAGCAAGTGTTTGAAACTAATGAGCCGATTTTGGCGTGGTTAAAAGCCAACGGTATTTTGGTTAAAAAAGAGCAATATACTCACACATATCCGTTCTGCTGGCGCACCGATACTCCGCTGATTTATAAAGCCATGAGTTCTTGGTTTGTAAAAGTTACTGATTTCCGCGATGAAATGGTGCAATTAAACCAACAAATCAACTGGATTCCGGGGCATATTAAAGACGGCCGTTTCGGTAAATGGCTGGAAGGCGCACGCGATTGGTCAATTTCGCGCAACCGTTTTTGGGGTACGCCAATTCCGGTTTGGAAATCAGATAATCCGGATTTTCCGCGCGTAGATGTATTTGGTTCGGTGGCCGAAATTAAAGCTGCAACCGGTATTGAGGTGGATAACCTGCACAAGCCGTATATTGACGATGTGGTATATCCGAATCCAGATGACCCGAGCGGCAAGACTATGATGCGCCGCGTTAGCGATGTGTTTGACTGCTGGTTTGAATCCGGCTCTATGCCATATGCGCAAATTCACTATCCGTTTGAAAATAAAGAATGGTTTGAAAATCATTTTCCGGCGGATTTCATTGTGGAAGCAATCGATCAAACCCGCGGCTGGTTCTATACCTTGACTGTGCTGTCAACCGCTTTGCACCACAAGCCGGCGTTTAAAAACTGCATCTGCACCGGTTTGCTGATGGCTGAAGGCGGACAAAAACTTTCTAAGCGCTTGAAGAATTATCCGGACCCGAATGAAATTTTGGATTCCATCGGTTCGGACGCTTTGCGTTGGTTCTTGGTTTCTTCTCCGGTTTTGAAAGGCGGCAACGTGGCTGTAGATAAAGAGGGTAAAGAAATCGCCAAAGCTTCTCGCGCGGCAATGATTCCGCTGTGGAACGCTTTTTATTTCTTCACTTTGTACGCCAATGCCGAAGACTATGAGGCTAAAGAAATTTCTTCTTCCAGCGAGGCTATTGACAACTACATTCTTTCTAAACTGAAGAATTTGGCCGTTGTGGTTAAGAAAAATTTGGAAACATACGAAGTTGCCGATGCCTGCGCTAAGGTTTCCGACTTTATGGAAATTCTGAACAACTGGTATATTCGCCGTACTCGCGACCGCTTTTGGGAAGGTGAACACAACGCGTTTGACACGCTGTATACGGTTTTAGTAAACGTCAGCAAAATTGCCGCTCCATTGATGCCGTTTATTTGCGAATACGTTTATAAGACTTTAACCAAAGGCGAATCAGTACATTTGTGCGATTATCCGATGTTAGAAGAAATTAAAGCCGACAACGCTTTGATGGCTGATATGGATTTTGTGCAAGACCTTTGTTCTACCGGCAAATTTATTCGTGAAGAAAAGAATTTGCGCAACCGTTTGCCGTTGGCCTCTATGACTTTAATCGGCGCTAAACTTTCTCCGGAATATCAAGAAATTGTTAAAGACGAGCTGAATGTGAAAGAAGTGAAGTTTGATGACAATTTGGATAATTACGCCAGCAAAAAGGTTTATCTGTATACTCCGCTTTTGGGTAAGACCTTAGGCAAAAATATGGGTGCTGTCATGGCCGCCTATAAGCAAGGTCAATGGACTTTGAACACAGACGGCACACTTTCTATCGGCGGACAGAACTTGACTTCTGATTTGTTTGAAGTTCGCTTAGAGATGAAAGACGGCGTTGCCGGTCAGGCGTTTGACAGCAATAAAGCTGTTTTGACTTTGGATACTGTTGTGACCGATAGTCTGAAACGCGAGGGTATGGCGCGCGACTTTGTGCGTTTAATCCAAACTTTGCGCAAAGACAAGGATTTCAATATTTCCGACCGCATTGAACTGCATTATCAAACAGCAAATACCGAGTTGGCAAAAGCTTTGGCGGAAAATGAAAAATATATTTCCGAACAAGTGCTGGCCGTCAAAGTTGAGCCAACCTGCGCCAGCGGCAGCGAGGCAGATATTGAAGGCGGTTTGGTTGTTTATGACGCCTTTAAGCATTGCGCATAAAAAATCATTGCCTAAAGAGTCGGAATATAAAACATTCCGACTCTCTTTGGTTGTTGTTATTGGTTATGATTCAAATAATAAGTTAATAATGCAACTTTTATCTGTGCAATTACATCCTTTAGCTGCCAAAGCCGGAGTTAGAGGTAGAGGAATATTGTTCAGAGGTAGGCAAGCTAGCACACCGTTAGTATTATCATCATCCATACAATCATCACACCTTCCGTTACAATCCACAATGTAAAAATTTTGACTAACTTCTATTCCGGTAAAACCTGATGAAGACCCACCCCAATTATGAGTAGCTAAGGCGATGCACGATTCTTTTGACAAGGAGTGAATACTTATCGTAAAACCTTTATTATAATAATCTCCTGTAAACCACAATCTACCGCCAAGAGCGTGAGTAAAATTATGATGTCCATATTCATCAGGTTCTGTATCAATTTCTTTAGGAATAATAAAGTTTCTGACAAAAATATAACTATCTTCTTCAACTTCATAATCTAGCATTGGTATAGTCTTTTCGTTTGCAAAAAGTATTTGAATGTTAGATACAATAGTGGTTACCTGTTCTATAACTTTATTTACTTTGTATTTTTCCATAGCCTTAGAATAGCCGGCAATACCACCGATGGATAAAACGGCAATAATCGCCAGAACGCCCAGCATTTCTATCATTGAACGACCACATTGACTATTTTTCATAGCAACTTCCTTTCATTTTGAAATTATAAAAAAGTCGCTTGATTAAAGCGACTGGAAGTTGAGAACTAACATAGAGTATAGTGCAGTATATTTAAACTATTTTACTGCCTTCCAGTCAATAAACCAGAAAGCATAAAAAATTATCGTCTTATTTAAACAAGACGCTCTATGTGAGGTTCTCACACCCCAGATAAGTTATAGCTTATCCGAAATAATTTTAGTCAGATAATTGTTAAAAGTAAAGCTGATTTTTGCATATTTACTTAAAAAAATAGGTCACAATGAATATTGACAAAAAAGTGAAAATATGTCATATTTATAGCATATTTTAATTATTAAATTTTATCAGTATGCGTATTTTTGGTTTTAATATTTCAGTTTATCGTATAAAATCGTTTTTGTTATGCGGAATGATTTTGTCGTGTTTATTTTATTTTAGCTCATCGATTATAAATTTCCATGTCTGCGTTTTGGGAATTTTTATTCTGCCGGCTTTAGTTTTATCTGCTGTTTCGCTGTGGTTGCTAAAGAGGAGCTTGAACAGAAAAAAGATGGGTAAATTGCGTTTTTTATACGATTTAAGCTCTGTGTGTATAAATCTGCTGCTGTTGGATGAATATGTTAGATTGACATTCGGATTTTCCGGTTCGTCCGACAATATTGAGTGCTTTGCAAAAGCGAGCGCGGCGATTATTATCGGGTCTATTTTTTTAGGAATTTCCTATTTGATGACTCACAGAGAGGTTATGAAAAAGGTTTGGAATTAAATCCGAACCTTTTTTTGTTAGAATGATGCAGACAATAGAACAGCGCAGAATAAAAGTGCAAGCATAAAATAAAAAAAGGTCAGCAACTTAATTGCTAACCTTAAAGTGGTGGGCGCTGAGAGGCTCGAACTCCCGACCCTCTCGGTGTAAACGAGATGCTCTTCCAGCTGAGCTAAGCGCCCATCTCATCAACAAAAATGTTTATACACTCTAAAAAATAAAAAAGCAAGAACTTTTTTTCAATTTTTTATTTTTTTAATTAGTTTATTTTGTAACTGCTTGTTATGACATATAAAATATATCAAATTTTTTTATATATATTTAGTCATTATTCTATATTTTTGTGAAAAAAATACTATTTTATCTCTTTACATTTAAATAAAGTGCGTTATAACACACGCGTATTTAGAAGTGATTATATATAAAAAAGAGGTAAAAAAGATGACTAATGATTTGACAACAGGCAATCCGCTGACTTTAATTATAAAATTTGCAATTCCATTATTGTTAGGTAATCTGTTTTTACAAATATATCAAATTTCTGATATGGTAATCGTCGGGCGTCTGTTGGGGACAGAAACTTTGGCGGCAGTCGGAAGCTCGGCTCCGATATATATGGTGTTTTTAATGATTGCTTTCGGTTTTACCGGCGGTTTGACTGTAGTTACAGCACAGCGTTTTGGCGCTCATGACGATGATGGCGTGCAATATTCTGTTTTTCATAGTTTGGCGGCTGCTTTGGCTTTGAGCGTTGTTATGACGCTTGGCCTGATATTCAGCCTGAAACCGCTGCTGCGTCTGATGAACGTTCCGGCCGAAATTTTTGAAGACGCTTACAAGTTTATGTTTGTGCTGTCATTGAGCGCGGTGATGATTATTATATTCAATTTGCTTTCAGGTTTTATCCGCGCGTTGGGAGACAGTAAAACTCCGTTGTATTTTTTAGTGTTTTCTTCGTTAATAAATATTGTGCTGAACTTTGTTTTTATAAATAATTTTAAGTTGGGTGTAGTCGGTTCGGCTTTGGGGACGATTGTTGCTAACACAATTTCAGTTGTTTTGTGCTATGTGTATATGTGGAAAAAATTTCCGTTGCTTCGCTTAAATCGGCGTTTTATGAAGTTCAGCTGGCGCATTATGCGAGACCATTTGAATATTGCCGTACCGATGGCTTTGCAATTTTCTATTTTGTCTTTCAGTATTTTAATTGTGCAGGGTGTTTGCAATTCTTTCGGACCTTCGGTTATCGCCGCTTTTGCCGCCGCTTTGCGTATTGAACAAATCGCAACTCAGCCTTTAATGGCCATAGGTTTGGCAATGGCAACATTTTCGGCGCAGAATTGGGGGGCAAATTTACTTTCTCGTATTCGGCGCGGTGCTAAATATGCGTTTTTGATTTCTACCGGACTGAGTATTTTCGGTTTTGTGCTGATGCGTGAAGTCGGTGAAAATATGATTGGAATTTTTGTTAATGACGGAAATATGGATATTATTCAAATCGGTAAAGAGTATTTGGTTATAAGCACTCAGTTTTACTTTTTTCTGGGTTTGATATTTGTGTTTCGTAACACCGTGCAGGGGATGGGAAAACCGATTGTGCCGTTTATTTCCAGTTTGATTGAGCTTTCAACACGCATTTTTGCCGCAATTTATTTAGCAAAAGTTATGGGTTATACTGGTATATTTTATGCCAGCGCTATATCCTGGACGGCGGCAGGTTTGTTTGTTACGGCCGGTTACTTTTTTTATATTAACAAATTCAGCAAAGATACAATGCGCTGGAAAATGGGGGCGGTTAAGCAACATTTGCGTGAAACAGGTCCTGTTGATTAAACAATTTGTTCTAACAGCGTCTGAGCTGCTTTTTTCCCCGATGCAACTGCTTCTACGGCTGTGGAGCCGCCGTTTATGCAGTCTCCGGCGTAAACAATGCGGCGGTCGCTTATTTTTTCTTCTTTGCAGCTGCTGCCCAGCGCCAAAATAATCAGCGAAAAATCAGGACGAGCGATTTCTGTATGCGGAATGTCTTCCAATTTTCCTTCAGAATTAAAGCGAGTTTTAATTGTAAACGCCGTTAGGAGATTGTTATTTTTCTGAATTTTTCCTATGCGTGTCATGGTTGTGATATTGATTTCATTGTTAATCAATTCGCCATAGTCATCAAGTCCCATACGCATATCGCTGAGACGGCGCCGGACAAACATTTCTACATTAGCGCCAAATTTTTTAGCTGTCAGCGCACAATCAAGCGCGACTTCTCCGCCGCCGACAACTGCAACATTGCCGCCGGTCGCATATTTTTGCGGCTCACGCAAATAATCAATATAGGAAACACACAAATTTTCACCTTCAACGCCCAGATGGCGGCAGGATTGTTCTCCGATTGCTGCGATAATTCCGGAAAAGTCTTTGTTTAATAAATCTTCATAATTGTTTACGTCCGTATTTAATTTTATTTCAAAATGCGGATGATTTTCAAGTTTCTGCCAATCTGCGGCAATTGCCTCTTGAGGCAAGCGCTCAGTCGGAATTAAGTTTAAGGCTCCGCCAAATCGGCTGCTTTTTTCAAACATGGTTACGCCATAGCCCTGTTCAAGCAAAACTGCTGCTGCGCCGATACCGGCCGGACCAGAACCGATAATTGCTATTTTTTTGCCGTTATAAGTAGTAGAATTTAGTTCAAAAGTCTGCGTCAAACGAGCCTTTTGCATAATTGCCGCCTGAACAGCCGGAATTTTTATGGCTTTATCCAAACTTGCGCGGATACAGGCTTTTTGGCAGAACTTATCCGGACAAATAAGTCCGCAGCTTTGTGCTAAAGGATTTTGTTGCTCTATCAGTTTTGCGGCTTCAGCCCAATCGCCTTTTTTGGCGGCTGCAATAAAATCGCATGGCGAACAATGCACCGGGCAAGCTTTCATGCAAGGTTTTGCCGCACAATGCAGGCATTTTTCCAATTCGGCTTTCAGCTGAGCCGGTTTTAAAGAGCGTTTTGTCATTTGCAATCCTTTCTGTTACGTTTATATAAGCACACAAAAGATTAAAAAAATACCTAATATTTTGGTTTTTCAGATTGTATTTAGTAAAAAAGTCTGTATGATGTATCAGAAAGAGGCAAATAACGGAATATAATTAAGAAAAATGAAAGATTGGCTAAAAAATTTATTGAAATCCGAAAAAGTAGAAGCCGTTATCGGAAATATGGCTTATCTGTATTTGAAGTTTGTAGGAATAACAACGCGTTGGCAGGTCAGCGGTGTAAAAGAAACATATGAGCTGCTTGATAAGTACGGCAGCATGATTGTAATCGGCTGGCACGGCAGAACTTTGGAAATGCCGTATTTTTGGAATAAATCACGTCCGTTGAATGCGTTGGTTTCTCCGCATCGCGACGGCCGGCTGATTGTGAATATTCTAAAAAAATTCGGTATTGGAAATGTCAGCGGTTCCTCAAATAAAAATTCCAGCGAGGCGGCATTGGAATTGATGCGTAATTTGCAGCAAAATAATAGTATCGCCATTATTCCTGACGGGCCGCGCGGTCCGGGGATGAGACTGACAATGAGTCCGCTGTTTTATGCTCAAAAATCAGGTAAACCGATTGTGGGGATAACTTATAGCATTGCCGGTGCTAAAGTGATTGAAAAAAGCTGGGACAGAATGCTGGTGCCGTTTCCGTTCCAACGCGGAATGTATAGTATTACCGAACCGTTTTTTATTCCGCCGGAGGCAACCGAGGATGAGTTGGAAAAATATCGCTTGCAAATTGAAAAAGCCTTGACAGAATTGACATGGAAACTAGATAGAGAAATGGGAATTCCGTTTATTCCACAAGGAACAATCGCTAAAAAAAGCCGCAAGCAGATGGCGGCAGAACAAAATAAAACAAAAGGAAAATAAATGTTTATCGGGATTTATAACACGTTGGTTCGCACTCTTTATCCGATAGTTATCCGCCGCTATATAGAAAAGCGGAAAAAAATGGGAAAGGAAGATGTCAAACGTTTTAATGAAAGAGTCGGGCGTCCGACAAAACCGCGTCCTGACGGCAGATTGATATGGCTGCATGGAGCTTCGGTAGGCGAATCTATTTCTATGTTGCCGCTGATTAACCGTCTGTTGGAGATATATCCGGATGCGCATGTTATGGTGACAACCGGTACAACAACATCGGCTGAAGTTATGGCAAAGCGTCTGCCAGAACGGGCGTTTCACCAATATTTGCCTATAGATAATCCGGTGTTCGCCGCTCGTTTTGTCCGTCATTGGCAGCCGACAATTGCTCTTTGGTTTGAATCGGAATTTTGGCCGGCTATGCTTTCTACAATTAAACGCCGCAATATCCCTTTGATTTTGATAAATGGCCGTATCTCAAATAAATCATTTAAGCGTTGGCAGCAATTTGACTTTGTGATTAAAGAGCTGCTGGATTGCTTTACGGCTTGTTTAGGACAATCAGAAGAAGACGCCTATCGTTTACGCGCTCTGGGGGCTAAGGATGCGATGTGTCTTGGTAATTTGAAATATGCCGGTTTACCGATTCCGGTGGATGCGGAAAAGAAAAAAGATATTCAAGATGAAATAGGAGAACGTCCGGTTTGGCTGGTAAGCTCCACACACAGCGATGAAGAGTCAAAAATCGGCCGTTATATAAAAGAGCTTATTGCCAAACACGAAGGTTTATTGACAATTATTGCTCCGCGCCATCCAAACAGAGGTGTCGAAATTAAAGAGCTTCTACAGGAAAAATATCAGCTGAAAACGGCATTGCGTTCGGCAAATGAAAAAATTATGCCGGAAACCGAAGTTTATATTGCCGATACTATCGGGGAAATGGGAATTTGGTATGAACTTTGTCCGATTGTCTTTATCGGCGGTTCTCTTGTTCCTCACGGAGGACAAAATTTTATGGAACCATCGCGGTGCCGCGATGCGGTGATTGTCGGACCGCATATGCATAACTTTACCGATGCCATGAACAGAGCTAAGCGCGCCGACGGGGTTATTCAGATTGATGAAACCATTGATTTGATTGATATGGTTGACCAGCTTTTAAGCAATAAAGAACTGTTGGAGGCAAAGCGCAGTTTGGCTTATAATTGGGCTACCAGCGAAGCTAAGGTATTAGACGGCATAGCTGAAAAAATTCAGGGATATATGGAAAATGAAAACACCTAAATATTGGCAGTCTAATTCTTTTGTTTCTAAGCTTTTGTATCCGGTCGGTTTATTGTACGGATTTTTGACGCAGGCGCGTTTGGCGTTTGTAAAACCGCAAAAAGTGAAAGTGCCTGTTATTTGTGTTGGAAATATCACAGCCGGAGGTACGGGAAAAACGCCGGTCGCCGTTTCAATAGCCAAACTTTTGGGGATTGAATTGTATCATCCTTATTTTGTTACCAGAGGCTACGGCGGAAAATTGCAGAATGTTGTTGTGAACAATAAGAAACATTCGGCAAGAGAAGTCGGCGATGAGCCATTGCTGCTTTCTCAGCAGGCTCCGGTGGTGGTGAACGCAAATCGTTATGCCGGCGCCGAATTGGCTATAAATAACGGCGCAGATGTTATTGTTATGGATGATGGTTTTCAAAATCCTTCTTTATATAAAGATTTATCGTTTTTAGTTTTTGACGGAACCTATGGAACGGGGAATGGTAAAATTATACCTGCCGGACCTTTGCGAGAAACTTTTGCCGACGGAATTAAACGAGCCGATGCGTTGGTGATTATGGGAAAAGATAAGCATAATTTGGCGCAAAAGAGCGGTCTTCCAGTGTTTTTTGGACATACGGAAGCAGTTCAGACGTGCAATACGGAAAATCCTAATGTCGTTGCTTTTGCCGGTATCGGACATCCGCAAAAATTTTATCATACATTAAGTCAGCAAGGTTTTAATGTGTTGAAAACCATAGATTTTCCAGACCATCATTTTTATAGCCGCGCCGAATTGGAAAATATTATAAATGAGGCAAAAAAATTAAATGCGGCTGTATATACGACCGGAAAGGATTATGTCAAAATTCCTTATGTGCTGCAAAAAGAAATACAGGTGCTGGATATAGCGGTTGTATGGGATAATCCTGAAGAACTGACTAATTTTATTCGTAAAAAAATAAGTCCAAATACTTGACAAAAATATCATTTTGTGAAACAATAAAATTCTGAGATGTATTTTTGTTGTTTCATTATTTAATTTTTATAATTATGAATAAGGATGTGTTAAAGCAGAACCTGCTTTCAAAAAGTTTGTTGTGGCAGGACATTTTTTTGACAATGTTTCTGCGTAATCATGGTTTGCTGGAATCGGACTTGAATGAAAAGTCATACGATGTGACAATTTGTTTTAAGTTTTGCCGCAATGAGGATGATTATGAAGATATGTGGACGTTGCTCAAGTTTGTTGATGATACATTCGATTGTCTGAAAATCGGAATTGATACTTTTTGTATTTTTAAATCCGTGGCATGGCAATATGATTTTGTATCTTGTATCTCAAGAATCTGCAACATAAACATTGTTCAGAGCTTGTCGGCTCAGTCGGTTATCATCGCCTATTGCTGGATGTTGATGCTTCCAACCGATTTGATTAAAAAATTGTTGGACAATTTGGATGCCAGACATGCGAATATTATTTCATCTATGGCGAATAAGGAAAGTAAGCTGAAACGAAATTTGCTGCTTACTTTGGAATGCGGATACGGACAGCGCTTGTATGGCAGCATAGATTCATTTACTTTCAGAGAAATTATAGATGAATATGTGTCAGTAGCAGGTGTCGAAAATGTTGTGAATATGCTGAAATCCGCTAAAACTGCGGAAACTCAGCTTTCTGATGACGAGATTGACTGTCAGTCTTTTGCTTATTATTCACCATTTTTTGAAGATGAAATAAATTTGAGCCGCAACTTGCCTCCGCAAGGAAATTTGTTTCAGCAAGTGTATGAATATATGTTTGGCACATCAAGATTATGGCAATCGGAACGGCAAAAAGCCGTTGATGATGAAGATTATGAGGTCTTGACAGAGGTTGCCGTATATGTTGACCCTACGGAAATGTGTCTTATAGATGTGCATATGGATGAAAATTTCTATGCTAATGTCTATATCAAGCGCAAATCGCAAGATGATATGTTTAATCTTTATTCGGATTTCATCGTTTACAACGGTGGGTTCTTGTATACAGTAGAGTTTGTCGAAGATTTTGACATTACTCCGTATACAAAAGAGTTTGTAAATCAGTTGGCGCAATCTAAGCAAGAATTGCAGAAAGTTCAGGAAAAGTTGGATAAACTTTCTCCAGAACCTTCAAAAGAGCGGAGCCGCTATTTGCAAAAACAGGAAGATTTATGTAAATATATTTATTCTTGCTATTATGTATTTCCGAGTTAATCTAAAAGAATCCCTTGCTATTTATTGGCAGGGGATTTTTGTTTTTTAGGCTAACGAAAATTTGATGACATGTCAGACTTTATTATCTGTTTTAAACACTCTGCGTATTGGTGCCGCAGAGGGTTTGATATGGCTGATTTTTTTGCGTAAAATTTCAATATTTTCTTTGAATTTTATTTTATCCTTATTCAATGCAGCAGTCAACAGCCTTGCGGACAAAGTTTTTCATTTTTATCCTTAAACATATTTGTGTTATGATATGTACCATATGCAATATCTATTAAATATGTCAAATATAATTTTTAATATATTTAACGCGTAAAAAAACACCAGTCATCCTAAAAGATGAAAGGTGTTTTTTTGACTATAAATCATACGATTTATCACAAGATTTATTCCAAAGCCAAACCAGAGGGTCAATAAGAACAGCTCCTATAAAACCAACAATGATTCCGCTCAAGCGTTCAAACAGTCCGCATTTATATTTTGGCGAAACTGATAACTTTAAAATATGAAAAAACAAAGGTTCCATATAAAAAGGATTAAAATTATTAAACAAAATTATACAAATTACAGAAAGTATTATAAAAAAAATTATTATCCGCGTCAATACTTTAACAAAAAATTATTGACAAAAATATATGCGAAAGCTACAATAAACACAAATATTTTTTATTATGTTTAATTATTTAAAATCTTTTAAATATGGAGAAGAATAAAAATTTTGTATCACAGGCAAAAAAATTTTGCCGAATGATAAATGCGTTTATGCTGATTTGCCTGTTCTCGGTTATTTTTTGCAGCTGTGAAGATAATCACAAACTGAAAAATAAGTATCTTGCTTATGACAGCTGCTTAATAAAATACCGTGAGAAAAATTATATTGATGAGGAAACTTATCAAAAATTCAAAAAAGACCCAACGACTCTAAAAGAGCAATCTGATTTGGATTTTAAGAATATAAACGCCAAGACAGCAAAAAACAAGGCTAAACGCGACAGCTTATGCAACCTGCTGCGCAGCTTGGAATGGCAAAACCGTCAGCTGAACAATAAGCATATCGGATATTTAAGAATCAAACGAATGTGGTATAACAGCGATACGCAGCCTTGGACTTATAGCGGCTATACTAGTGTTTATTTGTATAGCAACACCAAAGGAAGCTCCCGAATTTTAACACGCTTCGGAAGCATCGGCGGCCATACGGGAACTGCATCTTTAGATATTAAAGGCGAAGCTCATGGTATTGGAGACAATCGTTTTGACTATATCAATGTGATTCTATCCGATAACACGTTTTATCAATTTTCTACCAAAAACAATCCGGAATGGCTGCTTGTTAAAGAAGGAGACTTGGTTGAACGAAATGAAAATAATAATCTTGTTCCATTGTTTAAAAAATAAGTGATTATGAAGAAGTTTTTTATTATTTGCACCGTTATCTTTATTGCTGTTTTTTCACAGATTACTTTTGTTTCTTGTGAAAATATGTATGTTCCGAACATACCCGATAATTATGAAGAATATCTGAAAAGATATGATTTAGAGGCAAACGGCTATAATGCTGTCATCCGTTCAATAGACTATCAGCAAAAGCAGCTTGACTATTATCGCAAATGTCTGGAAGAAAAAGGCAAACCGAAAATTGAAATTTTAAAAGTGCTTAGAACAAATTCATCTTTTGTGATGAATAACCCCGCTTATTATAACCGCACCGTCAACAATAATACTATTGTTGAAAGCGGTAAGGGCGCTGATGAAGAAGATATTTACATGCTCTACTTGAGCGATGGTAAAATTATCAAATCCAGTCCGCGCAATAAGCCATCGTGGTTCGGCACTAAAGTAGGCGAAAAAGTGCGCAAGACTACATATTACGTTATTAAAGCGCATGACAATGCTTTTAAACTTGATACAATAGTTGATTATACGCCGTTGTATGAATAAATAAAAAAAGAGTTCACTTTTTTAAGCGGACTCTTTTTTATTATATTTTTTTATTAAAAAACTTGACAAAAATGGCAAAAAGAGCTATTGTTACGGCAAATATTTTTTATTATGTTTAATTATTTAAAATCTTTTAAATATGGGAAAGAATAATAATTCCATATCGCCGATAGAGGGAATCTGTGCGGCGATTGCAGCGTTGCTGTTTTTTTTATGCGGCTGTTTTATGGGAATCGGTATGACTGTTTGGTTAATTGTCTTGTCGGTGGTGATTACATTTTTTATTATCACCTTATATGATAAACAAGATTTTACAACTCCTTCTGGGGTCTTGTGTGTGTTTGATGTCATATTCTCATTATGGATTTTTTTGTTAATATACGTATTAACAAATTCTTATTTGTGGGGAATTTCAGCTGCGGCACTTTATGCTGTGATTGCAGTTTTTTTACAAAAAGAAAAAAAAATCCATGTTATTTTCAGAGTTTGTTTGGGCGTTGTATGCGGTTTTATTTTTGATGTTGTTGGCGGATATGTAGACCACAGCCGCTATAGATATTGGAAAGATAAACAGTTATATGCCAGATGTATTCAAGAGCAAAATATTTTGAAAGAAACTTTTGACTCTGCGGATATGGCAAAATTCAGCAACCCTTATTTGTTTTATCAAACAGCGGATTCTGCAGTACAAGCAGGTAAAGTCAAATGCTATAATATGCTTGTAAAGACTGACAGCTTGAAAAAAGAATTGGCTAAAGAAAAAACAATAGAAACATTAGTTATTGATTTTCCAAAGCTTTTGCGGATAAAGCGTATTTGGCAAAATAGTGATATACAACCGTGGTCTTATTGGGGATACACGTATGTATATTTGCAAAGGTTCGGCGGTTCTTCCGGTGTAAGAACGCGTTTTGGAAACGTAATCGGCAGGTATCCTCCTAAGGTTTTGCGCAAGATGAGCGGTTCTGCCAGAGAAATCGGTGAAAATCGCTTGGACTATATTAACGTGGTTTTGTCAGACAATTCTTTTTATCAGCTAAAAGTTAAAGATTCGTATGAATGGCTTGTAGCCGGAGAGGGAGACCTTGTTGAAGTTGATGGTAATAAGCTTGTTCCACTATTTAAAAAGTAAAAAATTATGAAGAAGTTTTTAATTATTTTGGCGATTTTTATCGGTGTAGATAGTTGTTTGTGGTTGTTCAGAAAATTTCCTCCGCTGCAGGAACAATGTAAAAATCAAATTCCTTTTAAGTTAGATGCTGCAACTTATTTTTTTATAAGCTCTGCTTTGCATGATAAAATGGAAAAAGATTTTTTTGAACATAGGTGGCTAAAACTAGAGTATACCGGAAATATAAGCGCTTGTTACTATAGATTTAGGTATTTGAATGTCTATGGCAATGAACGGAAAAAAGCTGAACAACAGTTGGCAACCTACAGAGATTGCAAAAAACAGCTTGCAGGCTCAAAGCCGAAAGTTGAAATTTTGCGGGTTATGCGCACAGCCTCATCTTTTGTGATGAATAATCCGTCTTATTTCAGCCGTGATATCAGTAATAATACAATTACTGAAACAATTACTGAAAAAGGCAAAGGCGCCGATGAAGAAGATATTTATGTGCTTTATTTAAGCGATGGTATCGTCTTTAAAGCAAGTCCGCGTGACAAACCGCAGTGGCTGGGAACGAAAGTCGGCGAAAAAGTGCGTAAGGTTACTTCATACGAGGCTGTTTTACACGGAAATACTTACAAAGTTGACACTATCGTCAGATATAGTCCTTTGTATGAATAAGTAAAAAAATCCACTCATCAGAGTGGATTTTTTTGTTTAGGCATTGTGAATTTTGACATATCAAATCCTTCATGCTGCAGCAATATTACTTTTTTATCCACTCCGCCGTCATATCCGGTTAAGTTGCCGTCGGCGCCGATAACGCGGTGACATGGAATTATAATGCAAATTGGGTTATGCCCGACTGCGCCGCCCACAGCCTGCGCCGACAGTCTGTGTTTGCCGCAATCTTCGGCAATTTGTTTGGCGATGTCGCCGTAGGTTAAATATTTGCCGTAAGGAATAGTTTGCAAAATTCTCCAGACTCTTTGCTGAAATTCGCTGCCCCGTGGCTTTAGAGGCAGTCCGTTCAGACTTGGATTTTTGCCCTGCCAATAATCATTTAACCATTGTTTAGTCTGTATAAATATCGGCAAGTTTTCCGCTTGCACCCAATCGGCGGCAATATGATTATATCGCTGTTGATTCATCTGCAAACCGGTCAGATTTAGCCCGTCGCTTATCATCAGCAGCCGTCCGACCGGCGAATCATTATAAAAAGCATAAAACATTGCTCTTTTCTCCTATTGTTCCAACATAGCAGTTGCAAAAATAAACTGTCAAGTTTATAACAGCGGTTTATGAGAAATAAAGTTTTAATATATGATGATTATGGCTGCGCAGATGTAAATGTTTTGGCAAAAGAGCTACGCGCTTATTTTGAACCGCGCGGCTGTAGGGTCGGATTTACAGATGCTAATGAAATTATCAGCCGTAACAGCCTTAATCAAGAAGTCCTAGCTTTTTTTATTCCCGGCGGTGCCAGTACGCCGTATCGCCATAAGCTTGAAGTTTTAGGCAATGCGAAAATCCGTGACTATGTCCGGCAGGGCGGTGTTTATTATGGAATCTGCGCCGGTGCTTATTATGCCTGCAAACAAACCGAATTTGAAAAAGACTTACCGGAATCGCGCGTTGTCACGGAATATAAGCTGGATTTGTTGGATGCAAAGGCGATAGGTTCATTGTATAAAGAGCTGAATATAGAGCCTTTTGCAAAAAATCCGAATTCTTCGGCTGCGGTGGAGCTGTTTGATGAAAGCGGTGAAATTGTGGTGGCGCATTATCACGGAGGTCCGTATTTTGAACTGAATGAAACAGAAAATGCTGAAATTTTGGCTCGTTATAATTTAAATGGATTTAAGCCGGCTGTGGTTTTGCAACCCTATGGTAAAGGCAAGGTTATTCTATCGGGCGTGCATTATGAGGACAGCGCCCAGGCCTTGAAAGCTGTTTCAAACTCTGCGGATACGCTCAACCGCCTGCAGCAAAATGAAAATACCCGCCAAACCTTTTTTAATAAGCTGATGGATTTGAGCGGCAGATAGATTTTTTAAATCTTGCCAAATTTTGGAAATGCTGTATATTATCTGTACAAATTTTATTATTAACTTAAATTTTATTTTTATGGCTGGGTTATATAATTATGAAATTGCCGTGCGCAAAGATTTTGCTGATTTTGTTGCTGCTAAAGCTTTGCCCGAATTGGTGTTTGTTGAGGTGGAAAATATGCCGGTTTGCGCCCGTATTCCTTTGCAGAGGATTTGGTATGCAAATGAAAGGACTGATGAAACTAAACATAATTTTAATTTTTTGTTTAAGCTTTATCAGATTGTTTTGCAGCTGTATAATCATAGGTGTCCGCGGAATAGAGAAAACAAACCAGATTATTTTATGGGGTATCTGATGTTTGGTCGTAATTTAATTCCAGCGGCTGTGGTGTGGCCGTATTGCGAGCCGAATTTTATTGAGGCTGCAAATAGAGGCGAGAAGCCGTCTATATGGATACTAGACTTTCGGGCAGAAGTTGCAGATGCAATAAAAGAGGCGTTCAGCAGAGAAATTCCGGAAAACGTGCTGGGGTATCTGATTGATGAAGTGGGTGATTTGTTGTCTGAGTATGCAACAGATGTTAACACTTTATATTCTAAAGCCGAAAAGTTTGGAAATGGAGAGCGAGTGAATTCTGATGAGCGTGAGTATTACAATCGCCGCGGCGAGTTTAAGCTGCTGCAGCATGAAATTGTTGTCGGTTTGAAACAGCCGAGTGAAAAAGACAGCGAAAATTTTTTTGAAAGATATCGCTATTACTAAGATTAAAAAATCCTGTTCTGGAAAAGAACGGGATTTTTTGTTGTCTAAAATAGAAAATATACAACCCTAAAATTCTAAAATAATCCCACAGCTTTTGTCGGCATGGCAATAACTGCATAGTTCACTTATTTTGTTTAATTTCAGAAGATTGTATACCAAAAGGCCGGCACAGACAGATGTTTTGCCAGCTTTATGTGGAGGCCAGAGGCTGAAATAATCAGTGCTTATTAAATGGGTATATTGAAAAAACTTTCGTATTGAAATAATACGAAAGTTTTTTTGTACAAAATTCTTGCTATTTGGCAAAAATTATATATAATGACTCCATCATTTATATTATTCATTTTTTAAATTATTATTTTATGGAACATGTTAATCATTTTGCCGAGACTAATGCCGATGACAAATTGAAATCTATGATTTCTGATTGTATGTCTGGTACATCGCTTGGAGTTTATGATGCCGAAAAGGTTATTTTACAGCTGCCGATTTGTGCCAGAGCTCCGCTTTTGGCCTTGTATTTTATGAGAATACGAGGAATTGTGAAGGATCATACAGATAAACATCTTCGTTTTGTGCTACTGTTATCTTTGTTTCAGGTCGCCGTGCGGATTTTTGAACGCCATGTGCTTTATGGCGCTTCTAATCGCTTTATCGGAACCGACCGTTTTGATAACAAGAATGTGAAACAGCTTGTTACAAATTTGGGAATAAGACAGCAAACCAACACTTTTGAGCTGGATTCGGTTATTGACAACAATCCTTATTACAAAGAGGTTTTGTATGATGTGAAGTATAATAATGCTCTCCTCAGCTGCAGGGTAAAAGCGACAATATCTGATTATTTTGTAAAGAAAGTTATGCAATTTGTTGCTTTGTATGCTCAGGATGTGCGAACTTTTTATTCTGTGCGCGCTAATTCATCGGTTTGCGATGAACAATTGTATAAACAGAGTTGGGCAAAATTCAAATTGCTGACAGTAAAAAGTCTGTTTTTTCCAAATGACTTGGAGCCGGAAGAATTTGCTGAATTTTTTGAAAATTACAGCCTGCGTTAATTAAAATAAATCCCTTGTTTCTAAAATGGAAACAGGGGATTTTTTGTACTTTAAAATAATTATTTCGATTTTAAAAGAATCCTAAATCTTAATAAAACTTTATATTGTTAATTATTTTAAAAAAAATTTCGACATCTATCATTCTGATTTTACGAGCAGTTTCTGATTGCTTATCGTTTTTATTGCGAACAAAATAAGAACAGTTAATAAAATGCTAAAAAATACCATTGAAACCCATGAATTACCATGATATACCATAAATTAAGAATTAACCCGAAAGGAATCTGACATGAGAAAAGTTTTTCTCTTTATGGATACCATATTTAACAAAGTAGACGCCAAAGGACGCGTCTCTTTGCCGTCAGATTACCGTGCAATCGTTAAAGAACTGTCAACAGAAATAGTTTGTTACAGGAGTTTAAGTTCTCCGTGTATAGAAGGATGTTTAGAGGATACTTTAGATAAACTGGCAACAGAAATCGAAAATTCTACGGATTTTTTCTCAGAAACACAGGATAGTTTGACTAATCTGATTTTTGGAGATGCAAAGCGTTTCCCGTTTGATAGCACAGGGCGAATCGTTTTAACCGAAAAGCTGCTGCATCATGCCGGCATTACAGATTCGGCTGTTTTTGTAGGAAAAGGACGCAAGTTCCAGATTTGGAATCCGGAAAATTGGGCAAAAGAAGAAGCTCGCATACGAGCTGAGGCTCTGAAAAATCGCCCGGTTTTGAGACAAAACAGGGAGGCGGAATAATGCCTGATATAAAACAAAAGCATATTCCTGTGATGTTGAAAGAAGTTTTGTCTGTTCTAAAACCTCAAAATGGCGAGGTTTATGTGGATGCTACTTTTGGCAACGGCGGCTATACAAAAGCTATTTTAGAATCGGCGGATTGTAAGGTTATAGCGTTAGACAGAGACCCGATGGTAAAAGTGAGAGCCAACGAAATCAAGAATATGTATGGTGAACGTTTTGAATTTAGAACCGGACAGTTTGGCGATTTTGCTGACCTCGTGCCAGAAAAAATCAACGGCGCCGTTTTTGATATCGGCGTGTCTTCCATGCAGTTGGATGAGGCAGAACGCGGATTTTCTTTTTGTAAAGAAGGTTCTTTGGATATGCGTATGTCACAGAGCGGAATGTCAGCTAAAGACATTGTCAACACGTTTGGCGAGCAAGAGTTGGCCGATTTGATTTATCAATACGGCGAAGAAAAGAAATCACGTCAAATTGCCAAGCAAATTATTGAATACAGACGCAATAAGGAAATTGAAACAACTACAGAGCTTGCTGACATTATATATAAAGTCGTTCACAAAAAATTTGGAGAAATCAATCCGGCTACGCGCACTTTTCAGGCTTTGCGAATCGTCGTAAATGACGAACTCGGAGAATTGTCGCGCGGGTTAAACGGGGCGGCGAATCGCCTGCAAAAAAACGGACGG
This sequence comes from uncultured Alphaproteobacteria bacterium, assembly GCA_934229625.1. Taxonomy (GTDB): domain Bacteria; phylum Pseudomonadota; class Alphaproteobacteria; order RF32; family CAG-239; genus RUG410. The sequence goes on along the minus strand of CAKQDU010000002.1, from coordinate 32,306 downwards.
CTGGTTGTAGTTGATTTTCATTCATTGGAAGACCGCATTGTTAAAAAGTTTTTCAATGAAAACGGCGGACGCAGAGTCAGAGTTTCTAAATATGCTCCGGAATTGGTGCAAGATGAACATTTGTTTTCTGAAGTTTCTAAAGTTATTGTGCCGACATCAGAAGAATGCGTACAAAATCCGCGTGCGCGCTCGGCAAAACTGAGATATGCGATAAGGGGATAAAAATGGGGAGTATCAAAACTGCAATGGTTGTTCTGTGGCTGACACTTACTCTGTTTGTGGCGGTCGGTTCTTCGGTGTTGAAAAATCAGGTGCAAGGTTTGGAGCGGCGTTTGGATGCCATTAACGCAAATATTCAAAAAGATATTGAAAGTATTCATGTGCTGAAAGCTCAATGGAGTTTTGATAATTCTCCGGAGCGTTTGAAAAAATTGGCGTATGAACAATTATCGCTGGAAAAAGCAAAACCTGAACAAATTATTAACTATTCTGCTTTACACTTCAATTATGAAGATGAGACAGTTGGAGGACGTGTTTCTCCAAACAAAAAGAGTCTGACGACTTTAGTTAAAGCTGAGGTTAAAAAGAAATAATATGGAATTTAATGTAAGTTTTTCAAAACGAAAAAATGCTGAGCACTTTTATCTTCCGGGACAAGAGATAAAGTTTTCGCGCGGCATTATTTCGCAGAAGAACTTTACGGCAGAAGGCGATAGTGTTTCTATGTGCCGCAACCGCATCGGTTGGACAATGCTGGCTTTTGCGCTTTTTTATTGCGTTTTGGGTATTCGTGTAACCTATGTGTGTTTGGGAAACGGAATCAGCATTGACACCGCTTTAGTGGACGACAAATCGGTTGAGGACGATATTTTACATTTGAAAAATCCGGTAAAACGCGCGGATATTATGGATAGAAACGGGGAAATTATCGCAACCTCATTGCCTACGGTAAATCTTTCGGCAAAACCTAAGCTTATTAAAAATCCGGATGAAGTGGCTGCTAAGCTCAGCGTGATTTTTCCGGATGTAACATACGAGCGTTTTTTGGAGCTGTTAAGCCGTGATAAAAAATTTGTGTATTTAAAACGCAATCTGTCGCCGGCGCAACAATCTCAGGTAAACGCATTGGGCGTACCCGGATTGGAATTTGAAAATTTTGAAAAAAGAATCTATCCTCATGAAAATTTGTTTGCCCATATTTTAGGAAATACCAATGTTGATAACAAAGGAATTTCCGGTTTAGAAAGTTTTATGGATGAACGTCTTACAACATCTACAAAACCGGTGAAACTTTCGGTGGATATGGGAATCCAAAACACTATACGCGAAGAACTTAAAAACGGTATGGAACACTTTAAGGCTGAGGGAGCCGCCGCTATTTTAATGGATGTTAATACGGGACAAATTGTGGCGATGACCTCCGTGCCTGATTTTAATCCGAATGAAAATATCAAGGTTGCCGATAGAGCTATGTTTAATTTTGCTACAAAAGGTGTATATGAAGCCGGTTCTGTCTTCAAAGTGTTTAACACGGCAATGTGTTTGGATAGCGGAAAAATAGATGTGAATAGCCGATTTGACACTTCTAAACCGGTTTATTTCGGCCGTTATAGAGTCTCTGACCCACATGGCTCGCATAAGATGCTGACACCTGAGGATATTTTGGTCGAATCGTCAAATATCGGTTCCACATTGGAAGTTATGCAAGTAGGCAAACAGTATCAACGCGCGTTTTTCCAAAAGATAAACATGGATAAATCTTTAAGCGATTTTGAAGTTGCCGAAACGGCAAAACCTTTGTTTTTGTCAGAAAAGCGCTGGTCAGACCATACAATGGCGACCATCAGTTACGGCTACGGAATTTCGACAACGCCTTTGCATATTATTTCTGCTTTTTCTGCCGTAGTAAACGGCGGCATATATCATGAGCCTACGCTGCTGGCGGAATTTAAAAATGAAGGAAGAAGGATTGTTTCTGATGAAACATCGGAAACAATGCGGAATTTATTGCGTGCCGTTGTGGTGCGCGGTACTGGCCGGCGCGCTAATGTTGATGGATATCAGGTGTTTGGAAAAACCGGAACCGCAGATAAGCTGGTGAACGGAAAATACGACCATAAAAAAAGTATTTCTACTTTTATTTCAGGATTTCCGGTTTCTAATCCGAAATATGCGCTTTTAGTCGTGTTTGACGACCCTAAAGGATTGAAAGAAACGTTTAATCATACCGAAGCAGGTTGGAACGCCGTGCCGACAGCAAAAAATATTATTATGGCGGTGGCTCCGCAGCTGAATCTAAAAGTGGATTTTGACTTAGATAAGCAAAAAAGCATTGTTGATGCGGCATATAAAAAGAAAAAATAGTTGTTTTTTTAGTTATAAACATACTAATTTTTGTTTTTGATATAAAATAATGCACAAATTTTGCAAATAATCGCATTTTTTTCATTTTTCTTATTGAAAAATTTACAAATATTTCTTAAATTACCAATTGTATTAGTTGTTATGCAATTAAATAAACTGTTCTGTAGCGATACAGACGAATTGTAAAAAACCATATGGAGAAAATAAAATGAAAAAACTTTTAAGTTTGTTCTGCGCGCTTGTTGCTTTGTCAGGCTGTTCTACATTCGGCGCTGACGGTGGCTTGTTTAGCGGTGCTGACTGCGAATCTAGATTGGCTCGTGACTTTGTAGAGAATACAACAGATACAGTATTCTTCGCATTTGATAGTTCTTCTTTGTCTGCAGAAGCTCAAGCTGCTTTGGATACTCAAGTTGCTTGGTTGAAAAAACATGACGATGTAAACGTTATTGTTCAAGGTCACTGCGATGACAGAGGTACTCGTGAATACAACTTGGCTTTGGGTGAACGCCGTGCCAATGCTGTAAAACAATATTTGGTATCTCAAGGTATTGAAGAAAGCAGAATTTCTACAATTTCTTACGGTAAAGAAAGACCGGCTGTTTTGGGTAACAACGAAGCTGCTTGGGCTCAGAACCGTCGTGCAATCACAGTTGTTAGCGCAGCTGAATAATCTGATTGTTTGATTACCAATAAAAAGACGTTGCCGAATCGGCAGCGTCTTTTTTTGTGCCGATTTATGTTATGGTTAGAAATAAACTTGACAAAATTATCAATTTCCATTTATATTTCATCCAATTAGAAATTATTTATTTATCCTTTAATTTTTTATCATTATGAAAACAAAAATGGAACAGATTTCCCCTGATGTTGCATTGAGGGAAATGAAATTATGGAAGGCAAACGGATTTAGTACATCGGCAGCTGAATATGAAACATTGTGGAGTATTTTCCGCACCGTTGTTACTTCCGGCAGCTGGGGTACTTCTGAATATGGCGGTCCGGTTTGGCTGATGGATTTTAGTTTGGCCAACTTAAAGAAATTTTTTCCGGATAATCCGTGGATATTGTATTTGGAAGATGAGGCAGGTAAAGGTAAGAATGATTCTCTTACAGCAGTTTCTAAGCCGCTTTGCGATTTCTATAGTTGGTTTTACAGAAAATCGAAGGCATTTGTTAATCAGCTGGGTTTGGGTAATGTTATTGTCAAAATGGAAACAAAATGTTTGTGCAGCGGCGGAAACATCATTTTATATGGTTCAAGCGCTTTTTTGGATTATGTAAAAAATTTGACTTGCGGCAGACTAGGCATTGTTGACAGACCTGATAAAATGACTATGCTGCAATTTAACTATTCTTTGCGCGAGTTTGAAATTGTGAAAAACGGTGATTTTTTGTGCAGTTTATCAAATGGCGGAATGACACACGAATATCCGATGAGTTTTATCGGACTTGATTTTGTGCGGACAAGTTCTGTTTATGGCGATTGTTTTATTTTGAAACATCCGAGCATGACTGAAGACTATGTGGTGCCTGAAATATGTCCGGAAAAGTTCTTGATATTTATTATCAATGACTTGATGGAATGCAAAGCTCAAAATCGTGATGGTGTCGGTTTGGAAGAACGGTATCGTATCGCAAATTGTCCTTATCCTAAAATGAGGTTTGAGCAATATCTGAAAAATCATTATGCTTGCGACTTGCATTTCTGTCCGACGTCAAATGTTTTTGACTGGTGGCGTCATGATTATAAGACAGAAATGATTGAAGTCGATTTTCCTCAGATTGATGCTGATTATGGCGAATTTTGGCATCGTCAATTTCCGTTGAAACAGCATTGGCGCGTATGCGATATCTGGTAGTTTTATTCTTGTCTATGTTAAAAAAAAAGGCGCGGTCGAATCGGCAGCGTCTTTTTTTGTGTTGGTGGCTGATTGGAAAAAATATTGACAAAAAATAAGATTTGGGGTATTAAATAAACATATTTTGAATTATTTAGTTAGAACTTAATTTTTTTATGATTATGGACAATGTAGTAGAAAGCATATCTCGTGATGAAACATTGCGAGATATGGAAATGTGGAAAGCGAGCCGATATGCTGTATTTGGCGAGTTTGAAACATTATGGAAGATGTTTCGTGCTGTTGTTGAAAACAGTAGTTACGGCACTTCGGAGTATGGCGGTCCGGTTTGGGTTTTGGATTTTAGTCTGAAAAATCTCAAAAAGTTTTATCCAGACAATGTTTGGCTGGAGGCTATGGAACAGGAATTGAACAAAGGCAAGTTGTATCCGGAAGTATCCGACTTGACTAAGTCTAATGTGCTTGTCATGTTTTCAAGCTGGTTTTGTAAGCGTGCCACGGCTATGATTGAAGATTTTGGATTAGGTAATGTTATTGCTAAATATGACGGCTTGGCTGAGAATATTTATCTTTATGGTAATAACATTTTTCTGAGCTACATCGGATTATTTGTCAACGGCGAAGTGTTTTGTCCGGGTTCTAGTCGTTTGAGTATTGGAGATAATTTCCATTTCAGCAGTAAAGAGTTGCTGGACCACGGGGACTTTTACACATACCTGGTACGAGGGTTTATGTGGTCCGAATATCCTAATTCTTCTGTTTGGAAGGAATGTTGCGGAAAAGCACCTTTAATGCGACACAAAGTTTATGGCGAATGTTATCCGCTACCTCATCCGGGTTTGACTAACGGGTTTGTTGCTTCGGAGACGGATAAGGTGAAATATTTAACCCTTATCGTCAAAGATACGATGGATGCCATAAAGATTGCTCCTGATGCGGTAAACAAGATTTGGGGTAGAAAAGTTCCTTATCCTAAAATGCAATATTTGGACAAAGGTTGGCTTGGCATAGCGAGCAGGTCATCACAGTCTGATGTCTTTAAGTGGAGATGTCAAAACGGCAGGCATAAAAAAGTCAAAGTTGCATTGCCGCAAATTGATGAGAAGTACGGCGAGTTTTGGCATTTGCAGTTTCCACTGAAACAAAATTGGATTGAAGTAGGTAAACCAACTCCAGAATATTTGCAAGCTGTTTTCAGATAGCTGTTTACTTTCCATACGAAAAAACGCTGCCGAATCGGTGGCGTTTTTTTTTGTGCTTGTACTAAGGCAAAAAATATTTTATAAATAGGCTAGGTTTAGAATTTTAGGAGGCGTTTTATGAAATTAGCGGCTTATTTTTTATTATGCGGAAGCTTATTATCTGCTGTACCTGCATATGCGAGTTCAGATATGCAAAAGGAGCTGGAAGAACTGCGCGAAGATTTACAAGTGCTGCAACGGCAAATTTATCGCGGCGCCGGAAGTTCTGGCGAATCTGCAAAATCTGATACAGTTTCAAAAGAACAGGCCTCCGCTGGAAATATTCAAGTGAAAATCGGCGAGTATGATGAAGTTATACGAAAAGTCAACGGACGTATGGATACACTCGAATATCAGTTGAAACAGCTTGATGGAAAACTGGACAAAATTAACCGTGATTTTGAAATTCGTTTTAAGATTTTGGAAGGGCGTTCTGTTCCGGCAAATTTGAGCGCTCCGACTCCGACTGTTCCAACCGTGTATGATGCTCCAGTTGCTTCAGGCGCCTCTAAGGCTGTGACCGGAGACGGTATTCACGGCGATGATTTGGCTCCGATTGCCGGTTCTAACGTGGCTGCCGAAGAAACATCTGCCGCTGCTTCAGATAACGGAATGCCTCAATCTTTGATAGCCGATGATGTTTCGGCAAATCCTGCGCCTGTTTCTAAAGCAAAATCCGCTGAGGAAATTTATGCTAATGGTATGGAAGCCTTAAAGGCAGAAATGTTTGACGAGGCAGAAATAGCTTTTCAGCAAATACTAAAACAATATCCTAATGATAAATTGGCCGGAAATGCTCAGTATTGGCTTGGAGATATTTATTTTAAACAGGGAAATTATGATAAGGCTAAAGTTGCTTTCAAAAATGGTTATGAAAAGTATCATAATGGGAACAAAGCTCCGGATAGTCTATTTAAATTGGGATTGGTTTTTAAGGCGCAGAAAGAAAACAAAAAAGCTTGTATAGTTCTTTCCAGTTTCGGCGCAGAATTTCCTAAGGCTAATGCCGATTTGGCGAAGAATGTTAAAAAAGAAGCCGCAAAATTGGGGTGCAAATAGTGGAGGAACTGTTTGCTAAATATCTGATAAAGGATGAGGTTGTCGCCGTCGGGGTTTCCGGCGGCGCTGATTCTTTGGCTTTGGTATTGCAAGCTGCCGAAGAACTCGCTGTTTTTGGCAGAAAAGTTGTGGCTTTGACTGTTGACCACGGTTTGCGTCCTACTTCGCGTATGGAAGCTGAATATGTTTCCTGTCTGATGAAAAAATATGGAATTGAACACCATATTCTGACGTGGCAAGGAGAAAAACCATCTACCGGAATAGAAGAAACAGCAAGGCAATTTAGATATGCTTTGATAAATGAATGGTGCCGGCAAAATAATGTTAATGTGCTGATGACAGCTCATCATGCCAAAGACCAAGCCGAAACTTTTTTGATGCGTTTGCAGCGCGGAAGCGGTTTGGAAGGATTGTGCGGAATCCGTGAATGCAGCGTGCGTGACGGATTGATAATTTTACGCCCTTTATTAAAAGAAAATCCGGAAAATTTGCGTAACTATCTACGGCAGCGCGGTATTGTCTGGATTGAAGATGAATCCAACTCTGATATAAACTTTTTAAGAGGAAGAATCCGTAAATTTTTACCGGAGCTGACAGAAAATACAGGTGTCAGTATTGAAAAAATTTGTGATGCAGTCCATAACTTACAAAGCGCTGAAGATTATATTGAACAACAGTTGGATTTGTTGTTGGCTCACAATGTGGTTTGGGATTTTGGCACGGTATGCCGTTTTAAATATACGGATTATTTAAGCTGGCATAAAGAGATGAAATTCAGAATTTTGGCGCGTTTGTGCCGCCGAGAATACATTCCGCGAGCAGAAAGAGTGTTGACTTTGGTTAATGCTCTAAATACGCTGCCTTTTACTGGTGCGACTTTAGGCGGACGAGAAATTATTTTAGCCTACGGATGGGTGTGGATTGTACCGGAACGTGTTTCAAAAGGTGCGCAGAGCCGTAAATTATGGACTGAATTTGTGAAACAGCATCCATTATATAAAGATATTAAAATTCCGCATAAAGCCAAATTTGCGATATTGCAGAAAGTTGGAGTAAAGAGCAATGATTTATAATAGTTTGTTAGAAATTGCCGATAAATTCGAGGCGTTTTTGTTTGACGCCTATGGAGTGTTTTGGAACGGCAGCGGATTTTATAAAAACAGCAAAGAAACAATGCAAAAACTGGTGGCAGAAGGGAAAACCGTGGTTGTTGTTTCTAATGCGACATTGCTGCACGATGATATGGTAACTTCGTATCAGCGTAAAAATCTGCTTGAGGGCAGGGATTATACTTTTATGGTAAGTTCCGGAGAAGTTCTTAGACAAGATTTGATAAATAAAAAGCTTAATTTCATCGGCAATAAATTTTATACTATCGGAGCCAAACATGAAAAGATGTTTGCCGGCACAATTTATCAATTGGTAGAAAATTTGAACGATGCCGATTTTGTGTTTTGCGGCGTACCATTTTTGACGGAGGAAGATATAGCAAAATATCCACAGTATAAACACAGTTTTTTACCGGCAAAAGCAGATGAAAAAGGCAATATTGTTTTTTGGGACAGCACAACAGCCAAACCGTTTGCGAAAATTGTAAACGAGGCTGCAAAGTTAAAATTGCCGGCGCTGAATGCAAATCCGGATTATCTGGCGCAAGAAGGACATCCTTTGGCAAAAGAAAAAGCTCCGCAGTTTGTGGTGCGCAACGGTACCATCGCCGAAATGCTGCGGCAAATGGACAATGAGGTTATTGAATACGGAAAGCCGCACGCAAATATTTATGATTATGTTTTTGCAAAATTGCAAAAAATCGGCAAAATGACAGATAAAACAAAAATTTGTATGATTGGCGACACGGTGCGGACAGATATTAAAGGTGCTGTAAATTCCGGAATCGTTCCGATTTTGTGTGTGCAAACCGGAGTGACAGCGCTTGAACTTTCTAAGGGGAATACGGTTAAAAACCTTTGCGAAAGTGAAAATATTGATGTACAACAAATAATAGAGATTAACAGCGTCGGAGGAGAATGATGGCGTTTGAGTTAGTGCCGGGGTTGGCAGCAAAAGATTATGTGACCGATTTGAAATTGTGCCGAGTGTTGTTTGAAGACAACAAATATTATCCGTGGATTTTTTTGGTTCCGATGAAAGAAAACACAAAAAATATGACAAATTTGAGCATGGACGAGCGTTTCCAACTGATGCGGGAAATTGCGCTGGCTGAAAAAGTTATGATGTCGCTGTTTCCGTGCGACCAAGACAATGTTGCGATGATTGGCAATATGACGCCGCAGCTGCATGTCCATGTGGTTTGCCGCAAAAAAGGCGATCCGGATTGGCCGGGAACGGTGTGGAATTCGGCAACGGCAAAATATGAACCGGAGGAAAAAGAAAAAATTATTGCAAAAATCCGCCAAGCAATAGGCGAAGAAATGCAAAATCAGATTTATCAAATTTCTAAATAAAGGATATAAAAATGAGTAGAGTAATTACCTTAATGCCGGTCAGATTGGCCGCAACCAGATTGCCTAACAAGCCTTTGCGTGTAATTAACGGCAAAACTATGGTACAGCGAGTTTATGAAAATGTTAAAAAAGCTTTGAATACCGATATTGCTATTGCTGCCGGCGACCAAGCTATTGTTGACGAATGCAAAAAATTCGGAGCAACAGCTATTTTAACAGACCCGAACCTGCCAAGCGGCACGGATAGAATCGCTGCAGCTTTGAAAGAGTTGGACCCGGATGGCAGTAAATATGATATTGTTGTAGATTTTCAGGGAGATAATATCAATGTCGACCCTAAAGTCACGTTGCCATTGATAGAAATGGTTGAACGCACCGGCTGCGATATTGCCACTTGCGGTATGTTGATTAAAACCGAAGAAGACAAAAACAATCCTAATGTGGTAAAAATCATTATGGGATTGAAAGAAGGTGAAAAAGAAGCTCGCTGTCTATACTTTACACGTGCAACTGCGCCATATACCCGCAATCCGGAAAAATGCCCGAATCAAGATTTATATTATCACATCGGTATTTATGTTTTCAAAGCCGCTTCGTTGCATAAAATGGTTTCGCTGCCGACCGGCGTGTTGGAAAAACGCGAAGCTTTGGAACAATTGCGCGCTTTGGAAAACGGTATGGAAGTACGCGCTATGCTGGTTGACAATATTAAACTTGTTCCGGAAGCTCCTGCCGATATAAACACGGAAGAAGATTTGGCTAATGCGCTTCCGTATATAAAATAATCAGGCAAGTCTGACAAGCGTCGTTGTCGGCGTATGGTGTTGTAAAAGACCGGTTTCAGCATTTTGAGACCGGTCTTTGGTGTTGTTATCAGTTGTAATGAAAATCCAGCGTTGTCATTTTAGCAAGTTTTACGCAACTATCCCCCTGTATGGAACAGTTTGTCATATTTGTATACAGAACCATTGGTAATAGACCAGCTGAAATCATTTTCCATAGCGGTGCGCTGCATTTGATGTAAGATTTTAGGTGATGTGTAAAAACAACGTATTGCTTTTTCCATTGTCTCAAAATAGGCGTTAATATTGTTTTTCAGATGCTGAGCTTGCAAATTTGGTCCGTAAACGCGATTGCCGTCGGCAAAAAATACTTCTGTTCTAAAACCATCTATGCCGTCTTGAATAGTGTCGACTAATCCTCCGGTAGAAGTGGCAATCGGCAGGCTGCCTTTAGCCATAGCTTCCATTTGTGTCAGTCCGCATGGTTCAAAATATGAGGGCATAAGATAGAAATCTGCGGCTAATTGTATTGAATAAGCAAACTGGTCGTTATAGCCATGAAATACAAAAATGCGTTTGGCAAAATCTCGGCAAATTTGTTTGGCGTTGTCTTTTAGTGCCATCAAATCGCGAAACAAATCTTTATTTCCGGCTCCGCCCAAAACAAAAATTGGGAAATCCTGCGGAGAGTTTTTATATTTATCAGACATACGCAGAATGGCGTTTAACGCAATGTCATAGCCTTTTTGTTCAACCAAGCGGCTGGTCATACAGATAAACGGAATATTTTCGGCTTTATGCAATATGGAAAGAATATTATCAAATCCATAGGTGTCAATTGTCGGTATCATCTTTTGACGATAGGATTCATCAACAGCCAGGTGCGATAATAGTTTGATGCATTCTTTTTTATTATGTAATTTGTTTTGCAGCGAATGTTCGTTGTAGACCTTAAATTTTGTATTGCCGAAATAATTGTTTATCTGTTCAATTTTTTGTGCGTTAGGAGAAATCAACTTTTTTTCATAACCGTTGACAATGCCAAAAAAAGAACGACAGTTTTTGCGTATTTTTAAAATATCTCTAAAATCAAAGCCGAAACTTTTTTCACGGGACACTTCTTCCATATAGTTTTTGGAAACAGTCACAATGCGGTCGGCAAGGTGAATATTGCAAGAAGCCTGATTATAAGTGTCGCCGACCAATAAAGTGTTTGAAGTGCGCGGATTGCTGTTTTTGACGGCTTTGGCGTTTTTTAGCACCAGAGAGGCCAAATCCTCATATAAAGAGTTTAAAATTTTGGAAGTATTGTTATAGTCCCAGCCTTGATAGCCCATGTGGTGAGCAATATGTATTACAGGGATGTCTTTAAGCCGGTCCGCGGTTTCCTGAGACAGGCGGCAGGCATAAACTTTTGCCAAAGTCAAATATTTTGTAAGTCCGGAAATGGCGCCGCTATGCCAATCATTAGCCAGCAGCATGTTGGGAAGACGAATGTTTTTCAGTAAATCTAAAGCGATGTTTTCTAAAAGGCAATAAACTGTTTTAGATAGAAACGCAAAACGTTCTACCTCGTCAACATGAAAGTTGTTCAGCACATAGCAACCTCCCTGTCCAGAAGGGTTTTCGGCGGCAGGATTGATGGAAAAGAAACGGTCGTTATGCAAAAACAGATAATTAACGCCGTTAAGATTTCCGCTGTATACTTCAGCTTTAAAATGACAAAAACGGTTGCGGCTGCCCATAAAAGGCACTTTGATAACGCAAATTTTTTTTAGTTTTATTTGCTTTCCCTCAGAACCTGTATATATGCCATTTTCAAAAGTGCATTTTTTGCGTCCGGTATCTCCCAAATACATAGGGGTTATAATTGTAATGTCGCTTTTTTCGGCAGAAAAAACAGAATTATAATTTTCAGGGAGTTCGGACGCTACCATGCCTAATCCTCCGCATTTCATAAAGGTTGCGGTTTCGGCGGTAATCATCCATGCGTGAATTTGAGCGTTTTCAGGCCAGCATTTGTCAGTAAGACATTGTTTTTTGCCCATGTTTTGTATTTGCCGCAGAATATGATTATGCGGTGTGCCGTAATTTATACTAAATTTGTGTTTGTTAAAGTTTGTTGGTAAAAAAGAAAACTTATTTTTAGCCGAGCCAAGATTTAATATAGACATCACAATTACTTTCCATGAAAAATATGTGTTTAGTATATCATCAAAAATCTAAACCTTCAACAGAAAAAGAACTTACGCTCTTGACTTGTTTGCGATTAGCCACTAAGTTCTATATAGATATTATCCAAACAAAATTAAAGAGGATGTAGTATAATGACTGATAAAAAAGAAAAGATGTCCGCTGAAACCAAAAATAAACAAGAACAGTCAGCAGCTGAAGAAAATTCTGAAAATGTGCAAAACTCCGAAGGTATAGATGAGTTAAGCCGGCTTAAAGAAGAAAATCAAAAACTAAAAGATTCTTTCTTGCGCGCATACGCCGAGGCCGAAAATACAAAGAAGCGCTGTCAGCAGGAAATTGAAAAAAATTCAAAATTTGCTATTTCTTCTTTTGCTAAAGAGCTGTTAGGGGTGGCCGATAATCTGCAGCGTGCGCTGAGTGCCGTTGATGATGAAACCAAAACAAAGTGTGATGCTTTTATCAAAGGTGTGGAGCTTACTCAGAATGAGCTGACTAAAGTTTTTGGCAAATTCGGCATTAAAAAATTGGAAAGCTTGAACAAAGTTTTTGACCCGAATTTTGAACGAGTTGTGCAGGAAGTGGAAGATAAAGAAAAACCGACAGGCACAATTATAGCCGAGTTGCAGTCGGGTTACACGCTTAACGACCGAATTTTGCGCGAAGCAATGGTTGTGGTAACCAAAGGCGGCGAAACAAAATAAGAAAATAAATGCTGTGTAAAAAATAAAGTCTGTATGGTTTAAACAGGCTTTGTTTTTTATATAAAAATTATGCCATTTAAAGATGTGGATGTTTTTATAATAACAAAAGACTTTTTTATTTGACGCGGCAAAATAAATGGTATATTTGATAGATTGTTGTTTATAACTGGAAAAATGGCGTTATAATCTTGCGCATGAAAATATTGAACGTTTATATTTTTAAGCAGATTTTTATAGGTTTTCTGCTGGTGTGTTTCTCCCTGCTGGCTATGTTGTGGCTAACGCAGTCGCTCCGTTTTGTGGAAATGGTGACGCGTCAGGGACTGCCGGTTTATTTGTTTGCCGAGATGACCTCGCTTTTGATGCCGCGTATTTTTAATATACTTTCACCGGTTGCAGTTTTTGTAACCGTGCTGTTTGTGTATAATCGCCTGATTGCCGACAGAGAACTTGTTGTTATGCAATCTGCCGGTATTAGTCCGTGGCAAAATTCTAAAGCAGCGGTGTTGATGGGGCTGATGCTGGTTTTATTTAATGTTTTTGTTATGAACTGGGGAATCCCGTGGTCGGAAGCTAAATTCCGTGATTTAGAATGGAGAGTGAAAAATAATTTGACGCAGATGGTTTTTCGCGAAGGGGAGTTCACTACTCTGAAAAACGGAATTACCGTGTTTGTCAATAAACATGAAGATGATGGTTCTGTCAGCGGAATTTTTGTCAGTGATGAAAGCAAACCTAATGTTAAAGTTACGTTGACTGCTGAAAAAGGGCGTCTGATGCAAACCCCGAAAGGACCGCGGATTTTGTTTATTAACGGGGTGCGGCAGGAAATAAATACTAAAGATTATAAATTCAGCACGTTGTCTTTTGCCAGATATTCGGCAGAATTTAATAATGTTGAAAGTAAAAAGAAAAAAAATCAAACCGTCCGAGAGCGTTCTGTTTGGGAGCTGCTCAATGCCGAAAATGATACAACACTTGATGCGCCTACTATTCGTAAAAGTATTGTGGAAGGACATCGCCGAATTTTATATCCATTGTATAATCTGCTGTTTGCGCTGTTGGCGTGCGTGGGATTGCTGGTTGGCAATTTTAATCGCCGCGGACAAACAAAACTGATTGTAATTGAAGTTTTGGCTATGATAATAATTTTGGGCGGTGATTTGGCTTTTACAAATTTGGCGGGACGCTCTTTGATGTTGTTGCCGGCACTTTATGTGAATTGTTTGCTTCCTTTACTGCTTTGTTTTTATTTATTGTTCTTTTATAATCCGTTTTATTTTCGCCGTTTCAGGGCAAAGGTGCATTATGAAAAATAGTTTTTTATGGGGTTTGAAAATATTGCTGCTGCCTGTGATGCTGTATGGTAAACAGGCTTTTGCCGTTAGTGAAGCCGGTGAAATTCAGCGCAAAGAACAAAAAAGTCCGCATGCGGAAATGAATGTGGCTCATAATATTACTAATATTCAATTTAACGAGGATAGCAATATTGCCGGGCAAAATGCCTTTAATTTTAGCGCAGACGAATTGACTAATGACGAAAAAAGCGGATTGATTACTGCTTTAGGCGATGTGGAAATTGAATATAATAATATGCGTCTGAAGACGGATAAGCTGGTTTATAATCAAAATACAGATGAAATAAAAGCAACCGGCAATGTGCGTTTGTATTCTTCCGACGGCTCTATAATCTATAGTGATGAAGTTATTCTTGCAGAGCAGATGACGACCGGTGAAATGTATCATATAAAGGTTTTGTTAAAAGATGAATCTCACGTGTTTGCCGAAAGTTTTAAAAAGAAAAATAATCAGAAAAAACAGCTGACTTATGCTACGTATACTCCGTGTGATATGTGTGATGCGCAATCTCCTCTGTGGTCAATCAGCGCTCGTAAAGTCCAGCATGATGAAAAAAGCCAAAATGTTCATTATAACGACGCCGTGATAAAAGTTAAAAACGTACCGGTGTTCTATACCCCGTTTTTTTCTCATCCTGACCCGAGTGTAAAACGGCGTTCCGGTTTTTTGGCTCCGAGTATGGGCAGTTCCAACTATCTTGGCGCTGTTATTCAACCTCGTTATTTTTGGGCGGTCGACAATCAGACGAATGTTGTCTTTTCGCCGATTTATTCTTCGGATAAAGGAATTGTTTGGGGCGGTAACTATCAGCAATATTTTTATAATGCCGATACGGAAATTTCAGGAAGTTATCTGAAAGACGACGAAGACGGAAGCTCAGCGCATCGAGGTAATGTTTTTGCAAAAGGACGTTATGATATCAATGAGTTATGGCGTTTTAAATATGATTGGAAATATGTTTCAGACTATATCTATTTAAAAGAGCTTAGCCTGCCTTATCAAGATGATGCCTGGCTGACCTCTAATGTGTCTTTTGAGCGGTTTAGCGGACGTGATTATGCCTCAGTAGAAGCTTATTACTATAAAATTCTCAGTTATAATTTGCGGCGCAGCAATGAAAGTCAATTTCATGAAATCAACAACCGAAAACCGACGGTTGCGCCTTTGATAGATGTTGAAATGTATTCTGAGCCAAGTTATCTCGGTTCATATTTTAAGAATGAATTTAATAGCGCTTCGGTTTATCATCAGGATGGCAGAAATACTCAGCGTTTAACTTCTATAAATGCGTGGGAACTGCCGTTTACCTCGTCTTTTGGCGAAAAATATCGTTTGGTCGGTTCGTTGAAATCGGATGCTTATTATGTAAATCGTTATCAATATTTACAAAATAACCGCTATAGCGGCACAGTTACAAGATTTTTCCCTCAGGCCGGTGTGGAATGGCGGCTTCCTTTTGTGCGCGCAAACGAATCTTCTCGCCAGATTATTGAGCCGGTTGTTGTCGGCGTTGTTGCGCCAAAAGGCGGTAATAAAGCAGACAAAATTCCGGATGAGGACAGCGAAGACGTATATTTTGATGACACAAATGTTTTGGATTTGGACAGATATGCCGGATATGACCGCAATGATACGGGAAGCCGCGTAAGTTATGGATTGCGTTGGAGTTCCTATGGAGACATAATAGGCCGAACATCAGCTTTTATCGCTCAGAGTTATGAACAGGATAAAAATAACAGTTTTACGAAAAGTCTGGATGATGACTATGATTCTAATTTCAGTGATTTTGTCGGCCGTATCAACGCAGAACCTAATGAATATTTGAATTTGAATTATCGTTTCAGGTTGGATAAAGATTCATTGGATGCAAAATATAGCGAACTAGGTGTTGGTGTCGGGCCTGCATTTTTACGCGCCTACGCCTCTTATATTTTTTTACAAGGAAATACTTATTATAATCAATTGTATTCTGAACGAAAAGAATTATATACTTCTATAAGCTCCGAACTTTCGCAGTTTTGGTCAGTAAGTATTTATAATTTACAAGATATGACTGAAGACAGCAAGGGGTCGTTGGAACATGGCGGAAGCGTGATTTATGAAGATGAATGCTTAAAGTGGGTTACAAGCGTTAAAAAGTATAACAGCAGCAATCCTGATTTGAAAAATAATTATGAATTCGGTACCACTTTCTATTTGAAAACAATCGGTAGCTTTGGCTCATAAATGAGGAGGAAAAATGCAGAAAATTATATTATTTTCCGGTTTATTTTTATCGATATGTAATCTTTCATTTGCGGCAGATTTGAATTTGCAGGATATAGATAGTCAGACACGTATAGAGCGACCAAATACAAATTCTATTATGTTTCGCCGCAATGCAGAGCAATATCGGCAATTGAGCGAAGAAGAAAAGGCTGACATCGAAGCTCAGCGCGAAAAAATGAGAAAAATGCGTTTACAGCAAGAAGAATATGCCCGCCGCCGCGCCGCCGAAGAAGCTAGACGCCGCGCTATGGAAGAAGCTGAAAAAGAAGCTGAACGACGCCGCGCAGAGGCTCTGAAACCGATTACTTTATATGAAAATAAATTGAAAATATATGCTTTGGTCAATGGTGAGGTTATTACCAGCAGCGATATGCAAAGCCGGATAAACGCTTTTATACTTATGACGGGAATCCCTTATAATCAGCAAACAAAAACAATGATAACTACCAAAGTTTTGCAATCGGCAATTGATGAAAAACTGAAAATTCAGGAAGCAGAAAAAAATAAAATCAAAATCAGTCAGAAAGAAATTGATAAGGCTTTGCGTAAATTTGAGCAGAATAATAATATGCCGGAAGGTCAGTTGAAAAAAATTCTGCAAGAAGCCAAAGTAAGTGTAAAAGTTTGGAGTACGCAAATTGAAGCTGATTTGGCATGGCAAAAGCTGATTGCTCAAAAAGGATATAATGAGTTAAATATTAGTGAAAACGATATAAAAAAGGCTCTTAATGATATTAAAAATGACAGAAAAAAACAAAAATTTATGGTTTCTGAAATTGTTATAGATAAAAAAGATGCCAAAGATTTAAATCAATTGGTGGAAAATCTGCGCCAAGATTCTCGTTTTGAACTGTATGCCATGCAATTTTCACAAAGTCCGAGTGCCGCAAACGGCGGACATCTGGGATGGATAAGTAAAGGCAAACTACCGGTTGTACTGGAATCTTCGGTGCTGAATATGAAAGAAGGAGATGTTTCCGACCCTATTGCTTATGGTAAAGATTTTTACATCTTAAAATTGGAGAAAATATTTAATCCGGCAACGGATAAACAGAAAATTCCTTCGCGTCTGGAAGTTAAGAATTTTTTGGAAAATAAAAAGTTGGAGGAGTATTCCAGCCGTTATATCAAAAATCTGCGCAGCCGCGCATTGATTGAAAAGAAAGTATGATGACAGAGCTTCTTTCTTTACGTGAAACGGTTGACAAACATGGACTGATGGCTAAAAAAGCCTTAGGACAAAATTTTTTGCTGGACCAAAATATTACCGATAAAATTATCAGAAGTTCATTAGAATCGCGCGGTTTGAAGGATTTTTCAGGTGAAGATGTTTTTGAAATCGGTCCGGGACCAGGTGGTTTGACACGGGCAGTTTTAAAAACGAATCCGCATAGTTTGACTGTAATAGAAATGGATGAACGCTGCATAGAAATTATGCGTGAACTACAGTCTTTTTATGGGAATGATATATTGCAAATTGTTAACGGCGATGCGTTGAAGTTTGATTTTTGGTGTAAAACTGAATGTCCTAAAAGTATAATCAGCAATCTTCCGTATCATATATCGGTTCCGCTATTGGTGGAATTTTTACATAAAATGCGCCAGTTTAGCAGTTTGACGCTAATGTTTCAAAAAGAGGTCGCAGAGCGTATCACGGCAGAGCCAAATAACAAAAATTACGGTCGCTTGTCTGTGATTTCTCAATTGGTCTGTAAAGTTAAACTGTTGTTTCATTTGAATCCTAATTGTTTTGTGCCTGCTCCCAAGATTTGGTCTTCAGTACTTTTGTTTACACCGCAAGAGAAAATGCCAACGGCAGAAGAATTGACAAAATTGGAAAAAATAACCGAGGCAGCTTTTGGACAGCGCCGAAAAATGATACGTCAAAGCTTGAAAAACATTCCTAACTTGGAAAAAGCTTGTGAGGCTGCCGGAGTTTCTTTGACAGACCGTGCAGAAAATATTACTCCTGAACAATATTTATGTTTGGTACAAAATATCTAGCTAATCTCTTGTTTTTTATAAAAATGTTAATATTTTTCTCTTAGCCTGTAAAAGATTAAAACTTTTGAGGACATCTTGCAATGCACACGGTTCATACGCTGATTTTGGATTTGACTCTTATTACTGTCTATGCTGCTTTAGTCACTTTGTTGTTTAAAAAAATAAAACAGCCGACTGTTTTGGGTTATATATTAGCTGGAATTTTGGCCGGACCTTATTTTGATTTGTTGCCAACTGTGACTGACCGAGAAAATTTGAGTCTGTGGGCTGATATAGGGGTTATATTTTTATTATTCGGATTGGGATTGGAATTTAGCTTTAATAAAATGATAAATGTCGGCAAAGCGGCGATGATTACGGCAAATGCCAATATTTTATTTATGTTGTTTTTAGGGTATAACACAGGTTTATTGCTTGGATGGACAACAATGGACAGCTTTTTTTTGGGAAGTATGATTTCTATGTCGTCTACAACAATTATTATTAAGGCTTTTGATGATTTGAACATTAAAAAACAAAAATTTACGGATTTGGTATTTGGCGTTTTGGTTGTAGAAGATTTAGTCGGCATTTTGCTGTTGGTGCTGTTGCCGACAATTGCTCTGGGAACGTCTATAGACGGTGAAGCATTGCTGTTGAGTACAGGTAAACTGATTCTATTTTTGGTGTTATGTTTTGTTGCCGGTATTTATCTTATTCCTACACTTTTGAAAAAAATAGATAGTTTTCTGAATGATGAACAATTGCTTTTAGTGATGATAGCTTTGTGTTTTGCTATGGTGGCTTTAGCAAATTATTCAGGTTTTTCGTCGGCGCTCGGCGCATTTATTATGGGTTCTATTTTGGCAGAGACTCCATTGATTGAGCGTATAGAACGAACAATAAAGCCTCTGAAAGATTTTTTTGGCGCGGTCTTTTTTGTTTCTGTAGGTATGATGGTTAATCCGGAAATGTTTTGGGAATATGCGTTTCCGATTTGTGTGATTACTTTTATTGTCATGGTTGGAAAAGTCGCTTTTTCATGCTTTGGTTTTATTGTTTCGGGACAGCCGCTGAAAACTTCTGTGCTGGGGGCTTTTTCTTTGGCGCAGGTCGGTGAATTTGCTTTTATTATCGCCAGTCTCGGCATGAGTTTGGGAGTGCTGCATAAACAGGTTTATCCGATTATTGTAGCGGTGTCGGTTATTACAACATTTTTCACGCCGATGATGATTAAATTTGCTGAGCCTATGTTTAATGTGATTAAACGGTATCTTCCTGAAAAATGGCAGGAATTTTTAGCTAAACATGTGTCAGGACAAAAAGAAACAAAAAGCGAGGAGCGATTGTGGAATATGCTTCTTAAAAATTATTTGCTGCGTTTGATTTTATTTATTATCATTAACTATGCTGTAATCGGTTTTGCCAATTATTTTATACGTCCGTTTATTCATCAATATCTGCCGAATATGGCTGCGCGTGCTGTGGTTACGGCAATTACGCTGTTGCTGATGTCTCCGTTTTTGAAAGCCTTGATAGGTTGGGAAACGATTTTACCTGTTGTGTTGTCTGATAAATTCCGTGCGTTTAGGGAGGCAACGTATAAATTATTTAAAATTAACATCTGTGAAAATAAAATGGTGCAGAAAGTTAAAGATACGCTAACTTCGTGTGACGGCGGAAATATTAAAAATCTGTTTGTTTCAAATAATCAGGTTGCGACGGTTTATTATAAGCTGTGGAAAGCTAAAAAAGCGAATAGGTTGCCTTTGTTGTTTTTAACCAGTTTCAGAATGCTTATTGTTTGTTTCTTTATTATGACGGTGGTGCATCAATTTTTAACCGAAAATAATAAGGTTATTTTTTGCTTGGTTTTGATTTCTTTAGTTATGCTGTCTCAATCTCGCTGGCTTTTTGAACAATATATGAAAATAGAAAAGCAGTTTTTGGATAATTTGAATGGCAGAGCTAAAAAAGAAGTGGAAAATAATGAAGTGCAAGAAGAAAAATAATAATAGGTATTGCTGCGTAAACTAAAAACAGAAAACGAACAATAGCGAATAAAAAAAAGAATCGTGTATACAGTAATGTAATGAAATTCAGAACTTAGAGTTTTATGTGCTTAACTTATTTATGATGAAAAGCAAACGAATTGATGGAATGATTTTTTTATAACTTTTGGCTCTGCCAAAAACTTTGACGATGAACCTGAACCCCTTTTGATACTTCACCAACAAAAAAAAGCCACCATAAAGGCGGCTTTATTGTTGGTGAGCTCGGTGGGATTCGAACCCGCGACCCTTTGATTAAAAGTCAAATGCTCTACCGACTGAGCTACGAACTCGCTTAACGAGTATGCTTATATTAGATAAAATTGCGGAAGTCAATAGAAAAAATAAAAAAAGTTAAAAAAAATGAATTTTGTGTTTATTTATTAAGATTTATATGTTACTATTCCATAAAATTTGATAAAAACTTTTGTTTTGTAGAGGTTATGTATGACTATTAGCAATGAAATCGGCAAAAAAGGAAGATACAGTATTTTGCAGAACGCTAAAGGCGAAATTATGTTGATGATGGATAGCCGCGTTGGCGGTCCGGAGAATCCTCGGTTTATCTATGACGGCGGTGATAAAGCTTTGCTATATCGTTCTCAAGAAAGTTCCGTTGCTTTTAATAATATAGATAAAGGCGCGCGTTCTCCGCTTAAATCTGTTTCAGAAATTTTGGTGGTTGAAATTGACAACGATGATGTGGAACGTGAATATATTGTTCCTGTTCGTTTGGTCAAAAACGTTCAAAGTTTGATTGTTTCTTAAAGCAAAGCTGGCTTAAATGATTGCAGATACGGTATTTCTGTTAATTGTTATTGCCTTATTCAGCAGCTTTAAAATAGGCATAAAAACAGACGGTGTTCTTGCTCGTCTGCTTTTTTTGTTTGTTTCTGTTTTGTGTTTTTATTTTTATAAACATGGCGGCGATTCGGTAGAGCAGATATTTTCTTTTGTTTGGAACAGTTCTCCCAGCGGCAATATAATGTTTGATATTATCTCAAATCCGCATAACTGCCGGTTGATTTTACCTTTTTTTATTATAAGCGCTTTGGCAATCGGGTATAATATAGTATTTCGTTATGAAGAAAGGCGCTGTATTTATGATGCGATTCTTTTATATAATCTGGCGGCGCTGATAATAATGATTACAAGTAATAATCTGGTGCAGCTTCTTTCCGGATTGTTTGCCACAGATATACTTGCGTTGATGATGATTCGTAATGTTGAAAATTTTGGGTGGTACGCAACGCTTAATTTGATTGCCGATATGATTTTGTTTACGGTTTTTGCCGTTATAAATTGCCAGTTAGAATCGTTGGATATGCGGCAGATTTTGCAATATAACCAGATTGGTCTGCATCGTGATTTTGTGGCTGTTGCCGGGTTGACTGCCGTGTTTATTAAATTCGGAATGCTGCCTTTCCACAGCGGAATGCTGCGTTTGCGCAATATTCGCTTTCACCGTCTGCAAGCAGTTTTATTTTTGACTTCTCCGGCGGCGGCTTTGATTTTATTGCTCAAATTCAACTTATTATGGCAATCATCTTTCTATTTTGCTCCGCTAATGCGCGGTGTTTGCATTTTTAGTATTGTTTGGTCGTCGATTTGTTTGTTTACGGCAGAAAATCTGAAAGTTAAAACTATTTTTTTACAGATTCTGTTTTGGTCATGTTTTGTGTTTTTATTACAGGCAAACAATTTTCAATGGTCGGAATTTTTTACGTTATTGCTGCTGAGTCAGTATATATGTGTCAGTATTATTTATTTTTTGTATTACAAAGCGAATCGGTGTGTCAGTTTGCTGAAACTTAGAAAATGCCGCTTTAGCGATTTTTATTCATGCCGTTTTGCCTGTGGATTGTTTGCTTTGTTTTTTGCCGAGGAGATTAGTTTGGGGCAGCTGCTCTGCGCGGAACAAAATAATTATGTTTTTATCATAGGTTTAGGAATATCTGTTTCTTTGGCGCAGGTGTTTCATCAATTTTGTTTTAGAAGGGATGGCTGCGAATCCGGAAAATTGCTCTTGCGGAGCAAAAAAATGTTTTGGGTTATTATATTGCCGATTGCGATAGCGGAGATAATGTTGTTTTCTCAAATTTCCGATGTTCCGCAATTAAGAACATTTTTAATTTTTATGGTTTTGTTTGTGTTATTGGTTATGCTGCCTGTTCCGCAAGCGGTTTATAGAATTTATGCCGGTACGGCCTTACAAAAAAATGATGTCTGGAGTTTGTTGTATAAAAGTATTGTCTTGGTTCCGGTGCTTTGGTGCGGACGGGTTTTGTCGCTTATTATAGACCGTATGGTTGTAGAAAAAATTATTTTAGGCCTGACTTCTTTATTTTTGCAGGGAGCCATCCGTGTTTTTAGAAATATGCATTATAATAGGGTTTGGGGCGGAATCGTTATGTTGATATTATTGGCAGTTCTATGGGGAGTGTCATTTTATGCCGGAGGAACAAACTGATGTCTGAGTTGATTTTGGTTATGATGCTGCTGCCGCTTATCGGCGGAGGTTTTGTGCTTACGGCGCCGGATAATAAAAACAATGCTTATAATGTCGCATTTTTCACATTGTTAGCCAACATTGTTATTATTTTACGTCTGTTTTCCGGAATAAGTGTTTTGCCTCAGTCCGAAGTCAGCGGATTTTCTTTTAATTGGCTGGAAAATATCGGTCTGGATTTATATTTTGGTACGGATATTTTTTCATTATTACTGATAATCGCCGTGCATTTGGCTTTATTGATTGGTATGGTCGGTTTGAATGCGACGGCCAGAAAAAATAAAATGCTTTTGTTTTTGGCTTTGTATTTTGCCTGCTGTCTGACAGGTTTTTTTACGGCCGGAGATTTACTTTCGTTTTATGGCTTTTTTGCCGGCATGCTATTGCCGCTGTTTATGCTTGTCGGAGTTTGCGGCGGAAGTAAAAAAATACAGATTTTGTATCGTTTTTTTATATATAATTTCATTGGAATCCTGTTTTTATTGATAGCTTCGTTAATTATGTATAAGTTTTATCATGGCAATATTCGTCTAAATGAAATCGCTTTGGTGGATATGGCTCCTCATGCCGGATTGCTGGTTTGGACTGCTGTTTGTCTGGCTTTTATTTCTCGTATTCCGGTTTGGCCTTTTCATTCTTGGATAGCCTCAGTAAGTTCAAATATCAGAAATCCAATGGTTTATATAATGATAAATATGCTGCCTTTGACCGGATTATATGGGTTTGCCCGTTTTTGGCCTTTGGCTGTGCCGGAAAGTATCAGCTCTTATTTGCCGTATATAGAAGTTTTCACGGTTATGACAATGATGTTTTTGGCTCTTATAGGTTTGGCTAGTCGTGAGTTTTTGTATAAATTATTTGCCTATTCCACGGTGTACTATTTGTTCTTTTTGCTGGCAGTTATTTTGCCTGTGGACACACTAAAAATGAACATCGCTTATTCGCTGTTTATATTTTTGATTGTTACATCTTCTTTAGTGATTTTAGATTTGCAGTTTGAGGATAAATGCCGGCAGCAAACTTGCGGATACAAAGGAATTTTGGCTTATATGCCGCGGTTTTCAATTGTTATGTCGTTTTTTGTGTTGACGGCCGTTGGATTGCCGGTGTCTTCTTTGTTTTGGAATAATTTTATTTTAATTTCTGAAATTTTCCAAGAGAACTTTATAATCGGACTATTGGTAATGACGGCTTTAACTATTGTCGCCCTGAGCCTGTTGCATGAACTATATGTGATGCGTGATTTGAAACAGCATGAAGAAAGAGCCGAAGATATTGCCGATTTATCATTAAAACAGCAGATTTTTTGGACAGGGATTGTTGTCGTTTTATTCTTGTCTTTTTTTAATCCTTTATGGTTTGTGTTTTAGGAGAAAAAAATGATTGAAAATATACTGTATCTTTCTCCGTTTTGGATTTTAGGTCTGGGAGCGATTGTTTTGTGTTTTTGCCATATTCGAGAAACGTCAACCGGAAGCGCTTTTCGTTTAGCCAAAATATTTGCCGGTACAAGCTTTGGAGCAGCGGTGATTTTTTATAACCGCACAGCCTTGCCGGAATTGCTGCAAGCAAATTCATTTACTTTATTATTTTTAGTTTTAATGTTTTCCGCAATGTGCGCCACCTTATTTTTGTCGCGTAAATGGTATTTAAGTATGAATATCAGCGGTTCTTTGTTCTGCTGTGGTTTGCTGTTTGCCGGTTTGGCCGGAATGCTTTTGGTTGTGTCGCAGAATTTATTTCTGACCGCAGTCAGTATTTTTATGCTTTTGACGGCTAATTATCTGTTGTTTATCCATGCTGATAAAAGAAAAGAAATTTATGTTAGCAGTCGATTGTATGCGGCTTCGGCTTTAGTGACGGCATGTGTTTTGTTTGCTTCTGTTTTATATTTGTTTGAACAAAATACGGATTTGAATTATGGGGCGTTGGAGCTTTATTTTGAAAATAATACTGCCAACACAATGGCTTTTGTAGCGGCAACGTTTCTGATTTTGGTTTTTGTTTTTTTAATCGGATTGGCTCCGCTGCATTTTTGGTATACGGAAACCACCGGACAAATAGTATTGCCGGTTTTTACGTATTTGACCTTATTTCCGGTTTGTGTTTGCTGGCCGGCGTTTATCAGACTTAATACTCATGTGCTGTCTGCGATGGAGCCGCGTCTGACGCTGTTTTGTCAGGGATTAGCTGTTTTATCCTTATGTGTAGGGGCGGTAGGAGCTTGCAGCGGTAAAAATATTCGTAAAATTTTTGCTTATGGAACCGTATATCAGCAAGGCATTGTTTTTTTGATATTGCAACGGCTTACATCAGACGCGCTAAACACGGCTTTTATATATTTTGCTGCGTATTTATTAGCTATGTATGGGGTATGCGTCTGCCTGTTCGGACTAAAGAATAAAGGCGAATATTTGTTTATGTTAAGTGATTTTGAGGGCGTGTCTTTTCGCCGTCCCTATATTGCGGCAATGTTGAGCGTATTTTTATTTTCCATGATAGGGTTTCCGCCGTTTTTAGGATTTTTGGGGATATTTGCCGTGTTTGGCGATTTGGTTATGCATAACAATTTTTATCAGCTGATTTTGGTGTCGGCAACATTATTGATTTTAGCTTATGCCTATTTGCAGATTATTAAAACAATGTATTTTGAAAACAGCCGAATTGCTTTTGACCGCGCCGACAGGGGAATTTATGCCGCGGTTTTATTTTCGGTTGTGGCAATGCTTATATTTATGATGCATCCGCATTTCTTGATGCGCGATTTTAGCGGAATTTGGGAGGGTGTATTAACATGGCGATAGCCGATAAATGGAAAATTTATAGTTTTGACGAAGTTGGCAGCACTAATGATGAAATACAAAAATATTGTTGCGAATCCGGAAAAAATATAGTTGTGTGCGCTAAAAAACAAACGGCTGGGCGAGGGCGGCGCGGTCGTAGTTGGAACTGCGCGGCAGGTAATTTATTTTTTTCATTGGCTTTTGAGTTTGAATTGCAGCGCGCCGGAGAATTGGCATTTATAAGTTCTCTTAGTTTGTTGCAGGCAATTAAAAAAATCGCTCCGGAAGCAGATATAAAATTAAAGTGGCCGAATGATGTGTTGTTAAATAATGCTAAAGTCAGCGGAATTTTGCTTGAAAAAGGCGTCGGAAAGTATATGATTATCGGTATCGGCGTTAATGTCGCCGCCAGTCCGAAAGTGGAAAACGCCGTTTATAAAATCACTTCATTGGCGGAGGCAAATATAAAAATAACAGCGCAAAATTTGTTGCGGTTGTTTATGGACAGTTTTTCGCAGAATTTAAGCCTGCTGCAAACACAAGGTTTTGCAGTTCTGCGCAAAGAATGGCTTAAAAATGCCAAAAATTTGGGAAAGGAAATTATAATCCGCCAAAACGGCAAAGAAGAAAAGGGCAGATTTGTCGGAATAGATGAATATGCCGCATTGTTAATGGAAACATCACAGGGTGTCAAAAAAATATTGGCAGGTGATGTGTTTTTTGAAGAGACAAATTAAGATGAGTGATTTTAAAAAAGAGGGAGTTTATTTTTTGCCGCTTGGCGGTGCCGATGAAATCGGGATGAATATGTATATGTATGCGGTGGACGGCAAAATAATTGTTGTTGATGCCGGTTACGGTTTTTTGCTTGATGATTATCCGGGAATGGATTTGGCTTATGCTTCACCGGAATTTTTGGATGCCTATCGTGATGACATTGTCGGATTGTTTATAACTCACGGACACGAAGACCATCTGGGAGCAATCGCCCAGATTTGGCCGCATTTACAATGTCCGGTATATGCTATGGATTTTACTTTGGGATTGATTAAATCTCGTTTGGCAGAATTTAAGATGGAAAACACGGTGCCGCTGTTTTCGGTAAATCAGCAAAGAACTGTGGAGCTGCCGAATTTTAGTGTGGAATTTATTTCCATAGCCCACTCAGTGCCGCAAACCTGCGCGTTGGCAATCCGCACTAAATACGGCAATATTCTGCATGCGACGGATTGGCGTTTTGATGACGAGGCTTTGTCTATGTTGCCGACTGATTTCGCGGCGCTTAAAAAACTTTCTGCCGAGGGAGTTTCCATGCTTGTTTGCGATTCGACAAATATTATGGTTGATAAAAAATCTCCGTCCGAGGCAGAAGTGCGCAAAAGTCTTATGGAAATTATTCCGCAGATTGAGGGTGGGTTGATTGTAACCTGTTTTGCCTCTAATCTGATGCGTTTGGAAAGTTTGATTTTGGCTGCCGACAAAGCCGGACGAACCCCCGTATTGCTGGGACGCACGTTGATTAACAATATAAAAATTGCTAAAGAATGCGGCTATCTTCAGGATTTGCCGGCGGTTCATACAATGGAAGAAGCTAAGGACATTCCATCGGATAAAGCGCTTTATATTTGTACGGGTTCGCAAGCAAACTATCGCAGCGCGCTGAGTATTATTGCCAATGGTGAAAGCAAATATATCAAATTGGATAATTCTGATACGATTATATTTTCATCTAAGATGATTCCGGGAAATGAAGATAAAATCGAGCGTATGCAAGATAAATTGGCGGCGCAGGGAGCGACGGTTATTACAGACGAAACAGAGCTGGTGCATACTTCCGGACATGCCTGCCGCGAGGATTTGAAACGTATGTATGACCTGTTAAAGCCGGCGGTGGTATTGCCGGTGCATGGTGATAAAAAATTTATTCGCGAACACAAGCGTTTTGCCCTGAGCTGCGGTATTAAAGAAGTATTTTCGGCGCGCAATGGCGATATGTGTTTGCTGCATGATAACCATATAGAATTTTTGGAACAAGTTTTCAGCGATATTATTGGATGGGACAGAAATCGTCCGGTTTCGCTCGGTTCTCAGCTGATTAAAAATCGTCGGCGTATAGCTTTTAATTGCAGTATGTTTATCAGCGCAGTAATCAAGGATAAGAAACTGCTTGATTTGCAGATGTCATCCGTTGATATTTTGGAAGAAGATGATTGGAACAGGCTGGCTGATGAAATCTTAACTGCCGTAACGCCTCTGATAGAAAAAAAATTATCAGAATGTGAAAGCCGTACGCAAATAGAAGATTTTATCCGCGGACAAATACGCCGCCGTGTTTTTGCCGCAACTGAGATTAAACCTGTGACTTTGCTGCATGTGGCGTTTTTAGACGATTTGCCATGATAAAACATATTTGATGTTTTAAATAGAGTAGTATTTCAGCTGCCTTATATCCATCAAGGTTTAAATACAGCCGAGGGTTTTTGGGGTAGGCATATATAAAAAGCGAGGATGAATACACCTCGCTTTTTTATATATGTTACTGAGTGGGATTATCCGATAATCACAAACTCCGGATGATAGAATGTTTTATAACTTATTGGCATTCTCCCCACCATTTATTGTTGTTATCGTGACATTTTTTCACAAAAGTTTTTCCTGCTTTTTTACACATATCTTCGTCGTGGTCGTAGCTGCATTCTGCTTTACAAGTTTCACCAAATGTTGTTCCTCCACATGTTACAGTTTTACCGCTAGGTACAGATCCTGATGGACAAGTTTTCAAACCATAAGCAGGGCCTGGATTACCTTTACAATCCTTAGCTGTTGTACAGTCAGCTTGCCAGTAAATTGTAGAGCCATTAGACTGTGTACATTTTTCCTTTACATTATAAGTATTACCTAAACTATAGTCCTTACAGTCTCCTCCATTTTCTGATAGATATGTATATTCTGATTTGCATTTGCAATCTGTATACCATTTTGCTCCTCCACATTCTACTACAGAATCTCCTATACCTTCTCCATCTGGACAAGTTTTCAAACCATAAGCGGGACCTGGATTACCGTTACAATCCTTAGCTGTTGTACAGTCAGCTTGCCAGTAAATTGTAGAGCCATTAGACTGTGTACATTTTTCCTTTACATTATAAGTATTACCTAAACTATAGTCCTTACAGTCTCCTCCATTTTCTGATAGATATGTATATTCTGATTTGCATTTGCAATCTGTATACCATTTTGCTCCTCCACATTCTACTACAGAATCTCCTATACCTTCTCCATCTGGACAAGTTTTCAAACCATAAGCGGGACCTGGATTACCGTTACAATCCTTAGCTGTTGTACAGTCAGCTTGCCAGTAAATTGTAGAGCCATTAGACTGTGTACATTTTTCCTTTACATTATAAGTATTACCTAAACTATAGTCCTTACAGTCTCCTCCATTTTCTGATGTATATGTAGTTTCTGATTTGCATGTTTCATTTACCATACATTTGGTGTAATATTTGTACTTACCACAATAGCAAGGTGTTTCACCTTCCGGTTCACGGCCACCATCGCATAAGTGTAAACCATAGCAAGCGCTTGTTGTCGGCAGGTTATTTTCATCGGCACAGTTTACGCAATCTCCGCATACGGTGTCTGTTCCAGGGAATTTTGCACCAGCACTAACAAAGTTTGTATTGCCTTTACAATCGGTTGATTTTTTTGTATGCACATCGCAAATTGAACCGCATTTATAAACTGTAGGGTTACTTTTTGAGTCATATTCCACACCATCCTCATAATAGGTTGTGGTAGGCGTACAAGGCTCGCAGCTGTAACCTTGACTTTCTTTAGTGGCTTTATCTGCCTGGCTTACAGTATATTCAGAACAGCCATTAGTAGAAGTTGTGATTTTGCCGCACTTATAAACAGTAGTTCCGGTGCTTGTGTTTCCGTCAGAATCGGTAACAGTCGGAGTACACTCATGACATCTGTAATCGCCGGAAGCCTCTTTAGTAGCTTTTTGAGATGCGGTTAAGTCATATCCGCTGCATCCTGCTGTTTTGCTGCAAGAATAAACAGTGTTACCTTTGCCGGAGTAATTATAATTACCATAATAATCGGTTTTATAAACATCCGTTTCACAAGATTGGCAATCATACCCCGGCAGTTCTGCATCCAGATTATAACCGCTGCAGCCGCGAACATCTGTTTTGATATCCACACAGTCATAAGTAGTGCGAGTTCCCGGTTCTGTATAAGCAATACCTTTTTCGGTGCATTTATGATGCGTCAAATTCCAAGTATTGGATTTACAAGCCTTATTATCATCCGGAGCGTCAAGCGGATAAGACGAATTAGAATCTGGGTCGTCATATGTATAGCAAGGCGTTTTTGTCTGATACCAGCAGCCATTGTCTGCATCCCAATAGCATTCATAGTGATAATCAGGAGAAGAACTGCTGTCGGCATTGTTTCGGCAGGCGGATTCAGACGACCATATACACTTTAACTCATCGCATACATCTCCGGCAGAAGAACAAGTCATGTAAGTTAGACGATTGTTTCCGTCTTCGGCTTTTTTACCACCTGCACCCTGATATTCGCCAAGTCTTTCGGAGCATTTTCCTTTTCCAAAGAACCGAACACCATCACATTGGTTTATAATTGAGTCGGTGCCGCAATTTGTTGCATCCGGCAAAAAGCAAACTGAGGCATTCGCCTGTGTAAAATATGCTGAAAAAGCCAATAATAACAGGCTATATAAAAATCGGCGTTCCGCCTTAAAAATCCAACAACTCATGACGCTCTCCTCACTATAAAAATTTACCCAAAGTGTGTAAAAAAAACGGTCGTTTTTTTTACACACAAAAAATGCCCTAAAATGCAAAATTTAAAATGTTACACTTTTATGAAAAAAATAGCAGAATCTCAAATAATTATTGAAAATTTTCAAACATTAGTCTATACTTACGGCAAGAGGGAAAAATGTGTCCAAAAAAAACGACCGTTTTTTTTACACACTTTGGGGTTTAATTATTGGTTGGAGACGCAAGATGAAAATATTTAATTCTATTTCAAAACAATGGCTTATGTCGCTATGTTTGATGTTTATGACAGCACAGGCGAATGCCTCAGTTTGCTTTTTGCCGGATGCAACAAATTGCGGCACCGACTCAATTATAAACCAATGTGATGGTGTTCGGTTCTTTGGAAAAGGAAAATGCTCCGAAAGACTTGGCGAATATCAGGGTGCAGGTGGTAAAAAAGCCGAAGACGGAAACAATCGTCTAACTTACATGACTTGTTCTTCTGCCGGAGATGTATGCGATGAGTTAAAGTGTATATGGTCGTCTGAATCCGCCTGCCGAAACAATGCCGACAGCAGTTCTTCTCCTGATTATCACTATGAATGCTATTGGGATGCAGACAATGGCTGCTGGTATCAGACAAAAACGCCTTGCTATACATATGACGACCCAGATTCTAATTCGTCTTATCCGCTTGACGCTCCGGATGATAATAAGGCTTGTAAATCCAATACTTGGAATTTGACGCATCATAAATGCACCGAAAAAGGTATTGCTTATACAGAACCGGGAACTCGCACTACTTATGACTGTGTGGATATCAAAACAGATGTTCGCGGCTGCAGCGGTTATAATCTGGATGCAGAACTGCCGGGGTATGATTGCCAATCTTGTGAAACGGATGTTTATAAAACCGATTATTATGGTAATTATAATTACTCCGGCAAAGGTAACACTGTTTATTCTTGCAGCAAAACAGCAGGATGCAGCGGATATGACTTAACCGCATCTCAAAAAGCTACTAAAGAGGCTTCCGGCGATTACAGATGTCATGAGTGTACTCCGACTGTTACCGATTCTGACGGAAACACAAGCACCGGCACTACCGTTTATAAGTGCGGCAAAATCACAACTTCTACTAATGGCTGCTCTGAATATACTGTAAGCCAGGCAGATAAAGCCAATAAAGAAAGTCAAGGTTACAGCTGCGAGCCTTGCACGCCTACCACAACCTATTATGAGGATGGTGTGGAATATGACTCAAAAAGTAACCCCACAGTTTATAAATGCGGTTCAATTTGCGATGTGCATACAAAAAAATCAACGGATTGTAAAGGCAATACAAACTTTGTCGGTACAGGTAAAAACTTCCCAGGAACAAACACCGAATGCGGAGATTGTGTAAACTGTGCCGATGAAAATAACTTGCCGACAACAAGCGCTTGCTATGGTCTACACTTATGCGATGGTGGCCGTGAACCGGAAGGCGAAACACCTTGCTATTGTGGTAAGTACAAATATTACACCAAATGTATGGTAAATGAAACGTGCAAATCAGAATACATTACTAAATATGAAAATGGAGGGTATTGTAGTGGTTCTGGTGGTTGGGGATATTATTCCGTAAAAGAAAAATGCACTAAAGTAGATGGTACAAAAATTTATTGGAGCGCATCTTGCACTACCGACAAGGACTGCTCAGGTAAGCCAGGATTAGCTTACGGAAGAAAAAAATGCGAGGCTGGCAATGGTATCGGTGAGCCTATAGAATGTGGAGGCTATAAATGGTATACAGAATGCGGTTGCCAAACAGAATACATTACTAAATATGAAAATGGAGGGTATTGTAGTGGTTCTGGTGGTTGGGGATATTATTCCGTAAAAGAA
>CAKQDU010000001.1 GCA_934229625.1 uncultured Alphaproteobacteria bacterium | reverse complement strand
ATAACGGTCGTTTTTTTTACACAATTGAGGAGGAATAAGATGTTTAAGGGTATAGAATTTTTCAAAGGAAAGAGCAGAGGAGCAGAGTGTGGATTGCTTCGTTGTTACACTCCTCGCAATGACATTTGCTCTGTCGGTCGGTCAATGATTGAAATGCTCGGCGTGCTGGCTATTATTGGTGTTCTATCAGTAAGCGGCATCGCCGGCTATTCCAAAGCGATGGAAAAGTTTAAGGTCAACAAAATTATAAATGAATATAGTTTTATGCTGGCAGGAATTGTGGAGCATGCCGATGATTTGGGGCGTAACTCCTATCGTAAAGAGAGTGGTTATTTTGGCGAAGGTTTGGTTGATTGGATTGAAGGGATGAATTTGGTTCCGGCAACATGGCATAGAATTAACGATATCGCAATGTCTGACAGTTCTGGAAACGTGGTGCAATGGTACAAAGCTGATAATAGATTGGCTGTAGATTTTTATTTAGGCGGATGGCAGGAAGACAAAAGCCAAAGTTATAGCGGATGGCTTGATGGTAAAACTTCTGCCTCTTTTTCTCCCAAGCTTTGTGTGGATATGTTTGAAAGTTTGGTCCAACCTATGCATCATGTTTTGCATGAAGCAAATACTTTTAATTCTAAACAAAGCGGTAAAGGAGTAGTTTTTCTGGGAGACAGTATTTGCGGCTCAGAAAATAAAAAATGTTTAAGTGCGGCTAAGTTGGCTGATTTTCATCAGGCTTGTCAAGTTTGTGACGCTACCGGAGTTTGTGCCATAACATTATGGTTTCAGCTTTGAGAATGAAATATAAAGGCCGATGTTCTGTATAGTCGGCTTTTATATTTATGAAACACTACAGTAAATTAAAGACGCTGTCTGACATTTCAGTTATAAAGCTAGGTTTGGATTATTCGTTGTGATTTGCTTTAATTACTGCTTTATAGCAATTAAGAAGGCAATCGCCAATATATTTATTGCTCTCTGTTATAGCAAAAAATAAGTTGCTTTCTTTTTTATCACAGAGTATAATCTAGCATATTATTACATAAACTCAGCAGGAAATTACATGAAAATCCTATTATTTTTTGTTTTTTTATTGTTCTCAAATAATTCTTTTGCATTTGAGGCAGATGCTTCATTGAATGAAACTGTCGTGTCATATGACAGCAGCAATCTTTTTAATTTTTCTGACAAATTGTTAGAGGCAACGGAAAATTGCTTGGCATATGAAGAAGATTTTACGGAAAATAATCCGACTTTACAAGATTTGGGCAAAATGGTGGGCGGCGCTGGATTTTCTGTAAAAGTAAAAATATTCGGCGAGGATAATCATCTTTGTCATTTTTCATTAGGCTATGGTTTGGGGTATTTACAAACAGCAAAATATGATTGTAATATATCAAAAAATCAACAGCTTGAGTTGTTGAATGCAATGAAAAATCGTTCTACCGAAGAAGTTTCGGCAAATTATATTTCATATTCTTCTATTACAAATAGCGAGGGAATAACAGATAAATTTCCGGTGCAAAATAAAGTGACCGGAAATTTATTTGATGTTACAATGGCTAAAATTTTAGGGGAAAATTGTATATTGAAAAAAACAGAACCTAGCGAAGAAGAATTAAGTGAGTTTGAACAGCAAATAAATAAATTTTCGGATGGCTTCAAGTTGTCATTAAAAAATTGCCAGCCTGATGAAGAAGAAATAAATATACCGTTTATGAATTTATCTTTGAAAATTGTCGGAAAGTCGCAGAATATCTGCAAATTAGAGTTTGCCGATTTTGCAATAGCATTGCCTTTAGAACGGATGAATGAACTGAATAGTTTTGACAGCATAGACGCTTTAATCAGAGATAAAAATATTGCAGAATATAAGCCGGATTATTCAACATATAGTTTGTTGTTTGCTCTAAGCGACTGCGCACAAAACGAAAGCTATGAGTTCGGTACTTCTTCAAAATCTTATGGAGATGTAACAATTAAACAATCATTGTCTTCTTCTTATAAAGACGGCGTATGTAATTTGAAATTTACCAATTTGCTGCTAAGGGGGGAAGATGAAGAAGACTATAGTCTTTATTGTAATATTTCAAATGAAGAAAGTTCTAAATTTTTGCTGCCGTATAAGGAATTGATAGAAAAATACGGGCAGAAAATTATAAAAGATTATCAATCAGATTCCGGTTTTAGTATGTCTATAGAAGGACCAGTTTATAATGAACAAACGCAAAAAGCCGGAAAAAATTTGTTTGAAGACATAAAGTCTCAAGGTTTATGCAAGAATGTAAATCGCTAAGATTGGTTTGGCAACAGAAGCGGCGGAATAAAATTGCTTGTTGTTTTTTTTGCGAGAAGAATCTTGCTGTTTTTCAGCATTTGTGTTTTTTGTTGAAATTATGAAATGGATTGTAGCCTAAAAATAATCTGTTTATTTTCTGTCTTCAGGTTCCCACGGGAAGTTTATCCATAATCCCATAGGTTCGGATATTGGAAAATAATCCGGTTTAATTTCTGGATTTTTATTGATGAGAGTATAAATTTGCGCTAAAGGATATTTGCGCCGCAAATATTGCACGGTTTCGCCGCTGTCGCACAAATCATCAATAATATAAGTGTTTGGACTGTCAGGAATTTCATCTTTAGTTGTGTCAATCATTTCAGATTGTGATTTGCTTTCATCACTATAAGACGAAAGTCGGATGAAACGAATGTCTTTTTGTTTGAGATAGTGTGAAATAATGGTCGCCGGTACAAGAC
Source organism: uncultured Alphaproteobacteria bacterium (assembly GCA_934229625.1). Taxonomy (GTDB): domain Bacteria; phylum Pseudomonadota; class Alphaproteobacteria; order RF32; family CAG-239; genus RUG410. The sequence continues at coordinate 302,840 of CAKQDU010000001.1, read as the reverse complement.
CTCCGCGAGAAACAGCAGCCAAAACAAAGCCGTTCGGCGAGCGTTTTTGAATTTTTTGCGCAATCATAAAGCAGGCATTATCTACTTGAGCTTGAGTGATTTCTTTCATGGTTCTATCTCCGACAAATTAAATAATGCTCTGCTTTATAGCAATTAAGAAGCCAATCGTCAATATGTTTATTGGACTTTAACTTGAGAAATTCGGCAAAACTTACGAAAATATAAATATTCGGCAATACTGAGCGTGCCGAATGCAAAAATATAAAAGCCTACATAAAGCACTAAAACGGCTTCGCCGAATGATTGGTAAGATAAAATTAAAAAGGCGAGAATTATTCCTAAAATACCGCTGAACATACTCCAACCCCACGGTAAACCGAGGTGCTTTATATCTAAGCTGCCGGAAATCTGCATAACGCCGGTAGCTAAAAACCAAAAAGCAAATAAAATCGGCAATGTTTGTACGGTTAGACCGAGATTTGTCAGTAAAATAAGTCCGATAAACAAATCTAACAGACCAACCACAAAATACCAGCCAGAATATTCACTAAAAGAAAAAGTAATATAGCCGCAGCCGAGTAAAAATACGGCGCCGCCAAAATATATTGCCAGGGCATAAAGCGATGATAGCGGATTTGCCCATACGACAATGCCTAAAATTAACAGGATTATGCCGGAAATTAAGTGCCAGATACTACATCTTCTGTCTTTCATGATTTTTTCCCTCCGTAAAAAATATTTCAATTTTGACGTATGATTTTTTTGCCGAAAAACAAGAGGAAATAAAAGAAAAATGTTGCAAAACAATGTGAAAAAGTCTATAATCCGGTCAGTTTAAAGCAGACGGATACAAATTCGTGTGCCTATTATTTGGTGAATATGGCTGAGAGTGTGGATTTATCAGGGGTTCGGCTGTATTCAATGTTAGCGTTTTATAAGTTTAACCTTCTGCGGACGGGATTGAATTATTTCATAAGAATTGCCGTAGAATCAAAATGTTAGAGGAAATATACATGAAAGAGTCTTATACGGAGAAAAAGCGTGTAAGAAAAAATTTCGGCCGAATCGAAGCAGTTGCCGATATGCCGAATTTAATTGACGTTCAAACCGGCTCTTATTCCAGTTTTATAAACAATGTTGACGCCAACGGCGAACATTGCGAATTTGGTTTGGAAGAAGTTTTTAAATCTATTTTCCCGATTACCGATTTTTCAGGTAATGGCGAATTGGAATTTGTAAAATATGTTTTGGAAGAGCCTAAATATGATGTTGAAGAATGCTTGAAGCGCGATATGACATATGCTGCTCCGATTAGAGCAACTTTGCGTTTGGTGGTTTGGGATATTGATGAAACTACCGGTGCTAAATCTATTCACGACATCAAAGAACAAGACGTTTATATGGGCGATATTCCGTTGATGACGGATAAGGGTACGTTTATTTTTAACGGCACCGAGCGCGTTGTTGTTTCGCAGATGCACCGTTCTCCGGGCGTGTTCTTTGACAGCGACGGCGGTAAAACCATTTCATCGGGTAAAAAACTGTTTTCTGCCCGCATTATTCCGTACCGCGGTTCTTGGCTGGATTTTGAATTTGATGCCAAAGATTTAGTTTATGCCCGTATTGACAGACGCCGCAAATTGCCGGTAACTTCTATTTTCTATTCTCTGTACTCAAAAGAAACAGAAGAAAAAGCAGCAGAATTGGCTAAAGAGGGCAAAACTATAGAGTTGTCCGATGTTAAAGGTATGGATAAAGAAGAAATCTTAAATTATTTCTACGATACCGAAACATATTTGGCAGATAAGAAAAATTGGAAAATGAAATTTGAACCTTCTCGCATGAAGGGTGTAAAATTTAATTTTGCGCTGATTAACGCTGCCAACGGTGAAACTGTTTGGGATGCTGGTAAAAAGCTTACTCCGAGAGCAGCTCAGAAATTGGCTGACGAGGGTTTGGAATACTTTGTTGTTTCTAAAGACCAAATGTATGGTAAATTCTTGGCTAAAGACATTGTTATTGCAAAAACAGGTGAAGTTTTGGCTGAAGCCGGCGATGAAATCAACGAAGATTTGATGAATACTTTAGCTGAAAATAAAATCAAATCCGTTGACACATTATTTATTGACGGAATGAATGTCGGAGCTTATATCCGCAATACTTTGGCCGCCGATAAAAATAAGTCTCGCCAAGAAGCTTTGTTTGATATTTATCGCGTAATGCGTCCGGGCGAACCAGCAACATATGAGGCTGCTGATGCATTGTTCCACCAGTTGTTCTTTGATTCTGAACGTTATGATTTATCTGCTGTAGGCCGCGTGAAAATGAACGCCTCTTTGGGTGTTGATAAAAATGAAGTGCCTGATACAGTAAGAATTTTGCGCAAAGAAGATATTTTACGCATTATCAAAAAATTGGTAGCTATTCGCGATGGCAGAGGCGAAGTTGACGATATTGACCACTTGGGCAATCGTCGTGTTCGTTCTGTCGGCGAATTGATGGAAAACCAATATCGTATGGGTTTGTTGCGTATGGAACGCGCCATTAAAGAAAAAATGAGCGCCGAGATTTTAAACAATGTAAAACCTCAGGATTTGGTAAACGCAAAACCGATTGCGTCAGTTATCAGAGAATTTTTCGGCTCATCACAGCTGTCACAATTTATGGACCAGAACAATCCGTTGTCTGAAATTACTCACAAACGCCGTCTGTCTGCGTTGGGTCCAGGCGGATTGAGCCGTGACCGCGCCGGTTTTGAAGTGCGCGACGTGCATCCGACACACTATGGTCGTATCTGCCCTATTGAATCTCCTGAAGGTCCGAACATCGGTTTGATTAACTCACTTTCAACTTATGCTCGCGTTAATAAATACGGATTTATCGAATGCCCGTACCGTAAGGTTGTTGACGGCGTCGTAACTTCGGAAGTTGAATATTTGTCGGCTGATGATGAAGGCGACGTGATTATTGCGGAAGCTAATGCTAAAGTTGATGATAACGGTCATTTTGTGAATGATTTGATTACCTGCCGTCATGGCGGTGAAGTTGAATTTGACAAGCCGGAAAACATCAACTACATCGACGTTTCTCCAAAACAGCTGGTGTCTGTGGCTGCGGCTTTGATTCCATTCTTGGAAAACGATGATGCTAACCGTGCGTTGATGGGTTCAAACATGCAACGTCAAGGCGTGCCTTTGCTGCGTTCGGAAGCTCCGTTGGTGGGTACTGGTATCGAGGCTACCGTGGCTAAAGATTCCGGCGCTACTTTGGTGGCAAAATATGATGGTGTGGTTGACGCTGTAGATGCTAATCGTATCGTTATTCGCTCTAAAGACAGCGATGCTCACAACGTTGGTGTTGAAATCTACAAACTGTCTAAATTCCGCCGTTCTAACCAAAATACCTGCATTAACCAAGTTCCGTTGGTAAAAGTAGGCGATGAGGTTAAAAAAGGCGATATCATTGCCGATGGTCCTTGTACAAATCTTGGCGAATTGGCTTTGGGTAAAAACCTTTTAGTTGCTTTTATGCCGTGGAATGGTTTGAACTACGAAGATGCTATTTTGCTTTCTGAAAGAATTTCACGTGACGATGTTTTGACTTCTTTGCACATTGAAGAATTTGAAGTTATGGCTCGCGATACCAAATTAGGTCAAGAAGAAATCACCCGCGATATTCCAAACGTTGGTGAAGATGCTTTGCGTAATTTGGATGAAGCCGGTATCGTTTATGTCGGCGCTCATGTAAAAGCCGGAGATATTCTGGTTGGTAAGGTTACACCGAAAGGTGAGTCTCCTGTTACCCCAGAAGAAAAACTGCTGAGAGCTATTTTTGGTGAAAAAGCCAGCGATGTTCGTGATACTTCTTTGCGCGCACAGCCGGGTATTGACGGTATTGTTGTTGATGTTCATATTTTCTCGCGCCGCGGTGTGGAAAAAGATGAACGCGCTTTGGCTATTGAACAAGATGAAATTTCTAACTTGGCTAAAGACCGCGACGATGAAATCGCAATTATCAGAAGAAGCTATGATGCCAGATTGAAATCAATGCTTAACGGTCAAACAGTAGTTGATGCTCCTAAAGGAATTGCAAAAAATGTTAAGCTTACAGCTGACGTTTTAGAAACTATTCCATCCGCTCAATGGCGTAAAATCGTGGTCAAAGATGAAGATGTTATGGCCAAAATTGAAGAATTTTCTGCTGCGTTTGACGCACGTTTGGAAAATATTCAGAAACGCTTTGAAAATAAGGTAGAAAAAGTTCAGCGCGGCGATGATTTGCTTCCGGGCGTTTTGAAAATGGTTAAAGTGTTTATCGCTACCAAGAGAAAAATGCAAACCGGTGATAAAATGGCTGGTCGTCATGGTAACAAAGGTACGGTTTCCCGCGTATTGCCGCTTGCTGATATGCCTTATACCGAAGATGGAACGCCTGTTGATGTGGTGTTGAACCCGCTTGGTGTGCCTTCTCGTATGAACGTGGGACAAATTTTGGAAACACACTTGGGATGGGCCGCAAAAGAATTGGGCGCTCAACTCAATGAAATGTGCGAACAATATAAGCGCGGTGAAAAAACTATTGATGAATTGAATGCTCGTTTAAGAGAAATCTATGGCGACAAACAATACAAACGCGATGTTGAACCGCTTACTGAGCCGGAAAAAGTTGAAATGATTTCCAACTTGAAACGCGGTGTGCCGATGGCAACTCCGGTATTTGACGGCGCTACAGGCGATGATATCAATAAAATGCTGTCAATGGCAGGTTTGCCGACATCAGGTCAAATTGATTTGTATGACGGCCGTACCGGTGAAAAATTTGACCGTAAAGTAACAGTTGGCGTTATGTATATGATTAAACTGCACCACATTGTTGATGAAAAAATGCACGCTCGTTCGGTTGGTCCGTACAGCTTGGTTACTCAGCAACCTTTGGGCGGTAAGGCTCAATTCGGTGGTCAACGTTTTGGTGAAATGGAAGTTTGGGCTTTGCAGGCATACGGCGCTGCTTATACTCTGCAAGAAATGCTAACCATTAAATCTGATGACGTTGCCGGCAGAACAAAAGTTTATGAAGCTATTGTTCGCGGTGAAGACAGCTTTGAAACCGGCGTTCCAGAATCCTTTAACGTGTTGGTTAAAGAAATTAAGTCGCTGTGCTTGAATGTTGAAATGTTAAATGAAGAAGCGTAAGCTGAGGAGTCTTTACAAATGAATAATGAAATAATGAATATGTTTAATCAGCAGCAGCCGTCTACGGAAGAAAGTTTTGATGAAATCAAAATTTCCATTGCTTCTCCGGAACAAATTCGTTCTTGGTCTTATGGTGAGGTTAAAAAACCTGAGACTATTAACTATAGAACATTTAAACCGGAAAAAGACGGTTTGTTCTGCGCTCGTATTTTTGGTCCTGTAAAAGACTATGAATGTTTGTGCGGAAAATATAAACGTATGAAATACCGCGGTATTGTCTGCGAAAAATGCGGCGTTGAAGTTACTTTGTCAAAAGTTCGCCGCGAGAGAATGGGACACATTGAATTGGCAGCTCCGGTTGCGCATATTTGGTTCCTGAAATCTTTGCCGTCACGCATTTCTGTGCTTACCGGCATTCCGATGAAAGCTTTGGAAAGAGTTTTATACTTTGAAAGCTATGTTGTAATTGAACCAGGTTTGACTCCATTAACGGTAAATCAGTTGCTGACAGAAGATGAGTATCAGGATGCTATCGACCAATATGGTGAAGATTCATTTAGAGCCGGTATCGGCGCAGAAGCTTTGCGCGAAATCCTTTCTAATATTGATTTGGAAGCAGAACGCGCTTCTATGCGTGCGGATTTGAAAGAAACAACTTCTGAAGCTAAGCGTAAGAACTTGGTAAAACGTTTGAAATTGGTTGAAGCTTTCTTGGAATCCAACACCAAACCGGAATGGATGATTCTGACTGTATTGCCGGTTATTCCGCCTGATTTGCGTCCGTTGGTTCCATTGGACGGCGGTCGTTTTGCTACATCTGATTTGAACGATTTGTATCGCCGTGTGATTAACCGTAACAACCGTTTGAAGAGATTGCTTGAATTGCACGCTCCGGATATCATTATCCGCAACGAAAAACGTATGCTGCAAGAATCTGTTGACGCTTTGTTTGATAACGGCCGCCGCGGCCGCGCCATTACCGGCACAAGCAAACGTCCGCTGAAGTCTTTGTCAGATATGCTTAAAGGTAAACAAGGCCGTTTCCGTCAAAACTTGTTGGGTAAACGTGTTGACTACTCCGGTCGTTCTGTTATTACCGTTGGTCCGGAACTCAAAATGCACCAATGCGGTTTGCCGAAAAAGATGGCTTTGGAATTGTTCAAACCTTTTGTTTATGCCAAATTGGAAATGTATGGCATGGCAACAACAATTAAAGCTGCCAAACGTATGGTAGAAAAAGAGCGTCCGGAAGTTTGGGATATTCTGGAAGAAGTTATCCGTGAGCATCCGGTTATGCTGAACCGTGCGCCGACTTTACACAGATTGGGTATTCAAGCATATGAGCCGGTTTTGGTTGAAGGTAAGGCAATTCACTTGCATCCGTTGGCTTGTACAGCGTTCAACGCCGACTTCGATGGTGACCAAATGGCTGTTCACGTTCCATTGTCTATTGAAGCTCAGCTTGAAGCCCGCGTTTTGATGATGTCTTCAAACAACATTTTGTCTCCGGCTTCCGGTAAGCCTATTATCGTTCCTTCACAAGATATGGTATTGGGTATTTATTACTTGTCATACGATGCTGAAGATATGCTGGGACAAGGCAGTGTTTATGCCAGTCCGGAAGAATGTATGTTGGCTTTGAATGCTAAAGTTGTCGATATGCATGCCAAAATCAAATGCCGCATGGATTATGTCGGTGATGACGGTAAACTGCATCACGGCATAGTTGACACAACTCCGGGTCGTTTGATTATATCTGATATTTTGCCAAGAAAAGACGGCAAACTGATTGAAGGCGTTCCGTTCTCATTGGTTAACCGTTTGATGAAGAAAAAGCAAATTTCTCAGATTATTGATGAAGTATATCGTGTATGCGGCGGTAAAGAAACTTGTATCATGGTTGATAAAATCATGGGTATGGGTTATAAATACGCTTGCTTGTCGGGTATTTCATTCGGTAAAGATGATTTGATTGTTCCGGCTTCTAAGGAAAAATTGATTGCCGAAACATCTGCTCAAGTTAAAGAATTTGAACAGCAATATCAAAACGGTTTGATTACCAAAGGCGAAAAATATAACAAAGTGGTTGATATTTGGGCCGCTTGTACCGATAAAGTTGCCGATGAAATGATGAAAAACATTTCTAAAGCCGACCACGGCTACTATAACTCAGTATTCATGATGGCTGACTCCGGCGCCCGCGGTAGTGCTGCGCAAATGCGTCAATTGGCCGGTATGCGCGGTTTGATGGCTAAACCGTCAGGTGAAATTATCGAACAACCGATTATTTCTAACTTTAAAGAAGGTTTGACCGTGTCTGAATACTTCAACTCAACCCACGGTGCGCGTAAAGGTTTGGCCGATACCGCTTTGAAGACTGCTAACGCCGGTTATTTGACTCGTCGTTTGGTTGATGTCGGACAAGATGTGGTAATCACCGAAACTGATTGCGGCACAGAACGCGGTATCATTGTTCGTCCGGTTGTTGACGGCGGCAATGTTATTGCTTCTATCGGCGAAAGAATTTTGGGACGTACGGCTCAAGAAGATATTTTGCACCCAGAAAACGGTGAAGTTTTGGTTAAAAAAGGCAAATTGATTGACGAAGCCGATGTTGAAAAAGTTGAAAAGGCTGGTGTAGAACAAGTTAAGATTCGTTCGGTATTGACCTGCGAATGCGAAAACGGTGTTTGCGCTGCATGCTATGGCCGTGACTTGGCTCGCGGTAATCCGGTTAACATTGGCGAAGCTGTCGGCGTTATTGCCGCTCAGTCAATCGGTGAGCCTGGTACCCAATTGACACTTCGTACTTTCCACATCGGTGGTGCGGCTTCTAAATCTGCCGAGCAGGCAAGTATTGAAGTTCCATTTGCCGGTATTTTGAAACTTGAAAATGGTCACACCGTTACTAATGCGGATAATCACTTGATTATTTTGTCTCGTAACTGCGATGTCGTTATTCAAGACGCGCAAGGCCGTGAAAAATCACGTCACCATGTGCCTTATGGCGCCAAAGTTTTGACTCAGGAAGGTGTTGAAGTGGCTAAAGGACAAAAGATTGCCGAATGGGACCCATTCATGGTTCCGGTTATTTCAGAAAAAGCCGGTAAAGCTCAGTTGGTAGACCTTATTCCAAATGTTTCTGTAAAAGAAAATATGGATGAAACAACCGGTATTTCTTCTAAAATCGTTATTGATTGGCAGTCCGGTCCGTCTTCAAATGCTAACTTAAAGCCGAGCATTACTTTGAAAGACGAAAAAGGCAATCCGGTAACCTATGATTCCGGTAAAGAAGTGCGCTACTATCTGTCTGTTGATGCTGTGTTGAATGTTGACAACGGTGATGAAATCAAAGTCGGTGACATTATCGCTCGTATTCCGAGAGAAAGCACCAAAACAAAAGATATTACCGGTGGTTTGCCGCGTGTGGCAGAATTGTTTGAAGCACGCCGTCCGAAAGACCCTGCTGTTATTTCTGATATTGATGGTATGGTTGAATACGGTAAAGACTACAAGGCTAAACAGCGTATTACTGTTATTCCGACAGAAGGCAATCCGGTAGAATACTTGATTCCAAAGGGACGCCGTTTGGTTGTTCAAGACGGAGATATTGTAAAGAAAGGTGATATGCTGGTAGAAGGCACACCGGCTCCGCATGATATCTTGCGCGTTTTGGGCGTGGAAAAATTGGCCGAATATTTGGTTCAGGAAGTTCAAGCCGTTTACCGTCTGCAAGGTGTGGCTATCAATGATAAGCACATTGAAGTGATTGTGTCTCAGATGCTGCGTAAAGTTGAAATTACCGCTCCTGGCGATACAACATTCTTGATTGGCGAACAAGTAGACCGTGATGTCTTTGAAACTGAAAATAATAAGGTTCTCAAAGAAGGCGGACAACCTGCCGAAGCAGACCCGATTTTGTTGGGTATTACTAAGGCTTCATTGCAGACCAAGTCATTTATTTCTGCCGCTTCATTCCAAGAAACAACTCGTGTCTTGACCGAAGCCGCCGTTGAAGGCAAAGTAGATAAATTGACAGGTTTGAAAGAAAACGTAATCGTTGGTCGTCTGATTCCGGCCGGTACAGGTAATGTATTGCGTTCTTTGCGTCGCGTGGCAGCTCAAAATGACAAGGAAATCCTTGCAATGAGAGAAGCTAATGCGGCAGAGGAGGGTAATGCGGCATTGGAAAATAATGCAAAACCTGCTGAGTAACAGACTGATATTTAGCTGAAAATAAGCCTCCTTATCCTTAAATAAGGAGGCTTTGCTTTTATTTTTCCGGTATTTTCTTATTAAATATTATTATTGACAAAAAATGAAAATAGGTTATTCTGTCACATATATAACAAAAATAATCAGGAGACATAAATATGAGTGTGAAAAATCGTTTAAATAAGCTGAAAAAAGAATTGGCATTGGGAGGAATGATTACACTTGGTGTTGCAAGCGTTCACGGACAAAGCAGCATGTCTAAAGATTTTGACGACTTTAAGGATAAAAATAAAAAAGAATTTGCAGATTTCAAAAGCCAAAGCAATGATGATTTAGAAGCTTTTAAAGAAAAAAGCAAACAAGCGTTTGCGGATTTCAAAAAACAGAGTATGGAAAGTTTTGGCGCCGCCGCTGAAAAAAATAGTAAAGATTTGGCAGAATTTAATGAGCGTAGCCAAGAAAAATCTATAGATGCGGCAAATACAATAAGCAATGCAAATAACGGCAACGCTGATGCCGCTAACGGTGCGGAAGCAAATTTGAGTTGGAAAACAACTAAGGAAGGTGTTAAATATGCTTTAACCGACAGCGGAATAAAATTGCAGGCAAATATCGCAGTTGATACGTATCGTCTGATGCCGAAAACTTATGAGGTGGATGATAATGGCGCCGGAAGAAAGGTTTTTGAATGCGGCGGTATTTATAATTCTAACAAGACCGGACTGAATATGCTGATTTCCGAGAAGATAAAAATGGCTATAATTGCCAACAGTATCGTTAAAGATATTAAAGAAAGTTATGGCGATAATATTCCGGCACAAGCAAAAAATATTGTAAACAATACTGAAAAAAGCATGCAAACGCTGGGACTTGTGGAAAAGGACGGAAAATATTTCCAGACTAATCCGGATTTGATGCGTACCGGCGGTCATGTTAAGGATAAAAATTCTTTAGCAAAACAAAAAGAAAAAGATACTAAAGAGGCTGCGCAATATGTGCAAAAGCAAATGAACGCCCAGCAGCTGGCGTATGCAAAAGTAAAACAAAATGAAAGATAATTTATAATATCAGCTGAATAAAACAGCGAATTTACATAGAACAGCAGACATCAAACAATGTTTGCTGTTCTTTTTTTTATCAGTTGTCAGGAATAATTGCCTATGGCAAAATCTGTATCAGCCACCCCTGTTTGCGCCGGTAAATTTTGAAGTCCCACCAGGCGTTTAAATAGACCATGTATAGGATAGCAGTATTCTTCTGCCATTTTGTTTCATCATCTTTGAATATCCGGCGATACCGCCGATTGATAAAACGCCTAGCATTTCTATCATACTCCGTTCAACGTTGCAAACGTCATTGCGAGCGCAGCGAAGCAATCCAGAACCCAAACCAGAAACGTCATACTTGTTGCCACACCCTGCAGGTTGTGGCAGACGAGTATCCACGACTTTGTTGTCAACGGCAAAGCATAAATGTTATAATGTAAACACTATTCCGCATGTCCCATTATTACCCTCAATGCATTTTCTGCATTCTTGATTGATTTCCGGTAATGTTATATCCTGCAAACATGTATTATGTTCAGCATCATCGGTTTGACACCTAGAATTTCCCCAATAATGTGTGCCGTTATATGTATTATTATATACAAATATTACATTTAATACAGAAGCTAAAGGGTAGGCAAAATCTTTAAACATTGCTTCGCATAAGCGATAAGAATATTCGTTTGCTTTAGGATTATCTGTGCGTGGAATATATACATCAATAACAATGGTTTTAGAGGTAACACCTAAATAGGGTTTTAGATAATTTCCTACAGAATCATTGATAAAATATCCGGTATAATGCCAAGTTGGCGGAACTAGATTTGTTGAAACAATAAAATCACCCAATAATGCAACATCGCCAGATGAATAGCTTTTGGCAATACTGTCTTTATGTTCTATAAGTCCTTGTATCAAAAAATTATATTCTTCAATAGCTTTATCAATTTTCCACTTCATCATAGCTTTAGAATATCCGGCAATTCCACCGACTGAGAGAACGCCGACGATTGCTAAAACACCGAGCATTTCTATCATGCTTCTTCCCAATTGATTTTGTTTCATAGTAACTTCCTTTCATTATTTTTTTACAACAAAAAAGCTGTCGGCGAGACAGCTGGAAGTTGGAAACTATTAAACAATAAATAGTGTAGTATATTAGCATATAAGCACATTTTACTACCTTCCAGCTTTTTGGCTAGAAGGTATTTAACGTCTTTTTTAGACGATTGTTTAAGAGGTTTCCACACCCCAGACAGACTATTGCCTATCCATTATTTATTTTACAAGAAGATTATATGAAAGTAAAGATAATAAAATCACAATAACAAAAAATCTTCACTTTAAAGTGAAGATTTTCAGCTTAAACGCGGTTTAAATTCCGCAGCCTTCTTTTTTACGGTCTTCGCGTTTGCGCAAAATTTCCAAATCTCGGTCGGTGGCGATTTTGTTTAAGATTGTTTTCACAACGCAGTCAATTTCTTTGCCCTCGCGGTAGTCGGCGGCCAAAGCAAAGTTTACGCGGTTGTCTTTCAGCAGCTTAACGGCCTTTTCTTTGTGATGGCTGCGGGGTTTATAAACCGCAATCGCCGTGCCGTTATGTTCTTTTACCATGCGCATTGACGGAATATCGGTCAGCCCGTCGCCGAAATAAATAATGCGGCTGAACGGGATGCGGCGCTTATCGTCCGGAGTGTAGTCATTTACGGCCTTGTCTTCAAATTTGCCCAAACCTTTATTGATTTTAGAAAGATACTGCACCTTGCCGGAATAATTAACCACGCGCGCCGGCCAAACCGGCAAGCCCTCATCGTTATAGGCAAAAGCGCAGCCGTAGACGTCTTTGAAAAACTTGCGGATGCTGCAGCCCTCAATAATTTCTTCATAGCCGGAAGAAATTATATAATGCTCAATATCCAGCCCCAGAGTTTTACCGTAGGCGTTGATACGCTCAAACCACTCGTTCACGCCTTTGAAAAAAACAATAAACTCGCCGCAGCAGAACATATTTTCTTTGGTCAGTTTCAGGCCGGTTTCTTCCGCCGTTTTTTTAAAGTAATACATGCTTCCGGTCACTTGATCCACGCCGTTTGCCTCTGACCAAGCGTTAGCCTCTTTCCAAAAATTTTCCGGTTTCATTCCCAATTCAGGAATCAAAAAATAATCCTGCATATAAGTTGTACTTAGCGTTTCATCAAAATCATAAGCAAACGCCACTTTTGTTCTCTTCATCTTTAATCCCTCTTGCATTTTCTAAAATTATACAGTAAAACAAACTTATTAAAAAACATTAAAGAGAAAGAAGGATTTAAAATTATGGTAGCAACTTCTATGGACCAGCTGGTTTCTTTGTGCAAAAGAAGAGGTTTTATTTTTCAAAACGCCGATATTTACGGCGGTATGCAAGGCGTTTATGATTACGGTCCGCTGGGTGTGGAACTCAAAAACAACCTAAAAGCCGCTTGGTGGCGCGCTATGGTTTATGAGCGTGACGATGTTGAGGGGTTGGACGCCGCTATTTTAACCAACCGCAAAGTTTTGAAATATTCAGGCCATGAAGATACTTTTTCTGACCCGATGGTAGATTGCAAAAAATGCAAAGGCCGTTTCCGCGCTGACCAAATCGGCGGCAAATGCCCTGTATGCGGTTCAACCGATTTGACCGAACCGCGTCCGTTTAACCTGATGTTTAAAACCCAAGTAGGTCCGGTGGAAAGCGATGAAAATATTGCCTATCTGCGTCCGGAAACTGCTCAGGCTATTTTTACGCAGTTCAAAAATGTTGTGGATTCAACTTCTCGCAAACTGCCTTTCGGTATTGCGCAAATCGGCAAGTCTTTCCGCAATGAAATTACTCCGCGCAACTTTATTTTCCGCGTGCGTGAGTTTGAGCAAGCCGAATTGGAATATTTTGTTGCGCCGGGTACCGATATGGAATGGCATGAAAAGTGGAAAGAAACCCGTATTCAATGGTGGCTGGATCAAGGCTTGGTTAAAGAGCACATGAATATCTATAAAACTCCGGATGACGATTTAGCACACTACGCCAAAGCCTGCTATGATATTGAATATCAATTCCCGCACGGTATGGAAGAGCTGGAAGGCATTGCCAACCGCCGCGACTATGATTTGGGCAACCATACCAAAAATCAAAGCGAATTTCAGCTAGAGGCTCATTGTCACGCTAATCCGGATTCTACCACAAAATTGTGCATCCAAGATGAAAACGGCAAATGGGTGATTCCATTTGTGATTGAACCGTCTATGGGTGTGGACAGAGGTGTTTTGGCTGTGCTGACCGAGGCTTATACCGAAGAAGATTTGGGCGATGGCAACAGCCGTGTTGTTTTGAAGCTCAAAAAGCATTTGGCTCCGATTAAAGTGGCGATTATTCCGCTGAAAAAGAATAACGAGCAAATTATGGCTAAATGCCATGAGCTGAAAAAACAGCTGATGAAACTTGGTATCGGCCGTGTGGCTTTGGAAAACACCGGCAACATCGGCAAGGCTTATCGCCGTCATGATGAAGTCGGTACTCCGCTTTGTTTGACAGTTGATTTTGAAACTATTGAACAGCAGCCGGAAAGCGTAACCTTGCGCGACCGCGACACTATGGAACAAATCCGCGTCAACACAGCAGATTTAGCTGATTATCTGCGCAATTACTTTTTATAAATTTAAGGCGTTTTTTGTAAAAGGTTTGGAGCAAAATCCAAGCCTTTTTTATTGCTTTAAATTAGAAAGGCAATGACTATCTTTGATTAAAAAGGAGGTGAAAATGCGTTTTATTAAGCCGATGAACTTGAATGAAAAATCATTTATTATGGATGTGCGTTTGCCGGAAGAACGTGAAATTGTAGAATTGGGACTTCCTCATGTTAATCAGGATTTGGAAACACTTAATCCGCCGGAATTTATAAAGCAAAATCATATAGAAAAAAATGATACTATAAATATTTTATGTTCTTCAGGCGGTAGAGCTTCGCAGGCGGCGGAGATGTTTGAAAAAGCCGGTTTTAGTAATGTGGCGGTGATCATCGGCGGACTGGTGGAAGCCGAATACGAGGGATTGCCGATTATCCGCCATTAAAGCTTGCGTTTTGTGCGGTTTATGATATATTTCCGGCAAAGGAGAAGATTATGCCGGACTGGAAAATAGAAAATGAATATCAGGGTTTCGTCTGCGGAATTGACGAGGCTGGACGAGGTCCGTGGGCAGGGCCGGTAGTGGCAGGAGCAGCAATATTTTTAACCCACAATGTGTCTGAAGAATTGTTGGCTAAGCTGGATGATTCTAAAAAATTATCAGCAAAAAAACGAGAATATTTATATGAAATTTTACGGCAAGAAGAACAAGCCGGAAATGTTTTGTGCGGCATAGGCGAGGCGAGTGCGGCGGAAATAGATGAATATAATATTTTACAGGCGACATTTATGGCAATGCGCCGCGCGGTGGCTCAGCTTGAACAAAGGCCGAATATGGCTTTGATAGACGGTAATCGTCTGCCAAAAGATTTTCCATGCGCAAATGCCTGTTTTATTAAAGGTGACGGCAGGTCGTATTCCATTGCGGCGGCGAGCATTTTAGCCAAAGTTTATCGTGACCGGCTGATGTGCGATTTGGCAAAGCAGTATCCGTATTATGGGTTTGAAAAAAACGCCGGTTACGGTACTAAGGCGCATATAGAAGGTTTACGCCTGCACGGAGTGACACCGCAGCATCGACGCAGCTATCGTCCGATTAAAGAGTTTTTAGCAACCGGCAAATAATCCGGCTTGCATTTTGTAATAAAGTGCGTTATAAATCTTTTGTGTTGCAGGCGTAGCTCATCAGGATAGAGCGACTTCCTCCTAAGAAGTAGGCAGGCGGTTCGAGTCCGCCCGCTTGTACCATTTTAGTTTTCCGCCCTTTCATTTAGTTAGGTTAATCCAAAATTCAGTCGAAAATTTCTGCTCATATATGTGTGCAGTTATTATTGATATTATTTATATAATTTTCTTATATAAATAAAATAGAGATGACTGCGATGCTGGCTGAGGAGTTCTGCTTCATTCCAATATTACAATCAAATAGAAAATTGATATTTGCCTTTACCTTTTCCTTGTATAGGTTTAATTATTTGGTTAGTTAATAGTAAATTGATTAATCTTGATGCCATTGCTGGTTTTATGTTAATAATTTCAATAATATCTGAACGGCCAAAATACTGAGTATTACCATATTTATCATATAGTTTTAATATATGTTGCAGTGATTTTGCGGAAATATTAGATATTTTGCATTTACATATATTTTCAATGTCTACTTTTTCTGTTTGAATGTCTACTTTTGTATTATCAATGTCTACTTTTTTATGCGGTATATTGCCAATATGCATTGATTGATTAGATAATTTATGATTTTCATTTAGTAGCAAATTTTCTAAAAATAGCTCTAAATATTCTGTAGTTGAATGGACATTATTCTTTAAATCCGTATAATTAGCTCGAACTAATGCATTTCTAAAATACCAAGAATTTTCAGCAAATATATCATTAGTAACATTATAACCTAAGGTTCTCAAATATTTGATAAAAAATACGGCAGATGTTCTGGTATTTCCTTCACTAAAAGCGTGTATTTGCCATAAATCGGAAATAAATAATGCTAAATGATGTATAATTTCTTGAGATGATAAATTTTTATAGCTAAACTTTTTTTCTTTGGAAATATCGTAGTCCAGAGTTGCTTTCAATTCAGTTGCAGATCCATAAATTACAGTTTCACCATTTAAAATCCATTCTTTTTTGGTAATATTATAATCACGCAAAATACCAGCATGAGGGAAAATACTATCAAATAATTTTTTATGAATTGAAATGTATTCATTTGTAGATAAAGTAAAGGCCCTTTCTGATAATATTTTGGCAATTCTAACGGAAACTTTATCGGCTTCTTCCGTACGGTTTTTATCATCTATTTGATTATTTTCTTCATAATAGCTATTAAGAAGATTTTGGGCTTCATCAATAGTAATATCACCTTCAATATTCTTAATGGCTGTATCAATAAGATATTTAGAGGTTTTTAATCCATCTACATCTTGTAATCCTATGGCAGTTTGCCAGGCATAACTTTTTTCTCTTATGTTTGGTTCTACTTGACGAGCATATTCTTTAAATGGATTTTGATTCATAAATTAACCTCTTAAACTATTGCTAATTATAATATAGTATAAAAAATTAAAATTACATAAATTTTATTTAATTTTGCAGATATGTGGGTGACGGGTTCAAATATTTAAATACAGTTTTTATTTGACTTATATATCAAATTAGATGATAACTATGAATTATGATGAAGTATGAAATTTACACAATAGGATATACGGCATTTGATGAGCATATGTTTATCAAAGTTTTGAAAGATTATAATATTTCTTGTATTATTGATGTGAGAAGTTATCCAGTTGCATCAGAATATTATAAGATTTATTCACGAAACAATCTAGAACCTTTATTGAAAAAAAATAATATAATTTATAGAAATTATGCTAAAGAATTTGGTGCAAGACAAGAAAATAAAATTTATTACACTTCTGAAGGTTATTTAGATTTTTTTAAATTTACGCAAAGTCCTGAATTTAACGAAGGTGTAAATAAAATAAAAAAGGGAATCGAATTAAATTATAATTTTGCCTTAATGTGCGCTGAAAAAGATCCTATAAATTGCCATAGAGCAATAATGGTTGCTAGGGAATTATACAATAGAGGTTTTATAGTACATCATATTTTATCTAGCTGTAAAACAGAAAGCCAAGAAGATTTAGAAAAACGTCTTTTAGATTTTTATAAGATACAGCCGAGTTTCCTAGTTAGTGTAAAGGAACAGATTCTTGAGGCCTATAAAAGAAAGAATCAAGAAATAGGATATAGAGGAGATCAAAAATATGATTAATATATATACAATAGGATTTACTCAAAAGACAGCGGAACAATTTTTTACAATATTGAAAAATGCTAAGATAGATTGTTTAGTAGATGTTAGATTGAATAATGTGTCTCAATTAGCAGGCTATACTAAATCACTAGATTTGAAATATTTTTTAAAAGAAATACTTAATATAGAATATAGACATTCTACTATGCTTGCACCAACAAAAGATATTCTTGATGGTTATAAGAAAGGTAAAATATCTTGGAATGACTATGAAATAAAATACTTAGATTTAATATCTAAGCGTCATGTGGAAAAAGATTTTATTAAATTTTTACCTAAAAATTCACAGAATATTTGTTTGCTTTGTAGCGAAGTTAAACCTGATAATTGCCATAGACGATTACTTGCTGAATATTTAAAAAATAAATTACCAGAGGAAATTAATAATGTCTGTCATCTTTAGTATTATAGGTATTTTGATTTTAGTATCTTTATTTAAAAGTGATAAGACTAATAGTATTGAAGCAAAATCTTCAAATAAAAAAATTGAGGTGACAAAAGATAATGATTCCAATTATAGAACTATAAAATTTTTAGTTTTATCAAAATCAGCAAAAGATATGGGATATTGTGTTGCTGGTATAGATGTAGAAAAAAATATACTAGTTCGCTTAGTTTCAAATGCTGCGGGAGATAAAATTAATAAATGGGAGTTTATCATTGATAATAATGAAATAGAAATATTGGATGTAATAGAAGTAGTAGTTGTTGATGCTCCTTTAATATTGCAAAAAGAAAACTTAATTCTAAAGAAAATTATAAGAAAAATTTCTCATGAAACTGAAAATAATTTATTAAATCTTTATTCAAAGTTAAATAATGGATCATTACTAAATCCTCCTTTTTGTTTAATTTACGAAGATAAGAAGCAAACATTAGTAGGATCTATAATGGTTGCTAAAGTAAGTGATCTAACTCTCTTTCAGATGCAAACTCCTGAAGGAAAAACAAAAACGAAATGTAGCTTTATCTACAATTCAGTAAAATGTAAAGAATTTGCTATTACAGATCCAATCTATTTTAATAAAGAGGAAAATATTAAAAATGCTATATTATTGATAAGCGTATCTGAACATGCGTATCACAGAAAATATTATAAATTTATAGCAAAAATTATACCATTATCGGATAAACATATAATATAATATTGTTTATAAAATCGTCAAATTATGATTATTGATATACTATAATGGATGATACTTGGAAAGTAATAAAATAATAAGAAAATGGCTAATTTCTTCCATGTTTATATTATATTGGGGTGTTTAAATTTTGTGATGACTATAAGACAAATGTAAATTGATTTTATAGGAATTTTTGTATTATAAAATATATAGTTTAAGTGTGATACAAACTGTGCTACAAAGTGTGCTGCATTTGCTCCGAAATCGCAACATCTTAAAATGCAAAATGATGTAAAATCAATAAAATATTAAAAAGGCGGTTCGAGTCCGCCCGCTTGTACCATTTTAGTTTAAGCATACTTCAGATATTTTTTCTTTATAAATCAAGATGTTATCTTTTAGAAGAAAAACTGCGGTTTAGTAAACTTAAAGAATTATATGAACAACTTAACATCCAGCATAATTTGTATTTTATATAAAATTATTGCCTTTTGTTACTTATTTTTAGCAATGGCTTCAATCAAAGCTGAGGCCATATTGTTTGAATCTTTTTTAGCTTTTTTAGATATTATATCCTTATCGGGACTGTCAACAACCGAAACAATGGCGTATCTATTGTTATTCTTTTCAAAATGTCCGATTACCTGCGAAATATCTCGTTTAGGGCGTTCTTTGCTTGAAGTTATGAAAATTTTGGAAACTTGCCTGAACAAAAATTGTCAGGTCTGGGCAATTAAAGAAAACTACCGCTTAGGCAATGATATTCAAAGCAAAGTATTGGCTTTTGCCTTTGGTTTAGCCGCCGAAATAGAGCGCAATTTAATCTCTCAGCGTATAAAATCCAGCTTAGCAAACATCAAAGCAAGCGGGAAAAAACTCGGCCGTCCGTTTACATCTGAATCAAAAAAACTCAAGCTAAGCAAAAACGCCAAAAAATTTAAGGAATTGTTTGACAAGGGACTGTCAAAATCTCAGCTTGCCAAAACCTTCGGGGTCAGCCGCAACACTTTTATAGACCGGATGATACTGTCCGTTACTTAATATGATAAAATTCTAGTGGATTTACTAAAAGTCTCAACTTTGCTATTTATAAATGGCTATAGCTGATAATATCCAAAAAAATCTTTAGTATTTATGTAAAAACAGGCTCAAATTTTTTAGATTAGAGCCTGTTTTTGGGGTGAATTAAACCAAACGATAATTATCAATTGCCGCCTTAATAAATGATACAAACAGCGGATGCGGCGCAAATGGTCTTGATTTTAATTCAGGATGAAATTGCACGCCGATAAACCACGGGTGGTCGGGGCGTTCTACAATTTCAGGCAACAGACCGTCCGGTGAGGTGCCGACAATTGACATACCGGCTTTTTGCAACATGTCTTTGTATTTTATGTTTACTTCATAACGATGGCGGTGGCGTTCTGAAATTTTTGTTGCGCCATAAATTTGTGCGGCTTTAGAATTTGGAGCTAAAATACAGTCGTATGCGCCCAATCGCATTGTGCCGCCTAAATCACCATCTTTATGACGAATTTGTTTGGCACCGTCTTTATTCCATTCGGTCATCAAACCTATAACAGGTTCACAATGTTCGTCTAATTCTGTGGTGTTGGCGTTTTTTATGCCGCACAGATTGCGCATTGTTTCAATAACAGACATCTGCATGCCAAAACAAATTCCTAAAAATGGTAAATTGTGTTCTCGGGCATATTGGATGGCGTTAATCATTCCTTGAGTGCCGCGCAGACCAAAACCGCCCGGAACTAATACGGCGCTTACATCGTTTAAGATTTCTGACGGAGATTTTTTCTCCAGTTCTTCTGAGTCCACCCATTTTATTTTTACTTTGTATTTATTGGCAATGCCGCCGTGAATAAGAGCCTCGTGCAGAGATTTGTAAGCCTCAAGCAGCATCATATATTTGCCGACAACAGCAATGCGAACTTCTCCTTCTGGCGCCTTGAGAATGTCAACAATATGTTGCCACTTGCTCAAATCTGCCGGTTTGTCATAGGGCAGTCCAAAGTGTTTGCAAACTTGGCGGTCAATTCCTTCGGCAGAGTAGGCGAGCGGAACTTGATAAATGCTTGCCGCATCCATTGCGGTGATAACGTTTTCTTCTTTTATGTTGCAGAATAAAGCCAATTTACGTTTTTCATTTTCGGGAATAGCCATTTGTGTTCGGCACAAAATCATGTCCGGCTGAATACCATATTCCTGCAACTGTTTAACAGAGTGCTGCGTCGGTTTTGTTTTCAGTTCTCCCGCTGTTGGGATAAACGGAAGCAAAGTTACGTGTATAAACATGGTGCGGTCGCGTCCCAGCTCGTAGGCAACCTGACGAATAGTCTCTAAATACGGCTGTCCCTCTATGTCGCCGACTGTGCCGCCAATTTCGCACAATACAAAATCTTCATCGCTGATGTCTGATAATATAAATTCTTTAATTTCGTTAGTAACATGGGGAATTACCTGAATTGTAGAGCCAAGATAAAAACCATGACGCTCTTTTTCTATAACACGCTGATAAATTTTTCCGGTAGTTATGCTATCTGTACGTTTTGCAGGAACACCGGAAAAACGCTCATAGTGACCTAAATCCAAATCTGCTTCGGTACCATCGTCGGTTACAAAAACTTCTCCGTGCTGGCAAGGATTCATTGTTCCGGGGTCAACGTTTAAATATGGGTCAAGTTTACGCATTCTTACTTTATAGCCGCGTGCTTGCAGAATGGCTGCCAAAGAAGCCGAAGCCAATCCTTTGCCTAAAGACGAAACAACGCCTCCGGTTATAAAGATGAATTTTGTTTTTGGGTTGATTTTTATATCAGACATTATTTATTCCTTACAAGTGGTTAGTAAATAAATTTGTTTTATAAAAAAGCGACAAAGGCACTTTATGGGATTAAAGTGCCTTATGTTGTGTTGTGTGTTCATTAAAGCTACTCAGCTACAGGAACTTCAGGTTCACTTTGTTCTTTTTCTGCCGGAGCCGGATTTTCTTCAGCTGCAGAAGATTGCTTTGTCTGAACCATAGAAGTTTTATCCAAAATGGACGTTGATTTAACTTCCATGCGGCTGTAATAAATAGACAAAGCCATGCTTAAAACAAAAAACAATGTAGCTAGAATTGCGGTAATGCGTGTTAAAATATTACCTTTGCCGCGAGCGCTTAAAATGCTGCCTACGCCATTATCTCCGCCTAAGCCGCTTAAAGCGCCGCCATTGGAACGCTGCATTAAAATAACTACCACCAAAAAAATGGCAACAACTAACTGTAAAACTAATAAAACAGAACCCATTTTTTATCCTTTCATCATTATTTTGAACAAGCGTTTTTAGCAATGTTAATGAAATCTTCGGCTTTTAGGCTGGCGCCGCCGATTAAAGCTCCGTCAACATCAGGCAAAGCCAGTAGTTCGGCTGCGTTAGACGGTTTAACCGAGCCGCCGTACAAAATGCGCATTTTATTGGCAGTGGCTTTACCAAGTTTTTTAGCCAGAGCTTTGCGGATAGCAGCGTGAACTTCTTCAACATCGGCGGCTGTCGGAGTTTTGCCGGTGCCGATTGCCCAAATCGGTTCATAAGCAATTATGGTGTTTTTAGCATTTACATTATCCGGAACAGAGCCGAAAATTTCATCCTGACAAACTTTGATTGTTTTGCCTTCGTCACGTTCTTCGCCTGTTTCGCCGATGCAAATAACCACATTTAAGCCTGCAGCGTGTGCAGCTACGGCTTTTTTATTGATAAGTTCATTAGATTCAAAATGGTCAACGCGTCTTTCAGAGTGACCGATAATGGCATAAGAGCAACCTAAATCTGCCAGCATAAGCGGACTGATATCGCCTGTGTGAGCGCCTTTTTCGGCAAAATGAACATCTTGTGCGCCTAAAGCGATTTTAGTTCCGCGCAGGCATTTTTTTATAAAACCCAACAATGTAAACGGAGGGCAAATCAAAAAGTCGCAATCAAACTTGTTTTCTTTAACTTGTGCGGCAATGTCTTTGGCAAGCTGTGTGCCTTCTTCTAAAAGGCAGTTCATTTTCCAGTTGCCGGCAATCAGTTTTTTTCTGGCCATTTTTTTATCCTTATAACAAAATTTGTTTAAAACTGGACATTTTGTATCACAGTAAAAAATTTTTTTCCAGTAAAAAAAGCAAATTAGACACTATTTTATTATGTTGCATAATTTAATTTTAAAAATTGCATAAATATTTTATTTACTTATAATGAGCGAAAACTTAACTTTTTTATAGGAAAAAAAATGATTAGTACGTTTTCAAAAATGCACAACAGTCTGTTTACGAAAATAATTTTGACGATAACAGCGTTGAGTTTTATGTCTTTGTTCGGAGTTTCGGGTTATATCAACTCCGCAAATAGCAATAAACCTGTGATTAAGGTTGATAATTTTGAAATCAGCCAAAGTGAATTTAATTATCTGCTGCAAAAAGAATTGGCTAAGCTAAAAGACGCAGATGCCATGAACCCCGAAGAAGCAGAGGCTCGTAAAGCTGAAATTTCTGCGGAATTAGCTAAAATGAAATTGGATGACCTGTTGTTGGAAAATACTATGAAAAAATATAATGTTGATGTTTCTGACAGTCTGATAAGTCAAATTATTCAGGTTTCACCGCAATTTTTGAACAATGGCAAATTTGACCGTGAATTGTATAAGTGGTATTTAAAAAATAGCAATTTGTCTGAACAAGATTTGGTTGCAGAAATAAAACGCAATGTCGGCCGCAAAATTTTGATTGAAACTCAGGTGGCCGGTTTTAATGTTCCGCAAATTTTACAGAGTCAAATGCAAAAGGTTTTGGGACAGCGCCGGACATTTAAATATATCAAACTTGTTGCAAATGAGGCAAAAATAGAGCGTCAGCCAAGCAGAGAAGAACTTGACCAATATTATGAAGATTTTAATGAGGAATTTCGTATTCCTGAAAAAAGAGATGTGAAAATTCTGTTTTTACCTTTGGAAACCATTGAAAAAAGCATAACTGTTTCAGAAGATGAAATAAATACTTATTATAAAGAACATATAGAGGATTTTGAACAGCCTGAAAAACGTCATGTTTTACAGCTGGTCTTTGAAAATGAAGAAGATGCAAAAAAAGCCGAATCCGAGCTGGCAGCTAAAGATTTTATGGCTGTTGCTAAAGAAAACGGACAGAGTTCGGAAGATACTGATTTTGGTGCAGTTGCTAAATCAGATTTATCGGATGAGTTGGCAGATGTTGTATTTTCTTTGGCAAAGGGACAAACGTCTAAACCGGAAAAAATTAACGGTAGTTGGCAAATTTTGAAAGTAACGGAAATTGTTCCTGAAAAAATTA
Organism: uncultured Alphaproteobacteria bacterium; assembly: GCA_934229625.1. Taxonomy (GTDB): domain Bacteria; phylum Pseudomonadota; class Alphaproteobacteria; order RF32; family CAG-239; genus RUG410. The sequence continues at coordinate 278,939 of CAKQDU010000001.1, read as the reverse complement.
TGCCGCGCACTCAATCCGAGGCTCAGATTAAGAAAATTATTCAGGAAGAACGCGCTTATGACGGCAGCTATGAATTGATGACGGAATTGGAAGATAAACTCGGTGCCGGAACTTCTCTAAAAGAGATTGCCGAAACTTTTGGAACAAGTCTGATTGATGTAAAAAATTTGTCTGAAGACGGAAATTCCGATGCGGTAAAAGCAGATACCGTAGAATTGCTTAAAAATAAAGATGTTCTGGATGCCGCTTTTTCATATAATGCCGGTGAGGTTAGCCAGACTATTGAAGGCGATGATGGTCTGCTTGCCGTGGAAGTTGAAAAAATTCACGAATCCTATATTCAGCCTGAAAATGAAGTAATCGCAAAAATAACCAAATTATGGAAAGACAGCGAAAAAGTTTCGGTAACTCAGGAATTGTCTGACAATATCAATCATGATTTGGAAGCCGGAGATTCTATTAACGAAGTTGCAAAACGCTATAATCTTTCGGTTATGAAAACTATGCCTATTACTCGCGGAGAAACTTTTGCCGACCTGAATTTTGATGAAATGAAAATACTGTTTTCTGCCGACAAAAATGAAGCTAAGGTATTGCAGCGCGGAGATGATTTTGTTATTGCCGAAACTAATGAAGTTTATGACGATTCAAAATCTCTGACAAAAGAGGATAAAGACTTTTTAAAACAGGCTTTACAGGCTGAAATGACTAAGGAATTGTCTGATGCTATGCTGCGCGGATATGCTAAAGATTATAAAGTGGAAGTAAACTACGGACGTATGGGAATTAACGACTGATGAAAGTGGTGTTTATGGGGACGCCGGACTTTGCCGTGCCGGCTCTTGAAAGACTGATAAAAGAGCATGATGTTGTTTGCGTATATACCCGAGAGCCAAAATTTTCGGGACGTGGAAATAAACTGAATAAAACACCTGTGCATCTGGTGGCTGAGGCTAACGGCATTGAAGTACGTACCCCTAAAACATTGCGCAATTCAGAAGAACAGCGTAAATTTACGGAGCTGAAAGCCGATATTGCGGTGGTTGCAGCGTATGGTTTGCTTCTTCCACTGCCAATATTAGAGGCGTATCCGTTTGGATGTTTGAATCTGCATGCGTCCCTGCTTCCGAGATGGCGCGGAGCTGCTCCGATACAGCGTGCTGTCGAGGCCGGTGATGCTAAAAGCGGAGTAACCATTATGCAGGTTGCCGAGGGATTGGACACAGGGGATATGTTGCTGAAAGGCGAGGTTGAAATATCATCAACAACAACCGGAGGCGAATTGCATGATAAGCTGGCTTTGCAGGGCGCAGATTTGATTTCTCGTGTTTTGGCGGATATCAAAAGTTTTGTTCCTCAGCCGCAACCTCAGGATGGAGCGTGCTATGCCGCAAAAATAGATAAAGCGGAATGCAAACTGGATTTTAATCAGAAAGCTGAAGTTTTGTGCCGCAAGATTCGCGCGTTTAATCCGTATCCGGCGATGTTTTTTGAATATTCCGGAGAAAGATTTAAGGTTTTGGAAGCGCATAAGGTGGAAAAATATGCTTCTGCCGGAACAATTATTCAAGATAATAACAGTTTGCTGATTGCATGCGCTGACGGTGCCTTGAATATCACGCAAATCCAGCGGCAGGGCAAAAAGCTTATGACCATAGGCGAATTGCTGCGCGGTTTTCACTTTGCTGAAAATTCAAAAGCGGAATAATTGCTAAAACAATAAAAAAACAGCACATGGTAAACAAAACCAATGTGCTGTTTTTTTTATTATAAGACATAAGTCTGAGTTCAATTCAAACCAAAAAATTTGATAAAAATCAAATACCGTTTACAGTGCAAAAATCAACACACCGTTTACAACAATCGTAATCAACATAGTCGTAAAATTTTAAATTGTTAAACAATAAAAAAAGCGGAGCATCTAAAAACTACTCATCAACTTCATTGATAAAAATTACTGTTCTCATAATCGTAAAATTTTAAATTGTTAAACAATAAAAGATGTACACACTGTTAAAATTCGATTTTCTCGATAAAAACTAACGTTTTCATAACTGTAAGATTTAAATTGTTAAACATGTGAATTAACTCTTTGTCTTTTTATAATTTATAAAAATTAGCATAAAAATAATAAGACAATTAAAATATAGATTCATTTTCTAAAAATGTAAAGTAAAAAATCATATAATTTATCACATTGATTTAACTTGATATTTTTTTAAATATTTGACATATGTTACCCAGATATGTTTAATAACAACATGATGTAGGAGTGTCTTCAAAAACTGAAACACTCTTTTTTATATCATGAATTTATATCTCAGCCAACTAACGGAGAAAATATGAAGTATACAGCAATATTATGTATGCTGCTGGCAAGTTATGCTTTCTGGCAGCATTTTTCTTTGCGTCAGATTGAAGAAAAAAATCAGCAGCTGCGGCTGCAAAATAAAATTTTGCAACAAAATCAAGATAATTTAATCAAAAAAATAGGGGAATTTAATGCTAAACAACAATATGCCGGTCGGCAAATTGCCAAACTTAAATATCAGGCTCAACAAAACAAAGATGATTGCTATCATAAGCCTATTTCAGGTGCTTATCTTAACATCGTGCGCGGAACAAAAAGCAACGGTTTCTGAGATGAACAATATTATATATTGCCGGCAAGAGGTTGTGACTTATGGCGATGCGCTAGAGTGTTTGATTCGTTTGGACGAGGCGCAATATGTTCGTTGAGAATTAGCGGTGGTATGGAGGACGAGGTGGAGCAGGTCTGAAGTGTGGCGGCGGAGTCGGCTCAAAATGATGATGCGGAAAATATGGTCGCGGCGCGGGTATTGGAGCAGGGTGATAATAAACAGGCTCTTCAACATAAATCACAGAAGTTGCCGGTTGCTCTGTAATATAGATTGTCTGCGGCTGAGTTGTCGTATAAACCGTGGTTTCGGCAGCGGGCTGAATATATGTTGCAGGGGGTGTATAAACCGCGTTGGTGGCGGAAGTGTAATACACATCTTGCGCCGGTACATAGGTTTCACAACTGGTAAGACTCAAAAGGCACAACAAAGCAATCTTTTTCATATCTATTTCCTTTTAGATAAACAACGAGGAAATATTACATCAAAAATAAAAATTTTGCAAAAAAATATTTTGTGGATAAATATGCAAAAAATGTATTGACATTTAAATAATTATATGGCACAAACTCTCTTGTATTTGCCACGCTGTGTTTAGATGTTTTGAAAATGCCTCGCAACGGCTCAAAGCAGAAAAACAATGCAGATACTGGAGAGGTGGCAGAGTGGTTTAATGCAGCGGTCTTGAAAACCGTCGAGGATGCGAGTCCTCCCAGAGTTCGAATCTCTGCCTCTCCGCCAATTGTTGTTCAAAAAGCCTTGCTGATGCAAGGCTTTTTTGTTGTTAGCACGGAGTTAAATCAGCCGCAGGTCATGCCGAACTCTGGGAGGAGGAGTTCGACCACAAGCGAAAGGCAGGCTTAAAGCATGCCGGTTGCCTTAGGCAATGAGCGCAGGGGCGGCGCAGCGGAGCGCAGCCAATCTCTGCCTCTCCGCCAATTGTTGTTCAAAAAGCCTTGCTGATGCAAGGCTTTTTTGTTGTTGGTACGGAGTTAAATCAAAGGAAGTTTAACAATCAAAGCATACATTTTTTTGTAATTGGTTATATTGTGCCTCTGTCATATTCTGTCGTATTTAGGCTATATAACAGAAATTTAATAAATGGTGCATAAAACTGATAGAAAATTAGTTATAGGAGATTGAATATGAATAAAATGACTATTGAGCCTAATATATTTAAATATGCTACAAGCGAATTATCACAAGATGCATTCTTATGCTATTTGCTAGAATTTGGTAAGAATAAATATAAGGATAAGATTGAGTATGAATGTGCTAAAAAATTTCTTCGTAAATGCGGAATTGATGAAGATGTCAATAAAATTTACACTCAATATAAAAATATTGACGTTTTAGTGGAAACGGAAAATTATCTTTTAATTATTGAAGATAAAACCTATACAAACGAGCATAATGACCAAATTTTACACTATGTAAAAACTCTACAGGAAGATGACAAATTAAACAATAAAAAACGCCCTAAAACAATTGTTGCATGTTATATGAAGACCGCTGATTATTTACATGAATACAAACCAAACATAAACAAAATGAAACAAGAAGATGATTTTAAATATCATTCACTAAACCGAGATGATATGATGAATTTTATTAAGGATAGTGATGATTTTATATTTCAAAGTTTTTATGATTATTTAGAGAATTTCTATAACTGTAATTATAATGAAAATGATTTATCAACTTGGGATAAATCTAATTGGTTTAAGTATCTTAAAGATTTATTTGAAAAATATAATATATATAAAAACGATGGTAAAAATGACTATGGGTATTGTGATATAAACAACTACGTTCCTAATCCTGCCGGTGGTTTTTATGCAACTCATTTCAATTGGAAAGATTTGCCAGAAAATATGCAATTACATTTTGCTAATAACAAACAAACCAAAGCTGGTATATATAATCAGTTAGAGTTATTTTTTAATAACGGAAAAACATCAAGGATTAACTTGAGTTATCGTTTCCACTCGGATAATTGGAAAAAAGAAGAAACTAAGGAATATAGAAGACAGGGAATTTTGAGTAAATTACAAAAACAAATTGAAATAAAAAACTATAAAAATCAAAATAAGATGGGGGCATCTACAGCCTATAAAATTATGAAGATATATAAAGATGATATAAACGAGGAAAAAACCGAGGAAATAAAAAAAGCAATTGAAGAATTTATAAAAAATCCGTCATAATTTGACGTATTGTCATGCTTAAATGTTTTCGATAACACTTAATGAAAGGATATTAAAATGGAATATTACTACGAAAATGGCGAAATACATGAAGGCTGGTCTGGCGGAACAAGAATTGGCGTTATAGAAAACGGCGAAATTCATAAAGAATGGATAGGCGGAGAAAAACTGGGCGTTGTTGAAGACAATGAAATACATGAAAGCTGGATTGGCGGAACAAGGTTGGGAGTTGTTGAGGATGATAAAATTCATAAAGATTGGTATGGAGGAGAGGTAATACCAGAGATTACATAATTCACGGAATGGAAGACAGCCCTGTAGAAATGGTCGCCTGTTGGCACTTTTTAATCAGTAAGATTTTCTAATAAATAACCACATTTTGTCGCAAAACAGCCTTTCTTGAAGATAGGCTGTTTTAATTTATTTTAGGTATATCGGCCATTTCCAAAACTATTCAGTTTTCGGCTTTTCCGAGAAAATGTTAAAAAATGTGTATTTATTAACATTTTGAGAAAAATAGATTGATTTTTATATATTTAATTCATAATCTATCCTTGCTATAATTTCATATGGAGGTAAAATGCAAAGTAGAGATAGTAAAATTATTCCATTATTGTCAAATAATGATGTTACATTCTTTATACCTCCATATCAAAGAAATTATGAATGGGATACGCAGATGTGTGAGACTTTTTATAGAGATATAGAAAAAGTAGCAAATACCCCTAATGCCCAACACTTCTTTGGAACAATAATTTTTTATGAAGAAAGGTCTCATATTTTTGGAGAACCTAGTCGATATATCCTCGTTGATGGTCAACAGCGATTGACAACTACTATGTTATTTTTAATTGCGGCAAGAGATGTAATAAGCGATGAAACTATAAAAAATACTATTGATTGTAAATATTTAAGAAATAATAATGTTTCTAGCAATGATGTTGAATATAAAATAAAGCTAAAACAAGTTGAAAATGATTGGATAGCTTATAAAAAACTTGTACTTTCAGAAGAACTTGATGACGAAGATAAAGAATCTTGTGTTTATGCCAACTATTCATTTTTTAAATCAAAACTTGAAAAACTAGAACAATCATTTATAAACGATTTAATCATCAAAGGGATGGCTGATTTTAATATAGTTACAATACAACTTGAACCTGAAAGAAATAAATGGGAAAAGCCTCAAGAGATTTTTGAGTCAATGAACTCTTTAGGCAAGCCACTATCTCTGGCAGATTTGGTCAGAAACTATTTACTTTTAGGTAAAAGTGCGGCTAAGCAAGATGATTTATACCATAATTACTGGTTGAAGATTGAAAAAAACTTAGTAGGGGATAATGATAGTTTTACTATATCTTCGTTTATTCGTGATTATATGCAACTTAAAGCAGGATTAAGTTACAAAAAAGCAACAGAAGTCAACTATAAAACACTTTATCGTGATTTCAAGGAGTTATTTGAAGATGAAGATACAGAATATCTTATAGCGGAATTGGCTACTTATTCTGACAGCTATTCCATATTGGCTGGATATAAAACAAGTGGCGATACAAGAATAGATGATAAGATTTCTGATTTAAGAACCATTGAATCATCAGGCTTTTATTCTTTTATATTGGGTATCCTACAGTTAAGACATGAACATCAGTTGAATTCAGATGATTGTTTGGCAATTTTAGATGCTGTATTTGTATATGTTACTCGTCGTCGTATGTTGCGTTTAACGCAAGCTGAAAATAAAAATGCACCACTGTTAGTTAAGTACTATGATGAATTAATTGCTGGCGATAATAAAAGAAATATGATGTTGCATATATTAGCAAATCAACCATATGCATTGAGATTACCTAACGACAATGAATTACAATCATATCTAGCTAGTACTGATGCCAATTTTTATAACCTCAGAATATGCAAATTCATGCTTAGTTTGATTGAAGAAGTGAAAACTAAAAGTAGACCTAAAAATGATGGTAACTTGCAAATAGAACATATTATGCCGCAAACGTTAAATAACAATTGGAAAAATATGCTAGGGGAAGATTATCAAAGAATATATGATAATTATATTAATAACATAGGTAATTTAACTTTAATCAGGCATAATCAAGAACTTGGAAATAGTGCTTTTATCAGTAAAAAAGATATATACAAAAACAATTCAGGAATGCAAATAGCAAAAGATGAAATAATAAATCATGATACTTGGGGAGAAGAACAAATAAGAGCACGAGCTGAATATTTAATAGGACTAATTACAGAAAAAGTTATTCCGCTTTCTGAGGATTTGAAAAAAACTAACAACTATTCAATGGAGAAGAAAATTTATTCTTCGAGATTTTCTTTTGCTGTTACTAATTTAATTGGAAAGAAAATTACATATTTTGATGATGATAGCATAACAGCTGATGTTATAGGTGAAAAAGAAGTAAAATTTGAAGATAAACGATGGAGATTATCTCCTTTAACTAGAGAAATAGAAACAAGAAAGGGTAGATGTACAAAATCTGGTGCTTATTGGGGAATAGATAAATGGAAATATCAAGGCAAGACCTTAGAAGTTTTAATGAAAGAGGTTCAAGAAGTGTCGGATGATGAAATGGATACAATAGATTAGCGTTAGGTTATAAATGTAGATAATATATCAAAATAGCTATCTTACATTCTTTTTCCTATATCTCCTCACTTTTTCTTGGTAAAGTCAAAGTTCTATCGGTGTCTCTTTGGAAAGGCGGATTTGCTGAGCTGGGCGATGGGAAACCTTGCGGTCTTTAATTTTCTTCAAATTTTCACCCAAGAAAGGATATTTCAATTTACAAAATTCTTTATGGCTCCTAACACCTTGTTAATAGGTATTTTGGGGTATTTGGGGGATATTGAGGAATAGTGTTGGTAAAAAACGTTAATTTAGATTAACAAAATTGATAAAATATAAAAATTGTAAATTCTATTTAACAAAAATTATGCGGTAATCTTGAAATGGTAGTGAGATGATTTTGCAATGTTTTATATGTCGATTGCCTTCGTTTTCCTGCGTTTTGAGTGCAGAAATTGATTTTTTACGATAAATGGCACAAAACAGCACTACCGCATTGTATGACGAAAAAACGCAAGGCAAATAATAGTTTCAAATTTTTTAAATAATAGTTGCATTTCTGAAACAATTAAGGTAACAAATTGAAATAATTAAGGTGAAAGCAGTGTTGAACAAACGACAAAAAATGATTTTGAACTATATCAAACAGACTGGTGCGGTTAACCGTGAACAGATACAAGATGCTGTTTCTGAAACGTTTGAAAAAAACTTAAAGGTAACGATTTTACGTGATTTAGATGTATTGATTGATGAAGGCTTGATTGCAAGAACAGTAACAACACGGGCAGCGCTTTATGACATATCGGCTCAAAATAAGTTGCTGGAAGAAGTTGATGTTGAGAGCTATTTTACCAACGATGACCGAAAACTTAGCAATAATCGTTTCAATTTTGATATTATGAGTTACTTGTCAAACTTGCTAACACCAAAAGAAAAACAAGTTTATGGAGCTTTGAACGAACAATATCTTGCAAGCAGAGCCAAGATGTCGCCAACAATTTTACGCAAAGAAATTGAACGCTTGATAATTGAGTTGGCTTGGAAGTCATCTAAAATCGAAGGAAACACATATACATTGCTTGATACAGAGCGGTTACTTAAAGAAAATGTTTCAGTCAGCGGTAAAATCAAAGAAAAAACGCAAATGATTATCAACTATAAGACAACCGTCGATTATATAATGCAAAACCTGAATGTTTATAAGGAACTGACAGTTTGTAAGATTGAAGAATTGCATCGTTTGTTGGCGCAGGATTTAGGTGTAACGTACGATGTCCAACAAACTCTGGTCGGTATTGTCGGAACGGACTATAAACCGCTGGATAATGAATTTCAGATAAAAGAAGCCTTAAATCAACTGGTTAACCTGGTGAATAATACCGAAAATCCACTTGAGAAAGCGTTAATCACGGTTTTGATGATTTCATACATACAGCCGTTTGAATATGGTAACAAACTGACATCCCGCATATTGGGGAATGCATTGCTGCTTGCCAATGATTACTGTCCGTTATCGTATTGTAGCGTTGATGAAGTGGAATATAAAAAAAGCATTATCCTGTTTTACGAGCAGAACAACGCATCATACTTCAAAAAACTGTTCCTAGAGCAATTCGAACAAGCCGTGAAGAAGTATTTTGAATTATAAATTTGAAAGGTAATAAAATGTCAGTAATAGATGATTTTTTGAATAAATATACAGAAATAGAGACCTTTATTAGAAATAAAAATAAGAATACTGATAAATTTGATATTTTAGACGATGAACTCATTAAAAAGAGATTGGATATATGGAAATTCTATAAATCACTACGGAATTTACTAACCCATCAAAATAATGCGCGTAATGGTAAATTTATCCATCTTACTGATGAATTGTATAGTACTTTCGTATCAGAAGTAAATAAAGTTATGCACCCACTAAAAGCGATTGATATAGCAATATCTTCTGATAAAATATATAAAGTTAACAAAGATGAAAAAATAAATGTTGTTATACAAACGATGCTTGATAATAACTATACTTGTACTCCGATAATAAATGAAAAAGGGCGAATAGAAGGTGTTTTTTCATCTCATTCGCTGATGTTATATTTCAATAAGCACAAAGAAGAAATAGTAGAAGAAACAAAAAATATTACAATATGTGACCTTATAGAATTTTGCAATTTATACAATGATCCAGATATAGAATATAAGTTTGTGTCAAGAAATATCACTGTAAATGAAGTTGGTGAGATGTTTAAAAATAATTTTAATAAAAATAAAAGGTTAGAAGTTGTGTTTATAACGGATAATGGAAAGTCAACAGAAAAGGTCTTGGCTCTTCTGACGTACTGGGATTTTAATAAATGTTTAGATTGATAATACGCAAACTTTGATTTAATCGGTTTTGAGTGCGAAATCGTAATTTATATGCAATTGGTCGTAAAATCTCTGCGATGTGGCTGTATGGTAAAAAATGGGAAATAAAGTCAATTATTGCTTGCTTTTCATGGATAATTATATAAAATTAAATGTGAAGAGGCTTTATCTGTGGAATTAAACAATGAAAAAGAAGACTTCAGACAATCCAGATGCTTTTTTAGGTTATGCAAAGCAATTGTATAGAGGGCTGTTTTATTTGGTAAAAAAGACAGCTACTGTTCATCTTGAAAATAATGATGATATTTGCGTATATGATGAATATGGATATTTAGTTTTAGAACAAGTGAAAGATAAAAATAAGAAAAAAGTTACAGTAATATCTGATGATTTTTTAGATACAATATTAAACTGGGTTAATTTATATCGGCAAGATAGAAATAAATTTAGCAATAGAACAAAGTGTGTATTAGCTCTTTTGTTAAAGAATGATGTTGATGATATTATCCAATCAGCAACAGTAGCAAAAGCCTTTAATGACTGTGAGAATGTATATAATAAGATATTAGCTAGAATTAAGCGGCAAAAGAAAAATTTAGCATATGTTTCTGATTTTGAAAAATATAAAAATGATATTATAGCTGTTCTCCAGTACTTTGAAGTATCTAAACCAGAGAATAGTGCGGAACTTGATTGTATAGAGGAGATAAAAAAATTTCTGAAAGATAAGATGAATTCATCACATATTGAAAATTGTGCACAACAATTATTAGGATGGTTTTTAGAAAAAACAGTTAACAAAGAAACAAAAAAAACAAAAAATATTGAAGTAACGTATAATGATTTTCAAATTGCTCTTTCTAAACTAAATGGGAATAAAATTGTTATTAATTACCCTCGTAAAGAGCAAATATCATATAATATCAATGATGAAACTCAGATATTTATAAAACAACTGAGATTATTGGAATTAGATGATGTTATGATAAATGAAGCTAGATGTGATTATTGGTCTTGGCAATATTTACAAAATTATGATTTAAAAGATGGAAAAATTACCACAAAAGAAATAGATAACATGTATAATAATTTATGTTCTCTATGGCGAATGAATAAGGAAAATATAAAGATAGATAATATTAATGATGATGTTCAATTTGGTAAAAGGTTGTATTTCATATCTTTAAAAGAAAAAGTTCAAATAAATGGTGTTACTATTCAAGGTGATGATGTATGTATTTCCAGAGGAGTTCATAATTATCTGGCAGATGATATTGAGAAGTATAATGTAGGTTGGCATCCTAAATTTAAGGAGTTGTTAAATGGAAACTCCGAGTAACATTTATTCAAAATATTGTAATGATTTTCAAAATGCACCACTTGGTGCATATATTATAGCTAAATTTACTGAATATTTCTACAAAAACAGCAAAACTGATAGAAAGGTTAATATTATTCACATATTTGCCATCGTACCAATGATTTTAAATAGTAATTATAGGAATTGTATTGGTAAGAAGACGGTAATTTATTCACTGATAAAAGATATAAATGAAAACAAGTTAACTTTCGGTTCTTATCAAGATATGATTGATAGATATAAAGAATATTCAATGTGTAGCTTAATTTTTGCGCTAAGATTAGGGGTGGTTGGAATAGATGGACATAACATACTATTGAAGACAAACAATTTACCAAACTACAATAGTAATTTAATAGTAGCATCTGAACAATTAGGAAAATTATTTGCTAATGCAGATTTATTTAGTTTTTTATCTTTTGTGGGGGTACATTTATAATGAATATTCAAATAGAAAAAATTATATTATGGCCTAAAAATACGTCATTAAAACGTAGGGAATTGGAATTTATACAAGGACGAGTAAATGTTATTCACGGCCTTTCTCAAACAGGTAAATCTGCTATTATTCATATTATTGATTATTGCTTGTGCTCAAGTGAAAATAGAATACCTATGGGAACTATCAGAGATAATGTAGAGTGGTTTGGTTTGTTACTGAAAATCGATAACGAGAAGATGCTTTTAGCACGGAAGAATCTTCAAAGAACAAAATTTAAGATGTATATTGAACGTTCTGAAGACGTAAAAATACCAGATATTCCAGAAGAAAATTTTCAAGATAAAGAGGAATTAAAAAAATATATTAACAATTTAATGAATGTCTCGTTTTTTGAGGATGAACAAAGGGGAAAGTTTTCTAGTAGAGTAAGCTTTAGAGATTTAGTTGCTTTTAATTTTCAGCCGCAGTCAGTAGTAGCCAATGCTAATGCTTTATTTTATAAATCTGAAATTGCAGATTATAGAGAAAGGTTAAAGAAAATTTTGGGGATGGCGCTAGGAATTGAAACGCCCCAAAATATGTATAATCGAATGATGTCTGAAAATTTAGTAAAAGAATTAGAACGCTTAAAAAAAGAATATGAGAGCTATAAAATGTTCTTTCAAGATAAACTATTTCAATTTAGAGACATAATTTATAAAGCAAATCAATATGGTATTATTAAGTGTGAAAATATTCCTAATGATTCTACAAGTTTAACAATGATACTTGAAGAAATAAGTAAAAAGAATATTAAAGATATGACTTTTTCTGTGGAGGGTGATGAACAACTTTCAAAACAAATTATAGCAATCAACAATCAATTACAACCATTATATTCAGAACTAAGAGATTATGAAATGACTAAAAAGAGTATAATGAAAATTATTGATTTATGTCATAATAACTTGAAGTTAGAAAATGAAAAAGTTTATAGATTAAGTATTGCAAAGTTTATTAGAGAGTTCTGCACACTCTATCCACAAGATACAAGTGTAATACAAGATGTTAATACCTTATGTGATAGTATAGAGGAATTAGAAAATAAAAATTTTCAAAATCAAAAAGGTGTCTCTCGATATGTCGAAGAAGTTCGAAAATTGGATAAAGAAATAGAAAAGAGAACTCAACAAATTAATCAGTTGCTAAAAATATATAAAAGTTTGAATAAACAAAATGACAGTAACTTATTTGAGGAGTTTTTATCAGAAATTAGTCAAGCTAAAGCAGTTTTAGATTTTAATAGGAATAGTAGTAAAGAATTGACAGATAAAATTGATGTTCTGACTGAAAAACTTAAGCTATATCCTTATAAGGATGCAGATGAGAATTATGTTTTGAGAAAGATTGTTAATTATGCAAAGAAATATTTACCTGGGTTTGAGGAATTTTCAAATATATCAGAGTTTGATAAAGACAGTTTAACTGTGAAAATATGGAAAGAAGGTGACGATTTCGCTTACTATATGTCAGAAACAGGTAGTGCTTCTAATTGGTTGGCATATCATTTAGCTGTTTTATTGGCTTTTCATAAATATTTTATCGAAAATAGTTGTAGTTGTTTCAATTTTATTATCTTCGACCAGCCTACACAAGCGTTTTTCCCTCAAGAAATTCCTAATAATGATGAAGAAATAAAAGGAATTAAAAATAAAAAATCATTTAATACAAAAATGGATGATGTTGAAAGTGTTAAAAAGATTTTTGAGTTACTTGGCATGGTTGCAAATGAACTAAATGAAAAATTACAAATAATAGTATTAGACCATGCTGATCCTAAAATTTGGGGAAATTTAGATAATGTTTATGAAGTAGAAGATTGGTCTAAAAATAACAAGGCACTTATACCTAGTGAATGGTTGCATAATTAAATATAATATTTTTCATTTATATTTATTGGTGTAAAGATGAAAATATATAATAAAGTTTATTATGGATAGCCTCTTAATGCTATTGATTATTGATAATAAATATAATAGTATAAATGCGTTTTTAAATGCAAAGGATAATAAAGATGAAAATATCTGCATATAGTGTAGCTGCACGTAGAGGGTATTTAGTTGAAACTGCACAAGAAGCAAAAAAAATTGCTTCCAAGTATCTTACCAATATAGATAATCTGATAGTTAGGTTTGGATTACCTGAAATAAATGATAGGAATAATACGTGGAAAGTTCCTCTTTTATATGGTAGCCAATCTGTTGGAGATTTAATAATTGATGCATATACTGCAAAAATATGTACTGATTTGTCATCTAAGACCGAAAACATTAAAAAACGTATAGTTGATGCGTCTCAGTCAGAAGGCAAAAGTACAAAATGCAATAAAGTAAAAGATAACTATATTATATCGTCATTAAAGAATACTATAGCAAAAGGTAATGCTGAGGCTGTTTTAGCACATTTACCACCACAATGTATTGATATGATTTTCACATCTCCGCCTTATTATAATGCTAAAAAGGAATACTCTGAATATAGTTCATATGATGATTATTTGTCATTTATGCGAAATGTGATTCGTGAATGTAAACGTGTCTTAATAGATGGTAAGTTTTTTATTATAAATTCATCTCATGTTTTGTTACAAAGGACCAAGCGAAGCGAAGCTTCATCAAGAATAGCGGTTCCATTTGATTTACATCAAATTTTTATGGAAGAAGGATTTGAATTTGTTGATGATATTATTTGGCAAAAACCAGAAGGTGCAGGTTGGGCTTGTGGAAGAGGACGTCGTTTTTCAGCGGATAGAAATCCTATGCAATATAAGGCTGTTCCTGTTACAGAATATGTTATGGTTTATAGAAAAAAGAGCAATAAATTAATAGATTATTTTATAAGGAACCATCCAAATCAAAATATTATACAAGAATCAAAAATTGCAGATGGTTACGAAAAAACAAATATATGGTATATTTCTCCAGCTCATAGTAAAATACATCCAGCTATTTTTCCTCAAGAATTAGCTAAAAAAGTTATACAATATTATTCTTTTAAAAACGATGTGATATTAGATCCTTTTGGTGGAATTGGTACAACGGCTAAGGCTGCTCTTGACTTGAAAAGAAGATTTTATAGCATTGAAATTAATGACACTTATATCGAGGAAACAATCAAAAATATAAATAGTTCTTCAATATCACTCTTTGATAAAGTAGATTTTAATTATGAAGACTACTCTAAACTTAAATATTCTTCTAAGACAAAATCCGTACATTCTATCGTAAATAGCTTACTAAAAAGAGGAGTATCTTCAGAAGAATTATATGATTATTTGGAAATAAAATATAAAGATACTTTATAGAACAAAAGGTGAAATATCTATTTCAGACATTTTTTCTTTTAGTACACTTTTTAAATCTTCAATTTTCGTATTTTGTAGATAATGTTTTATCTTAAATTCATCACAAATTATATTTGCCAGTTGAATAATCCAGTCATTGTGTCTCATTTGCAATACTTTACCTTCAATCCGTTTTGCCTTATTAAATAAATCACTATTATCTCCAACAGTATCTACAATTATGATTGTAGACATAGTATGATTAAATCCCGCAATTTGTTTGTATTTATTATATCTAGATACTTTATCCAATGTTATTTCCGGGTTTCCTTTTCCAATAAAACCTATATCAATGCTAATTGCCATACTATTGTAAACAAGAGTTGCATCGGTTTCCCTTTCATTTTCATCCATATTGGAAAGCCAGAAGATTCTATCTCTTTTATCTAAAACAGATGGGGGTGTTTGATAATATGTAAATCCTAACAAAGTAAAAAGAGTTCCCAAAACTAATTTTTCAAAAAGTTTTCCATTCATTGATTTTGCAGAACCTCGAATAGAAAGTGTTTGTGAACCTAAAGCAATAAATAATAATATTAAAAAATCCCAATTCAGATTTATTTCTTTGCCATTTAAAGTTAATGATCCACTTAGTTCTCCGAAAGTGTTTTTAAGTTCATCAATCACTTCCTTTAATGACTTAATATATGCTTCTTTATATATTTTAATATTTTCTTCACCTCTAACAATATTATCCAAACCTTTTAATGTTTGACCTAAAAGCCATAAATTCAAAAGCTTGGCACCTTTATTATGGGTGTTAATTAATTCAGAGCAAATATTATTACAATAACTGTCAATTCCATTTTCTTTTAGTTTAGGAATATTCATTACAAGTTCTAATAATGACGCATATGAAACTACAAGTCTCTTTTGAGTGATAAATTCTGTAACATCACGGACATTACCTCCTAATAATACACTCAATATAATGTCTTTAATACCTTTTTCACCAATAAGCTTGATAAAATCGGAGCTTGTTGCTGTAATATTGTTTTTTCCGATTTCATTAAAATTATCATAAAGCATAGTATATTTCCTCAATAAAACTAAGGAAATAATATGCTAAAAAAATAATAAAGCAAGATTTTTGATTTATTATTCTATTTTTAGTTTACATTCTTTTTCTTCCGTATATTTTATCTGTTATTCCAAAATAGAAATGTTACATAAAACTGCAAAATAGAAATGCAACATTAGCTTTGTATTTTACAGTCCAATCATTATTTACTTTACGAGTTGTCAGCTCATACGAATAGTCATCAATAATTGATTGCGGAATACCCCATTTTTTAATCCATTACCACAAAACTATAGTGGCTGCTCGTATTGTTTCTTGTTCATCAAAATAGCATAAATTATACGATGTTGCATCATCTATCAAATTGATTAAACAGGCTTTTTTACTTTCTCGTCCAAACTAATAATCAAAACAACAATCTATTTGCAACATTTCTCCAAAACTTGTTTTTCTTTCTCTTCTTTGACGATATGGTTTGCGTTTTCTTTGCTTTATCAATAAGTTACTTTCTTTCATCCATAATCTTAAAGTTTCGCGATTGATAATTATTCCTTCATTTTCTGCCAATAATTCACTTACTTAACTAGCCTTGTTCATATTGCTTTATGTATTCATACTTTGTTTCTATATCTGTTTTCATCGGTTTTTCTTCTTTGAAAACACTCTAATGTAACATTTCTATTTTGCTATGACATAGTTATAAAATTGTCTTTACTTTCGGATAATCTTTAGTTAAAATATTTATCAGATAAGTAATAGCTTATCTAGGGCGTAGTAACCCTTTTAGCGATAGTCGTTATGCATAAACGACTTAAATTTTGTTATGCCGATTTCCGTTGGACGGATGTCGGCTGAATAAGGCTATGAGCTGAATAAGCCGAGCCGTTTGTCGCTATACGGTTTACTAACATCCGCCCGCTTTTACCACGGCGGGTTTTGTTTTATATGACAAATTAAACGGAGTTAGAAATATGTATAAGATTTTTGAAAAATTTTTTGTATACTCCTCACCCGATGCCAAGACGTCACCATCTCCCGCAGGGGGCGAGGTCTCCTCTGGTCGTTCTATGATAGAGATGTTAGGAGTTCTTGCAATTATCGCCGTACTCTCTGTCGGCGGAATTGCCGGTTATTCCAAAGCAATGCAAAAATGGAAAGAAAATAAGCAAATCGAACAAGTTACCGGCTTGATATATAATGTCCTAGACTTGGAATATGATTTTGCGGCTGATTTTAGAAAAGAACAAACAAATATATTTGACGGGCTTTATCTTCTAAAACAGCTCAATCGTCTGCCGGACGGCATAACTCTGCAAAATAACCGAGTTGCCGTTGATACTTTCGGAAATTATTATGGTTTTGTGTATTACGGCGGATTATGCGGTCATGAGCAGCTGCCTTGCGAAGGTATGTATTTTTTTATGCGGCTCGCCAAAAATTCCTCTGGAATTACCTTGCCTGCCAAAATTCAATGCCAAAATATTATAAAAATCGTGTCGAAGTTTGACAGTGAAAATTACAACATTCGAAGATTGGAATTCAGAGATGATGATGTAAAAAATGAGCTAGGCGACCCAACAACCAAAGCCATTATCAGAGGCAAAAGCAACTGCATCCAAAATTCAAAATGCTTTAGCAATATTTCTCTTGATGAGGCTTATAATTTTTGCAAATTATGCGAATCCGGCAACTGCGCTTTAGTATTGTATATGGGAAGATAGTGTTCTAAAGCAGCTATTGTCTGATTCACTACAGAACTAATTTTGAAAGCATACTAAACCCATTCTTCGGCTTATCAAATCTTTATTGCTAAAAAATAACGTATTTGCAAAAAAACTATTGAAATTTAAATTTATATCACTAAAACAAGCGATTAGATTTTTTAAGGAGAAATAAAAAATGCGAAAATGGAGTTTATATGTTTTAGCCTTTGGCACATTTGGTTTGGGAATGGCCGAATTCGGTATGATGAGCATTTTATCGGTTGCCGCCGCCGGCTTGCAGGTTTCGGTTCCGGAAGCCGGACATTTTATTTCGGCCTATGCTTTGGGTGTTTGTTTCGGGGCTATTATGCTTACTTTTTTGGCGCAAGGACATTCGTTAAAATCGCTGCTGATTGCCCTGATGCTGATTATGTGTTTCGGCAATATGCTGGCGGCTGTGGCGCCTAATTACGGGTTTATGATAGCAGCCCGGTTTATTTCCGGCTTGCCGCACGGCGGCTATTTCGGCGTTGCTGGTATTGTTGCCAAACGTCTGGCTTCTAAAAAGAAACAAGTGCAGGCAGTAGCGATTATGATTTCCGGAATGACCGTTGCCAATCTGCTGGGGATTCCGCTGGCTGCCTACATAACCCACATTGTGTCATGGCACATGCTGTTTGCTATGGTTGTCGGCTGGGGCTTATGGACAGTTTACTGCATCCACAAATGGGTGCCGAATGTCTCAGTCAAACAATCTGCCGATTTAAAATCTCAGTTTGCTTTTCTGAAAAAGCCTCTGTCATGGCTGCTGCTGATAACCATTATGCTCGGCAACGGCGGAATCTTCTGCTGGTACAGCTACATCAGCCCGATTATGCTGCATGAGACCGGTTTTTCGGCGGCTCAGATGTCCTGGGTAATGGCCGTAGCCGGTTTGGGCATGGTTTTGGGCAATATATTCAGCGGTAAACTCTCACTTTATTTATCGCCGACAAAACTCACAGCCATTATGATTATCATCATGTTTACAGCCTCGCTGTCCATGATTTTTTCGGCACCTAGTCAGATTCCAGCCTTAGCCGTAATGTTTTTAGGCGTGTTCGGACTGTTCGGCGTTTCCGGACCGGAACAATATTTGATTATTGACACGGCAAAAGGCGGAGAGATTCTCGGAGCTTCAGGCGCGCAGGTTGCGTTTAACTTAGGCAACGCCGTTGGTGCTTATGTCGGCGGACTGCCGATAGCTATGGGCTATGCCAATTCTTTTTCGGCGCTGCCCGGAGTATTCTTGACGGTTTTAGGACTGATTACAATATATTATTTCAGCCGGCTGTATGAAAAAGAAAATGCATAGAATATCGGCTGATAAAAAGTAACCAGCAGACTTTTCCGGCGAGTTACTTTTTGAACAACAATCGATAACACGGCAATTATTGTCAGCACGCCGAGCATTTCTATCATTGAGCGGCCGCATTCTCTCGCCTCCAGTGGGAGAAAGTGGCGCGACAGCGCCGAGTGAGGGGGATTATTAAACACGTCATTGCGAGGGGTGTTACGACGAAGCAATCCATACTCCGCTCCCCTGCTTTTTCTTTTGAAAAATTCTATACTCTTAAACATCTTATTCCTCCTCAATTGTGTAAAAAAACGACCATTATTTTTACACACTTCCGCATCTTCCAACATTTTGATTTTGCATATTTTATAATTAAAGAAAATACGGCAAATCAACAAGTTCAGAATTAGTAAAATATTTAAGCTTTATACCTTCAGGATAATGTTTTTTTAGTCTGTTCAACCATTCGTCAAACTCCGGCGGAATGTCTTTTTCTGTTTTATCGGGTAAAGCATAGACTACAATATAGTTTTGCTTTTTATCGTCATTATCTATATGTATAAACGCCAGCCATATTTCGTTTTGATTGATGTAAAATGCAGATTCCATGATGGTATATAAGCCAGCCAAACCATATTTATGATAATGACATTTGTTGCATTTATTGTTGTCTAATGAAATCTGTGAAAAGCTGCTTATCCAAGTATCATAGTCATCAGCAGGCATATTTTTTATAAAGAAATCTGTCAGTAAGGAAAAATCTGTCGGGTAATACAGCGCATCGTCTGCAAGCTCTCCCATATAATCATAAAGATTGACGATTTTGCCGTTTTTTTGCACATAACCTGATTTTATGGAATTTATATAAAAATCCCACAGACACTCTGTATTTTTGCCGCTTAGAGATTTCAAGCAGGCGTTCACCATCGGATGAATCCACTTGTCCATTGTTTTATCATCGTGTTCGCACTCAATCATATCAGCGGTGTACTTATCAACTCCTTTAAGGGCGTTAAATAGCGTCTTCTGTGAGGTTTTTACAGATTTAACTTCTTGAATTAGCGTCATATTTGTGTCTATTATGCGGTTGATTTGTTTTATCACGCTGTGATGAGTTTCCGGCTTGTCTTTCAGGTCGGTGATGTATTCTCGGAAAACGCTTTCCATAGAATTTGCCACGTGTTCGTCATCGCTGGTGTTGCCCTTGAAAACCGAAATACTGTCTTTATCAAAAGTTCCGTCAACAATATCGTCATAGTTATCGGACAAAGCATCTGTGAGTTGGTCCAGTTTGTATTTGATGATTTTGTTGATGTCGTCTTTATCCAGAACAATCTTGCCGCTTTTTATGAGCATATCCAGTTTCCTCAAAAGTTTAATTTCGAGGTCCAGTATATAACTGTACGATAGGCTCTTGGCAAGTGCTTCTTTGCGGTTTCCGGTGTGCAGAGAGCGGAAGAAATATTTGACCGGGGCTAGATATTGCAGCGGAGCCGGTATTCTGGCTCTAAAATACCAGGTATTGTTTCTAAGTTGCACGCGATTCATCAGCATTTATTTGTTCCCTAAACTGTGGATAACTTCGTCATGCTGACCAAATTTGAGGAAAACGAGGCGAGGGCGTTGGTGTATCAGGATGGTGTATCACCCTAAATAGCCGTAAAAATGCGTTTTATAACGCAAAAAAGTCCTTGAATATCAAGGACTTATCTTTGTTGTGGCTGGGGCGGCTGGATTCGAACCAACGAATGTCGGCACCAAAAGCCGATGCCTTACCACTTGGCAACGCCCCAACAAAAAGTACTTTAACAAAGCAGCGAGCGTTGTTCTCAAACTTTTCGTTATTCTTTTATGATATATTTTTTATAATTGCAAGCTTTTTTTTAAAAAAAATTCATTATTTTACTATTTTAGTATATAACGTATTGATTATGTGTATAAAACATAAGTAAAAATTTTTGTAAGCAAAGGTTATTTTTATCAATAAATGTGTAAAAAAAACGACCGTTTAAAATGGACAGTTTTTAGGCTATTTTTTGTAGTCTAGCAAAGGTTGGCAAAATTTGCAATAACTTTTTATATTTGCGATGTTTTTTGTGGTTTTGTGAGAATTATCAGCGTCTTATTCTGAGTGTGTAAAAATAACGGTCGTTTTTTTTACACAATTGAGGAGGAATAAGATGTTTAAGAGTATAGAATTTTTCAAAGGAAAGAGCAGGGGTGCGGAATATGGATTGCTTCGTCGTAACACTCCTCGCAATAACGAGGTTAATACGCCTCAAAGGATTAAAGAAAAGAGCAGGGGCGAGGGTTCTGGATTGCTTCGCTCTGCTCGCAATGACGCTTGCTCTGCTGGGCGGTCAATGATAGAAATGCTCGGCGTGTTGGCTATTGTCGGTGTGTTAAGCGTGGGCGGTATCGCCGGATATTCCAAAGCGATGGAAAAGTTCAAAATAGATAAGGCGTTGGATGAATATAGTTTTTTGATATATGGACTATTGGAACATATAAATGATATTAGAAATTTGACACAAGACAACACTAAAGCGATTGGTCTGGTAACTTGGGTCAAAGCCGCAAGTTTAATACCGCAGACTTGGACCTCAGAAGTAAAAGGAACTATTGTTGACGCTTCGCTGCAAGACCCGTATGGAAACGATATAAATTTATATTCTCGCGCCGGTTTGCTGGTTATGGATATGTATTTAGGCGGCTATTCACAAAATGATGAGGGAGGATATTTTTCCGCGGCTTTCCCCTCTAAATTATGCTCTGAATTATACAGAAATTTAGCACAGCCCCTGCATGGTGTCTTAAATTCTGTTACTTTAACCGGAGGTATTGTAAGATATGGCGATGCGTTTTGCGATGGTAAAAATAAGAAATGCGTAAAAGACATAACGCTGACGGAAATAGATACAGCATGTAAATACTGTAACGGTACATTTGCCTGCGGACTGATTTTACAGTTTTAAGCTTTGTATAAAAAAAACACCCGAACCGAATTGCAGTAAGGGTGTTTTTTCATGAGGCGAATTTTTAAATCAGTTCTCTAATCTTTTTTACTACATTTTCAGCTGTTATGCCAAAATATTTGTAAACTTCATCACCTTTGCCTGATGTGCCAAAGCTGTTTAAGCCAACAACATTTTCGCTTGTTCCGGTATAGCGTTCCCAGCCATAAACTGAGGCTGCTTCAACCGCAATTCGCGGAGCATTGCCCAATACAGAATGTTTATATTCTTGTGGCTGTTGGTCAAACAGTTCGCAGCACGGCATAGAAACCACGTTTACGGCAATACCGCTTTCTTTCAACTGTTTTTGAGCCTCAATGGCTAACGAAACTTCTGTTCCTGTAGCTATGATTGTGGCTTGCGGTTCTCGGTCGGCCTTAGAAATTATATATCCACCGCGTTTGCTTAAATTTTCTGTAGAATCTTCACGCAAAGTCGGAACATTTTGACGTGATAGAGCGAGAATACTTGGTGTTGTTTCACTCTCTAAGGCAATTTCCCAAGCTTCGGCTGTTTCTACAACGTCGCACGGACGGAATGTATAAATGTTTGGCATTGCTCGATAAGAAGCCAACTGTTCAATCGGCTGATGCGTAGGACCATCTTCGCCTACGCCGATAGAGTCGTGGGTCAAAACATAAATTACGCGCAAACCCATCAACGCAGCCAAACGCATAGACGGACGCATATAGTCAGAAAAAACAAAAAATGTTCCGCCGTATGGAATAACACCGCCGTGCAGAGCAAGTCCGTTCATGATGGCGCCCATAGCATGTTCGCGTATGCCATACATGATATTGTTTCCGTCATAATCAGCGGCGTTAATGGTTTTCATTCCCTCAACAAAAGTCAGGTTTGAAGCTGCTAAATCGGCAGAACCGCCGATAACTTGCGGAATGCGTCCCATAATGTTTTCTAAACAAAGCTGCGAAGCCTTGCGGGTGGCGACAGCGGTTTGTTCTTTAATGGTTTTCTTTTTCAGCTCGTCTAAATCTTTATTCCAATCGTTCGGAAGTTTATTATTGATATAATCATTAAATTCTTGATTGGTTTCAGACAGTTTCAGCCATTCGGCATATTGAGCCGCCGAACGCTGACCGGCAGCGCGCCATGCAGCAATAATTTCGGTCGGAATTTCAAACGGAGCAGCAGTCCAGCCAAGATTTTGCCGCATTGCTTCTAATTCTTCCGCTCCCAGAGGAGAGCCATGAATTTTTGGTGTTCCTTGTTTATGCGGCGCGCCGAAACCGATTGTTGTTTTGCAGGCAATTAAAGTCGGTTTGTCTGATTTTTGAGCTTGTTCAATTGCATTGGATATTTCTTCATGATTATTTCCGTTAATGCTGATTGTGTTCCAGCCGACAGCCTGAAAACGAGAGATTTGGTTTGTGCCATTAGATTTGTCAACCGTGCCATCAATAGTGATATTATTATTATCCCAAAAAACAATAAGCTTGTTTAATTTCCATAAACCGGCTAAAGAAATAGCTTCTTCTGAAATACCCTCCATCAAGCAGCCATCGCCGCATATAACATAAGTGTAGTGATTGCACAAATCATCGCCGAATTTGGCATTGATGCGGCGCTCGGCCAGAGCCATGCCGACAGCAGAGGAAATGCCTTGTCCTAAAGGTCCGGTTGTCATATCAATGCCGGCTAAATGACCATATTCCGGATGTCCGGCGGTTTTGGAACCTAGCTGACGGAAGTTTTTTAGGTCTTCTAAAGTGATGTCGTTGTATCCTAGCAAATAAAACAGCGAATACAAAAGCATTGAGCCATGACCTGCCGACAAAACAAAGCGGTCGCGGTCAAACCAGCGTGGAGCAGCCGGATTGATTTTTATATATCTGCCGAATAAAACGGCGGCGACGTCTGCCATGCCTAAAGGCATTCCGGGATGACCGGATTTTGCTTTTTCAATGGCTTCGGCGCTCAAAAAACGAATGGCATTTGCCATTTGCTGTAGTTTATGCTTTTCTGTATTCATTTTTTTCTCCTATAATTTTTCAAATAAAGCGACTAATTCGCTATGTGTTGAATATACAAATTGGTCAACCAATGTAATTTCTATAACACGATAGCCTCCGGAAATCAATGTGTTTGCATCGTTTACAAATGTATGCGGATTGCATGATACGGCAATAACTTTTTGCGGCTTGTTTTCCTCAGGCATGGCAGAGAGCTGCGCAGTCTGAGCGGCGGCTCCGGCACGCGGAGGGTCAAACAGCACAATATCAAAATTTTTCAGTTCCTCGGCGTCTAAAGGATATTTAAATAAATTTTTGCGACAAATTTTAATGTTTTGAATGGTGTTGCTGTTTACAGACTTCTGAAATCCTTCCAATAGTTCTTCGGACGAATCAATTGATATGATTTTGTTTTTAGGGTTTTTAGCTAAAGGATATGAAAAGGTGCCGACACCGCAAAATAAATCGGCAATATTTCCTTGTGAATTTCCGACATATTTTAGAACCAAATTTATCAAAGCCTGTTCGCCTGAATTTGATGCCTGTAAAAATGTTCCGGCCGGAATAAATACCTGATAACCACCGATATTCAGATAAGGACGATTTTTTTCTATAATTGTTTCGGGTTTTCCTGTTCCGACTTGGGAGGAAACACGCGCGATGTCGTCAGATGAGTTGGCAAAATCACACAAAAGCATACGGTGTTCCAAACCAAGAGGTTCGTTAATTTCAAACAATATGTCAATTCCGTTGACGGCCTCGGTAATGCAGATGTCGCCGCAGCCGATATTATAAGTGCGGAATTTTTTATTTTTGAGTTTTTCAGAAACTTTTATATTGCAAAACTCATTTAAAAAAGTGCGGAGCAGGGGAATGATACTGTTAATTTTATAGGTTAACAGCGGACAGTTTTCTATATTTATAAGTTCATGGCTTTTGCTTTCATTAAAGCCAAACGCCAAATTTCCGCGGTTATGCTTAAACGCGAGTTCGGCGCGGCGGCGTGTTCCGTCGGCTATAAAAATCGGTTGCCCTATTTTTATATCGTCTTGTTCTATTTTGGCGATAGTTCTTTGGAATTGCTCGGTTTTGAGTTTTTGATAATCGAGGGCGGATAAATCACGATAGGGGCAGCCGCCGCAAATTTGCTGATATGGGCAAGTCATCTTTTTTTCCTTATAAAATTTTATTTTCATAGTTATCTAAAAGCGATATTTCTTCAGTATCTTCATTTTGAAAAACCGGATGAATATTTTTGCTTTTGCCTGATGATTTCTTTTTCATTGTTTGTTTTACTTTTTGCTCGTCATAAACTTCTATGCGGTTGCGGCCGTTGTTTTTAGCCAAATACATGGCATCGTCAACCTGCCGCAGCAAAACATCCAAACTGACCGTTTTTTCGGAAGAAACTACGCCGATGCTGACGGTAAAGTGAAACTTTTCACCGCCTTCGCTTTCTATTTCCATGTTGGCAATGCTTTGGCGCAGGCGTTCTGCCACAACCGGAGCAGAATGAGTATTGGTGTTGTCTAAATAAATTACAAATTCTTCACCGCCGAATCTGCAAACTATGTCATCTTCGCGCAAATCGTTCTGACAGCAGGCCACCAATTCTGTTAAAACTTTATCGCCGGTTTTATGGCCATATGTATCATTTACATTTTTGAACTTATCGGCATCAATCATCAGCAGACTGAAATTTTGTTGTTTTTTTAAGGCTTCTTTAATGCGTTCAGGCACTAATTTTTCAAAATAACGGCGGTTCCAAGCCAAAGTAAGCGGGTCTCGTTCAGCCTGAAATTGCAAAGTTGTTTCACGGGCTTTGCGGAGTGTTATGTTTTGAAACGCCATATATAAAGCCATTTCATTGTTATATTCTATGGCTTTTGCCGAAACCGAAAGCCAAAACGGAGCTGAATTTATAATGTTGCAGACCATAAGGTCAAAGTCTTGCACTTCATGCTCTTTTTCCAGTTTGGTGAAAAAAGTTTCTCGATTTTTTTCATCGACAAAAAAATCTTTTATTTTTAGGTAATTGCATTCTTTTTTTGTAAAACCGAATAATTCTGCGGCTTTGTTGTTTATGAGCAGAATTTTGTCGCCGGTTATTTTAGAAATAATAATCGGAAACGGAGACGAATCTATCATGGCGGTAATCTGAAAATTCAATTTGTCAATCGTGTTTCGGTATTTTTGCAAATCCAACTGTTGCAGATGCAGTTTTAAGAAAATAACTGCTGCAGCATAAATGTAAAGCCAAAACCAGGTCAAAATGTTCAAATTAAGCCAATTATACTTGAAGAAATATGCCGAAACCAGTAATTTTCCCCACAGCATGAAAACCGAGCAGAATAATAAAAAGTTTCCTAAATTAAAGCTGAAAACGCAGCGGTGTAGTACGACAATGCCAAAAAAAGTCAGGCTGAGCAAAGATATGGCCGAATTAAGCATGTTGACCGAACTTTGGCTGTAGGCGATGAACGAATAAAATAAACCGATAGTCAGACATACGGAAATATAAAATGTCAGAATTTCTCGATTTGCCGGTTTTTCGTCGTGCAGTTCCGTGGCGGCGTTCAGCCAAATAACCGAGGTAAACAAGGCTAAAATCATATGGGCAAAAGCAACAAAATTATAATTCAAGCCTATTTTGTATAAAATATGCTCATTGGGAGCAAGATAGGTTAAAAATACGATACAGAGGCCTCCAAGCTGAAACATCATCAATCCGCGAAATTCTTTTGAGCCGCGTACCAAAAAGGTAGAACCCAGACCGATAAACAGCGACAGAACGCCAAATAATATGTTATAACCTGAATAAAATATACTTGAACTTAGCATTTGTTACACCATTTTTAATAAAATCTATCCTATAATAGCCTTAAAGATTATAAAAACCAAGATTATTTTAAAATAATTGATGAAAAAATTTTTTTTATGCGCTAAAATCAAGCGTTGAATATAACGGGAGAAAAAAATGACTTATACTGCTCCAGACCATTATAGCTATGAATTTAAGTTTGATATTGAAAAACTGCCGGCTTCGCAAAAAGACCGTATTCCTTGCAAACTGGCCGCTTGGGGAATTTTATTCGGTTTGGTTTTTACGGCATTGGGATTGTTTGAGGCAGCTGCATATTTTTTTGAGCCTGCAGATGTCAATTATAGTTTTAATTTACCAGAACAAGGCGGCAATACCGATGTCGGACCATTGCGATATTCGTTTGACATATTTGTCTTTTTGTTTGGATTGATTATAATCGCTTTGTCGGTGATGGGAATGCTGCGCTATAAAAAAATATTTTTTGACGGCAGTAAAATAAAAATTATTCACAAGCCTTTGTTTGGTGAAAAACAGGTGGAAGTCGAAGATTTATATAACTATCTCGGTGTGTTGTTTAAGGTTGAATACTATCAGTTTGGACTAATCAACCGCAATCGCTATATCATAGAATTATATCATGCGGATAAAAACAAGCGAATCCCGCTTTATATCAGCACAAGCGGACGGAATATTCGTAAAATTTGGGAATATTATGCCGCAAAACTGAAAATGCCTGCGTTGTTTTTAACGGATAAAGGATTGGTTTCGCGCAATCATAGGGAGCTTAAAAAAACACTAAAAGATATGTCTAAAAAATGGCAGCTCAAAACTCTGTATCAAGATGAACAAAGCGCTCCGGAATCAGTAAAATGCAAAGTCAAAAAAAACAAAATTATTGTTAAGGAACGGCATTTGTTTTTTGATGCCTATAGTTTGCTTGCTTGTTTGGGAACTGCGTTTATGCTGGCGGCAGTTTCGGCTCTTGTTTATTTTTATGCGGCGGTTATATCGTTTGCCGGAGTTTTTTGGTATAGTGTCATTTTGGCGTTCTGCTCAGCTGTTGTATTGTTTTCAATTATTTCAATTTTCAGTAAAGATGTATTGATTGTGACTAAACGCGATATTATTTTAGGTCATAATATTATGTTTTTACGGATGGATGCGGAATTTTTACCAAAAAATCAAATAGAGGCCGTAGATGTAGGACATAATCCGACAACAGACCGCTATTATTTGTCGGTTATTTCTCATGACCGCAGTATGGTATTTGGAAAAAATATGCCTGTCAGCGATTTGCAATGGGTGCGCGGATATATTATTCGTGAAATTGTTAGACAGGATTGATAAAATAATTTGCTTTATGCCGCAATATTTGTTATTGATAGTATAAATTTTGATTTTACGGAGATAAAATTATGACAAATACAGTAAAAAAAGTTAGAAAAACAGCAGCCGATAAAAAAACGTTGGTTAAGGCTGAAAAAAAAGCAGATGTTAATCAGACTGCGGCTAAAGCTGAAACAGGACCGGATTTAACCGATGCTTTTATTAACGAAGTAAGTGAAGAAGTTAAAAACGATAATTTTAAAAAATTGTGGAATCGCTATGGTTTGGAAGTTATTGCCGTTGTTGTGATTGCCGTGTGCGGCGCTGTTTCTTTTGAACATATTAAAAATTGGCGCGTACAGCATAATCAGATAACTACCGAAGCCTACATGGATTCTGCACGTCGGCAAAATCCGGAAGATATGATTGCTGCGTTGCAGAAAATAAATCAAAACGACCATGGTATTTATGGCGATTTCGCTCGTTTGCAAATTGCAAATCTGTTGCTGGAACAACAAAAAAATGATGAGGGTTTGGCAATGTTGGATGCTTTGTCTAAAGACACTCAGGTCAATTCCGAAGTTCGGCAAATTGCTTTGATAAAATATGCAACATATAAAGTTGACAGTATGTCAAGACAAGAACTTTCAGAGCATTTAAAGCCTGTGTTGGAAGCAAATAATTCTTGGACGCCTCTGGCTAATGATTTGCTTGCTATGGCCGCTATTCGTGAAGGCGATTTGCAAACTGCCCGCGATATTTATGGTAAAATCTTATCGGTTAAAGATTTGCCGGACAGTTTCAAATCAAAAGTTCAGGAAATGCTGGCATCCTTAAATTCTGCTGAAAATAATGCCGAATAATTTTTAGGTGGGTGAATAAATGTTGAGCAAAAGTACAAAAATTTTTGTGGGCGCAGCGGCAATTCTTGCTGTTTGCGCTTGTTCTAGTGATAAAGTTTTGCCAAAAGGAAAGCGTCTTTCGGTGCTGGAACCTGTGGCCGCAATTAAGCCTGATGTAGCTTCTGCCGCAGACAAAATTACAATTCCGGCCGCAATGGTGAATCCTGATTGGCAGCAAGAAGGTTATAATGCTCAGCATGTGCAGAATAATTTTAAGGTAGGCACGGCTTTTCAAAAACAATGGAGTAAAAGTTTTGGCCGAGGCAGTTCCAAACGTGAATTTTTGATATCCAAACCGTTGGCGGCAAAAAACAAAGTTTATACTCTTGATGCTAACGGATTGCTCAGCGCGTTTGATATTGCAAGCGGTGATTTGGTCTGGGAATTACAGCTTCGTTCAAAAAACGACAATGTTGACGATACGGCTCTAAAAGGTGCCGGCATAGCAATCAATAATGGTGTTATTTATGCTACAACCGGTTATGGTACTATTTATGCGGTAAATGCACAAAAAGGTGAGGTTTTATGGAATAAGTCTTTGCAGACGCCGCTGCGGATTGCGCCTATGGCGGCTAACGGAAATGTGTTTGTGCAAAGTGTAGATAATAAATTTTATGCACTCAGCGCCAAAAATGGCGAAGAACAATGGAAATATGACATTTCTTTGGAAAACACAACTTTAGTCGGAGGTGCTCCGGCTGCTTATTCTGCAGACTTGGATATGGTCGTTACCGGTTTTTCTAATGGGGAAATCCAAGCTTTTAATGCTTTGTTAGGAACTCCGTTATGGTCAGATGTCTTAATTTCTAACCGGCAGGCATATTCCTCGACATTTTTGGATACTGTAAAAGCTGCTCCTGTTATTGAGGGTGAAACCGTATATGCTGTGGGAAACGCTAATATTTTTACGGCGATTGATTTGCGTAGCGGTACCCGTAAATGGGAAAAAGAAATCGGTAGTGTAAATACTCCGCTTTTGGTGGGTAATACCCTGTATGTTGTTTCAAATACCAATGATTTGCTGGCAGTAAATAAAGAAAACGGCGATATTTTGTGGTCAGCGCCGCTTAATCTTGGTGAAAAACCTGCAGATGTAATGATTTTTAATCCGATAATGTTAGACGGAAGATTGGTTGTTGCCTTGTCTAATGGTTCGGTTTATGCCTATATGCCGCAAACCGGTAAAATGCTTAATAAGGTCGATTTGGCAGAAAAACTTAATTCTTCGCCTATTGCCGCCGCTGGTTATGTATTTTTTATAACAGCTGATGCTGATTTGATTGCTTATAAATAAGGAGATAAAAAGTGCTTTCTGTTGCCATTATCGGACGTCCGAATGTCGGAAAATCTACTTTGTTTAATCGCTTGGTTGGTAAAAAACTGGCTATAGTACATGATATGCCGGGGGTTACGCGTGACCGAAAAATGGCAATCGCCAAATTTAAGGATTTAGAATTGCAGCTCATAGATACGGCAGGTTATGAATATTCTACAACAGATAATATGGAAAGCCGTATGTGGAAGCAGACGCAAATGGCAATAAGCGAAGCAGATGTTTGTTTGTTTTTGTTTGATGCCAGAGCCGGAGTGCAGCCATACGACGAACAATTTGCAGATTTGGTTCGGCAGACGCATAAACCCGTGATACTGCTTGCCAATAAATGCGAAGGAAAAAAGAATGAGGATGGAATTTATGAAGCCTATAAATTGGGGTTGGGTGAACCCATTCCTTTTTCGGCGGAACATGGTTTAGGTTTTGAAGATTTGTATATTTGTCTGCATGAAGCCAAAGATGAAAAAGATAAAAAAGAAGCGGCAGAGCCTAAGGTTATAACTTTGGGGCAAATTCCAGAAGATTTTTCTGCAGAAGAAAATGCTAAACATCCGATACAACTGGCGTTTGTGGGACGTCCTAATGTTGGTAAATCTACTCTGGTAAATGCACTATTGAATGATGAACGCATGCTTACTGGACCGGAAGCAGGGATGACGCGCGATGCCGTTACAACAAGCTGGAAATGGAAAGGACGCAAATTTAATTTGGTTGATACCGCTGGTTTGCGCCGTCAGTCTAAGGTTAAAAATTCGCTTGAAAAAATGTCGGTAGAAAGCACTAAATACGCGGCCGATATGGCGCAAGTCGTTGTACTTGTTTTAGATGCCGATGCCGTATTGGAAAAGCAGGATTTAACAATTGCCAGACGAGTTATAGATGAAGGAAGGGCATTGGTAATTGCTGTTAATAAGTGGGATATTGCTAATCGTAAAGAAGCTATTGAACAGCTTAATTATAAACTTATGACTTCTTTAACCCAAGTAGCCGGTGTGCCGACAGTTACTATTTCGGCTCTTAAAAAAGAAGGCTTAGATAAGCTTATGAGCGCTGTGCTGAAAGTTTATGAGCGCTGGAACACACGTATTCCGACTGCGCCGCTGAATAAATGGTTTTCAGATGTGCAAGAGCAAAATCCTGCGCCGTTAGGTAAAAATAAGCGTCGCATAAAGCTTAAATTTATTACACAAGCTAAATCTCGTCCGCCTTCATTCTTTATTTTTTCCAGCAATCCGGAAGGCTTGCCGGATTCATATTTGCGTTATTTGACCAACAGTCTGCGCGATACATTTAATTTAGGCGGAGTGCCGATTAGAATTACTGTGCGGAAATCCGATAATCCGTATGCTCAGTAGATTTGTATTGTTAAATATCAAAAACAGCTTATTTAAAAAGTCCGATTTCAGTATGTCGGACTTTTTAAAATTTTGCATATTTATAATATTTGTTATTGACTTTTTGTCAAAAAAAAGTCAATATATATCTAGTTTTTTATTATGAATTTTATTATTAACTTTAAATTGTTTGATATATGTTAATTAACATCATTTTTTGGGGAATTGCCGTTTTTTGCTTGGTTGCCGGAATTTATAATCTTGTGGTATACAAAGATAAAGTTCCGGTGGTAGTGAAAATAATATTTTGGCTGATTTTACTTTGGCTGACAATCGGTGTGGCTTTATGGTTTTCGGCATTAGCATATTCTCAGTTTTATCCTTTTGGGGTTGATGTGCATGCTCCTATTTTTATTTATGGCATGCAATGGTGATAATATAATATGCCGTTGTGCAAACAAAAAAAACAGCGTTTTTGCAACGCTGTTTTTTTGTTATTTTATGGCCAATAAATCATCTATTCCCATTTGCTGATGGAACAATAATGTTATACCGACAATGACAGCAAGGCATAAAAATATAACCAATATGTTGGTAAAAGCAGAGGTTCTTTGCGGCATATCAGGCGTTATTCCTTCATCACAAGCATAATTGACATAAATGCGGCAAGCCGAGATGATATATAGCGGGCGAAATAAAATCATAATAATCAATAGAGCTATGATTAGCGGAAATCCGGCATAAAAATACCACGAATAAATATCATATTCATCTGGCCTATTGTCCATAAAAGCAAAAAAGAAAATTACGCTTGCATAGCAGCCTATTCCAATTATCCAGCACATAAAAGAATAGCCGAGACGCAGTTTAATCAGCGGTACGAATCTTTTTTTGAGCAGCAAAAGAGAATCTTTACAGGCATCCTTAAAACTGCGCCCGTATAAAAGCGCCGGAATAAAGCCGAGACTAATCATTTTCCAGAGTTGATAAATTATCTCTCTTTCAAGTTTTACCGCTCTTGATGTGCGGTCGTTCTTTTTAGGCAATCTCTCTATTATGCGTTTTACTGTCCACCAGCCGTCTATCCATGAAAAAATCCATATAGTTCCGGCTCGGCCGAAGGCAATTCTAAGACAATCGGTAAATGTTGATTCCTTGTTTTGAAAGCGTAAAAGACAGGAGGCATTCATGCACGCTGTTAAAATTCCCAGCGGAAAAGCGGCTAGTCCCACACAGGCCAGCGACCAAACTAATAAAATTAAATTTGCGGCTGTGTTTTCTGTGTCATTTTTCCATACTTCTTCAGGTATCCATGACAAGCCTTGCACCCAAATAAAATAAACCAAAGCAATAGTCGCCCATTGCAGCAGCGCAAATACAATATTCTCTTTTTCTGTCAATACAAAACGCAGCGAAGTTGCAATACTACGGAAAAAACCTCCGATAGAACCAAAATATCCGGGATTTTCGCTAAAGTCTGTTTCGTGATAAGCTTCCATTTTCAATTTGTCTAGCTTAGATTTTATAGTAAATAATGACATAATTGTTCTCCTGTTTTTTTCTATTGTATCTGAATAAATGCGGCTCTGCAAGAAAAACTTGACAATTGTTTAGCGGTGATTAAACTTTATTTGCAAATGGAGGAAAATATGAGTTTGATTGAAAAATATGCGTTTAATGGGCAAAATGATGGTTTGCATTTATTGATTCTAGGCGGAATACATGGTAACGAAACCGCTGGAATAAAAGCTTGTTTAAAAATTATTGCGGAAATAAAACAAGGTAAAATCAAACTGAAAAATGGCAAATTAACAATAGTTCCTATTTGCAATCCTGACGCATATAAAAAAGGTGTGAGGTCGGTTGAAGAAAATCTTAATCGGGTAATGAAAATACATGAAAATCCTCAAAGCTACGAGCAGCGTTTGGCAAATGAAATTTGTCCGCTGATAAAAGCTAATCGTATGCTTTTAGATTTGCATTCTACTCATTGTCAAGGTGATGTCCCGTTTGCATTTTGTGACTATGCCGATGAATATAACATGCCGCTGATAAACGCGCTTGATGTGGATTATGTGTTGGAAGGATGGCCGGCAATGTATGCGGCGCAAGGAGAAATATCCGATTTTTCAACCGAAGGGTATGCTCACTTTTGCGGCAACACCGGCACCACTCTGGAGTGCGGATATCACAAAGAGCCGGGGGCTGAAAATATCGCCTATAATGCCATTGTCAGCGCGCTGAAAGTTTATGAAATGACGGATGGCGTAGTAACTGACAAACCGCAGAAAACTCATATAAAAATGCATAGTTATGTGATAAAAAAACAAGCCGGAAAGCTTTGCCAAAATTATAAACATTTGGACAAGGTGCGCAAAGGGCAGGCGATAGCCGCTTATGACAATGGAGAAATATTGTGCGCGCCGTTTGACGGCTATATTCTGCTGCCGAACCATACGGCAGAAATCGGCGCTGAATGGTATTATTTAGGAACAAAAAAGCAGGGCTTATAAGGCTCTGCTTTTCTTTTGCTGTATCATATAGTCTAGCGTGCGGATTTTTTCTTGCTTTTGCCAAACCAGACTTTGCGTTTCTTTGTTCAGGCTTACGCCGTGATAGCCTTTGCTGATTAGGTATTGCATTTTCATAAATAAGCTTGGAATTTTTTTATGAATATTCTCTCCCAAATACATGGTGTAAGTTTTGTTGTTGTCTTGTAACAAAGGAGTTTTTTGCTCTTGTTGATGAATGTTTTTTTCCAAATAAATTACTTTGGCGCCGTCGGACGGGTCCAGGTCAACTTTGGTGATGGACATACCGTGGTGCAGGGCGTTTATCCAACTGGCCGGATTATCAACGGCGATTTGAATAATTGAGTGTTTGCGGCCGTTATCCAGAGCGTGCGCCTCAATATAATTCAGCATTCTTTTCATCAGGCTGGAGCCTCTGTAAGCAGGGTCAACCAAAATAGCCTCGTAAATAACCAAATCTTCGTTGGGAGTGTTTGGCTTAAATTCCGGCATATCTCTCTGTTCGGAATTTTCAGGCATGTGATAGACCACTTGCGCAATCAAAGTATCTTGGTCAAAAACTCCAAGCATATGAGAACTTTCGCCGTTTAAAGATTTTAAATAATCTTCTTCAGTTCTGTGTAAAATAAAGTGTTTTTCATCGGGATGCAAACCGTCAATAATTTTTTGCTGCAAAGACATGACATCTTGCAAATTATTTTTATCTAATTTTTTTACGCTTAATTGTTTTTTGTTCATTGTAACAGCTTTCAAATTTTTTTGTTATTTAAAGCCGGTTTGAAACAGTTCAAACCATGCGGCGGATTTCTGATTTAAAAAAACAGAGTCATCGTCGCATTAAGCGGTTGCGGCAAATAAGTGCCGTATGTCTAAAATTTGCAGTCATTACATTCCTTTATAAACGATGTGAAATTTACATAAAACAAGTTTATTTGTCAAGTCTAAATTTTAGTGCAAATTTCCAGAGTTAATCTTTTTTATTTGCGACAAAACAGAGATATGCTGCGATTTTTGAGCTTTATCCGCTGTGTCGTAGTGACTGAATGAGGATAGCTTTCCTTTATGCAGACGCATAGCCATTTTTTTAGCTCCGACACCTTTGTCGCCGACGGCTAAAATATCATTAACCAGATTTTTCTGCTCGTTTTCGGAAAGTTTTTGATTTGCGCTGAAAGCTTTGTTTAACGATGATTTCAGATTGTATTTATCGTATATTACTTTTGCATAAGCAGCTTTTTCTACGCTGATATTTTGCGGTAAATAAAAATTACCTGCAGCGATTTGGCTTTCAATTTGCTTATACAGCATATCGCGTTTAGTTTTGGAGGTCAAAAGTTCAATAGTGCTGTCATAGTAATTTTTCCAGATTTTATCAATTGATGATTTTTTGTCTGCTTGTATATTGTTTTTTTGTTTTTGCGCAATAAACTGTGCAGTCGGGGTTTTTACCTTTGATTTTTCGGTTAAATTTTGTTGCATGGCAATTGTGTTTTGTTTTGTTGTAGTTGTTTTGTGAGCTGTTTTAAAGCCTACAAAACCAATAATACCAATGCCGGCGATTACAGCAGCTGTTTTAACTTTGTTTTTGAGCGCTGAAATTTTTTTCTTAAATCCTGAAAAAACGGAAATATGTGTAATTTTGGCGGCAGATTGCTGATGAGCAATATTTTTTGATGTGTCGGATACTGTCGCCGATTGTTTCTGTTTGTCAAGTTTTTGTAAGACATTGTAAATATCTGAGCCTTCATAGAGATGACCGCCGATTGTGTGGAAATATTCTTGTGTGGCGGCAATATCTTTGTTTGGCACAACAGTCAAATTATTCAGAATATTGCGCGCATATCTGTCTGCCTCTCGGCTCATATTGTCAATTTTGGTTATTACTGAAGCTTGAGAGCGGTTTTTATATAATTTTTTGTATTTTTCGCATTTTTTCAGCATTTCTTTAGCGTTCATTGCTTTGTATTTATTATCAGAGCCGAATACTTTTTGCCAAAGAGTTTTTTGGCTTTCATTGATGTAAGATAAAACATCAAATTCCGTCTTTTTTTGCAACTGTGCCAACAGAGCAGGTTTTTTATATTCGCTGAACATGTGGATATAAAGTGCCATAGGTTTTTTCAGCTCATCAGTCAAAAGAAGTTTTTCATTCTGAAAATCTGTCAATATGAATAAGGCTTTTTTCTCTAAATTTTCTCGGATATGATATTTTTTTTCTGTGAAATTGCCTTTAAATGTTTTTTTGTATGCTTTTATATCTTTTAAAAGCTCTTTTGCTGTAAGTTCTTTACTCATTTTTTTATTTAACCTCTTTTTTAATATATTTCGGAGTCTTTAATATTATGGTAATCATATGCCAAAATTATATTTTTGTCAATATTTTTATACAAAAAAACGCCCATCAACGGGCGCTTATAAAATAGAACTTGGATAATTAAATATCCAAAGCCTTACGATATGTGTCGACAACCAATTCCTGTTCATCACGGTCGGCAGCATTCATTTTGCGTAATTTTAAAACCGTGCGCATAGCTTTGATATCAAAGCCTGCTGATTTTGCTTCGGCAAAAATATCACGAATATCGCTCTGAATGCCTTTCTTTTCTTCTTCCAGACGCTCAATTCTTTCAATCAGCGAACGCAAACGCTCAACGGCAACTCCGCCTACTTCTGCTGTTACATTTTCTTCAGCCATTGTTTTTCTCCTTCAAAATATTTTTCTTCTGTAGAGGTTGTAGCAAACAAAATTTATTTTGACAAGTGTAATTTTTATATGAAAATTATCTTTAAACTAATAAGTTTTTAACTTATATGTGTGTATAGTTATTGCAAAATTTAATATTGTGAGGAAAAAATAATGCCTATTGATACACATACAAAAATTTTAGCTACTGTCGGTCCGGCAACAGCTTCAGAAGAAATGTTGGAAAAATTGGTGCAGTCAGGAGTTGATGCTTTCC
Organism: uncultured Alphaproteobacteria bacterium; assembly: GCA_934229625.1. Classification (GTDB taxonomy): domain Bacteria; phylum Pseudomonadota; class Alphaproteobacteria; order RF32; family CAG-239; genus RUG410. Next base: position 241,692 of record CAKQDU010000001.1, on the reverse strand, counting down.
GCTTTAACTTTAGTCATGGCACGCACGAAGAACATGCCGAACGATATCAGACCGTTCGCAGATTGGCCGAAAAATATAATCGCCATCTGACTGTGATTGCTGATATGCAAGGTCCTAAACTGCGTGTCGGCACTTTTAAAACCGATAAAGTTCTGCTCAAAAACGGCAGTACATTTGTTTTAGATATGGATGAAAAACCCGGAGATGAAACTCGCGTTATGCTGCCGCATAAAGAAATTTTTGAGGCCGTAAAAGCAGGGGATATGCTGTTGTTGAACGATGGTAATATTGAACTGAAGGTTATTAAAAAAGATGGCTACAGAATGGAAACCAAAGTTGTTGTCGGCGGATATTTGTCGGCGCATAAAGGTGTTAATCTGCCAAATGTAAAATTGCCTATTTCTGCTATTACTGAAAAAGATAAAATAGATTTGCAATTTGCTCTTTCATTGGGAGTGGATTGGATTTGTCTTTCTTTTGTGCAGAGCGTGGAAGATGTTCGTATGGCTCGTAAGCTGATTGACGGTAAAGCCTGGATTATCTCTAAGTTGGAAAAACCTAGCGCTATTACCGAGTTGGATGATATTATAAAAGAATCCGACGGTATTATGGTCGCTCGCGGTGATTTGGGAGTAGAATGTCCGATTCAGACGGTTCCGGTTTTGCAAAAACGTATTGTCAAAACATGCCGTAAATATGCTCGTCCGGTGATTGTGGCTACACAGATGCTGGAATCCATGATAAACAATCCGACTCCGACCAGAGCCGAAGTTTCTGATGTGGCAACCGCTGTGTATGATGGCGCAGATGCTGTTATGCTTTCTGCTGAAACCGCAACCGGCAGTTATCCTGCAGAAACCGTATCTATGATGCATCACATAATCAATCAGGTAGAAAACGACCGCTCTTATTATTCATTTATTCAGCGTGATAAAGATTTGTCAGGCTGTGAAGATATGGCTGATGCAATTACTTATGCCGCCAGCGAAATGTCTGATGTTTTGCCGAATGTGGCTGCTGTTGTAACATATACAGCTTCAGGATTTACTACTTTGTCTATGGCGCGTGAGCGTCCTGATTTGCCTATTTTGGCGGTTACCATGTCTTTGGAAGTGGCGCGCCGTATGGGAATCGTATGGGGAGTAAAAAGCGTGGTCAACCAAGAAGTCTTCCAAAACTTTGACCGTATGGAACAAACTGCCGTCAAAGTTGCTAAAGAAAGCAATATCGGCAAAACCGGAGACTATCTGATTATAACAGCCGGATATCCGATTGGACAAAGAGGTATGACTAATTTGATACATACTGTTCAAATATAAAAAAATACGGCTGTTGCTTTGGGTCTTGTTTTTTAAGACGGATTATGCCCGTTTGCGCTGTCTAAGCAGCGCAGACGGGTATTGTTTATTATAAGACCTCAGGCAAAAGTTTATTAGCAGCAAAGAGATTTTTAAGATATGAAGAAGGCAAAAAATTTGTTGACTCAATTTTTTATGCGATATACTATGAACAAACAAAACAGGAGTGTCATCAATGGGGTTGCGCTTTGCTGACTTAACATATTCCGACAAAGAGCTGGAACAAGATGCCATACGCTATCTAAAAGAACAGGTGTATGAACCATCTTATGCGGATAAAGTCAAAGCTTTTATAGCTGAAGATGTTGCTGATTTTAAGCGTAATTTTGATGACGAAGAAAATATTTTCCTGAATTTGTTTTATGATGAATATCGCAGCGGTTATGTACCGATTGACGATAGTAAAATTTCTAATACGAATTTCCAAAAATTAACGGCAACGCTTGACAGCGTTATGCAACGCTACGATGTGCCGGATGATGATATAGAACATTATGCATTTATGCTGGATGCCGAATTTAGAAAAAATGCGTTTTGTTCTCATATGGAACCCTATTTTGCAGAGTTTGATGCCGTGTTTGCCACGGTTATGGTCGGATATTCACGCAATCCGCTGTTTTCTATATATTCGTTGGCTCGTGAGTGGTGTATGGCAATGCATCTTAAAAAAATGCATCCTTCAATGTTTAGACGTTTCGGTTATCATTATCAATGTATCAACTATCAATTTACAGGCGAAGAACGTTTGCGCCGTTTAGTCGATTTTAAGGATAAATATCAGCATACATTTAAAAATATAGGCATTCTGCGAGCCATACACTCTAGTGTGTTTGCCTATGCTTATATTTATTTGAAAGCGGTGCAGACAAAAGAAGTGATTACCGCCGAAAATTTTATTATGGATAGTTCTTCTTCTAAAGTCACGCTGCTTTTGCAAGGCGAATCTATTACAAATTTTGATTTTCCGGTGACAAAATATGTACTGGAAAAACTAAAATCTGGAATGTATGAAGATTTTTTGACAGAAGATAATACAATAAACTGGAACGCTTTGTATATTTATACATTTAACGCCATTAAAGAAGCTGGATTTGAAGGTGTGCATTTCTTTGGCTTTGACAGTATTGAAGCTAAAACAATGCGCTCTTTTTGGAACAAAAGCTCAAGTATGCAAAGTATGTTGAAAATTTTGCGTAAATTGGCGCTTGAAAATAATAATCCGGTGTTTAATCGTTTGATAGAAGGATGTGAATATCGTTTGGGACGTCCGGATAAAGTTAAAGAAAAAATGGAACAATTTATTGAAGATACCCGTCGGATTATGGCCGCTCGCTCTTATGAGCTGACAAAGCCGCGTACTATGGCTCAGGAACTTATATCTGCCTTTCCATCCGTGTTTTTAGTGTATTTTCAATGGCATCATAATTTTAGAAACATTTATCCTAAATTTCCGGAGCGCGAAGCAAATAAAAAATATGAGATGCAAAATAAACTAAAACAAAATACTCAACTTAAAGAACTTGCCGTAAAGCAGGCTAATAAGTGGAAGCCTGTGCAGGAAAACGGAATTAAAAATATGGTGAAAACTGACGATGCTGAAAATAAACTGCGGGCTATTTTGGAAAATAAGCAGCGTACTATGGCCGAAATGTCGCAAGAAAAGCAGCGTGAACAGCAACAGTCCGTTAATGCCGACAAAGCTTTGCGTACAGCCGAGATGCTCCGCCGGATGAATCAAAATTCTTGATAATTTATTTTGTATAAAATATCTTTTGAACCTGTATTTATTTTTTTAAGCCACGGATAAAGATTTTTTCCGGTTATGATTTTGCCATAGAATTTATCAATGTTTTGTTCAGGATAGATGTAGTATTCTGAGCCATAGCAGCTGCTGTAAGGCAGAAAAATATATTTAATCAGATGTTTTTGCAGTAGTTCTTTTATTTCTGCTTCGTTGCCGGAAAATAATATTTTATGATTATCGGCAATGCCGGCTGAAGCGGAATGATAGGGAATGCCAATGGTTTTGATGTTGCGGTCAAAAATGAGCTGCGGAGCAATGTATATATCGGTTAAAACAATATCGTTTTGCGGAACTTCAGAAGATTTTACCGGATGCAGAGGCTCATATTTGAATGAGGCCAATAAAAACAGAGCTATACAAATGTAGCTGAAAGCAAGTTGTTTATCTGTTTGAGAAGGCGTTGCATTAGTGAACAGTTTGTTGATAAAAATAATATTTAAATAAACCAAAATGCATAGTTCATAGGGAATAAATCGCATGACGAAAAGCAGCGGAACAAGAAAAAATCCGAATAAAAAGACTAAATTCAATTCAATAATTTGTTTTTTTTGCGGTTTATAAAATAAAATAAGCAACACAAGGATTGTCTCAAAAATAATCATTTCCAGCAGATAAGTAAAGTGCCACAGCGGTTCCATTTCTGTTATATAAGGTAAAAAATATAGTTTGATGTTTTCATCATAAACGGGTGCAAAAATAGTCGATGTTCCGAAAATAAGGCAGAGTAAAACGGCAGAAAAGAGTGCATTGGCGATAAGACCATAAACTTTAGCCGATGCCGATTTGATATTTAACAAAGATAGTAGTTTGAATGACAGATAAATGAATAATGTTAAAACGGCATGAATGGCTGAAAGTCGTGTGTTTTCAAATGCAAAATAACCTGCATACGGAGGATTTAGCAAAAAAGCCGCGGTTGTGGCGAGAAAAAGTCCTAAACAATAAGTCTTTATTGCTGTCAGAGATATTTTATTTGTCAGCCAGTTCAGACTCAGCAATCCCAAAATGGCAGCAATTATGATAAAACCTTCAATAGCGGAGGAAATCCAAATTCCACAGCCTGCTAATATTCCGGCAAAAAATAAAATTTTTAGACGTTCTTTTGCAAGGTTTTGGAGGACAGCGCTTATGTTGTAAGCAAAAAATAAAAATATAACCGAATGGTGGTCGGGACGTGTAAAGTCAAAAACAGTATCAAATTTTGCTAAAAACGCTAAAGAAAGTACAAGACCAAAAAACAGAGTTTTAAAATTTGGCTTTATATAGGGACTTAATCCCCAAAAAATTACCGTTAAGCTTAAATATAAACATAGCGGAGACAAAATCATTCCGCTGTAAAAGACGGCATTTTTAAGAGAGAAAAATGGTATGAACGGCAAGGATAGCGTCGCCCAAATTAGGTCTAACAGGCGGGTAAAATGCAATATTTCACCTGAAGGATAGTTTCCAAAAGGATAAATTTGTTCAAACCACTCAAAATTTTGCAACCAATAGAGCAGGCGTGCAGCATGAGTATAGCAATCGGTATCAATATAAAACAAACGTCGGAATTGCAGATAAGTAAAAAATATGTCGCCGCAAACGTAAAGTGATGTAATCACAAAAATCCATAAATAAAAGCGGTTGGTAAAGCTATTGATAATTTTGGACGAGACTTTATTCATAAACTTAAACTTTTTAAAAGTTGCGGCAGTAATTCAACAGTTGATTTTGCTGCATTTTTCCAGAAGCCGGAATATTGCTGTTCAGAAAACGGATGTCCCGGAATGTCGCTGATTTGACGCAGACAGAGCAGGGGTTTGTTATATATATGGCAGGTTTGAGCAATGGCGGCGCTTTCCATATCCACAGCCAAAGCAGTTGGAAAATGCCGGCTGATAGAGGCCAACTCATCAGACTGAGTGATGAATTTATCGCCGCAGCAAATAAGTCCTTGTTGATAGTCAGAAAGCTTGCAGCATAGCTCCGCAGCCGAGTGATATTGTGCCGGAAACTCTTGTATTTGCCCATAAGCATTTGGTTCACCGCACCACACATCATGATAAACTATGTCTGAGCCGATGATGTATTCGCCGATATGCAATTTGTCGCAGAGACCGCCGGAAATACCGATATTCAATATAAAATCAGGGGCAAAAGTTTCAATCAAATCGGCCGTGCAAAGAGCGGCGTTGACTTTGCCGATGCCCGAAACAACGGCAAAAAGCTCGCAATTTTCCAAAATTCCATGATAAAAAATATGATTTTTACCTTTTTCTTTAGTGAAATTTGATACAGCTGCCGCAAAAAGTTCTAATTCTTTATTCATGGCAAAAATAACGCCGATTTTTTTCATGGTATATGCTCCTTTTTTACTCAAAATAACAGGCGGCGGTAAAATTGGCAATATAAAAACTTGACAATACACAAGGCTTGTGTTTAATGTATGCGATGTGGAAATGACAACTACAATGTGGATTTATACCAACTTGTCCAGCAGTCAAATGGACTAAAAAGGAGAAAATGTATGTTAAAGACAGCAGAAGCGGTGTCTTTGGGACACCCTGATAAAACAGCAGATTATATTTCAAGCTATATATTGGACAGATGTTTGGAACAAGACAAGTCTGTGCGTTATGGCGTGGAAGTTATGATAAAAAATCAGACAGTTGTTTTGGGCGGAGAAATCAGCGGCAAAATTTCGTTTGAATTTATGGAAAAACATGTGCGTCAGGCTGTGAGTGAAATAGGCTATGATGCTCGCTATGCCAAAATTTGGGGTGATGAGGCTCTAAACGCTGATAAACTACGGGTTTTGGATTTAATCAGCTGTCAGTCAGCCGAGATTGCGCAGGGCGTTGAAAAAGATGGCTGGGGAGACCAGGGCGTGTTTGTCGGCTATGCCTGTCAAGGAAAAGACAATATTCCGGATGAATTATATCTGGCGCGGAGCCTATGTAAGGCTTTGTATGAAAAAGCTCGTTTGAGCGATAACTTGGGTTTGGATATTAAAACGCAAATTACTATGGACGGAGATAAAATAAAAACTGCAGTTGTGGCAATTCCAATGAAAAAAACAGAAGATTTGCGTCCGTTTATTGCCGAAACTTTGAAACAAGAACCGGAAAAACTTATAGTGAATGGAACAGGGTGCTACACCTGTCATTCCAGCGTGGCGGATTGCGGCGTTACAGGGCGTAAACTGGCGTGTGATTTTTATGAGACGGCAAGTCCGATTGGAGGCGGTTCTCCGTGGACCAAAGACGCCAGCAAAGCTGATTTAACGCTTAATTTATATGCGCGTCGTCTGGCGGTGGAAAATCTGCAAGACAATGACGAGGCATGGGTATATCTTTCAGCATGTATTGGGCGTTCGGAACTGCCGAGCGCGGTTTTGAAAACTCGCAAAGGCGATAAATTTGCTGAACAATCTTTGGTCGTTGAAAGTCGCCCTTCTGTTTTAATCGAGCGTTTTGGTTTGAATAAGCCGATATTTGCAAAACTTTGCCGTGAGGGTTTGATTTAAAGGCGCTTGACAAGCAGAAATGATTGCCTTATTTTGTCCTCAAGTTTTTAATTTGAGGACATTTTTTTATGATGAAGCAAGAATTATTGGCTCCGGCCGGCGATATTGAAGCCGGATATGCCGCTCTTTATTATGGAGCTGATGCTGTTTATTTGGGATTGCCCAAGTTTTCGGCGCGAGCGACCGCTACAAACTTTGACGAACCTTCACTTAATGAGTTTACGGCGTATGCACACCACCTGAAACGTAAGGTTTATGCGGCAATTAACACGGTGTTGCAAGAAGACGAATTACCGGATTTATTGCAAATGCTGGATATGTGCGTGCGCTGTCGGATTGATGGTGTGATTTTGCAAGATTTGGGTGTGGCTCGGGTTATGCAGGAAAAATATCCGCAGATTGAACGGCATGCCAGCACACAAATGGCGGTGCATAATAAAGAAGGCGCGTTGTTTTTGCAAAAAATGGGCTTTAAGCGCGTTGTTTTGGCGCGTGAGCTGACTTTGGCGGAAATTAAAGAAATTGCCGCTATTCCAAACTTGGAAACCGAAGCCTTTATTCATGGCGCATTGTGCTATTCATATAGCGGATTATGCCAATTTTCGGCTATGGAATACGGCCGCAGCGCCAATCGCGGTAAATGTTTGTATCCGTGTCGCTCTTGCTTTAAAAGCGAGGGAAAAGAAGCGCATTTCTTTTCAATGAAAGATATGGCTTTACAAGAAAAAGTGTCGCAAATGCCGGTGACTTCACTCAAAATTGAGGGACGTAAAAAATCGGCTCTATATGTGGCGGCTGTTACTGATTATTATCGGCGTATTTTGGATGGTAAAGGCGCTGATATAATGCGAGAAGAACGGATTAAACAGATTTTTTCTCGTCCGTGGTGCAAATTTCATTTTGATGGCAAAAATAAGGACATTATAGACCGTAATTTTGTGGGGCATAGAGGTTTACCGGTCGGTGAAGTGGAACAAAGCGGACATGGCTGGCTGCGCTTTAAGACAACGCATAAAATCGCTCGCCACGACGGTTTGCAGATAGATATTCCAAATATGGAAAAGCCGTTTGGTTTTTCGGTGCAGAAAATGCGTGTCAATAAACAGAACGTGTTTGAGGCAAAATCCGGCGCGGTGGTAGAAGTGGAATTACCTCGCCAATGTCCGCAGCTATCTAAAGGTTGGACCGTTTATTTAGCCTCAGCCAGCGAAGTTAAAGGTGCTTATCATTATGAAAAACCTAAAGCAGGATTGTATCGTAATAATAATGAGATATCAGTTAAAGTTAAAGTTTATGATAATTGCATAACAGCTGTTTGCGGAGATTATTCGGCAATGGTTGAGGGACGGTTTACTCCGGCTAATAATCCGCAAAAAAGTATTGAGGCAATAAATTCCGCGTTTGCTAAAACAGGGGACACAAACTTTAGCCTGTCCGAATTACAGATTGAAAATAAAGATAATTTATTTACGCCATCTTCATTATTGAATGAACTGCGCCGTGATTTATATAATAAAATTAAATTTGAACAGCCGGTTGTGACCTTACCGGAAAACAAAGTGCGGATAAAAGGTGCTTGGCAGCCTAAATTTATAGTAAAAGTTGATGACCTTAACTATTTGAAAAAAATAGATTTAGCTGATTTTAGTGAAATCATTTATTTAATAAATCCAAACAGCGATTTGAGCGGTTTAAGCAGACTGCCGAAAAATAAGGTTAGGATAGCTTTGCCGGCAGTTTGCCGTCATCCGCAGCTATATGCTGATATTATTGCTAAATTGCTTGCCGGAGGCTATAAAAAATGGGAAGCAGCCAACTATTGGGCTTTGGAGGTTTTGCCGTTGAATCAGCTTGATATAAGCTTTGATTCATCTTTGTATATGCTGAACACGCAGGCAATAGGCATGGCTCAAAAAATAGGTGCTTCAACAATTGCATTATCGCTTGAAGATACTAAGACAAATATTTGTAAAATAATAGAAAAGTCATCTCTAAAAACAAGTCTGATAATTTATCAAGATGTTCCTTTATTTACAAGCGTAGGCTGTATCAGAGATAATGATTGCCGCAATTGCGCGCATGGCGAAAAGTGGCTTGATATGGAACAAAACGGTCATAAATACAAGGCATTGTCTCGCGATTGTCAAGTAATGATGTTTGACGCTAAGCCGTTTTGTATTGCTGCTGAGGCTAAAGATTTGCGACCGGATTATTTCCGTATGGATTTTTGTTATCGCAAATATACAATGGAAAAAGTTGCAGATATAACTGATTTATTGCTTAAATTTAATAATGTAGAAGATTGTTTTTGCGGAAACTTTCTGAATAATAATATATAAAAGCGCTGATGCCTGTAAGAATTGGCGTTCAGCGCTTATTTTGAAGTAAATAATTTTTTATAACTATTTATAGTCAGAGCAAATGTGTTCAGACAACTTTTTTGTTTATCGTGTTTTGCCTTTAGTGTGGGCAGCTTTATTTGCGGACTGCATCATATCGGCCAAGCCGTTAATGGCAATATAAGCCATCTGCGGGCGGTTGCTTACTTCATAGTTTACTTCATACAGATTTTTACGCAAAACTTCAAGTCCAAGCCATGCTTCTTTTAGACTGTGACCATTCAAAACCAGGCGTGAAGATTCGTCTATCAGAGGTTTGATGGCCTTTTCGGCATAGCTGCGGCGTGATTTTGCACTAATTTCATCGCTGGCTTCGGCCACAAATTCTTCTACGGCGGCATTGCCTAAATATCCTTTAATTGAACGGTACATTCCGGCTAAATCGCGGACGGAAACATGCTTTTGAGCGCGTTCATCAAACGGAGCGGCAGGTTCGCCGGCAAAGTCAATAAAACGCAAGTCATTGTCTTTGGTTACCATAACCTGTCCCAAGTGGAAATCGCCGTGAACGCGAACCAAAGTGTCATTGCTTTCGGCGGTGCCGCTGATTAGTTTTTGCACATAGTCTTTAGAAAGCTTATCCCAATTCTGCAAAAGATGAGAGGCTTTTTCTTTAGTTTGTTCAGGTAGATTTTCCAGATTATCGCTGATTGCAGTTTTGGTTTTTGCAAACAGAAATTCCAGATGTTTTTGGTAGAGGTGTACAAAACGCTTGGTAATCGGCTCCGGAGTAAAAGCCGGATTATTGTCGGAACGTGACAGGCATTCCGACATTTCGGATGTCTTTTCGCCCAGAGTTTTCATCAGGTGAATAAAGTGCGGATTTTCATTCGGCGTTAAGTCTTTTTGCATCAAATAGCCTGCGGTCAGGCGTTTTTTTAAATAGGCTTGGGCGTAGTTCCACAAATCGCCTTGATTTTGCACATATTCTTGAATAATACCGGATGAAGCCTGTGTGCCGTTTTCGGGATTATGCAAAACCAAGTAGCCATAAGTCTTAGGCATAACCGAACATTCTTCCCGCATCAATTTCTCATTCATCTCAAATTCGGGATTTTCTTTTTTAGAAAACTGCAGCATGCGTTCAAGTTTGAAAGCAATTTCATTGTCGCCGACCGCTAAAGTGGTGTTGCTTTGCTGAACGCCGAGCGGATGTGAGGCAGAGCCGCGGTGCGGTTCCATAAATTCGGGCGCCACTAGGCTTTTATATTGCAGTTTCCAGCCGTTAGGAAAAGTTACGTTATTACCGTTTTGGCGGAAAAATTCATTCATTTTCTGCCAATAATCTGGGCGCTGCAAAGCGTCAACGTATGGTTTGCCGTCAATCATTATTACATCTGTTTCATCTTTTTGTGCTTTGGCTACCGGCATCATAAAATAGCGGATAGGTTCTTCGTTATGCGGCGAAAGCGTGACTTTGCCGATAGTCAGCATTTTATCGCCTTTGTCAAACGGCAGAGACATAAAATTGATATTTTCTACTTTGTTAAGACGAATTTCTTCTTTAAAATTGCACCAACGCTGGCGGAAAAGGTAATCCGCGGTATTTTTATCCGGCACCATGTGACTCTCCTTAGTTTATTGAATGGATGTAATATAGCACATAAAATAGGGGTTGTAAAGTGGGTAATTTATTGTTAATATAACGACAATTTTTTAAGGAGAATAAATATGCAAAAGCTGCAAGAATTGGCAGAATCAGCCGGAATATCATCATCTTATGTGGATAAAACCGGAATAACGCACTATACAACGGATGATGTTAGGCGCTTTTTTCTAAAAAATATGGGATATTTTGCCGAAACCGAGACGGAAATTGAAATGTCTCTCAAGATTTTGCGAAAACAACGTTTATTGCCATTTGTTATGTCATTTTTTGAAGATGAAAAAATAGAATTTGTTATAAACGGAGATGAAAAATACGAGCTTTTGCTTAAAGATGAAAAACAAAATATTATACAGACAAAATTCGTATCAGGCAGGCAAAAAATCTGCCTCAGCGGATTAAATTCAGGCTACTATAATTTAATTTTACGGAATGAAAATCTGCAATGTGAAAGTTTATTGATATATGCGCCGAAAAAATGTTGGCAACCCGCTTTTTTGCGTGAAAAAGAACATATTTTCGGTACGGCGGTTATGCTGTATGCCCTGCATTCCGAACATAGTATGGGAATCGGAGATTTTGGTGATTTGGCAGAAATTGTGAAACTTACCGCTCAAAACGGCGGAGATGCGGTTGGGGTAAATCCGCTTGGGGTAATGAGTCCTTTTACGCAGAATGAAGAACGTTTTGCTACGGGACGTCAGAGCGATGTTTCGCCATATCGCACCTTGAGCCGCTTGTTTGTAAATTATATCTATCTGGATTTGCCGGCAGAAGAAGATTTTACAAACTCCTCTTTGGTGCAGGCATATATGAATTTGCCGGAGACGAAAACGGAAATAGAACGTTTGAATGCCGGAAATAAAGTAGAGTATGCCGCTGTTCTATTGCTTAAAAAACAAATTTTAGAGATGATGTTTCATCATTTTGAAACCACCGCTTCTGAAAAACGTAAAAACGAATTTTATGCTTATATCAAAGAAAAAGGAACTGAACTGGAAAATTTGGCGATTTTTGAAACATTGCTTGAAATAAATGAGCCTGCTGATTATTGGCGTTTTTGGCTTGAAGCCTATCAAAATGTTGATTCTGCCGAAATTAAAGCTTTTACACGCGAGTATCAGGCAAAAATCAAATTTTATCAATATTGCCATTGGCTGGCAGACAAACAAATTAAACAAGTACAAAATTTGGCCTTGTCTTTAGGAATGAAATTGGGACTTTATACGGATATGCCTATTGGCGCCGCATCTAACGGAGCCGAAGTTTGGGAAAATCCAAAAGCTTATGTTTTAGAAGCAGGTGTCGGAGCTCCGGCAGACCCTATGCGTCCTCGCGGTCAAAGCTGGGGATTCACGCCATATCATCCGCAGCGCTTAATGGCTCAATATTATGCTCCGTTTATAAAGCTGGTTCAAGAAAATATGCAATATTCAGGCGCTCTCCGCATTGACCACGCTATGGGACTGCAACGACTGTTCTGGGGATTTTTTACGGCAGATAATCCGGTGGTGCAGGGGGCGTATGTTTATTATAACATAAAAGATTTAGTGGCAATTTTATGTTTGGAAAGTAATCGTCATAAATGTTTGGTCATCGGCGAAGATTTGGGGACTGTTCCCGATGGGTTCAGAGAATATATGGCTGAGCATAATTTATTGTCATATAAAGTTTTTTGCCGCCAAAAAGAAAAAAACGGCAGCTTTATAGCACCGGAAAAATATATGTATTTATCATTGGCTCAGCCTTCTACGCATGACCAGGCAACAGCTTGCGGATTTTGGCAAAACGAGGATATAGAAGTATTTAACCGCAGCGGACTGTATGTTAATGAAAAACAGTATTCGGATAATTTGGAAGGACGCCGCAGCGATAGGGAAAATATGCTGAAAGCATTTGAACAGCAGCAGATTTTGACGCCTGTTGAACGGCAAGAAATGTCAGACAGCATGGTTGACGGAAATTTTGCGCCGATACATATAGAATTGAAAATAAATGAATATTGCGCCAAAACAAACAGCGCGGTATTTTTGGTGCGGCTGAATGATATATATCGACAAAAAGTGTTGGATAACGCTCCGGGAACGGTGCAAGAATATCCGAATTGGCGGATTAAAATGAGCGTTTCGGTTGAACAGATAAAACAATCGCTAGAGTTCGCAGAGATGATGAGACTTATTAAAGCTAACCGTCCGCATAAAGGAGAATAAATATGGAAAAGCCTGAAACAGAATTAGAAGTATTTTCAGCCTTGTCTTTGCTGGAATATATAAGGTTGATGACGGCGGCGCATTATATAAATCAAGGTGTCGATTCCGGAGCGGCGCGTTTTACCATGTTGCCGGATGATTTTGCCAAAATGGACGCCGAACCTCTGAAAGCGCCGCTGATTGGACTTTCTCTTAATTACAAACCGGATGAACATGTTTTGGAAGTTGTCGCTGACGAAGAATTTTTACACTTGTACGAAAATAAAATTATGAATGAAGTGGCGCGAGTCTTTGCCATAAATTATAAAAATCGCTATGCTTCAAAAATTATGATTGAAAATATATAAATTCCTTTTTTTTAGGTAAGATTGCAAAAAGCGGCCACTTAGTTTGATGGCCGCTTTTTCTGAAACAATCATTTGTAATATTAGTGGCTATAGTTCTTTTTAGCCGCATAAGCTGTAACAAACGCATTGGCAGCCTGGTTGTTTTTTGCACTTGTGACTGTTTTTGCCGTATTGTTTGATTTTACAGGCGTCTTAGTTGTTTGTTGTTGAGGCGCTTGAGTTTGCTGTTGCTCTTTCTTTTTCATAAATTCAGGATGTTCTTTATAGAAATTATCATAGTGCAAACGACCAAACGCCTTAGGAAAACTGATTTCATCCACACCAAGCGGTGTCAGCATCTCGTTTACTTTTTCAAAACGATTGCGAGCGCCGTCAAATACTTCTTTTATAATTACATTATCGGCACGTTTTGCACCTTTTGAGGTTTGGTTGTTAACATCACGCGCAGCAAGCAACGCCTCGTCAATTTCTTTTTTGGCGTCAGCTTTGCTTTTTACAAGCATAATATCATACAATTGTCCCATTTGCTCTGCTGTAAAATCGCTGACCGGACCAGTTAAGCCAGCCTGTTTGATTTTGGCTTTTTCTTCCGGACTCAGATTTTTGCTGTTTAAAATATCCGCGTGGTCTACAACTTCCTGATATGTATCAAACAAACGGCGCATAGCCATATAAGAGGCTGTTTTTTCTATTGCACCGTCATCATGATTGACATCGGCCGCATCCAGACGGTCGCGCAGCATACCTTTCAGCTTGCCGTCATAAGCTTCGGTAAAGGCCAGATATTTTTGACTGTTTTTAATGCTGTCAATATAATCTTGCTCAGAAGGTGAGACTATTTTGCCTTTTTTGATATTGTCTTTTTCCATTTGAATAGCAAGCTTATATCTGTATTTGCGAAAGGCTTCGGCCGTAAGTTTTTCTTTGGCGGCTTTCAGCATAGCTTCGGCTTTGGCTTTATCCAACCCCATTCCAACAGGTACAATACCATTTTCAGCCAAAGCTGTGCGCCATAACTTTTTTTCGGCATCTTGAAGTCCGTCCGGAAAACGCACATGTGTAATTCCCAAGTCTTTAAACTGTCCTGATAATCCGTTAACAATCGAATCATCGATTTTTTTGTTCCCCGGTGTACGATAGGCAAAACGGAACTTTCCGTTTTCTTGTTTTACAAACAGCTTAAAGTTATATGTAAATTTAGGTTCTCCGTTTTTATCTTTGATACCATCTTTTTTACGATTTTGAGAATCCGCTTTGTCATAAACTATATATTTTGTCCATCCGGTGCCAAACCATCCGGTATGGGTTTTGAAATAAGTCAGACCGCGCTCTTTGCGTAAGCCGCCTTCCAAAAATTTTTCAAGTCCGGCTTCAGCGTCATCTTGTGTCTTTTTAGCTTTTTGTGGTTTAGCCTTTGGCTGCGGAGCCTGCTGAGCCTGTTCCTGCGATGCTGCGGCGGCGGAGCGCTGCTCAGTTTGTCCGCTGTTATCCTCTGCTTCTTCGGCAAATTCGGCCGTAAAAATTTTATCTTCCGGCGGCAGACCATAGGATATATCTTCGCGTATTTCTTCACTAACATTCTGCGGAGCCGTTTTAGACAACTCTTTTTTATGAGCTTCGCTTTCAGTAAATTCTTGATTATTCGCTTTATTTTCTTCAGCCGCTCTTAGAGCCTTAACATCTTCCATCAGACTCTTGATTTTTTCAGCGGCATCAATATTTCCGTCATAGGCATACGGAATATCCATCTGAAAAGTGGATAAACCATGACTTTCGCAAAATTCCATAATATGCGCCATTTTTTGAGCGTTTAATTCTTGCAGCGCCTTATCGTCAAATGAAATCTGCGCCTTAACTTCTTTAGAATCCGCTCCCGGTTTGTCATAAGGCGGCATTGTTAAGTCAAATTTTTCACCGCTAGGCAAGGCTATTTCCAAAGCCAGCTGCTTAACTTCGCCTTTGGGATTGGCGTTCATTTCATAATATTGTTCCTGAGTTATAATACCGGCAGGCTTGTTTTGTTCTATTTCCTTAAAGCTGCAGGTTGTGCCGTCAGCCCAATATTCATTTTGCTGCTTAATCTGATACAAAGAGGCAAACGAACCCTCATACTTATTTAAAAGTTCCTCTTCTACAGAATTTTTTGTCAGCTGCTCGGTAAAGTTGCGCTGTTGGGCAATAATATCATTTTTATATGCGGTTAAAGATTTTTCATCATAGTCAAAAGAGGCTTTATCTTCCGCGAGGGCATAGTCGTCGTAAGCAGACTTTATACGCGTATAACTGGCGGCATTTTCCGTATATTCTTTGCGCAGCGCCTGTTCTCTGTCTTCAAATTTTTTACGCAGCTCTGCAACGCTGTATCCTTTTTTAGGCTCAAAAACGTTGGTATTTTCTAATAAAACATCTGCCATGACAACCTCTTTTCTTTTTTAATTTATAAATAATTTAACATACTTTTTTGTTTATATCAACCCGTTTTTGACAAAAAATAACAATTATTTTGTATTTTTATAATCTAAAAATAAGATTTTTGCCAATCCGTAAATACGTTCATCTAAAACTTTATATTCTTCCGGAATATCAATATGTTCATCTTTTTTTATTTCAACAATGCAAAGAGAATTTTCCATCAGCCAATCTTTTTGAGTCAGCTGTTTTAAAACTTCTTCTGTCAAACCTTTTGCATAAGGAGCGTCCATAAAAACCATATTAAATTTGTCGGAAATACGCGGCAAATTCAAAGCATCTGTTTTAATGATTTTGATTTTAGATTGTTCTTTTATAAACATTTTTGCATTTTTTGCGGCTAAGGTTGTGTCTTTGTCCACAAGTGTAACCATTGCCGCGCCGCGTGATATAGCCTCAAGTCCGAAAGCTCCGGTGCCGGCAAAAATATCGGCTAGACGAATGGAATCATAATCACAATCCAGATGTGAATTTAAAATATTGAAAACGGCTTCTCTTGCCCGTTCCGAAGTCGGACGGACATTTTTTCCGTCAGGAGTAAAAAGTTTTTTACCACGATATTGTCCAGCTATAATTCTCATAGATTTATCTTACTTCCAAGTTGTTCTTTCAGTACTTTTTGCGGAATTTCACGTACTTCGCCCTTTTTCAGGCTTCCAAGTTGAAACGGACCATAGGAGAGGCGTATAAGCCGCGCAACTTCTAAACCTATATATTTCATAAGTTTACGAATTTCACGATTTTTGCCTTCATTCAAGGTAACAACAAGCCAGCTGTTTGTGCCGTTTTGGCTTTCTAATTCGGCTTTTACAGGACCATAATTTACACCATCAACCGTAACGCCTTTTGACAAATCTGCCAGTTTATTTTTATTTACAAAACCATGAACCCGAACTTTATATCGGCGGCTCCAGCCGTTTTCTGGAAGTTCCAGCTTACGTGAAAGTTCTCCGTTATTTGTTAAAAGTAAAAGACCTTCAGAGTTTAAATCCAAACGTCCGACGCTTATAACTCTCGGCAAACCTGCCGGTAAATGCTCAAAAACCGTGGCGCGAGATTCTGTGTCTTTGTGAGTTGTCAATAATCCGGCAGGTTTATGATAAAGCCATAAACGCGTTTGTTCTATTGCCGGTAATTTTTCTCCGTCTAACAAAATTTTTTCGCTACCATCAACATTGAAAGCCGGCGTATCTATAATTTCTCCGTTTACGGTTACTCGTTTTTGTTTTATCAATTCCTCGGCATCGCGGCGAGAACAAACACCGCTGCGTGCCATAAATTTTGCTAATCTTTCCGCCATTTTTACTTCCTTTTCAGATATTTTACGCTATACTAGCAAAAAATTATGAAAAAAGAGTGAAGTTATGCAAAAAGAAGATTATATGCGCTTGGCGCTGGATTTGGCAGAAACTGCTGCCGAAAATGATGAGGTGCCAGTCGGCGCCGTGGTGGTTGATGCGCAAACAGGTGAAATATTGGCAACAGCTTATAATCAAAGTGCGCATAATGGCGATGCCACGTCTCATGCTGAAATTTTGGCAATTCAGCGCGCTTGTAAAAAACTTGGGCAGGCACGCCTATGGAATATGGATATGTATGTGACATTGGAGCCTTGCACCATGTGTGCGGCCGCTATTTCTTTTTCTCGTATTGCGAATCTTTATTTCGGCGCTGCAGATGAAAAAGGCGGCGCGGTTGTTAATGGTGTAAAATTTTTTGAATCTCCGACCTGTCATCATCGTCCGAATGTGGAAAGCGGTATTTTAGGCGCTGAAAGCACGGCGCTTTTGCAAAATTTTTTTAAGAAGAAAAGACAAAAATAAATAATTTTGATATGTACTAAATCCACTATGTGGAAGAATCTTTGAATAGAAAATTTTGAAATAAAATCTGAATACTGAAATCAAAGAGTTGTTGTTAAAAGTGTGTAAAAAAAACGACCGTTTAAAATGGACAGTTTTTAGGCTATTTTTTGTAGTCTAGCAAAGGTTGGCAAAATTTGCAATAACTTTTTATATTTGCGATGTTTTTTGTGGTTTTGTGAGAATTATCAGCGTCTTATTCTGAGTGTGTAAAAATAACGGTCGTTTTTTTTACACACTTAAGGAGGAATAAGATGTTTAAGGGTATAGAATTTTTCAAAGAAAAGAGCAGGGGAAATAGATTGCTTCGCGTTGCTCGCAATGACGCTTGCTCTGTCGGTCGGTCAATGATAGAAATGCTCGGCGTATTGGCGATTGTCGGTGTGCTGAGCGTAGGCGGTATCGCCGGATATTCCAAAGCGATGGAAAAGTTTAAAGTCAACAAGCTGTTAGATGAATATACAATGCTGATTTATGGTTTATTGGGAAATGCTAATGAGTTTAGAAATCAGTCTTAAACTGAAAGCCGAAATCAGATAGGTTTGATAGATTATGCCCAAGCCGCTTCTTTGGTGCCGGAAACATGGAAAAAAGTAAATAATACCAGAATGACAGATTCTCAAGGGAATGTAATTTTATTATTTTCTCGAAGCAATCGTTTGGTTATGGATATTTATATCGGCGGCGTGGTTAATGAAAAAACCGGTATAATGACTTATTCGACTGGATATAGCGCGCATGTTTGCCGTGAACTGATGCAAAATCTGGCACAGCCTTTGCATGGCGCGGTGCAGTTTATAAGCTTTTACCGCTGGACAGACGGCGAATATGCCAATCTTTACCGCGGCGACAAATATTGCGTGCAAGGCGAAAAGTGTCTGCGTGACATTACTTTGGCTGAGATTAACGATTTATGCAAATCCTGCGAGGGCGATAAAGAAGCTTGCTGTATAAATATGGAATTTTGATTCTAAAAAACTTTACGTTCTTTCAGTTCGGCTTTAATCCGTTCTTGCAAATCATCAAGTTTCAATAAAACTGATTTGTCCGGTTGCGATTTTTTGGCTCGTTTTACTTGTTTGTCAGCTCCCTCTAAATTGCCGATAGCATAGTTAAATTCGGCGGCAGCATAGTATGATGCGGCTTTTTTACCGCTAATATCGTAGGCTCGCGCCAATAGCTGCCATGCCGTAGGCGAAGGTCTGCTTACCAAAGATTGAAGCAGTAAAGCTGCCGCCTTTTGCGCTTGCGTCTTATTAGGTGAATTTTCTAAAACAGCCTGTGCCATGCTGATTTTCAACAGCGGAGAGTCCGGAAGTATTTTCAAGGCTTTGTCATAGGCGGATATGCTTGCGGCGGTTTGTCCGCTTTCAAATAAAAATTGTCCTTTTAATTCGTAAAAATAGGGATTGTTCGGCTGTAAAGCGATTAAATTATCAATTTCCGCCAATGCCTCGGCAACATTGCCAAGTCTAAAGTCTAAAACCGCATGAGCGTAACGGGACGGCGCGTCGTTTTTGCCCGCAGGATATAAGCGTTTTACTTTGGCAGTATCCAGCATAAAAGCTGAAAATTTGGCTTTTATCATAGCTAACTCTGCGTCCAATGGAGAAAAAGCGTTGAAATGATTGTTTTTTGCCGCTTCGTTAAAGTGACTGATACGTTCATTAGTCATAGGGTGAGTGCGAAAGTAGTCGCTTTCTTCAACACCGCTTAGAGCATTTTGCTGCTTGATTTTGCGCATGAAACGTTTTAAGCCTGCCGTTGATTGTTTGGTTTTTGCCAATAATTTTACGGCGCTTTCATCGGCGCTGCGTTCTTCTTCTACCTGATAGTTCAGCATACTGTTCAAAGCCGAACTCTGTGAACCTAATATGACAGCCATTGCAGCGTCGCCTCGTCCTGTGGAAACTGCGGCGGCACCGGCAGCCAGCATGGAACCGAGCATCGCATATTGCATTTTTTCCATTTTCAGCTTTTGGCGCACAATATGGCCGCCTAAAATATGACCTGTTTCATGAGCTAAAATGCCGGCCAGCTCGTTTGTGTCATCAATGTTCAATAATGTACCGGTATTTACAAACATATAGTTGCCATCGCTTACAAAAGCGTTTAGAGAGGTGTCGTTAACAATAAAGATGTTGTTGGAATTGAAGTTTACGCCAGCAGCCTTAAAAAGAGGTTTTATAACCTGAGCTAAATAATTTTCGGTTTCGGCATCTGAAATAAGAGAAATTTCTTGGCTGTGAGCCGCCTTCGGTAAAAAGGCGGCGCATAACCCTAAAAAACAAATAAGATAGATTTGTTGAATCAGCCAATAAGCTTTTTCCACCATGATTTTTTCTCCGGTTTAGGCTCCTCAATCGGTTGAGAATTTTGTTTTTCTTCACGTTCATAAGGTCTTCTGTCACGGCGGAAACGGCGGCTGCGTCCTCCTTTTTTGAAACTGCGGTTTTCTGAAACGGTTTCTTCTGAGGATGTTTCATCAGAATCTTCCGTATCATTGCTTATTTCCACATTATCTGCTTCATAGCAGGTGGCTGCGGCTTCTTTGCAGGCTACGGGATTTGGCAGTTTTTCGCGTTCAATCTTAAAATCAGATACGTCTTTCAATGAGGTGTCGGCAGCAATAATAATGCAAATTTTGTATTGTTCTTCTAATGCCGAAATTTGTTTGCGTTTTTGATTTAGCAAATATGCGGCTATTTCTGCCGGAACGGTAACCGTCAATTTTGTGTTTGCATTGCGTACGGCTTCGCCTTCAATAGCGCGCAGAATCAAAGTCGCTCCCGATTCTATGGTGCGGATGACACCGTGTCCGTGGCAATATGGACAGGTTTCATAATTGCTTTCCATAAAAGACGAGTGCATACGCTGACGCGAAATTTCCAGCAGTCCGAAAATGCTCATTTTGGCAATTTGGATGCGGGCGCGGTCGTCTTTCATGGCTTCTTTCATACGTTTTTCAACGGCCACATTGTTTTGCGGCTCATACATATCAATAAAATCGACCACAACCAAACCGGCCAAGTCACGCATTTTTAACTGCTTGGCTATTTCATCGGCTGCTTCAAGATTGGTTTTGAGCGCTGTTTCTTCAATGTCTTTTTCTTTTGTAGCGCGTCCGGAGTTTACATCAATAGAAACCAGAGCTTCGGTTGGGTTGATTACCAGATAACCGCCGGATTCCAGCTGAACAATCGGATTATGCAGTTTATCCAACTGAGCTTCAATCTGAAAACGTTGGAACACCGGAGCTTCACCTTGACGGCGGCATTTGATATGTTTCAAATTATGCGGTGATAAAATTTTAACAAAGTTACGCGCTGTTTGATAAGCGGAGTCACCATCAATAATAACTTCGGCAATATCTTTTGTATACATATCGCGCAAAGCACGTTTAATCAAATTACCTTCTTCATAAATGATTGCCGGCGGCTGATTGCGCAAGGCGCTGTAGCGAATGGCGTTCCATGTGCGAATAAGGTAATTATAGTCGCGAACTATGTCGGCTTTGGTTTTATCTTCACCGGCGGTGCGGACAATCAGCGACATTTCCGGATTAAGCGGCAGTTCTTTGATAATTCCTTTGAGGCGTTTACGGTCATTTGCGTTAGTGATTTTGCGTGAAACACCGCCGCTTTTAATGCGGTTAGGCATCAAAACGCAATAGCGACCGGCTAAAGAAATATAGGTTGTGCAAGCGGCGCCTTTGTTGCCTCGTTCTTCTTTCACCACCTGAATTAAAAGAGTCTGTCCTTCCTTAATCACATCTTGAATAGTGCTGCGATGAAATAATTTTCGAGCGCGCAGAAGCTTACGCTGTAAGTCAAAATTATATTCTGTTGAATCTCCATCGGTGTCGTCTTCATCGTCAACCAGGCAATCTTCTTCTATGGAATCATCGTCAGTTCCGGTTGCGTCTGCCAATGTTTTTGGAGAATCGTTTTTTTTGCGTGGGCGGCGAGTGTAGCGGCGGCGTTTTTTTGAATTTTCTTCCGCGGTTGTTTCTGCTTCCGGCACCGACTCTGCTTCCGGCACCGACTCTGCTTCAGGCGCCGATTCTGTTTCCGATGTTGTTACGGTCTGATTTTCGTCTGCCGGAGCGTTTTCAGAATTATCAGCAGGGCATTCAGCGCAGTCTTGCAGATAGTTGTCATTTTCAGGAATAACGTTTTGCGCCGGTTCAAGCTGAGATTCTTCAATTTCTCGCGCTTGTTCGGCCTCTAGGCGGCGTTGTGCTTCTTGTGCTTCTTTTTCGGCCTTATAACGTGCTTTTTCTGCTTCGCGTTCTTTGAGATATTGAATCTTATTGTTTATGATTTCATCAACTTCGGCATTAACTTCATTCATAACATCTTCAGACACATTATAATAGTCTGGATGAATTTCATTAAAAGCCAAAAAACCGTGTTTGTTTCCGCCGTAATCAATAAAAGCTGCCTGTAACGACGGTTCAATGCGAATCACTTTTGCAGTATAAATATTACCTTTAATTTGTTTGCGTGAAGACGATTCAAATTCCACATCTTCAACTTTATTGCCATCAACAATTACAACGCGCGTTTCTTCCGGTTGCGTATCGTCAATCAACATTCTTTTAGTCATTTATATATTCCCATAACGTGGCTCTGAAAAAGAGCCGTTAATACCACGGGTATGATAATAAAATGCAAAAATCGCCTTAGGCGCAATCAAAAAATAATTACCAAACCGCCAAAATGCACGGCGGCTGAGGTGTTTTGCTTTTATCTTTTCCGTTATTTTCTCCTTATTCTTCTTACTTATTGAAAAATGCCGGAAAAGCAGTTATCTAACCCAAACTTTTTGCTTCCGTCAATGTCAAAAACGATTTTTTCCTGTCTAATAAAACTCTCAAATTTAAAACCGTTTTCAACCGGAAAACGATGTCAGCATAATGAATAAAAATAAAAAAAACAATAAATTTTTTAAAATTTTACCTAAAAAATAAAAAAAGTTAACAGAATGGTAATAAGTAAATTTTATACTTTTGTCACAAAGAGGTATATATATGCTAAAGTTTTTCAGAAAAATCTTGAATGTCATGGCGGCGTTGGTCTGGCTGCTGGCTTGTACTGCTCCTGCAGGGGCTGCTGTAAATGTAAATGATTTTCGTATTGGTAATCAGGCCGATGGCGTGCGTGTTGTTTTTGATATGAGCCAAAGTGTTAACTATCGCGTGTTTTTGTTGGAGAATCCGCGAAGAATGGTTATTGATTTAGATAATACTTCCATAAATAAAGTTTTTACAGCGTCCGGAAATCAGATAATTTCTAAGACGCGTATCGGCAAATTGGATGGCAATGATAAGCGTATAGTGCTTGAGCTTTCGCGTCCGGTGATTGTTAAAAAAGCTTTTTTATTGCCTCCGCAAAGCGGTAAGCCGTGGCGTTTTGTTGTGGATGCCAAATTGGCAACGGCTCAGGAATTTTCAAAAAATATCGGTAATAAAAAAGTAGTGACGAATGATACGAAATTTGTACCGCAGGAGACAAAGTCCAACAATGACGGATGGTTTGGTTTCGGCAGTCAAGAAAACAATACTTCGGGCAAGGCGGCAAAGCGCAAACGCATAATTGTTTTGGACCCAGGACATGGTGGTAAAGACCCAGGGGCAATAGGCGCACATGGTAAAACTTTTGAAAAAAACATTACTTTGGCAATGGGTAAGGAATTGCAGGAGATTTTGCGCCGCCGCGGTTATACGGTTTATTTGACACGCAATACGGATATTTTTATTCCGTTGCGTCAGCGTATTAAAATTGCTCAAAAGTATAAGGCCGATTTGTTTATGTCTTTGCATGCCGACAGCGCGAAAAACCGTTCGGCAACAGGCTTGTCCGTATATACTCTGTCTGACAAAGCCTCAGATGCTGAAGCCGCCGCTTTGGCCGAGCGTGAAAATAAAGCCGATATAATAGGCGGTGTTGATTTGGGGGGAAATACCAAAGAAGTTAATGATATTCTGATTTCTTTGTCGCAGACAGATAGCCGCAACAAATCATCAAAATATGCCACTTATTTAGTTAAAGAAATGTCTAAAAGCGTAAAGTTGGTTAAAAATACTCATCGTTTTGCCGGTTTCGCCGTGTTAAAGGCTCCGGATATGCCGTCTGCCCTGTTGGAAATGGGGTATCTTTCTAATAAAACCGAAGAAGCAAATCTGAAAACTCAAGCTTATCGCAGAAAGCTGGCAAATTCGGCAGCTTCGGCTATTGATAAATATTTCAGCGACCCGGAAATAGCTTCTAATTGATTTAAACTGCTGTAAACTGCAATATTTTTATTGCTTTTTTTTGTGATTGTAATAAATTTTTGCTGAGTTTTAATTTGCTTAAGTGAGTATAAATGCTGAGAATTTTATCATATTTAGCTAGTATGGCCTTGTTTTTTTTGATTATTTTGGCAATAGGCATTACTTATGGCGTGACCAAAATAAATATAACAATTCCGGATTATCGCCAGCTCGAAACCTATGAACCTCCGGTTACAACACGCTTGTTTGCCGGTGACGGACAAGTTATGATGGAATATGCAGCCGAAAAACGGTTGTTTGTTCCTATTGAAAAAATTCCTGATAAAGTCAAACATGCTTTCATAGCGGCTGAAGATAAGCATTTCTACAGCCATTCGGGTATAGATTATCTGGGAATTATTCGCGCTGTTTTGGGAAATTTGAAAAAAATCGGCACAGGACGCCGTCCGGCAGGCGCTTCGACTATTACTCAGCAAGTTGCTAAAAACTTTTTGCTCAGTTCCGAGCTTTCTTATACCCGAAAAATAAAAGAAGCGATTTTGGCGCGAAGAATAGATAAGGCTTTTTCCAAAGAACATATTTTAGAGCTTTATTTAAATGAAATTTATTTGGGAAATCGTGCCTACGGTGTTGCCGCTGCGGCGATGAACTACTTTGGTAAGTCGCTGGATGACTTGACTTTGGATGAAATTGCTTATTTAGCTGCTTTGCCTAAAGGACCTAATAATTATAATCCTAAAACTCGCTATGATGCGGCTGTCGCTCGCCGTAACTGGGTGATTTCTCGAATGGTTGAAGATGGATATGCAGACGAAAAAGAAGCTGAAGAAGCTAAAAAACGTCCGCTGAAAGTGGTTGAGCGTAAAAGCGGATTTTTGAAAGATACTGAATATTACAGCGAAGAAGTTCGCCGTACCATCAGCCGCAATTTTGGCGATGAGGCTTTGTATCAGGGCGGATTGATTGTACGTACCACTATTGACCCCCGATTGCAGGAAATCGCAACTAAAGCATTGCGCAAAGGTTTGCTTGAATACGACCGCCGTCATGGTTGGCGCGGTGCGTCTACAACTATAAAAATTGATGAAAATTACAAAAAAAGCTTGGCTGATGCTAAACTAACCGGCGGTGCTGAAGAAAATTGGCAAAAAGCCGTGGTATTGAAGGTTGCTAAAGATAAGGCGGAGATAGAAACAGTTTCAGGCGCAGGCGGTGAAATTCCATTGTCGCTGTTATCATGGGCGCGTCACGCGGAAAAAGGTAAGAATATGGGACCGGTTCCGACTTCGGTTGAACAAGTGTTGCATAAAGGCGATGTGGTTTATGTTGAAAAAAACGCCGAGAAAGATAAAGAAAATTATAATCTGCGGCAAATACCGGAAATTGAAGGCGGCATGGCGGTTATGGACCCTCACACAGGGAAAGTTTTGGCATTGGTCGGCGGTTTTTCTTTTGCTAAATCGCAATTTAACCGCGCCACACAGGCTTATCGCCAAACCGGTTCGACATTTAAGCCGTTTGTTTATTTGACCGCGCTTGAGCTCGGCTATTCTCCGACAGACTTGATTTTGGATGCTCCGTTTGTGCTTGACCAGGGTGAGGGAATGCCAAAATGGAAACCGGTAAACTTTTCTAAAAAGTTTTATGGACTTATGACCTTGCGCCGCGGCGTTGAGCTTTCTAAAAACCTGATGACAGTCCGTTTAGCGCAGGATATAGGTATGGATAAAATTGTAGATATGTCAAAGCGTATTGGCGTAAACGACCATTTGGCGCCTTATCTGTCTTCATCTTTGGGCGCGGCCGATACCAGAGTCATCAATATGGTGGCGGCCTATGCCGTGATTGTTAACGGAGGCAAAAAAGTCCCTCCTTATATGATTGAACGCATTCAAGACCGTAAGGGACATACTATTTATCGGCATGAGCAAACTCCGTGTCCGGATTGCAATGCCGTAAAATGGAATAATCAACCGGCACCTGATTTTCAGGTGATGAGAGAACAGGTGGTCGACCCTCTCTCAGCCTATCAGATGACCTCTATTCTTGAAGGTGTGGCAACACGAGGAACAGGCGCCAGATTAAATGGTTTGCATCGTCACGTTGCCGGCAAAACCGGTACAACCAATGAAACGAAGGACGCTTGGTTTGTTGGTTTTACTCCAGATTTGGTGGCCGGCGTTTATGTTGGCTATGATGAGCCGATTAGTTTGGGACGCAGCGAAACTGGTGCGCATGCCGCTTTGCCTATTTTCTATGATTTTATGGCCGAAGCTTTGAAAAATACACCGGATACAAATTTCCGTATTCCGGAAGGTATTAAGCTGGTGCGTGTAAACCCACAGACCGGCAAGCCATCGCAACCAAGCGATTCGACGGTGATTATCGAAGCTTTAAAGCCTGATTTTGAATTTAATGACAAACAAAGAGTAATCGGCGACGATAATGATAATATCGCCGGTCCGGAAAATGATGATAGTTCAGTGCAAATGGGAGGCGAATATTAAAAATGAAAGCCGAATTTTATAATATAATCAATGAAATCAAGCAATCTTTAGAATTGCTGAGGAGGTCTCTTTGACTATGACAATGCTGTGCAGCGCCGCGAGGAGCTAGAGGCTTTGTCTGCTGACCCCAATCTTTGGGATAATCAGGAAAAAGCGCAAAAACTGATGAGTGAAAAAAACACTCTGGAAGCTTCGTTGGACGCTTATGACGGGTATGTGCGCTCACTTGATGATTATGCGGAAATGGTGAAATTTGCCGAAAGTGAAAATGATGAAACTATGCTTAGCGAGCTACAGCATAATTTAGAAGAATTGCAGTCAATGGTTAAGCATGCCGAACTGGAAGCTTTGCTTTCGGGAGAAGCTGATGCAAACGACACCTATTTGGAAGTACATGCCGGCAGCGGAGGAACCGAGGCTATGGATTGGGCGCAAATGCTGCTTAGAATGTATACGCGCTGGGCCGAAAATCATCACTATAAGGTTGAATATATTGAAGAAACCGAAGGCGATGTCGCCGGTCTGAAATCGGCTACCATAAAAATAGGCGGACATAATGCTTATGGATGGCTGAAATCCGAAAGCGGAGTGCATCGGTTGGTGCGTATTTCTCCGTTTGACAGCGCAGCACGGCGTCATACCAGTTTTGCCTCTGTAGGTGTTTATCCGGTGGTGGATGATAATATTCAAATAGAAATAAATGAAGCTGATTGCCGAATTGATACTTATCGGGCATCAGGTGCCGGCGGTCAGCATATTAACAAAACAGATTCCGCCGTGCGTATTACTCATATTCCGACCGGTATTGTCGTTTCCAGCCAAACTCAGCGTTCGCAATTTCAGAACCGTGACAACTGTTGGAAAATGCTGCGCGCGCGATTATATGAAAGAGAAATGCAAAAACGTGCCGATAAAGCTCAGGAAGTGCGTGATAATCAAGGAGATAATGGCTGGGGGTATCAGATTCGCTCTTATGTTTTGCAGCCGTACAGACTGATAAAAGATTTGCGCACCGATGCCGAAACCGCTGATGTGAAAGGTGTTTTGGATGGAGATATAGATTTATTTTTATCGGCGGCGTTGGCGCAAAAAATACAAAATGATAATTCTGTTCTTTAGTTTGGAAAAAATATGAAAAAATTATCACCGCAATTATATTTTCTTCGTAAGACCATAGATTTTTTTATGGTTGGAATGTTTGTGGTGCTGCTTTTATTTTTTTGGACATTATATAAAGGACCTATTTCCGTACCATATCTAAAACCATATATTATTCAGGCGCTGAACTATGATGAAAGCGACTATAGCGTCGGTATCGGCGATGTAAATTTGGAACTTGTCCGTTCTGTACAGCCATTACGCATTACCGCAGAAGATATAAATTTGAAAAAGAAAGACGGAACTTTTGCCATAAGCGCGCCAAAGCTCTATCTGTCTTTTAGTCTGAGGGCTTTGCTAAAAGGAATTGTTGCTCCAAGCGATGTGAGTTTGGATAGTCCGACTGCATATATTTTTGCGGATTACGGGGTTGAAAAAGAGCATATAGATGAGGCAAATAAAAAGAAATTAGCATTTTATGTCGATAAATTTAAGGATTTTCTGAACAATTATAATTCGCCTGAAAAAATATATCCGGAAAGCTATGTAAATAATATCAATATTAAAGGCGCCGAAGTGGAATTTCATGAGGTTG
Organism: uncultured Alphaproteobacteria bacterium; assembly: GCA_934229625.1. Classification (GTDB taxonomy): domain Bacteria; phylum Pseudomonadota; class Alphaproteobacteria; order RF32; family CAG-239; genus RUG410. Next base: position 213,655 of record CAKQDU010000001.1, on the reverse strand, counting down.
ATTTAGGGCGCAAATGGATGCTTTCGGACTTGAATCTTGAATTTAGCCGTAATTTGGTAAATTTGGAGCTTAATGCCGATGCGTTGGTTAACTTAAATGATAAGGTTGCTTCCGTAGGGTTTGAAAGCGAATATCATGCAACCAGTGATAAATTGGATTTGGAAGTTTATTTTTCGGACTTGAATTTATCGGACATTATGGACAGCTTTGAAAATAAAAATGCTGACACCGAACAATCGGTGTTTCGTATCGAAGTGCCTGTAAACGGCAAAGTAAGCACAGAAATAGATGGGTCTGAAATTTTGCTGCATCCGGAAAATGCGGCGGCTTATTTAAGCGATGCCGTGCGTAAAATAAATTTTGAATTGGATGGCGGACACGGTTTTGTGACTTTTGATAATGATGAAAAATATAATTATGAAATTGACGAGATGCTGCTTGCCGGAGAGCTTACCGGCGGTTTTGACGAGCTGAATATTAAAAACGCCGATTTCAAAATGGGCGGACAGACTGCGCAAATCAGTTTTGTCGCCAAAGGATTGGAAAACTATTATCTTGAACATTCGTTAGAAGGTGTAACCGCTGAATTTACGGCCAAAATAGATGAATTTTCTTTGGAATATCTGTCTCGCTTTTGGCCCAGATATTTAGCCGAGCCGGCTTGGCAATGGTGTAAAGACGGCTTGACCGGAGGGCAGGCTAAAAATGGCAATTTTGTATTCAAGTTTGGTTATGATAATAAAACAAAATCATTTGGTTTGTTGAATTTGGACGGGGTTGCCGATTTGGAAGACGGCGATTTGCATTATCTTGACGGTATGCCTGATGTGCATAATGTTTATGGCCGCGCCAAATTCAGTATGCAAAATATATTTATTGATGTGGACAAGGGAGTCAGCGACGGCGTTATTATAACCGGCGGCAATGTAAATATTTATGATTTAAATAAAAATGACAATTTTATTTCCATAAATCTTATTGGAAATTCAAGTATTACAGATGCTCTGAATCTTATTAACAATCCGCCGCTTAAAATTGCCGCCGGCATGGGAGTTGACCCAAAAACAATTCACGGAAATGTGGATGTGCAGCTGAAGCTTGATTTTGAATTGAAACAGGATTTGGATGGTAAAGATATAAAAGTTGACGTGAAAGCAGATTTGCATGATGTGTCTAATTCGGATTTTGTTCCGGGACATACAATGTCGGCAAAAAATTTATTGTTGTCGGTTGATACGGCAGGTTGGAGTCTTAGCGGTGAAGCAAAATATGATACATTGCCGATTAAATTAGCAATAAATGAAAAATTCGCCGAAAAAAAATATAAGAGTAAATGCAATATATCATTTAAACTGGATGATGAGGCTAAAAAAGCTTTGGGTATCGATTGGGCAATTTTAGAAGAACCTAATATTTCAGGTTATGCCATAGTTGACGCAGACATAACGGTACAGCAAAATGATGAGATAGCCGTAAAAGTCAAAGCCGACTTGAAGAATACGGCGATTGATTTTGCTTATTTGGGTTTTGTTAAACCATTAAACCAAACGGCTGCCGCCAGCGCAGATGTTGTATTGATAAAAGATAAAATAAAATCAGTAAGCAATATAAAATTGCAAAAATCCGGTTTTAATATTGCCGGAGGGTTAAGCATGTATCCAAGCGGCAGAGTGAAATCGGTGGATATCAATCAAATAAAAGGTCCGAAAACTTCAGCGCGCGCTAAGGTTAGTATCAGCGATTCCGAAAATCCATGGTTGAAAGTGGAAATTTCCGGTTTGAGTTATGATTTATCACCGTTTTTTGAACAGATTAAAAGCAAGCGGCAGAAAGATAATAAACATTTACCGGTGCAGGCAAATGACGATGATGGATTTGAAAAAGCAAATAATACCGATATATTTATGACGGTTAACAGCTTGTGGACCAACAATACCACGCCGATTCAAAACTTTGCCGGCAGCGCCAAAATCCGTAAGGGTATCGGTATGGAAGAACTGCACATGGTTGGCAACTATGGTATTGATAAATCAATTAAATTGAAATTGGATTATATTCCAAAGGGCAACAAGGAACATTATCTTTCTATTGATAGTAACAATGCCGGAAGCACATTCAAAGTTTTGCGCCTATATGACAATATGGTTGGAGGAACTATGAAAATTGAGGCGCGCCGATTAGCGGATAAAAAGTTTATCGGACATATGCAGGTGCGTGATTTTAGTATTCAAAACGCTCCGGTGGTGGCAAAACTTTTGAGCGTGGCGTCTTTTACGGGTATGCTTGATTTGCTTAAAGGCGACGGTTTGACTTTTACGCATTTTAACGCGCCGTTTGAGTATCAATATAAAATATTGACCCTGAAACAGGCTAAGGCAGAAGGCAATGTGGTCGGAATTACCACTAATGGCACTTATAACCGCGCTACTGACGATATAAAAATGAAAGGCGTGATTGCTCCGGCTTATAGCATTAACCGCTTTTTGGGTAAAATTCCGGTGGTCGGAAATCTGCTTGCCAGCAAGGATGGAACGATTTTTGCCGCTACCTATAAAATTACCGGTAATGCCGATGATGCAAAAGTTGATATAAATTCTTTGTCTATGCTCAGTCCTAATTCATTGAAAGAATGGTATGCAAAAAATTTTGGCGATGGCACAAACGGATATTAAACCTAAAATAGGTATTGATTTTCATGGCGTTATAAATACAAACCCTGAATTTTTCAGAAAGTTTTGCCAAACGGCGCTGAAACAGGGAATTGAAGTTTATATTATCAGCGGCGGACCGCGTGAAACTATTTTGACTTATTTAAATCAATATCAAATTCCGTATAGCAAGCTTTGGTGTATTTATGACTATTATGAGCAGCGTCATCAGGTGGAATTTTATGATGATGGTTCATTTCATGTTGAAGATGAATTATGGAATAAAGCTAAAGCAGAGTATTGCAAACGGCAAAACATATGCGTACATATTGATGATAGTGCTATTTACGGCAGGGAGTTTGCAACGCCGTATTGCCGTTATGATGAAAAGACAAACAGCTGTGTTTTGAATGGACAACAAATTTCTTTAGAAGATTCGGTAATTGCTTTGACTAAAATTCTGACTCTTTGCCGATAAAAAATAAAATTTGTTTTTTTATTTTGATTTAAAATGAAACTCCACCGGCTTACGCCGGTGGTATCATTTTAGGTCAAGCCAAGCTTGTCCTAAATCTTCACGTCCTTGATACTCTATATAGCGTTGTATCACTGCCTCGTTTACTCCTACTGTACTGACAAAATACCCATCTGACCAAACACTCTGCGTGCCAAAATAACATTTTTTAAGAAACGGGTATTGCTTCTTCAAATCTCTCGCCGTATTTGACTTTATTATACGCACAACACTACCCACACTCATTTTCGGTGGTATTGACACTAACATATGAATATGGTCTCTATCGTGATTTTGCTCTATGAAGTGTATTTGTGGGTAGTGTTCTTGGATTTCTATCAACCGTTTCTTAAAAAATCCATATACTCCCTCATTAAATATTTTCTTTCGGTATTTTGTCACTATCACTATATGATAGTGGCAGTGATACACGCAGTTACTTTGTTTATTATACTTTATTTCTTCCATTCTTCTTTTATAGCGTGAAGATTTAGGATTGTCTACATCTACCTGCTCACGCAGGTAGTGTTACGTTCGAATCATAAAAATAGAGACTGATAAATATCAATCTCTATTATTTTGGCTCCGACTATCTGATTCGAACAGATGACCGATCGGTTAACAGCCGATTGCTCTACCGCTGAGCTAAGTCGGAATGATTTTGGAGGCCGGTACCGGAATTGAACCGATATAAAAGGATTTGCAGTCCTCTGCATGAGCCATTCTGCCAACCGGCCGGTTCGTACCGAAGTACCAAACTCACTTAACAAAAACCATATATACCGATTTTTTTGCAAACGTCAACACTTTTTTTCATTTTTTTTCATTTTTTTTATATCGGTGGAAAAAATGTGTTTTTTGGTGGAGCATTTTTTCTGTTATATTATATATTTGTGAGAGAAAAGGGGAAATATTATGAAAATTGCTATCGCATCTGACCACGGCGGATTTGAACTTAAAGAACAGTTAAAACAGCATTATGCCGACTTGAATTTTATTGATTTGGGGACTTATTCAACAGAATCGGTTGATTATCCAGATATTGCAGATAAAATGGCTCAGGAAATTCTGACAAATAAGGCTGATTGGGGGATTCTTATCTGCGGAACGGGAATCGGTATTTCCATTGCCGCCAATCGTCATAAAGGAATCCGCGCGGCTTTGCTGTATAGCGTTGAAGCAGCCAAATTGGCAAAACAGCATAATAATGCTAATGTTATAGTTTTTGGCGGACGTACTATGAAATTTGACGATGTTGTGGCTGAGATAGATGCTTTTAGAACAGAAAAATATGAAGGCGGACGTCATCAGCGCCGATTGGATAAATTAGATATGGGAGAATAAAATGGATTTTGAACACAGCTTGCAGACAGAAGACAGAGATGTTTACGATATTATTCAAAAAGAATTGAAACGTCAGCGTGAACAAGTTGAGCTTATAGCAAGTGAAAATATTGTGTCTCGTGCGGTTATGGAAGCGCAAGGCTCAATTTTGACCAATAAATATGCTGAAGGTTATCCGGCGCATCGTTATTATTGCGGATGCGAATTTATTGACGAGGTGGAATCGCTGGCTCAGGACCGTGCTAAAAAAATTTTTAAGGCGCAATATGTTAATGTTCAGCCGCATTCAGGTTCACAGGCAAATATGGCAGTTTATTTTGCTTTGCTGAATCCGGGGGATACTATTATGGGAATGAGCTTGGATGCCGGCGGACATTTGACGCATGGAGCAAAAGTTTCTATGTCCGGTAAATTGTTTAAGGCCGTGCAGTACGGGGTGAGGGAAGATACGGGATTGATTGACTATGAAGAAGCTGAATGCTTGGCTTTGGATAGCAAGCCTAAATTGATTGTGGCCGGTGGTTCAGCTTATCCTCGGCAGATAAATTTTGCCCGTTTTAGAGAAATCGCTGACAGAGTTGGTGCCTATCTGATGGTTGATATGGCTCATTTTGCCGGTTTGGTTGCCGGCGGTCAACACCCGAATCCATTGGATTTTGCCGATGTTGTGACAACAACAACGCATAAAACTTTGCGCGGTCCGCGCGGCGGAATGATTTTGACTAATAATGCCGATATATATAAAAAAGTAAATTCAGCTGTATTTCCGGGGTCGCAAGGCGGACCTTTGGAACATGTAATCGCCGGCAAAGCCGTATGTTTCGGCGAGGCAATGACACCGCAATTCCGAGATTATGCAAAGCAAGTTATCGTAAATGCAAAAGTTTTAGGCAATACATTGATAAAACGCGGTCTTAACCTGGTTTCGGGCGGAACTGATACGCATTTGCTGCTGGTGGATTTACGTCCGAAAAAACTTACCGGAGATGTGGTTACAACGGCTCTTGAAAAAGCCCATATAACTTGTAATAAAAATGCTATTCCGTTTGATACACAGCCGCCAAAAATTACTTCTGGAGTGAGATTGGGAACTCCGGCAGGTACAACTCGCGGATTTAAAGAAAAAGAATTTGAATTTATCGGAAATTGTATCGGTGATGTGGTAGATGCTTTGGCTCAGGGTGATACCGAAGGTGTGATTGAAGAAACTAAAAATAAAATTATTAAATTGTGCAATGATTTTCCAATTTATGAATAAGAAGGCGAAAAAATGATTAAAAGTTTCTTTAATGAATTTAAAAAATTTGCCATGCGCGGTAATGTTATGGATATGGCTGTTGGTATTATCATCGGTGCCGCGTTTGGAAAAATTGTCGATTCGATGGTTAAAGATATTATGATGCCTCCGATAGGTCTGCTTTTGGGAAAAGTCGATTTTTCGGATTTAAAATGGAAAATCGCAGATGATGTTTCAATAAATTACGGAATTTTTTTGAACAATGTTATCAGCTTTATTATTGTTGCGTTTGCCGTATTTGTTTTAATAAAAGCTGTAAATAAGCTGCAAGAAAAAATGATAAAAGAAGAAGCAGCTGTTCCAACAACAAAAAAATGTCCTTACTGTTGTGAGGAAATTCCTTTGGCAGCCATAAAATGCCCTCATTGCACATCGGATTTGTCTGATAAATGAGTTGATTTGCGCCGGTTTAAAAACCGGCGTTTTTCGTACTTTTTTAATGATTTTTAAAAGAAATTGGCCTACAATAACATCGTTGTTTGAGAGGTATGATAAAATGAATAAAATCAAAATGTTGGTTTTCGGAATAGTGGGCGCGGTTATGATGTTTGCCGGTGAGGTTTCTTTTGCCGCTGAAAAAAACAAAAGCACTCCGCCTAAGGAATGGACCGTCTGGTTGGAAAATTTAAAAAGAGAAATGATTTCCAAAGGTATTTCGCAAAAAACAATTGATGAGGCTTATAAAGGAAAAAATTATTATCATCCGCTGCCTGAGGTGGTGCAAAGAGACAAAAAACAAACAGAATTTGTTTTGACTACTTGTGCCTACGTTAATCGTTTGGTTTCGTCAAAGCGTGTGCAGGAAGCCAGAAAACATAATCAAAAACTGACTAAAAAATATAAAAACGTAGAAGATAAATATGGAGTCCCTTTGCCGTATTTGACTGCTTTTTGGGCTGTTGAAACTAATTTTGGGCAAAATAAGGGAACTTATCATCTGATAGATAGTTTGACTAATCTCAGCTATAAAAACCGCCGTTCCAAGTTTTTCAAAAATGAGTTATATCAGGTTTTGAAAATTATGGATAAAACTAAATTAAGCGAGGATAAAATGCTTGGCTCATGGGCCGGAGCAATGGGACATTTTCAATTTATGCCGTCTACATACAACAGCTATGCCGTTGATTTTGACGGCGATGGAGTGCCGGATATTTGGAATTCGTTTGATGACGCAATAGCATCGGCGGCAAATTATTTGGGCGCATTGGGATGGAAGAAAAATGAACCCTGGGGAATGAGAGTTTCTTTGCCGTGGAATTTTGATTTTAGTCAAGTCGGCCGTCAAACTACTAAAAAAGTTGAAGATTGGAAAAAATTGGGCGTCAAAACTTATTATGGCTATAATTTACCGTATGATGCCGATTTGAAAGGTTCGGTAATTTTGCCTGACGGACGCAAGGGGCCGGCCTATATAGTTTTTGGAAATTTTAAACGTGTTATGATTTGGAATCGTTCTGATAATTATGCTTTGGCGATTGTTAACCTTGCCGATTATATAAAAAATCCCAAGAAAAAATGGTCGCCTTTGTATGCCGATGAGCAATATGTTATGAATAATGATGAAATAAAGCTGATACAGCAGTTTTATAATAAATTTGTACGCAATAAAATTAAAGAAGACGGCAAGCTCGGCAGCGACACGCGTAAAGCTGTAAAATTTTTGCAGCATAAGGCTAAATTGCCTGAAGATGGTTATCCGGATTATCAATTGTTAAACAAAATCAAAAATTATAATCCGAAAATCGGGTTCGGCGTGCCGGTGCCTGAAACTAAAAAGTCATATAAATCAAAAATCGGAAAATCTGACGCTAAAACAGCGGTAACGGCGGTAAAAAAGACTAAGCATAAGTAAAGAATAATACTTGCCGAAGCAAAAAAAACGGAGTAGTGTTCCTGTAACTGAAAATTTATGATGAATAACGGAATGAATGGTATTAAACTATTTTTAGGCTTGCTGATATGTGTCGGAGTGTTGAGTTCCTGCTCTACGGGAACACCGGAACTTTCCGGCCTTTCTCCGCAAGCTCAGGCGGAAATAATCAAAAATTACGGCGGAATATATAAAGTCGGCAATCCGTACAAAATTGCCGGTAAATGGTATTATCCGAAAGAAGATTACAGTTATTCCGAAGTCGGCACGGCATCCTGGTATGGAGAGGATTTTAACGGCAAGCCGACAGCAAACGGCGAGAGATATAACATGAACACATTAACGGCGGCGCATCGTACTTTGCCTTTGCCGAGTATTGTGCGCGTGACTAACTTGCAAAACGGACGCTCCATAATATTGCGTGTTAATGACCGCGGACCATATGTTAAAGACAGGATTATAGACCTTTCAAAACGCGGTGCGCAGCTTTTGGGATATATGGGGCAGGGAACTACCAGAGTCAAAGTAGAGGTGTTACCGAAAGAAAGTAAAGCATTGAAAGAGGCTTTGCTGAATTTGTCATCGCCAAGCGGAAAAGCTTTGGCCGCAAAATCTACTCCGGCGCCTTCTTTGTATGAATCTTCAGCCGAACGTATAGAAATTTCCGAGCATGTTGCCGAACAAGCAAATGTTTATGCTAGTGCAGGGGATAAAACCTATAGTGCTGGTTCATATGTTCCAACCGGAAATACCGCAGAGCCTGCAGTCTATGGCAGCGCCGCTTCTGTCGGCGGAGAGCGTAAAACCGGTGCTATGGGGGTGGTTGAGGCAAATGCATCAGCGAGCGGAAACAAGGGAATTTATGGTTCTGCGGCAAAAAATCCTGAAAAAGATGATACCAGAGCGCTTAAAAGCCGTGGTTATCAATATTTGACAGGGTACTACTATATTCATGCCGGCGCTTTTACTCAATATGACAAAGCACATACTTTGATGGTGCGGTTAAAAGAATACGGCAGCAGCCATATTGTAAAAATTGATGTCAGCGGAACAACGTATTATCGGGTTTCTGTCGGACCATACAGCAGAGTGGAAGAAGCTAAAGTGGCTCAGGCTAAGCTAAAATATTATGGTATCAATGACACCAGAATTGAAAAGAAATAGGAGATAGAAAATGAAAATCAATAAGTTTGGTTTGACTGTTTTGTTGTGCAGCACGGTATATGGTTTTAATGCCATGTCTTTTGAAACAGCGGCGCGTAACGCAATTTTGATGGATTATGATACCGGAGAATATCTGTTTACTAAAAATATGGATGAAAGTGTTCCTCCGGCGTCTATGAGTAAACTTATGACCGTTTATATTTTAATGAGCAAAATCAAAGACGGCAGTATAAAACTGGAAGATACTTTTTCAGTAAGTGAAAACGCATGGCGCAAAGGCGGAGCGGCAACAGGCGGTTCTACAATGTTTCTTTCTATCGGTGACAATGTGAGTGTTGAAAATTTGATTAAAGGAATTGTTATTCAATCCGGTAACGATGCTTGTATTGTGGTTGCGGAAAATGTTGCCGGTTCGGAAGATGATTTTGTTGATTTGATGAATAAAACAGCTAAAAAATTGGGGTTGAAAAACAGCCATTTTGAAAATGCAACCGGTTTGCCGCATCCGGACCACAGAATGTCTATGGAAGATTTGGCAATTCTATCACGCCATATTATTAGTGAATTTCCGGAACTTTATCATTATTTCAGTCAAAAAGAATTTGTTTATAATAATATTAAACAAGGCAATCGCAATCCGCTCTTATATACAATGAAAGGTGCCGATGGTCTAAAAACCGGACATACGGAAGAAGCCGGATTTTGCTTGGCCGCATCTGCAACAAAAGGAAATCGACGCTTAATCGAAGTAATGAGCGGTATGAACAGCAATCGTGAGCGTTCGGAAGAAGCAGAGCGTCTGATGAGCTGGGGATTTAGAGAGTTTAATAACTTTAAAATTTTGAATAAAGGGCAAATTGTTGCAACGGCTAAAGTTTGGTACGGTAAGGATAAAACTGTCAATTTAACTGTTGCTGAGGATGTTTTAAAAACTGTTCATCGCAGTCAGCAGGAAAATGTTAAAGTTTCGGCAGAATTTGACGAACCTGTTAAAGCACCGATTAAAGCCGGACAGGAAGTTGGCAGCATAAAAATAGAAATAGATGGTCAGGCACCTCTGAATGTGCCTTTGGTGGCTGCAGCCGATGTCGCAGAAACAGGTATGCTGGGAAAATTTTGGTCTAATTTGAAATATTTTGTGTTTGGAGCAAAATAATGCGCGGCAAATACATCACGCTGGAAGGCGGCGAAGGATGCGGAAAATCAACGCAAGTCAGGCTGTTGGCACAATATTTGGAGCAAAATGGCATTGCTTGTGTGCAAAGCAAAGAGCCGGGAAGCACCGCAGAAGGAAAAATTATCCGTAATTTATTGGTAACCGGTGATAAGGATAAGTTTGATGCTATTAGTGAGTGCTTGCTTTATTATGCTGACAGAAGATGTGATTTAACTAAAATCGTGTGGCCGGCGTTGGAAAGCGGAAAGTGGGTCGTTAGTGACAGATATGCGGATTCTACTGAGGCTTATCAGTATTATGGATATAATAAGCGTGTGCCTCTGGATATTTTGCAAAATCTATATAAAATTGTTGCCGGAGATTTTAAGCCGGATTTGACCATTATCTTGGATATGGAGCCGAAAGTCGGTATGCTCCGCTCTTATGCTAAAGCCGAAACAATGTCGGTTAAAGAACTGCGTTTTGAAAGCCGAGAATTGGAATTTCATAATAATCTGCGGCGCGGCTTTTTAGAAATAGCCAAACGAGAACCTATGCGTTGCGTTGTACTTAACGCCGATACCGATATTGAATCTTTGCATCGGCAAATTGTAGAGGTTGTTAAAGAAAGGCTTGGTTGCTGATGGCGGATGAAATTAACATCTCTCCGCGTAACAACAGCTTTTTGCTTGGACAGTCAAAAGCCGAAGATATTTTTTTGAAAGCCTGGAAAAATCAGACTATGCATCATGCTTGGATTCTTAATGGTCCGAAAGGCATCGGTAAAGCGACTCTTGCTTACAGAATAGCACGTTTTATGCTTTGGGCCGATGAAAATAAAAAAGATATGTATAATTCTTTGAATGTGCCTGAAAATTCTGAAGTTTTCAGACAAGTTGCTTCTGATTCTCATCCTGATTTAATGGTAGTTGAGCGTGATTATATTGAAACTGACCGTAAAAAAATTATAAAAGCCATTCAAAAAGGTGAAGCTCCGGATGAAGAAGAATTAAGTGCCATGAAAAAGTCGGCGTTTATTCGTGTGGATGATGTTCGTAAGGTTAATGAATTTTTATCAAAAACTTCATTTAACGATAACTGGAGGATTGTGATTATTGATAGTGCCGATGAAATGAATAAAAATGCCGCCAATGCTCTTTTGAAAATTTTGGAGGAGCCTCCGGCTCATACAATTTTACTGCTTATAAGTCATAATCCCGGAATGCTTCTGCCAACCATACGTTCTCGATGCGCAAAGTTACCATTACAGATGCTGGATGCAGATGAAACCGCAAGTCTGCTGCGTCGTTATCGCCCAAATTTGAATGAGGCAATGATAAAAAAAATAGCGGAAATGTGTCCGCAAAGCATTGGAAAAGCAATTTTATATGCAGATTTAGATGCTGTCGGAATGTATAACGGATTGTGTAAAATTTTGTATGCAAAGCAAAAATTTGCTCTTAGCGATTTGCTGGATTTTTGCACGTCTGTTACTTCAGACGCGGAAAGTTTTTATTTATTGCAGGAATTGATTTTGAAATTTATCAGGGAGAGTATGCCGCAGTCAAATGACGCAGAAACTTTATATGCCTGTTGGAATGATGCAAACCGTATGTTTGCGGATTGTCAGAATATCAATATGGATAAAAAGCAAATGCTGATTAACTTATTAACTAAAATCAGTAAGGTTATGTAAATGTTTACGGATAGCCATTGTCATATTAACGCTGTTGATTTTGAACAAGATAGAGAAGATACGATATCTCGCGCCAGAAAAAATGGCGTTGAATATATTTTGGACGTTTGTGACGATATTAAAGACATGTCTCGATTGCTTGATTTTTGTGCAAAACATCGCCATGTTTATACCACGGTCGGAGTTCATCCTGAAATAGCTGATAAATATCCGAATTTGACAGCGGAACAAATTGCAGAGCAAACCAAATCTCCGTATGTTGTCGGTATTGGCGAATGTGGTTTGGACTATTATTATAATATGGATATAAAGGACAGTCAGCTGAAAATTTTTGCAAAACATATTAAAGCGGCACAAATAAGCGGTTTGCCCCTTATTATTCATAATCGCGAGGCAGATGATGATATGATATATATGTTGAGCGAAGCTTATAAAAAGAAGAAGTTTACAGGGGAATTGCATTGCTTTTCATCATCGGAAAAACTACTGGAAACTGCGCTTTCTATCGGTTTTTATGTATCAGCTTCGGGAATTATTACATTCAAAAAAAGTGAAGAATTGCGACAGATGTTTAAAAATGTTCCTGATGACAGATTGCTGATTGAAACAGATTCTCCGTATTTGGCTCCAACGCCGCATCGCGGAAAACGCAATGAGCCGGCATTTGTTGTAAATACCGCTCAGGTTTTGGCCGAACTTAAAAATATGGAAATTTCAGAATTGGCTCAATTGACAACAAACAACTTTTTAAAATTGTTTAACAAGGTGAGAGAATATGAATAATAAATTGATAATTCTCGGCAGCGGAGCGGCACCAGGAGTTCCTTCCATATCAAGCGGATGGGGGGCGTGCAATCCCGATAATCCCAAAAATATGCGGCAGCGCGCAGGTGTTTATTTGACAGACGGAACGACTAAAATCTTGGTCGATACATCTCCGGATTTAAAAAATCAACTGGTGCAAAATAATATAAAGGTATTAGACGGAGTTTTATATACGCATACCCATGCGGACCATCTGCATGGTATAGATGATTTGCGAGGTATTACCAGAAATATAGGCAAAAATTTGAACTTTTACGCTGTGGCGCCTCATATTGCCGAAATTAAGGAACGGTTTGCGTATACCTTGTCAAATATAGAACACCATGATATTACTAATAGGCCGGAACTTTTACCGGTGGAAATTAAATGCAATGAAAAATTTAATTTAGGCACTTTTAAAATTATGCCATTGGAATTTGGCGGTCATACGATGATAACAACCGGATATTGCTTTAATGACGGGCAAGTTGTATTGGTGCCGGATTTTAAACATATACCAAAACAGACTTTAGACTATTTATTGCAAATTGATGTTAATGTTTTGATTATGCCCTTGACTATTCTGCATGGCGGCAGGTATCATGCGGATATTGATATTATTTTGAGTTACGCATCGCAAATTAAAGCAAATAGGGTAGTCCTAACCCATATGGCTACAGAATGCGATTATGATGAAGTAATGAATTTGACGCCGGATAATATGGAGCCGGCCTTTGATGGTATGATTATTGAGTTTTGAGGAGTTTGTAAATGCTGTGTATTTATCACATTGCCGACCACGACGGAAAAGGTTCGGCAGCAATTGTTAAAAGCGTGTTCCCTGAAATAGAATTGATGGGGTTGAATCATGATATGGAAATTCCGTATGAGGAAATTGAAAAACATGATAAATTGATAATCTGCGATATTGCTTTGCCTGTGAAATATATGCTTGAACTCAATAAAAAAATCGATTTGACTTGGATTGACCACCATGTGTCGGTTATCAAAGAATATGATGAATTGATGAAAACTGGTGAATATGAGCCGATTAAAGGTATTCGTAAAGTAGGCACCGCCGCATTGGTTTTGACATGGCAATATTATTATCCGGATAAAGAAGTGCCTGAAGGTATTCGCTTGTTAGGGTTGAATGATATATATGATTTGCGTGACAGACGAGTGCGTCCGTTTGAGTATGCCGTACAGACTTTTGGGGTTAATCGCCCGACCGATAAAATTTGGACACAGCTTATAAATAATGAAGTTGATATTAAGGCTATGGTTGAAAAAGGTTCTGCGATTTTATCTTGGGTGCGTCATCGTAACTATCGTTTGGTGCGCGGCATGGGATTTGAAAGCGAATATAAAGGAATGCGCTGCGTTTGCGCCAATATGGCTCAAGGTCAGTCAGAATTTTTTGATTCTCTTGAAAATATAAAAGATTTTGATTTTATGGTGATTTTCTTTATGAATAAGAAAAATCTTTGGAATATGACGTTCTATACGGCTAAAAGCGATGTCGATGTTTCGTTGATTGCCAAAGAGTTTGGCGGCGGCGGACATGCTAAAGCTGCTGGCGCTTCATCATTAAAAGCACTTCCGGACTTTTTAAAAAACGGACAGCCGTGGAGTAAACCTCAATAACAGGAAGTTTTGATTTTTTTCATATCCCTTAATCAATAAATAGGTTAGGGGATTTTCTTTCTGGCAAAGAATTGGTGTTTGTGCGTCTCTTAGAACTTTTTTTGATTTGTGTTAAAATATCAAAATATTATTGGATAGAAAACTTTTTATTTATACAGGGTAAAAATTATTGCTAAAAAAATACATCGTTTGTTTTTGGGCAAAACGATGTATTTTTTTAGAATTTGTCTGTTGCTTATAATCTTACAACAGCTCCGCCCCATGTGAATCCGGCACCCATTGCTGTTAAGACAATTAAATCGCCTTTTTTTAAGCGTCCGGCAGCATGATTTTCTGACAGAGCCAATGGAATAGAAGCAGCCGAAGTGTTACCATGATGGTCAAGAGTCACAATAACTTTTTCTGTCGGAATTTCCAATCTCTCGCCGACACTATCAACAATACGGATGTTTGCTTGATGCGGAATCAGCCAGCTAATTTCATCTTTAGTCACACCGGCGTTTTTCATAGCGGTTTCTGCAGCTTCTGACAGGCAAACAACAGCATGCTTAAATACTTCTTTACCATTCATAGTCACAAAACCGGAAGATTGGGTTGATGACGGACCGCCGTTTGTTTTTAAGCTGTCATATTGACTGCCATCAGAATAAATACAAGTGCTTAAAACTCCGGTATCAGCGCTTGTTCCTTCACCTTCTTTAGCGCGTAAAACTACGGCGCCGGCACCATCTCCAAACAAAACGCAGGTATTTCGGTCTGACCAATCAACAATTTTGGACAAGCATTCAGCTCCGGCGACAACCGCGGTTTTTACCTGACCTAAACGAATCATATTATCAGCTAAGGTTAAAGCATATACAAAACCGGAACAAGCTGCTGAAATATCAAATGCAGGGACTCCGGCGCGAAAACCTAAATTAGCAGCAATTTTAGTCGCTGTTGACGGAGTTGTGTTATCCGGAGTGATTGACGCCAAAATTAAAACATCAACATCCGAAGGCTGCAGTCCGGCATCTTTAATTGCATTAGCGACAGCATTTCCGGCAATTACTGAAGTTGTTTCATTTTCAACAATATGACGGCTGACAATACCGGTACGGGTTCTAATCCATTCGTCATTTGTTTCTACCATTTTTGATAAATCATCATTAGTTAAAACCTTGTTTGGCAGGTAGTGGCCAAAGCCAATCATCTCACTTCTAATAAGCATCGTATAAAATATCCTGAGAAAGTTCGTCTAAGTCTACATTTTCAACTTCATCGCGAATTGTTTGAACAAAATTTTTCCGTACTAATTTTGCAGCGTTGTCAATAGCATAGGAGTAACCGATAGCGTCTGTTCCGCCGTGGCTTTTGACGGATAGTCCGTTTAGTCCGACAAACATCGCACCGTTATATTTTCGTGGGTCCATAGTTTTTTTAAGTTTCCACATAACCGGCAATAAAAACGGCAATCCTATTTTTGCCCATAGAGAATCCTTGATGGCGCCTTTAAGCAAACGAGAAACCAGTTTTGCAGTCCCTTCCATTGTTTTTAGAGCGATGTTGCCGGTAAAGCCATCAGAAACAATAACATCGGCATATCCTTCTCCGATTTGATGCGGTTCAATGTAGCCGATAAAGTTCAAATCCAAATGAGCGCCTTTAATCATTTTAGCGGCTTGATGGATTTCTTCTTTACCTTTCATTTCTTCGGCGCCAATATTTAAGAGAGCGATTCGCGGACGAGCGATTCCAAAGGAATGGCGAGCCAAAATATTACCCATAATTGCAAATTCGGCCAGATTGATGGCGCTGCATTCAGTATTTGCGCCCAAATCAAGCATAACACAGCAACCGGTACGGTGAGGAATTGCCGTGCATATTGCCGGACGATGAATACGCTGAATAGTTTTCAAAATCATTTTTGAAATTGCCATCAAAGCGCCTGTGTTGCCGGCAGAAATAACAGCGCTGGCTTCTCCGCGGCGTACCGCATCAATAGCCATATACATACTGGTATTTTTATTGCGGATAACCTGAGAAGGTTTGTCTTCATTGCGAACACGCTCACTTGTGTGGATAATTTTACAAAAATCCCGTAGCTGCGGAAACTTTTTGATGTCTTCTTCTATTTGTACCTCATCGCCAAACAACAGAAACTTTATATCCGGATTGCTTTTATGAGCGATTGCGATACCTTCTACTACGACATGAGGGGAATTGTCTCCCCCCATTGCGTCTACAGATATGACCAGATTATTATCAGACAAAACCTGCTCCATATTTTAGATTATAAAAATTATTTTGCTTCTTTATTAGCAATAACTTCCTTACCATCATATTGGCCGCATTTAGGGCAAACATTATGAGGTCTTTTCAATTCACCGCAGTTAGGGCATTCTTGATACGCATTAGATGTCAATGCATCATGAGAACGGCGCATATCGCGGCGTGATTTAGATACTTTTTTCTTAGGTGTAGCCATTTCTTTATCTCTTTATTCAATTATTTAAAACATTTACACATTACATTCGCGACATATTTAACATAACTTTTCGTAAAAAGCAAGCAAAATAAATGCCGCAAACGATTAAGACTGTTTTTATATAACTTTTTCTGAATTTGCAAGCACTTTTTATAATTTATTGCCTATTTTTTCAGTTTTGCCAATATGGCAAAAGGATTTTCTTTTTCCGGTTCTTCAGAATCGCAATATAAAGCGCTGTCAAAAAATTCACCGTCTGCGCGAGGATGGTCTTCTAAATTCAGGGCGATTTGTTCCAGAGCTATGTCGGCCAGATTGATGCAGCCGTTTTCAATAATATCAGGCACATCGTCTTCAATATTGCATTCAAGCTCTTTAATATCGTTATAAGTTGCGCGGGTGTCAAAATTCAGCTCAAACGGAACATCGTAATCTCTAATAAAATTATCTAAAGTAATAACGCTTTTCAGCTCTATTTTGGCAAAAACGTTGCCCCAAACGCGCAAATTGTGGGTTCGGTTATTTAATTTTAGAAAAATCTCGGCCTTAAATTCATGAACTTTTTCAACCTGTAGAATTTGTGTTATATCCTCAAGTTCGGCAATGTCGGCATTCAGTTCATATTTATAGTCCGACTGTTTTAAATCATCAATTTTTATCGGATATGAAAAATTTTTTTGCATTCTGAAATCCTTGTGTTATATATAGCTTAATGTAAAAATATAAGGATAAAAAAATATGTCAATACGCAAAATGCTTTTGGTAGCAATGTTTATGCTGCAGACGGCCTGTTCAAATGATTTGTTTTTGGTGCATAACGGAAATATACCGGTTGATGAAAAAATAGCCGAAGTTCATAAGGGGCAAACAAAACAAGATGTTATGAATATTTTGGGCGCGCCGAGTCTGACTACGGGGTTAAGCGATGACCATTGGATTTATATGGCGTCAACAATGAAAAAAGTTGCTTTTCTGCGTCCGGAAGAATTAAATCGTAAGGTGTTGGCGATTACGTTTGACGATGATAAAATCACTAAAATAGAAAAACTGTCATTAGCGGACGGAAATAATATAAAAATTGATAAAGATGTGACAAATGCCACAGAACGCGAACAAGGATTTTTCCGCAAATATTTCGGCGGCGTAGGTTCTTATATGCCGTTTGGCGGAGCTGATACAAAGAAGGAATTTTAAGATGATACCGGGACTGTCTTTAAAGATAACCAATGTTTTAGCAAGCTTTGACATTAAAGGCAAATTTGTGCGTACCGAAGAAGGACCGATGCTGATTATGGTATATTTTGAACCAGCGCCGGGAACGCTTTTCAATAGTATAAAACGCGTTGAGGGAGATGTGGGGCGCAATTTGGGAATTAGCGGCGTAAGAGTCGTTGAAGTTCCAAATTCCACAAATATTTGTTTTGAAATTCCGTCTAATGAGATGAAATCCGTGCCGTTTGCTCCGATTTTGTTCTCTGCCGAATTTTTGAAAGCAACCTATGCTCTGCCGATTTGTCTGGGTGTGGATATGCGCGGCAATCCGGTAATGAAAGACTTGTCTAAAATGCCGCATTTATTGGTGGCAGGAACAACGGGTTCCGGAAAATCAGTCGGATTAAACAGTTTTATTGTTTCGCTTATCAATAAAAGAACTCCGCAGGAACTTAAACTTGTGTTAATCGACCCGAAACGAATTGAATTTAGTATCTATAATAACCAGCAATATATGCTGCGTCCGGTTATTACGGATATGAATATTGCCAGCATATGCCTGAGTCAGTTGGTAGAAGAAATGAACGACCGCTATACGCGGTTTGAAACGCAGACAGTTCGCAATATTAGTGAATATAACGCTAAATCCGATGTGAAAATACCGTATATTGTGTGTGTTATAGATGAATTTGCCGATTTAGTGATGTTTGATAAAACGGTTGAACAGCAAGTACAGATTTTGGCGCAAAAATCACGGGCCGCAGGTATTCACCTTATTATTGCCACTCAGCGTCCGTCGGTGGATGTTATTACCGGCAGTCTAAAAGCTAATCTACCGACAAGACTGTCGTATAAAGTGGCTTCGGCAACCGATTCTATGACAATTTTGAATACATCAGGGGCGGAAAGTTTGTTTGGACGCGGCGATTCGTTGTTTTTAGAAGAAAACGGCACGCTTACAAGAGTTCTGGGCGCATTTATTACTAATGATGATATTGAAAACGCTCTGACGCCGTATCGCTGCAAGATGTCGGCGCAAACCAGCGTTTATGATTTGGCAAAAGAACGCAATGCCGAAAAACGGACGGCATCCAAGTCGGCAAAAGGTGGATTTTTTGTTTGGATTTGCGATATGTGGAATCGTTTAGGCGCACGTAATCAGACCAAAATCATCAAAGCGGCTTTTTCATTGTTAGTTGGAATCATGGGAGTAAAAAATAAAAAGGTTTCGGCTCGCAACTCGGCAACACGTCAGCGCCGGCGTTATTAGCGTTTTTGCCGAATTTCAGCAATGTCCTGTCATATTTACAAATCTATCCAGAGGAATTTTGGCTTCGTTTAACGCGCGTTGCCATTTTTCCTCATCAGGTGTGCGAAATAAAATATCTTTATCGGCGTCAATAACCAGCCAATCGTTATCATAAATTTCAGCTTCCAGCTGCCGCGGCTGCCAAAAAGAATATCCCAGCGCTACTAATTTTTCTTTTGGCCCGTGTCCGAAAGCGATATCCGATATAATTTCTGAAGTTGATGAAATCGCCAAACCATCGGCAACCGCAACAGTTCCGTCACGCATATAGTCTGTGGTGTGCAGAACCATGCCGCGAACCTGTTCCAGCGGACCTCCCGTGTATAGATTTACCTCGTTCAGACGTTCATAATTTTTGACAGGCAGTTGAAATGTCAGGTCGGAAAACGTAAATTTATCCATGCGTTTGTTGACAATAAGACCCATCGCGCCATTGCTGCTGTGAGAGCAAATATAAACAACAGAACGAGCAAAGCAATCGCTGCCGTCCAAAGTCGGCATGGCTACCAAAAATTTGCCTGTCAGCGCGTAGCGAGTGTCAAAGTTACCAGTAATTTCTTCAGTCATCATTATACCGTTATATATATTATTTATTTACTTTTTATAATTTTAGTTTATCATAAAATTTGCAAATTTAAATGATTAAATAAGTGTGTCATGAAAAAACTACTATTTTATATAATTTTTTTTACAGGCATTTTCAAGAGTTTTACCGCTTGCGGAACGGAAATCTCGCTGCCGGATGACTTTAAGGGACTGAACACGCGTATGCGCATGCAGGAACTTGCCGAAGACGACAACCCTGATAGTTCATTTTTACAGAAAATGCTTATTATGTATGAAATAGGCAATTATTTTAATGACAAATATCCGAATAATGAAATTTTTGATGAAGATTTTGATGAAAATTTAAAAGCTTTTTTCCCAAATGCCAATGAATATCAGCTGCGAGATTATACTAATTTGCTGCGTAACGGGGTTGCCGTATATCGGCTCGGACATTATTTTTATAATAAATTTGTAGCCCAAAAACTTTTGCCGCAAACCTATAAAGTGGTGCATTCAGTTCGAGATTTTGATAATAATGAGGTTAAATATATTGAGGCTCCGGCAGGAAAGTTTAAAAAAGTTTATAATTTCAAAAAGTTTTTAACCTATAGTCATAATCCTGAAGAACGCAAGGCTATAAAAAAATTTAAGGAATTACAGAGTTCAAAAGACAGTATTTATGCGCAGCTTAATTATGCAATGTCGCATATTGAATGGAAAAAGCTTTTCCTTTATGGCGAAAAATATAAAAATCCGCTGCTTTCCGATTATGGAGTAGGGCAGTTTGCCGAGGGAGAGCATCTACAGGTGCGTTTGCTTTCGGATGCTACAACTATTGACGGACAGACGGAATTTTATGTGGGAGTTCAAATTGTTACGCATGATAACAGTTTTGTTTTAGCAAACAATGTAAACCCTCATTTATTGAAACCGCAAATAGATTTGCGCGGGTCGGAAAATCTGGCTGAATATGAGGTTATATATCCGACGCCGAAAAATACGGTGGCTGTGCCGTTTGCCTATAAATATTTCGGAGATTTTCTCATTCCTATTAAAGTAAAAATTAAAAATCCGGCAGAGCCTTTGATGCTGCAGGCAAAAATAAATTTGAACTCATGTACCGGCGAGCTTTTTTGTTTGCCGGAGAATTTTGGTTTGGCTCTGATGGTGCTTCCGGGGCAGGACTATGCTTATGCCAATGGCTATCAGAACTATTTTCAGCAGCAGATTGATGTGTTGCCGGACAAAAAAGCTCAATATTTTGAGCTGACAAAGTTTGTTGCCGATAAAGACAGCTCAGGCGAGTCGCTGCGGCTGGAGTTTTTGGCGCATAAAAAAACAGAAGGATTCAAAATTTTTATAGAAGATAAAGATGGTTACAACACTTTTTCGGCACCATATATAAGCATTTTGGATGATAAAATCTTTGTCCGTTTTGAACCGACAGATAAAAATGCCGTTTTGGCGGATTCTGAATATATTATAACAGCGGTTTTTAATGGAAACGATGCCTATAGAACCACGAGATTGGCAGCAAAGGCCTCGTTGTTTGATACGCAATCGCAGAGTCTGAATTTGGGGTTGATTTTTATTGCTTTGGCAGGCGGATTTATTTTGAATTTTATGCCGTGTGTCTTTCCGGTTTTATCATTGAAAATTGTTGGTTTGAGCCGCGCCGAGGGATATAAAAAAAGAAAATTGAAAAAATCAATCTTTCTGACCATAATAGGTATTTTCTGCGGTTTTACATTGTTAATTTTGATTTTATGTACAGCCAAGTCAGCCGGATATTCGCTGGGTTGGGGAATGCAATATCAAAATATGACATTTTTGGTGGTAATGGCTTTTTTATTGGCCGCATTTATGGTGTTTTTGCCGGAACTGCAAAATAAATTGCCGCATTTCGGTAATTCGGCAGAGAATAAATTTAACTTTGCTTTGGGAAATTTAGTCGTATTGCTTTCAACGCCTTGCACAGGGCCATATTTGGCAACGGCTGTCGGATTTGCTCTTACCGGCGGATATGCCGATATGATTTGTATTTTATATGCAGTAGCTTTCGGATTGTCGCTGCCGTATATTTTTGCTTTATGTCTGAATAATCCCGAAACTTTATTGCCAAAGTTTGGAAAATGGTCGGAAAGATTGCAAAAAATTATGCAGTTTATGCTAAGCCTGACAATTCTTTGGTTTTTAACTTTGGTATATAATCAGACAGATGCTTTGTGCGTGTCGGTTTTGGTTTTGTCTTTGTTGATTTTTATGGGCGTTTTGGCGCTATATCAAAAATTTAGAAGCTATTTAGATGGTGTTTTTGATGAAAATGTATCTTTGGAAACACTTAATTATCTGAGAAAATTTAGTAGGCTCGCGGTTATCGGGTTTACGGTTATCTGTATGTCGGCAATTTCTATCTATGCTGAAAAGGCGCATTTGAAAAATCTGATAAAATATACGGAAAATCATGAAACGATGATAGATAAAAAACTTATTGCCGAAAAATTGGCGGAAGGCAAACCGGTTTTGTTGGAAATCGGAGCTGATTGGTGTCTGACATGCCGATATAACGGCGTTGTGACATTAAATAAATTTAATTTACAGCGTTGGAAAGAAATGTATCAATTGGAATTTATTCGTGTCGATTGGACAAACTATAATAAAAAAGTGCTTGATTTTATGGAAAAATACGGACGTAAGGGATTACCGTTTTATATACTGTATACGCCGCTTATGCGCGATGGCTTTGTTTTGCCGGAAGTGTTCAAACGAGAGGATTTTGAAAATCTGTTGACGAGTGCAATGACACGCTGAATTTTTATAATTATTATTTTTTCCTGTTGCATAAAATGGGTATGCTATCTTGACAAAACAATGAGTTGTTTATATACAACTTAAAATAAGATATTGTATGGAGAACGTATATGTTGAAAAAAATAGCTCTGTTAATCCTGGTTGCCGGTGTTTGCGCCGGAGGTTGGTATGGCTGGCAAAATTATAGCGCCAATCAAGATAATATTTTGAAAAATCATATAGAAAAAAATTTTTCTTTTGACAGCGTTGTGCGAAAAGCTAAAGCGTTGGCTGCTGAGCAGTATGTGGCGCCAAACACAAATTTGCCGGAAGAATTGAACAATTTGAGCTATGATAAACACAGAGATATCAGATTTGTGCGTGAAAATGGTCCGTGGTATAATCAAAATCTGCCTTATGAAATTCAATTTTTTCACTTGGGAAATATTTTTAAGATTTCCGTGCCTATTAACGAAGTTATAGACGGCGTTTCGCAAAGTATTAAATACTCCAGCAAATTTTTTGATTATGGCAAAAATAATTTGCATACCGAACAGTTTGAAAATTTGGGCTATGCCGGTTTCAGAATCCATAGTCCGCTCAATACTTCGGCTTATTTTGACGAGCTGGTAACATTTTTGGGCGCAAGCTATTTCCGCGGTTTGGCTAAAGGACAAAAATATGGCCTTTCAGCTCGCGGCTTGGCGATTGATACGGCTGAAATGACCGGAGAGGAATTTCCGGTGTTTAAGGAGTTTTGGGTTGAAAAACCAAAGCCTAAAGATAAATTTATCAAACTTTATGCGCTTTTAGACAGCAAAAGTGTGAGCGGCGCTTATAGTTTTAAGATTATTCCGGGAACAAACACCATTATGGATATTGAGGCTCATTTGTTTGCTCGTTCTGATATTAAAAAAGTCGGAATTGCTCCGCTGACATCCATGTTTTTGTTTGGCGAAAATAATAAACATGAATTTGACGATTATCGTCCGGAAGTGCATGACAGCGATGGCTTGCTGATTCATAACGGAAATGATGAATGGCTGTGGCGTCCTCTGGATAATTCAAAACATTTGCGGATTAGCTCATTTATGGATAACAATCCGAAGGGTTTCGGCTTGCTGCAGCGTGACCGCGACATCAAAAATTATCTGGATTTTGAGGCAAATTATCAGGACCGTCCGAGTGCTTGGGTTGAGCCGCTGAGCGATTGGGGAAAAGGTTTGGTTCAACTGGTGGAGATTCCTTCTCTACAGGAAATACATGATAATATTGTGGCATATTGGGTGCCTGAACAACAGCTCAAAGCCGGTGGGGAATATGTGTTTTCATATCGTCTGATTTGGCTTAATGATGTTATGAAAGATAGAGAGCTCGCCTCGGTTACGGCTACAAGAACCGGTGTGGGCGGTGTTTCGGGCATTAATTTGGGAAATACAAATCGTAAGTTTGTTATTGATTTTACCGGAAAAGGTCTGAATTCAAAATTTGCCGAAAATAACATTAAACCGGTTGTCTCTGCTATAAAAGGTCAAATAAACGGAGTCAGCGCTGTTTATAATCCAACAACTGGCGGTGTGACCGTTTATGTCGACTATCAACCGGTAGACGGGGACGAAATCAGAGTGTCGCTGACAAAGGATGATGTTCCGTTTTCTGAAGTATGGAGTTATCAATGGTTAAACTGAAAATCAGAAGCGCCGATGATATAGTTGCTGCCAATCTCAGTTGTTTGGAAATAAAAAAAAATGAGGCTTCATATATGCTTGAGGCTTATCCTAAATTAGAGAAATCAGCAGATATCACAACGGAAATAGATGAGATAATTTATCGGAAAGCTAAAAAAATATTTAAAGCAAAATTGGCAAAAGCTCAGCTGATTGCACTTTATAAAGCTGAGTTTATAGGCTTAAATTTGGCTAGAAAATATGGTATAAAACCTTTGCTGCCTGATTTTGACGATGAAAAATTCAACGCAGAAATGCAAATGGCATACATAGAAGTTGCGCCGTCTTATAAAATAACAGATATGCCGACACAAGAAATTACAACAATGCATTTACACAACGTAAAGTCAGAAGGAGAAAAAAAGTGAGAAAAACCCGTCCTATAAGTTCGGCGCAAATCACCTTTCGCCGTGTTTTGATTTTTGGTTTGATGATTTTAACAACCGTTTTTTTGACATTTAAATGGGTTGTTTCCATGCCGACAGATGCAAATATGTTTGCTCGCGCAGTTATGAGCTTTTTGTTTGTGCTGACAACAGGCTGGATTGCTTTGTTCTTTTGGGCGAGTATTTTTGGCTTTTTTGAACTTCTTGCCGGAAAAACTATGCCGGGGATTGTGTGGCCGGAAAAGAAAACTCCGCTTAAAACAAAAACAGCTGTCTTGATGCCGATTTATAATGAAGAATGCGATACTGTTTATGCCAGATTGCTGGCAATTGCCGAAAGTTTGGTCAAAACCGGTCAGGCGCAGGCATATGATATGTTTGTTTTGAGCGATACGACAAATCCGAAAATTTGGGTCGAAGAAGAAAATTGCTGGATTAACGCAAAAAAACTTATGCCGAAAGAAATCAATTTATATTACCGGCGCCGTCCGCGGAATGTGGCTCGGAAAAGCGGAAATATTGAGGATTTCTGTCATAAATGGGGCGCGCTTTACGATTATATGGTAGTGTTGGATGCCGATAGTCTTTTGGAAGGTAAAACTATTGTTGAAATGTCGCGTTTAATGGAAATCAATACGGATACCGGCATTATTCAGGCTCCTCCGCAATGCATCAATAGTCATTCGCTGTTTGCGCGTGTTCAGCAATTTGCAGGAAAAGTTTATGGCAATATCGTTTCCGCAGGGTTGTGCTATTGGCAGGTGCATGACAGCAATTATTGGGGACATAACGCAATTATCCGGGTGAAAGCTTTTATGGAATGCTGCGGTTTGCCTGTTTTGAAGGGACCTAAACCCTTTGGCGGACATATTTTAAGCCATGATTTTGTGGAGGCTGCTTTGATTAGGCGAGGCGGATGGTATGCGTGGCTGTTGCCAGAGCTGGGCGGCAGTTATGAGGAATGTCCGCCGACAATGATAGATTTTGCGACTCGCGACCGGCGCTGGTGTCAGGGAAATATTCAGCATTTGGAAATTTTAGTGTCCAAGCATATACATCCGATTAGCCGTATTCACTTTACCATAGGAATTATGTCTTATTTGTCATCTCCGCTGTGGTTTATTTTTTTGGTTGCCGGAATATTGGTGGCGTTTGGACATGTCTATTTTCCGCCGGAATATTTTTCTACAGAGCAATCTCTATTTCCTAATTGGCCTATTTTTGACAAGATGGGGACGATTACACTATTTTTAATTTCTATGTTTATGCTGATTTTTCCTAAATTTTTGGGAATGATTATCTATCTTAAAAATAATAAATTTAAAAATATCGGCGGTCTTTTTGGCACTATGAAAAGCGTGGTTGCAGAAATTGTTTTTTCGGCTTTGATTGCTCCTATTATGATGATTTTTCAAACAAAATTTGTTTGGGAAATTTTAACCGGACAGGATGTCGGATGGAATACGCAGAGCCGCGATGGTTTTACAACTTGGAAAGAAGCATTTGAGCGTCATATCGGTCATACGGTTTTGGGCGTACTGACAACGTATGCGGTGTATACTCAGTTGCCGGCGCTGTTTTATTGGATGCTGCCTGTAACATTGGGGTTGATGCTGTCTATACCGCTTTCGGTATTGTCGTCATACGAAGGATTGGGACGTTTTGCGTTTAGGCATAATTGGTTTGTTATTCCAGAAGAAAAACATGTTCCTGAAATAGTAACAACGGTGCAGAAAAATGTTCCGGTTTTACAAAATGACCGCAAAAAGCGCGGTGTTTTGGATGTGATAGAAGATGGTTATTTGTTGCAGATTCATATTTTGATGCAGGAAGTAAACGGACCTGCTCCAGAGATTGCAAAATCTGTTCTAAAAGATGCTCGTATAAAACTTGATAATTATCTTAATTATGGAAAAGAACCGGATTTCAGCCGTGAAGAAGAAATTGCCCTGTTGTATGAACCGGCAATTTTGGAAGAGGCTTGTTTGGAACTGAAGTTGAAATAATATATATATATTGTTTTTATATCAGCTTTGTTTTTTTGTTAGAAAAATAAGGCTGATATTTTTTTATAATTTAAAACTATTGGTATTTAGAATGAATTTTGTTTAAAAAAAAGAAAACCTCCGGCCGAAAAAGCAGGAGGTAAAGAATTGTAAGATTGATATAGGATAAATATCAGGAAACTTAACTTCTTTAGGAAACTTAAAATGATTCTAATTCGTATAAGCGGGGGAAGCCCTAATCATGATAATAAAGTTTATTATGTCTCTTAAAATTTAAGTATACAACAAAAATAAACTTTATTTTACGGCGCTCTAATCATAAAGGGTTCGTGTTTTAAATAAAATCTAAGACCGACTAATCTAAATACTAAACTCTAAATGTATGTTGGTGCTCTAATCATGTTGAAAGGTTTTTAATACATTATAAAATTTAAATTTACAGCATAATAAAAACTTTCATTTTACGGTGCTCTAATCATAAAGGGTTCGCGTTTTAAATAAAATCTAAGACCGACTAATCTAAATACTAAACTCTAAATGCTTGTTGGTGCTCTAATCATATGCAAATTTGTTAAAGGTTTTACATGTAATAGTAAAATAAACTTACCTATCGCGAATACGATTACAAGTGAGAAAAATAAACATAATTATTAAATTTATGTTTATCTTATATCATTGAAAAAAACTTTTGTCAATATATTTTTTTGTTTATTTTTGTCTTTTTTTGTAAAAAAATATAACATATTGAAATTGCATAATCTTTAAATGTTTAAAAATGGAGAAAATAAGCGTGTTTGCCGGAATTGTTGTGTATATTGTCCAGAATCGATATAATAAAACAAGCTTGTTTATATTAACTTGACAGGCGTCGTTTTTTATTATACAATTAAATATATGTTTAATCGTTTAAGCAAAATGGAGGAAAAAATGAAAAAAGTGTTCGCTATTGAAGATTTAGATTGCGCTGTGTGTGCCGCTAAAATAGAAAATGCCGTGAAAGAACTGGATGGAATTGAATATGTTAATGTAAATTTTATAACTCAGAAAATGACAATTGAAACAAATCAGAATATGCAAGAATTGATGAAAAAGGTGGTTGAGTTAGTGAAAAAAATAGAGCCTGACTGCACAATAATTCTATGAGGGGTTAAAAATAATGACTAAAAAATTGCGTAAAATGCTATATAAAATTTTTGCAGCCATTGTGTTTTTTGCGATTGCTTTAATGCCGTTGTCTCAGATAATTAAATTAGTCTTTTTTGCCTTGTCTTATTTGATTGTCGGGTTGCCGATAGTTTGTAAAGCCTCGCAAAATATAAAAAACGGGGAAGTGTTTGATGAAAATTTTTTAATGACGACAGCCACCGTGGGTGCCATAGCGTTGGGTGAATATCCTGAGGCTGTGGCTGTTATGCTGTTTTTCCAAATAGGAGAATTTTTTCAAAGCTATGCAGTAAATCGCTCTCGGAAATCTATTGCGGCGCTTGTGAATATACGTCCGGATTTTGCCAGAGTGAAAAAAAACGGAGAGTGGATAGAGGTGAATCCGGAAGAAGCTGAAACTGGAGATATTATAGAAGTGCGCTCAGGTGAAAAAATACCGCTGGACGGAGTAGTTATTAGCGGAGATTCAAATTTGGACACATCTTCTTTGACCGGAGAATCTTTGCCACGAGAGGTAAGAGCAGGGGATGCGGTTTTTAGCGGCTCTATAAATTTGAATGGAGTTTTACAGGTACGAACAACCGGAGTTTATGCGGAGTCGACCGCAGCAAAAATTTTAGATTTGGTCGAAAATGCATCATCCAAAAAAGCTGATTTGGAAAATTTTGTCAGTAAATTTGCACGTTGGTATACTCCTTTTGTTGTGACAGTTGCCGTTTTACTGGCTTTTGTTCCGTCCTTATTGTTTGCTCAGCCCTTGCATGTTTGGGTTTATCGCGCAATTACGTTTTTAGTCATATCGTGCCCTTGCGCTTTGGTTATTTCTATTCCTCTAAGCTTTTTCGGGGGAATCGGCGCGGCTTCTAAATGCGGAATTTTAATAAAAGGAAGTAATTATCTTGAAGCTTTGGCTCAAGCCGAAACTGTTGTGTTTGATAAAACCGGAACTCTGACAAAAGGTTTGTTTGAGGTAACCGGAATTGTTGCAGAAAAAAATATTTCTCCGGCAAAACTTTTGGAAATTGCCGCTTATTTGGAAGCGTATTCATCGCATCCTATCGCTGTTTCCGTTAGAAAAGCTTATGGAAAAAGTTTGGATTTACAGCGTGTTTCTGAAATAAAAGATTTTTTCGGCAAGGGAGTTTGCGGAAATTTTGATAAAGATGAAATTGTGCTTGGTAACGCGCGGATGATGCGTGAAAAAGGTGTTGATGTTCCTGAACATGGAAAGTCAGAAAATTTGATATATGTTTTGAAAAATGGCCAATATCTTGGATATTTGCAAATTGAAGACAGAATTAAAGATGATTCCATATCGGCAATAGAACAACTGAAAAAAATTGGTGTCTTGCAAGTTATCATGTTGACGGGCGACCGGAAAAATACGGCTGAAAAAGTGGCGGAAAAATTGAAATTGGATAAATATTTTGCTGAGCTGCTGCCTATGGATAAAGTTAATAAGCTGGAAGAATTGCTTGCGGAAAAAACACCTGACGGCAAGGTTTTATTTGTGGGCGATGGTATTAACGACGCACCGGTTTTGGCTCGTTCGGATATTGGTATAGCGATGGGCGGATTGGGGGCGGATGCGGCTATTGAAGCTGCGGATGTGGTGATTATGACGGACGAACCGTCGAAAATTGTTAAGGCTATTGAAATTTCTAAAAAAACTTTACGTTTGGTGCATGAAAATGTGGTGTTTATTTTGGCGATAAAATTTGCGGTTTTGGGGTTGGGCGCATTTGGCGCGGCTTCTATTTGGGCAGCCGTGTTTGCAGATGTCGGAGTTTCTGTGATTGCAATACTCAATTCTATGCGCTCTTTGCGTTTTTATAAATAAAAAAACAAAAAAGAAGATGCTGTAAAAAAGCATCTTCTTTTTTGTTAAATTAAGCTATACCGGAGCGAGTACCTCGTTTATCAATAGTCAGCTGTTGCATGCGATTCCTACGAGGAGGGGCAACATATGAGGTATGCACCCAGCCGCTGTTCGGGTCATTCAAGTTGTTGTGGAACTCTAAAATAACCTGGTCAAAATACAAGTTTGCCGCAACCCAATGAGCCAATTCTCGATTGCTGATGCCTTCAATTTCATAATCGGCAGCCTCACATTTTAGATGCTGTGAAGATTTTGCTCCGTTGATTATGGTGTTGAGTGCTAAAGAGCGATAACCGGAATTGACATGCACTGGTTTTCCAAAATGCTCTCTCACCGGTCGCAAAATATGTTCACAAACCTGACGCAATCTTTCGATACCTGCTTCATCAGGTAAATTATAAATTTTGTGAGCCTCTGCGGTTGGCGAATACGTTAGTTCATACAGACTGAAATTTTCACAAAGTCTCAATTGCTTACGAGCCGCAAAAGTCTGAAGATTCAGTTTTCGGTTTTCTCCGTAAGGATTATAAGCCACATGAACCCAGCCGTTTTTCGAGCTGTCGTTATTTGGAAACTCTAATTGCAGAATATCAAATTTCAGATTGTTGGCTATATATTCGCAAACATCGTCAAGATGTATGCCGGTCACTCTGAAATCGACAGCTTCACACATGGTATGACGTGAATTAGGCGCTTCATTGAGCAGGGCGTTTACCTCTGCAGAACGATAACCGGAACGAATTATCACAGGTTTGCCAAAATGCTCTCGTACAGGCTGCAGAATATCCGTGCAAAGACACTTTAATTTTCTCAAACCCTTTTTGTCTGGGGTATTTGCAAGGTTATGAGCCTGTGCGGTACCAGAAGAAATAAGTTCTGACAAACTAAAGTTCTTGGAAAGCTTAATCATCGTGTTCATAATAATAAAAATTAAATTAGACATAAAAATACTTAATTACCTTATATATATAACGTTTTTATCAAATATGCAATATTTTTTTGTCAAGTTTAGAAAAATATTGAAAAAAATATATAAGATGTTATAACAAATAACGTTTATGTATAATTTAAAAATTATTAGTTATGAAAAAGTTACCGTATTTTTGGCAAAGTAATATCGTTGCTGAAAAGTTGCTTTCAAGCAAATTGACTTTTTTGCGAGGCGTTTATGAAAACAATCGTTTGATAAGCGCAGAAATGTATGAGCAAAAATTAGCCGTATCTTCGGATGAAAAAGACGAAGAACCGGTGTATGTGATGAGTTTGAACTTGCACCAAACTCCAGTGCTGTTTTCTATGTCAGGCGGTCAGCGTTGGCTGTTTAAAAAAGATGAATCTTATGAAGGATTGCAGATGGAGTGCGAGTTTGAAAACCGCGGACATTTAAAAAACGTCAAGCAGGTTTATTTTGATTTCATATATTCATATACTGAAAAAATTCAGGCTTATCACAATCTGCGAGAAACAGGAAAAACGTTTGCTTTTAAGTCTTGTCATCGTTTGGAGATTGAACACTTCTTTAATCAGAAGCTGAAATCGTTCCGCCCCGTGTTTATGCTGCCGGAAGGCGAACATTGTTTTTCTAAGTTTGAGGGATTGCATCCGCGTTCTGCCGCCGGTGACAAACTTCGTCTTTTGGGATGTAATGTTTATGAAAAAGGCCGCTTCCGTAATTTTATTATTGCCGAATGCTTGCCTGAAGAATTGGTTAATTATTTTAGCCGTTAATCTGATAAACGGAAGGAATATTTCTAAAGTTATTTCTTCCGTTTTTTGTATAAAAGTATTGACATTTTGTCGTAAATATGTCAATTTACAAACTATCAAAAAATTATGATGAATATTATTTAGGCTTATATGTAAATTAGGTTACTGATAAGCTGTTTTGAGTGTGAATTTTTATATGTCAAACTTAAATTTATAACATTATGGGTAAAAAAGTTGCGTGGCTGCTGGTTGCTTTAATAGTAATTATTGCAGCTGGTGTAAGTGTTACTAAACATTCTTTTGTCAAGGTTGACCCTGGGCAGAGAGGTATTAAAAAGCAATGGGGACAAGTTGTGGATTCTTCTTATGTTCCGGGTCTGGTGTGGTATATTCCATATACTCAGGATATGGGAAACGAGGTTATAACTATGGATATCAAGCCTCATCGCTATGAATACACCTTTAAGGTCCGAACCAAAGGTTTGCAGCAGATATCCTTAAAATGCGCCGTATTGTGCGAAATGAACGATTCTAAAGTTCATAAGCTGTACGACAAATATCAGGGATATGACGCCTACGAGCAAAAGGTTATTAAAGATATGGTTAACAGCACAATGCTGACCTTGTCTTCCTTAACCGATATTTGGTCTTTTGTGGGGCGTGAAGAGTCTATGACTATGGATGCCGTAAAATACATTGTCAACGACCAGCTGATGGCTGACAATTTAGTAAAGGTTAAAACTTTCAGACTTTTGAATTATCAGGCTTCTGCTGAATTTGAAAAGCTGATAGAACAAACCGCGCAGACTCAGCAAGGAATTAAACTTGAGGAGTATAAAACTAAAATGGCTCAGCAGGCTACAGAACGCGTCAAGCAAGAAGCTATACAGGCTTATGAGCGTTTGGCTGCCGAAGCAAAAGCTAAAGGTTTGGAAGTGCAGATTTTGGCTGAAGCTCTTAAAGGCAATCCGTTTGTGGCGCAGTATGAAATGGCAAAGGCTTTGCAAAAGTGGAACGGAAAGGTTTCATTGCCGCAGACTCTTACCATTATGAAAGGTGCTAATGACGGCAGCGGTTTTCCGGTCTTTCCTTTTATGAAAGTCGGTAAGTAATTTGTTTAATTCTTAAAACTGATTTAATATGTTGTATTTAAGCATTGCAGCAGTCGTGATTATTTTGGCGATTGCTTATAAAAATGAGTTAAAGTCTTTTTTCGGCGAACTGAAGTCCCGAAAAAAAGAAGTTTCAACATTCCGCTCGGCGGTAAATGACAGCAAGAATAAGGGCAATGGTATATCGTTGTGTTTTTGCGTTATAGCTTTTGTAATTAGTTTTATTTTAGGAACTCTGTTCGGAATTTTTGCTTTTGAAGCAAAGCCTGAATCTAAGCCTAAACTTAATGATGCAAAGTTGCCTCTTAAAGAAGTTGTGCTTACTGTCTCAAATACCGGAGAGGGCAATGACGGCTGCAAATATGTAAAATTCTCTGATGGACATACCATAAGAGCAGATGTTGGTTCTCAAGATTATACTAAATGGGTGTTTTTAGAAAAAGGCGATAAGGTTCGCAAGTTGATTTATGCAAACAAAGAGCCGGAGTATACGCCTGAATTTGATGATAACATCAACAAAGACAGCGCTGACAAGTAACTAAACAAAAAAAGGTTGTGTTATGTAAAAACACAGCCTTTTTTTGTTTGTCAAACTTATGGAAAATAGGGTGAAATAAAATGCTTGTTTGTTAAAAAATACTATCAAGCAATCCTTCCAAAGTTGTCGGCGTGGATTTTGTTTTTACTTCATCTTCAGAATTTTTTTCTATCAGGTCACCAATGCTGTCTGCGGAATCATTATCGTCTATCAGCGAGCCGATATCGTCATCTGCGGTTATCAGCGGTTTGATATTGTGCGCTGCCAGCATAACATCGTGCCAAATTTCTGCCGGAATGGTGCCGCCGCCGACTTTATTCATCGGCTTTTCA
The DNA here is from genome assembly GCA_934229625.1 of uncultured Alphaproteobacteria bacterium. Taxonomy (GTDB): domain Bacteria; phylum Pseudomonadota; class Alphaproteobacteria; order RF32; family CAG-239; genus RUG410. The sequence goes on along the minus strand of CAKQDU010000001.1, from coordinate 180,337 downwards.
TTGTCGTTGCCGACCCAGACCGCGGCTACATAGCCGCCGGCCCAGCCTACAAACCAAGCGTCGCGGTAGTTTTGCGTTGTTCCGGTTTTTCCGGCGGCAAAATACGGCAGCTGAGCTTTTTTGCCGGTGCCGCGGGTAATAACATGGCTTAGCATTTGCGACATTTCTTTAACGATATTACCGTCTATAATTTGCTTTTGCTGATTTGATTGGCGTACATAAAGCTGATGGCCGTCTTTACTGGAAATCTCGTTGATGGCATGAGGCCAAACCGCATAGCCGCCGTTAGCAAGAACCGCGTAAGCTGTTGCCATATCTAAAACTTTTACGCCGTTTGTTCCCAGCACCATTGACGGAGTCAAATTCATTTTCGTACTAATTCCCATTTTGCGGGCGTTGGCGGCAATATCTTTGAGATACAGTTCTTTAGATAGCGACGCAGTTGCTACATTCAGCGAATGGGTGAGGGCAAAATCTAAAGTAACATTACCATAGTAGCGTTTACTGTAATTTGACGGCTGCCATTTGCCGATTTTTAGCGGCGCATCGTTGACCATACTGTCCGGTGCGAAGCCGTATTGCAGCGCGGTAAGATAGACAAACGGTTTGAACGCCGAACCTGATTGTCGTATAGCCTGAACCGCGCGGTTAAATTGGCTGCGGTTATAGTCCATGCCGCCGACCATGGCTTTTATGGCTCCGTTATAATCCATAACCACAATCGCGCCCTCGCTGACGTTTTTGCCTTTGGCGCCCCAAATATGAGAACGCAGGATTTTTTCGGCGCTTTCCTGTAATTTTTGGTCAAGAGTTGTCATAACATTTATATCAACCGAACGTTCTCCGATATAACTATTAACTTCATCGTAGACATATTGCGCAAAGTGTTTGCCTCCGCTTACGCGATATTGCTGACCGTTGCTGACAGGCAAAGTTTTGGCGGAAGCGTATTGTTTTTGATTTATATAATCGCATTCCAGCATATTGTGCAGAACCACATTGGCGCGTTCAAGCGATTTTTCGCGGTTTAAAATCGGATTGTAGCGGTTCGGAGCTTTAAGCATGCCGGCCAAAATCGCCGCTTCGCGCAGGTTCAAATCATCGGCGCTTTTGTTGAAATACCAGTTGGCTGCGGCTTCTGCTCCATAGGTTCCGGAACCGAAATAAACACGATTCAGATACAGCGCCATAATTTGATTTTTAGTCAGTTTGTTTTCCAGCCAAAATGCCAGCAGCAACTCCTGAACTTTACGCTTGATGTTTTTGTTCGGCGTTAAAAAGATGTTTTTCGCCACTTGCTGTGTGATGGTGGAGGCGCCTTGTGCATAGCGTCCGCGGAATAGGTTGGTAATCATGGCGCGCCCGAAACCCCAGACATCAAAACCGAAATGTTTGTAAAAACGGCGGTCTTCGGTGGCAATAATGGCGTTAGTTAAATTTTTTGGCAGATTATCAGGATATATCACTTCGGCATAAACATTGCCGAATGCGGCTATATCGCTGCCATTTTCAGCCATAATGGTGGTAGAGGGCTGCCGGGTTTGCGCCACGGCTTTGGCAATGTCCGGCATGGTGGAGTAGCAATAGGCCACATACGAGCCAACAGCAATAAACAAAAACAGTCCCAGCCATAAGCCGAGAATAAATAGCGATTTCCATAATGAAAAACCGCTTTTTTTCTTTTTTGCAGAGCGTTTTTTCTTTGGAGCCGATTTTTTCTTGGCGGCACTTTTCGCTTTGGTCTTTCGTACGGTGTCTTCTAAAATAACCAAGCCTTTTTTGAGGTTGCGGCGAATTTTTTGTTTTACGTTTTGCGGCATTGTATTCTCTCGTTTTTAGTCAAATATTCGTAGTTTGCACTATATATAAAATAAGTTAAAGAAGGTTTTATAAACAAAAGCGTAAAGAAAAATTTTTAATGCTTGGCGAACGCTTAAAAAGTCGCTATATTGACGGACAAAGGAGTAAAAAATATGGCAAAAGTTTGTTTGATTGACGGTTCAGGGTATATTTTTAGGGCATTTTACGCGCTTCCGACAATGACATCACCTGACGGCACACCGGTAAATGCCGTATATGGTTTTTTGACAATGTTTATGCGGTTGATAAAAACAATACCGTGCGATTATTGTGTGGTGTTGTTTGATGCCAAACGCAAGAACTTCCGTAACAATTTTTTTGCCGAATACAAAGCAACGCGCGCTGAAATTCCGGAATTGCTGATTCCTCAGTTTGAGATTATTTATAAAACTGTTGAAAAATTGAATCTGCCATACATTTTACAAGAAGGGTATGAAGCAGATGATTTGATTGCCACCTATGCCAAACAGGCGGTTGAAGCTGGTCATGACGCGGTTGTTGTTTCTGCTGATAAGGATTTGATGCAGCTCATTCGTCCGCATGTGGAATTTTATGATGGTATGAAAGATAAATTTTTTACGCCGGAAGATGTCTATGAAAAATTCGGCGTTTATCCTGATAAAGTTGTTGATGTGCAAGCTCTTTCTGGTGACAAGACAGATAATATTCCGGGAATTCCGGGAATTGGACCGAAAACAGCTGCCGAACTTGTTAATTTGTTTGGTTCGGTGCAGGGAGTTTTGGAAAATGCCGAAAAAATTAAACAGACAAAACGTCGCGAATTGGTTATGCAAAATAAAGAATCTGCCGAACTTTCGCTGAAATTAGTGACGCTTAAAAATGATGTGCCGGTGGAGCATTTTTTAGATGAATTCAAGTGTCAGGCGCCAGATGCCGAAACGCTGCTTAATTTTGTGACGGAACTTGGTTTTAAGAGTATTTTGCCAAAGCTGCAAAAATGGATTGAAGAACGCTGCTGCGCTTTGGACGGTGCGCCTGTTGCGGCTAAAAAAGAAGAGCCGGCGCGTTATCTGAAAATTCAAAACCGCGATGATTTGAAAGCATTGTATCAAGAAATTGTTTCGGCGCAGCAATTTAGTTTTCAGGTTTTGCATAATGGTGTTGAACCGGAGGCTTTGAGTGTTTGCACAAGGGAAAACAGCGCGTATTATTTGCCGATACCGCAAGTCGCAGGAGAGGCTGATTTATTTGCTCATCATGATGTATCACAGCTGGATAATGAAACTGTCAAAAAGTTTTTGCTTTCTATTTTGGAAAATCAGAATATTCTAAAAATTGCTTTAGATTTGAAAACTCAATGGCATTACTTAAACAAAATTTGCGGCAGACAGCTTGATTTGTGGCCGTATCACGATGTTGCGGTGATGTCGTACGATGTTGACAGTTCGCTGCATGAGCATACTTTGCCTGTTTTAAGCGATATGCTGCTTGATAAAAAAATTTCTTTGCCGAAGTTGACGCAGAAAATCAAAAAAATAGATTTCTTTAACGAAGAATACGGCAATTATGTGTTTGAAAGCGCTGATTATGTGCTGAGGCTTTATCATATTTTGAAAGACAGCCTTTTTCACGAGCGTAAAATGTATGTGTATGAAATGCTCGACCGCCGTTTGCTGCAAGTTTTACTGAAAATGGAAGACGAGGGGATAACTATTGATGAAAACTGTATGGCGGAGTTGAATGATGATTTTGCCGGACAGATGAAACAAACGGAAAGTGAAATTTTTGCTTTGGCCGGTACGGAGTTTAATTTGGGTTCGCCAAAGCAAATCGGCGAAGTTTTGTTTGATAAACTTGGTTTCAGCGGGGCTAAAAAAACAGCAGGAACAGGCAATTATAACACCAGCGCCGAAGTGTTGGAGCAGCTGGCTGAAGAACATGAAATCGCTGCTAAAATTTTGGAATGGCGCAGTTGTGCCAAGCTGAAATCTACCTACACAACGGCTTTGTTGGAAGTAAAAGACAATAATAACCGAGTTCATACCACTTTTTCGCAAACGGTGGTGAATACAGGGCGTTTGGCTTCTTCTAATCCGAATTTACAAAATATTCCGAACCGTTCGGAAATCGGGCGTAAAATCCGCGCTTGTTTTGTGGCTAGAAAAGGGTATAAAATCGTGGCTGCCGATTATAGTCAGATGGAACTGCGTTTGTTGGCATCGGTCGCCGATGTTAAAGCCTTGAAAGAGGCGTTTGCCGCCGGTGTGGATATTCATGCCGCCACAGCCGCCAGAGTGTTTGGTTTAAAACCTGAAAATGTTGACCGAGAACATCGCAATCGCGCCAAAGCTATCAATTTTGGTATTGTTTACGGTATTTCTCAGTTTGGTTTGGCCAAGCAAATCGGTACTACTAAAGAGGTGGCTAAGCAATATATTGATTCATATTTTGCCGCAATGCCGGAAGTTAAAACTTATATGGAAAAAACAATAGAATTTGCCCGTAGTCACGGTTATGTTTTAACGCCGATGGGACGTAAATGCGCAGTGTTGGGGATTAACGACAAAAATCATCGCATTGTGTCATTTGCCGAACGTGCGGCGATTAATGCGCCGATACAAGGCGGAGCGGCAGATATTGTGAAACTGGCTATGCAAAAAGTTTATCAGGCGATGCAAGAACATCAGCTGGATGGGCGTCTGCTGCTGCAAGTGCATGACGAGCTGGTGCTGGAAGTTAAAGCCGAACACGCGCAGCAAACAGCAGAGTTGTTACAAAAAATTATGGAAGAAGCGGCAGATACAGCAGTGAAAATGGTGGTGGAAACCGGTGTCGGCGATACTTGGGCTTCGGCGCATTAAAATTGCAAAACCAGGTATGTATTAACCTTTCAGTCATAAATTGTGTCGTATAAAGATTATAATAGATTAAAAGGAGAATGCAAAATGAAAAAATATTTGTTACTTGCTGCAGGTTTATTGATGGCTGTTTCGGCTAATGCCGGCGAATATCGTCCATATTTGGGTTTTGACTATGTCAATATGACGCCAAACTTAAAAGGTCGTTATGAAAATTCTTTTGCCGAAAATTATGATTTGGGCAGTCTGACTGCAGGTGTAAAATTTGTGGATTATGGTTCTATAGAATTTTTTGCCGAACGTTCTTTGCAAGAAAAGAAAGTTATGGGGGCTAATGTGGCTCGCAGCCGTTTATATGGTTATGGCGCTGATGTTTTGATTGATATGTACAATGTTTCGGACGCCACAATTTTGGGCTCGGTCGGTTATGGAAGAATTTCATCTAAATTAAAATACAATGGTAAAAGCGACAAAGATTCTGCAAATGCTTTGCGTTTGGGTGTCGGCGGTGAAATCAATCCTACTCCGGAATGGGGTTTTAGAGCAATGTATCGTTATTCTTTAGCTGACGGCGATGCTTATAACAACAGCAAAGAATTTACTATCGGCGCGCGCTATTATTTTTATTAAATAACAGAAGCTCTATAAAATACAATTTTTTCGTTTGACAAATAATTAAGGTTTGTCTATGATGCAGGCAAACTTTAATTATTTTAAATTTTATTCTTATGGATAATACTTTATTTTTATGCTGTGCAATCGTAATGCTTCTTTGGTGCGCTGTTTTTGGTCGGGATTTTTATAAAAATGCCAAATGTAAACCGGATGCATCTTCTGAAAAACAAAAAAAAATCTTCAGAAATGCGGCGAAAAAGTCTGAAAAAATGCCTGAAAAAATGCCTGAAAAAAGACCGAAAAAAATTTTCAATTTTTTGACTCAGTTTAGGGTGTTTATGGTATTATTTATTTTGATGCTTCTTTGCGGCGCAATGTATTGTATTTTACCGATTTCTAATTTAGGTTCAAATATTTCAAATAAAGAAACCGCTAAAATTCAAGAAATACAAAGTGATGATAATGTTGTGTATTTCAAACTTGATAACGGACAGGTTTGGACATTTTCAATTGATAATGCGGAAAATGTCGGTGAAGATAAAATCAAAAGTGTGACAATCAGAATAGGGGATAATCTGACCGAATACTATAATAATTCCGCAGATGCAGAAAGCGGTGACATTGGGGTTGCTGAATAGTTTTTATCAAAAAAGGTTGTGTTAAAAAACATGACCTTTTTTTGTTTGACAAATAAGTAAAGTTTGTCTATGATGACGGCGAATTTTAATTATTAACATTTTAAATTTATTTTTATGGCAAAATTAAATTATTTTGAGCTTATAACAAATGCAAGTGCAGGATGTTTGTCTGATGAAGATTTTGCAATGGTTTGTCAAGCTTATTCAATGGAAAAAAACATCTACGCGGCCAAAGTCATTCAAAAGAAATGGTATCATTCGTCTGGCGTTCAGGTCGCCGATTCATTAGAAAAATTTGGCGGAGAAGTGTTTTCCAGCAATTTGTGGACTTTATATTTTGAATATAAGGCTAAAAACACTTACCATAAAGAAGTTGAAGATTTGCTTTTAGAACGTGCCGTGGAGGAACAATTTGTTTTTGCAAAATTGCCTCATCCTTTGAGCGAAGAAAGTGAAATCAAGCTTATAAGCATACGTACTGGCGATATTGTTCCGGAACTTGATTTTCAGGTCGCTGCAACTTCATACGCAATTTTTAATGATACTCCGGTATTATTTTTTCAGACAAGCAATAAGTATGACAAGCTGTTTTCCATTCATCGTATTCGTTTGGATGCTGTGTTTGGAAATTTGAAGACATATCTGGAAAAGTTTGCTATATGCAAATCGGCTCTGTTGAAATTGATGGAAATCGCCTTGAACGGACAGCGTAAGCAAGTGCCTTATTTTAGTTATGATTATCTGAAATTGGCAGTCAAAACGCTGGCTTTGTATGATGCTCCGGATGCTTTGGATGATGAAAAAATACAGCTGCAATTGCTCCGCATTACAATATGGAACAAGTTGGACAGATGTGTTAATTATCCACTGAAACGTCAAGTTTTGTGCAGATACAATATGGATAATCCGGCTTCTGATGCAATTGTGGATGAGTTGCTGAAATATCAGAATATAGATTTTCTGCGCGAGTTGCTGTCTCATAGTTGGCTGAAAAATGGTAAACAGCGTGTTTTGCAAAAATATCCTGAATTAAAAGCTGAAATTTTGCTCGCTGATTTGGCTCATGAAGCCAGCATCTCCAATCCAAAAGAAAGAAGATATATTGTCACTCCGAAATATCTGAATTTGCTTTTGGAAAATCGTGAAAGCCGTTGTCGAGAATTGCAGCCTGATGTTCCAATCAATGAACTGTCAATTTTGAATTTATGTCTCCGTATGTATAATACTTATGAAAATTGTCATTTTACATCCGGTGAACGCAGTCAAATTTTGGAAGAAACTGTTCATTATTGTGAAGTTTTCGGCACAAAATCTTTGAAAGAGTATATTCCTCAGCTGAAAGAATCTGTAAGGGAAGAAAAACATCGCATTTATTGTCTATAAGCAAAAAAACAAAGGCTCTGTAAATTACAGAGCTTTTGTTTTTTGTGTCGTCTAATTTTTGAAATCGGCTTCAAAATCCTCCATTTCTTGTTCATGTTCCAATTCCTCTTTAAGAATTTTGCGAGAAATGCGGAAAGTTTCAAAATCTTTTCCTTCCGTCATTTCACAAAGACGCTGATAGCGTTCAACGGCACAGCGTTCTGAAGCAAGATTTTCTTTGACAAGAGTTTGTACATCTGTGACTTTTGGAGGCATATAACGGCATCGTGCCAAACGTCCCCATTCTTCGGGACTGATGGCAGGTGTGCCGCCTAATTGTAAAATACGGTCTGCTAACCAATCGGCGTGTTTAAGCTCTTGACCGGCATGTTCCTTAAATTCCGCCACAACGGAAACGCGCTCTCGGCCATAAGCTAATTTTGCGCCAAGCCAATATTGATAATAAGCCAGCCATTCTTCGGCATAAGCCTCGTTCAGAACTTTAAGCAGCTCATCGATATCTGATTTGATGATTTTTTTAGCCATTTCACCCATTTTTTTCCTCCTTGAAAATTTGAAACACAATATACATAATCACTACATGAACAGAATCAATGTTTACGACTATTTAATATTTTACAGCTAAACTTATAAACGAAAGATAGAGGAGAAAAATATGGTTTTGGTGGCTCCGAGCCTGTTGGCCGCAAATTTCAGATGTTTAGAAAATGATGTGCGAATGGTTGAAAAATCCGGAGCAAATTGGCTGCATTTAGATATTATGGATGGGCATTTTGTGCCTAACCTGAGTTTTGGAGCAGACTTGGTAAAACAGCTTCGTCAAGTCAGTAAATTGTTTTTTGATGTGCATTTAATGGTGGAAGAACCAAGTAATTTTTTGCCGCAGTTTTTGAATTGCGGAGCTGATTTGCTTACCGTACATTATGAAGCTTGTTCGGATTTGCAGCAGGTGTTATTGAATATAAAAGCCGCCGGACTTAAAGCAGGTGTGTCGCTTAAACCAAACACTCCGGCTCAGTCTTTGCAGCCATATTTGCAATATATTGATAATATTTTGGTTATGACTGTAGAACCTGGGTTCGGCGGACAAAAATTTATGCCGGAAATGCTGCAAAAAATTAAAATAATTTCCGCTATGACCGCCGAAAAAAATATAACAATAGAGGTCGACGGCGGTATAACTCCGGAAACGGCAAGACTGTGTGTGGAGCAGGGAGCAGGGGTTTTAGTCGCCGGAAGCGCTATATTTAAAAGTGATAATCCGGCTGAAGTTATCAAAAAACTGCATATTTTGGGAGAAAAATAATGGCGACCATTATGATTGTTGAAGATGAACAGGCAATTGCTCTTTTACTGAAATATAATTTGGAAAAAAACGGATATGATACTATTACCGTCTCGCATGGAAACAGAGTTGTCGCTGCTGTCGAAAAATATTTGCCATCATTGATTTTGCTGGATTGGATGTTGCCTGAGATGTCTGGATTGGAACTTTGTAAAATCATCCGTAATAATCCTGAACTAAAAAATATTCCGATTATTATGCTGACAGCCAAAAGTCAGGAAGAAGACAAAGTTATCGGTCTTTCGGCCGGAGCTGATGATTATGTGACAAAACCGTTTTCTATTCCCGAACTGTTGGCGAGAATTAAAACAAATTTACGACGCGTCAGCACTACCTCTCAGCCGATGAAAAAAGACTATGTTTTTCAAGATATACGCTTGGATGCTATAGAGAAAAAAGTATTCCGCGATGGAAATTATGTGCGGTTGGGACCTACCGAGTTTCGGATTTTGAAACTGCTTATTGCCAATCCGCGGCATGTTTTTTCTCGTGAAGATTTATTAAAGGAAGTTTGGGGAAACAGCGTGTATGTCGAAATGCGTACAGTAGATGTGCATATCCGCCGTCTGCGCAAGGCTCTAAACGAATTTGGCGCCGATTACATACGCACTATCCGCGCAACAGGGTATTCTATTGACGACCATGAAACAGAAAACGAATAAAACTAGACAGATTAGCTAATCAGCGAAAAATCAGAGAATCTTTTAGGCGGTCGAAAATGTTCTTTTCAATCGGTTTGTTTGAATTTGCAGTTTTCTTGTGATTTTGACTGTTTCTGACACCGCGTAATTCTTCAATTCTCTGAGTAGTTACATTTTTTTGCTGCTGTTTCTGCCTGTTTTGAGCTTGTTTATTTTGTTCGGAAATTTGTTGTCTTTTAGTCTCATGGATTGCCTTTTTTGTATCGGCTACAGCTAAACCGCAGTCAATGGCGGTGCTTACGGCGGTTCCGACACCAGGGACACATCCGGCGACGCCTGAGGCTACTTCACAGCAAGCTTTTCCCCATTCGCCGTCTTTGGCGCGCTCATAGGCAAAATACAATCCTGCTCCTAAACTTACAAGCGGAATCTTTTTTAGAACCGCTTTACCAGCCGCTTTGCCGGCGGCTTTACCTGCTGCTTTGGCAACTTGTTTGGATGCGGCTTTGGCTGTCTGATGTGCTATGACTTTTTCTGTAACTTTTTCCGCAGCTTTGGAAACTCCTTTTGCCGCTGCGTTCATACCGGCAGATGTGGCGACACCTTGCACAGAGGCATGAACTACACTTTTTCCAAATGTTGCGGCTGCTCCTTTTTTATCGCCGTTTTTGTATTGCTCATATGCAGAAACTCCTCCGGCGGCAACAACCGCAACCGGAACAGCTCCTGCCTTATTTATTACACGGGCGGCTGTTTTATTGCGCGGACGCCAGCTGTCAATCTTGCCGATGGTGCGCCCGACCGCATTATCATTCAGAGCTTTTCCGGCTTTTTCAACGGCTTTGTCCATACCATCGCTAAGTGTTTTTATTTTACTTCCCAAACTGCTGTTTTTCTTTTGTGCTTTCAAGGTGTTATGTAAATTACCATCGGTAATTTTTGCCTGCTGAGAGGCAATTTTGCTTTGATGGGCAGTTTGTGTTTGATTTTTAAGCGTTTCTTTTAATGTCGGTGTATTTTGACTGGTTTCAGAAAAATCGGCTGACTGTTGTTTTTTTCCGGTAATTTTTTCGTAAGCATTTTTTAAGGGACTTAAAATACGCTCTTTTCGCAAATCGGCAATTTGTCCTTTAGAAAGACCTGCTTTTGACAAGAGGTCTAATGATACTTTTTTGCCGTTTTCCATCGGATTGTCTATAATTTTAACTCCTTCCGGAATAGAAAGATTGTGGTTTTTGATGTATTCGGTTGTAACTTCTTTTACATTTTTATGAAGTTTGCCGGTATATTCAAAGTTAATGTCGCCTTTGGTTGGTAATTTTATTTCTGAACATTCTGTGCCGGGATGAACTATCGCGTCTTGGCATTTAGAAAAATCAAGCTTGCGGTCAGGTGCAAATTTGACATTTTCATTGATATAAACTTTTCCTTGTTCCGGAAGTTTTATATTAACTTTGCTTAAATCCACATTGCTCAAAGTTACTTTTTGGCATTTAGACAGGTCAAGTTTAGTATTTTCAGAAAAACTGCAATTTTCTAATCTAACATTATCAACATGATGTAAATCTATATTATTTTCTAAGTTGCATGAGGTTAATGTAATTGCAGAGCATTGTTCATTAACAGTTGGCAATTTGCTTATATTCGATAATGATACATTTTTTACATTTGAAGGTAATTTTAAAGGTGATAAATCTTCATTTTTTCCTTTAATTGTTATTTCGCTACACTTAAACTCAGACATGTCATCTACAGCTAAAGCTTGATTAGCAGTAACATTAATTATATCATTATTTTTTTGTTCTAAAAGTTGAGCTTTATTTGCTGCATTATTCCACATCTGCGATTGTTTTTCATAGGCAATACCTGTAAATCTATATTTTGCTATATCTTTAGGATATTTTGTAATTTTAAACGATTCATTATTATATTCCAGATTTAAATTATTAACTATAGATGTACCGTCAGATTGTTTTAAAATATGGTCTTTACACCAATCTTTACCTTTTATTTTATTCAAAAATTCTTCCATAGTTAAATTTTCTAAACTGCCTGAAAAACTGATATTAGATATACCTTGTTTTGTATTGGGACAATTATCTAAAGATTTGACTTCGTATTTGGAATTGAATTGTATGCTCTCTAATGTTTCATTACTCATACTCTTAGGAAAATTCACAATATTGGTTGTGCTTAAATCTAAACTCCGTTCAATAGTTGCTTTATATTTACCTTGAATTTTACTTCTAAATAAATCTGCATCCATATTTTCAATAGAAGATTGGTCTTTTACTTTTAAGTAATTACAGCCCATTTCTGTATCAGGAAAATCTTCTAGTTTTTCAACAGTTGAATGTATTGAAACTAAATTATATTTGTGTTGGTTAAAATCTTTTGGCAAAGTATCTAATTCAATATTTGAATCTATATGTACAATATCTTTATTGCTGCCGGTAATTTTTAATAATTGCTCTGTAGAAATTTTATCAACGTCAGTTAGTTTTCCGTTTCCTATAAATATAAATTTAGTGCTAGGACCATTTTCAGTATCTTTAATATTAGGAATATTAAGAATACTTTTAGTTCCTTCATTATTTATTGTACAAGTTCCCCAAACATTTATGTTTTTTAAGTCAGCTTGATCTATATTTACATCAATATTTACATCTTGGTAAATATTGATATGTCCATTATTGTCTTTGGAAAAATTATCTCTATATGCTACGGCTTTAGCAATATCTTCAGCTTTGAAATATGTTGTATTATAATGTTTATTTTCTAAACTGTTATCTAATTCTAGTTTATAACAATGATTAGGATTTAAATCTTGTTCTTGTTTTTGTGCGTCTCTTCGTATTGCCTCATAGCCGTAAATGGAACTGTCTGAAGGTTCATGTAAAGCAACAAAATCTCTCCATTCGGAATCTGTTATTTTTCCTTTTTCATCGATAGGAATAGGAAAAAATTTATCATCTCCTACTTGGAGGTACATTGCTTCTAATTTGTTTCTATGATGATAAACGGCTGTCTCAAATCCTAAGCCAATTTCATCCTTTTTCATTTTAACCCCGTTTGCAGCAGCTTCTAATCCGGTGTCTTCATAATAAATCTGTTCATCGCCAATACTCTTAAATTTGAATAAGCAACCATATCTTTTCCCACTTTTAGTATTAGGGTACATTGCACCGCCTGAACCAGATGCTGTGTTAGTATAGCCAGTATAACCATCGCTTACTCTAATAATTGATGAAGCATATGCTACCTTTCTGGCATTTCTTGGAGATACAACCGCATATGGTTTCCCAATCAATGTAGCTCCACGCCATAGATTTTCACGACCATTCATGCTATTATTTTTAACTTCTTTATCTTTATCTATGGTTATTGCTTGAGCGCTAGCTTCAGAGACTTTTCGGTCAATAAATGTATCAAAGTCTTCTCCGTATTTTGCTACAATTTCAGGAATTTTATCAGCATGAGGGTTGTTGTCTTTTATATCCAAAAGCTGATTGTGTAGTGTTTCTACTTTTTTGCCTTTTGAATATAATATAGAATCATTGGACAATAAATTAGCATGGCCAGATAAATGAACTCTGTCCTGGCTGCATACAACATCTTCAATTATAACAGTAGCTTTTAATGCATCATCAGGTGATAGAAAAGGTGTTTGTATACCTTCCGAATTTACAACAAACTTATTGGGTTTAGAAGCATCTTCATCCATAAATGATACAGCATCTATACCTTTTTGGCGCAGACCATTAACAATATTTTGAATGGTATCTCTATTTATACCTCTGTCAATACCGTTTCCATTTAGTGAAATAGCAACAATTACAGGCTCATCCAAATTTTCAAAATAATTTGAAATGGAATTTTTTATTATGTCCTTGTTAGGAGATTGTTCAATAGCTGTTTCAATATCTTTACTTGTTAACATGGTATAAATGTCCTCTGCTTTTAATAATCACGGTATTCAGCTTTGGCTGATATTTTATTATTTAAATTAGACAGCATTTTTTGTTTGAAAATTTCTATAAATTCTTGAACTAATTCAGCTCGTTTTGGCTCTATGGATTCAATACTATTGGTCTCAGATAAGATATTTTTTGTAAATGTAGACATTCCTTTATATTCAAAATGATAGGTTCCATCTTCATTCATGTAGGCATATGCAATTTTTAATCCGCTTTTATGGGTGGCAGATTTATTTTTTATGTCTATTTGCCAATCATTTATAAAATCTTTCAGTTCAGCCATTATACAATCCTTTTTAAATATTTTATATTTTTTTCATTATATCAGAGGTATGTCGTATTTACAAGCAAATTAAGAAAAAAGATTTAAGTTTTCTTGAAAATAAGCAATTAGATTGTTTGCTGAAAAATGTCTGTTTCAAAGTATACGGCATATCGGCAACTAAGGATAAGCGCAATAAAAATAAATTGCTTAAATATATCAAAAAAATAAAAAAATACTTGAAAAATAATAATTTTCGGCTATAAGAATAACAGTTAATTTAGGGGTACGACTAAAAAACTATAAAATTTTAACCGCGTACAAGTCCGCCCATTGTGGGGTTGGCATTTTTTGAAATATAAATTTATATGACAAATACTGATATTAAAATGCCTGAAATGACAGAAAATTTTGCTGATTTGTTGAATGAACAATTCGGCGATAACGGCATTTTGGGTACTGTTGTTAGAGGTACCATTATTAAAGTTTCTCCAGATTTTGTGACTGTTGATGTCGGTTTGAAATCTGAAGGCAATATTCCTTTGCGCGAATTCGGCACAAATCCGGAATTGAAAGCCGGTGATGTGGTAGAAGTTTTGGTTGACCGTTATGAAGACAGAGACGGCAACATTGTTCTTTCAAGAGAAAAAGCTCGCCGCGAAGAAGTTTGGGCTGATTTGGAAAAGAGCATGAACGCCGGCGAACGCGTAAACGGTGTTATTTTTGGCCGTGTTAAAGGCGGTTTCACTGTTGATTTGAACGGTGCTATTGCTTTCTTGCCAGGCTCACAAATTGATATCCGCCCAATCCGCGATATTACTCCGTTGATGGGTATTTCTCAGCCATTCCAAATTTTGAAAATGGACAAAGTTAGAGGCAACATCGTTGTTTCTCGCCGCGTTGTCTTGGAAGAAACCAGAGCTGAAGCTCGCGCTGAATTGATTGACGGTATTAAAGAAGGCGCTATTTTGGACGGTGTTGTTAAAAACATCACAGATTACGGCGCATTCATTGATTTGGGCGGCGTAGACGGTTTGTTGCACGTTACCGATATTTCTTGGAAACGCATCAACCACCCTGCAGAAGTTTTGACTGTCGGTCAAAATGTAAAAGTTCAGGTTATTCGTTTCAACGAAGACAACCAACGCATCAGCTTGGGTATGAAACAACTTGAAAACGACCCATGGCAAGCTGTTGCCGACAAATATAAAGTTGGCGAAGTTTACACCGGTAAAGTTACAAACATTACTGATTACGGTGCATTTGTTGAATTGGAAGACGGTATCGAAGGTTTGGTACACGTTTCTGAAATGAGCTGGACTCGTAAAAATGTACATCCGGGTAAAATCGTTTCTACTTCTGAAGAAGTTCAAGTTAAAATCTTGGAAGTTGACCCTGAAAAAAGACGTATCAGCTTGGGTATTAAACAATGCATGGCTAACCCTTGGGCAGCTTACATTGAAGAACATCCAGTCGGCTCTGTTATTACAGGTAAAATCAAAAACATTACCGAATTCGGTTTGTTTGTTGGTTTGACAGATGAAATCGACGGTATGATTCACTTGTCTGACATTTCTTGGGATAAATCTGGCGAAGAAGCTGTTAAAGACTATTCTAAAGGTCAAGAAATTGAAGCTAAAATCATTGACGTTGATGTAGAAAAAGAACGCATCAGCTTGGGTATCAAACAGTTGTCTGAAGATACTGTAAGCGAAGCTTTGTCTGGTTTGAAAAAAGGCGATGTTGTTAAGGCTGTTGTAAAAGCAACCGAAGACAAAGGCATTATTGTTGAAGTAAACGGTTTGTCTACTTTGATTAAAAAAGCTGACTTGTCTAAAGACAAAGCCGGTCAAAATCCGGATAACTTCAAAGAAGGCGATGAAGTAGAAGCCAAAGTTACATCTTTGGATAAGAAAAACGGCAAATTCGGTTTGTCTATCAAAGCCTTAGAAGTAGAAGAAGAAAAGAAAGTTTTGGAAGAATATTCTAACACATCTTCTGGTTCTTCTTTGGGTGACGCTTTGGGCGAAGCTTTGAAAAAAGCTAACTAAGTGTAATCTGCTTTGCAAAAAAAGGAAGTCTTAACCGGCTTCCTTTTTTTGTTGCAATTTGCTATAAAATATGCCCAAGACAAAACTGTTGGTGATTTAATCTTTATTTGTTCTTTTGTTTATTATTTTACGGATATTCACTTAACATAAAAAAAATTATAAGTATTTAATTTTGTTTTTTAGATATACGTAAAAAGGGCAGGGAAAAGCGTTTATGGCAAAATTTCTATCGGTGTACCATCTGAAACCGCCGTATATATTTCTTCTATTTCTGAATTTGTTACGGCAATACAGCCTTGCGTCCAGTCTTTTAAACTGTGAAAAGCACCAAAAAACGGCGCATAATTCGGTAATCCGTGAATCATAATATCTCCGCCGGCTGAAACATTATGTTTTTTGGCGTTTTCCTTGTCTTGTTTATTGGGATAAGAAATGCCGAGCGAAAGATGATATGAGCTGCGAGGGTTGTGATGAGTTATGTAGTATAAACCTTCGGGAGTTTTTGAATCTCCTTCCTGTTGCTTGTGACCAATCGGATTGCGCCCTAAAGCAATTTTATAGGTTTTAATCAGTTTATTGTTTGCGTAAAGCTGTAAAGTGCGAATAGATTTGTGAACAACGATTCTGTCAATATTCGGTAAATTTGTTGCTTTGCGTGGGTGAAAATCACCAAAACTTAATAGAGTTAGTGTAAAAGAAATTGAAAATATGCAAATGTAAAATAAAATCTTCATTTTAATTTTCTCCTGAAAATAATATAAAACATATATCTTATTAAAACCTTAAATCTTAAACAAAAATTTGAACGTAACTGTCAGATTTTTATATAAAAACTTGACAGTTATATAAAAATGCGCTATATTAAATTTGTCGTTGATAATGAATGAGGTCGCTTATGAATAATATGCAAACCTGTTTTTCAAAGGACGTTCTTGTTTTTGTTGATGTTCATACACCAAGGTCACGTCCGGCAAAGCGCGATATCGCTACGCTTTATTCTACGGATGTGTCTTATCAGTTAAAAAAATCAGCTTTGTCTGGGCATGGTAAACTCAGATTAAGCTCTGATAACGAAGTCACGGCGCTAATGAAATTTCATCAATATACAAGATAATAAATTAAATACTTAAACATCAAGTAAACCTCCGAAGCAGTCTGAATGATAGACAGACTGCTTTTTTTTTATTGATAGTATTAAATTGCTTTATAATTTTAAAATAAAAAAATATAACTTTTTGATTGAATTTTAAAAATAACTTGTTATTATGCGATTCTCAATTATAGGGGATAAAAATTTAATATTCTAAAATTAGTAAAGGTTGATATATTATGGATTATATAAATTTAGAGTTTGGAAACAGTTTTTTGTGCTGGCGGTTATGCTGCTATTTGGTGTGTATGCTGATTTTGCATGGTTGGTATTTAAGCCGTGTAAAAGGAGTGTAAAAAAATGCAAATTGTCTATTCTTTATTTATAATATCGCAGATTTTCATAATTTCGGCGATGTTTATATGATGTGTTAAGCCTTCATATGTAAAAATTTGAGGAGATATTTTTTGCTTTTTTAGCCATAAAACCGTGGATTTAAGGGTTTTATACTGTACTTTCATGTCTTCTGTGCCGTGAAATAAATAAAGCGGCGGGCGAGCGTTTATTTTATCGGCTAAAAGTTTGCGACCGGCAGCTAAACCGGATAATACAAAAGCGCCTCCTATTATTTGTTTGCGGCAGAGCGCTGTATATAGTGCCAGCATTGCTCCTTGCGAAAAACCGGCTAAATAGGTTTGAGAATCTGTGATATTATATTTTTTTTGCAGCGTATCTATAAAATCATTTAGTTCTGCTGCGCATTTATTTATATCTCCGGCAGCTTTTTGGTATATTTCAAAAATCTGTTTTGTAGGAGTCTGAGGTTTTGTCCGTAGATTCTGACTATCATATTGCAACATGCCAAACCATTGGCGTTGCTGTGGGTTTTTATCGCAAATTTCTGGAGATTGAGGCATGATAACATAGGCGAGAGGTATGTTTTGGCAAAATAAATCAAAAATCTGCCGATAATTTGAGACACAGTCATTGTATCCATGTAAAAAAATCAGCATTTTTGCAGCCTTTGTCTGAGGCGTGTTTATTTGGTATTCAAACAATTTGCTCTCCCATAATAATAAAGCATTATAAACAGCCGAATCTTAATAAATGTTTATAAAATAAAAAAATCTGTCAGTTTAAATGACAGATTTTTTTATTATTAAAGAGAATCGTCTCGGCGTTTTTGTTTTATACAAGGGCCTGGCTTTGCAGATTTTTCCTCCCATGCAGACGAATTGTTCTTTTTAACGCCGCGTCCCAAAAAATCATCAGGGTCACAAAGGTTTTCAACGCCTTTTTCAGAAACCTGAGGCTTAAAATCATTTTTATAGAATGTCATAGTCGTAAATAATTAAAATGAATAATTAAAAGATAGTTGTTTTATAACAATAATTTTGTCATTTGTCAAATTATAAAACAAAAAAGACATCTGTTTGGAGATGTCTTTTTTTTGTTTTATAAGGATATAAACTTAAAACTTTACATCCAAGACTCCGACAGGGTCCAAAGGATAGTTGATGAGTTTTTTAATTTCATCATTAGAGGCGTCATAATAAGCCTTATCCTGATCACAGAGTTCCCATTTGCCGTCTTTCAATGTCACAACGTCAAAATCACGTTCTGACTTGTAGTTGACAACATAAATCTTGTCGTAATCCCTTTCAAAATAGGTCTTTCCGTCAAGCGATGTCATACCCCACTTTTTATTCTTTTTAGAGAATACAAAGTTGTCTGTTGTGACAACATCGTCATACATACCCCAAGATGTTTTGGCCTTTGTGCTGTATACGGCAATTCCTTCATCATTGCGGAAGCGATAATAAGCACCATCTTCATCAAGGGTAACGCTGGAGTACGAGCCTTCACGCAAAATATTGCCATCCATGTCGGCGACAGTATATTGCTCAGCACCTGTCTCACATTTGAAACCGTCGATGTCAGGGTCATAAACAATTCCCTCAAAACGAGGCTGTATGATGACCTTTCCTCCCTTCTTCAAACCGCTTTTAATCTCCGGTTTGGCATATCCATCAATAGTAACTTCGCCGCTGATTACAACATAGTCATCAAACAGCGGAGATTCGGTAAATGAATCGTCTGTGCCGGTTTCTGTTGAATTACCAGACTTGTTGCTGTTGCAAGAAGTCAAAACAAAACTTGAGGTAAACAATGATAACATTGCTACCAACATAGAAAAAATAAAATTTTTCATAAGGCAAAAAAATTAAAGTTAAAAATAATCTAAATAATCAAAATATGTCTAATATGTAACGCATTCTGTTTATTTTGTCAATATTTTTTTTAATTTTTTTTCCACAATGTAAAAAGCGGTAAAAAAAAGCTTGATTCTTTTTAAAGATTATAATATTTGTAGTGTGTTTTGAAAGTGCGGCCATGGCGAAATTGGTAGACGCGTAACGTTGAGGTCGTTATGAACTAAGTTCATGGAAGTTCAAGTCTTCTTGGCCGCACCATTTTGAAACTTACTTTGCAATCGAGACGTCAAAGGAGAGCTGGCTATGTTGAAAATTTATAAAACAGAAAACGGCGGAAAGTTAGTAAAACTCAAACAGTCTCGTAATGTTTCTCAGGCGTGGTTCAGTCTAATCAATCCGAGCGGAGAAGAAATTGAACGGGTTTCTTCAATGCTGAAAGTGGATTCGGATATTCTAAAAAACTCTTTGGATGCCGATGAGCGTTCTCGTACCGAAGTGGATGACGGAATTTTTTCGGCTATTATCAATCTGCCTTTGCTGGATGAAGAAGGAAATTTTGACACATTGCCTTGCGGTTTTGTTTTTTCTTCAAAAAACTTTTTAACAATTTGCTCTAAAGACAACAGAATCCTCGGAGCTTTTAATAAAAATACGGCGAAAACTTTTGATACGCGTGAACGTACGCGTTTTATGCTGTTGATATTATATAAAATCACTCAGTTCTATTTGCGCTATTTGGCGATTATCAACCGTAAAACAGAACATATTGAAGACGCTTTGAAACAAACAACAAACAATCAAGAATTGTTTCAGTTAATAGAAATTCAAAAATCATTGGTGTATTTTACCACGGCTTTGCGCGATAATCATTTGGTGTTGGAAAAAATTTTACGTATGATAAAATCTCCGGCTACATCTAAATTATTGGCTTTTACCGAAGACGATATTGATTTGCTTGAAGATGTGATTGTGGAAAATAAGCAAGCTATAGAAATGGTTGATATGCATCGCTCAATTTTGGAAGGTATGATGGACGGCTTTGCCTCTATTATAAATAATAATCTTAACTTAGTTATGAAATTTTTAGCGGCAATAACGATAGTGCTTTCCATACCAACGATGTTAGCCAGTTTTTGGGGAATGAATGTGGCCGTTCCGGCAGCTGATATGCAATATGGTTTTTGGGTTGTTTTGTCGCTTTCAGTTTTGGCTACGTTAATTGTGATTATTTATTTTCGTAAAAAAGGTATGTTCTGACAAAAAAATTGTAGACTATTTAAATTCACGCTTTATCATATTAAATCATTTTGGTATATTCTTAGATGTATTTAAAATTTGAGGAGAAATTTTGTGTGGCTAGGTCTGATTATAATTGTTTTAACTGTTGCTGCTGACCAGATTAGTAAATTTTTTGTGTTTACAAATTTGTCCGAGAGTTTACCGATGGCTATTACAAGTTTTTTTAATTTAGTGAAAGTCCGCAACACAGGAGTCAGTTTTTCTATGTTTAGTAATTACGGACAAACAGGAGCTATTGTTTTGAGCGTGTTTGCTATTGGTGTTGCTGCATTTTTATTCGGCTGGATGCTGAAAGAAGACAATAGGCTGAAAATCATTGCTCTGGCTTGCATTATCGGCGGCGCGCTCGGAAACGTTATAGACCGTCTGCGTTTTGGCGCTGTCTTGGATTTTTTGGATTTTTACTACCAGAGTTGGCATTGGCCGGCGTTTAATCTGGCTGATAGTTTTATTTGCATCGGCGTGTTTATATTGATTTGTCTGGAATTTATGAATAATAAAAAGAAAGGATTAGAGGAGGCTTAAAATGAAAAAACTTGGTCTTTTAGTGGTTTTGGGTTTATTGACTGCCGGACTTTCGGCGTGCGGTTTAACTAAAGAAAAACTCGGTTTTACGCGTACCGGACCGG
Organism: uncultured Alphaproteobacteria bacterium; assembly: GCA_934229625.1. Lineage (GTDB taxonomy): Bacteria > Pseudomonadota > Alphaproteobacteria > RF32 > CAG-239 > RUG410. Next base: position 159,512 of record CAKQDU010000001.1, on the reverse strand, counting down.
ATGAAACAAAAGTTATTAAAAAACAACCGTTAATATTGCCTCCGGAATATAATGTTCGTCCTAAAAATATTGAAACGGCAGATGATATAGATGAAAATGAATAAAAATTTTGCTATTCTGGTTTTTTTTACGTTCTTGTTGACGCAAAACGTGTCGGCAAAACTTTTTAAGGCCGAGGATTTTGTGTTGGATAATGGTTTGCGTGTAGTTGTGATTGAAAATCATAAGGCACCATTGATTAAACATATGATGTGGTATGATGCCGGAGCTGCTGATGAAAAATATGGCAAGGGCGGAAGCGCTCATTTATTGGAACATCTTATGTTTCGCGGCACAAATAAAGTTAAAGATGGTGAATATAACCGGATTATGCACGAAAACGGTGCTGACAGCAATGCTTTTACCTCTCATGATATGACTGTATATCATCAATTTTCTGATATAAGTCGTTTAGAAGCTTTAATGGCACTTGAAGCAGATAGAATGCAAAACTTGAACTTTGATGAAAAAGCATTTGAAACAGAACAAAAAATTGTATTCCAAGAGCGCAAACAAGTGGTGGAAAATAATCCGGCGGCATCGTTTGGTGAACGCTTGAATTTATTGCTATGGGGAAATTTACCTTATGGGCATCCGGTTACAGGTTTAGCAGATGAAATTATGGCGCTGACAGCCGATGATGTAAGAGATTTTTACCAAAATTACTATGCTCCTAATAATGCGATTTTGGTTTTATCCGGAGACATTGATGCGGCCACCGCCAAAAAATTGGCTCAGACATATTATGGAAAAATTCCGCAACGAAAAATTACAAAACGTAAAATTGTTGCGGAAAATAAAATGTTTAAGGAACATCTGTTGATGAAACTTCCGCAGATAAACACTCCAAAACTTGTTTATAAATATTTGCTGCCAAATTATAAAAATCTAAAAGGGAATGTTTATGATTATTTAGTGTTGTCCGAATATTTGGGAGGTGACAAAACTTCCGCTTTATATCGTGAATTGGTCGATGTCCGAAAAATTGCTGTCGGGGTTTCTTCGTCCTATGGTTTTAATGCGGAATCAAACAGCGTATTTTCCGTTTCTGCAATTCCGGCTCCGGATGTTTCTCAGTTGAGCTTAAAAATTGCGCTGAGAGAGGCTCGTGTTGCCGCTTTACAGCAGCTGACTCCTGAAAAATTGGAAAAAGTGAAAAAGAAAATGGCGGCAGATTTAATATTTGCAAATGACAATCCGGAAGATGCGGCTTATTGGTTGGGCTATATGCTGATAAATGGGTTCAGTTTGGATGAGACGCAAAATTATGCAGATAAAATAAAAGACGTTACTGTCGATGGTGTGTTACAGGCGGCCAAAGAAGTCTTTTTACACGCTTCAGAAGTTGAGGGCGAATTGCTCCCATTGTCTGCTGCAAAAGGAGAAATTAAAAATGATTAAGCATGCCAAACCCAGAAATTTGATATATTATCTTAAACGCATGATTATTATAATTGCTGCGTTTTGCTTGGCATGGCAAGTGTTTGAGCTGACTAAAAACTATAAGACAATAGATGTGGAAGAAATTTTAAATAAATCAGAATTAAAAAATAAAAACTTTGCCGCAAAAGTGCAAAAAATAGAGCAGGGAACGCTCTCGGCGTATTTTATGGAAGAACATTCAAATCCGATTGTCAGCATCAGCTTTATTTTCAAAAATGCCGGTTCGGCGCATGATGCTGAAAATAGACAAGGACTGGCTCGTTTGACATCTATGCTTTTAACTGAAGGAGCCGGAGAATATAATAGTCAGGAATTTAGAGACACTGCTGCCGAAAACGGAGTTAAAATCGGGTTTTCTGTTTCGGCTGATGATTTTTCAGGTGCTTTGGCTTTTCCTAAGGATAATTTAATTGTTGCACAAAAATTGTTGCGTGCCGCTTTGTATGAACCTCTATTCTCTGAAGATACTGTAGTTTTGAAAAAACAGCAGCTGCTGACAGCGTTAAAAATGCAGAATGAAAATCCGCAGCAAGTGTTGCTGAATAATTTCAAGGAAGACATTTTTGCCGGTCATCCTTATGCGCGCAATGCGTTGGGAAAAGCTGAAGATATCAAAAACATATCTGTTGAAGAATTAAAAAACTATCTGAAAAATTCTCTGGCTAAAGATAATTTGGTTGTTGGAATAGCCGGAGATTTATCGCAAACAGAAGCTGAAAAATTGTTGAATGATTTATTTTCGGAACTGCCTGAAACAAGCCAAAATAAAGCGCTGATAAAAATGGAATTGTTTACCGATGGTTCTGAATATGTTATAAAACACGACACCGCTCAGGCTATGACGCATTTTGCCGTTGCCGGAACATATCGTGACAGCATAGATTTTTATCCTTTGTATTTAGCTAATTATATTTTTGGAGAATCTGGACTGAGTTCTCGTATATCTAAAAAAATTCGCGAAGAAAAAGGATTGACTTACGGAATTTACACTTATTTAAGCAACAATGACGCCACGGCTCTGATAGAAGGCGGATATTCGGCAACTCCGGAAAATTTTGCAGAAGCAAAAAAACTTTTAAAACAAGAGTGGCAGAAGTTTGCAGACAAGGGAATTACCGAAAAAGAATTAGATGAAGCCAAAAAATCTTTGATAAATGCTTTTTATTTGCGTTTTGCCAACATTGATGATGTGTCGGATATGTTGGTTGCCATGCAAAAGAATAATTTAGGACTTGATTTTTTGGATAAGCGCAATGATTATATAAAACAATTGTCATTGACCGAAGTTAATGCGGCGGCAAAAAAATATTTCAGCAAGAGTCCTGATTTTGTAAATATGGGAATAGAATAATTGGAGGAAAAATAAGAGAATGTTTGGAAAAAGTCAAATTAAGTCATGGAATAAACTGGAAAGTGTTTATCGTCACTTCAAAAAAACACAAATGAAAGATTTGTTTGCCGATGATGAAAATCGGGCGGATAAATATTCCATTCAGTTTGAAAATTTGCTTTTGGACTATTCTAAAAATCGTATAGATGACAAAGTTATGACCGCATTGTTTGAGCTGGCTCGTGAACGAGATGTCAAAGGTCATATTAAGGCGATGTTCAGCGGTGAAAAAATTAACAAAACTGAAAACCGAGCCGTTTTGCATGTTGCTTTGCGTCATCAGGAAAATACGCCGATTTATGTCGATGGACGCGATGTTATGCCTAAAATCAGAGAGGTTTTGGGACGTATAAAAGATTTTTCAGAGGCTGTCAGACTTGGAACTTTTACAGGTTATACAGGAAAAAAACTGACGAATATTGTCAATATAGGCATAGGCGGTTCTGATTTGGGACCGTTTATGGCAGTTGAGGCCTTGCGTCCATATTGGGGAAAAGATATAAAATGTCATTTTATATCTAATATCGATGGTACGGCCTGCGCCGAGGTTTTGAATAAAATAGACCCGGAAACAACTTTGTTTATTGTTGCGTCTAAAACTTTTACGACTATCGAGACTTTGACCAACGCCAAAACCTGCCGCAAATGGTTGGTGGACGCTTTGGGCGAACATGCCGTGTCTAAACATTTTATCGCTCTTTCAACTAACAAAACCGAAGTGGAAAAGTTTGGTATCAATCCAGACAATATGTTTGAATTTTGGGATTTTGTCGGCGGCCGCTATTCTATGTGGTCGGCAATCGGCATGATTATTGCCATTGCCGTTGGTTATGATAATTTTGAAAAAATGCTTATAGGCGCAAATGCTATGGATAAGCATTTTGCCGAGACCGATTTTGAACATAATATTCCTGTTATTTTGGCGCTTATTGGTATCTGGTATAATAATTTTTATGGTATCCATCGCTATTGCGTTGTTCCGTATGACCAATACCTTAAATATTTGCCGGCGTATTTGCAGCAACTAGATATGGAAAGCAATGGTAAATCAATAAGTTTAGATAACAAAACGGTTAATTATGCTACAGGACCGGCTTTGTTCGGCGGTGCCGGAACAGATGTGCAGCATTCTTTTTTCCAGTTGTTGCATCAAGGTACAGAAATTGTTCCGGTGGACTTTATTATTCCGGCGATTTCACATAATGAAATAGGAAATCATCATCAGATTCTGTTGTCTAACGTTTTGGCTCAGAGCGAGGCTTTAATGCAGGGAAAAACTGTGGAAGAAGCCGCTTTGGAATTGGAAAAAGCCGGAAAGAGCAAGGAAGAAATCGAGGCTTTGAAAAAATATAAAAGTTTTTCAGGCAATCGTCCGTCAAACACCATTGTGGTTAAAAAACTTGACCCGTACACATTGGGAATGCTTGTTGCCATGTATGAGCATAAAGTATATGTGCAAGGAGTGATTTGGAATATCAACTCTTTTGACCAATTCGGCGTGGAGCTTGGTAAAAAACTGGCTTTGAATATATTGCCGGAAATTGAAGGAACGGCTTTTGGCGTTGAACATGACAGCTCCACAACCGCGTTAATCAATTATATCAAAAAAATCAGAAAGTAGTTTGAACTATGTCAATACGAGTTTTACCGTCTAATCTGGTCAACCAAATAGCCGCCGGCGAGGTTATCGAGCGTCCGGCTTCGGTGATTAAAGAATTGGTGGAAAACGCAATTGATGCCGGAGCCGACAAAATAGATGTAACTCTTATCGGCGGCGGTAAAAATCTGATAACGGTTAGCGATAACGGCAAGGGGATAAGTCCGGAAGAATTGTCTCTCGCGGTGGAACGGCATGCTACATCAAAATTGCCGGACAACGATTTGTTTAATATCAATTTTTTAGGATTTCGCGGCGAGGCGCTTCCCTCAATTGCTTCTGTGGCAAAAATGACTATAAGCTCGCGGCAGCAGGGAGCCGACAGCGGCTGGCAAATCAATGTTAACGGCGGAGATAAAAGCGATGTCAGACCGGTGGCTGTGCCTTTGGGAACCAAAATTGAAGTGCGCGATTTGTTTTATACCACACCGGCGCGTCTGAAATTTATGAAATCAGATTCGGCCGAGGCCGCTCAATGTGTTGATATGCTGCAGCGTATTGCTTTGGCAAATCCGCAAATTTCTTTCTATTTGGAAAGCGACGGAAAAAAGAAAGTAGCCTTAAACGCTTGTCAGGGAGAATTGTTTGATAGCAGGCAGCGTCGTGTGGCCGATGTGATGGGCGGCGAATTTGAAGAAAATTCTGTAGCGATTGACGCAGGAAACGATTTTTGTAAAATCAGCGGTTTTATCGGGATTCCGACTTATAATAAAGCTAATTCTCTGTCGGAGTTTTTATTTGTTAATAATCGTCCGGTGCGCGATAAACTGATTTTAGGCGCAATTAAAGGTGCTTATCAGGATATGATGACCTCTGGACGCTATCCGGCCTGCGCGGTTTTTATAGAAGTTGAGCCGATGTATGTTGATGTGAATGTGCATCCAACAAAAGCGGAAGTGCGTTTTTATGACAACGGAGCTATACGAGGTTTGCTAGTTGGCAGTATTCGCCATGCTTTGAGTTTCGGCGGGCAAAAAAGCGCCGAAACCGGTGGATTAGAACATTTGCTAGAACGCACTATAGAGGGAGAAGAAAATCAAAACGAACCGCTGAATAACAATGCCGCGCTTGCTTCAAACAGTTATATGTTGCGAGAACGGACAGCAAGTTTTGCCTCAACTCCTTTTAATCATGTACGTAATTTTGGCGGCGGCAGAGGCAAAAGCGCTGCTTCTACAATGTCTATTCCTGAGTTGGAAAGCAAATTTTCGGTGCGTGTAGCGGAAGAACCAAGTGTGGAAACCGTGGCGGAAGTCGGCGAGTTAGGTTTGGCTAAAGCGCAATTCCACAATACCTACATTATCTCACAAACCGAAGACAGTATTGTTATTGTGGACCAACATGCCGCGCATGAACGTATTACAATGGAAAAAATGAAACAGAGTATGGCTAAACATGAGCAAGTGCCGGCACAATTGCTGCTTTTGCCGGAAGTTGTGGATTTAAGCCTGTCTGAAAAAGAAAATATTTTGGAATATGCGCCGCAGTTGTCGCTGCTTGGTTTAAAATTGGAAGAATTTGGCTCGTCAGCGGTGTTGGTGCGAGAGATTCCAGCCTTGCTTGGTGACACAGATGTAAAAAAATTGATAAAAGATATAGCTGCTGAAATTTCCGAATGGGGAGAAGAATATGCTTTAAGCGATAAAATTCATCATATTTGCGCTACTATTGCCTGTCATGGTTCGGTGCGGGCAGGGCGTTCACTTAATATTGAGGAGATGAATCGGCTGTTGCGTGATATGGAAAGAACAGAACATTCCGGACAATGCAATCATGGACGTCCGACTTATGTAAAAATTAAGTTGGCGGATATAGAAAAACTTTTTGAGCGACGTTGAAAAACCTTGAAATAAAAATGTCAGTATATATCTCTTTAGTATAAAAATTAAGGAGATAGATTATGGGGACATTTTTGAAATATGCTTTTTATGTTGCTTTGATTTTTATTATTTATGTGGTTGTTTCCGGCTTTTATGAAGGTAAAATTACTAAAAATTCCACCGTGAGCGAAGTAGGAACCGAAGTTTCTGAAAATGCCGGAAAAATACTGAATAAGGCTTATAATAAGGCTAAAACAGAAACTGAAAATGCGGAACGCGCAGTTGAGGTGCAAAAAGAAAAATAAATATCAATGTTTCAGTATCTGGTTTTTGCTTTATATAGGCGTTTAAAAAATAATGCAGTTATTCTAAAATAGAAATGTTATATATAACTGCAAACCTGAAAAAGATAAGTTAACTGCATCGCCGATTTATGATAAGATATGTGATGTAATAGAAAAAAATTATCAGCAGCTGATTTAAATTGTACTTGATTTAAAATAAAATTCAGGCTATATTATATATATCATTAAAGAGAAACGGCTGTGAAATAGCAATATTTCGCAGTCTGATTTTTTAACATTTTAAAAAATATTAAAGATAAAGTTATTTATTTTAACTTGAGGAGGAAATAATGGATAAATTCCCATTGACTAAATTTGGTTATGAAATGTTGGAGCAAGAATTAAAAAACCGTAAAGGCGTAGACCGTCCGAATATTATTGCCGAAATCGCCGAAGCTCGCGCCAAAGGTGATTTGTCCGAAAACGCCGAATATTCCGCCGCTAAGGAAAAACAAAGCTTTAACGAAGGACGTATTCAAGAATTGGAAGCAGTCATCAGCCGCGCTCAAGTGATTGACCCAACAAAAATGAGCGGTGATATTGTGCGTTTCGGTGCTACTGTTTTAGTGGCTAATATTGATACGGATGAAGAAAATGAATATCAGATTGTCGGTGATTATGAAGCAGATATTGAAAAAAATAAAATTTCTTTATCTTCTCCGCTGGCTCGCGCTTTGATTGGAAAAGAAATCGGAGATATTGCCGAATATTTGGCACCAAGCGGCAAAAAATCGTATGAAATCATTGAAGTTAAATGGCTTTAAGTCCTTTAAACTTTTTAAAAAAGTCATATATAAAATCCAAGAGCGAAAACTTTTGGGTTTTATTTTTTTTATAAAGGAGAATAAAATGGTTAAGGAGAAATGCTTCTATGACTATGCAGACAAATGCGATTGCGCCGAAGATGATAAATGCGGATGCTCTTATCCTAACAATATGCCGCATAATGTGACTTGCGAGCCGAAACAGCAGACAGACATGGATTTTAGGCAGATGCCTTATGAAATAAAACTCAAAAAATCAGATAAATTAGAACCGCCGGATTTGCATTGGCAAGAAGAACCGCAAGCGTTTGATAGTGATTAAAAACTGTGGGTGACTGAAAAAAAGTCTTTATCATTTTTTATGTCAGTTTATACTTTATGGCAAGAGGATGGATAAATGACGATTTATGTTTTTGATTTAGACGGGACGCTTACACCACCCAGATTGCCGATGCAACCGAATTTTACGGACAAATTTTTGCCATGGTTGAACACGCATACGGCTTTTATTGCCACAGGCTCGAATTTAGCCAAAGTTTCGGAGCAAATAGACGCGCCAACATTAAATGTTTTTAGCGGAATCTATTGTTCTATGGGCAATGAATTTTGGCGCGGAGGAAAATATGTTTATCAAAACACATTTACACCGGATACGCATTTGATGGCTAAATTGGAAGAATTTAGGCAGAATACAGCTTATCCACATACTTTATATCCAAACTATATTGAGCTGCGTGCCGGAATGCTGAATTTTAGTGTTTTGGGACGCGATTGTCCGTATGAAGAACGTTTGCGCTATCAAAAATGGGATGCAGAACACCATGAACGCCAGCAAATAAAAAATGCGCTGGAGCAAGAATTTCCGAAATATGAATTTTCGGTCGGCGGCTCTATTTCCATAGACATCAATCCTTGCGGCTGCAGTAAAGCGCAAATAGCCGATAAACTGCGGCAAAATTATCCCGAGGAAAAAATAGTTTTCTTTGGCGACCGTACAATGAAAGGCGGTAATGACTATGAGCTGGCAGAAGCATTGCGCCGGCTGCCAAACACAAAGATTGTGCAGGTTAATGGACCTGAAGATGTTTTAACATCATTGCATTTGGAAGAAAAAAATGACTAAAGTGGCAATTTGGTGTCGTCACGAAGGCGACAATATAATTGGTGTCGGCGCGGATATTCCGTGGTGCGTGCCGTCGGATAGCAAGCGTTTTCGCAATATCACAAAAGAACAAACATTGGTGGTTGGCAAAAAAACTTATGAGAGTTTTCCAAATCGCACTTTGCCGAATCGAAAATTTTTGGTTGTGACGCGGCAAACAGATTATGAAGTTTCTGATATAAAAAATCATCAGGTTGTTTCGGATATTAAAATACTGAAAGATTATCCCGAAGATTTGTATATTTCCGGCGGTGCGGCAATTTATGATGCTTTTTTTGAGGATTCGGCGCTGCGTCCGGAAATTGTGGTGGATTGTGTTTATCACGGTGCTTTGCAAAGCGGACTGACCGGTGAGCCGGTTTCGGTTGATAAAAGCGTGGCGGTAATGGAACAAAAGTATAGGCCGCTGCCGTTCCATTTTGAATTGGATAATGTGACTACCACAATTTGGCTCTTGAAAGGCGCGTTTGTGGAGCAATCTGTGGTTAAAAAAATTCTGCAATATTTAGAGACGGAGGGAAAATAAATGCAACAATATTTGGATTTGCTGAGGGATGTTATGCAAAACGGCGTTGACAAAATGGATAGAACCGGCGTGGGAACACGCTCGGTGTTTGGTCGACAGATGCGTTTTGATTTGAACGAAGGTTTTCCGCTGATGACCACTAAGAAAATGCACTTGAAAAGCATTATTTATGAACTTTTGTGGTTTTTAAAAGGTGATACCAATGTTAAATATCTGCAAGAACACGGTGTGCGTATTTGGAACGAATGGGCGGATGAAAACGGCGATTTGGGGCCGGTTTATGGTTCGCAATGGCGTAATTGGAACGGCGAGGGCATAGACCAAATTGCCGAAGTGATTGAGAAGCTGAAAAAAACACCGAATGACCGCCGTCTGATTGTTTCGGCATGGAATGTCGGTAAAATTGCGCAAATGCATTTGCCTCCGTGTCACATGATGTTTCAATTTTATGTGGCAAACAATAAACTGAGTTGTATGCTTTATCAGCGCAGTTGTGATATGTTTTTAGGCGTTCCGTTCAATATTGCTTCATACGCTTTGCTGACAATGATGATTGCGCAGGTTTGCGGATATGAATTGGGTGAGTTTATTCACACATTGGGTGACACCCACATTTATCACAACCATTTTGAACAAGTGCGAGAGCAGCTTTCGCGCACTCCTTATAAATTACCGAAAATGCGTATAAATCCGGAAGTTAAAGATATAAATGATTTTAAATATGAGGATTTTGAGTTGGTAGATTATAAATGTCATGAAGCAATAAAAGGTTTGGTCGCCGTATAAAAAGTTTCAGACAATTTACATCTGACCGAATAATAAAAAGCACAGACAGCTGACAATGTTTGTGCTTTTTTTGATGTTATTTATTCTGTTATATTATCAAGCGCAGAGGAGAAATTTATGGCTTAAACACACTAAGATTAACCGAAAAAAGTTTAATGATTTCTTTGTATCTGCATCCGATAAATAAGAGAAGTTGTGCAGTAAATGCCAAAAAAAAATGCCGCATAAGCGACATTTTTTTATATTCTGTTTGATTATAACGGAAGCAATGGAGACCAAGCCGGGTCGGATGCTTCGGCCGGTGTAACAATACGGCGTTCGTTATAACCGGTCAAGTCAATGCTATACAAACGTACCGGTGAGCCTCTGTCTTGGCGGAAGTACATCAGTACACGGCCGTTTGGCGACCAAGTCGGTCCTTCTACCAAATAGCCATCTGCCAAAATACGCTCGCCTGTTCCGTCCGGATACATCACTCCGATATAAAAAGCTCCGTTAACCATTTTTGTAAAGGCAATATAGTCGCCGCGCGGAGACCAAACCGGAGTAGCGTAACGGCCTTTGCCAAAACTGATACGTTCAACATCGCTGCCGTCGGCATTCATAACATAAAGCTGCTGATTGCCGCCGCGGTCGGAGTTAAATACAATCTTACTGCCGTCAGGAGAATAACTAGGCGAGGTGGAAATAGCGCTGCCATAAGTAATTTGACGGGTTTTACGGGTTTTTATATCCATTTCATAAATATTTGTTGAACCGTGATTTGCATAACTTAGCAAAACTTTTGAGCTGTCAGGCGAAAATACCGGAGCAAAAGTCATTCCCGGAAAGTTGCCTAAAACCTGACGACGATTAGTGTCCAAATCAAGCATATAAACACGCGGACTGTTGCCGACAAATTCCAGATATGTGATTTTTTGCATATTCGGCGAAAAACGCGGTGTTAAAACAAGGTTTCTGCCGTCTGTTAAAAACTTATGATTTTCACCGTCTTGGTCCATCATGGCAAGGCGTTTAATCCGGCGAGTCGCACGTCCGGTTTCTGAAACATAAACCACACGGGTATTGAAGTAACCTTTGTCACCGGTCAAGCGTTCATAAATCGCATCAGCCACCACATGGGCGATTCTGCGCCAATTGCTTTTGGTGGTAGTAAAAGATTTTCCGATGAGCTGTTGCTCTGAGGCAACATCCCACAAACGGAAATCAACACGGATTTTGTCATTAGGAAGCTCAACAATTTGGCTTTGTACCAAAGCTTGAGATTTTATGGCTTGCCAGTTTACAAATTTCGGCTGCTGGTCAATTGACGTTAAAGTCTCAATATAGCTGTTGGTCGGCAATATTTTAAACAAACCGCTGCGGTCCAGGTCTGCGGCCAAAACTTCACGGACTTTGTCACCATAGTCATTTCCGATGATTTTTGTAAAAAAGTTACCATTATTGCCAATCATTTCCGGAATGGCAATAGGCATCGGATTTCGGGTAGCGCCGCGCACATCAATTTCCAATTCGGCATGTGCCGGAGAGATAATCAATGTTAAAAGCGCTGCAAAAACATATTTTAATTTCATTGATTTACACCTTTAGAAATATTTAACTCTTAACTGGATTTACAATATACGCATTAGTGAAAATAGTAAAGATAAAAAAGAGTTTATGGACATAATTATGTATTTTTTTATTGACAATAAATTTTAATCCGCATAGCTTTTACAAAAAGGGATATATAATGGATATTAAAGAATTTAAGGCGATTTTGCCTGCCTACAAAGCTTTGATTGGCATAGACTATGGCTCTAAACGGATGGGAATTGCAGTCTCGGATTTGGGGCGTAGTATTGCGACTTCGTACAAAATTTTATATCGCGGCGAATGGCAAAAAGATGTTGCTGAATTAAAAAAAATTATTGCCGAAAAAGAAATAGGCGGTTTTGTTTATGGTTTGCCTTTGCAAATGAACGGCGAAGAAGGAGCTATTGCGCAAGAGGTAAGAGCTTTTGCCGAAAAATTGTCTCAAGAAATTGATTTACCGTATGTTTTTTGGGATGAACGGCTTTCTTCTTCGGCTGTTGAGCGTTTTTTGATAGAAGAAGTTGATATGTCGCGCGGCAAACGTAAAAAAATTTTGGACGCGTCTGCTGCTGCCTACATTTTACAGGGCGCTCTGGATGCCATTGGTTTTTGCCGCTGAATATTATAAAAAAATTAACGAATTTGAGATATATTAAAAGCTGTGCCGCAAGGAGAATGAGATGAATAATAATTTTGAATATGTGAATGATTTAAGCTTAGATGAAAAACTTATATTTTTGCGCATGATTATCCGGCTGATAGGCAAAGACGGGCGTATAGATGATGCAGAGCGTTCGTTTATGAAAGAACTTGCCAGAGAATATCAAATTCCGCGTGAGTACAGCGCTCAGATAAATCAGCAGATTAGTGAAGAAAATCTGCTAAAAGAAGCGCAGAAATTAGACCGCAAAAAGTCTTTGTATTTGATAAAAGAATTGCTGACCGTTGCAAATTCAGATGAAGATTTGGACGATAGCGAGATAGATTTTGTTATCAAAGTAAGTAAATTTTTGAATATAGAAGATGAAAAAGTGGCAGAATTAAATCAGTTGGTTTTAGATGAAATGTCACTATCAGAGCGCTGCTATCAGGCTTTGGAACTTGGTTAATCCGTAAGACTTTGAAAAGTTTTCAAAATTTGTTCCACATCTTCATAGGTTATAACCCCGTCTCCGTCGGCGTCAAATAGTCTGAAAATAGCTTTATTGTTGCTTAAAAGCGATGTTTGCTGATAGTGCTTAAATTCATTTTCGTCCAAAAAATCATCGCCGTCAATATCCGCGTCAATAAAGTTTTTAGTAACAGATTGTTCATCTTCAGAAAAATCTTCATTTTGTTTGAGGTGAGTATAAATTTCCTCCCGGCTTATTTTTTTATCTTTATTAAGGTCAAATTCTATAAAATTTTTAGCAGCAATTTTGCCGAAGTCTTGTTCCTGAAACAATAGAAATTCATCTTCGCTGATTTTACCATCGTTGTTGATGTCGGCTTTGTTAAATTCTTCTTTGCTGAAAAAAATCAGACTATTTATTTCTTCTTCAGTGTTTTCTTCCTCAGAAACTTTTTTTTCTGAGCTGTCAGAAAAAGACTCCGATGAGGTTTGAGTTTCCATAATGTTGTTTTGAGTTCGGCGCGGCACCCAATTCCATTTTTTAGCAAATGCCGGATGGCTTAATAATAATATAATCAAGAAAACTGAGATTATTTTCATGAAATTCTCCTTTTATTGATAGACGTAACCGTTAACAATAATTTTAGTGGTGTAGATAATAAAACACATTCCAGGGTTTTCTCCGTTCATCACAAAAGGGTGATGTTGATTGGTGCGCGTACCTGTGGCTAAAGTGAAATTTGGCGCTTTTACATTTACAAGATAGCCTTCTATATAAATTGTATCTCCGGCAAGCAGTGTATGCAGACCCTTGTTAACATTTTCATTGGCCGGAATAGGGTGATAGTTATTGAATTGATTTTCGTTTATATGCGGATTGCAGACTGCCAAATTTCTTTCACTTTTTTCACGTTCAGAGTCAGAAAGGTAAAATGAGAAAAAGGATTCCTTGTATTTTACGCCTTTACATTTGATATAACCAGTTCGTTCTTCGTGGTCAAATTCAAACAATTTATAGATTTCTGGTTTTGCCATATCGCCGTAAATCATAAATAAATCAATAGGCGCTAAGTTTATGTAATCGCTTTGGCTGTGACCGCGGTAGATTTTGTTTAGAATCGTGTCATAAGAGTCAACGTATCCGATTTTGGCGGATACGCTGTATTTTGTTTGCGGATATAAGATGTATTTTATATTATTGCGGACAAACGTAATCGGAGCAGTATTCAAATCTTCGTAATAAGCATCTTGAGAAATCTCTAATTTTTCATTTGTCTTTTGTCCGAATAAAAACGGATAAAACATACGCTTTGGATATTCAGGATATAAAAACATAAGCAAACCAAGCACAATACATACAATATAAGTCTTACTTTTTTGACGTCTATTCTTAAAATAGCGTATTGAGTAAATATCGGGCATGGTTTGCTCCAGCAGGCTCAGAGCCTAATTTTTATTTGTATATAAAACCATCGCTGATGATTTTAGTCGTATACAAGTAATAATGCTGATTGAGGTTTGCTCCCTCTAACAGTCCATTATTCTTTTTATTTGCTTTATAAGCAGTTGTTATTTCAAGCTGAGGCACGTCTACCAAATATCCCTCAATATGAATAATATCGCCTTTCATCAGAGTGTGTACGGCTTTGTTTATACGCTCGTTGGCAGGTATGATGCGATAATTATTGAAAGTACCTGTTAAAGAATAGGCATTACAAAGATTATATTTTTCTTGCTCTTTTTTGGAAGCCTGAGTTGCAAAAGAAGCAGCAAATGATTTCTCATATGATACGCCTTTGCAAAGCAAATAACCTGTTCCGGACTTGTGCTTATAGTTAAATAAAGAGAACACGTCTGATTTTGCCATTTCCCCCCATAATAAAAACAGGTTTGCTGTTGTTAAATTAGTATCTTTGACGTCTTTGTTCTTCTTTTTTAAAAGCTTGTCTATAGTGTTTTTAACAATATCATCATAGGGATGAGCGTATCCGACTTTGGCTGTGATTGAATATTGCGCATGAGGAATAAGCTTATAATTCTTTTTATTCCTTTTTAACTCAATGATTTTTTTGTCTGCAACGTTAAAGTTTTCAGTTTTGTTTATTGTCAACTTTTCGTTATCTTCTTTGCCGATAGTTTGCTGAAAGAACAAGCGTAAAGGATATTCGGGGAAGAAATAGAATGATACTCCGAGAATGCAAATAAGATAGCCAAACCAGCTATAATGTTTTACTCGGTTCGTAGATTTTTTCATATGCAAATCGGGCATAATTTAACTCCTTATAGGTATGTGTTTAAGACAGTTTTTTAATAGCTTCGGAAATTCTCAGTAAAGTTTCGGCTTTTCCCAAAACATGAGCTAATTCGGTTGCACCGCCAGGTGTGGTTTCTTTGCCGGAAAGGGCAATGCGCACCGGATAAAGAATTTGTCCGTTTTTCATTTCATTGGCAACGGCCGTTTCTTTTAGGGTGTTAAACAAATTTTCGTTAGTCCAATCTGTAACATTTTCCAAAATCGGCAAAACAATTTGCAAAGCTTTAGCGGCAATTTCCGAATTAGTTTTCATTTTTTTATTTTCATACAAAGACACATCATATTCCGGCATTTTTGCTAAGAAATCTGTTTGTTCTGTAATCTGATTTAAAACTTCAATACGCGGCTGTAACACTTTGCTTAAAAAGAATAAATCTATATTTTTATTTTCTAAATCTTTATAATATGGCAAAGCCAGCCTATGAAAATCCTCGGCTGAAAGATTGCGGATATAGCAACCATTCATCCATGTAAGTTTAGTAATATCAAAAATAGCAGGAGATTTATTTAATCTTTCACTTGAAAAACATTGTTTAAGCTCTTCTAAAGAAAAGATTTCTTGTTCTGTTCCTGGATTCCAGCCGAGTAGGGCGATATAGTTCAAAATAGCTTCCGGCAAATAGCCTTTAGCCACCAAATCTTGGAAAGAGGCGTCGCCGTTGCGTTTGCTTAATTTGTGCTGAGCGTCTTTCATAACCGGCGGAACATGCACATAAATCGGCGGTGTCCAGCCGAAAGCCTCGTAAATCAAGTTATATTTAGGGGTGGAAGAAATATATTCATTACCGCGCACAACATGAGTTATCTGCATCAAATGGTCATCCACCACATTGGCAAAATTATAGGTAGGCAATCCGTCAGATTTTAGCAACACTCCTTCGTCAAGCTCGTCATAATCAATTTCAATATCGCCATAAACCACGTCATGAAAAATGGAAGTCCCTTTTTTATTTATGGTTTGGCGGATGGTATAAGGCTCACCGGCGGCAACACGTTTTTTAGCTTCTTCTAAAGAAATTTTCAAGCAAGGGTCTTTGAATTTTATATGAGCTTCAGGAGTGTCTTCATCAACATCTTCGTTTTCTTCTTTTTGAGCGCAGAAACAATAATGCGCGCCCCTAAGCTCAACTAATTTATGGGCATATTCCTGATAAATTCCGCGGCGTTCTGATTGTATATATGGACCAAATTCGCCGCCGATATCCGGACCTTCATCCCAATTCATGCCAACGCGTTTCAGGGTTTTAAATATAATATCAGTAGCACCTTCAACATAGCGTTTTTGGTCGGTGTCTTCAATGCGTAGAATAAAATCGCCGTCCGCAGACTTGGCAATCAAATATTCATATAAAGCTGTACGCAAGTTGCCGATATGCATGTAGCCGGTAGGACTTGGCGCAAATCTGGTTCTGTTTTTCATTATTATAGCAATCCTTTAATATAATTTTTTATAAATTATTCTCAGCATAGACTAAAAATTGCTTAATGCAAGAGTTTTATCAATATTTTCAACCTATAAAATATATAGTGTCAAAATATTGGTCTTTTAATTCTTGATTTTGGCGGAGATTTGAATGAAAAGTGTGTAAAAAAAACGACCGTTTAAAATGGACAGTTTTTAGGCTGTTTTTTGTAGTCTAGCAAAGGTTGCCGGAATTTGCAATAACTTTTTATATTTGCGATGTTTTTTGTGGTTTTGTAAGAATTATCAGCGTCTTATTCTGAGTGTGTAAAAATAACGGTCGTTTTTTTTACACAATTGAGGAGGAACAAGATGTTTAAGAGTATAGAATTTTTAAGAGAACAGAGCAGGGGCGAGGGTTCTGGATTGCTTCGCGTTGCTCGCAATGACATTTGTTCAGCCGGTCGGTCAATGATAGAAATGCTGGGCGTGCTTGCTATTGTCGGAGTTCTTTCGGTCGGAGGCATTGCCGGCTACTCCAAAGCGATGGAAAAGTTCAAACTTAATAAAACTATCAGCGAATATAGCTATCTTATATATGGTCTGCTGGAGCATATAGATGATTTAAAAAGTGTTCCGGTCGGTATGGGAAAATTTAATTTCACAGACTTTGCCCGCGCCACAAATATTGTTCCGTCCAGCTGGACAGCCGAAGATAATAAGGCAATGTGGGATAACAGCGGCAATATTGTGCAGTCTTATAGCGGCGGCAATGTTTTGCTTCTGGATTTTTATTTAGGCGGCTGGCAAGAAACCGCAGACAGCAAGATATCCGCAAACTTTTCATCGAAGCTTTGCGTTGAGATGTTTAACAATATTATGACGCCACTGCATTCCGCTGTTTATTCAATAAACACTTTTAATTCAACTAAAGGCGATATAACATTTTATGGCGATGCTTATTGCTCAAACGGGCGTATGTGTTTAAGCAATGCTACTTTGGCTCAAATAAAATCGGCCTGTGAACATTGCGATGCTTCAGGAGTATGCTGTATAACTATCCGTTTTCCGTTGTGATTATGTCAGTTTCTTTGCTCTTCTAAAAGCTGACAGATTGCCCCGACCATATTTTGCGCGCCTTGACAAACGTCAAGCATATTTGTAGCAAGCATATATGCCGGAGTGCTGCAAACCAGATTTTCGCGGTCTACACAAACATCGGAAACGCCTACTTCTTCGTGAATCGCGCCGAGTTCTTCCAGCTTTTGGGCGGTATCGCCGCCGGCGCCGAGCGTGAATTTAACGTGTTTGTCGGCCAAAACCAAAGCAATCAAAACCGGAGCGATGCACATTGCGCCGATAACGACTTTGTCTTCCCAGCATTTGCGGATAACCTGCTTTACGCTGGTGTTGATATTGCAGGAAACCCCGCGTCCGGCAAAATCGCACCAGTTGGTGACAGCGCCGAGTCCGCCGGGGAAGATAATGGCGTCAAAATCTTTGGTGTTAAATGCCTTTAAATCTAAAATATTGCCGCGGGCAATGCGAGCAGATTCCACCAAAACATTGCGTTTTTCATTCATCGCTTGGTTGTTTAGATGATTAACCACCGCCGCTTGGTCAATATCCGGCGCAAAGCATTGATAGGTGCAACCCATATTCTCTATGCAAAGCAAGGCACAGACCGCTTCGTGAATTTCCGAGCCATCAGCACGGCCACAGCCTGAAAGCACAACGGCAAAATGTAATTTTTTCCCCATTATATACCCCCTTATAAGTTTTATGTTGATTTATCCTAATCAGACAATATAATACTGTCATATGTAATTTTTTAGAATAAGGCAAGATTTTTTATGGAAGTTAAATTAACAACGTTAAAAAACGGTTTGCGAGTTGCCTCTGTTGAACGTCCGCAGACTGAAACTGTTTCTTTGGGTATTTGGGTAAACACTGGAAGCGCTTGCGAAACGCTGGAAAGAAACGGAATTTCGCATTTTGTTGAACATACCGTGTTTAAAGGTACAAAAAAACGTAACTCTTTGCAAATTTCCGAAGATATCGAAAATGTTGGCGGTCAAACCAATGCTTATACTTCGCGCGAATTTACGGCTTTTTATGCTAAAATGCTGAAAAATGACGTAGAATTGGCTGCTGACGTGTTGTCGGATTTGATTATGGCGCCGACTTTTGACGCTGCCGAACTGGCAAAAGAAAAAGAAGTCGTGGTGCAGGAAATCAAACAGACTAACGATGACCCAAGCGATATTGTTTATGACTATTTTCAAGAAACAGCCTTTGCTAATCAGGCTTTGGGGCGCAGTATTCTTGGTCCGGCGGAAAAAGTCCGCTCATTTAATGCCGATAAGCTGCATGATTATATGAAACACAACTACGCCGCCGAAAATATGGTGGTTGCCGCTGTCGGTAATTTGAACCATGATGAATTTGTTAAAATGGTGGAGGACCGTATGTCTGGTTTGCGTGAAAAAACAGACTATGTTAAAGACGCGCAGCATTATACCGGAGGTTCATCTATCAAAACCCGTGATATTGAACAAGCTCAGGTTTTGCTTGGCTTTGAGGGAGTGCCGTATAACGATGCGGACTATTATCCGGTAACTGTGCTTTCAACCTTGCTGGGCGGCAGCATGTCTTCGCGTTTGTTCCAAGAAATTAGAGAAAAGCGCGGTTTGGTTTATACGGTATACAGCTTTGCCAACGCACACACCGGCAGCGGTATGTTTGGTATTTACGCCGGTTTGAATGAAGAAGAAATCAAGCAATATGTTCCGGTGGTGGCTGATGAGCTGAAAAAAGTTGTTAATGAATATGTGACCGACAAAGAATTGGAACGGGTGAAAGTTCAGCTCAAGGCAAGTATGCTGATGGCTTTGGAAAGTTCTTCTTCCACAGCCGAAGTTATCGCCCGTCAGCATCTTTTGTATAACCGCGTGATTCCGGTTGAAGAAATTGTGGAAAAAATCAACGCTATCAATAAAGATGATATTCAGCGTGTGGCGAGGCGTTTGTTTGCCAGTAAGCCGACTTATACGCTTTTGGGCAATCTGCATGACTATCCTAGCTATGATATTGTAGAGAAGTATTTGCGTTTTTAAGCGGACTGTGATATTATAAGCCATAAATGCAACAACAGGAGATGCCGCCATGTCAAGAGCTGAAGATATATTTGAAAAGCTGGTTTATTTTGGCGAAGACGCGCTTGATGAATTTATCCGCGAGCGGCAGACAGAGGAGTTGTTTTTGGATTTTAAGCAGGCGGCTTCTACCGGCAAGCATGGTCAGGCTCTGTGTAGTGACGATAGGCGCAATCTTTCTAAGTGTATATCCGGTTTTGGCAATTCCGAAGGCGGAGTGATTATTTGGGGTGTTGAATGTTCTCGCGACTGTGAAGTCGGTGATGTGGCGAAAAGCAAAGTCAAAGTTCACAATGTGCATCGTTTTATGAGCTGGGTAGAAAACGCCATCTCCGGCTGCACTATTCCAAGTCATAATAAAGTGCGCAACCACATAATTGCTTGCGATAAAAATGGTGACGGCTATTTGGCAACATATATTCCAAAATCCGATTTGGCTCCGCTGATGACAACAATCGGCAGCCATATTTACATTCGTTCGGGTTCAAACAATGTGCCGGCTCCATATTCGGTGATTGCCGGAATGTTTGGACGCCAACCACAGCCTAATGTGGAACTGATGATAGAAAACCGCAAGCTGGAAATTGTGCAGAATGATGAAGCTGAAATTCTTTATTTGAAAAGTAAAAAAGGCAAAGCAGTGCACAAATATGTCAAAGTTTCGTTTGATGTATTTTGTAAAAATGAAAGCAATGTGATTGCCAGCGAGCTTTATCTTACTTGCACTACCGAAAATTATGGCGGCGTTAATAATAAAGTGCGGTTTTTGGATTATAACCAAATGTATTCTATTCAGGGAATAGCAGGGCATTTGAACCTGATAACTAAGCCGGAATTGCGTTTGCCACCGCGCGGAATTTTGAAGTTTACAAGAATTGAGATAATTTTGTCACCGCTGGTTGACGATGATTTGCTGCTGGATGGCGTGGTTGGGGCAGAGCGCGCCGCGCCGAAATCATTTAGAATAAGCGGGCTGAAAAATAATTTACGCTCATTTGTGGCTAAGGCTTTGCGGACTGATGAAAAAAATAACGAGTGGCTGATTAATGAATTTTTTAACGAGTTTTTACGAAAAGTGGAATAAATGACGGCAAGAGTGGAGATTTTTACGGACGGAGCTTGTTCCGGCAACCCCGGAGTAGGCGGTTGGGGCGCGATTTTACGCTATAAGGATATTGAAAAAGAGTTAAGCGGTGGAGAAGAAAACACCACCAACAACCGTATGGAGCTGATGGCTGTGATTATGGCATTGAGCGCGCTTAAAACCAAGTGCAATATTTCACTTTACACCGACAGCAAGTATGTGATGAACGGTATAACCGAATGGCTGGCAAATTGGAAACGCAACAACTGGCAGACGGCAAATAAAAAACAGGCGGTTAAAAACATTGATTTATGGCAGCGTTTGGACGAGCTGACGCAACAGCATGAAATTCGCTGGCTGTGGGTGAAAGGACATAACGGCCACCCCGAAAACGAACGCTGCGATGCTCTTGCTCGCGGTGAAGTGGCTAAAATTAAAAACAGTCAGGGTGCGTAATAAAATTTTATCCCATAAGAATTTGTTTGCTTTTTATTTTATTTCTTTATATATTAAAACAAGCGCGGTTAGCGCGGAGCTTTCAACGGCTCTTATCTGCTTCGGTGTTAGGATATAACATCGTTAAATTATCGGCGGTTTGATTATTGCCGATAGCTAAATATATCCCCGATACATAGCAATATGGTCGGGGAGCTTTTAGCGTATGTTCAAAAGCTGTATAATATATCTCTGACACAATATGGCTTTAAAGGCTAAAAGAATCATTTAAGCAGATATGATTGTTGAACTCTCCGACCGCTTATTTTAAGCGGTTTTTCTGTAATTTTTTAGGAGTTCAATATATGTCTGATAAATTAAAAGAAAATACAAAAAATCCTAGTGTATATGGGGAATACATAAATTTTTTGAGACAGCGTAAAACTGCTTTAGAAGCGCAGCTATACGCGGTTTCAGCTGGGCGGAGTATGATAGAAATGCTCGGCGTGCTGGCGATTGTCGGTGTTCTGTCCGTTGCCGGTATTGCAGGCTATAGCAAAGCAATGAGAATGTGGAAAATGAACAAGACAATCGGAGAATACTCTATGTTTTTTGCCGGACTTCTGGAGCATTTGGATAGCTTAAAATCAGATGAACAGGTTAGGCAAATACCATTGGCAGACACCGTTTATGCGTTGGGGTTGTTACCAGATAGTTATACAAAATCAACCAATACCTTTTATGACACTTTCGGTAATATTGTTTATCCATATACTAGAAAAGGCGCTGTTTCAGTAAGCATAAAAATCGGCGGTTTTACTAAAAGTGCTGATAATGTAACCACTACAGAAGGATTTGCAGAAGATTTTTGTTTGGAGTTGTTTAAGAATATAGCTATGCCTTTGTCCTCTGAAATTTATTTGGCAAGGTCGTGGCAGGGGTCGCATAACATATATTTTTATGGAGCAAAGTATTGTCAAGACGGAGAAAAATGTTTACCTACGGCTACATTAAAAGATTTTCAGGAAGTTTGCGCTTCCTGTGACAAGAAAAATACCGACTGCGACGTAAGTTTTGAATTTAAATAAGCTATTCTTTAGCCAGAATCAAATTATTGCGTTCTGTTACAAGTTGTTGATAGCGATTATAAATCTCTGTTGAGTTTTCTGGTTGTTTAGCCATTAAAGATGTACATTCTTTTAGCTCGCTATCAATTTGTTTTAATTGTATTTCTAATAATCCGTTGTCTATTTCAGATTTGAGACTCGGTAGGGTGGATTTTTGGGATTTATACATATTTATTTCCCATAAATCACCAATTTCTGCGGCAAAATTTAGTTTTAATTTTTCAATCAGGCGTTCGCTGTCCAAGTGTTCGTCTTCTTGATGAATTTCCATAATTTCAGCCAGAATTTTTGCCATTTTAGAATCATTTATTTCAAAAGCCGTCAATTTTTCTTCGTATTTTTCAATAAGTTCCGGATATAAAAGCATGGCGGCAATAATTCCGCGGATAACCAAATCATTAAGCGGCGGTTTTTTAACAAAATGATAAATAGGTTCTGTGTCAGGCTTTTTACGTCGCGGCGCATAAGTTTGTTTAATTTGTTGTTCTGACGGCTGCTGAGTGCCGTTTTGCGCGGTTTGAGAGCTTTTATACAGAGAACCTTTGCCAAAAGTGTAATAAATACGCTTTTTCATTTCTTGCGCATAATAACTGCGGATTTGCTCATCCTTGATTTTTGCGACTTCTTCAAAAGTCTCTTTCTCTATCAGCGCCTTTTGCTCCGGCGTGTCGGTGTTTTTGTTCATTTTGCATTTGTGCCACAAAATATCCACTAAAGGTTTGGCTTTTTGCAAATATTGCTCAAACACCGGAGCTCCCAAACTATGCAGCAGTTCATCAGGGTCTTTTTTTTCTTTAAGAAAAATATAATTAACCGAATAGCCAGCTTTCAAGATAGGTAAAACTCTGTCTATGGAACGAATTGCCGCTTTTATTCCGGCGCCGTCTCCGTCAAAGCATAGGGTAGGGATATTGCACACTTTCCATGCTTCAAGAATCTGTTCTTCGGTCAGAGCCGTGCCGAGCGGAGCTGTGGCGTAGCTGAAACTAAAACTGTCCAGAGCAATCACATCCATATAACCCTCGCAGATAATCAGACGTTTGGCGCTATATGCCGGCTCACGAGCGTTATTCATATTATAAAGGATACGGCGTTTATTGAAAATCGGTGTTTCTGGCGAATTTAAGTATTTAGGCTGACTATTGTCCATAATGCGCCCACCGAAAGCAATGACATTGCCTTGCTTATCCATAATCGGAATCATTACTCTGTCGCGGAAAAAATCATGAGATGCGCGCGAGGTGTCTTCCGGCACAGCTATAAGTCCAAGCTCAGCCATATCATGTTCCGACACTCCTTTAGAGGATAGCAATGCTTTTAGACCATTACCGCTTGGCGCATAGCCTAAACGGAACTTTTTGATGGTTTCTTCGCTTAAAGCGCGCTTTTCTTTAAAATAGGATAAGCCGTGCGCTCCGACCGGCATGCGCAGATTTTTTTCAAAATAGGCACAGGCAATATCCATAATCTCGTATAGCGATTTGCGCTTTAGGTTTTGTTCTTGGCTTTCTTTAGACCAAACAGGCAGCTGCATTCCGACCTTATCGGCAAGTTTTTTGACGGCTTCAATAAACGGAAGTCCGTTAGCGTCCATTTCAAATTTGACAATATCTCCGTGCGCTCCGCAGCCGAAACAATGGTAGAAGCCTTTGCTTTCATTAACGGTAAATGACGGTGTTTTTTCATTATGAAACGGGCATAATCCAAGATATTCCCGTCCTCTCTTTGTCAATTTCACCTTATTTCCGACAACATCGGCAATAGAAATTCTGCTACGGAGTTCATCTAAAAATTTTTGCAAATCGTCGTTCATTATGCAGCCGTTCAGCCTTTATAATTTAAGCCAAGAACTTTTTAATGGCGGCAGAAGCAGCTCCAAAATCCATTTTACCTGCATATTTTGCTTTTAAAGCACCCATAACTTTACCCATGTCGCGTATGCCGGCAGCGCCGGTCTCAGAAATAGCGGCTTTGATGGCTTCATCAATTTCGGCAGCGTCCATTTGTTTTGGCAAAAAGCGGTTGATTACATCAATTTCTGCTTGCTCTTTTTCAGCCAAATCCGGACGATTGCCTTCAGTATAAATTTTTATAGATTCATTTCTTTGTTTAATCATTGTCTGCATCATTGCCAGCAATTCGGCATCGCCGGCTTTTTCCAAACCTTTGCCGCGAGCTTCAACGTCTTTTTCTTTTTGTCCGGCGATAATCAAACGCACGGCGTTTACAGTTTTCATATCCTTACTTTTCATAGCTTCTTTCAAGCTGTTTTGCAAATCTTCTCTTAACATATTTATCTCCTTTAATTATTTATTCGGCATTTTCCGTAAAGCTCAAAATGACAGTTTTTTCTTCCAGAGTATTATCAGGAATAAGTACCCTGAAAACAGCGCTGAAACTCGGAGCCAATCGGTCAATGGTCAAAACTTTCACAACTTCATTAAGTTTTTCACCTTGCTTATTGTATAGCTCGGCTTTAATCGGCAATACGGCAGTTTTCATATCGCTTTCATTATAAATTAAACCGGATACTTCCAAATGTATTTTACCGCGGCGTGTCATATAGCGGGTTTTTATGCCTTTAAAAATCAATCCGCGTCCTTTGTAAAGGCTGTATAATCCCATGTTTTTATAAAAACCTTCCAATTGAGGTATTTTAGAAACAATATAAAAACGATTGGCGTATCCGATATAAAACGTAAAGGCAAAAAGCAAAAGTACCAAAGTGCAGTTAACCACAAACGGTGAAAAAAACATTCTTAATTTGATTTTATATTTATCCCATCTGGTGTTGGCAGAAGAATTACCGTTAAACAAACCTTTTGTGTCTTGAGACAGACGGTTAAACATTTTTTCCACATCATCGTCAGCTTGTGTTTGCGGACTGACAATTTGTGATTTTATCTGCGGAGCCGGAGCAGACGCTTGCGGAGCATCTGTTTTGCTTTCAGATACGCGTTCGGCAGCAGAATCCGATACTGAAGGAACAGCTGTTTCAGAGGTGGCTTTTTTTACATCTTGCGGATATACGGTCCACACGCCGCCGCATTCTGCACATTTAAATTTTTTGCCGTCAACAGGAATTTGAGCATCTGGAATCTGATATACGGCATTACATTTTGGACAACTTATTAACATACTAACCTCTTTTTTTTGCACTATATTCTAAAAATTTGCAGATTAAAAGAAAAAAAGTATTTTATTATACGGATTATTGATATATTCTTAATATAAAATTGGAGGAATGCATGGAAAATAACCAAACTGGCGTAAAACAGCCGATTATAGATTTGCAAAATGTTTCAGTAGGCTATGAACGCAACGAGGATGTTTTGCAAAATGTCTATTTTTCACTTTTACCAGGGTCTTTCACTTTTATAACCGGTAAGAGCGGAGCCGGCAAAACCACTCTTCTTAATATGTTATATTTGATAAAGAAACCTCATAAGGGAACTTTGAAAGTGTTTGGAAATAATATAAATTTTTCCAATCGCGATACTTTGGCCGGCTTACGGCAAAAAATCGGAGTTGTATTTCAGGATTTCCGGCTGTTGGAGCATTTAAGCGTGTTCGATAACATCGCGCTGCCTTTAAGAGTGCGCGGTATGGGAGAAAAAGAAATTTATAAGCGCGTTACAGAACTGCTGCAATGGGTGGAACTGCATAAAAGCATTTATAAGATATGTTCTTCGCTTTCCGGCGGCGAAAAACAACGCGTGGCTATTGCCAGAGCCGTGATAAACCGTCCGGAAATTTTGTTTGCCGATGAACCGACAGGCAGCGTTGACACAGAAATCGCCGGAAAACTTATGCGTTTGTTTGTGGAATTAAATAAGGTGGGAACCACCGTTGTTTTGGCAACACACAACGAACAATTGACCTCCACCTATAATTATCCGCGCATTGTTTTGTCTAATCACGCGGCTAAATTATATCCGGCACTTAAAAAGATTTAGGGAGAATTTACGGATGAAAAGCGATTTAGTAACAGGACGCCGCAGCGAAATCAATACAGAAGATGATGATACATCAGCTTTTATGTATGTTTTGACTTCTATTTATATGTATCTGTTTATTGTGGTGCTGGCAATCGTAATGGCTATTAACGCCATGGCCGATAACTGGGAAAAAGATATTATGGGTTCGGTTACGGTTCAAATTATTCCGATTGAAGATGAAAGCAAGCATGTGGATGTGGCTAAAACTCAGGAAATTCAAAATTTAGTTTTGCAATATGTGGAGAATTTGTCAGATGTTAAAAGTGTTAAAGCTTTAGACGCGCAAACAGTTGAAAAACTCATGACACCGTGGCTTGGCAACAAAGTTGATATATCTTCGCTGCCGATTCCCATGTTGCTGGATGTAAAATTAAAACCAAATACGGAGCTTAACTATGATGAAGTTACACGAGGTTTGCGGCAAATTTCAGAAAATGCGTCAATAGACAATCACCGGCTGTGGCTTAATCGTCTCATAAAGTTTGCTTCATCGCTTAAAAATATAGCTTTGTCAGTTTTGCTGATGGTTATCGGTATTTGCGCTTTTTCTATTTATTATTCAACTCGCACCAGTTTAGGTATAAATCTGAATACGATAGAAATTTTACATATCATCGGTGCAAAAGATGACTATATCGCGCGTCAATATGCCAAGAATTTTGCCAAAATCGGCTTTTTTTCGGGAATTATCGGACTTATGGCGGCTGTGCCAAGTATTATTCTGGTGGCAAAATACGGAATTTCAACCGGCAGCGGACTTATTAAAGGTGCGCAACTTTCAACATTGGCATGGAGTTTGATAATGGTTACACCATTGTTGTCCTCTCTTTATGCTATGGGAATGTCTTATTGGACAGTTCGCAAATCTTTGGAGAAAATGATTTGATTCGGCGTTTGATTTTATATGGCGGATTAAGTTTATTGGCGGCTTGGTGCTTGGGGTTTGTTTATTTTGCACACTATATAAATTCGTATGAAATAGATAAAACAACCAAAACAGATGCCATTATCGTTTTAACCGGTGGGCGAAACCGCATTTTGGAAGGTATACAGCTTTTAAATGAAAATTTGGCTGATAAACTTTTTATATCGGGAGTACCGGAAAATATCACTATCAGCCAAATAGAAAAACAAGCAAAGATAAAAGCCGATGATGAAAGTAAAATAGAACTTGGACGCAAAGCAAAAAACACTATTGAAAATGCCATAGAAGCTGAAGAATGGATTAAAAAGAATAATATCAAATCCATCCGATTGGTGACATCCAGCTATCATATTCCGCGCAGTCTGCAGGAATTTATTATTTATGTGACAAAAGAAAATGATTTGGAAGTTATTTTAAATCCTATTTATTCGCCGAATGTTAATATCAAATGGTGGAAAAGCTGGGGAACATTCCGATTGTTGGTTATGGAATATAATAAGTTTTTGTTGGTGTATATCTGCCGGCATTTACATATTTATTAAGGAGAAAGCAATATGTTGTTTATTCGTTCTTTATTGACTAATATCTTTTTTTTCGGAACTTTGGGTATCGGCTGTATAATTCAGCTGCCTCTGGCTTTATTGCCGCAAAAAGTTACGATTAAATATTGGGATAAGGTCGTTATGCCTGTGGCTTTGTTTTGGGTACGCGTGTTCGGAGGCATAAAGCTTGAAGTGCGCGGCGCTGAAAATATCCGTCATCGCAATGTTTTGTATGCTTGTAAACATGAATCAGCGCTGGAAACATATTCCTTTACGCAATTTTCACCAACGACAACTTATATTTTGAAACGCGAGCTGATTTTTTTGCCGTTTTTTGGTTGGGCGCAATACTTTTACGGAATGATACCCATAAACCGCAAAGGCGGAGCAAGCGCTATGAAACATATGTTATCCGAAGTAAAAAAGAAAACAGATACCGGTCGTCCGGTTGTTATTTTTCCGGAAGGTACACGCTGCAAACCCGGAACGACCAAAGGCTATAAATCGGGTATTTTCTTTTTAGCGGAAAATTTGGATTTGCCTGTTGTTCCGGTTGCCATCAACACGGGATTGTTTTGGGCAAAAAATTCATTTATGCGCTATTCTGGAACCGCTGTGTTTGAATTTTTACCGCCAATAAGCGCCAAAAATAAGACCAAAGAAGAATTTATGACCGAATTGCAGAATACTATAGAAAATAAATGTGCAGAACTAAATGCCGAAGCTGTGAAAAAATATCCTTATGTCAAAAAAATGATTGCAGATAAGGAAATGTAAATGTTTGTTATTTTGAATAAAATAAAAAACTTTGTCAAAGTTCTATGTATTACTGTAGGCGCTGTAACGTTAATCAGCCTTATCGGTCTGTTGGTGTTTGGTATAATAAACCGATATCCAAAACCTGTAGAAAAAAATTCGTTTCTAACAATTGATTTCAATAAACCTTTTAACGAATCTGACAATACGGGAATTTTAACAGAGTTAACGGATGAAAAACCTATATCATTTTTTAAAATGCTTCAAGCTGTGGAATTTGCGGCAAATGATGATGATATTAACGGAATAATTGTCAAAATAAATAACATAAATTTAGAACCGGCGCAATTGCAAGATGTGGCAAGAACTATAGTTAAATTTAATAGTACCGGCAAAAAAACTGTTGTTTTTTCGCAAGGATTCGGAAATTTAGGGCAGGGAAGCAGCGAATATTATTTAGCTTCATTTTTCAAACAAATCTATATGCAGCCGCATACTTATATAGGATTGACGGGAATAAGCATAGAAATTCCGTTTTTAAAAAATCTACTGAATAAAATAGGGGTTTCTCCGGAATTTTATTCTCGTTATGAATATAAAAACGCTATGGCATCATTAACGGATTCTAAGATTTCTAAAGCTTATGCCGAAGAAATGAATAATTTGGGCGGAAGTTTGATGGGAGAGCTTAAATTAGATATTTCGGCAAACCGCAAACTGAAAGATTCGTTTGAAAATATTATAAATAAAGCACCTTTAACTGCAGATGAAGGACTAAAACTCGGACTGATTGACGGTATTATGTATATGTCTCAGCTTGAAGATAAATTGAAAAAAGAAGACGGAGCGGAACATTTTATAAATATACGCGATTATGCTGCCGGATTATATTCTAACAGCGGAGATTTGCCGACTATTGCCATGTTGAATTTGACTGGAGAAATAATTGATGATGATAACAAAAATAATATCAGGCAAAACAATGTAATAAACAGTCAAAATGTTATTGAGGATATAAATGAAATTAAAAAACTGCCTAACCTAAAAGCCGTTGTTGTGCGGATTAACAGTCCGGGAGGCAGTTATAATGCGGCAGATGAAATTTATTTTGCACTAAAACAGTTAAAAGAAACTGCAAAAGTTCCGGTTGTTGTATCTCAATCGGCATATGCGGCATCCGGAGGCTATTTTATTTCATTGGCCGGCGACTATATTTTTGCCGAACCGATGACAATTACAGGTTCTATCGGGGTTTTGGGCGGAAAAATTGTATTTTCCGAACTATGGAAAAAATTGGGAATTAATTGGAATCGACTAAACTTTGGCGATAATGCCGGTATATTAAGTCCCAACCGGCATTTTAACGATTCGGAAAAAAAGATATTTAATAAATCTTTAGATGATGTTTATGATGATTTTACGGCAAAAGTTGCAGAAAATCGTAAACTAACTCAGCCGATGGATAAAATTGCCCGCGGTCGGGTTTGGACAGGACGGCAGGCTCTTGTTTTGGGATTGATTGATGAATTTGGCGGCAGCTCAGAAGCTATTATTAAAGCAATGGAATTAAGAAAAATTGATAAAAATCAAAATATTATAATAACATCTTATCCTAAAGCAAAAAGTTTCGGTGAAAAACTGAGTGATTTGATTGCCGATACCGGAAGCATAAGTGCAGAACAATTGATAGAACAAAGCGGTGTTGATATCACGAATTTAAAACTTTTCAAATGCTTACAATATGATACTGTAATGTTGCCGATAAAAATAAATATGTAAACAGAGGTAAAAAAGCAATGGCTATAGATAATGAAACCGTCAAAAGAGTGGCTTTTCTCTCTCGTCTGAGAGTTGATGACGAAAAAATAGAAGCGACAAAAGAAGAATTTAATAAAATTCTGAGTTGGATTGAAGAACTCAATGAGGTAAATACTGATAATATTGAGCCTTTAATCTCTGTTAATGACTCAACTTTGCGTTTGCGAGAAGATGAAATTACAGACGGAAATTATCAGGAAGCTGTATTATCCAATGCTCCAGATAAAGAATATGATTATTTTGCGGTGCCAAAGGTTGTGGAGTAAAAAATGAAAGAAATTACTAAGTTAACTGTTCATGAAACCATAGATAAGCTAAAAAACAAAGAGTTCAGCGCCGTTGAGCTGACAGAAGCTTATTTGGAAAATATGAAAGTAGGTAAACGCTATAATGCCTATGTGACAGAATGCGGCGCTCAGGCTTTGGAACAAGCGCAGATTGCCGATAAACATTATGCTGATGGAACAAATAGATTTTTAGAAGGAATACCTCTGGGTGTCAAAGATTTATTCTGCACAAAAAATATTCGCACAACAGCATGTTCTCACATTTTGGATAATTTTATTCCGCCGTATGAATCTACGGTAACAAAAAAATTGCTTGACAACGGCGCCATCTTTTTAGGCAAATTGAATATGGATGAATTTGCTATGGGCGGAAGCAATGAAACAAGCTATTTCGGTCCGGTTATCAATCCGTGGAGCAAAGATGTAGACTTGGTTCCCGGTGGGTCTTCCGGCGGCTCTGCGGCTGCCGTTGCCGCCAATATGTGTGCCGGCGCCACCGCAACCGATACAGGAGGTTCTATTCGCGAGCCGGCTGCTTTTTGCGGTTGTGTAGGCATAAAACCAACATACGGACGTTGCTCTCGTTATGGTATTGTAGCTTTTGCTTCATCATTGGACCAAGCCGGTCCTATTGCCAAAGATGTTAAAGACTGCGCGCTTTTATTGCAAAGCATGTCCGGATATGATGCTAAAGACTCCACATCTTGCAATAAAGAAGTTCCTGATTTTGTTAGTTTTTTAGGTAAAGATATCAAGGGTTTGAAAGTCGGTCTGCCTAAAGAATATCGTCCTGAAGGAATGAATCCTGAAATTTGTGCGTTTTGGGATAAGGCTGCTGCCTATTTGAAAGACCGCGGAGCCGAAGTTGTGGAAATTTCTTTGCCTCACACAAAATACGCTTTGGCAACATACTATGTTTTGGCGCCAGCCGAAGCATCTTCAAACTTGGCCCGTTATGACGGTATTCGCTATGGTTTGCGCAAAGACGGAGAAACATTGGACAAGCTCTATATAAACACCCGCACAGAAGGTTTTGGAGCTGAGGTAAAACGCCGTATTATGATTGGCACTTATGTTTTGTCTGCCGGTTATTATGATGCTTATTATATTAAAGCTCAAAAAATGCGCCGTTTAATTCATGATGACTTTTTAAATGCTTTTAAACAATGCGACATTATTCTAACTCCGACATCGCCTGTCACCGCTTTTCCAATCGGTGATGAAAGCATGAAAAACAACCCGATAAATATGTATTTAAATGATGTGTTCACCGTTTCTATAAACTTAGCCGGACTACCGGCACTTAGTTTGCCGATTGGTTTGTCTAAAGATGGATTGCCTTATGGCATGCAGCTGATTGGCAAGCCTTTTGATGAGGGAACAATATTCAATGTTGCGGCTAAAATTGAAGCCGATGCAAAGTTTGAAAGGAAATAAAATGGCGGAATATATTATTGAAACAGCCAAAGGCAAATGGGAAATTGTTGTCGGTTTGGAAATTCATTGCCAAATTATTTCCCAATCTAAAATATTCAGCGGAGCATCAACTGAATTTGGAGATGACCCGAATGTCAATGTGTCTTTTGTTGATGCCGGTATGCCGGGAATGCTTCCGACATTGAATAAACAATGTGTACATCAAGCGGTTAAAACAGGTTTGGGTTTAAATGCTAAAATCAACAAATATTCTGAATTTTCGCGCAAAAACTATTTTTATGCCGATTTACCAAGTGGTTATCAGATTACGCAGTTTCGTTTTCCGATTGTCGGCGAGGGCAATATACGCATTGATTTAAGTGATGGCAGTTCAAAGGTGATAGGCATTGAGCGTATGCATATTGAGCAAGACGCCGGAAAATCTATTCATGATTTGAGTCCGCATAAGAGTTTTATTGATTTAAATCGCGCTGGCGTTGGATTGATGGAAATTGTGACTAAACCAGATTTTCGTGCGCCGGAAGAAGCTGGAGCGTTTTTGCGTAAACTGCGTTCAATTTTACGTTATTTGGGAACTTGCGATGGTAATATGGACGAAGGTTCTATGCGCTGCGATGTCAATGTTTCTGTCCGTCCGTATGGTTCTGATGAGCTGCGTACACGCTGTGAGATGAAAAATGTAAACAGCGTTAAGTTTGTTATGCAAGCTATTGAAAACGAGGCAAAACGTCATGTTGAAGTATATGAAAACGGCGGAGAAATATGTCAGGAAACACGTCAGTTTGATGCGGCAACCGGACAAACTAAAGTAATGCGCAAAAAAGAATTTGCCCATGATTATCGCTATTTTCCGGAACCTGATTTGCCGCCGTTAGTTTTGAGCGATGAATATATTGAACAAATCAAAAAAGAAATGGTGGAACTTCCTGACGCTAAAAAACAACGTTTTGTTGATACATTGGGATTAACATCTTATGATGCTGCTGTTTTATGCGAAAATAAAGAAGTTGCCGATTTCTTTGAGCAAGCGGCTGCCGGTCACGACGCTAAAAAAGTAGCAAACTGGATGATGAGCGACTTTTTTGCTATGCTTAACAAGAAAAAGTTGGATATCCAGCATAGCCCTGTCAGTGCCGAAAATCTTGGCAAATTGGTAGAACTTATCAGTAAAGAAGTTATTTCTGGTAAAATCGCCAAAGATGTTTTTGAAATTATGAGCGAAACCGGTGAAAATCCTGAAAAAATTGTCGAAGAAAAAGGCTTAAAACAAGTTACTGATACCGGTGCTATTGAGGCTATTATAGACGAAGTAATTGCTTCAAATCCAACAAATGTCGAAGCCTACAAAAATGGTAAGACAAATTTGGCTGGATGGTTTGTCGGACAAACCTTAAAAATGTCTCAAGGTAAGGCTAATCCCGCGATTGTTAATAAATTAGTAAGAGAAAAGTTAGATAACTGATGTTTATGAATGATTTTAATTATACTTCTCCGGTGCCACAGAATACTGCGGCACCTCTGAAGCATGATATAGAAGGAAGATTTTCCCGTCACGGTATCCCCAATAAACAAAGCCCATTAAAAAAAGCATTTATGGAAAACTCTATATTAACGCTATATATTACATTTTTGCTTTCTATAGATTTTATTCTATTTTCGGGTTCTGGTAATATTGAACTTTTCAGAGATTCTATCTTTCCAATTCCTGAAGTATCTTTAATTTTATTAGGTTTTTTGGTGTTTTCATCACTAATTGTTTATTTGGTGCATTTTAACAATATTCTGAAAAATTGTGTGGCGTCATTAGTTACATTTGCTTTGGTATTTGTGCTATATCGCCAATTTTCAACAATTCAGCAAATACTTTCCATCGGTACAACTTCTGTGCCGGTTCACACAGTAATAGGTCTGGTTTTTGCTCTGATATGCTATTGCATATTTTATTACGGCAATCTATTTGCACGCTTTTTATTTATGGTCGCGTCCGGTATTTTGTTTTTTCACATTTATTCATCATATATAGGACAACCTAATTCACCGGAATTTTTAGAAACATATCGGTCAGATAAACAGGTAACAGGTCAAAATAAACGTTTTGTGTATTTTATGCTGCCAAATCTGTCATCTTATGCTTATTTATCTAAATTTAATAACCCTGAATCAGCTCGCACACAAACCGTTATGCAGGGTTTTTATCAAAAAAATAATTTTACGGTATATCCAAAAGCTTTTACATTAGAAGATTCGTTTCTCCATAATATGACTTTGTCGCTAAATCCGGACTCCAAAAAATTAAGCACGGAGCATATTTTAAAGACGAGGCTTCTTTCCGAATATTGGCGTTTCTTTAATATTCGCCATGAATTGATAAACCTGAAAGACAACAGTCTGTATGATTATTTCCGCAATAAAAACTATATGATTTCTGCGTATAAATCTCGCGATTTTGATATGTGCCATACCAATCATGAAATTAGTGTCGACCGTTGTATAGAAAAAATAAATCAACCTGTAAATATTTATGATATTCGCCTGTCAATTTTATCTAAAATGAATATATTGTTGATGGAATGGCTGGCTAGTATGCAGATTGTTAATAATATGTCATCTGTTTTTTCATTCTTAACCAAGTTTGCCGATTTAGATAATGCGCCTATGGTGGGAATTGACTACAGCAATTTATATGTTGTTAACTCCATTAAAACTTTTGATATTTTATTACAAAACATAGAAGAAGATAAAGGACAGCAGGCTTATTTTGTGTTTGTCGATTTGCCGTCAAACATGTATATTTATAATGAGTTTTGCCAAATTAAACCAACAGATGAATGGTATGATATTTCGAGCCTTCCGTGGATAAAAAATGATTTAAGCCAACAGCGGCAACTGGCGTATTTGCAGCAAACTCGCTGTTTATATGGTGAGCTAGAATATTTTATGCAGCAGATGCGCAATAAAAATCTACTCGATAACACAACGATTGTTATACAAGGAACATCCAGCGTAAATAATTTCAAAAAAGAAAAAGAAGCAATGTTTAATGATGAATTTATTGCTAATCGTTCCGTAAATATGGCCGTTTTTGATAAAACATTACAGAAAAAGCCGGTTGATTGGCGTTTTTGCAGTACAAATCAAATATTGTTGTCATTATTGCATGGCAAAAACGAATGTGATAAAAAACTTAATTTAGGCGTGCATGAAAAAATTGTCAGCAATCTGAATAATGAGCTTGGTAAACTTTCTTTAAATATTTCTGACAATGTCAGCAAAAATTTTGAAACATGGTTTGAAAGTTGGAAAGTTATAAACAAAGAACGTCTGGAAAATAAAAATCAAAAACTTCTGATTGAAAAAAATGAACATTTTGAGACTACTGATGATAAAAAAACAGAAAATCTCAAAGATGCAGATGCAATAGAAACGTCAACATCCACTACGGATGAAACAGACATTATCAATCAACCTTCTGAAGATAATTTATCGGGAAAAAACGAAAATGATAAAATTGAAGACGATAAAACAAAACTTACGGAAGATGTTGAAAAAATAGGAGAAAAAGAAGAAAAAATAGAAGAAAAAGATAAAGCTGCTGAAAACGCAAATGAAACAGAAGAAGAAAACGATGAAATTGATTTTGGATTATAAGCATGTTTTTTAGTAAAAAAAACGGCATTTTCAAAAAAACTAAAAGAGCTTATGTTTCTTTGCTATTGCTTTCGGCAATATTTGTTCTGTCTTTGTTTTCTAATGTCATAGCCAATAATAAGCCTTTGATTGTAAAGTATAAAAATGAAATATATTTTCCGATATTTCATGATTATACAGACAAATTTTGGGGCGGGGATTTTCCGACTTCGGCTGATTATAGCGATAGTCTGATTCAAAAAAATATAAAACAAAACGGTTGGATGATTATGCCTCCGATACCGTTTTCTTATAATACTGTAGACTATTATCTAGCAAGCGCGACACCTTCGGCTCCAAATAAAAAACATTGGTTGGGAACAGACGAGGAGGGGCGTGATGTGTTGGCGCGCATTTTATACGGCGTCAGATTGTCATTGATTTTTGCTGCATTGTTAACTCTGATTTCATCAGGTATAGGTATATTTATAGGTGCCATACAAGGATATTTTGGCGGAAAAACTGATATTATTTTACAAAGAATTATAGAAATTTGGGATTCTTTGCCTCAGCTTTTTATTTTAATAATTATTGCTAGTGTTTTTTTACCGACATTTTGGAGTTTATTGATTATTTT
Organism: uncultured Alphaproteobacteria bacterium; assembly: GCA_934229625.1. Taxonomy (GTDB): domain Bacteria; phylum Pseudomonadota; class Alphaproteobacteria; order RF32; family CAG-239; genus RUG410. The sequence continues at coordinate 123,351 of CAKQDU010000001.1, read as the reverse complement.
GTTGCTTTTTTCTTGGACCGGACTAACCGGTATGGTGCGCGCTGAGTTTTTGAGACTACGAAATTTTGAATTTGTTAAAGCGGCTCAAGTTTTAGGAGTTAGCAATTTTCGTATTATGTTCAGACATATTCTGCCAAACGCCTTAGTGACCTCTATTACTTTTATTCCGTTTATTATGGCCGAAGCTATAACATCATTGAGTGCTTTAGATTTTTTGGGACTTGGATTGCCGACAGATTATCCATCTTTAGGCGATTTAGTGCGTCAAGGAAAAGACAATTTGCAGGCTCCGTGGATAGGAATCAGCATTTTTGTTGTGCTTTCAGGGTTGCTTTCAATGCTTATTTTTATTGGCGAAGGCGTGCGTGATGTTTTTGATACAAGGAAAAATAACCGATGAAAATATTAAAAATAAAAAATCTATCGGTATATTTCAAAAACAACAAACAGACTGATTTTTGTGCTGTAAATGACGTTAATATAAGTTTAGAGCAGGGGAAAATACTTGGAATTGTTGGAGAATCAGGTTCAGGAAAATCGGTTACGGCCTTGTCTATATTGGGATTATTACCGTTTCCTAAAGCTTATCATTCCGAAAATTCCTCAATTTTATTTAATCAGCAGGAACTTATAGGTTTGGCTGAAGAAAAATTCAGACAAATACGCGGAAATAAAATATCTTTTATTTTTCAAGAACCTATGTCATCGCTGAATCCTTTGCATAAAATCGGTGCGCAAATTGCAGAAAGTTTGCTGTTGCATCAACATTTAAGCAAAACTGAAATCAAAGCTAAGACTTTGGAATTACTAAATTTAGTAAATATTCCAAATCCTGAGCAAAAAATTAACGCTTATCCCTTTGAACTGTCAGGAGGACAAAGGCAACGTGTTATGATAGCTATGGCTATAGCAAATAATCCGCAGATTTTGATTGCCGATGAGCCGACAACGGCGCTGGATGTGACAATTCAGGAGCAAATTATTGATTTATTATTGGATTTAAAACGCAAACTTAATATGTCAATAATTTTCATCAGTCATAATTTGCGTTTAGTTCACAAAATTTCAGATTATATAGCTGTGATGTATAGAGGAAATTTAGTTGAATATGGAACAGCAAAAGATGTTTTTGAAAATCCGCAAAATGCTTATACTAAAAGGTTAATATCTTCAACTTTATTATTGAATTTACGTAAAAAATACAAAAATAAGGTTGTTATGTCTGTGCAAAATATAGAAGTCAGATTTCCGCGCAAAAGAAATATATGGGGAAGGGTGATATCTGATTTTAAAGCCGTTGATAACGTAAGTTTTGAATTAAAAGAAGGCGAAACAATAGGGATTGTCGGAGAGTCCGGCTCGGGGAAAACTTCATTGGCGTTAGCTATGATTAACTTATTAAAACATAGTGGAAATGTAAAAATATTTAGCGGTGATAATAACAAAAAACAACAGCGCTTTAATAAGAATTTACAAATAGTATTTCAAGACCCGTATAATTCATTGAATCCCAGAATGACAATCAGACAAATTATAATGGAAGGTCTTAATGTGCATTTTAAAAAACTTAATAAAGAAGAAAAAATAAATAAAATCAATGAAATAATAAGAGAAGTTAATTTAGATATTTCAGTTTTATCTCAATATCCGCATGAGTTTTCCGGCGGACAACGCCAGAGAATAGCTTTGGCAAGAGCATTGGTATTGAAGCCTGAAATTATTATATTGGACGAGCCAACGTCAGCTTTAGATTTAACGGTTCAAACCCAAATTATAGAGCTTTTGAAGAATCTGCAAAACAAATATAATATTTCATATATTTTTATTTCTCATGATATGACTGCAATTCGAGCAATGTCGCATCGTGTTATGGTTATGCAAAATGGCAAAATTATTGAACAAGGCTCAACAGAACAGATATTTGAGCAACCGCAGCAACCATACACACAACAGTTAATTAGAGCTTCTTTGTTGTAAAATTATAGATTAATTCAGCTGCTGATGGCTTTTTAGTATCATTAAATATACATAATAAACATTATGCGACAAATGGCTATTATATAAAATATGTTTCAAAGATTTAACCGCTTCGCAATAAATTAAGTCAACCTAAGCCACCAGACGATTTTGCATCAATATATATCTTATCAATCATTTAAAATTTTAAGATAATTGAACAACCTTCACCGTCAGATTTACCGCAAGTCTGGCATTCGGCGAACATCTGAGAAACATTTATTTGACTTATGCATTTGCAATCTTTACCACAAAATTTACTGCCATAAAAAGAATCCCAACCGCTTTTAGTTCTATAAAAAGAAAATTCCTCAATCATTTCCGACAACGGAATAATCAGTTGTTTAATAGCTGTCACGCAAAAATTATAAGGATAGCTTTGCACTACTTTTCCATCTGCATTATGAGAAATCGTTCTGGCAGGCATTCTGATTTCATATCCTATATGTTTATCATCGCCATAAATACCAATAAATATCGTGTTATTCATATCATCAATCAGATAAACACCATCTTTGCGCCAATTATTAGGTTTAAGTCCTAAAGATGCCACTTCTTCATTGATTAAATTCTGACCTTCTGCCGGTTTTAGCCTATCTTTATAATGAACTAGACCAAATATAACATCGCGATGTGCTTCGACAGATTTATTTAATTTATAATTCAGCATAGCTTTGGAATAACCGGCAATACCGCCGACACTCAGCACGCCGATGATAGATAGTACCCCCAGCATTTCTATCATTGAGCGACCGCTGCACTGCCTGTTTTTAACATTTTTATTCATATTTCCAAACCTCCTAAAAACACAAAAAATAAAACCCGCTGCAAAGCGGGCGGATGTTCAGAAACCGTATACATACAAACGGCTCGGCTTATTTGGCCGAAACCTTATTTAGCCGACATCCGTCCAGCGAACAGAAAATCGGCATAACAAATTTTAAGTCGTATTATGCTCAACGACTGTATGTATAAAGGGTTTCTGACGCCCTGCACTTCTCAGTACATTGCTAGTATAGAGTATAGAATGCTTAATAATCAAGCAAAAAATTAAAGCAACGATAAAATGTAACCTAAAAACAGAAAACAAACGATTTTAATCTACAATTTTCAATATAAAAAACGGCTGTTTTAACACAACCGTTTTTATTTCTTGAAATATTTTGACCAAATTTTTATTCGGCGACAGAGGTTTCGGCATCTTCTATGTCTGTTTTAGGCATGATATCCGGCAACTGACCGACAGCTTGTTTACGCTTTAATTTGTTTACAAATTTTATAGAGCGCTGAGCGTCCCATTTTCTTTTACCTTCTTCACTTTGATAAATAAGCTTATAAACCTCAATAGCCTGGTCAAATTCTGAAAGTTTGGTTAAGCAAGAAGCCAAACCGTCATAAAGTTTGTGAGTATAACGTCCGCCGACAATGGCTTGAGCTTTTTTATAGCATTTCAAAGCATCTTTAAATTTAAACATTTTTTGATATACATAGCCGATGCTTATCCATGCCTGCAATTCCTGGCTGTTAATATTCAGAATTTTTGTAAAACATTTCAAAGCGGATTCATTATCCCCCATCAGCTGATATGTAACACCGATACCATTCCAAGCTTTTGTATTGTATTTATCGCCTGACAAAACTTTTTTGAAAAAAGAAATTGAACGGTCATATTGTTTCAATTTTTGTAAAGTTACTGCGATACTTAGTAATGTTTGAGGATGTTTGCTGTCAATTTTCATAGCTTCTTCCAAAACATCCAAAGCTTCTTTGTATGAAAACATGTGCTGCAAGGCAATAGCCTTACCGTTTAAAGCTTCCAAAGAGGTGCAATCATTGGCAAAAGCTTCATCAAAACAAGCGATTGCTTCTTTATAAAGTCCACGCATACTCAAAGTCACGCCTTTATTATTCAAGACTTCGACAGATTTAGGATTAACAGCCAATGCTTTATCAAAGCACTCAACCGCATCTGTATATTTACTCATTTTTTGATAAGCAAATCCCTGGCTGTTCATTGCTTTCCAAGCTCTTGGATTTTCAGCTATCACTTCTGCAAATTTTTGTATAGCTTCTTCGTATTGACCGGCATCTAAAAGTTCCTGTCCTCTTTTGTATGCTGTGTTTTCATTTAATTTAACCATTTTTACCTCTTTATTATACAATAATAATTCTTTTGAAGTGTTAACACAATAATATTATTATGTCAAGTTTTTTTACATAAGCTGTAACTGTTTGAAAATAGGCATATCAGTACGAATTTCAAGATATTTGCATAAAAATTTTTGGCAATTTCTTCTAATATTTTCTCGATTTTGGGCAAAATATTTTTTATATTCCGCCTTAAAACTATCGGATGAGCTGTTAAACTCCAGTTCCTGTCCGTTATAAATTATTCGGTATTCTCCATTGGGCGGAGCGATGTCTTCCAAAATATCAAACACTTGCACGCAGTAAATTTTATTATTTTTGGCCAACGCCGCAATATTTTTAAACTGTTCGTTATCAAAATGATAAAAATCACTTATTATAAAAATTGTACCCTGTCCTTTTTGATGATATTCCAATGTTTTAAGAGCATCGCCCAAATTTCCGATTCTGCCGCCGTTCAAAGCTTTTTTGCTGAATTCAGAAATTTTACCGAACACCGACATCAAATTATTCATATTTCCCTGCGGTTTAAAATAAAAAGAATTTTCTCCGTCATATATTAAAATTCCGAAACGGTCCTTATTACGAACCGAAAGCCATCCAAGCAATGCGGCTATTTTGGCAGCGGCGACTGATTTCAACTCTTTTTTGGAGCCGAATATCATTGTTGCCGACAAATCAAGCACAACAGTTATAAGCCGGTCTTTTTCCTCAGAATACACTTTGGTAAACGGTTCTGATTTTCGAGCGGTAATACGCCAATCTATATCGCGCACATCATCGCCAAAATTATAGGCGCGCACTTCTTCAAGTTCTATTCCCCTGCCCTTGAACGCAGATTTAACATTGCCTGAGCGGCTTGAAGTTATAAAATCGTGTTGCCGTAGCAAATATGGCAAAAAACGCTGCTGTGCAATCAAATCCGGCACCGCGACGGTCAACCCGTTTATTACGTTCTGCTTTTTATTTTTTTTAAAAAACAGCATAGCAATCAATCCTTACGGCAAAGGTACAACCTTTAGCAATTTTGTTATAATTTCATCACTTGTTAGACCGCTTGCCTGAGCTTCAAAGCTTAAAATAATTCTATGGCGCAACACATCATAAACAACAGAATGAATGTCTTCTGGTGTTACAAAATCGCGGCCGGCAAGCCAAGCGTTTATTTTAGCGCATTTATCCAAAGCAATTGTGGCACGCGGACTTGCGCCGAATGCAATGGTGTTTTTCAGCGATTCGTCATAGCGTTCCGGATGCCGTGTAGCCATAATCAGCTGAATTAGATATTCTTCAATAGCGTCGCTGCAATGAATTTTATAGGCTTCTTGCCGTGCGGCGTTGATATCGTCATATTTAAGAGTACCGAATTTGGCTTTGAATTGAGCTAAACTGTCAGCCGAGGTTTGAGTATTGTTGTCTTCATTTCGCACCAGCTGCAAAATCTTTCGTTCCGTAACCGCGTCCGGCTGATTTATTTTTATATACATCAAAAATCTATCAAGCTGAGCTTCAGGAAGATTGTATGTTCCTTCGTGTTCAATCGGGTTTTGTGTAGCCATAACCATAAACAATTTTGGTAATTTATAAAGTTTTCCGCCGACGCTGACTTGTCTTTCGGCCATCGATTCCAGTAGCGCGGATTGAACTTTTGCCGGCGCGCGGTTAATTTCATCGGCCAAAACCAAATTAGCAAAAATCGGACCTTTTCTAAATTCAAACACTCCCGTAGAAGCAACATAGATATCACTTCCGGTAATATCTGACGGCAGCAAATCAGGGGTAAATTGAATACGGCTATACAAAGCATCAATACATTCGGACAATGTTTTTATTGCTTTTGTTTTTGCCAGTCCGGGAGCGCCCTCAACCAACACATGGCCATCTGCAAGCATGGATATTATCAGCTTTCTGACTAAAGCTTCCTGCCCCAAAATACGGCTTTCCATAAATTGTTTTAAGTTTGTTATTTTATTTCTGATTTCTGACATTTTAAGCCTTTCAAAAAATTGTACGCAAGTCTAAATAAAAACTTTTCTTTCTTTTATATTTACGATATATAGGTTTTAAAAATGTTAAAAACAAGAAGATTTCTAAAATGAGTGACATATTTGATTTGGACGACAGCAGCTGCGCGCCGCAGATTTATGACAATATCAGCGCTTTGCGCCCCTCTGTGCCGTGGCTGAATGAACTTAATCCTGAGCAAAAACAGGCCGTGGAAACAACCGAAGGACCGCTTTTGGTGCTTTCCGGCGCTGGTACGGGAAAAACTAAGGTGCTGACAACCAGACTAGCTTACATTTTAACCATGCAGAAAGCTCAGCCGTGGAATTGTCTGGTAGTCACTTTCACCAACCGCGCAGCCAAAGAAATGAAAGAGCGTGTGCAAAATCTTATCGGCGATATGGCAAACAGCGTCTGGCTTGGAACTTTTCACAGCATCTGTGTCAAAATTTTACGCGTTCACGCCGAAGTGGTCGGCTTACATTCAAATTTCACAATTTTAGGCGAAGACGACCAAAAACGCTTGATTAAACAAATTTGCGAATCTTCCGGCATTGATGAAAAAAAATATCCGGCGCAAAGCATAATGGAAAAAATTTCTCGTTTAAAAGACAAAGGAATTACAGTTGATAAAGCAGAGCAAGATTATCGTTCTAATGTTTTGCTTGAAGTCTATAAAAAATATCAGACCCGTTTGGTGGAGCTGAATTGTGTTGACTTTGGCGATATTTTGCTGGATACGCTCACTATTTTAATGTCTGACGCCGAAATTTTGCGCAAATACCAAGAAAAATTCAAATATATTATGGTGGACGAGTATCAAGACACCAACGTTACGCAATATCTGTTTTTGCGTCTGCTTTCGCAAAAATACCGCAATTTGTGCTGTGTCGGCGATGACGACCAATCCATTTATTCTTGGCGCGGAGCGGAAATTGAAAATATTATGCGCTTTCAAAAAGATTTTGAAGACGCCAAAGTTATCCGTTTGGAGCGTAACTATCGCTCAACGGCCAACATTTTAAACGCCGCTTCAGCGCTGATAGCCCACAATTCAACACGTTTGGGAAAAACTTTGCGCGTGGCCGAAAATAGTCCGGCGTGCCGAGGAATTAACGAAAAAATCAAAGTGTTAAGCATTTACAGCGGTGAGGAAGAAGCCAAATGGATTGCCTCTGAAATTGAGCGTTTACACCGCGGCGGACATCCCTACTCCGATTTTGCAGTTTTGGTGCGCACGGCTTTTCAAACCCGTGAATTTGAAGAAAAATTTATCAGCGAAGCCATACCATATCAGGTTATCGGCGGACCAAAATTCTATGAACGTGCTGAAATTCGTGATTTATTGGCTTATTTCAGAGTTATTTTGCAGCCTGGCGATGATTTGGCGTTTGAGCGTATCATCAACAAGCCGGCACGCGGCATTGGCGCCAAAACTATTGAAAAATTGCAAGAAACCGCTCGCGATAACCATACATCTATGTTTGCGGCGGTTCATATTTTGTTGGAAAACGGCGGATTAAGCGGCAAAGCAAAAGCAAATTTAAGCGAACTTATGGCAAAATTTGCCGAATGGCAGCGCATGTCCGACGCTGTTTCGCCAAACGATTTGGCTGAACAGGTTTTGGACGAGTCCGGCTATTTGGAAATGCTGAAAAATGATACTTCGGCTGACGCTCCGGGACGTATAGAAAACTTGCGAGAGCTGGTCGGCGTGATGGGCGACACCGAAAACTATCCGAATTTATCGGAATTTTTGGAACACGTCAGTTTGGTAATGGATAACGACAACGCCGTTGACAATAATAAGGTTATGCTTATTACTCTGCACTCTGCCAAAGGTCTGGAATTTAACATCGTTTTTTTGCCAGGCTGGGAAGAAGGTTTGTTTCCTCATCAAAGAAGTTTGGAAGAAGGAGCTAACTCGCTTGAAGAAGAACGCCGTCTAGCCTATGTGGCCATCACGCGCGCCAAGCAAAAACTCTATATCACAACCACTTATTGCCGCCGTATTTACGGACAATGGCAAAACAATATGCCGTCACGCTTTTTGAATGAAATTCCAACTTCGACGTTGGATATTGTCAACCAAACCAGCAGCTGCTACAACGGCGGCGGTTCTGGTTACAATTCATACGGCAACAACAGCGGCTATAACGGCGGATACAAAAAATACGGCAGCAAATACAGCAACAAGCCAAAGTTTTCGACCAAACCGAGTTATCAAGCCGACTATGACTATGAACCCGACGATTATGCCGATTATGATTCGTATCAAAGCAGCAAAGCGTCCAGTCTGGTTGGCACAAAAGTATATCACGAAAGTTTTGGATATGGTAAAATAACTAACGTAGAAGGTCAGACTTGTGAAGTGGAATTTGAAAAATTTGGCCGCCGCAAAATTATGGGAACTTATCTCCGCAGAGCCTGAAGCAAAATTTTATAGAGAATTGGTTAAGCAGCGATAAATAATACTTAACCAATTTTTTTACTTCAAAAGCTTGTAGACGCATCCGCAAAAACTATTGCTTTTTACGTAAGTTATTGTATAAGATTAGGTTAATTTGAACGATTTTATTGAAAGGGCCTAATTCTTATGCTTAATCCAAAAAACAATGCCGCTGTTTTACGGCTTTCTGTTTTAACTAGTGTTGCCAAAAGTTTTTTAGAAAATAATTTATCCGATATTGAAAATATCCCCGAAAATTTGGTGCCGGATACTTCTAAACCGGCGCGCGGCTCTCTGGAAAAAGACCGCAATGCCGTAAAGCAGCTTTGTTTAGCGGCATTGGGATTTACTCCTTGTGACGTTGATTCTGAAAAAAATCTAACTGACGCGGCTAAAGATTTTTTAGCCCGTACAAAAGCAGAAAAAGCAACTGTTTCGGTTTTGCCAGGTGTTTGCGACGCTTGCAAATCAACTCATTATGAAGTAACCAGCGCTTGCCACGGCTGCTATGCCCGTCCTTGCGCCGTAAACTGCCCTAAAAAGACAATCATTGTCGCTAAAAAAGCAGTAATTTTACAAGATAACTGCATTAAATGCGGACTTTGTGCCGGCAACTGCCCTTATAATGCCATTAACAAAGCTCTTGTTCCTTGTGAAGATGCTTGTCCGGTTGGCGCAATCAGCAAAGATGAAAACGGAATAGAACATATTGACTATGATAAATGCATTTCTTGCGGCAAATGTATTGTTTCTTGTCCGTTTGGCGCAATTGCTCACAATTCGCAGCTGCTGGACGTTTTGAAAACCCTGAAAAATCCGCAGAAAAAAACTATTGCCATGCTGGCGCCGGCTGTTATCGGTCAGTTCAGCAACGATTTGGGAAAAGTTATAACCGCCTTCAAAAAACTTGGCTTTGACGAAGTGGTCGAAGTGGCGCAAGGCGCGGATATAACAACTAAAAATGAAGCGGCAGAATTTGTGGAACGTATGCATGAAGGTGCAAAATTCATGACTACATCTTGCTGTCCGGCTTGGGTTCAGGCAATGGAAAAACATATGCCGGAACTTAAAGAATATGTTTCCACCTCAGGCAGTCCGATGTATTACATTGCCGAAGTGATGAAAAAAGAATTTCCGGAATACAAAACCGTATTTGTCGGACCTTGTTTGGCTAAACGTTTAGAAGCCGAGCGTAATCCTAATGTTGACTATGTTTTGATTTTTGAAGAACTTCAAGCCGCCTTTGATGCCGCGCAAATCAACCCGACTGCGTTAGAAGCCGATAAATTCGCCGTGGAATCTTCGGCTCAAGGCAGACGTTTTCCAATTTCCGGAGGCGTAGCCGGTGCCGTGCAATTTGTAGTTGGCAACAAAGCAGAATATAAACCGCTGAAAATTGACGGTTTGACAAAAGAAAGCTGCAAACTTCTAAAACGTTTTGCCGCCAAAGCTCCCGAAGATGCTAACATGGTCGAAGTTATGTGCTGTGAAGGTGGCTGTATTGCCGGCCCCGGAGCAATTATTCCGGCAAAACGCGGAACTGTATTAGTGGAAAATTATGTAAAAACCAGTAAAGACATCGAGTGCTGATTATGATAAAGATAAACTCAGAAAAACTGGCGGAAATTATTGGCAGCAACTCGGTATCCGCAGATATTGAAATAAATAACATATCTACCGATAGCCGCAAAGTTGACGAGCATTCTTTATTTATAGCTTTGCGCGGTGAAAGATTTGATGCACATGATTTTGTAAAAGACGTTGTGGCTAAAGGTTGTCCTCTGGTCGTTGTGGACCATTTGCTGAAAGATATTCCGGCAGAAAAACAGCTGATTGTGCCGGACACTTTGGAAGCCTATGGCAAAATCGGCGCTTATAACCGCAGTCAATTTAAAGGCAAGGTTATCGGTCTAACCGGAAGCGCAGGCAAAACCACCACCAAAGAAGAAATCGCTTTTTTGCTCTCACATTTTGCCAAAACCTATGCCACAGCAGGTAATCATAACAATCAAATCGGCGTGCCGCAAAGTTTGTGCGAGATGGATATGGATGCAAGCTACGCCATAATTGAAATGGGTATGAGTTCCAAAGGCGAAATTTCTCATTCCGTAAACTTGGTTAAACCGGATATCGCCGTGATTACCAACGTTTATCCGATGCATATCGAATTTTTTCCAAATTTTGAAGGAATCGCCCATGCTAAGGCAGAAATTTTTGAAGGTTTGCCGAAACACGGCGGAATAGCTGTTATAAATGAAGACACCAACTTTGCCGATATTCTGAAAAACGAGGCTGAAAAGCATAACGCCAAAATTATTACCTTTGGCAAAAACACCCACCCTACCGATAATTTTACCACTCAAGAAGAAGGCGAACAATATTTATATAACGCCTGGTGCGCTCTTACCGTGGTGCAGGCTTTGGGTTTGGATGTAAACAAAGCCGCTTCTTATATCAAAGATTTTGGCGCGCTGGACGGACGAGGCAAACATCATAATTTAAAAATTCATGACGGTCATTATACTTTGATTGATGACAGCTATTCAGGACAGCCGGAAGCGATGAAACTCGGCATAGAAGCTTTGGATAAAACCCATACGGCAGGACGTAAAATTGTAGTATTGGGTAAAATGGCAGAGCTTGGAGACACCTCCAAAGCACGGCACATAGAAATAGGAAAACAGCTGGCAAACAGCTCTATTGATGTGGTTGTCGGGGTTTGTCCGGAAATGAAAGATATGTTGGCGCAGTTGCCGGTCGAAAAACAGCAGTATTACTTTGAAAATAAAGACCAAGTTGCTGATTTTTTGTTAAATAAACTCTTGCAAAATAATGATACAGTCCTTATAAAAGGAGCTAGATATTCATCTAAACTATATCAAGTGACGGAAGAACTTTTGAAAAATGGGAGTGCGGCTTAAATGAAATGTCCTTTTTGCGGCTGTGAAGAAACACAAGTAAAAGATTCTCGCAACACCGAAGACAATACTTCGGTGCGCCGCCGCCGTGAATGTCCGGAATGCGGCTCTCGTTTTACCACATTTGAACGTGTGCAGCTAAGAGAGCTTATTGTCGTCAAGCGTAACGGCGACCGAACGGAATTTGACCGCGACAAGCTTGAGCGTTCTATTGCCCTCGCCGTTCGCAAACGTCCTATTTCTGCCGAAAGAGTGGAAAAAATCGTTACCTCTTTACAGCGTAAGTTTGAAAGCTCCGGCGAAGCTGAAATATCTACGGAACAGATAGGACAAAGCGTTATGGAAGTGTTGGCTAATTTGGATAATATAGCCTATATCCGTTTTGCCTCTGTTTACAAGGATTTTCGAACCTTGCAAGACTTAGAAGATTTTGTCGCCACAATAGAAAAATTAACCAATCACGAAGACACTAAACTTATTAAGGAAAACTAAAATGTCTAAATTTGTTTCAGAAAAAATCAAAATGAAATCAGGCGCTCGTTTGGCCGCCGTACAGGCAAATTATATGATTGCCTTTAGTCAGCTGCCGGTTGACGAGGTTATTCAAGATTTTGTGCAAGGAAAAGTCGGTCGTTTTGTGATTGATGACAGCGAAAGCGAAGATAAAGAAAATATGGTAGAAGTCGGCCCGATTGATAAAGAATATTTTGAAAAATTGGTGCGCGGCATTCAATCTCGCAAAGAGGATTTGGAAAAATCTCTTAACGCCTATCTGCGCGGCGAATGGTCGTATGACCGCATGAACGGTATTATGCAGGCTTTGCTTTTGACGGCTGTTTATGAATTAACGGCAAACACTTCGGTAGATACTAAAGTTCTTATTCAAGAATACGTTGATTTGGCGTATGCTTTCTTTACAAAAAATGAGCCGAAAATGGTAAATGCCCTACTCGACCAAATTGCCCACGCGGTTAGGAATTAGAAAAGAAGGAATAAAATGGCTGTTTTGAAATTATATACTTATCCTGATGATGTTTTGCGGCAAAAATGCCGTAAGGTAGAAAAAGTTGACGATGAAATGCGCCGCTTTTTAGACGATATGCTGGAAACAATGTATGCCGACAAGGGTGTTGGCTTGGCTGCTCCGCAAGTCGGTTCGGATAAGCGTGTGATTGTGATAGACCCTAACCCAAGCGATGAAGATTTATCTGCTCGCCGCCCGATGTATTTAGTAAATCCTGAAATTATCTGGAAATCGGAAGAAACTGTGCTGTTTTGCGAGGGGTGTCTTTCCCTGCCAAATCAAAGCGCCGATGTGGAGCGTCACGAAAAAGTCCGTGTGCGCTATGTTGACTATAACGGCAAAGAACAAGAGATTTTGGCTGATGATTTTTTAGCTATTATCTTGCAGCATGAAATAGACCATCTGGATGGCATTTTATACATTGACCACTTGAGCCGCCTAAAACGCAGCAGGCTTTTAAAAAAACTAGATAAATACTATGAAGACAAAGCCAGAGAAGCTGAACAAAAGAAATAACAAAAAAACAGTGAAGTCCTAACGATTTCACTGTTTTTTTGAATCTAGCTGAAAATTCCAACAAAGATAGCTCCTAAATTATGCAGCCATTCTGCCATATTATGGAAAACAGTCAGCCAATCAACTTTTAAACTCAACAAGGCAGTAGAGAAAAAGAAAATTCCAAATTTAACAATATTGCCCTTAACTTTTTTACTCATAATTTCAAATTCGGCATTTTTTTCTTTGTCAAACTTTTCTTTAGCATCTCCCCACATTTTTTCACTTTGTCTCCAAGCTTTAAATACTTCTTTAGCAAATTTCTTATTATCCGCCAAAAATACTGAAAACCAATAGATAGACAACAGTCCTAAAATCAGCATTGCAAATAAAACAAAACTTGAAGTTTTATCCGCTGAAGACAGGGAATGAATAAATGCAAAGCCAAAAAACATTACATAAATCACACCTACAAAAAACGCAAATTCAGAGTATTTTTCTTCTTTTGCAATTTTTTCCTCATAGTTGTTAATCTCATTCAAAATCATAAGCTAATAATTTGAGTAAAACATAAAAATAAAATTATGCGTTTAGTTTAGTAATATTTTTAATTTTTGTCAATCATTTTAAACAAAAAAACTGTGAAATCATAATGACTTCACAGTTTTTTTATCATTAAAGTATCATTGTCTTCCAAAATCCCCAAACCACTTCAAAAGGAGCCTCATTTCCAAACAATGGTAACATAAACCATATTATTATAACTATAGGCGAAAATCTAAAAGTTACATAATTTTCCTGACACTCCTCAAAAGCAGCATCTCTTTTAGATTTAACGATATTTAAAGCATTCTTAGTCCAAATATCAAGATTATATGAAGCTAAAATTTTTTGAGTCTTATAATATACATCAAAATTTTCTTCCTTAATAGCATATAACTTATCATACACTTCAGAATAAAGCTCATATTTTTCAATTTTTTCAAATTCTGATGCCCAAAATGGAACGCCGATGCACGATAGAAAAAACACAACTCCTAAAGCAATGGTTGGATTAAATAATAATGGTACACCTATAGCTATTAACCATAAGATACCAAAAACATATACATACTTTTTCATGCGCTTAATAATTTAAAATGAGAACTATTGAAAATCAATATAACGTATTGCAGCAATAAGAAAAAGCCTGAAAGTTGGCTTTTCTATAGATATTCACCTGTAAATTCGGGGTAATATCTATTAAGTAATGTATTAACTTACACTAAAGTACAATTCGGTATAAATAGATTTCAATATATATTCTTTGGCAGGCTTCATGACATCATAACCAGGCAAAATGCCAATATAGTCCTTATACAACTGCTTAAATTGTTTGTACAATTCAGCCTTTGTAAACTCTTTGTTCGGCATTTTAAAAATTTGGAGAGCGATAGCTTGGCGCTTCATTTTGCTTTCATCGTTAAAATCGTCATACGTTCTAAATATTTCGTATTTAGAAATGGCGCTTTTCCAATATTCATCTCCGGGAATTCCGACCATGCTAAAGCGAAGTTTTTCAGACTCAAAAAGTTTTTTCCTGGCTTGTTGAAACTGCTGGTTGATTTCTTGCTGCTTGCGTTCTGCCTCAAGAAGTTTGCTTTCCGCTTCTTGCTGCTTGCGCTCTGCCTCAAGAAGTTTACCTTCCGTTTCCTGCTGCTTGCATTTATAATTTTGTTTAAAAACAAAAAATAAAATTGTTAACAGCAGACATGAAAAAAACATTACACACATTGCAACAAATACAAAAACATCCAAATGATGATTTGTAACATAATTCCAAAATTCTGCACTCATAATAAAAAAGAATTAAAAATTAAACATAAATATAAAATTATGTATTTAGTTTAGCGATGCTTTTAATTTTTGTCAATCATTTTAAACAAAAAAAACTGTGAAATCATAATGACTTCACAGTTTCTTTGAATTTAGATAAATACATGGTAAAAAGCTATTAGTTATAATAAGGCTCATTATCAAATTTAACTCTGCCAATCATCGTATGCGTGATTACGGTCATCTTCAATATCCTTGAGTTTACGTGCAAGAATATCAATATTACCTGCAATAGAGCGTCTGTTAGTATTAACCTTATTAAGCATTTGCGCAAGACGTTTCACACAGTTTTCAAGTGTGTTAATTCTATTTTGCATTTGCGCAAAACCAGCAATATGACCTTCTATAGTATTAACCTTATTTTGCATTTTTGCGAGACGTCTAACACATCTTTCAAGAATATCAACCTTACTTTTTAACTGTATTTGTTCATCCACAAAATGCAAATTTTCATCTTTGTAATCAAATGAAGAACCTTTTTTTAAACACTCCTTAATTACCTCAGCAACTAAACCATGAACTACAATATCATTAGTTAACTCGGCAACTAGACCATTAACCATAACATTCTGAGTGCATCTAAATGTAACGATAATATGCCAATCCTTACAGTCATCAACACACAATTTCGGTCTTGTTGGATGTTTTATTTCAGGTCCATTTAAACTTTTACCCATATAATAACGTAGTAGCTCATCCTTTTTGTCACCGACGATAACAATTTCATCAGCTTCGTTCAGCTCAAAATAAACAGGACTATCAGCACTTGCATTAATATTTACAATCATAATAAAAAAGAATTAAAAATTAAACATAAATATACAAAATTCATTTTATATTAAACATATCTTTGTTTTTTTGTCAAGATAATTGCACAAAAAAAGAGATTTTTCAGCCAAACTGATAAATCTCTCTTTTCTGCATGGATTTATATATAAAAACGGCAAAAACTTTATCGCTTTCACGTTTTTTATCACTCTGTTCTAAAATATCACAGATTCCCAAAATTTATTTATAATCGTAAAAGGCTCATCAATCATAGCCGGAAATACAAATAACGACCCAAGTAACAAAGTATATAGAATCGCATGTTCATTATCTACAGAAGCAGTACGCGCCTCCGACTTTCTGTTCAATATTTCCAAACCGACAATTTTAAATGCGTCAATATTAAGATTATATTCGTCCAAAATTTCCTTAATCTTTGTTTCTGAATCTATACAATCAGTTCGAGCAGCTTCTATTTTATCATAAATATCCGAATACAGCTCGTACTTTTCATTATTTTTAATTAGCCTAACGATAAACATCGAAAGACAAAAAGAAAAAATAAACAATGCTATAATGCCAAATTTTGTGACAAACAGCATAGGAATGCCTAAATATATAAGCCATCCAACAAATAAAACATATAAAACATTTTTCATACCTTAATAATTTAAATTATACATAAAAATAAAACTATGTCAGTTACTCTAAGATATTTTGATATTTTGTCAAGTTTTAAAATAAAAAAACGCGGAAATTGTTATATCTCCGCAGTTTTTAAATTTAGTTTAAAATTCCAACAAAGATATTGCTCAGTACATTCAGCCATTCATTTACATTATGAAAAATCGGCAACCAGTCAACTTTATACCCGAGCAAACCTACGGGCAGAAAACAGATACAAAACTTAACCACATCCAGCTTAATTTTTCTAAATGCAATCCTAAATTCAGCATCCTTTTCTTTTTCAAATTTTTTCTTAGCCTCGCCCCATTTCTTTTCTGCTTGCTTACAGGCCTCATCAATATCCTTGCCAAACTGTTTATAGTCTGCCAAAAACACCCAAAAGTAATGAACAGACGCCAAGCTTAAAACAAGCATCACAAAAAGAACCAAGCTAGATGTTCTATCCGCCACAGACAAGGAAAAAATAAACATTTCTCCTAAAAATGCGGTAATAACAAGCATTAAAAGAACTTCAAAGCCGGAAATTTTTTCCTCATGCTTAGCCATAAAATTACGATAAAAATTCATAAGCCAAATAATTTAAGTTACACATAAAAATAAAATTATGTCTTTTATTTATCCTATTTTGTAATTTTTGTCAAGAAATTTCAGAAGCTTTTTTGCAGCCAAAGCTGCCAGCTTTCGCTGTTGCGGCCAATATTGTGACTTCCCTCATAGCCGATTTCCAGCGATAAATTATCCGTTATACCTAGCGAAGCGGCAGCTTTATAAATCAGCCTGTCGCCGAATTTACGGGTAGCCCATGTTTTTTCGGCGTTAAAATGCAGCCGCACCGCGCCAAAATCTTTTAAAATTCCAATTTCCGGCGCCAATCCGCCCCAGCTGTTGTGCGGAATAAAACCGCCGTACGCACCGTTAACTTTCAGCAAACCATAAAGCCAAATATTTGCCGGAAACGCAATGGTTTTACCTACTCCGCCATAGCCGTAACCGACATAACCTTCATCATAATTCTGCGGATTATAATCGCGTTTAATTTCCGCACCGATGGCATAAGAAATCGGGTCAAACACCCTGCCCGCCGGCACTAAGGATTTAATTTTTATCGGCGCAAAATTTTGCAAAACAGTTTTGTGAGATTGGTTATAATAGCGCCATTTGCTGGACATCACGCTGATTTCCGCCCCTTTAACCAATCCGAAACTGCTATCTGTCAACGCCGTATAAGCCGGACGGATTTCCACTTCTTCAAAGCTTTTATGGCGTTCCGCCCCGCCGCTGAATGATATTTGCATAGAATCGTGCGACAACGCCGGATTTTCACCAACTGGCTGAACTTTTTCCCCAATCGGCAAAGCGCTGCGTTTGCGCAACACGCCGAAACTAGCCTTTCGATATTCTTTCAGCGGCATATTTCCAGCGGTGTATTCATATTGAAAATATTGATAAATCGCCTCATAAACAGCTGATTTTTCCTCATCTGATAAATTTTCCGCCGTAAAATCATATTCTTTTATACCGCGCAAAAATGCGGCATATTGTTGCTTATTCATTGCTTTTATCAAATTTTGAATTTGCGTATAGCGCGCCGGACGATAGTTTTGTGACTTAACCAAATTCGGCTCGTTATTGATTGTTTTGAGCGTATCCAACGGAATTACCCACGCCGGATATTGTCTGGTCAGCTCCAAACTCGGGCGCACCGCCTCCAGTAATTCCAAAATCAGATACGAGCAGTTTTTACTTAAAAAATAGTAGCGGATTTTGGCTTGCCGCATTTCGTAAAGATGGTCGACAAACTTTTGTTTTTCTTCATCTGTTAAATTAAGATTATATTCCCAAATATCTCTATTTTCGATATTATTGTAGGTATTTATTATTTCCCAATACGGACTGACGCTATATACTCCAAGATATCCGCCGAATAAGCCTTTGAGTGCGAACATAACACCGTGTTCTGTTCCGGAATCCGCCCCAAAATTTGAACCGTGCGCTAACATTTGCGTCCCTTTGCGCGCCGTATCTATACGCACCAGCGTATGACCGAACAACGAAGCCGGATTACTCATATAAGCATTGGTAAACAAAATAGTAATACCATTCGGACGCACATCTTGCATAAATTGCTGATAATCATTGCAATTTTTTAAATCACCCTGCACTTTTCCCAACTGTTTCAAATAATTGAATCTTGCCGGAAAACGGCACTTTTCTGCTCCATCAGCAAAAGCCTTAATTTCCGCCTCAAATTCTGCAATGGGATTTTCCCGTCCGTCCGGACTTATATAAAAATCCTGATTTTCTACCAAACCACGATAGCCGCCGAGCGTTTTATGATAATGCAACAATTTAAGCCACGCCTCGTCATACGCCGGAATTTCCGCCGCCATTGCCGCGTTGCACCACCATAAAGCACTCAAAAAAATCAAAAACTTATACATATACAAAACAAAAGAGCCGTTCTTTTTTCACCGTAAAATTATTTTCGGTAACAGAACGGCTCTCCCCGTATTTTAGAAATTAAGCTCTGGCAATTTCCATAACTTTCAAAGCCACATCAGCAGCCTCTACATTGTCATTAGGGAAAATATAAGCAAACTTTTGTTGAACTTCTTTACCTAAGGTTTCGCTGTCAACATCCAAAATGCCGGCCAAAGTTTCAATAGTTTCACCATGTCCTGCAGCAGCGTCCATAGCAAACTGTTCCATATTATCTTGCAAAAAGGCCAAAGTCATACGGCCTGTACCGCCTGTTACACGACCGTTAGGGTCGCAGCCGGAAGTTCCCATTGTTACACCGATAGTGTTAGAAAACCAAGAGTTAGTTGTCATAGCCAAAGACTGAGGAATCACACCGCTTTGACCGCGCCAAGCCATAGAGCCTAAGCCGCAACCTCCTGTACTGTCTACAGCGTGAGCTGTGCCGGCTAAACATACAACGGACAAAACCGCTAATGTACTTAAAATTTTTTTCATATTACGCTCCTTTTAAAAGTATATCAAACAAGTTTATTCTAACTAAAATTGAACAAAAGTATACACTTGCCGCAACTTTTGCACAGTTTTTAATAAAAACGGCCTAACCTTTTTATTAGATAAAAATATGCACAGCAGTATTTATATATTTTCCAGAATAGTCAAAGGAGAAAAAATTATGCGCATTTTATATAAAACGCTGACCGTGGTTGTTTTGGCTGGTTTGGTCTGCTATACAGGGCGTAAATTGAATTTACAGGAAAAAAATTATACGCCTACAGCCGAGCAATCTATTTTGCAAGTCAGACAAACTACGGCCGCTATCCAAAAAACAACGCAAATACATCAGAAAGGAGATGTTAGAATGCAAAACCAAACCAGACATAATTTAAACAGAGCTAAAGAAACATTACATACTGCTAAAGATAACTTCACGGAAAAAGCTGAAGAATTATGGGATAAAACTAAAGAAAATTCACAAAAAATGGCCCATAAAATTTCAGAAAAATCTGAAGAACTTTGGGATGAAAGCAAAGAAATGACCGAAGAAGCTTGGAAAAAAAACAAAAAACAAAACTGACAATTTTTTTAATCACCACGCAGAAACGCATTCTGAATAAAAACACCGAAAGTTCTTTACATTTTGAATTTAGGAAACTATATATACTAAGTATTTTAAATTATTTTGTTTCACTAATATTTTATAATTATGGCTAAAAAAATTGAACTTAATGAATTAAAGGAAAACAAAGTTATTCCTTTAAAGTGTGTGAAAGGCAAACGAGTCAGTCACAACACACATTCTATGACCTTCAACGGTAAGTACAGCAATAAGTCTGTATGGTCGATAGACAAAGTTCCTGTTTTGGAAATTAATTCCACAATTCCCGGTAATTGGCGTATTTTAGCTGAAAATCATCAGCTTTTAGGTTATTATTTTTGCCCTAAAGAGCCGTCCGATTTCCGTTGGGAAGTACGTTATGAATACTAATTTTGTTAGGATAATCAAAGAATCTTCGCCTTTATATAAAGCCGAAGATTTTTCATTTTCTAAAGCGGACATTTGATGTCCAATATATCATCCAGCGCGCGGTGAAGCAAAGCAGCCTCGGCCGTTGCAGTCAGCTTATAATACATTTCTTTGCCTTCGCGGCGATTTTCAATAAGTCCGGCTTGTTTCAGCAGACGCAAATGATGCGAAACCGCTGGAGAACTCATATTGAGCGATACGGCTATATTATTTACACAAATTTCGTTATGACACAGTAGCCACAAAATTTTTAGACGCGTAGCGTCAGAAATCAGCTGAAAAGTTTCAGCCGTACGGATAAATGCTTTTTCATCCGGCACATCTTGCAGATGTTTTTCATTTTCATGTTGATGTAAATGCGGTATTTTTTCCATCACAAATCTTTCATTTTCGCTGATATTACCAAATTTTATTTTTATCGTCAACAAATTTCACGGAATATATCTATATGTTTGCGGAGCCGTAAAATCAGCCATAAATTCAAAAGGTTTTATAGGTCTTTTATATTGTACGGGGTGTTCAATTTCTAAAGCATACGCTCGTTTATGATTTTTATAATATCTATCAAAAAAATCACGGCTGATTCCCGAAAATTGCGCTGTCTTCTGCCAAATTTCATCCGGAGAACCTTGAAGTATGCTTTTAAGCCTGAATTCTCCGACAATTTTGCCAACCGGTTTAGTCGCGTATAAAACAACAACATCCACAGGTTTTTTAAATGCCTGTTTACGAAACTCGTAACGTTTTACACCGCTGAAAATTTTTTCAGCATATTTAGGTTTTATTGATAGCAAAACCCTCATTTTTTCTCCGTTCTCTGCTGATAATGCTGTTTCAGATAATACAGCGCAATCATAGCAAAAGTCAAGCATTCTGACATAGGCATCGCCAGCCAAATTCCTTGTATGCCCAAAACTTTTGGCAACAAAACAAATGACGGAACCAAAAAAACAAATCCGCGCAATATCGCAAAAAGCACAGCTTGTTGTATTTTTTCAAGGCTCTGAAAATAGCCTATGGAAGTAAGATTTAAGATAAAAAATGTAAAACCGATGGCAAAATAAGGAAAACCGGATATTGAAAGCTCGGCTGCCGGATTTTCCGTTTGTAAAAATAAACCAACCAAAACATCCGGAAAAAACATAAATATAAATGTTGTCAGCAACCCGAATAATAAAGATGTCTGTAACGCTGTTTTTATGGCCGATTGAACTCTCGCCGTTTCTGAAATTCCGTGATTAAAGCTGATTATCGGCTGAACGGATTGCGCAACGGCATTGCCAACCATAAATACAAAAGGTGTATAATAACAGCATACGCCAAACGCTCCGACACCATTGTTTCCTAAATATTGCATAAAAATCTGATTTCCGACAAACATCAAAACAGCCATTGCGCCTTCTCCAAGCATCGCCGATGAGCCGATACGGCATTGATTGGCTATGCAACTGAAAAACAATGAAAAACGTCTGATTGGACATAACCGCAGAGTTTTTGCCCTATAAAGTAAATAACCGAGCGCCAAAGTTCCTCCGATAATTATGGATATTGTAGAAGCCAACGCGGCCCCCATAATCCCCAATTTCAAAGGAAACATAAAAAGCCAATCTAAAAATGTGTTGGTAACAGCTTCTATAACCGTAAACCACATAGCAAGTTTGGGCGCGCCGTCCAAACGAATGATAAACAATCCTAATGACGACCACATTAAAAAAAGAAATGATGGCAACAACCACAGTAAATAGGTCTTAACATAATCCAGCAAAGTATCAGAAGCGCCCAATAAATAAGCAGTTTTATCCGGAAAAACAAATATTAAACCTGATAATATTAAAGAAAAAATTGAAACAAACAACATAGATTGTGTTACATTTATGCGCGCAGCTTTTATTTTTCCATTAGCTAAAGCCAGCGAGGCCACTACCGAACTTCCAATGCCAGACATAAGTCCTATACCCGTAAATATCATAAACAGCGGAGCTGTTATATTAACCGCGGCAATACCATCACTGCCAATACTGTGACCGACAAACATTCCATCTATGGCTGTCAGAGCGCAAATGCTGACCATTCCCAGCAATGTTGGAATAAAAATATGCAAAAACAAGGGAGTTACTTTGTCTGTTCCTAAATTCATAAAATCACCATAAGCTAATTTAAATATAAAAAAACGGATAAAAAATTGATTTTACCCTACTGCCTGATAAAACATATTCCTTATATTTTGCACTACATAAGTAACTTTTAAAAATTACCCGCAAAGGTCGGGGAGTTCGCAAATCATAATTCAGATTGATTTCTTACATCTTTAAAAGTGTCAGAACCGATTAACACTTTTTGTACATATATGTAAGACTCCCCGCTGTTGGAGATGTATTCCCTTTAAGGGAATATTAAAAGCTCTCTGAATTATTAACTTGCGACAGTTAAGCGGCACATATCACACCGCAAAATAAGCTCTTAATAGAGAATATATAATATATTATTATATAAAGCAATCTTTTTTTTAATAACCTGTACAAAAGTCTAATATGCTCATTACTTTTTGGGAGTCTGCTGTGTCTGTGACAAGTTTCACATTATTTTGTTGCCTGAATAACGATTTTTTTCACGCCATTACAAGATTTTTTCAGCGCAATGTTCAATTTTTAAGCAAAAACAGCTCTGAAAATCAAATTTCAGAACTGTTTATTACTTACCACTCAAAAACAGCCATTGCCAAAACCGGACGAACATACATTTTTCTTCCGGCAATGGACGGTACAAAAGCCAAATTCCACCGTTCTCTTTTTCCGGCTGTTTCAGTCCAATAATTTCTTTTCCGCGCTATTTTGAAAAAGCCTTTCACTTTATCAAAACGAGAAGTTTTATGCAATTTTTCAAAAGCCGCTTTGATTTTATAGGCAGAAGATTTTACATCAAGATACTGAAAATCATCATATAAACAGATTTTTGCATTTGGCGAACCAACGTGCTTACTTCTGACAAATTCAAAAATGTAGCGCTGCATGTCATCTTCTGCAAATATACTTACCATATATTCGCACAAAACCTTTCTTACCCAATAATCATCCGTTCGGGTATATTCGTTGAAAAATTCAATATATTTTTCAGCTTTAGCCCACTTCATTTTTTTATCAGGTATTAAAATGTCGCCATAAACAACACCTAAGCTCGTATCCACCAACTCAACGACGGCTTTAACTTTTTTATCTGCAATTAAATCAGCTGAAAAAGTGTCGTCATCATACCAAAACATACCGGCTTTAATTTTCGGGATGTTTTTCTGCGAAAATTTAATAATATTGTTTGTCATAAAAATTAAGAATTAAAAATTTAACATTTAGCTTAGTATATGTTTTTCAGGATAAATGTCAACAAGCAAAAAAAAATACCCGTTTCATTGCTGAAACGGATATTTTCTTTAACAAAGCAACGTTATTTAACTTCTTCAAAATCAGCGTCAACTACGTTGTCATCTTTCTTTGGCTGTTCGCCGGAAGCCGCACCGGTATCAGCACCCTGTGCCGCACCTTGAGCGCCTTGAGCCTGCTGTGTTTTATACATAGCTTCTCCCAGTTTCATAGAAGCCTGCATCAAAGCGTCGGTCTTGGACTTCAAGTCTTCAAGGTCTTCTTTTTCCATGCTGGCTTTTACGGCATCGACAGCGGCTGTAATGCTGTTTTTATCAGCTTCGGCAACCTTGTCGCCAAATTCTTTCAAGTTCTTTTCAACTTCATGAACCAGACTTTCGGCACGGTTTTTAGCATCTACCAATTCTTTTTGCTTTTTATCAGACTCGGCATTGGCTTCAGCGTCTTTAACCATTTGGTCAATTTCGGCATCGCTCAAACCGCCGGAAGCCTGAATACGAATGGCTTGCTCTTTGTTGGTAGCCTTATCTTTGGCCGATACGTTTACAATACCGTTGGCGTCAATATCAAAAGTTACCTCAATTTGCGGCATACCGCGAGGTGCAGGCGGAATACCTACCAAATCAAACTGGCCAAGCAATTTGTTGTGTGCGGCAATTTCACGCTCGCCCTGGAACACTCTGATTGTCACAGCTGTTTGCCCATCTTCGGCTGTAGAGAATACTTGAGATTTTCTGGTCGGAATAGTGGTGTTACGGTCAATCAAACGAGTAAACACGCCGCCCAAAGTTTCAATACCCAAAGACAATGGGGTAACATCCAACAGCAACACGTCTTTGACATCGCCCATCAACACGCCGCCTTGAATAGCTGCACCAACAGCCACAACTTCATCAGGGTTTACGCCTTTATGCGGTTCGCGTCCAAAAATTTCTTTAACTTTTTCTTGAACTTTCGGCATACGAGTCATACCGCCGACCAAAATAACTTCGCTGATGTCGCTGGCTTTTAATCCGGCATCGGCTAAAGCTTTCTGGCAAGGAATAGCTGTTTTTTCAATCAAATCATCGACCAAAGATTCCAATTTAGCGCGGGTTAATTTGATGTTCAGGTGTTTAGGACCTGTTGAATCCGCAGTAATAAACGGCAAATTGATTTCTGTTTGAGTTGTTGAAGACAATTCAATTTTAGCTTTTTCAGCAGCTTCTTTCAAACGTTGCAAGGCAAGTCTGTCGCCGCGCAGGTCAATGCCGTTTTCTTTTTTGAACTCATCAGCCAAATAGTTGACAATACGTTGGTCAAAGTCTTCACCGCCCAAGAATGTATCGCCGTTTGTAGCTTTAACTTCAAACACACCGTCGCCGATTTCCAAAATAGAAACATCGAATGTACCGCCGCCGAGGTCATAAACAACGATTGTGCCGGAAGCTTTTTTATCCATACCATAAGCCAAAGCGGCAGCTGTCGGCTCGTTGATAATACGCAAAACTTCCAATCCGGCAATTTTACCGGCGTCTTTAGTAGCCTGACGCTGAGAGTCGTTGAAGTAAGCCGGTACAGTAATAACAGCTTTTTCTACTTTTTCGCCCAAATAGCTCTCGGCATATTCCTTAATTTTTTGCAAAACGATAGCCGAAATTTGAGACGGAGCATATTTTTGCCCTTTAACTTCTACCCAAGCATCACCATTGTCACCCGGAACAATCTTAAACGGACAATGTTCCTTAAATTTTTCTACTTCTGCCGAATCATAACGACGGCCAATCAATCTTTTAATAGCAAACAAGGTATTTTCCGGATTGGTAACAGCCTGACGTTTTGCCGGATAACCAACCAAACGCTCAGTATCTGTAAAAGCAACCATAGACGGCGTTGTGCGTGCGCCTTCGGAGTTTTCCAAAACTTTTGCATCTTTGCCTTCCATAACGGCAAAGCAAGAGTTTGTTGTACCGAGGTCAATACCTATAACTTTATTACTCATAATTTTAAATCCTCCTTTTTCATTTCTAAAAATGTATATAGGGAGCGATTTTTGCCTATGCAAGTGTATAAGACATTTTTTTGAAAAAAATTTAATATATACAATTTAAAAGTCTATAGTTACGGAACAAACTTCTTTTTTTGAGCAACGTTTGCAATTATCATACACTTCTTTTATACTGATATCACTCAAACATTTGCGGCCGGAAGAACACTTTTTATCACCATAAAAAGTGGATGAGCTTCCTTTTGACCTGTAAAAAAATAAAAATTCCAAAGAAGAATGCAATGGTTTGACAACATTGTTTACCAATTCCATACAGAATTTGGTTGAAAAATTTTCAGTTATCCAAGAGCCTTCGTCCGGAAATTGCGAACCGCCTAAAATAAAATCAAAACGCAAATTTCCGTCTTTTGAGTAAATAGATAAAAGATTGTTATATGGGTCTTCAAATAAATTTTTATGACGAACATCAAGATTGTTTGCTATCATTGTCCATGTCGGAGGAACCAAATTCAAATTGTTAGCTAATTCCACAACAGGAGTAGCATTTCCATCTCCTGATTTAGTGGAATATTTAATTTCATCTAAGTGTTCCAGCAACCCATAAATAAGATAGCTGTATTCATCCAGAGCCTTACTAAGCTTAAACTTTTCCATCGCTTTGGAGTAGCCGGCGATGCCGCCAACGCTTAACACGCCGACAATTGCCAATACGCCGAGCATTTCTATCATTGACCGACCGGCAGAGCAAACGTCATTGCGAGCAACGCAAAGCACTCCAGAACCCTCACCTCTGCTCTTTCCTTTGAAAAATTCTATACCATCAAACATCTTATTCCTCCTCAATTGTGTAAAAAAAACGACCGTTATTTTTACACACTCAGAATAAGACGCTGATAATTCTTACAAAACCACAAAAAACATCGCAAATATAAAAAGTTATTGCAAATTCCGGCAACCTTTGCTAGACTATAAAAAACAGCCTAAAAACTGTCCATTTTAAACGGTCGTTTTTTTTACACACTTTTTGACACACAATAGCTTATTGATTTATTGATATATTTAATGAATATTTATACAAAAATAAAACAAAACTTGACATCCGCTATATTCTGTTTATTATAGAACAAAATTAGAACATAGGTGTAACATGTCAAAAATTGCATTAGTGGACTGCGATAGTTTTTTTGTTTCTTGCGAACAGGCTGATAATCCCGATTTACAAGGTAAAGCATTATGCGTTATATCAGGCGGAAACGGCTGTGTAGTTTCTCGTTCAAGAGAAGCTAAAACTTTGGGAATAAAAATGGGCGAACCATATTTTATGGCTAAAAAAAAATTTCCATCCGCAATTTATCTGAAAGGACGGCATTCACGTTATGAAGAATACTCCGCGAAAGTTATGAATTGTTTAAGAGAATTTACACCCGATGTAGAGGTTTGTTCTATAGATGAAGCTTATTTAAATCTGCAAGGCTTGGATAAACTGTATAAAAAAGATTTTACCGAACTGGCAACAGATATACGGCAAACTGTTTGGAATAAATGCAAAATTCCGGTTTCTGTCGGGGTTAGCAGTTCAAAACTATTGGCTAAGCTGGCTAGTGATAAAGCTAAAAACAACGGCGGTGTTTACTTAATCAATCAGGCGTCTCTATTATCTGTTTTAGAAAAAACTTCGCTTGAAGATGTGTGCGGTTTTGGACAGAAAAATACAGCTAAAATGAAAATATACGGAATTTTCAACTGTTTGGAATTTATAAAACAAAATGATAGCTGGATACGTAAAAATTTGGGTATAAATGGCCTGAATCTTAAATATGAATTACAAGGATACGCCGTAAACAAAATTAAAACTCTAAAAAGTCTGCCGAAATCTATTCAAAGCACTTCTTTTTTAAGTAAATTCACTTCTGATATGGCTGTCTTGCGCGCTTCTATAAAACATCATGTTCATTGCGCCGGACGTAAAATGCGTGAAGAAGATTGTTTTTGCAATGTCGTAGGAATTATGTTAAGAACCAAAGATTTTCAGGTCTACAGCACTTATGCCAAATTACCGCAACCCTGCAACGGAGAGCAAGAATTGTTTAATGCGGCGCAAAGCCTGTTGCCTAAAATATATCTTCCGAATGTTTTATATCGCAGCAGCGGCGTAATGCTGGAACATCTGCTCAGCCGTTCCGATTTTCAACCGTTTTTATTTGCCGAACCGGAATATCACGATGATAAAATAAGCAAGGTTTTAGATGAATTGGAACAAAAATTTGGCAAAGACATAGTTAAAAACGGGTTATTTTGATAAAAATAACATTTTATGATTGTCTACAAAAAAACTTCCGGTATTTGAATATACCGAAAGTTTTTGAAAAATCAGTTGTACCAAATCACTCTTGCCAGACAAGAATCTTCATCAAACTTGTCGCGCAAAGTTTTAAGTCTCTCTCTCATCATATAGGCAAATGATTTAATATGAGAAAACTCATTACGAAGCCAATAAATACCATTTACATCAAGCAAATCGGCCTTTATCCCCTGTTCTTTGATAATTTGCAATGTAGCATTGATTCTATCGACATTGCGCATCATATCGTAGCAGTCTGTTTCATCAGGCAAACGCGGAGTTTTGTGCAGCAAGCAATTCTGCTCAATCATCCAATAGGCGTTATACCAAGAAACCCTGTCCTGCGTTAAAGACAAGGTAAATCTGTCCAGTTTAATACCAATCAGACTGTCCTTATTTGACAAATCCAATTCCGAAACAATCAAAAGATTGTTGCCATGAGCATATACCAAAGGCATAGGCGTCGCAAATTTAGATAACTGTCCCATAAATAAAAATATAAAGTTAATAATACATTCTGTATGTGTCAGAGTAGCTATATTGTTAATTTTTGTCAAGCACAGATTTATTATAATTTAAAAAAAATCTGCGCACAGAATGCAGACTTTTTTATTTTATTTGAAAAATTTGTTTGTTTTAGGAAATCCGAATGGAACAACTTTTCCAATCTGCGCGCGGTGTCCCAACCAACCAATAAGCTCTTTTTCGGTACTGACTCCGCCGGCGCGGTTATAGCTGAAACCGTCCTCGCCTTTGAAAATTTGAATATCCGATATATTGCCGTCCTTATACTTTTGCAGCAACACACCGTGACCGCGCGCCATAGTTGGGATTTCCTCGGCTTTAAACACCAGTAAACGACGATTTTCACCAACAACAGCCACATAATCTCCGGTCATCGGCAAGCAAAATTTCATATTTTCATCATCGGCGACATTCATAATTTTACGCCCGTTACGAGTTTGCGCCAGTAAATGATTTTCATCAACAATAAAGCCATAGCCTTTGTCCGAAGCAATCAAATAGCTTGTTCCAGCCTCATATACAAACATTGCCACAACATCGTCATTGTTTGCCAAATCTATCATCAGGCGCACCGGCTGACCAAAACCGCGGCCGCTTGGAATATCTTTAGCGGCAATGTTAAAGAACTTGCCTTTGTTATCCAGCAACTTGCCATTGCATACGCAATGACATTATGGATTCTCCGCCATGGTACTTCCGGCAGGGAGTACCGGCGAAGAATGACGTTGCAAGTGGAGGTGGAAAAGCGCGGAAACGTGCCGCCTGTTATTTTATTTTTTAATGTGTTATTTCCGAAAGTATCAATTTTTCTGCCAAACCCTGTAAAAACGTGCTGAACGGCAGAAAAAGCGCCTTTAATCAGATGTTCAGGATTTGCAGAGAGAGAGAGAGACCTTTGCTTAGCTTATTTTTCATCTTTCTTTCCTCTTAAATTAGTTTAATTACAGCATTTATTCTATACCAGCCTTACGCCATAAGTCAACTACTAAAACAATGTGCTGTAATAAGAAAAACATCTTTACTTTTATGTAATATTTCGTTAAAATGACTTTTGGATAGGCAATAGTCTGTCTGGGGTGTCGTAGCCTCATTACTGTACGTCTTTAGGACGTTAAATTTTCTAGCTTTAACGGCTGGAAGGTAGCAAAATATGTTATCTTTTAGCTAATATGCTACACTATTTTACAGTAAGTAGTTACGAACTTCCAGCTGCCTTATCGGCGGCTTTTTTGTTGTAATTTCAATGTGAAAGGAAGTTATTATGAAATATAATCAAATAGGCCGTTCCATGATAGAAATGCTCGGCGTACTTGCTATAATCGCTGTACTAAGCGTCGGTGGGATTGCCGGTTACTCCAAAGCCATGGAAAAATATAAAAGCAATAAACTCATTGAAGAATACAGTTACTTAATTTATGGATTGCTTGAACACCTTAATGACCTTAAATATCTCAGTTCCGATAATACTATGGTTCCTGTTTATGATTATGTACAAGCTGCAAATTTAGTACCGCAAACTTGGATTATCAATGATGAAGGTTGGAAAAGTTTAAAAGATGGTCAAAATAATTTGATTGATATATTTTCTCGCAATAACAGATTAGTAATAAATTTTTACATCGGAGGAGTTTCAAAAAAAGATACCTTTTTTTCACCGGCTTTTTCAAGCAAACTATGTGTTTCTATTTTTCAAAATCTCGGACAACCTTTACACTCTGTCGTTTTTGCGGTTAGAACATCAGCTTGGGGTACCGGAAGAAGTATATGGTTTTATGGCGATAGTTATTGCAACGAGAAAATAAAATGCGTTGCCCAAGCCTCATTGGAAGAAATTCACGAGGCTTGTAAAATTTGTGAAAGCTCCAACGCGTATTGTAATATATCATTAGAATTTTGACGTTTTTCCCCTTATTGCTTTTTATAGAGCAACAAGGGGAATTTACAACAAGATTTAATCTACATTAAAAAACATTCAGGCTGAATAAAATTTATTGTTTCATTTCAAAAACTTGTTGTTCTTTGGGAAACCGAACGGTACGACTTTACCGATTTGCGCCCGGTGTCCCAGCCAGCCGATAAGCTCTTTTTCGGTACTGACTCCTCCGGCGCGGTTATAGCTGAAACCGTCCTCGCCTTTGAAAATTTGAATATCCGATATATTGCCGTCCTTATACTTTTGCAGCAACACACCGTGACCGCGCGCCATAGTTGGGATTTCCTCGGCTTTAAACACCAGTAAACGACGATTTTCACCAACAACAGCCACATAATCTCCGGTCATCGGCAAGCAAAATTTCATATTTTCATCATCGGCGACATTCATAATTTTACGCCCGTTACGAGTTTGCGCCAGTAAATGATTTTCATCAACAATAAAGCCATAGCCTTTGTCCGAAGCAATCAAATAGCTTGTTCCAGCCTCATATACAAACATTGCCACAACATCGTCATTGTTTGCCAAATCTATCATCAGGCGCACCGGCTGACCAAAACCGCGGCCGCTTGGAATATCTTTAGCGGCAATGTTAAAGAACTTGCCTTTGTTATCCAGCAACACAATTTTATCCGTAGTCTGCGCATGCAAAGCATAGAGCAACGCGTCATCGTCTTTAAACTTAAACTCATCGTTCAAATCGGCATGACCTTTTATGCAGCGTATCCAGCCTTTTTGCGACAAAATAACCGTAATCGGTTCTTTTTCTATCAACGCTTCCACCGGAACATCTATATCCGCCGGAGCTTCGGCAAATTCGGTGCGGCGACGTCCCAATGCCGTTTTTTTACTGTATTTTTCTTTAGTTTTTTTAATTTCTTCGGCAATAGCCTTCCAGCGCTGCGCCTCATCATTATGCAATATTTCCAGATTGGCTTTTTCTTCCAGTAAATCGGAATGTTCGGCGTTAATCTGTTCTTCATCAAGCTTGCGCAAGTTACGCAGTTTCATATTCAAAATGGCTTCAGCCTGATTATCAGTCAGTTTAAACTCCGCCATCATAACTTTTTTCGGCTCGTCTTCTTCGCGGATTATGCGGATAATCTCGTCCAAATTCAAATAAGCAATTAAATAGCCTTCCAAAATTTCCAAACGCGCATTGATTTTACTCAAGCGGAACTTAATTTTACGCAGCAAAACAGCGTTGCGATGCACCAGATAGTCATGCAGCACTTCTTTTATACTCATCACTCTCGGCACGCAATCCAAATCCAACACGTTCATATTCATATTAAACTTGGCTTCTAAATCGGTTTGGCGGAATAATTGCTCCATCAGCATGGCGGCGTCCACCGTGCGGTTTTTAGGCTCCAGCACAATACGCACGTCTTGCGCCGATTCATCGCGTACATCGCTTAAAAACGGAAGTTTTTTATTCAGAAGTAATTCGGCGATTTTTTCTATCAGTTTAGATTTTATCACCTGATACGGAATCTCTGTTACCACAATTTGATACTGTCCGTGTCCCAAATCTTCGGTTGTCCACTTGGCGCGGATACGAAAACTTCCCTTGCCTTGTTTATAGTTATTCAAAATAGTGTCAAAAGAATCAACAATCACTCCTCCGGTCGGAAAGTCCGGACCTTTTAGGCGGCGTACCAGCGGTTCGTCATCGCAATCAGGATTTTCAATCAAATACAATAAAGCGTCGCTGATTTCGCTCAGATTATGCGGCGGAATATTGGTCGCCATCCCCACGGCAATACCCATAGAACCGTTGCACAGCAAGTTTGGCACCATTGCCGGCATCACAACCGGCTCGCTGTCTTCGCCGTCATACGTATCCATAAAATCAACGGCATCATCGTTTAAGCCGTCCATCAAATCAATAGCAAATTCGGTTAAACGAGCCTCTGTATAACGCATGGCAGCGGCGCCGTCGCCGTCAATATTACCAAAGTTACCCTGCCCGTCAACCAAAGGATAGCGCACCGAAAAATCTTGCGCCAAACGCACCATAGCGCCATAAACCGCCGTATCGCCGTGCGGGTGATATTTACCGATAACATCGCCGACCACGCGTGCGCATTTTTTAAAACCGTTTTTTGGGTCCAAATGCAGCTGACGCATGGCATACATCAAACGGCGGTGAACAGGTTTCAAACCGTCGCGCACATCCGGCAGAGAACGTGAAACAATGGTTGACATAGCATACGAAAGATAACGTTTGCTCAATTCTTCGCCGAGTTGCACATCTTTTATTTTGGCATTTTCTTCAACCATTTTTCACCTACATTTTCATTTGATATTTTTTAACAACGTTCAGCAAATTAGCACGTTTTTCCGGTAATTGCAAGTTATGTCCAGACAAAAAATTTTTTGTTAAAAAAACTCCGGTCATTTTCAGTAAATCGGCCACTTCCGCGCGCTGAGGACAATAGTTTTTATCCACAATATAGTGCGGATAGGCATAGAGTTTGTCTTTATACGGCTCACCAACAGCAGCGCACACCGCTCGTCCGGTTTTGGGCGAGATGTACGACAAATCATTAGTCTTGCCTGTTACAGCGCATTCGCTCACATCTAGCCCGACACCCAAAAAATCCAGCAGATAATATTCAAAAAATGAATAATATACCAGCCAATTATCTTTATGTATATGTTTAAAAAAATCTTCTATTATTTTGTAAAAACGTCCTAAATTATCATTTTCGGCAACACATACATCTAATAGCCGACAAAGCGACGACAAAGCTTCTATCTTATCTGTATCAAGCATAAAATCAGCTGTATGAGATTCCATCAGCTCAATACCTTTCAGGCTCAGCATATTTTCTTCTACCCGAGCGTAGGCATTAAAAGAAATATAGTTGCCGAGCTGAAAAACTCCTAAATTGCGTTTACTGTGCGCTCCGTTTATAAAACCAACGATTTTCCCGTGTTCAGGGCATACTAAAGTTGCAATCATCGACTTTTCGCCGTGATTTTTCAGCTTTATTATATATCCCTCGCCGCTGAACTGCATTTTGGCTTAATACTCGTGAATGATAGATTTATTAACCTTATCAAACGCCATCAGCTCGCCAATAACTCTTTCCATATCCGAAAGATAAATCGAGTTTGGTCCGTCAGACAAAGCTTTTTCCGGATTTTCATGCGTTTCGATAAATACTGCCGCCACGCCAACCGCCACAGCCGCACGCGCCAAAACCGGAGCAAACTCTCGCTGACCGCCGGTGCAGCCGCCGAGTCCTCCCGGCTGCTGAACCGAGTGAGTTGCGTCAAAAATCAGCGGATAGCCGCAATCTTTGGCAATTTGCGGAAAAGCTCGCATATCGGTTACTAAAGTGTTATATCCGAAACTTGTTCCTCTTTCTGTTACGCAAATATTAAAATTACCGGAATCTTCAACTTTTTTCACAATATTTTTCACATCCCACGGTGCCAAAAACTGTCCTTTTTTGATATTTACCACTTTACCGGTTTTAGCTGCAGCCACCACCAAATCGGTCTGACGGCACAAAAACGCCGGAATTTGCAGCATATCAACATATTTTGCCACAATAGGACATTGCTCGCGCTCGTGTATATCCGTTAAAATCGGTAAATCAGGATAAAGCTTGCGGATTTCTTCAAATGTACGCATTCCCTCATCCAACCCGACACCGCGGGCGCCGTTTATTGAAGTTCGGTTAGCTTTATCAAACGAAGCCTTGAAAATATATGGAACACCTAATTTCTGGGTAATCTCCACCATTTTACCAGCAATAAAAATAGCGTGTTCACGGCTTTCTATTTGACATGGACCGGCAATAATCGCAAGCGGCAATTTATTACCAAGCTCAACTTTACCGACTTTAATCACTTTTTGTTCCATATTTTTTGCTCCTTAAAATCAACTAAAAACTAAAACGCGAGAAAACGAATAATACGTTGCCGTCATTTTTAATCCCAGGCACATAAGCCGCCTGCACATTAATATTGCGATAGCCGACACCAAACAATGGCAGAGGTAAAGGCACAGGAATATAGGCATATTCGTGACGCTGTGTCAGTCCCAATGTGTAGCCGATGCCGGCTCGCCATTGATTTTCATCGCCCGCGGTCCAGTTCCATTGGCGAGCATAACCAAAGTATGTTTCCAAATACGAGTTAGAATCCTTAAAACCCATAGCATATAGTCCGGACCAGGTTTGCTCATTGTTTGTACGAGAAATTCCCAAACCAAAACCCCATGCGTTTTCATTATATTTATCTATATGGCTTTTATCATAAGTCAAACGGTTATGCCAAGCATAAAAAGGCAGATAAATATCATAGTTATGAATACATCTGATTGTGTTGATATCCTCGACCAAAAAATCTTTCCAATCGGTCAACATTCCGGCTTCTGCCGGTCTTACGCTCAAAAACAGCAACGCTGACAGTAATATTTTTTTCATTATTTTTTCACCTTATTCTTTAGTTCTGTTGGTGTGACAATACCGCAAGATATCACATATTTTATGCCGTCTTCAACACTCATATCCAACTTAATCACATCATTTTCAGGGACAAAAATCAAAAATCCGGAAGTAGGGTTCGGTGTTGTCGGTACAAAAATGCTGAGTGTTTTACTTTTTATCTTTTCATCGACTTCTCCGCCGGTTTCATCTTTACTGACAAAGGCAATTGTCCATAGCCCTCTGCGCGGATATTCTACCAAAACAA
The DNA here is from genome assembly GCA_934229625.1 of uncultured Alphaproteobacteria bacterium. Lineage (GTDB taxonomy): Bacteria > Pseudomonadota > Alphaproteobacteria > RF32 > CAG-239 > RUG410. The sequence goes on along the minus strand of CAKQDU010000001.1, from coordinate 88,091 downwards.
CTTTACTGAACGAGCGTGTTTTTTGAGATAAAAATGTTTCAAAAATTTGTTTCATAAGTGAATAAATACTGGATACTATAGGCATTTTCTGCACCAAAGCTTCCCATAGACGCACAAAAAACTTACCGACATAACCGGTTGTAAGCATACCGATAACAATCATAGAAAAAATCAGTAAAATTAAACCCGCACCCGGAACCGCGTACGGCACAAAATCGCCGATTGACCATTGCTGGGGAACCAAGCGGCTTGTGACATTGTTTATCCATATCAGCAGATGATAAGACATATAAACAGTAATGGCAACCGGAGCTGTTACGACAATGCCGGTAAAAAAATAACTTTTAATTTTACTGCCGACTTTTTTTGATGCTTCTTCTATTTTTTTTTCTTTCATTATTCCACTCTTCTAATATCATTGATAATCATCTGAATTTTTTTTCGTCCCTGCCATATATCAGTTTTTATTTGTCCGACCACATCAAACATCTCGGCATTGTTATTCAGCATCGCATTACCTATGTCATTATCCGCAACTCTAAAGGCTATGGCCTTCAAACTTCCGCCGTACGGAGAGCCTAAAAAGCAGCTTATATGTCCGCTGCCTACGGGTTTAGGCCGATTTATGTTTACATTTTTTATCATTATCAGAGGTTCGGGATTGCCTGCCCCATAAGGCTCAAGCATTGACAAACTGTCGGCAAAGTTCTCTGTGACACCGCTTAAAGCGATTGCTAAATCAACATTTAAGACCGGAGCAATTTTTTCTTTTCCCAAATGTTCTTCAACATATTCGCCAACAAATTTTTTAAATGCCGGTATTTGTTCTTTTGTCAAAGAAAAACCTGCCGCCATAATATGACCGCCGCCGCCGGTTATCACACCTTTTTCTTTGGCGGCAATAATCAAGGCTCCTAAATCAATTCCCTCTATAGAACGCGCAGAACCTTTAACTTCATCTGGTTCAACTGACATCACAAATGACGGCACATTATAGCGTTCTTTAAGCTTTCCGGCGACTATGCCAATCACCCCCTGATGCCAATCATCGCCATAGGCAAAAGCTATGGGATATTCCTGCACCTGTCCTTCGATTTGTTCTATAGCCTTCAATAGCACATAGTTTTCAATATCTTTTCGCTCGGCGTTAAGCGTATTGAATTTTTCGGCCAGCATTTGCGCCTCTGCCTCATTTTCGGTGCAAAGCAAACGGCTACCCAAAGACGCATCGCCTACTCTGCCACATGCGTTTATACGCGGTCCCAAGACAAAACCTAAGTGATATGCTGTCGGCATGCTATCTGTCTGAACAGATTTGAGAAGGCTTTTTAACCCCAAATTATTTTGCTGAGCCATAATTTTTAAGCCCTGTCGAACATAGGCTCGATTTAATCCCAACAGAGGCACAACATCGCACACGGTTCCCAACGCCACCAAATCCAACAGATTTTTCAGTTCAGGAGACGGAGAATTTTTATAAAATCCGCTATCGCGCAATTTTCTGTTTAAGGCCACCAAAAACATAAAACCGACACCGACAGCTGACATATATGACAAATATGGATATTGATTATCTTCATCCAAACGTTTTGGATTTATGACCGCATAAACATCTGGTAATTTTGCCTCTGCTTCATGATGGTCTATAACTATAATTTCAAAGCCTTTCTGCGCCGCCCGATTCAATACATCAAACGCCGTTGTTCCGCAATCTATTGTGATAACGAGTTTCGCGCCTTCCCGTTCAAACTCGCCGAAAGCCAAATCGCTCGGACCATATCCTTCTTCGCGGCTCGGAATATGAACTTGAGGATTTATTCCGACGGCTCTAAAAAAGCGAACCAACTCAGAAGTAGAAGTGGCGCCGTCAACATCATAATCGCCGATAATCGCAATTTTTTCATTATTTTCAACAGCGAGAGCCACGCGCTCGACTGCCTTTTGCATATCTTTCAGAACATAGGGGTCCGGCATCAGATTTTGTAGTTTAGGGTTGATGAAATCATTCACTTCATCAAATGATATTTTACGCACACAAAGCAAACGAGCCAAAACAGCAGGCAGATTATATGACAACGACATTCTTTCGACCAAACCGTCATCAGCCGCCGCTAATTTCCAAATATTGCCTCCTAAAGATATTTTTTGATTATCCATTTAAAATTTTTATTCCTGATAAATGTAAAAAATTTCGACACGACGATTCATTGCCGCAGCTTTAGCGTTTATTTCCGGCACAGCCGGTCTGCTGTCGGACAATGCCTCATAACGCATTTTATGCAGAGGTACACCGGATTGCGCCAGACTTCTTACCACAGCTTCGGCGCGGCGGCCTGAAATTCCTAAATTTATCATGGTATGCTCAACCAATGTAGTTGGTCTGGTATGAGATGATGCATGACCTATAACTTTTAAATCAGCATTCAGTTTTTTAGCCTTTTGCGCAATTTCCGCTATAATTTTCTTTTCGTCAGATGTTAATTTCGAACTGCCATCGGCAAAATAAATGACAGCGGCAAGCCGGTTGATTTTCGGCATTTTTCTGGTATGCACTATCGGACTGATTTTTGTCTGAGAATAAGCGCAAAAACGTCCGTTAAGCAAATCTGCGCAACCGGATAACACCAAAATTGATAAAAACAGCGTTCCAAGAGTTTTCATATTCATATCTCCACCTCTGTTAATTTAGGGCATTTTAATAAAAATCAGCTTTTCTGGCAAGCTTAAAAATTTATTTTATAACAAATTTTATCATTGAATTTAGCAAAAAATTTCTTTATACTGTATAGTAATGTTTAATACTGACTAAGGAGCGATTATGTTTAAGTTATTAAAAGTTATGGCTTTTTCGGCTTTAGTTTTGTTTTCTGCCTGCTCAGAAAAAAAGGACAACACCACAGAAAAATTGATTATTCAATCCGGCGAAAAACAATATGAATATGATGTTGAGGTGGCTGACACAAAAGAGACTTTGTATCATGGTTTAATGGGACGCAGCTCTATGTCCGAAAACGCAGGAATGATTTTAGATGTGACAATTGTTCCGCAGGATATGCAAGTTGCCATGTGGATGAAAGATACAATTATTTCTCTGGATATGTTGTTTTTGGATGAAAACGGAGAAATTTTCTATATCTACGAAAACGCCGAACCGTTTTCTACAACCGGAATTTATCCTCCGAAACGCCCACGCGCTGTGCTGGAACTAAACGCTGGTCAGGTTAAAGCTAACAATATAAAAGTTGGTGATATGGTTAAAAACCGCCTGCTTGGTAATATAGATTAACTTAATCAAAAAAAAGCTTTGTTACACAAAAAACTGTGAAGTCTTAATGATTTTACAGTTTTTTTATCAGTCTACATACAAAAGAAAATGTATACAAGCACTGCCCTGCCTATAAGCGTTGTAACTGTATAGCTCAACAAAGCGGCGGATGAACCTAGTTCATCTTCCAAGTCGGATTCATTGCGGCATTTTACTGTACTTCCGGCAGCCATTTGCTCTATGCGTTTGTTATACCACACATAGCTAAGACCTAACTGTAAAAAGGCATTGATTAAAACCCAAAACATTACAATCAAAAATGCGGCAAAAATTTTCCAGCTCACTAACTGAAACAACCGCAAAAACAGTAATCAAAAAAAACATTGGCGACATAAAAACGCCAATGTTCTTTATAGACAATAAATTTCAAATTAAATGATTTGAGTTTCAATTAAAAAAAAGACCTCACATAATCATAAAAATTTCTGAAAATTTCATTCCAATTAACTATCAAAGCCAAAATCAGCACCAGAACGCCACAGCATAAAATCAAACCAAGTCCTTTTTTACTATTCAATTCAGCTTCAATTTCAGCTGGACTATAAGCTTTTTGCCATATCTTTTCTTCTTCCAATTTACACTTCAAAAGAAGATAAAAAGACATCAGCATTCTCATAAATGCTAATAACAAAAAGATAAAGAACATTGTGAGCATGTCACTTTTCGAACTGAATGGCAATAAAACAATTGAAACACAAAATAAAATTGTGACCAACAATCTAAAATAACAATTATACATCTTGTAAAAAAATTAAGAATACATAAAAATAAAATTATGCGTTTAGTTTAGCGATATTTTGTTTTTTGTCAAGTTATTTACATAAAAAAAACCACAGAAGCATAGTCACTTCCGCAGTTTTTTTGTTTACAACATTATATGATTACAACATTATATGAACAGTATACTACTAAGACCATAATATATATTTGGCTTGAAATAATTTCCACAGCTCATCCAGCAGCTCTATATTTTTACTGTCTGTATAGTCCGGCGATGGCATATACTGTTTGCCGAGTTTGTTACACTTTTTGTTCAGTTCGTCTAACGAATAACTACTGCCAATATGCAAGAGTTTTTTTGCATCTTCGTAAAGATATTCAAATTTACAATGCCCAATAAGATGTTTATATTGACTTTTTATATCCTGCGGACAGTCACTTTTTTTATAAAGATAACCATTCTTCTCATTTTCAATCATAGTATAAACATTACTTATATAATCTTCAGCTCTTGACTTAACAAAAAGACTTATGCCGAAACATTTGACAATAACTATACACAAGGCTAATGTTGCCAGTGCAGATACAATAAAAATTACAATATTCATAGTCAATAAAATTTAATACAACATTTAGTGAATTAACATTTTCAATTTTTAACAATACGGCTGTATCATCAAAAACTAAATTGCCCAACCGTACAATTCCTGAAAGACAGCCTCCAGCACTTTTTCTTTTTTTGCCTTATCTGTCTCACTTTCTTGCAAAGGCTGCACATAATCGGTTAAAACATGGCGGTATTGCTGTTTCAGATAGTCCAAAGAAAAGTTTTCTTCAGATATTTCCAAAATTTTCATACCTGCAGTTTTTTTAACCGCGTCATCAGAACTATGGCTAAAGCTTTTGAGTTCTGGCTGCACAGACTTCCAATATTGCTTTATTGCTGCCATCTGCTCTTTTTGCTGACGCTTGTCGTCTTGTTTTTTGAGCGCGGATGGCTGTATTTGCTCTTGGCGGTCTTGAGGCGTAATTTCTGGTTTCGACTGCTCTGTTTTCTGCTCCTGAACAGGTGAACCGGAATTAGTTTCATCAATTTTACGCTGCATATTATCTATGTCAGTACGTATCCATCTAGACATGTTGGAATATATCAAATACCCCAAATGCCCATCAAACTTTTCAAACTTCTTTTTTTCGTATTTCTTTTTTTGATTTTCATACATTTCAGACAAAATAACAGCCACTATAAAAAGTACAAAACCAAAAGAAATTCCTACTAATGCGTAATAAGTTGAATCTGCCATAATATAATAGTTTTAAAAATTAAACATAAATATATAAAATCAGATTTATATTAAAGCTATTTTATTTTTTGTCAAGTTATTTACACAAAAAAACTACAGAAGCTTAGCCACTTCCGTAGTTTTTATTGATTACAGAGTCATAAGAACAGTATGTTTCTTAATATCAGAAGCCTCTGTTCATAAGATGCTTTCGTGCTTTGTATAACTCCCACAGTTTATCCAACAGCTCCAGATTTTTTTCATCAGTATAGTCCGGAGATGGAATATATTGCTTTCCAAGTTCGTTGCACTGCTTGTTCAGCTCATCTACCGTAAAGTTACTATCCAACTGCAAGAGTTTTTCTGCCTTTATGTTATAATACTCATGATTTTTGAAATGCTCCATAAGATTATGATATTTGCAGCTTAAATCATGCGGACAGTCACCTTTTTTATAAAGATAACCATGCCTTTCATTTTCAATCAAAATATAAATATCTCTTGCATAATTTGCAGATTCAGTTTTACCGAAAAGACACCAATCGGACAATTTGACAAACTCAAAAAAAACAGCTATTGTTGCCAGTGCAGATACAGTAATAATTACAATGTTCATAGTCAATAAATTTTAATACAACATTTAGTGAATTAACATTTTCAATTTTTAACAATACGGATGTATCATCAAAAACTAAATTGCCCAACCGTACAATTCCTGAAAGACAGCCTCCAGCACTTTTTTCTTTTGTGCCTTATCTGCCTCACTTTCTTGCAAAGGCTGTATATAATCTTTCAAAACATGCTGATATTGCTGTTTCAGATGTTCCAAAGAAAAGTTTTCTTCAGATATTTCCAAAATCTTCATACCAGCAGCCTTTTTAGCCGTATCCTCAGAACTCTGACTAAAGATGTTGAGTTCTGGCTGCCTAGATTCCCAATATCGTTTTATTGCGGCGGTCTGCTCTTTTTGCTGACGTTTTTCGTCTTGTTTTTTAAGCAGAGACTGCGGCTTTTGCTCTTGGCGGTCTTGAGGCGTAATTTCTGGTTTCGACTGCTCTGTTTTCTGTTCCTGAACAAGTGAACCGGAATTAGTCTCATCAAATTTACGCTGCATGTCGTCTACATCGGTGCGTATCCACTTAGACATACGTGAATAAATCAAATAAGCTAAATGCCCTTCAAACTTTTTGAACCGTTCTTTCTTTTTGTTATATTCAGACTTTTTTATATGTTCATACAATGGCGATAAAACAACTATTACCATACAAAGTACCAAACCGACCAAAATGCCTAAAGCTACACAACTTGCCATAATATAATAGTTTTAAAAATTAAACATAAATATACAAAATCAAATTTATATTAAACCTATTTTGTTTTTTGTCAAGTTATTTACACAAAAAAGAGGTTCATCCGCTTAACAGATAGACCTCTTTTTTTGAATTTTAGCAAAATGAAAGAAATAACTCTTTAATTATAATAAGGTTCATTATCTCCTTCGTGTTCGCCTATTTTCCAATCGCTATATGCGTGATTGCGCTCGTCTTCCATATCCTTGAGTTTGCGTTGAACTTCAGCCATTTTTCTTTTCATTTGCATTTGTTCTTCTATATAATACAGACGCTCATCCGCAATATTAAAAGGACATCCTGTTTTCAAGCACTCTTTAATTACCTCTGCCCCTGCTCCATTCACCACAACTTCGCCGTTTTGTCGGAATGAAACATTAAAATGGCCGCCACAGAAATCATCCACTTTCAAGTGAGGTGTTTTAGGAGTATACACAGCCTTATTTTGCGGAGATGCCCCATCATTATAAATATATTCCAGAATATTTTTATAATCCCCAACGACAATTACTTCATCTGATGAATTCAACTCAAAATCAATTGGACAACTTGGTGTTGCTTCTATAAGTACAATCATATTAAAATATTTAAAAAATTAGACATAAATATACAAAGTCGGATTTACACTAAGTTAATTTTGTATATTTGTCAAGACACTTATAAAAAAATCCCGCATTTTTTATAATGCGAGATTTTTTTGTTCAAGGTTAAAAGAACAGAACATTGCCACCGGAGATTTTTTTTCCGCTTTTATTTGCTGATAATGTAACCACATGAACCCCATTACTTTCTAAAGCATCGGTTATTTGCACAACTCGGTTGTTATAATCCGCGGTATCTATCTCATTTAGTTTGATTTCTGACTTAAAACCAGCCTTTCCATAAAAGCGTATGTCATCACCAATACCGTTACCTGCTGTCAACTTAACAACCATACGCGGAGCTAACATTGCGCCGTATACATTATTAAGATATTCCATACGCAGATAGTCATCGGCCAGCAACTCCTTACCAAACTTATAAATCACCGGATACGGCATTTTAACAGCATGATTAACATGTTGCACAACAATACGGTCAATGAAATCATCCTGCTTCGGCGGAACAACGTCAATACTATCACTTTGCCCCAGCCAAAAATCCAACTGATTTAGCGCGGCATATTTTGCACAGCCATCATATCTATTAGGACCACTTAGCCAACAGCGTCCGCCAAACTTATCAGCATTTATTCCGTGTTGCAATAGCGTTTCAACAGTTTTGTTAAAATCACTTTCCACGGCTGAAATATCTGTAGTAAGCATGCTATTCATTTCATTTTCAGAAATAAAATTCATCCCCTTAAAGTTGTGATAAGCAAAGCTTTTAACTAGCGTCCACGCACATTCATACGAGCGATACTTACGGCAAAGCTCTATGATTTCTCCGGTTTTCAGCTGCAATGCCCAAACGGTATCTTTTTTGCCTAAATCCAATCCTTTGGTAATACTGAGCTGATTGGTATTTTTATCCAAATACACCACAGCTAATTCAGTTTTAACCAGATAATCATTATCCCTCGGCAAGTCAGCTAACTTTTGTTTTTGTTCGTCATCAAAATCAAAAAACACAGCAAAGCGCGAAGCTATTACGTTTTCTTCATCTTTACGCTTAAAATTGCGTTTTTCATAATCCAATTCCAAACAAAAACCATTGTTTTTGCTTCCGCCCTCACAGCACCAAAAACTTCCGTCCCAGCAAGCAGCTTTAATTCCGTTGCTATGCAGAACCTTAATCGTGTTAACAAATCTGTCGTACTCTTCGGTTTCGGCCACAAGACTCAGATAGATTTGTTCATTTTTAGAGGGAAGACGTCCGGAAACACCGTTGCACTTTAATTCGGCAACTCGCTTGAGAGCATTTTCAAAAGAACCGTCTGAATTGAATTTTATATTCAATTCCAGCACCAAACCGCAAGAAAAATACACTCCGAAAAGCTTATCTTTGCGTTTCAAATCCAATGCTGCCTCAACAGACAATGTTTTTGCCGTTTCGTTATAATATACCAATGGAATATCGGTTATAATAACATCCTTCGGCTTTTTAAGCGTTGTCTGAACCAGCTCTGTCTCTGCTGTTGCAACAAATTGCGCCTTGTTATCTCCAATATGCAAATCAGAAATAACATTCTTCAAAGTCTTAACCTTACTATCCATAATATATGTAAAAAAATTGATGAAACATAAAATAATACTAAATCAATTTTTACATTTAGCATTATGCCAACCCAAAGTCAAGAAAATTTGACAAATTTTGTGACAATTAAACAAAAAAACTGCAGAAGTTTTAACACTTCCGCAGTTTTTTTTAACACATAGATTATTGTCTAAATTGCCCAGTTGAGCAATTCATGACAGGCTTTTTCCAACACCTCTTTTTTGCGGGTAATCTGTCTGTCATTCTTTGGCAAAAAATCTTTTATCAGCTGACGATATTGTTTTACAAGCTCAGCTCTGGTAAATTCGCTGTTTGAAATCTTCAAAATCTTCATAGCAATAGCTTTGCGAGCTGTTCCTTTTGGGTCATTCAAATCATTATACTCGCCGAATTTACCGTATTCCGGCAAAGTCTTACGCCAATATTCCTCGCACGCAATTTTCTTTTGCTTAGCTTTGTCTTTTTGGCATTTCTGCTCTGCTTCTTGCTGCTTGCGCAAACTTTCTTGCTGTTTTTTATACTCAGCCTGTTCCTTGCGCTTTTCTCGTCATCTTGCTTTTGATGCTGACAACCGGACGTCGCTGTTTTTTTTCGCTTGGATTCCGCAGGGTCAGCAAATTTATCTGACTTAATCTTAACAGACTTTGAGCGGAAAAATTCCGGCTCACTGCCCCCATTCCACATATACAGAACAACATAGACAGCCAATCCGATAGAAAAGACACCCATTCCACAGGCTACACAAAACGTAAGAAAAGGCACAAAACCGCTAGTGACATAATTCCAGTACTCAGCACTCATAAATATAAAATTTAAAAATTAAACATAAAGATAAATATACAAAATTAACTTTATACTAAATATATTTATTTTGTCAATACATTTATACAAAAAAACACCGTATATTATTTTTTTCAGCTTTAATTTGTTTTTTGCCATACCCTTCATATTTTTATTATTATACATTTTTGACAAATTATAGTTGACAAAACAAACAAAAATTGTTAATATTTGACATATTTGAGAAAATTACTAAAAAATACAGAGGAATAAATGGTAGACTTGATTAAAGAAATTACTAATGATTGTGTCGACAAAATTACAATGGGTTTTAATAATAAGAGAATACCATCAGTTGCACCGGCCAAAAAAGCTACGAATCCTCAGCCAACCCCAGCAGCTTCCAGCTACTCGACAAGAAACAAAAGTCATCAACAACAAAGTCCGTCAGCTCAAACACAGCAAACACCAGTTGTTCAGCCGCAACCTGCAGTAACTGGTCCAAGCTATATGACAAGCTATCAGAAATATCAACAGCAAAAAAATCCGACAGCTCCAACACAACAGACTGCATCGCAGACGGCTAATTATAAAGATGACAACGGCTATACTCAACAACCGGCTGAAAAAGAACCGCAAGAAGACAACAATTTTAACATTAAAACAACCCCAAACATTCATCGTAAAAAATACGGCGTTACCGTGGATGAAACTCCGATGTCCGTAAAAGAGCAAATAGATTTCTATGTGCAGAACGGCATGAGCTTTATGCTGCATGGACAATCTGGTGTTGGCAAAACCGCACGTGTAGAAGAAATTGACCCCGATTTGACTGCTGTGCCGCTGTGGAACGGCGTGCTGCCTGAAGATATTGTCGGAAAAGTACGATATCCAGACGGTACAATGATTGAAGCAACAGCCGAAAACATGTCATCCGGCGATGGCATTTGGGTTGCACCGGACTGGTACACCGAACTTTGCAAAAAATGCGAACAAGAACCTGATAAAATGCATGTTTTGTTTATTGACGAGGTTACAAACGCTCGTCCAACGACTCAAAGTCTTATCTTTCATATTACCCTGAAAAAATCCATCAGTCCAAGCAAAGGTCAGCTTCCGTCAAATTCTGTTGTAGTTTTAGCCGGCAACAGCAAGGAAGAATCCGGAGCAGCCTATAATATGCCGGAACCGTTGTTCCGCCGTATGTGCGGCCATATATATCTGAAACCTAACGTTATTGATTGGGTAGAATGGGGCAGCGAAGAAAGCATTAAACACCCTGAAGAACCTGGGCGTCAAAATATTCATCCTTTGGTGTCGTCATTTGTGGCAACATACGGAAATGATGTGTTTTATTCTGAATATGATGAAGAAGACCCGAAAAGCTATGCTATAGACCCGCGCGGATGGGAACAAGTTTCGGATATCATATATGATAATCAAGGTGTTGTCCGCCGCGAACTGCTGGAAAGCAAACTTGGTAAAAACATATCAGCTTCTTTTATGGCTTTTGCCAAAAATCCTCCTCTGTCGATAGAAGACATTATAAATAATGATTATTATAATAGTGATATTCCGAAAGACAGCTGCACACGAATTGCTTTGACTTATAATCTGCGCCATGTGGATGACAAACATATGAAAACAATAAGAGATTTTATCAAAAATAATCTGGGAGAGGAAAATTGTAAATTGTTTGATTCGCTTTGGGCTAAAGACAATGACGAAAGAGCTTTGCGTATTACCCGAATGTCTGCTTCGCATAAAGGAAGATAATAGATATGATTACAAAATCAAGATTTCTTCTGGAACAATTTTTGACTAACAATCAGCAGCAACCGTTACTGATTGTCAGCAATATAAAATTTGAGCCTTATAATTTTATGGTTTTACCGGCGGATATTGACGAACGCGAACTGCATGTACAATCTGAATGGCAAACTCAGCTGAACCAGATAGCTAAAAAAGATAAGGCTTATTTGGTTATTGAAAATCTTGATGAAATTTCCATGACACAGCAAGAGCAGTTTATCGGTCTGATAAAAGATAAACGTGCCGGAATCTATAAACTTCCGACCAATGTGCAAATTATTATGCCGGTAAAAAACTGTAATGCTGTTTCTGAAAAAATCAAAAAATTGTCTTTAGTTTGGAAAGCTGAATAAAAAATGTCTGAAAATGTCGATATAGATTACATTAAAGAAAGGGTGCTATGCAAATTTCCGCTGCTTGGCGTTAATTTAGAAAAGCTTAATGTTGTGGCTAGTGATGATATTATGACTGCCGCTACTGACGGAAATACTGTGTATTATTCTCCAAAATTTTTTAGCAGATTAAATGAAAACCAGCAAACTTTCACTTTTACGCATGAAGTTATGCATGTGACTTTTAATCACATTATGCGCTGCAAAAACCGAGACCTTCAACTGTGGAATGTTGCCACCGATGCTGTTATCAATCAGATTCTACAGCATGAAGGTTTGGATATTCCGCAAGGATATATAAATATTCCACAGGCGCTGAATAAATCCGCTGATGAAATGTACGATTTATTGCTGAAAGAAAAAGAAAACGGCAAGGAACATAAATTAGCTCAATATGAGAACAAAAAACAAGACCAGCAGCAAGACGGAAGCTCTCAGCAAGGAGAACAAGACCAGCAACAAGGCGGTAGCTCGCAGCAAGGAGAACAAGACCAGCAGCAAGGCGGAAGCTCTCAGCAGGGAGAACAAGACCAGCAGCAAGGCGGTAGCTCTCAGCAAGGACAGCAGAACCAGCAGCAAGGCGGAAGCTCTCAGCAGGGAGAACAAAACCAGCAGCAAGGCGGTAACTCTCAGCAAGGACAGCAAGACCAGCAGCAAGGCGGTAGCTCGCAGCAAGGAGAACAAAGTCAGCAACAAGGAGGAAGCTCTCAGCAAGGGCAGCAAGACCAGCAGCAAGGCGGTAGCTCGCAGCAGGGAGAACAAAACCAGCAACAAGGCGGTAGCTCTCAGCAGGGAGAACAAAACCAGCAACAAGGCGGTAGCTCTCAGCAGGGAGAACAAGACCAGCAACAAGGCGGTAGCTCTCAGCAAGGGCAGCAAGACCAGCAGCAAGGCGGAAGCTCTCAGCAAGGACAGCAAGACCAGCAGCAAGGCGGTAACTCTCAGCAGGGAGAACAAAACCAGCAACAAGGCGGTAGCTCTCAGCAGGGAGAACAAGACCAGCAGCAAGGCGGAAGCTCTCAGCAGGGAGAACAAAACCAGCAACAAGGCGGTAGCTCTCAGCAGGGAGAACAAGACCAGCAACAAGGCGGTAGCTCTCAGCAAGGACAGCAAAACCAGCAGCAAGGCGAAAACTCTCAGCAAGGGCAACAAGACCAGCAGCAAGGCGAAAGCTCTCAGCAAGGGCAACAAGACCAGCAGCAAAGCGGTAACTCTCAGCAAGGAGAACAAGACCAGCAGCAAGGCGGAAGCTCTCAGCAAGGGCAGCAAGACCAGCAACAAGGCGGAAGCTCGCAGCAAGGACAGCAGAACCAGCAATCAGGGCAATCCGGACAAGAAAATTCTTTAGGGCAATCAGGACAATCAGGGCAATCCGGACAAGAAAATTCTTTAGGGCAATCTGCATCCGGTAATTTGTCTGCTGAAGAAAAAAATACCAGAGAATCAGTAGAAAATGAACAGAGTCAGACACGACAAAACTCTGATAATCAGCAATATTCTTCTAATAATCAGACTAAAGAACATTCACCGAATCAGCAGGCCGGCGGACAAAGTTCTCAATCTCTGAGCGGACAAAGCAAAAATCAATTTACCGGAGAAAGCCAAGCTCCGCAAAATGATAATAATTCTATATTGACGGAAAGCAATCTAAGAAATGCCGGCAATGCAAATGCCGGAGGCGGCAATCATGATATTTGGAAAGAAGTTATTAAGGAATATGAAGACAAAGAAAAGAAAAAAACCTTAATTGAACACGTTAAGAAAATATTTCACCGTGAAGGCAATAAATCTCAACAACAAAATAACGTGGGGGCTAAAAGTTATTCATTGGACAGCGACTCATACGGCAGCAAACAGCAAGATGGCTCTGACGAAAATTATGAAAGAAACTTTCTGAAAGATAATGAACAAAAACGACATGATATTGCACAAAAAAGCCGTATTTCTATAGAAAAAAATAAATATCAAACTCTTAAAAAAGCTATGGCTGATAAAAATATTGCCGAGCGTTTCGGAGAAGTCGGAGAATCCGAACATAAGGTTGCGGATTGGCGTAAAATCCTTAAAAAATCTATAGAAGAAGAAGATAGTCGTTGGTCATACCGCCGCTCAAGCGCCGCAAATGATTATATGGCCAGGGTTGAAGATATTGAAGAAGAAAGCAAATCAAAAACTCAGGTTATGATTGATGTCAGCGGTTCTGTAAGCGGAGGTCTTGTCCGTGAGTTTTTACGGCAGATTAAACCGATATTAAAAGATTCGGATTTGGAAGTCGGATTTTTTGATGATGTTGTTTATGAATTTAAAAAAATTAAAAAAGCCAAAGATATTGATAATCTGAATATTTCAGGCGGCGGCGGAACTAATATAGATAATGCCGTACGCGCTTTCTCTCGCAAGAAAGAAATAAATAAAATAGTATTCACCGATGGCTGCGGATATATGCCAAGAGCTGATTTAGCTAAAATGAATGTGCTTTGGGTTGTGTATGATAATGACAATTTTAATCCGATTTGCGGACAAGTTATATATGTAAACAGACGCGATATTATGAAAAACTATAAAGACCATCCGGAAAGCCGCAATTACTATGACGCTGATGACGATTACGGTCTTTCTATGCAATATGTCTTAAAAAATCGGCGTTCTCGTTAGGATTTTATCGGCAGATTTTTCTATTTTGGGAAATTTCTGTTTGGGAAAACTGTTTAATTACTTAAATAACGCTATCTTACGCAGTCGTCGCCATTAAAGTTGTAATCAGAAACAATTCCGCCGCGAATTATGAATGAGGTTTTACAATAATAAACCCCTTGCGGTGTTGGTAATCCGAATGATTGCACACGCATTGCCGAATAAGTCATATCATCGGCATATGGCTCAGTATCATCATCAATCGGCTCGTGATAGACTTTTATATATGTTGCCACAAAATCGTCCGGACCAATAGAATATGTGGTATTAGGATACCCCCACTCGGCGAATAAGGCATCTTCACTCTGCCCCAGCCACGCGGACAATTCGTCTTCATAACGTGCTGATGTCGGCTGAGCGGCGCATGAGGTTAAAAAATTAAATAAAACAATCAGAGCAATGATTTTTCTCATAAATTTCTCCTTATTTCGATATCCGAGCAAGTTTCTGCCATTTTTTCAAAACGAGCTAAATTTTCTGGACTTATACAAATAGTATATATATTTTTATCTTCTTTATTTTCAAGTTTCAGAATATCGCTGTTTTGATAGAGCCATGATTGCAAACGCCCGTTTTCAATCGGCAATTTTATACGGCATTTTTTCTGTCCGCAAGCCAGTTTTTGTTTAATAAGCTCCAATAATCTGCCGCAGCCTTCGCCGCTGATTGCCGAAGTCAATACCTTATTGCCGCTGTTTGCAGTTTTGGTCTGCCAACGAGACAAATCTTCCGGAGGCAATAAATCCGCCTTGTTAAACACTTCGATATAATTGTCAGCGTTTTTAATTTCTTTTAGTCCTAAATGCGCCAAAACATCCAGCACATCGGCGCATTGCGCTTGGTTGTCCGGATTAGAAACATCCCGGATATGCAAAATTATATCGGCGTTTAGAACTTCTTCCAAAGTTGCTCTGAAAGCCATTACCAATTCGTGCGGCAAATCCGAAATAAAACCTACGGTATCGGACAGAATAATTTCCCGTCCCCCGTTCAGACTAATTTTACGCATAGTCGGGTCAAGGGTGGCAAAAAGCATATTTGCCGCCATAACCGAACTACCAGATAAATAGTTGAAAAGCGTTGATTTTCCGGCATTGGTATATCCTACCAGCGCAACAATAGGATAAGGAACTTTTCGGCGGGCGCTGCGCTGAATGCCGCGAGTCAGCTTAACTTTTTCCAAATCTTTTTTTATACGCACTATTTTATCATCAATAATACGTCTATCCAGCTCTATTTGTGTTTCTCCAGGTCCGCCTAAAAATCCGGCGCCGCCGCGCTGTCTTTCCAAGTGCGTCCAACTGCGCACCAATCGCGAGCGCTGATAAGTCAGATGCGCCAATTCAACTTGCAATGCACCTTCTCTAGTTTGCGCACGTTCGCCAAAAATTTCTAAAATCAATGCAGTACGGTCTATAACTTTAAGTTTTAGTTCACGTTCTAAGTTGCGTTGTTGAATTGGACTTAGCCGCGCATCAACAATTAGCAAATCTACATTTTTTTCAGTAATAATCGGCGTAAGACGCTCTAAAAACCCCTTGCTGAAATAGGCAGACGGTTTTATTTCTTTTATTTTGAGACTTTCTTTATAGACTACATTCAATTTTATGGCTAAAGCCAATCCCTCAGCTTCAGACAAACGGCTTTCAGGCGACAAGCTGACCGGCGAGCCAAAAACTTCGGGACAAATCACAGCGGCGTTAATCTGCCTATTTTGCTGAATTTCTATCAAAAGCTATTCTTCGGCAATATCCACGGCAACACTCGGCATAATAGTCGACACCGCGTGTTTATAGACCAATTGAGTATGACCGTCACGGCGAAGCAGTAAACTTTCTTCATCTTGCTGGGTTATAATTCCCTGCAATTTTACACCGTTAATCAAAAAAACAGTTACTGCGACTTTGCCTTCTTTAATATCATTCAAAAAATCACTTTGCACTTTATTCATTTTTATTTTCCTTCTAAAGAGATTTCTATAAATCAGTTTTGATTCTATGCTAAAAAAATCTATTCGTCTACAAGAATATAATTTTTACACATAAAAGATTAAAGTTGATAACCGATTTTTGTTCATTGCAATCAGCGCTGAAATATCTATACTTTAAAATATTTTAATTTCTATGGGGATTTACCAATGCTATATGGAATAATTGCCTTAGCTGTACTGCTTTGTTTATGTGGAGGAGCTTTGATTGCAGCTCTTAATAAAAATACACGCGCGATTGTGTTAAATGAAGAACTGACACGTCAGCTTGATGAAATCAACAGCGCAAAAAAGCAGCTCGATAATGAAAACTATCGCCTGACAACAGAAAACACTCGTTTGCAAACCATGTTACAGACTCAGCAGCTGCATATGCAGGAACGTCTGCAAGACATTCAAAATAACAAAAAAGATTTAGAACTGAAATTCCGCGACATTTCAAATGAAATCCTAAATAATCAATCGCGGCGCCTTAATGAATCGCAAAGTCAGGTGTTAAGCACAGTCTTATCCCCGTTCCGCGACCAACTGAAAGCGTTCCGCGATGAAGTAAACAAAGCAAATACGGAAAACATAAAAAATAAGACCAGCTTTGATGAACAATTCAAAAAACTAATGGATATGAATAATTGCCTTAGCCAAGACGCACAAAATTTGACTAACGCTTTGCGCGGCAGTAAAAAAATGCAGGGTGACTGGGGAGAAATAGAGCTTAACCGTATTTTAGAAGTTGCCGGTCTGCAAAAAAACATTGATTATTTTACCCAAGAAAACTTCAAAAATGAAAATAATCAAAATCTGCGTCCCGACGTTGTTGTCCGTCTGCCGAACAACCGCAGCGTTATTGTGGACTCTAAAGTCTCCATGAATGACTATATTTCTTATGTGAACGCAGATGACGAGGCGGAAAAATCAGCAGCTTTACAACGCCATATTCAATGTATCCGCAACCATATAGACGAGCTGTCATGCAAAGAATATCAAAAACTTCTCAAAGAAGAATCTCTTGATTATGTAGTGATTTTTATTCCGATTGAAAGCGCTTTTGTTGAAGCAATCAAAAAAGATGACAGCCTATATGATTATGCCTACAAAAAGAATGTGGCCTTAACCACCCCATCTTCTTTGCTGCCGATTCTGCGCACGGTGGAAAACCTGTGGCAAATAGAAACTCGCAACAAATATGTGCAGAAAATCGCCGAAGTAGGCGGCTCGCTGTATGATAAGCTTGCCAATTTTGTGGATGACATGCAAAAAATTGACAAAGCTTTGGGGACTGCCCGCACCAGCTACGAGGCCGCAATATCAAAGTTGGCAAACGGCAAGGGCAATGCGCTTTCTCTAGCTAACCGCTTAAAAGAATACGGAGCGAAAGCGAATAAGAAAATCGGTATTGATTATGAAGATAATGAAATTCTGAAAATTAGCGACAATTCAAACGAACAAAACAATTCTGAAGAAAAGGCATCGTAAAATGAAAAAAATTATGTTCACCGGCGGCGGTTCCGGAGGTCATGTGACTCTAAACTTAAACCTTATTCCTATTTTTCAAAAAAACGGCTGGCAAATTGTTTATGTCGGCTCGGAAACCGGAATTGAAAAAGAGCTTATCACGAAAATTGAAGGTGTAAAATACTACGCCATAAAAACCGGTAAGCTACGCCGATATTTTTCTTGGCAAAACCTGAAAGATATGTTTAAAATTCCGGTTGGAATTTGCCAAGCCGCGGCTATAATCCACAAAGAAAAACCGGATATTATTTTTTCTAAAGGAGGCTTTGTCTCTTTTCCGGTTGTGGTGGGCGGATTTTTGAATCATCGCAAAATATTTATGCACGAGTCAGATTTGACTCCGGGGTTGGCTAATAAAATGTCCCTGCCCTTTGTCAGTAAGTTTTTCACTACTTTTATAGACACGGTTAAATATGTAAACACGCCGCAAAAAGTTTGCTATATCGGTCCGGTGCTTTCAGACCGTTTGAAAAACGGAGATAAAAACAAAGCCTTGCAAATGTGCAACTTTAACGGCGAAAAGCCGATTGTGATGTTTGTAGGCGGCAGCTTGGGGGCACAAAGTTTGAATAAAGCCGTGCAGAAAAATATAGATATCTTATTGCAAAAATATCAAGTAATCCACATTTGCGGCAAAGGACAAAAAGCAGATTTACAGCGTGACGGATACGCTCAGTTTGAATTTGTCGACAAAGAATTTAAAGATTTGCTCGCCGCTACTGATATTGTGGTAACTCGCTCCGGTTCTAACGCCATTTTTGAATTTTGGAGCCTTGATATTCCAATGCTTTTGGTACCGCTGCCAAGCAATGCCAGCCGCGGAGAACAAACATCAAACGCTAAAAATTTTCAAAGCAAAGGCTTTGCAGAAATTTTGTTGGATAAAGATTTATCCCAAGACGGGCTTTTGGTTGCTCAAATTGATAAAATGTATCAAAACTTAAATACTTATCGCAACAACATCAAAAACAGCGACCTTAAATTTACGAGCAATGAAGAACTTTATAAAGAAATTGTCAATGGCTAAGCAATATAAAAATATTCTGATTTTGACCGGTGCCGGAATTTCGGCGGAATCCGGACTATCTACTTTTCGCGCTGAAAACGGATTATGGAACAAACATCGGGTGGAAGATGTCGCCACTATAGAAGCGTTTGAACGCAATCCGGAATATGTGCATGATTTTTATAACGAACTGCGCCCAGAGCTTTATAAAGCCAAACCAAACGCCGCTCATTTGGCAATTACCAAGCTACAGCAAAACTATCCGGCGCAAATCAATATTGTAACGCAAAATGTCGATACCCTGCATGAAAAAGCCGGAAATAAAAATATTTATCACATTCACGGGCAAATCAACCAAATTGTCTGCCTGAATTGCGGGCATATTTTTGAAACTTGGGGAGATGTTCACGCAGATGACGCTTGTCCGCTGTGCCAAATCCGCAGTATGCTGAAACCAAACATTGTGTTTTTTGGCGAAAATCTGCTCTATATGGATAAAGTAGATGAAATGCTGAAAACCTGTGACTTGTTTTTATCTGTCGGAACATCTGGTGTAGTTTATCCGGCAGCAGGTTTTGTGCAAATCGCCAAAATGTGCGGCGCCGATACTTGCGAATTTAATCTCGAAACAACTTCCAACAACTATCTGTTTGACCGCCATATTATCGGTAAAGCCGGAACGACTTTGCCGAAATTTATTGACGAACTTTTACAGCAAGTCAGCTAATTTAGAAATTGTATTTTTCAAAACCAAAATGCGTTCGCTGTACTGCGATAAGTCTTTAGAAACAAACAATTTTTGGTCTGGACGGATTTGCAGCACGCCAAACGATTTTGTTACCAAATCAATCAATTTATCCGCCGCGGCAAAAGTGTTGTTGCGGAAAGCAATTAAAATTCCTTTGGCGCCGGCGTCTACTTTTGCCACGTTAGCAGCATAGCAAAGCTGTTTGATTTCTATAGTTTGCAGTAAATTTTCCACCTCTTGCGGAATTGGTCCAAAACGGTCTATCAGTTCTTCACGCATATCCAGCAACTCGTCTTTATCCTTTAACGAGCCAATACGTTTATACAATCCCAAACGCACGCCCAAATCTTTGACATAGCTTTCCGGAATCATCAGCGGCACACCGGTTGTAATCTGCGGTGCCCAATCCGTATCGGCAGAATTTTGCGTTTCTTCCGCCTGTCCGGCTTTTTGGCGAGCGATTTCTTCTTCAAGCATATGCTGATACAAGGCAATACCCACATCTTTAATGTGTCCGGACTGTTCTGTTCCCAGCACATTGCCCGAACCGCGGATATCCAAATCGTGGCTGGCTAAAGAAAAACCGGCGCCAAGCGTATCCAAAGCCTGCAAAATATTCAGGCGCTTTTCTGCCACCGGATTGAGTTTTTTGCGCGCCGGAACCGTAAAATAGCAATAACCGCGGACTTTTGAGCGCCCTACCCGTCCGCGCAGTTGATACAGCTGCGCCAAACCAAACATATCGGCGCGGTGAATAATCATCGTGTTTACACGCGGCATATCAATACCGGATTCAATAATGGTGGTAGAAAGCAAAACATCATATTTGCCGTCGGCAAAGTCGCACATAATATCTTCCAGCTGTTTTGCCGGCATTTGTCCGTGTGCCACTGCGATTTTCACATCAGGCACCAAATTTTGCAAAGTTTCCAAAATTTCGGCAATATCCGACACTCTCGGACACACAAAAAATGTTTGTCCGCCGCGGAATTTTTCACGATAAATCGCCTCTTTTATCATCACCTTGTCAAACGGCATCACAAAGGTACGGGCGGCCAGTCTATCCACCGGCGGCGTGGCGATAATGCTGAGCTGTTTAACACCGGTCAGCGAAAGCTGCAAAGTTCTAGGTATCGGAGTTGCGCTCAAAGTTAAAACATGTACATCAGATTTAAGCGCCTTGATTTTTTCTTTATGCGCCACGCCAAAATGCTGTTCTTCATCCACAATCAGCAAACCTAAATTGCAAAACTGCACATCTTTAGAAAGTAAAGCGTGCGTGCCAATCACAATTTCCACCGAACCTTCGGCCAATCCCTGTTTGGTTTCACGCACTTCTTTCGGCGTGCTTAAACGAGAAAGCATCCGCACACGAATTGGAAAACCTTTCATTCGCTCGGCAAAATTGAGATAATGCTGACGCGCCAGCAAGGTTGTCGGCACAATCAACGCCACTTGTGCTCCCGACATTGCCACGGTAAAAGCCGCGCGCAACGCCACTTCGGTTTTGCCAAACCCCACATCGCCGCAAACAAGCCTATCCATCGGTTCGCCCGCGCCCAAATCCTGAATCACGTCTTTTATGGCGTGCAGCTGGTCATCGGTTTCGCTATATGGAAACTTAGCGCAAAATTCATCATACGCTCCCCCCGGCGCAATAAATACATCGGCGGTTTTCAAGTGTCTTTCAGCGGCTATTTTAATCAGTTTTTCGGCTATATCCTTGATTTTTGCTTTTACTTTGGCTTTTTTAGCCTGCCAAGCCGCCCCGCCCAACACGTCAAGCTGCACGTTTTCATCATCTGAGCCATAGCGGGAAATCACATCAATATTTTCTACCGGCACAAACAACTTATCATCGTGAGCATACACAATTTTCAAACAATCGTGCGGCGCACCGCCGGCCATAATATTTTCCAACCCCAGAAAACGCCCGATACCGTGTTCAATATGCACCACCAATTCGCCCACGCTCAAAGACGACACATCAGCGATAAAATCTTTGGAACTTGCTTTTTTAACTTTGCGATGCTGACGCTCGCCCAAAATATCCTGCTCCGATATCAGGCAATATTCGTCATCTCTGAACCCGTGCGCCAACTCGGCAATAACCAACGCAATTTTCTTTTGCGCGCAAATCTGCAGAGCTTCCGCCCAATTATCGGCCAACGCCGTGTTTTTGATGTCATAATCCGCCATAAGTGAACGCAAGCGCTCGCGCGAACCTTCGGCATAGCAGCAAATTATCCGCTTTAATTTGCCGTTTTCCGCCAAATAGTCGCGCAATTCTTCATAAACGGCGGCACTGCTTATGTGTCGTGCATGGGCAAAATCTCGTCCCGGAATGGTTTTCAGTTCAATCACATTATCATTGGCGCTGACAGCCAGAGGAGTTAAAAACGTGGCTTGCCGTTCTTCCAGCTTGGCCGAAAAATCCGCCGCCGACATATAAAGTTTTTCCGGCGGCAAAGGACGATACGCTTCTGTATCATTTTTGCTTTTAACTTGCAGTGCTTCTAAACGCGCCTCATAATAATCGGCAATACCCTCGGTTTTAGATTTCAGAGCTTCTTCGGTGTTTTTACCGGCCACGACTTGCGCATTCGGCAAATAATCAAACAAGGTCGGCAAAACATCGTTATAAAACAACGGCAGCCAATTTTCCATACCAATATATTTTTGCCCGTTAGAAATTGCCTCGTATATTTCATCGTGCAAACCGTCTGCGCCGAACAGCTCACGATATTGTTCACGGAAATTGCGGATAGTGTTGGCGTCTAAAAGCACTTCGCTTGCCACCTGAAATTCATATTGCTGCAAATCTCCGATAGTGCGTTGGCTCACCGCGTCAAAAATACGCAGCCGCTCCACTTCGTCATCAAACAAATCAATACGCAGCGGATTATCCATACCGCTTGGAAAAATATCGGTAATATCTCCGCGCACGGCGTATTCCCCTGGTTCCATAACCTGTTCCACCCGAGTATAGCCATTCAGTGAAACATAGTGCAAAAAGCTATCAAAATCCAGTTTTTCGCCCACTTTCACTAATTTGCGGGCGTTGCGGAAAATTTTTGCCGGCGCCAGTTTTTGCAGCACCGCACCAATAGATGTAACAACGACTAAAGGAGCTTTGCCCTCGTAAAAAACAATTTTCGCCAACGTTTCAATACGCTTGGCTAAAAGCGCGCTGTTTGGCGAAACACGGTCATAAGGCACCGTATCCCACGCCGGAAATTCCAAAACTTCATATTCCGGATGCAAAAAACGCAGCATCGCCGCCGTCTGCGCCAAACTCACACCATCGCTGGCAATATACAGCACCGGCTTTTTCGCATTGGCAATCTGCGCCAAAACAAAGGCTTCATAACCATCGGCAACCGAAGAAACTGTTTTCCCCGCCCAAACATTCACATCTTTACGCATAATCACGCTTTCCTGTTTACTTTTTGTTATAAAATATATACAATACAGCCATTAACGCAACAAAAAAAAGACAAATTCACAATGCGACCGACTATTTTATATCCGCTTTTTGCCCCTATCAACACCCTTAACGGCGTTGGCGATAAATACGCTAAACTTGTGGCTAACCTATGCGGCGAACGCGTGGTGGATTTGCTATGGCATTTACCATCGGGAATAATCGACCGCCGCTGTAATCTGCCTTTGATTTCCGCCACAGAAGGTCATATCTGGACAGGCAAAGTGCGCGTTATAGAGCATAAAGCGCCGCAAACACGCAAACAGCCCTATCGCATTGCCGTTGACGACGGTACGGAGCAGCTGATTTTGATTTTTTTCAAAACTTACGGCGACACGCTGACACGTATTTTTCCGGTTGGCGCCGAAAAAATTATTTCCGGTAAGCTGGAACGCTTTAACAACAGCTGGCAAATGCCGCACCCCGACTATGTGGTTGACGCCGCCAAACCGCAGCAAATGCCGCAAATAGAAACCGTATATCCGCTGACCGCCGGCGTTACTAACAAAATGCTGAATAAGCTGATGTCACAGGCTCTGGGTTTGACACCGCCGCTGAATGAATGGCTGAACATCGAGTTTTTGAAACAACAGAATTTTCCAAGCTTCAACCAAGCCTTAGAGCAGGCTCATCACCCTCAGACTTTGGACGATTTGTCGCCAAATTCAACCGCGCGCCGCCGTTTGGCTTATGACGAACTGCTGGCTAATCAGCTTTCTCTCGCCATTGTGCGTGAACGTCTGAAACATCAAAAAGGTCGAGCTTTGCAAGGCGATGGACATTTAAAAAAGCGCTTAGCCGAAATTATGCCTTTCCAATTAACCTCAGCACAACAACGGGTTATAGCCGAAATTGAAAGTGATATGTTCTCTGAATATCGTATGCTGCGCCTGCTGCAAGGCGATGTCGGCTCCGGCAAAACCATTGTCGCGCTTTATACCATGCTGAATGCCGTAGAATGCGGCGCGCAGGCAGCAATTATGGCGCCAACCGAAATTTTAGCCCAGCAGCACTATGAAACCATTGCCGAGCTATGTTCGCAAATCGGAGTAAAAACAGCATTGCTGACCGGAAATATTAAAGGAAAATCCCGTCAACAAATCTTAGACGCCTTGCAAAACGGTGAAATAGATATTTTAATCGGTACTCACGCTTTGTTTACGGAAGATGTGACTTTCAAAGATTTAGCCTACGCCGTGGTTGACGAACAACATCGTTTCGGCGTCAAACAGCGCCTAAGCCTTTCGCAAAAAGGCAAATCTTGCGATGTTTTAGTGATGACCGCCACGCCGATACCGAGAACTTTGGTTTTAACCCAATTCGGCGATATGGATTATTCTAAAATAGACGAGCTTCCGACCGGACGCAAACCTGTTACCACCACGGTTATGCCGCTCAGCAAAATTCACGAAGTTGTTGACGCTCTAAAACGCAAATTGCAAACTCAAACACAGGCGTATTGGGTGTGTCCGCTGGTTGAAGAGTCAGAAAAAATTGACCTTTCCGCCGCCAAAGAACGCTATGAAAGCCTGCGGCAAGAATTTGGCAATATTGTAGGCTTAGTGCATGGCAAAATGAAAGAAAGCGAAAAAAACGCGATTATGGAACAGTTTAAGAGTGGTAAGTTAAAGCTTTTGGTTTCCACCACCGTGATAGAAGTCGGCGTAAATGTGCCAAACGCTACTGTTATGATTATTGAACACGCCCAACGCTTTGGATTGGCGCAACTGCACCAACTGCGCGGACGCATCAAGCGCGGTTTTGAGGCCTCGAGCTGTATTTTGATGTACGGCTATCCGCTCAGCGATGTTTCTCGCTCACGCCTGAACATTATGAAACAGACCGAAGACGGATTTTTAATCGCCGAAGAAGACTTGAAACTGCGCGGCGGCGGTGAAGTTTTGGGTACGCGGCAATCAGGTTTCAGCAGCTTTAAGGTGGCGGATTTAAGCGTGCACGGTGATTTGCTTTTGACGGCCTCCAAAGACGCGGCTCTTATTCTAAATCAGGATAAAAATCTATCAACTCCGCGCGGTGCTGCTCTGCGCACACTAATGTATCTATTTGAACGCGATGAAGCTATTAAGACGTATTTAGCAGGATAAAGTTACGAAAAACAGCTAGATTGCTCCCGCCACGGCTGTAATATAAATAGCTAAAACACCATAGTTATATTACATCTTCTTTTTTTGTCGCATGAACTGCATTCGTTTTTAATATCGCTTACAGTCATATCTCTTATACAAAGTCTGCCGTTGCCGCAAAAAGCATCGCCGTATCGTCTATATTTCATATCCATATTCGTTTTATAAACATATCCGCCCTCTAAAACACTATGCATCGGAACAACTATATTTTGAAAAAACTCTGTACATAGCTTCTCTGGAAAATTATCTGAAATTTCATTATTGTTTGCATCTAAAGACACTCCGCCCAAATTCAAATCCAAAACAAAAGCATAGCGCCGTACAAACACGCTTGAATGATCAATTCTGGCAAACATAAAATTGCCGTAGCTATCTTCCATATACATTTCATTATTGATTTTCCAAGTTGACGGAACCAGATTCAAAGCTAATATAGTCTCATTTATATTTTGACTGTTCTCCGGCACCGAAAAATTATTTTGGTGTTCCAGTAACCCAAAAATCAGCATATTATATTCACTTATCAGCTTATTAACTTTAAACTTCTCCATAGCCTTAGAATACCCTGCAATACCGCCGACAGATAATACACCGATAATGGCAAGTACCCCCAGCATTTCTAACATACTTCTGCCAAATTGATTATTTTTCATATCAACTTTCCTTTCTTTTTTATTACAACAAAAAAGCCACTGAAAAAGGTGGCTGGAAGTTGGTAAGCTATTCGAAAGAAAATAGTGTAGCATATTAGCTATATTATATAGCACATTTTGCTACCTTCCAGCCATGCAGCCAGAAGGTATGCTTTATTTAACGTCTTTGCATAAGACGTCTTTCGAAGAGGCTACCACACCCCAGACAGACTATCGTCTATCCAATTGTTAATCTAACTAAATAAACCTCAAATGTAAAGCAGAAAATGAAAAACAGCGAGATTGCTCCCGC
This sequence comes from uncultured Alphaproteobacteria bacterium, assembly GCA_934229625.1. Classification (GTDB taxonomy): domain Bacteria; phylum Pseudomonadota; class Alphaproteobacteria; order RF32; family CAG-239; genus RUG410. Next base: position 61,711 of record CAKQDU010000001.1, on the reverse strand, counting down.
TGTTCTTACAAAACTACCTTTTGATAGAAATGTAAATTCGGAATTTCCGAATAACAATAATCAATCTAATTATCATTATTTTACCTTTCGTTATTGGAAAGGGGAAAAACCGCACCTATTTAAAACTTGACAGTAAGTTAAAAATAGGTTATTCTTAACACAGGAATTGAGTTAAGAATGGTTTAACCCCTTTCTGGTTTAAGAAATATGTCCGATGACGCCATCACCGGACTATTTTTTATATATCAACTAAAAATAAATGTCAAACGAATAACTCTCACCAACAGTGATGCCGATAATCGCCGGCATGCCTAACATTTCTATCATTGAGCGACCTTGTTCTAAACTTTTATACATCTATCTAACTACAATTTGTTACAAAAAACAAAACCCGCAATCTGACGAAAGCAGGCGGATGTTAGCAAACTGTATAAACACAAACGGCCCGGCTTATTCAGCTCATAGCCTTATTCAGCCGACATCCGCCCAACCGGCAGAAATCGGCCTAACAGCTTTTAATTTTTGGCTGGTGTGTTGGTATTTATCGGTATACTATTTTTTTATCCTTTAATTTATTACGGCATTTTATCCGTCTTTGTATGTTTGTCTTCTGTGCTGTGCGGTTTAAGTTTTGTCATTATTTTTTGCTCTGAATATTCTATTTTGATAATTTCAGAATGATAATGATTAACAATATGCAGCAATTTATGCCAAAAGCCTTCTTCGTAAGCGACCGCTGTTCCCCATACAGCCATAAGAAACATCAATACCGTAGAAATACTTTCGGCAATATCCAGCTTTTCTTTCAGAGTATATTTTGGTTTTGAATTTTGCATAAAAACAATTTAGACATTCAAAAGCATATTATAAATATAATATTTAGGACATCAGAGATATTTACCGATTTTTTTTATAATATAAATTCTAAAATTTTTTACACACCTGAAAAATGTTTTTTAATAATCTGATGAATTTCCAGCATATTATCGCTGGCAATAAAAGCTCCAGCTTGAAGACAAGCATTTGCATATTCATCGGTATTATGTCCTGTTGCTCCGATATAGGCAATAACCGGAATGTCAGCAGATGCAGCAGCTTTTATACCGGCAATAGAATCTTCTATAATCAGACAATTTTGCGGCATATATCCCATTGTTTTGGCTGCATATAAAAAAATATCAGGCGCAGGTTTACCTTTTGCCACCATATAGGCTGTAAATGTATTATGTTCATCAAAATATTTATTTAATCCCAATTTAAGCGTTTTTTTGTTGTGTTTTTCAATAGTGGCTCCGGTAGCAACGCATTGAGCAAAATTTTTATCATCCAAAATCTGCTCAATATTTTCGGTTAATGTCAATTCAGAAGCAATCAACCGGTCTTCATTTTTATGAATTTCTTCAAAGAATACATCATCAAGTTTCAGCTGCGGAAAATCATGTGTCAATAACTCAATTTTTGTTTTATCGGCCTTACCTTCCAGATATTGTTTTTGCATTGCCGGAGTCAGCACAAAATTATAGAGTTTGTGCAATGTATCAACCCAATTTTGCACCCATAAATGCTCGCTGTCAGCCAAAACTCCGTCAAAATCCCAAATTATTAAATTTTTTTGCATTTAATTCTCCTGTTTTCGGTATTCATCTTTCAAAATCCAAAAGCCGTACTCCGTAGGACGATAGTATTTTTCAACAAGCTCCATATTCCATTTATAAGCTTCAGGCTGAGGAATTTTTATCAATAAATCCAATACATTCACATCACTTATGTTTTGCTTTTGATGCAGACGCATAATATCGGTATTATACTCAAACAACTTTTTGTTACGGCGTTCACTTAAAGGAGTGTTTGAATAATTTGACGGTTTAATAAGAACAGATTTTTTAGCTTTTACCAAATCATCGAGATTTGTCTTTTGTAAAAAGTTCATTTCATAAATATAGCCGATATCATTCAGTAAAAACCAAACATAATGAGCATCCGGTCTAAATATATTAAAATTATCATTATTAGAATTTAACACGGCTTCTGTCGGCTTTGTTTGGTCTATCACAAACTGAGCTTTTTCTAAAAAAGGTTTGATTTTTGCATTATTATCACGCTGAGTATAACTGCAAATCACAAAACTACAGGTAATTATAAAAACTAAAAACATAGCCGAATTATACAAATAGTTTTTGAAAGTTTTTTCTTTGTCAAACATCGCTCCGGCAATAATCACGGACGCAAAAGTCTCTAACAAAGAAAAATAATGGGCATACGGCGAAAAAGTAAAAATGCGAATAAACAATTCGGCAAAAAACAAAATAATCAAACATTTTGCAGCAATATTTTTTTGCCAGATTTTAGAATAGCACAAAATTGCCGCAAAACTCAGCACCACAGCGGCCGGAGAAAAGAAAATAGAAGCCCAGCCGTTATAAAAAGGCAGATGAAGCATAACTCCGAAAATTATAAATTTCACCATGTGCAGACCATAATATTGAGGCAGAAGGCTGTTCAAGCTATAGTTAAGCTCCCAATAAAGACCAAGCATTTTATGATACGTCAGCCATAGCACAAATATCAATGTTATTATCGCCGGCGCAATCAAAGCTTTTAGAATGTCTATAAATTTTATTTGTTTTTTAACTAATTGATAAATAGTGAAAACACCAAGAACAAGCAACAATAATATAATTTTCTGCAAAAAGAAAAAAGCCAAGCAAAACAAAACAAACGCAGCCTGTAAATAAATAAGCCTTTTATTTGCAAAATAAGCCAGATAAAAATACAAACCGCTCCAAAAGCATAGATTCATAAAAACATCAGGACGAAACTCTACAAAATTGCGGCTGACATAATCTCCGCAGCAAAACATAACAAGCGCGGACAGCCAGATTTTATATGTTCCCAGCCATTGCCGAATAATTTTATAAATAAACCACCAACTTGCCAAATTTGCCGCCAACGCAGCCAATCTGCACACAAAATAAATATTTATGTTATCAAACATCAGACCAGTAAACGGAGCAAATAAATACCACAGCAGCGGATTATGATGTTCAAAAAAATCCATATACGGAATTTTGCCGCTCCACACCAGCCAAGAAGCATGAATATGCTCTATTTCATCTATATTCAGCAATCCGGTATAAAATAAATCAATCAGCATCTGCGCCAACAGCAAAATAGCCACACCAATGCTTATGTATACAGATGTACTATGATTAAATATATTTAATTTTTCCATTTTCATACAGCACAGTATAAGATGATAAAATATATCGAGTCAATTTTTTTATACTTTATTTCCACGGCAAATAAACATTCTTTTTTATACAAACATCTAAAAAAAATACTTACATAAAAAAATTTTCGGTTTTATAAAAATAAATGTGTTATGTATTTTTTTAAAGATAAGGGAAAAATGAAATTTTTAGATTTTTTGAAGAATATTCCGCCGCGGTTGCGCTGGAGTGTTAATGGTTTGACCATAATTGAATTTATATACATTTCAGCTGTTCCGTTTATGCTGAAATTTGCGGATTCCAAACTTTTTACAGAGGGAAACTGGATAGAAAACCTGCAGCTGCTGGTATTGGCCGCAGCTTGTGTAATAGCCATAAAATCCCCTAGAGATAAAACATTGTTTACAGCGCTTGCTTTGATAATCATTTTAATGTTGATGCGAGAAACAAACCTCGGCCGAGCCTATTTTTGTGAAAAATATTTGCCACCAGAAGAAATATGCCGTTGGAAAAATCTGAAATACGGCTTTGCCGCTGAGCCGCTGCGTGATTTATATGGTCTGTATATTATTTATTATATTTGGAAACAAAAAGTTTATAACACCATTTGGCAATATATTTTATATGCTCCGGCTTTTGTATGGGATTCTTTAATTTTTATCGGTTCGGCAATTATGGCAACAATTGCCGAATGGCCGATAATTGATAATGAAATTTTGGAAGAAAGCTGCGAAATGCTGATGTATATTGCTTTTACCAATCTGATTTTGCGATATGCTAAAAATAATTCTGTTTCATAAACTCCAAAAACAGTCCGACAGCAAAATATCGGACTGTTTTTTTTACGGCTCGAAAATTTATATATGAACAATTCCGCTTGTCATAGCATATATGGCAAATAAGGCGATTATGACAATAAAAGCAGCAACAATCCCCTCTCCCACACTAAAAGCCGGAATTTTCGGCTCGTGCTGTTTTTTGGCCCAGATATAGACAGGAATACCTGCTGCCATAAAGATTACAGCCATAAGCAAATAATTGAGGCCTGCCGCATAAATAAGCCATACCGAATAAACAGAACCGGCAATACCTGAAAATAACGCGGCAGAGCGTTTAATATAAAAATTTATCGGATATTCATGGTCTTCACAGATTTTCCATAGATAAGCGCAACTGGAAAAATAAGCCGGAAGAACCATAACGCCTGTAATACTTAGCATTGTGTTCCAAGCATTACCCGAAAAATATACAAACAGCATCATAATCTGCATAAGAGTACTGGTAACCCATAACGAAACCGACGGAGCCGAATTGGCATTTTCTTTAGCAAATTGCTTTGGAAAAGTACCATTTTCGGCGGCTGCCTGCGGAATTTGCGCGGTTACGACAGTCCAAGCCAGCCAGCTTGTCAGAACAGAAATCAACAAACCTATGTTCATCAACCACGCGCCCCATTTGCCCACCAACGCTTCCAAAATACCTGCTGTAGAAGGGTTCGGCACAGCGGCAAGTTCTTCTTGACTCATCAAACCAAAAGGCAAAAGCGACAGCAGCACATAAATCGACAAACAGCCGATAAAACCCAAAACAGTAGCTCTGCCCACAGTTTTTGGCGATTTTGCATGTTTTGACATTACAACAGCGCCCTCTATGCCGATAAACGCCCACAATGTCACAAGCATAGTGCTTTTTATCTGAGCCGAAAGACCGCCGAGTTTTGCCGAAACTGCAGCATTTTCGCCCCAAAAATCAAACTCAAACTTGTCTATATGAAACATAAAAGCGGCGATGATAATAAATAGAATCAGCGGTACGATTTTAGCTATGGTACCGATTAAATTTACAATTGTGGCTTGTTTGATACCTCGTAAAACAAGATAGTTAAAGCTCCAAATTAAGATAGAGCCTCCGACTATTGAAATTAAGTTATTTCCTCCGGCAAAATACGGCGGAAAAAAGTAGTTTAAAGCATCCATCGCAATTACGGCATAACCGACATTTCCACATATTTGACATAGCCAATACGACCATCCGATAGTAAAACCTATATACGGACCGAAACCTGAGCGGCTATACATATATATACCGGCTTTTAAATCAGGTTTGGCCGCCGATAAAATACGGAAAGTATTCGCAATAAAATAAACGCCGATTCCTGTTATCACCCAGGCAAGCAACACGGCTCCGGCCGAAGCTCCGGCTGCCATATTCTGCGGCAGGCTGTAAATTCCGCCGCCAATCATAGAGCTGACAACAATGGCGGCAAGCGCCCACACGCCCAAACCGGAATCTGAACCGCGCACCGCCGAGTTATCAGCCGATATTTTCTTTTTATCAGCCATAATGATTTTCCTTTTCTAAATAAAAATAAGGCAGCAGAAACTTCCGCCGCCCCAAATAAACTTATATCTTCGCCGGCTCGGCGTTTTCAAAGTTCAAGAAACCTAAACAAGTCAGGCAATACCCAAATTGTTCGGTAATATTCAGATAATTATGATATAATTGGAACTCGCTGTGTTTTTCCACGCCGCGCAATTCCAGTTCATGATTGAGTGATTTATTTAACCACATCTCGGCATGACCTCTGGCAATATCATCATCAATATGCGTGTCAAAAAACTCCACATATTCGGCAGCCCAGCCGCCAATTAACTGTCCGTTGCTGTCTTTACCCCAACAAATACCCACACCGGTAGCAATAGCTTTATGTTCATCATGGCTAGCACCGTGACCTGCCATAATAACTTCAAGCACCGCGCCGTGCTTAAATTGTTTTTCCACTTTATCCACCGGCACAATATTGCCATAAACTTCTTTAGGCAAAACAGAGGTATACGGCACCACATTAAAGTTTTCTATTTTTGCTTCACGCAAAGCCGAATCATAACAAAAAGTTTCAAAAGGCTGCGGAGGAATCCCCTCATTGGCCTGACCTGTACCGCCGGTAATAAAAGCCAATGTCGGATAGCGAACACCATATGTCATATTTTTTATCTCCTTTAAAAAATTATAAAATCTGTTTCAGTTCGCTTATTTAGATAATTGTGAGCAAAATCTTTTCAATAGAACTTTATGACTGAGATTTGCCAATCAGGCAACAATTGAATCTTCTATCAAAATTTGTTAACTATTTTTAATCTCTATCGATTTTAAGGCGCTTTTTTTGCCCATAGACGCAAAAGTCCTATTTTATTTTGGGTATAAATCGGAGAAAAAACTTTTTCTCAAAGCTAATTTTTGCTATGTTTAAGCAGTTTAACAAGTTTAAAGAAAAGAGGTATAAAGTGACAGAAGAAATTGAAAACACAGATGTCATTAAGTCTGATAACATTGCCCCGACTATGATTTCGGAAGAAATGCGCCGTTCATATTTGGACTATGCCATGAGCGTTATTGTTTCGCGTGCGCTGCCGGATGCCCGCGACGGTATGAAACCTGTGCATCGCCGCATTATTTACGGCATGTATGAAAATGGTTATGACTGCACCAAGCCATATCGTAAATCGGCGCGTATTGTCGGCGATGTTATGGGTAAATATCACCCGCACGGCGACAGCTCTATTTATGAAGCTATGGTGCGTATGGCGCAGCCGTTTTCTATGCGTCTGACATTGGTTGACGGACAAGGTAACTTTGGTTCTATGGATGGTGACGGCGCTGCTGCTATGCGTTATACCGAAGCCAGACTCGCTAAAGTTTCTTCTTGTTTGACCGACAATTTGGATGAAGATACTGTTGACTTTATGCCAAACTATGACGAATCTTTACAAGAACCGACAGTTTTGCCGGCGCGTTTTCCTAACTTGTTGGTAAACGGCGGCAACGGTATTGCCGTTGGTATGGCAACAAACATTCCTCCGCACAATTTGGGCGAAGTGATTGATGCTTGCTGCGCCTATATTGACAATCCGGAAATCAGTATTGAAGAACTTGTCAGCATTGTTCCGGGACCGGATTTCCCGACAGGCGGTTTGATTTTGGGTTACGGCGGAGCTAAACAGGCTTATTTGACCGGCCGCGGCTCGGTTATGATGCGCGCTAAATGCACTATTGAAGAAATCCGCAAAGATAAAGAAGCCATTATCGTGCATGAAGTGCCATATCAGGTAAACAAAGCGGCTTTGGTTTCGCATATTGCCGAATTGGTAAAAGATAAAAAAGTTGAAGGAATTTCTGACATTCGTGATGAGTCCGACCGTCAGGGCGTGCGTATTGTGATAGAAATCAAACGCGATTTCCAAGCCGATGTGGTTTTGAATCAGCTGTATAAGTTTACGGCTCTGCAAACCAGCTTTGGTATGAATATGCTGGCGATTAACGGCGGCCGCCCGATGATGATGAATTTGAAAGACATTATCTCGACCTTTATTGAATTTCGTGAAGAAGTTATCCGCCGCCGCACGATTTATCGCTTGAATAAAGCTCGTAACCGCGCGCATGTTTTGGTTGGTTTGGCTATAGCTGTGGAGAATTTGGACGAAGTTATCGAACTGATTAAAACCGCGCCAACGCCGCAAGACGCTAAAGACTCTTTGGTTGGCAAAGCTTGGCCTGCCGCTTCTATTGAAGATTGGGTTAATTTGATTGACGAACCGGATAGAAAAGTTGAAAACGGTCTATATCGCTTGTCGGATGACCAAGCCAAAGCCATTTTGGATTTGAAACTGCAACGCTTGACCGGTTTGGAACGTGATAAAATTCACGATGAATTGGTTTCTTTGGGCGAAGACATTAAAGAATTTCTTTCTATTTTGGCTAGCCGTGAAAAACTTTATGGCATTATGCGCGATGAATTGGTTGCCGTCAAAGACGAATACGCCACTCCGCGTTTGACCAAAATTGAAGACATTGAATACAATCAAGATATCGAGTCTTTGATTCAGCGAGAAGAAATGGTTGTGACCGTGACCGAAGCCGGATATATCAAACGCGTGCCGCTTAATGCTTATAAAGCTCAGCGCCGCGGTGGAAAAGGCAAATCGGGAATGACCACAAAAGAAGAAGATTTTGTTACACGCTTGTTTGTGGCCAGCACCCATACTCCGGTATTGTTCTTCTCCAACAAAGGTATTGTTTATAAGATGAAGGTTTATAAACTGCCGCTGGGTTCGCCGACATCTAAAGGCAAGCCGTTTATTAACCTGCTGCCTTTGGTACAGGGCGAAACCATTACCGCTATTATGAAATTACCGGAAAATGAAGCCGACTGCGAGAACCTGTCTATTGCATTTGCCACCGCTAAAGGCAATATTCGCCGCAATAGTCTGATGGACTTTGTAAACGTTCAATCTAACGGTAAAATCGCTATGAAACTGGACGAAGGAGACAAGCTAATCAATGTGGCTTTGTGTGATGATAGCAACGATATTATGTTGGCTGCCAAAAGCGGTAAATGTATTCGCTTTGCGGTAGAAGATTTGCGTGTGTTTGTCGGACGCAGCTCTACCGGTGTGCGCGGTATCAAACTGCAAGGCGATGACGAAGTAATTTCTATGTCTATTTTGAAACATTGCAGCGCCAGCGCAGAAGAACGTGACGAATATTTGCGTGTTTCCAGCGCTATGAAACGTATGGAAGCCGAAAGCGGCGGCGATGCTTGCATTTCTCCAGACCAAACAGGGTTGTTGAATTTGCTTGATATGGCTAAATTTGAAGAAATGCGCAAAGCTGAAGAGTTTATTTTGACTGTTACCGTAACCGGTTATGGTAAGCGCACTTCTTCATATGAATATCGCGTAACCGGACGTGGCGGACAAGGTATTGCCAATATGGAAATGTCTCCGCGCAACAAAGAAGTTGTAAGCTCTTTCCCGATTGAAGACGGCAAGGAAATTATGATGGTTACCGATGGCGGCAAGCTTATCCGTATGCCGGTTGATGATATCCGCGTGGCCGGACGCAAAACACAAGGTGTTATTTTGTTCCGCACGGGCGAAGATGAAAAAGTTGTTTCCGTAACATGGCTGGACGCCGATGCCGACGCCGATGAAGAAATCGACGAGGAAAATGGTGAATTTTTAGGCGAAGACGTTGCTGACACTGAGGATATCGCAGATATTGAAGTATCTGAGCCAGAAACAACAAACGATGAAGAATAAAATAAATCTTGACTAAAAAAATACCGGTTTCATTTGATGAAGCCGGTATTTTTGTTTTATAACTCGAACGTAACACTACCTGCGTGAGCAGGTAGATTTAGGACAAGCTTGGCTTGACCTAAAATAATACCACCAGCATAAGCCGGTGGAGGTTCATTTGTATAGAAAAAAGTGCGTTTAAAATTTATAAATTCTCGTTATAATATAAACCTAAAGCACAGGTATTTTCTTTACAAGTACAAGCTTTTGCTGCAATCTCCGGCGGTACAGGGATTGGAATTATTTTATCTTCATTAAAATATTTACATGCCCAAAAACCGATATCTCCTAAATAACTTCCACCACCCATAGAAGCTCCACAATCACTCGTAATAGGCTGTCCACTATTTACAACACTTATTCCCATTAAATTAGGATTATCAGCTCCCCAGTCTAAAGTTGCTAAAGCTAAACAAGATTCTCTAGTTAAATTGAATAAGTCTATTTCAAATTCTTTATCAACACCGAAAATGATTATTTCACCATTAAAAGGATGTTTTAATTTTCCATTAGTTATCATATCATCTGTAATTATACCTAAAGCTTTAAACATTTCTAAATCTTCGGCTTCATATGATGAAAATTCATCAGGATATTTTGCATTTGCACCTGAATATCTTTTTTCATTTGCAAAGGTTGTCATAATTCCTGTTACAATATTTATTACTTGAGCAACTGTTTTATTAACCTTAAATTTTGTCATAGCTTTGCTATAACCGGCAATACCAGCAACTGATAGAACAGCAATAATTGCTAGCACACCTAGCATTTCTATCATGCTTCTACCAAATTGATTTTGTTTCATCGTAACTTCCTTTCATTATTTTTTCATGTAACAAAAAAGCCATCGGCAAGATGGCTGGAAGTTCGTAACTATATATATTAGATAGTGTAGCATATTAGCTATGCACATAGCCTATTTTGCTACCTTCCAGCTTTCGCTAGAAGGTATGCTTAATTAACGTCTAACACCAAGACGAATATATAGAGGTTACGACACCCCAGACAGACTATCGCCCATCTATTTATTACTTTAGCCAACATTTTTATGAATGTAAAGAAAAAAAATCGCCAAAATATTTTTTACTCATCTTGACTTTTGTCCAAAATTAAGTTATAAGATAATTATATTTTGAATTATTTTTTTATATTATTAACTTTCAGAGGGAACGGGACGTGTAACAGGACACACCCTCTTTAAATAAACCCAGATTGATTATGGCTAAGTTAAAAGTTTTGACACAGGATGTTCAGCAGCAGATTTCAGATTTGGAAGTTTATCGCTCAGGCTGGGCCAACGATATTCGTGAAGGCTGGCAATTTGGTGATGAAGAAGTACAAAACATATTGCTGAGTTTGTATGAAATTTCAGGTTCAATAGTTTTGGCCTTAGAACAGGTTGTCAACGGACATTACCGTGATAAAATGGCTATGATTTTGGTTAAGCGCAGACTACAAAATCTGGTCACTTCTCAAGGATTTAAGGAATATGACCAGTTGTGTAAGCAAGGTTTTATGGATGTAATTTCTTGTGGCACAAAACAACATATCCGCATTATGTTTGATTGTCTCGACCTTTTAACCGCTTAGCGGTTCTGTATAATAAAAGCACAAAGTTTAACTTTGTGCTTTTATTATACAGAAATCCTAAAATTTATACTTAAAATCAACAATACCGGTATGGTCTTGATAATATTCGCGGTAACGCCCTAAATAACTGAGTCTGACTGAAAACTTGTCATTTATTTCCACCTTGAATCCGGCATCCATTTCTACACCAAAACGATTCAGCCGGCTCCCATACACATTATAAACAGCGCCGTTTTTCAAAGAAACCTTTGCCGAATCTATATCCGATATAGCGTCATATGTTAAATGTAATGAAATATCCGGAACAAATATATCGTTATGTCTTTTTATTTCTTTTTGGAATTTAATACCGGCAATCAAGGTTAAAATATCCATCGACTTTCCGCTAACATGTTGTTCTGCCGTATCTGTATAGCCATGTCTGTTGATTGAATAATATCTCATTCCGGCGTCCGGCGTTATTTTTGTGTTGTCTGCTTTAAAATCATAGCCGGTCACGCCTTGTACGGAATAAACATCTGTATTGTATTCTGCGTTATACACATTGCCAAACACATATTTTCGTTCCTTATAATTTGCTCTGTCATACGCCGCTGTACCTTCAACAAACCAGTTATTCGGTTTGTATTCGCCATAGACGAATCCGGTTTTTGTTTCTACATCAAATTTTCTGTCAACAGCAGAAACATTTGTATTGTCATAATGAAAACCGCCGCCCAGTGTAAATTTATCTTCAATTTTTTTCTCAAGTGCAATCATACCGCCGTTACTATCAAGATTAAATCCTTGCATTTTTGATGTTTGCTGTTGTTTTGCCTTGTTTGTATATGTTCTCAGCCACAATTCTCCTTCTTCAAACGGATTATCGCCGGACGCCACACCATATTCATTATTTTTATTAAAACCATTCATGTGTTCATACACACTTTTAAACAACAACGAGCCTTTGTTATATGATACGGTGTCTATTATGGCATTTGTGGTCGGAGCTATGGCCGTTAAAGCGTCATTAAACGAACTGCCGTTGTTTTGCGCCAAATCCGCAAACTTGTCAGCTATATCCTGCGAAACGCTGCCGTTTTCAAACGCTCCCTTATCAACCCACGCACCGGCAGTATCTTGGTTTATTTTAGAGCCGCCGTTTTCAGCAGATATTTCACTGGCTGTTTTAGATTTACTTATTTTATAGGCTCCGTTATTACCGAATTTTTCAAATTTATACATATTATTGTCAAAAACATCGGTAAACTCGTTGAAATCAGCATTATTAGCCTCCAGCAATTGCAATATTACAGGCTTGTTAATTGCAAAGTCTTGACTGAAAGTAGCCTTAAATTTGGAACCATCCGCAATTGATATATTATCAGCCTTGAAAACACCATAATCATTTTCAGCATTTTTAATAAACAAACTTAAAGAAGAATCCGCCGCAAAATTAACAGAACCGTCTATTTTGATTTTGTTTGCGCCTATATCAAGATTAGCGCCGCTTATAGATGTAGAACTAGAATTTTTGATATTATTGTTCAGCTTGAATATTCCACTATTATCTCCGGATATTGAAATATTGTATCCGCTTATGCCATTGATATAGTCGTTCATTAGAATATTACCGCCGTTTGTCAGTCTGAATTTGAGTTCCGCAGTTCCCGAATCGACAAATACAGCTTCATTGTTTTTGGTTATTCCATTATCATCCGACACATAATTTCCCGTAAACTCAGAAGTTCCATTATCCGCGCCGATTATAAGGTCTTTTACCGTATAAATCGCTCCGCCTTTTGCCATACCGGAATTTGCGACTGCGCTGTTACCGATAAATCTGGAATTGATTATGCCATCGGTGATTTTTCCTTCGTTTGCGATTGCACCGCCAAGTGCAGCGCCGGATTTAGCCGATATTATATTATTTTCAAAATTACTTCCTGTAATAGAACCGATTGTTCCGTTATTATAAACAATGCCTTTAACATCTGTTCCGGCAACTGAGCTGTTATTGATAAAATCTGACTGAATTTTATATATATCCGCTGTTCCTTGCGAATTATCCTGAATATTGCCTATTACTCCGCCTTTAATCAAACCGTTTAAGGCTGTAGACGTATTATTTTCAAACCTATTTCCTTCAATTTTTTTTATCAGGCTCTCGGATTTGTAGGCATAGTTGAAAATTGTTCCGCCAAATACGTTGCCATTTTCGGCATATGCTGAATTTCCGTCAAATTTTGACGATATAATATTATCAATTTTAGAACTTGCAGAACTATCAAACGCACCGCCGTTTATTCTTAGAGCAACTGAGCTGTTGTATATTGCCGCTCCGCCGGCATCTCCGCTTGTTCCGGTCGCTGCCGCGATGTTTTGCACAAAGTCGGAAGATGATATATCCCCTATTGTTCCATATTGGTTTGCCACAGCTCCGCCAAACGCACCGTCTAAATAATAATAAAGAAAAGCATTTCCGTCATCATCATAAGCCCAAGAATGACCTGTTTTGCCGCTTGTCGCCTGGGTTGCCTGAACATAATTGCCAACAAATTTGCCATTGATTTCGCCAATATGCCCATAACTGCCCGAAGCAGTCGACGCCATAACCATATAAAAATTAACTTTAGAGTTATGAATCGCACCGCCGTAGGCTCCTCCTTTAAAGCTACTCATGGCTATATCCGTATTACCGGCCGTAACACCGTTGCCTATAAATACGCCGTTAATTTTTTCTAATCTTATAATATTGGAAATTGCGCCGCCGAGCGGATAATAAAAAGAATTTATTTTATTTCCGATATAAACAGCATTTATTTCATTTCTTGACGAAACAGGAGTTATTCCGTCCGGTAAAAAAGTATTTGCCGTATAGCCTATGCCGCTATATACGGTGCCGCTTAAAATTTTTGTATTTTCATCATATCCTGCAACATAGTCTTCATCATATATTCTGCTGTCGTTTTGTTTTGTGACAATATCCGCTGATGCCGAATCCGAGTTCACCAGTTTATAAAACTTTAATGTTTCATCATATTCCCATTTATAATATTTATCAGCTCCGGAATCCGAACCTAAACCGGTATATAGCAAATTTTTATAGTCATTATTGACAGATGCTTGAGCTATATTGGGCAACAACACCGCAGCTAAAAAATACAGTCCGTTATTTATTAAAAAACATTTTTTCAAAACGCTGTTATACTGAGATACTAAAAATCCTCTCGCTTTATTCGAATATTTCATAAAAAAATTCTCCAAATCCCAACAGTTCAAAAATATAAAACAAAACGCTTAACTCCGACATTCTGCAATCAACTCGCATTGACGCGGCAACAGCATTCGCGCGCAACTTATTATAGAAAAAATAAACTGTCAAGTGAATTTGGCAGCACTATTGATAAAATCAACAACACCTTGATTTAAAAACAAAAAACATCGATATTTTCAGTTATATATCGATGTTTTCTATTATCGGACGTATATTATTAAATTCTGTCTTTTGCTAATTTTTCCAAAAATTTGATTTGAATATCCGCGATTTGTTTTACGCTTTCGGTTTCTACATATTCTCCTGAAGCATGCATACCGTCTCCGGTACCCGAATGCATAATCACCACCGAACCTTTAACGGCAAAAGCACGAGAATCCGTAGCGCCGCCGATATGCTCAAATTCTATCGGACAACCCAAAATATTTTCGGCAAAATGCTTATATTCCAAAATATACGGATTATTTTCATCCATCACAACCGGAGTCGATGAAGATATAATTTTATAAGTCACGCCATCAACCAGACATTTTTTCAGATTTTCTTCCAGATGCTCGACAGTAGAATTTTCTGTTAAACGAAAATCCAACAGAGCTTCGGCATTGTTTGACAACACATTAGATACTTGTCCGCCGTTTATCAGCGCCATATGAACCGTGTCAAACCAAGTATCCTCTGGCTGCGGTAAGTTTTTTGCATAATAAGGATAAATTTTACGCAAGTTTTGCCAGCTTTGCATTAAAATCTCGTTGGCATCTATTCCATCCCACGGAGTTGAGCCGTGCGCCTCCTTTCCTTTGGCAAACAGCTTCACAAACACCGGATTTTTACATTTACTGACAATTTTTTTAATATCACCGCCGACATCGTTATCCAAAACAATTTTCGCCTTTATATCAGGATAAGCCTCCAAAAAAGATTCTGTGGATTTACTGCCTTTTTCCTCATCGGTAGAAAGCACAACTCCGAATTTCAGCGGTAATTTATGCTCTGCTACATACATCATCGAATTTAGGGCAACTGCGGCAAATGACTTCATATCCAATGTACCGCGTCCATACATTCTGCCGTTTTTTTCAACAGGTTCAAACATGGAATCTTCGGCCGGAACAACATCTATATGCCCCAAAACAAGCACATCAAAATTAAGCGTGTCACTATTGCGCAAAAACACAACGGGAGATGCTGTTGACTGAAAAATCTCTGTTTTAACATCTGTTTTTTTAAATTTATCAACAATATAATCTGCCGCTTTTTTTATTTCAGCAGCATTACCGGTTTCGGTTCTAAAACGAATCAAATCTTTTATTGTTTCTATCAAATCCATTTTTTTGCCCTTTCCTTTTTAATGTTTACTCTTTTTTTAATATATATCTTTATCATTGATTTAAATTTTATTAAAGGGAAGAAAAATGAAGGCATTATTGACAACATTCACGGCACTAGGCATTATTTTTGGGTCGGTCAGCATTGCAAATGCGGCAGAAGAAAACGAGAGCGAAACCGGATTGGCTTTGCCGCGCATGGTTTCCTTGCGTTCCAGCCTGATTAACGTGCGCTCCGGTCCCGGAAGCCGATATCCGATTGAATGGGTATACAAACAAAAAGGCGCTCCTGTGGAAATTATTGCCGAATTTGAATTATGGCGCAAAATTCGTGATTGGGAAGGCTCAGAAACATGGGTGCATAAGGCAATGCTTTCCGGACGACGTTTTATAAAAGTAATCAACCCCGGAGAAAATAATATTTACGCCAAACCGGAAAGCGATTCTCGCATAATCGCCAAAGCCGAAGACGGGGTTGTCGGAGAAATCGAAAAATGCCCGACTCCTGATGGTATGTGTCTGATAAAATTTGACACAATAAAAGGCTGGATGCCTCGCAAATATCTGTACGGCATTTATAAAAATGAGGTTATAAAATAATAAAGTGAAAACCGCTGTCAAATTTAACGCAGATTCCGACTTGTCCCAGATTATAAAAAGCTGGCAGGATTGGCTTTTGAAAGAACGGCTTTATTCTCAGCATACTTTAGACGGATATTCACGCGATTTGGCAGCTTTTTTAGCAGAAATAAAAGATATTCCGCTGACTAAAGATGATTTGGCCGAGCTTGATATTCATGATTTCAGAAAATTTTTAAGCAAACAGGCTGCCCGCTGCTTAAATAAATCTTCAATGTGCCGCGAATTATCTGCAATTAAAAATTTTTTCAAGTGGCTGGAACGTAAAAAAATTTTGAAAAATCCGGCAATTAACATTATTTCCTCACCTAAAAAAGCAAAAGTTTTACCCAAAGCCTTAGATATTGATGATTCGTTTAAATTATTGAATAAAATAGAAAAAACAGAAAAAGTAACATGGCAGGGGCTTCGTGACAAAGCTATATTAACTTTATTATACGGCTGTGGTTTGCGTATTTCCGAAGCCCTATCCTTAAATATCGGTGATATAACTGCCCAAAGCGAGTTCCTTCGCGTAAAAGGTAAAGGGAATAAAGAGCGTTTAGTTCCCCTTCTGCCAATAATCCGGCAGTATATCAATGCTTACCTTGCAGAATGCCCATATAAACAAAACGTAGGAGAACCGTTGTTTTTGGGCGCTCGAGGCGAGCGGATTAGTCCACGTATTATTCAGCGTCAAATTCAAAAACTGCGAATGTCTATGGGACTTCCGGATACCGTAACCCCACATGCCTTGCGGCACTCTTTTGCAACGCAGCTACTGGCGCAGGGAGCTGATTTACGCTCAATTCAAGAATTGTTAGGACATGCCTCCCTATGCACGACCCAGCGCTATACAGATGTTCAAATCGAAACTCTGCAAAGAGAATACCATAAAGCGCATCCGCTTGAAAAAGAGTAATATAAAATAAAAAAGAGGTCTGATTGCCAGCACCTCTCCTTTCAGAATCTTTTGCAGAAATTACTTTAATTTCTTTTCTACGAACTCTTCATGTTTCTTTGATTTTTTATCAAATTTTTTCAAAACCAATTTTTCAGGATGAGTTCTTGGATTTTTTTCTGCCAAGTAGAAAGAACCGGTACCGGCGCTGCTTTCCAATTTAATTTTAATTTTTACTGCTTTAGCCATTTTTCTTACTCTTTTACAAAGTTATCAATTAAAACATTTAGGCGAAGTATACATTTTTTGACGTGCTTGTCAACAACTTTTTTGCTTATAATTCATTTTTAAGCAATTTAATTGCCGTTTGAATATCATTTTCCTCCCATAAACGGCTTTTGCGGCTGCATAAACCGTCAGCATCTTTTTCGGTACATACATCAGGTGTTACGCCGTTTTGATGAATAACCTTGCCGGACGGCGTAAAAAATTGCTCTGTCGTAAGAACAAGCTTTCCACCATTACTCATTTGAATAACATTCTGAATTGTACCTTTGCCAAAAGTACGAGTTCCGACAACCACAGCGCGCGATTCATCCTGCAATCCTGCTGCCAGCACCTCCGCAGCCGAAGCGGTTTCACCGTCAACAAGCACCGCCAGCGGCCCTTTATACAGACGTCCGTCCTTAGAAGTATAATAATGCACGTTCTCGCCGTTTCTGCCGGCTGTATAGGTAATAATTTCATTATCAGTAAAGAAATCTGCCACTTTCAGCGCTTCATTCAAAATTCCGCCGCTGTTGCCGCGCAAATCCAAAATGACGGCGCTGTATGGTTTGTTTCGCTCTAAAGAGCCTTGCACAGCCTTTGCGGTCTGCTTATTAAAAATGCGCACCCGCAAATATAAAACATCATCTATTTTACGGTCGCTATAAAGCGTGTATATGGCATTTTCTTCAGTATTTTCGCTGTAATCATATTCTGAATAATAGTGTGAAAATTTATCCAATTTCGCCGTAATTTTTTTCATCATTAAATCCGGAAGCTCAAAATCTTTCAGCGAAACATTTTCCGAAAGCTTGGCCGCTTCATCGGCTATCTGCGCCATAGTTTTGCTCCATGCGGCAATATCTCCGTCATTCTGCGGCTGAGAAATAATTTTTTTAATTTGTTTTTTATAATAAATATAGAACTTATTACTGCCTTTGGATATCACTATATCCGAATCCAAATCGGTAACTGCCTGCAAACCGTTTACCACCAATTCGGCATTATTTACCGACTCAAGATAGTCTTGATTAACCATTGTCAGCATTTCATTTATCAGTTTTTCATCAACGGATGCATATGCCGGAAACGCGGCAAACAGCAGACAGCAAAACAAAAATTTCATATTTATTCCTCAAATTCAGCAATTAAAATCGTATGGTCAGAAGCCTTTTCTTCGGCTCTGAAATTTTTATCAATCCGACAAGCCGTCAATCTATCCGTCATGGCCGGAGAACAAAAAACATAATCTATTCTCATTCCCAAATCATTGGCAAAAGAAGCTCCGGTATAATCCCAAAAAGTATATCCCGTTTGTTTTGGATACAACAAGCGATAGGCATCCGCATATCCCATAAATTCAAGTTTACGCATACGTTGCCGAACTTCGGGACGGCATAAGGCATTATCCTTAAATGTTTCATAATCAAAAACATCATCTTTTGTTAATATCACATTGAAATCTCCGGATAAAATTACATTTTTATGCTTCAGCAGCAACTTTTCGGCATGCTGCAAAAAAGCGTCCATCCATTTCAATTTATATTCAAAACGAGAAACATCTGCCAAATTATTCGCCGGAGGATTGCCGTTTGGCAAATATAGCGATGCCACAACATATTTCTGTCCGTTTATTGTTAATTCCGTCTCCAAATAACGGGCGTTTTCATCTGGAAACTCCGGCAGATTTTCGGCAGTAACCGTTATTTTCTGCTTGCTTAAAACCGCTACGCCATTATAGCTTTTCTGTCCCAGAATTTTGGCATCATATCCCAGAACCTGCAAATCAAAAAACGGAAAATTATTAAATTCGGTTTTAATTTCCTGCAACAGCATCACATCAGGTTGATTGTTTTCAAGCCAGCGGCTCAGATTTGACAATCTCGCGTTAATTGAGTTTATATTCAATGTGGCAATTTTCATATTACATCCCCTGTTTTCACTATAAATATTTTTTTGTAAAAAAAAAGATTTTTTTTATTATGTTAAGTGATTTTAAAACATTGGATTGTATAGTGGAAAAAGATTTTTGAATGAGGTTTGTCAATGTATCAAGATTTTTTTAATAAAAACGATGACTATTTAAATGATTTTAAACAAAAAGTAGCCAATCAAAAAATTGCCACTCTGGAAGAACGCCGCAGCGAATTGGCTCGTTCTCGCAATAATTTTTTGGGTACATTTGCCGGAATTGCACTGGCCGGAGTTGTCGGCTGGTTTGTGTTGGCGCCTCAATATGCCGAAACAGAAAAAGAAATTCCCATTATCCGGCGTCCGCAAACCGCAATAAAAATTAAACCGGAAAATCCGGGAGGAATGGATATTCCGAATCAGGATAAAAACGTCTATAATATTGTAGAAAAAAAAGAAGTTGACAATACCGTTGTTGAAAATCTGCTGCCAAAACCGGAAACTCCTAAATTACCTGATATAGCTCCGGATGTTTCGGATGTTGACACCAACGCCAATAATTTAGACCAAATAGTTGATGAGGTCGCCGCAGAAAAAACTGCCGAAGCACCTATCGAAAAAGCACCGGAAAAACCGGCTGAGGATAAAAAAGACGCTGTCAGCGGCAATGTTCCGTCTAAACCTGCTGATTTATTGGCAGATACAGCTTCAACTAAACCTGCCGCGCAGGAAAAAGCCGCTGCGCCTCAGGAAAAAACAGCCGAAAAAACTGCTTCGGCTCCGGTTGCTGCAGGCGGATGGCAAATTCAGCTTATCGCTTCCAAAAACAAAGCGGCGGTAGAAAAAACATGGACAGACCTTTCGGCAAAATATTCTGACCTTAAAAAAATGCCGCATGAAATTCAGGCTTCAGATTTGGGCGCACAAGGAATGTTCTATCGTCTACGCGCCGGTTCTTTTGCCGACAAAGCCGCTGCCGCCCAAGCCTGCGCTTTGCTTAAAGCCAAGGGTTTGCGCGACTGCATTGCTAAAGAAAAGTAAAAACTCATGACAAAAAACATACTGCCGGCTTTTTTATCTGTACAAGGCTATCGTCTAAACGATGACGAAAAGCGATTGTTTGCAAAAAGTAATCCGCTAGGCGTATGCTTGTTTGCCAAAGGTTGTACAAATGTGTGCGATAAAGAACAGCTAAGTGCGCTGTGCAAAGAAATTAAAGAAACCATCGGACGGGAAGATGTTTTAATTGCAACCGACCAAGAAGGCGGCCGCGTGCGCCGTTTATGCGAGCCGGAATTTACTCCGCTGACAGAACAAATGTCGCTAACCTCGCCGGAGCTAGCTCGCCTGCATGCTTTTTTAGCCTCTTTTGACCTAAAAAACTGCGGTATCAATGTCAATTTTGCTCCGGTGCTTGATACTTATTATACATTCAGCTCCGATGTTTTAAAAGGTCGTTGTTTTGGCGGCGACAAAGAAAAAATCGCCTTGCTCGGCAAAGCCATGATTGAAGAATATATGTCAAACGGCATTTGTCCTTGCATCAAGCATCTGCCCGGTCACGGCAGAGCGCAAAGCGACCCGCATTTGGAATTACCAGTTATTGAAGATGATATAAACACATTGCAACAAGACTTCTATCCTTTTCAAAAATTGAATAAAGCTCCGATGGGGATGGTCGCACATCTTTTGCTAACCTCAATAGATGCTTTCCACCCGTCTGGAGAATCAAAAACCATTATTAAAGAGATTATACGCGGAATTATCGGATTCAACGGATTTTTGGTTTCAGATGCGTTGATGATGCATGCCTTAAAAGGCTCAATATCTGAACGCGCCAATCGAGCAATTGCAGCCGGATGTGACGCGGTTTGTTTGGGAAATGCCGATTTTTCCGCCAACGAGGAATTATCTCAAAGCAAATTATTTTTAAGCGATGCTGCGGCTGAACGCTTGCAAAATATACAAAAAATTATTGCCAGAACCATGCAGACGCAAAGCTATGAACAGGTGAAAAATAAATATTGTGCAGCGCTGAAAAATATTATATCTTATAGTTCTGAATATGATGCGACAGAAATTCTAAATCGCATCCGCAAATAAATTAAGGAGAAAAATTATGGATGGATTCTTTGGTTGGTTTTTAGTTATTGTCGGCGTTTTGGCAATTTTTAATGCTGAAAAACTACCGGCTTTGCGCCAAATGCTTGAAGAAAAGTTCAAAAATAGTTTAGACGCAGCTAAAGAAGTTTCTAAAAGCACAAAAAGTAAAATAGAAAAAGTTAAAACCGATATTGATAACCGTAAAAATACTCCGCAAGCCGAAAAAGAACCGGAAGAAAACACTCCGGAAGAAACTGAAGAAGCTTTGAAATTTATGGGTGATTACATTAAACAAGCTGAAACACATACGCAAAATGATACACCGGTTGAAGAACAATCTGCAGAACAGACTGAGAATAAAAATGAACAGAAATCAGATTCATCTGCAGCAGAAGCAGAAGAAAAGCCTGTTGACTTAAATCATTTTGATTGATTAAATATTGTAAATAACCTTTATCCGCCCTTTAATGTAAAGCGGCGGATTTAATTTTAAGTATACACAAAAATGGAACAAAACAGACAATACTTCACAAGCATCATAATAGGCGCCGGCGCATCGGGATTGATGTGTGCCGAGAACATGGCGCAATACGGCAATGTTTTAGTTCTTGAAAAAAATCCGCAAATTGCCTCAAAAGTCAAAATTTCAGGCGGAGGAAGATGTAATTTCACAAACATCGGCGTCACTTCGGATAACTATCTTTGCAGCAACAGGCATTTTGTAAAATCAGCGCTGGCGCGCTTTAAGCCTCTTGATATTATAAAAGATTTAGAACAATACCATATCAAATATGAAGAACGCCAAAACAAACAAATGTTTGCTTTTTCCGCCTCAGAAATCGCGGAGATGCTGCTACAAAAATGCCTGAAAAAAAACGTTAAAATACAAACAAAATGCCTCATAAACAGCATTAGCAAACAAGATGATATTTTCAAAATTGAAACAAATTCAGGATTTTTTTCTTGCAGCAATCTGATTGTTGCGACCGGCGGAATATCTTATCCAAAAATCGGAGCAACCGATATGGGATATAAAATAGCCAAGCAATTCGGACATAAAATTATAAATCCACGTCCGGCTCTGGTCGGTTTAATCGCTCAGACAGATTTACGTTCTTTCTGTTCAGAGCTTGCAGGTGTTTCTGTCCCGGTCACCATAACAATAGACAAGAAAAAAATCTGTAACGATTTATTGTTCACACACATGGGAATTTCCGGACCGGCGGTATTAAACGCTTCCTTATATTGGCAAAATGGGCAGAATTTGTTTATAGATTTTTTAAATGGTACAAACTTTGATGATTTGTTGCAAAATCAGGCGAAAAAAAACATCAGTCAAATAGTCAGTAATATTTTACCACTTCATCTGGCAAAAAAACTCATCGGCAGTATGGATTGTAAAATTGAAAATTTAAGCAATAAAAACAAACTATTACTAAAAGAACGGTTGACACGTTTTGCATTTGTGCCACTCAAAACAATGGGATTTGACAAAGCCGAAGTCACAGCCGGAGGCATTGATGTCAGTCAGATTTCATCACAGACCCTGGAAAGCAAACTCTGCCCTCACCTGTTTTTTATAGGAGAAGTATTAGACGTTACGGGCGAACTCGGCGGTTTTAACCTGCATTGGGCGTGGGCTTCGGCGCATGCCGTTAAAGTATAGTGTTAAAACGATGTCTAAAAGGCGATAGTCAGATTACAACGTCTTTTTCCATCGCAAGAAGAACACATTTCTTTCATATCCGTTAAAGATAGTTCGGAAATGCATTTATTTCCTCCGCCGCAGTAATGACCTCCATAGTACATACTATTGCTAATTCCGCTTCTAAATAAATAGGCGCGGACTAATACAGAATGCAGAGGGTATACCACGTTATTAAACATCTCAAAACACATTTTTTCTGAAAATGAAGAAGATATTTGATTGCCGTCAGCATCCAGCCCCAAACCGCCTAAATTGAAGTCTAAAACAATTTGCGGTATATCCGTAACCACTCCCGAACGAGGTTTAATATAATTTCCGAAACTGTCTTCCAAATACTCAGAATTTATATATTTCCATGTTTCCGGAACTAAGTTCAGAGCCTTTATCATGTCGCTCAATGGATAGTGACCGTTAGGGTCATCACCGACCAGCGGAAATTCAGACTTATGCTCCACCAGTCCGGCGATTAGCATATTGTATTCATTTATCAATTTATTGATTTTGAACTTTTCCATTGCTTTGGAATATCCGGCGATACCGCCAACGCTTAGTACGCCGACAATTGCCAATACGCCGAGCATTTCTATCATTGACCGACCGACAGAGCAAATGTCATTGCGAGGAGTACAACGACTAAGCAATCCAAACCCCTCACCCCTGCTCTGTTCTCTTAAAAATTCTATACTCTTAAACATCTTATTCCTCCTCAATTGTGTAAAAAAAACGACCGTTATTTTTACACACTCAGAATAAGACGCTGATAATTCTTACAAAACCACAAAAAACATCGCAAATATAAAAAGTTATTGCAAATTCCGGCAACCTTTGCTAGACTACAAAAAACAGCCTAAAAACTGTCCATTTTAAACGGTCGTTTTTTTTACACACTTTCGACCATAATAACGCTTTGATTTTTGTATATTTTATAAAATCTTCTTTACTTTCGGATTTTATTTCATTAAAATAAATATCGGATAGGTAATAGCTTATCTAGGGCGTGAGAACCCTTTAATACAATTAGTCGTTATGCATAAACGACTTAAATTTTGTTATGCCGATTTCTGTCTGTTAGGCGGATGTCGGCTGAATATGGCTATGAGCTGAATAAGCCGAGCCGTTCTAATTGTATTACGGTTTCTCAACATCCGCCCGCCAATTTTGGTGGGTTTTGTTTTACATACAACAAATTAAACGGAGGTTAGAAATATGTATAAAAATTTTGAAACAGGTCGCAGCATGATAGAAATGCTCGGCGTATTAGCCATTGTCGGAGTGCTATCGGTTGGCGGCATCGCCGGATATGGCAAAGCGATGGAAAAGTATAAAATAAATAAAACTATCAACGAATACACAATGCTAATTACCGGATTGATAGAATATAAAAACAATTTTATAAAAAATTCAGCTCCGCAAAGCAATATCGATTTAGATGAATTTATATTCGCCACAAACTTAGTGCCGCAAACTTGGAAACGTTCCGGAAGCAAACTCATTCGCGATAGTAACGGACATGATTTGCGTATTTATTTTTCAAACACAAGTTTGACCGAAGGTTATATAAATCCGGGAAAATATGTTTTAGATTTACATTTTTCATTAAATAAAACAGATTCCACGTTTTCAAAAAATTTATGTAAAACATTCTTTATTGATATAGGTCAGCAAATGGCTTCGCAAATGATTGCCATGACAGTTATCCCCACATCGCAAAATACAGAATATGCCGGCGATGCTTTTTGTCATGGCACAAATAAATCTGTCACAACAAATCAGCCGCTGAAATGCCTGCGCAACATAACATTGACGGAGGTAAATGAAATTTGCCACACTTGCACCAATAATGCTTGCGGAATTGTTTTTGTATTTTAATGATATATTTTTTTTAGCTCATATTTAATTTTTTATTTGACAAAAAAACAAAATATTTATATTTATAAAATATATTTTAATTATTAACTAATTTTTATGCGTATGAGTTCTAAAAATTCTAAGTTTTTCGTTATGGCAGCTTCATTAGCCAAGCAGCTTTTTGCGCCGGAGTTTTTCGATTTAAATTTTGATAAACTGCAGGGTGCCTTGCTTCATTACGAAGCCGTAAAATTGACAAAAACCTTGCTTCACATCAAGAAAGCGCCTTTGCTGTTTCCGTCAAACGATACGGCAGAATTGCTGAAGTTTATGGCTGAACACGCTTATTGTACCGGTAACAATTTCTGCGATTGCTACTGTTCTAAAAGCGAATTATGGGAAATGGTGCAGAATAAAGACGACTACGACTGGTTTAAGACTGTTGTTCCGGACGGTTCTGCCGATGAGATTTTGGAAAAATGGGCCAACCTTATTGCTGGTTATGTCGTATCGCGCCACGATTTTCCTAAATCTCGCAAAGATTTGTATGTAGCTGTGCTGACTAAGGATATTGAAACATTTGGCATGGCTTGCATGTCCGCTTTTTTCTGCTGTTCATTTTTGAAAACCATGAAATTGCATGAGTAACATTATAAGACTTCTGATATTTTATAGTATCAGGAGTCTTTTTTGTTTATATATTGACAAAAATAAAAGAATAGATTATAAAATAATCATCAAATTTATTATTAACTTTAATTTTTTTATGTATGATTGATAGTGAAAAGCTGACATCTGTTGTTAAAGAACTTTATCCAAAGTTTACACAAAAACCACTTGCTGATTGCGATTTTGACTTTTTATACAGAGTTCTGGTGTATTATTTTGTACACAGACGCGCCAAAATTATGCTGGCTGATAATAATGTAAAACCGCTATTCAGCACCAAAGAGGCTGATTCTTATATCAAAGCTTTTGATAAAGACAGATTTTTTGCAGCTTTGTCCGCGGCGGATGATTACAAGCGTTTTCAAGATATTGTCTCACCAAAAGAAGGAGATAAGATGCTTGAAAAATGGTGCGTTTTGATTCGTAAAACTGCGGAGCAAAGCATCAAATCAACAATGTCAACAAACATCAGAAACAAACCCCTGCCCCAAAAAACAGCTGAAATGATGGCCGCGAAAGGGTTGTGTAAATCGGCCGAAGAAGCGCAGGAAAATTATGCCATCTCCTGTAAATTAAGCAAATTTATATTTGGCGCTCTGATTTTTGATGATTTATGCTTCTGCGTTTTAAGTATGTGCAAACAAATAAAAGCTAAAAAATAATACTTAAAACCACAAAAAAACTTCCGATATTCTCTGTATCGGAAGTTTTTTTGTCTTCAGAAAATCCCACGTTGTTAACTGCTTTATGATGAACTTCTTCCTTAAAGGGGGATTTTCTCTTTCTGGGGTACAGTTCATAAAATGCGTTGGCCTCTTTTTTATATCTTCAGTATTGATAAATAATTTCAAAACATTCACATCTCTTACCTTGTATTTACTTGCGCAAACTACAAGATAATCGTCAAGGCGCATCTTTTTGTTTTATCACAAGAGGAACACATTGATTTCATTTTAGATAAAGTCATTGTGTTCAAACACGGACGACCGGTACGGCAAAAAGTGTCACCGTAGTAATACCCATTACCGCCGGGCATTAAAATTCCTCTTATGGTATAATGAAGTGGCACCGCGATTTTATCCAAAACTTCAAAACATAAATTTCCGTTAAAGTTAGCTGCGATTTTTTCACCTTTGTCATTTTCCGTCAACCCGCCGAATATAAAGTCAATAATAATCCCCGATTCCTCTGGACTGGCATATTCGTACGCATTGCTGTACTCTCTGTAAAACGTACCGATAAAATTTCCATAATTATCCTGCATATATTGAGATGAAATTTTTTGCCAAGTGTTGGGTATTAAATTTAAAGAAATCAACATATCAGACAAAAAAACTTGACCTTTTAGCTGCTCTTGCAAATTTTGTCTGTATTCCAACAGCCCGAAAATTAAATTATTATAATCGGTTATCAGTTTATTTATCTTGTACTTTTCCATAGCTTTTGAATATCCGGCGATACCACCTACACTAAGTACTGCGATAATCGCCAGAACGCCCAACATCTCAATCATACTGCGCCCGTTTTCCATAAATTTTTTATACATATTTCTAACTCCGTTTATTTTGTTACACTAAAAACAAAACCCGCTGTTTTAAGCGGGCGGATGTTAGCAAACCGTATCAGTATAAACGGCTCGGCTTATTCAGCGCTTAGCCTTATTTAGCCGACATCCGTCCAACGGAAATCGGCATAACAAATTTTAAGTCGTTTATGCAGAAACGACTATACTGATAAAGGGTTGCTACGCCCTAAAAGCATTATCGTGCTTTCAGCAATCAGTTTAACTAAACAAACAAAAAATGTAAAGCTTAAAATTGTAATGCTCTATAAAACATCCACGCCGTTATTTTTCTATTTTAAACGGTATTAACTTTTATCAGAAAAGGTAACAAAGCAATTTTATATCGCCAGCTATTCAAAATTTTCCACGCTGCGATGATGAGTTTCAAAATCTTTCACAACAATTGTAGTTACATCGGCTTTTGAATATTTTTGAAAAATCAGACCATGCCCCAAACATTGTCCGACGTTTATATTAAAATCCGTGCCGCATTCGTTCAAATAATCGGCTTGCGAGACTGGGTCGCAAGATGGCCCTTTCAGCTCTGCGGAAATAGTTTCGCCATCCAATTTGCTGTCACGGCAACTCATGGAATATACCTCGAATCCGGCATCTTCCAATAGCTGTTTTAAGTGAGCCGCATATTTTTGCATAAAAAAGCAATTAGCAATACCAAGTTTATGATATCCGCTAAGCTTTGCAAAATCAATCAGTTCTTTCAGGCGAGATTTGTTGCAGGCCAGAGCCGAAATATTCATTCTTTTTATATCTTCATCTGTATATTCGGTCATTTTGCTCTCCCTAAAAACTGATTGATTTATAAAGTTCTATTGGTCTAAGAATGAACGCAGACGCTTAGAGCGGCTAGGATGCTTTAATTTACGCAAAGCTTTAGCCTCTATTTGACGAATACGTTCACGCGTAACATTGAATTGTTTGCCAACTTCTTCTAAAGTATGGTCTGTATTCATACCTATACCAAAACGCATACGCAAAACCCTTTCCTCGCGAGGAGTTAAAGAAGACAAAATTTTGGTGCAGGTTTCTTTCAAATTAGAATGAATTGCCACATCCAAAGGCTGCAAAGCGCTTTCATCGGCAATAAAATCACCTAAAGACGAATCTTCTTCATCACCGACCGGAGCTTCCAAACTAACAGGTTCTTTGGCAATTTTCATCACTTTGCGGATTTTATCCAAAGGCATAGACAAGCGTTTAGCCAATTCTTCAGGCACCGGTTCGCGTCCCATTTCAGAAAGCATCTGACGAGAGGTGCGCACTAATTTATTTATGGTTTCTATCATATGAACCGGAATACGAATAGTGCGAGCCTGGTCTGCAATAGAACGTGTAATGGCTTGTCTAATCCACCATGTCGCATAGGTAGAAAACTTATAGCCGCGGCGATATTCAAATTTATCAACGGCCTTCATCAAACCGATATTTCCTTCTTGAATCAAATCCAAGAACTGCATACCGCGATTTGTATATTTTTTAGCAATAGAAATAACCAAACGCAAATTTGCTTCAATCATTTCTTTTTTGGCGCGCTCCGCTTCACGTTCACCTTTTTTTATTGTATCAACCATTTTGCGGTATTCACTAATAGGCAATCCACACTCTTGAGCCATTTGCGCAACATTGTTTCGGATATCTACGATTTCGTCTTTATATTTTTCAATAAAGGCAGTCCAATGTTTATCCTTTTTAAGAGAAATTTTATCCAGCCAATTCGGGTCAAGCTCTGACTTTTGATAAACTTCCAAAAAATCTTCGCGTTTGATTTTACAAGATAAAGCATAACGCAAAAGCTTACCCTCTTGTCCCATAAGACGCTTATTCATTTCATTAAGCTGTTCCACCAGCTGCTCTACTTTAGCGCTGTTCAGATGGATAGAACTCATAAGTTCTACCAATTCTTTTTTGAGCTTCAGATATTTCTTTTCGGTAGACGGAATAATTTTGCGTCCGGCCAAAATAGCGGCCATACGCTGACTTTGCACTTTTTTCAGGTCATCATAATAACCGGCGATTTTGTTCAATATTTCAAGAACCGGTTCAAACAGCTGCCCTTCCATTGTTGAAACAGATGTTGAACTATGTCCGGAGCCGTCACTATCTTCATTATCTCCGCCTTCTTCGGAATTTTCATCATCTAAACTTTCCATGCCATCGTCAGAATCATCCATATCATCGGTTACATCGTCATCAAGTTCAATATCGGTATCCAAATCATCATCTATTTCGTCTAAATTTTTTTCATTTAGCTCTTTGGTTACCTTTTCTAAATCGTCAACTCCGGCATTTTCTGTTTCATCATCATAGACCATAGCTTCAGAGTCGTCACCATACATAACTTCCAAATCGACGATATCGCGCAGCTGCATTGTACCAGCCACCAATTCATCGCGCCAATCCGATATGGCTTTAATTGTCATCGGACTTTCACACAACCCGCCAATCATCACGGTTTTACCGGCTTCAATTCGTTTAGAAATAGCGATTTCACCTTCACGCGAGAGTAATTCAACCAACCCCATTTCTTTTAGATACATACGAACAGGGTCGTCTGAATGTCCAACATCTTTAGAATCTATATTTCCAACTTCTTCATCAGAAGAATCATCATTTTCATAGTCATATTCATTAGAATCTTCTTCCTCGCTCTCATCCACATCCGAATCGGAGATTATATTGATACCCATATCGGAAATAGATGACATAATATCTTCAAGCTTATCCGAAGACTGCTTGTCAGGCGGCAGAACTTTATTAAGTTCTTCCATTGTGATATATCCAAGATTTTTGCCTTTGGCAAGAAGATGTCTGAAAGCCGTAGTCATAGCTTCAGCGTTAACGGAGTCTGTACCTTCATTTTCGTACAAGTCCTGATTTTCTTTATCTGACATAACGTTCCTTAAAAAATCATATGTTATCCATTGCGGACAATATAAATTGCTAGCGTGTATTTTGTATTAAATTTTATTTAATTTGTCAATATCTGCTTTTCAAGATTTACCGATTTTTTATAAATTTTATTTTATGCCGCACTAACACAGTTTCTAATACAATTATATTGTAACGGCGAGCAAGCTGAAATCTACGTAATCTGCACAGATTTTTAAACTTTACAAACAAAAACTTTATGATTAAAATAGCTGCGGATGGGCAATAGTCTGTCTGGGGTGTGGTAGCCTCTTCAGTATACGTCTGCGTTATCAGACGTTAATCAAGCATATCTTCTGGCGAAAGCTGGAAGGTAGCAAAATATGCTATAAGCTAATATGCTACACTATTTTTATACTGAATAGCTTACCAACTTCCAGCTGTCTCGCCGACAGCTTTTTTTATTGTAAATTCAACATGAAAGGAAGTTGTTATGCAACAAAATCAATTTGGCCGCAGTATGATAGAAATGCTAGGAGTTCTCGCCATTATCGGCGTTTTATCGGTTGCCGGCATTGCCGGTTATTCCAAAGCGATGGAAAAATGGAAAATTAACAAAATGGCGGAAGAATACAGCTATCTTATACACGGACTGTTAGGGCATCTGACAGAATTTCAAAACTTACCTGTTGGAACCGGACTGATTGATACTAGTTTTGCCCTGGGTATTATTCCAGACACTTGGAAAAAAGATACTTCTCTGAATGTGACCGATACCTTTGGAAATATAATAAAACCTTATATCCGTGATAACCGTTTAGTTATTGATTTTTATCTGGGCGGAGTTTCTACAAACTCTGATAATGTAAGAGTAACTCAAGGCTTCAGCAAAAGAACCTGCGAAACTTTAATGCGCGATATCGCGGCGCCGCTGCACTATTCCGTTTATGTTGTTTGGATATTTTTATCCGACAACCCGACCACTCCCAGCAAATATTTTTATGGCGACAGCAGCTGCAGTCAAGGACGACATTGCCTGAGCGGAATTACTCTAAGCGATATTCATGAAGCTTGCGGACTTTGCGACGGCAAACGGCAATGTTCTATAACTCTGGAATTTTAGCTGCAAAAGGGAGCCGCTAAGCTCCCTTTTCAACACGTTTTTAAGGTGTTTTATTCGGCTGCGGCATATTGACGCTCGGTTATTCCGAGTTCATCCGCTTTCATATTCAAGCAATATATACAGCAATCGTCTCCGGTATCATAATATTCCGGCAATACAGCACCAAGCTTAAATCCGCATTTTTCATAAAAGCGCCGAGTCGGCTCATATTGAGGCGTACTGTCTGTTTTTACATACAGACGCTCTGCGCCCAAGCTTTTCAGGTGAGCCAGCAGATATTCAACCAACTGACGGCCTATTCCCAAACCGCGATATTCATTTAAGGTTGAAAGCCAATAAAGCTCATAAGTTCCGGCTTTGGCATCAGGAAGTTCCTCAAAGCAAGCATAAGCAACGGTTTTTCCATTATATTCGGCAAACAGAAAACGATGTTCACAATCTTTGTTGCGCAATAAATGACGGGCGATATCAGCATTAAGCTGCACATCTCTATCATCAAAAAAGCCGGTAGAAGAAGCAATTTGAGCAATAACCTCGGGGTCGTTTTCTCGTAAAGTATTTCTGAAACTGAGCATGATTACACTCCTTTCAGAACGGCATTTCCCTCGGTATAAGATAAGAAAGTTGTTGTTTCAAATAATAAGACGGACCTGTGATGGTCTCCATCATTAGAACCGCATAAGGCAGCGGCCGACGCACGATTTAACATAAAAACTCCATCGTTGTTAATCCAATGTAACCAAGCTGATACAAAAGCTTTGTTACACTTATGATTATAAACATTTCTATTTAGTTTTTCAAGCAAAAAGATAAAAAAGGCATATATAATACACATCCCCCGGACAAAAACCGGAGGATGTATATAAATGTTATTCGCTATTCCGGAAGTAAAGCAAACAATCCGGTCAAAAGATGAGCTGCCCAAAGCAATATAGCTCCTGCCGCCAAACCTAAAACGCCGACCAGCAGCAAACCTGAGCAAAACACTATTGTTGAAGCCAAAATAAATATAATGCCGAATATTGCCGACAAATAGGTAACAACAACCGCAAAATTACGGAAATAAATCATAAATTTTTTACGCATAAAAATAAAATTTAAAAATTACACACTAATAAAAATCTGTTGTTATGAAAGCATAATCCCAGATTTTTGTCAAGATATAAGACATTAAATTCTTTATGACCGCCTAAAAAATCTTAATCTAAAGTTTGTTACGTTACTGAGATAAACGTAAAACCGCTATAGAATTGACAAAGTAAAAAAATTTATTTCCAACTCATTCCAAAGTAACAGGAATCTTCTTTTATACAGGATTTACAGATTGTGCTAATTTCCGCCAGCGTCATTTCCGACAGACATTTCACCCTGTCCGAATTAGAATTATAACAGTTTTTTGTATAAACCATAAAATCACCGCTATTCGTTATTGCGTCATTTTTAATAAATAATCCGGCATAATCCATATTTGCAGCTAGCGGATAAACAACATCTTTTGCCAAAGCCATACATAGTTCATAGGCATATTCCGAATCTTTATTTATTCCATCTGGCACAATGTATATATCGGCAGTAAATACACTACCGTTAACTTGATTATTTGCATAAACTTTGATTTTATTGCCCAAAGAATCTGTTATAAAATACTGATTTACTAATTTCCAAGTTTCCGGCACCAGTTTAGCGTCTATAATAAACTGAGCCAACATTCTACTTTCATAATCTCCCGTATATGTTTTAAACAAACTTTCATGATATTCCATTAAACCGGTCATCAGCATGGTATAATCTTCTATCATTTTGTTTATTTTCCATTTCATCATGGCTTTAGAATATCCGGCAATGCCTCCGACCGAAAGAACTCCGACAATTGCCAGCACCCCCAGCATTTCTATCATACTTCGTCCGAAATCGCAACTTTTCCGCTTTTGCATAAAAATTCTTCCTTCCTGCTAATAAAGTTAATATAATAACAAAAAGCTACCTAAAAAAGGTAGCAGGAAGTTGAAAGCTATTCCGGGAATAGTGTAGTATATTGTGACTATTTTACTACCTTCCCGCCATGCAGAAAGATAGTTTTACGCCTGTTCATTCAGGCAACCGGAAGAGGCTTTCATACCCCACATCAGTTTTTTGCTGACGCAGATATATTTTAGCGCACCTTCACGTAAAATGCAAGCATTTTATCTTTTTGCTTTGAAAACCGGTAAAAATCATTTAATCTTTGTATAGCAACTTTTCCATTTTTACTTTAAAAATATCTTTTTTATACATCACAACAAAAGGAGATAAAATGATATATGGATATATCCGTGTCAGCACGGACAAACAAACAACAAAAAATCAAAAATTTGAAATAGAGCAGTTTTGCAAAAGAGAAAAAATGAAAGTTGACCGCTGGATTATGGAAACAATCAGCGCCACCAAATCCTTAGATAAAAGAAAACTCGGAGTTTTGCTGCAAAATCTGCAACAAGGCGATATTCTGGTTGCAACCGAGCTGTCGCGTTTGGGGCGTAATCTATTACAGGTAATGAGTATTCTGCACTATTGCCTAAACAAAGATACTCAGGTTTGGACAATTAAAGACAGCTATCGTTTGGGTGTGGATATTCAAAGTAAAGTTTTGGCTTTTGCCTTTGGTTTGTCGGCGGAAATTGAACGCAACCTGATATCTCAGCGCACTAAAGAAGCCTTAAACCGTGTTCGCAATGAAGGACGGCCTTTAGGACGCCCAAACGGACACATGAATCATAAATACGTGCTGGATATTCATATGGATAAAATTGTTCAACTTCTAAATGATGAAGTTCCGGTAAGCCAGATTGCCGATTTATTACAATGCAATCGCAAAACTTTGTATAATTATATACGTTATCTGAAAAACAACAGACATGTTCTTGATAACATGGTAGAAAGTGCGCTGCAAAAAAGCAATTTCACTATTATCTGATTAACCTTAAAGCCATGCTGTTTTCTCTAAATAAAAAAATTTTTCAAAAATTTAAAATAGATTTGACAATAAAAAAACTTTATGCTATTAAAGCTATGTTTTGTTAATATTCTCTACAATGTCGGGGGTATAGCTCAGTTGGGAGAGCGCTTGCATGGCATGCAAGAGGTCAGCGGTTCGAACCCGCTTACCTCCACCAATTTGAAAAAGACGAGGACACAGTTCTTCGTCTTTTTTGTATACAGAAATTTTATATATAGAAATAAGGGTCAGCATATTTCAGCTAACCCTTTTATTTTATTGGTGGAGCTAAGGAGGTTTGAACTCCTGACCTACAGATTGCGAACCTGTCGCTCTCCCAACTGAGCTATAACCCCATGACATATAATTATATATCCGTCATTTAACAAAAAAATTCAAGTATTTTTTATATTTTTATTCCCAAAAATAACATTATCCCCCAAAAAAACTCTGTGCAGATAAGATTTACGCCATTGCAGCAAGCAATCTTACCCACACAAAGTTCTAAATAAAATGATGTATCATCCTATTAGTTTTCTACTTTTATCATACAAACTTTGAACCAACACATACACCATCGGAATAATGAACAAGCCGCCTAGTGTGCCGATGAGCATTCCCCAGAATACCGGCACACCGATAGCCTGACGGCTGGCCGCGGCCGCACCGCCGGCTATTACCATTGGGAACACACCCAAAATAAAGGCCGAAGCTGTCATCAGCACCGCGCGGAAACGCTCACGCAAACCACGCACCGCAGCATTGACCAATGTTGCTCCTTTTGCCCGTTCATCTCTGGCAAATTCCACAATCAGAATAGCGTTTTTACTAGCCATACCTACCAGCAAAATAATACCAAGCTGAGAATAAATGCTAAGCGGCATACCGCTGAAGAACAGCCCCAGCATAGCTCCGCTTACAGCAACCGACAAAGAAAACAGCACCGGAATCGGAATAATAAAGCTTTCGTACTGCGCCACCAAAAACAGATAAGTCTACTTACCATTACTTTTTAGATTTTTCCATGCCTGATAAAGCGCGGTTTTGGACTCCGATTTGCTGGAACCGTCTTTTGCTGATTTTTCACTTGCCGACAATGTTGTTGTATTTCCTTGATTGTCCTTCACAGTTAAAACGCGGTCGCCATCCTTAGACATTTTTGCATAAGTAACCTCGCTGCCGTCTGCTCTGCGGATAGTTTCAACTTTATCCTTTTTACCATCGCCGTCAATATCAACCCTAGTTGTAATTTTTGCATCGCCGGCTTTGCTTCCGGTTTTATATAATTTTGTTTTTTCTTTGGCAACAACCTCTTTTTCTTCTTGAGACCCACGATAATAAGTTGTCTTTGTGGTTTGCGAATGAGAAGTGATTTTATTTTTAATAGTTGTTTCATTCCCATGCTCGTCTTTAACAATGAATTGAGAGCGTTTTGCCCCGTTCAATCCTTTTTCATGCATAATCAAAGCCGCAGCCTCTTTCGGATTGTTGGCTACCGCATCGCCGCTCAGCTCATTTTTGCGATTAACCAATCCCTCAACATGATATGATTTGCCGATAATTTTTTCTTCAGGAATTGCTTTATTTGACAAATCCTCTTTTGCACCGCCGATATTTTTATCAATTTCAATTGTTTGATTTGGAACCGGAGCTGCCGAAACATGACCGCCATGGCCGCTGCGGACACCTTTATTATGAGCATGCTCCGCCAAATAAGCTTTCAAATTATGAACACGAGCCTCACGGTCATTAGCCCAATCTTGAATTTGAGTGCGTTGTTCGTCATTTAATTTAGCTCCGTCAACCAATCTTGCCAATTCGTGCTGACGATAAAAATGATGGTCATCTTTGCCGATAACGCCCATTTCTCGCAACATTTCATTAGCATTTTTAGCGTCAATTCCAAAAGATTCCAAACGTTGGTCGGCACCATTATTCCAATTTTCCGTAACAGCTTTATGCGCTAAATCTTCTGCACCGTTATCTAATACTGCCGCGTTTGTTTTATCATCACCTATTCCGGTTTTAGCGCCTTCGTCTGACAAATCGCCGCCATTAACTTCTGAATGAACAAATTCCATAGCCGACGCAGCCGTTAAACCAATCGCAGCACCGGCTAACGCGCCAATGGCTGCCGATTTAGGATTAGATTTTCTGGCTAAATCAGCATTTTTCAAAGCAGCTTTTGCAGATTTTTCATCTATATTTGGAGCCAATTCTTTTAATTTTGCGGCAAATTCCTGCGGATTAGCCGAAGCGGCATCCAAAGAAGCAAGCATTTTATCCGTCACTTTCACACCATTGGCTTCCAAAATCTGCGTCATCTTTTTATGAGCCGTATTAAGATTATGCTTTTCAGACAAAAATTTAATAGCTCCTATGCCAAGCGAAGATGCCATTGTAGCTGCACGGCGAGGAGATGATAAAATTTTTGTAAATCCAGCTTTAATAGCTCCGCCGACAGAATCTATATGTTGGGTAGCCTGAACGGCGGCATCTGCGACATGTTCTGTTCCGATACCGGCGGCATTGCCGACAGCTTTTCCGACAATACCGGCGTTATTAACAATGGTGTCTACTCCGCCTAATGTGAAATATCCTGAAATTGCCGTAGCAGCCACCTGTCCTGCCAAAGTCAACGCCTGCGCCCGATTTTCCGGCTGTTTCAAATATTTAACAAAACTTGCATAATTTTTAAGTGAACCTTTTACATTCTTAAAGCTAAAACCGTCCAATCCTTCTTTTTCACGATATTCCAAATAAGCTTTTCGGATAGCCTTACCGGTTTTCAAAGCAGAATAAGCCGTCAACCCGACAGGACCCAAAGCCGCTCCTATT
Source organism: uncultured Alphaproteobacteria bacterium (assembly GCA_934229625.1). Taxonomy (GTDB): domain Bacteria; phylum Pseudomonadota; class Alphaproteobacteria; order RF32; family CAG-239; genus RUG410. The sequence goes on along the minus strand of CAKQDU010000001.1, from coordinate 24,763 downwards.
GCCGCTGTGCGCAAAGCATTTATGCCAACAGTTTTTATAATATTCACCGCTTTATAAACTTTAGGATTTTTCTCGGCAAACTGGCTGTTCATTTTTTCAACCCGCGGAGAAATTTGCGGAGCGTTCATCAAACGTGAGCGGCGAGATTCTTTTGTTACCGTACGATTGATTAACTGAGAACGAGACATTACAATTGCATTTTTCAAAAATTCTTTATTTGCAAAAGGTCCGTTAAAATCTTGCGATTTTTTAAATACATCGGCTGTATGCTCATTAAGTTTTACGACAGTATTTTTTTCTTCTTCACTCAAATCTTCGCCTTTAGCGCTTTTCATCAATAACGCATCAAGTTTTTCCGGTGCAATTTTATTCTGTTCGCAAAACTCTGCTTTTGCCTGTTGTTTCAGATATTCGGCGATTACCAAAGATTTAAATTCAGCAGCATTGCTTTCCATAGCTTTTTGCATGATTTCAGCGCCGTGTTCATCCGGAGCATTATCTTTCAAATCAAAAATTACGGCTTGACGCAAACCGCCGATAATTTCCTTTCCATCCTCTTTGTCCACGCTCTGCATAATGGAGCTAAGTTCAGCCATAACCGGCTTAACATCAATATTAACACCGGCCCACAGCTCCTCATTTTTTTTCATTTCCTCAGGAGTTTTGGAGGATACGTCCTCTAAACCGTTTTGTTTGTCATACACTTCCAGCTGAGCGCTGACAGCTTCCTGCAGTTCTTTCAGCTGTTCTTTATTTTGAGGATTAGCCAAATACGCAATATCCAAATAGTCCTGCAAAGCGACAGATGCTTCGGTATCGACCTTATCTTTATCAGTATTATTTATCATTGTGATGGCATATTGCTCGGACACAGCCATTTTTTTCTGTTCTTCTTCGGTAGGATTTTCTTTGGCTTTGAGTTCAGCATATTCTTTATATAAGTTATATGAAGGCACAACCGCCGGAACACTCTGTTCTTCTGCATGCGTTTTTTCATCATTAGCCTGAGGTTCTGATGTTTTTTGTTCTGTCTGAACAGGAGTATTTTCAGCAGCTTTGGCTTTTTGCTCCTGAGCTTTTTTCATAATTGCCTCTGCGTTGGCATTATTACTAAAACCTGATGCAAACGCAATAATACTGTCCAAACGCTCGGCATCAAAATCCATAGAACTGTTAGCCATTTCATTGAGTCGAGCCAACACGGCAGACTTTTCTTCATCCGTCACCGGCGTATTAGCCTTTTCTTTTGCCTGAATAGCTTCAATTTTTGCATACAATTCTTTATTTTTATCAGCTGTGTCGACCATTTTTCTCTCCTACCCGAAACCAACTTTTCTCTTAGTATAACCGATATTTTCTTTTTTTGCAATAAAAAATGACAAAAAAAAATTTTGTATATTTTTAGACTAACGGTTAGCTAATTTATTTTTTAACTATACTTTTTTATTTGCTATGATATAAACATATTGTTTAAGATATGTTAATCGGGTGAAAAAAATGGATATAAAGAAAAAATGGATACTGTTTTTACTGTTTAATATGACATTATGGAGCGTAGTTCCCCTGCTTCGCCTGAGTTTACCGATGGACACACAAGAGGCCATCATTTGGGGTAAGTACAGCTTATTGGGAACCACAAAGCATCCGCCGTTTTCTGGTATTATCGCTTATTATTTTTATTTAGCATTCGGTAAAACCGACGGCGCCATGTATTTTCTGAGTCAGATTTTTGTATTTATAGGACTTATATACATATATAAGCTGGCATGCCTTTTCGTTGATAAAAATAAAGCCATCTTGGCGGCAATGCTGCAAGCCGGAATAATTTTTTATAACTTTTCCAGCGTTGAATTTAATGTAAACGTTGTTTCTCTGTCTTTATGGCCAATGAGCGCCTATTATTTTTGGCAGGCGTATACTCATAACAAAATAAAAGATTGGCTTTTATTCAGCGCATTATGCGGTTTGAACCTACTCAACAAATATACTGGCATCATGTTACCGGCTGCAATATGCGTTTTTTTACTGACCTGCAAAAAAGGACGGCTGCAATTGCTGAATTATAAAGCTTATGCTGCTGTTTTGTGTGCAGTTGCATTATTCGCCCCCCATTTTTGGTGGCTGGCAGAACATAATTTTGAAACTTTAGACTACTTTTTAATGCGCAGTTCCAATAAAACAATATCTAGTGAATGGCGTCACTTGCTGTACCCGCTTAAATTTATCGGAGCGCAGATTTTATTCAGCGCCGCATCGCTTTTAACCTATGCTGCTTTTTATAAATTTTCCGAAAAAGAAAATAAACCTTCCGTAACTGCCGAAAACAGTAAATTTTTGCTTATTTGCGGATTTTTTCCGCTGACAGTCTTTGCGCTCATAAGCCTTATTGCAGGCACTCCGCTCAAAAGCATGTGGGGTTTTCCAAACCAATTTTTAACAGGTATAATGCTTGTGTACTTTTTTCCTCTCAAACTTAATAATGAAAAAACCTTGCGTTATTCGGCGATTATGGCTGTCTGGAGTCTATTGTTCTCTTTGGCCTATGGTCTCCAATGCGTTATCACGACAAGTGAACGTTTTCGAAGCGACTGCCCTTCTATAGTGCAGATGCTAGAACAAAAATGGGCTGAACGCACAAACGGACAACAATTAGAATATGTTGGCTCTGATGTTTGGTTTGCCAATATGTTTGCCCTTTACGGAAAACATGAGATAAAACCGATGATATGGCTGAATCCCGAAAACAATCCCTGGCTTGACGCAACTGACTATGAAAAAAAAGGAGCTTTGGTCATATTGTCAAACTATCAAAGCTATATGACATACAAAGAAAAATACGGCGATAAATTAACAGCTCCGCAAAACATAAAAATGGCCTACACCAGCTTTTTCGGCAGAATAAAGGTTCGTGATTTGTTTGTGGGGTATTACAATGTAAAGGAGTCTAAAAATGCCGAATAAATTAGTCAGCATTGTTATTTCTGCTTATAATGAGCAAAATAATGTAACAGAACTATATAAGCAGCTTAATACCGAATTGAAAAAAACGGCAAATGTAGATTTTGAATTTTTATATGTGGATGACGGCAGCTCCGACAAAACATACTCCAATTGCCTTAAACTGCAAAAAAAAGACAGCCGTGTAAAAGTGGTGCAGCTTAAACGCAATTTCGGACATGAAATTGCCATGACTGCCGGGATGGATTATGCTAAAGGCGATGCTGTTATTTTTATGGATTCTGATTTGCAACACCCACCGTTCTATATTCCGAAAATGATTGAACTTTGGCAAAAAGGTAAAGAAATTGTACTGACAAAACGTGTTGACAACAAAGCTACCTCTAAGTTTTATAAACTATGCGCCAAAACTTTTTATTTTATTCTAAACAAACTTTCAGATACTAAAATTATGGAAAGCGCTCCAGATTTTAGATTGCTTGACAGAAAATATATAGATTTTCTTAAAGGCTTTAATGAACAAGACAGACTGTTTCGCGGACTGTTAAGTTGGATTATGCCGCATGACAATGTCGCAATCATTGATTTTGTGGCGCCGGAACGTTTTAGCGGAGAATCAAAATACAATTTTTTGAAATCTTTGCATTTAGCAGTCAACAGCATTGTACAATTTTCGGTGCTTCCGCTGCGTCTGGCGATTTATCTTGGATTGATAGCAGCCTCGACGGCATTTTTACTGGGCATTTATGTATTTTTTGAACATTTCTTTCTGCATAATCCCACTCCCGGCTATGCAACTATAATGATTACTGTGATTTTTTTGGGTTCTGTACAGCTGATATGTTTAGGCATCATCGGCGAATATATCGGCAAAATTCACATGGAAGTTAAAAAACGTCCGCTCTATATGGCTGATTATATAACGAAAGATGAAAAACATGACGATAAAAAAGATATTTAACGCCGATGATTTCGGTATCAGCAAAGGTGTTAACGCGGCAATCGTTAAGGCTCATCGTGAGGGTATTTTAAACAGCGCCAGCCTGATGATAAACCAAAAATACGCCGATGATGCCGTAAAACTAGCTAAAGAAATGCCAAATATGGAAATTGGTCTGCATCTAAACCTGACTAATGAATATCCGGCGGCTCCGGCGAAAAAAATACCGCTTTTAGTAAATGAGCAAGGCAAACTCAAAAACGGATTTTTAAATTTATTTTTGTTGTCATTGCTTAAACCTAAACAGCTTCGTCAACAAGTCGAAACAGAAATGCGCGCCCAAATCCTAAAATATTTGGATACCGGATTGCCTTTGCAGCATTTAGACAGTCATCGCCATGTGCATATGATTCCGCAGATTTTCAAGGCTCTGCGCAAACTGCAAAAAGAATTTGAAGTGCCACGCATCCGCGTGATGAACGAAAACGCATTCAACACTTTGAAATATAATAAAAACAAAAGCTGGCTGTTTGACGGTGCGCTGATTAAATACATACTGCTGCGTTTTTTGTGCCAATGGAACGGTTATAAAAATGATGTTTATTTCTACACCCTGCTCTATACTTGCAAAATTTCCAAAGAGCAGTTTAACGGGGTAAAAATACCTTCAGGGTACAAAGCCGTAGAAATTATGATTCACCCGGGAATGCCTGAAATTGATAAAAATTATCCGCAGGATATATGGGATAAAAATATCTTATCCTCTTATCGCACAACCGAACTGGAAACGCTGTTGAATAAAAAAGTTCTGGAGAACATAAATGATTAAGTCTTTTATCAAACTTTATCTATGGGCAGAAAACATATGGTTCAAGCTGCCGCAAAAGCTTCGTTTTCTGTTGGTCGGAGGTTTTAACACAGTTTTTGCTTATTGCATTTTAGCGCTGATTTTGTGGATATTTGAAACAATCAACACTTCGTTCAGCTTTGATTTTGCTCCGGTATTGATAGCCAATGCCGCGCTGTTTTTACAATATGTCATAACAATAAACATTTCTTTTTTAACTATGCGTTATTACGTTTTCAGAAGCCACGGCGATTGGAAAAAAGAATTTGTCAAAGCTTGGTCTGTTTACTTATTTTTATATCTTATTAACTCGCCTATTTTAAGCTTTTTGATGCTTATTGTCGGTTTGTCGCCGCTTATAGCGCAGGCTTTATATTTAACTTTTTCCACCATTGTTACTTTTATATTGCATAAATATTACTCGTTTCGCAAATGCGCGCAACAAATAGATACGGAGGCTTAAAAATGCCGTCTGTTCATCAAATAAAAACAAAAGACCTAGATGCAAACAAAACAAAAATACTGCCTCGTTTGCTGAAATATATTGCCGTTTCCATAGCAATAATACTTTTGATAAGACATTTTTTTGTTCCCGATATAAAATATACTTCAGATGATATATGGCAGCAAAAAGACAGCGATTTTTATTCGGCTGTAACCGGAAAAAAGAAAATAGTTTGGTTTGGTGCGGACTGCCCAATTAGCGCTGCACGCAAAAAAGCAATGAATAAAATGCTGAAAAAGACCGGTCTGAATAAATTTTATGAACAAAAAGCTTTTTTGCAAAATTCTTTACGCGTAAAATGCACCAATGAAAAATGTCTGGACATTTTTTTGATTGAAAATTGCAGCGAAAACTATTGTATTATGATTCCGTCACAGCGAAAATACATTAAAATTGATTACGACAGCATTTCTATAATTTCAAATTTAGATAAAATGAAAGACTTATAGTTCGCCTTTCAAAATATTACCATTGTCAATTTAAAGCTTAGGTTTTAGACAATATCCGACTTGTTGCAAACGAAACATAATTTCGGCATCTGCCTTTTTAAACGCCTCATCAGCGGCATTATTATCATTCAACAAATCTGTATAAGCACCCAAAATCAATTGCATATCATTTGCCGGAATGCGGCAGACAACGCTATAATCACGAAAGCTGTCATTCATATTTAACTGATTAAGCAATCTGATTGTGCAACCGCCTTTTTCCGTCTTAGAAGTAAGTCCTTTTGTAATTGACACGCCATTGCGGTTTTGGCGATGCAAATAAGCATTATGTCCGACAAAACTTTTGCTGCAAATATTCAATTCTCGCAACAATCCGGCATATTCATACTGCGGCTGATAATGAGCTATATCTTTATTTATCAAAAGCTGCCTTATATCACTCATACTATGAATGTTCGGCAAAAGTTCGTTTGGCACGGCCAAAATAAAATCATCATATTTTAGCTGGCAGCGACCGTCTACACTACCTATAATTGACACTTCTTCAAAACCGGATAAATTTTGTTGCTCTTTTGCCGGTTGGCATTGATAAAGCGAACTCATAAAATCTGCTGAAAAATTACTTGGATTCGGCATATATTCAATCGGTTTCGGCTCAGGAATTTCCGCAGCAGCATCTCCTTCCGCATCCACATCTGCCGATTGTCCGTCTTCCGCTGAAACGGCTTCTGAATCGTTTTCAGCATTTTCGGCCGAAAGCATTACCGGTTCACCATTATTTTGAGCTGCCGTCGCCGTATTATTTTCAACCGACAAAGGCTGCGCCGAAGCCGAAGCGACAAACAGCAAAGCTAAAACAAAACACAAATTTTTCATTTTTAACATCCTTTCTATTTAGGCAGATTTTTTATGACTGCCGTACCCCTGCCCGATTGTCCGCCCGATACTCATAATTTTCAAGCTTATACAGCTGCGGCAATGCGCCGGAGTATCGTCCACGCAGATTTTTCCCGGATACAGCTCATAAAGTTTGCGATATTCGCCTTCAGTTATATTAGGCATCACCACGTTTGCGCCGCATTTTAATGCTTTTATGCGACCTTGCGGATGCAGGCTCTCCATTGCCGTAGTCGCCGGAATATTTATATCCGGCAGCATAATCCGCATCAAAGACATTGTCCGCAACGCCAAATCCAGCGTGCCTTTGGCGGCGTCTTTAAGCGGCGTCTGATGATGCGGAATAAACGGACCTATTCCGGCCATATCCACATCCAATTTTTGCATAAACAGCAAATCATCGGCAATAGATTCCACGCTTTGCCCAGGCAGACCGACCATACTGCCAGACCCAAGCTCATATCCAAGTTCTTTAAGCATCAGCAAGCATTCATAGCGGTGCTGCCAGCTCATTTCCGGGTCAAGTTTATGATACAAATCCTTATCAGTAGTTTCTATGCGCATCAAATAGCGGTCGGCACCTGCTTCCTTGAAGGCTTTATATTCTTCATAGCTCCGTTCGCCCATGCTCAAAGTGACAGCCACATCAAACTTTTTGATGGCTTCCACAATGCGGCACATCCGCTCGGCGCTATAATACATATCTTCGCCGGACTGCATTACAATGGTCTTAAAACCCAATTCCGCACCGCGACGAGCGGTTTCTATCAGTTCTTCTTCGCTCATGCGGTAGCGGTTTAAGCATTTGTTATCGCGGCGGATTCCGCAATACAGGCAATTATTGCGGCAGATATTTGAAAACTCAATAAGTCCGCGCAAATGCACTTCATCTCCAACATATTTGCGGCGAACCTCATCAGCTTCTCTAAAAAGCTCTTTTTGCCCTGCGTCATCATTCAGACGTCGCACAATTTCTATCTTATCCAACTTTGTCATATTATTAAGTATATAAATACTATTAAGCAAAACAAGCTAATTTTGAAATTTATAACAGATATTGTAAAATAAAAACAGAAAACGAACGATTGATAATAAAAATAGGCTTAGCGACACAGATAAGAGCATAAGGCGGATAGTTGCAGAATTAAAACGTTCGGTCTCCGGAGTATCGGCAGAAATAAAAAAGCAAATATAGTGCAAAGAAATTTGTCATAACTATAATTGGTGTAAATCAAGTTAATTGATATGTTATGTTAATATGTTTATAAAATTCTAAATTTATTGGTATACGTAAATTAATAGTATATTATTATCATAAAAATAAGTTGGATAAAAATGTATGAATACTAAAATATTAAATACTATAAACAATAACATATTTACATTAAGTTTATGCTTAATTTTTGGTTTTACTTTGGGTTTTATCTATCGTAATGAACTATTTTGGGATTTATTGAACTACCATTATTACAACGCTTTTGCATTTTTGCATAACAGACTTAATTACGATATTGTTTTGGGCGGTGAAAATTCTTTTTTTAATCCGCTGCCAGATTTGCCTTTATATTGGATGATACAGTATCTTAATGATTATCCAGGAATAATTTATGGTATACAAGGGTTATATTGTGGTGTTTGTCTGTTTTTCTTTATCAAAATTTGCGGTTTGTTTTGGGATAATCATACTTGGAACGGAATTATAACAACTATTATAGCTACGGCTGTGGCAGCCACAGGACAAGCATTTGTGGTGCAGATGGGAACATCTACAAATGAAATACAAGTAACAACATTTATTTTAGCCGGCTTATATTTACTATTTAAAATTACTTTCCGTCCCGATTTACAGAAAGGGTATAAATTTTTAATTGTCGGTTTGTTGATGGGAATTGCTTTAGGCTTAAAACCAACTGTTGTCAGCTATTGTTTAGGAGCTGGTTTAACTTCTGTGATATTCTATAAAAAACTTAATAAGCATTTATTGTATATCTCACTATTTGCTGCCGGTGGGTTATTAGGGTATCTGCTTTCTAACGGTTGGTTTATGTGGCACTATTGGGAATGGTACCAAAATCCGTTTTTCCCATTTGCTAACTTTATATTTAAGTCGGAATACTATTATGAATCTAACTATCGGGATACACAATTTTTGCCTTCATTAAAAAACTATTTTATATTTCCATTTATTTGGCATAGTTTCAAATATAAAATAGCCGAAACCAGCTTTTATGATATCAGATTAACTGTTTATTATACTATATTTCTTTTAACAATATTTAGTTTTATGTTTTCTAAAAAAGCCAGATTATTTTTCAAAACTAACTATAAATGGGGTGTTTATTTTACATTTTTGATTGTTACATTTTTTATTTGGATGGCTCTATTTTCGATATTGCGATATATAATAGTTGTTGAAATGCTGGGGTGTATGGTTATTTGCCGTTTAGTCGTTTTTTATTTTTGTGAAATATTAGATAATAAGAAACAGCAGATATTAAAATCTATCATTTGTGTAATTTTGGTAATTATAATTGCAATATTTACTTTATTTCAAGAAGATGTAAGAGCCTATAATAATTCTGATAAATTTCTTGATGTTGAACAGTTTTCCTTCCCTCAAGATTGCATTATTAAAACATATAATGCTCCAACATCATTATATATTGCTGAATGGGCAAAGTCTAATAATATACGCGCTGTAGGGTATGTCTCGACATTTGGAAGTGATTTTGTTAATCAGAATAAGTATAAACAAATTAGAGATAATATTCTAAAAAATTATAATGGCCCTGATATTTTAGTTTTCAAAGAATACGGGAATCATCCTAATCATCCAAACCCTCTTAGATATGGAATAACACAACTAGCAAAAAAAGAAATAGAAGAAAAAAAATTGTATTGCCGGGAAATTAAAAGTAATTTAGAGCCAAAAGCAAAAATCTGTGTGCCGCAGGAACTGAAAAAACAAATTCTTGGAGATGACTAATGACTAAAATTGCCGTACTGATTCCTTGTTATAATGAAGAAAAATCTATTGCTAAGGTAATAGCAGATGTCAAAAAATATCTGCCGTCTGCCGTGGTTTATGTTTACGATAATAACTCTACAGACCAAACAGCTGAAATTGCTAAAAAATCAGGTGCTGTTGTAAAGTATGAAAATCATCAAGGCAAAGGCAATGTAGTTCATCGTATGTTTGCCGATATTGATGCCGATGTATATGTGATGACAGACGGTGATGAAACATACGATTTAAGTCGCTGTAAGGATTTAATAAATTATCTACAGGATAATAATTTGGATATGGTTGTCGGTGCACGTAAAGAGGTGGAAAACGATGCTTATCGCATAGGGCATCGCAGCGGTAATTTTATTTTGACAAAGTTGGTGCAAATCTTTTTTAGCCAAAAACTTAAAGATATGCTTTCGGGTTTTAGAGTGTTTTCACGAGAATATGTAAAAACTTTTCCGGCACAGTCGACCGGTTTTGAAATAGAAACAGAACTTACGGTTTATACTTTGTCTTCACGTTTGCCGATGGCGGAAATAGAAACCGACTACTTTTCGCGTCCGTCTGGTTCTTATTCCAAACTCTCTACATATAAAGACGGGCTGAAAATCTTAAAAACAATTTTCACATTGGTAAAAGAAGAACGTCCGCTGCTGTTTTTCAGTTTAATTGCTTTGTTTGCTTTTATTTTTGCCACGACATTTTTTATTCCGATAGTTCTGGAATATTATCAAAGCCGACAAGTTCCGCATTTTCCGACATTGATTGTGATTATCGGTATATATATGGGCAGTTTAATCAGCTTTTTAATTGGAATTGTACTTGACAGCATCGCTAATGCTAAGCGTGAAAATCGCCGTCAGCATTATTTGCTGATAAAATCATTGCACAAAAAAGAGTAGTCATTTAGCAAACTGCCGGGCGAAGGTGTGCTTGTCAATTCCGTTGATGAGCCGAATTTTGTCGTTTTGCAGAATATGCGGCAGTTCGATTGAAACAAAAGTGCTACGCGGACCGTCATTTTGCACAAAAGCCGCCACATTGCCTGACGCTGCGGCAATAAAGCGAGCCGTAGCCAGCGCCCAAACTTTTTAATTTTCCGTACCGGACAGCCGCTGTCTGATTCCGTTGGACGAATGTCGGCTGAATATGGCTATGTGCCGAATAGGACGAGCTGTTTATACAGATACGGTTTACTAACATCTACTCATCATTTTGGTGGGTTTTCTAAAGACAAAAAATTCAACGCCGTCTCTTAAAACAAAGGCGGCGTTGCTGTTAAATTTTCCGGTAAATCAAAATCCAATAGAACGATTTATACTGCGTATAATTTTATTTTGTTCAACCGCATTTTTGGGAGTGATATATTTTCCGCATAAATCTGCTCTGGACTTAATGTCTGCCTCAGATGAATTTTCATAATATTTTTTGGCTTCGGCCGCGGCAACATCATAACGTGTTTTGTTTACTCCATTTTCAGCCGCATAATATTCCGCGGCAACCGTCATATTTTTTTGCTCTCCCTGTAGGCCTAAATATTGCAGACAATAAACAATTTCTTCTTGCCCTTGATAAATTTTTGAAGATAATTCCGATGCTTTAACTTGTTTTTTTTCGGCTGTTTTAGCTACTGATTGTTTTGAATTTTTCTTCAAAGGAATTTTAACAATCTTAATTTCCGATTTTTTAGAAACATCATTTTTTGCCGTTTTTTTTGCATTTATATTTTTTGCTGTTTTTTCAGCTTTTTGCGACAGAGCCGCCTTCTCACTATTTATTTTATTCTGAGTTTCTTTAATTTTTTGTGCTTGTGCAGCCGCCACCTTTTTTGTTTTTTTAGCTTTGGCTTCAGCCATAGCTTTTGCTCGTGCTTCGGCATCAGCTTTTTCTTTAGCTATTTTTTCTGCTGCCGCTTTGGCTTTTGCCTCTTGCTCCGCTTTCAATTTCTGAGCTTTTTGCGCTGCAGCTTTAGCCTCGGCTTCTTGTTTTGCCTTTAACTCAGCGGCTTTTTGTTCCGCTTCAAGCTTAGCTTTTGCCGCAGCTTCGTCAGCAGAAATTTTAGCTTCTAAAATATCATAAATTTCTCCGACATTTTTCTTTTCGGCAATAGATAGCGGAGACCATCCTTTAGTATTTTTTGCATTCATATCGGCATTATATTTTAACAGAAGCTTTACCATATCGGCATTATTTGTGGCAACCGCATAGTGCAAAGCCGTATTTCCCTGAGCATTTGCGCCATTTATATTTTCACCATTGTTCAGCAATGTTTCAACTTCCGACAAATTTTTGTTTTTTACACTTTTAATCAAATCATCTGTGGATGCATAGGCAGGAACTGATATCAATAAAGCGCAGGTCAAAAACAAATATTTTTTCATGATTTATAATCTCCCCAAATAAATAATAATTTAGTTTAGACAATTTTCCATCTTTTGCAAGTATTTTCAAGTAAAGGCTCCGCCTTTTTGCGGCAGAGCCTTATATATTGTTACTCTTTAATTTGAATATGCAGTTCTTTTAACTGCTGTTCTGTAACCGTATTCGGCGCTTGCATCATCAAATCTTGAGCCTTGCCGTTCAGCGGGAACAAAATCACATCGCGGATAATCGGCTCGTCCAAAAGCAGCATAACCGTACGGTCAATACCTGGAGCGCAGCCTGCGTGCGGAGGAGCGCCGTATTTGAACGCGCTAATCATGCCGCCAAATTTGTTGTCTACAACACTACGGTCATAACCGGCAATTTCAAACGCGCGGTACATAATTTCCGGAACGTGGTTGCGCACGGCGCCCGAAGCCAATTCCACACCGTTGCAAACCAAATCATATTGATATGCCAAAATATCCAGCGGATTTTTGTTGTTCAAAGCGTCCAAGCCGCCCTGAGGCATAGAGAACGGATTGTGAGAAAACTCAATAGCGCCGGTTTCTTCATTTTCTTCATAAAACGGAAAATCAACCACCCAGCACAGTTTGAAAGTATTTTTTTCAAACAAATCAAGCTCTTCGCCCAATTTGTTGCGAACTTTTCCGGCAAATTTATTGATTGTTTTAGCCGGACCGCCCATAAACAGAACCGCGTCGCCGTCTTTAACATCAAACAAAGCTTTGAGCTCGTTCATTTTTTCTTCAGAGAAATATTTGGCAATACCTTTAGCGCCGTTATCCGACAAAGCCACATAAGCCATGCCGCCAAAACCTTCTTCTTTGGCGTAACCATCAAGTTTATCAAAGAAAGAACGTGGTTTGTTGCCGGCAGCCGGAGCTTTGATGGCGCGGATTTGTTCGCCGTTAGCTACCTTAGCGTCATAAACGCTAAAACCGGAATTATTAAAGAACGGAGTAGCGTCCACAATAAACAGAGGATTGCGCAAATCCGGCTTGTCGCTGCCATATTTCAGCATAGCGTCGCGGAAAGCGATTCTCGGAAACGGAGCTTGCGTAACGGTGCGGCCGTTGGCAAATTTATTAAAAATACCGCCCATAGTGGTTTCAATAACTTTGAACACGTCTTCTTGCGTAACAAAAGACATTTCCATATCCAGCTGATAAAATTCGCCCGGAGAACGGTCGGCACGCGGGTCTTCATCACGGAAACACGGAGCAATTTGAAAATAGCGGTCAAAACCCGAAACCATCAGCAGCTGTTTAAACTGCTGCGGAGCTTGCGGCAAAGCATAAAACTTTCCCGGATTTAAGCGTGACGGCACCAAAAAGTCGCGTGCGCCTTCCGGAGAAGAAGCTGTCAAAATCGGAGTTTGATATTCATTAAATCCCTGCTCTGTCATCAAGCGGCGCATTTCGGCAATCACCTTGCAGCGCAGCAAAATATTGTTATGAATACGTTCACGGCGCAAATCCAAAAAACGATACTTCAGGCGCATTTCTTCAGGCTCATCGCCCTCCCCGAACACTTGTATCGGCAACACATCGGCTTCGGAATAAATTTCAACTGCCGAAACTTTGATTTCTATATCGCCGGTCGGCATATTTTTATTTACGCTTTCACGCGCCACAACTTCGCCTTCTATACCAACAACACTTTCAACTCTAATGTCTTTAATTTTTTCAAACAAATCAGATGAGCTGTCAAAAACACATTGCGTAATTCCATAGTGGTCTCGCAAATCTACAAAGCACAAATTGCCGAGGTTGCGTTTACGATGAATCCAGCCGGCCAGTTTAACGTGCTGTCCGACATCGGCGGCTCTGAGCTGTCCGCATGTATGCGTCCGATATTCGTTCATTATATCCTCTTATAATTTATTAAAACTGTTACTGTTTTAAAACTAAATGAAAATAAAATCAATCACAAATTAAAAAAATCTTAAGCAATAGACGTTATTCTGTGCATTATGGAGAAATAATAATGAATTTAATTGATACAACAGAAAAATTATCGCAATTTTGTGATGTTTTAAGTAAGCAGAATTTTATTACCGTAGATTCGGAATTTATCCGCGAACACACCTATTACCCAAAATTATGTTTATTGCAAATAGGATATGACGGCGACGCCGCAATTGTCGACCCGTTGGCAAAGGACATGGATTTAAGTCCGTTTTTTGCAATTTTGGATAATCAGAATATTGTCAAGGTTTTTCATGCCGGCCGGCAAGATATAGAAATTTTTTATAATCTGACCGGTAAAATTCCTAATAATGTTTTCGATACACAGATTGCCGCCATGGTCTGCGGATTTGCCGACAATATAGGTTACGGAAATTTGGTGCAGTCTATAACCGGTGTCGAGCTGGATAAATCCTGCCGTCTGACAGATTGGAGCATTCGTCCGCTGGATGAAAACCAGCTGGTTTATGCTTTGCATGACGTAACTTATTTGGTCGACTGCTATAAATTTTTGCATGATAAAATGGAAAAAAACGGACGATTAGATTGGATAAAAGAAGAAACAGCCTGTCTTTGTAATAAAAATTGTTATTGCATAAAATCGGATGAGGCTTGGATGCGTGTAAAACACAATATTCACAGTCAGCATTTTTTATCGGCTTTGAAATATTTGGCAGAATGGAGAGAAGAACGCGCTAAAAAATATAATACTCCTCGTTCAGGAATTTTAAAAGACGATGTGTTATTAAATATAGCAAGCTCTTTTCCTAAAACTATTGAAGATTTAAAACAAGTCCGTAATCTGAAATCTGAAATCATTAAAGGAAAATTAGGGGCGGAAATTATGGAAACTTTGCAATTTGCAAGACAGCATCCAATTTCTGCGGAACTCTGTCGGCAAGACCGAAAAAAAGATGTTTCAGTTCCTAATCACGAACATAGTTTGTTTGAAATGCTGCGGATGCTGCTGAAAATAAAAAGCCAAGAACATGGTGTTTCGGCTCGGCTTATTGCTACTGACGCCGATTTGCGCTTTATTATCTTAAATCAGCCGCAAAACACTCCGGCAATGCAAGGCTGGCGATTTGAGGTTTTCGGCGCCGATGCGCAAAAGCTCTGCCGCGGCAAATTGGCGATTTCATACAATCCAGCAAAAAAGTGTATAGATGTAAAAGAAGTGTAACTTTATTGCCTTCCAAATGAGTTGAAATTCAGACTTTTCGCCAAAATTTAAACTCCTTTGGTGCTAAAAATGCAGTATTGCATTTATTTCTGATTTTCAACCAGATGAAAAAGCAATATTTTAAATAGACGTTTTTTTGATATGCTGAGCGATTGTTCAGCATATTTCGTGCAAATAACGAGAAAGTCTAAAGTATTGGCGCAGGCTCCAAAGCAGACACATTTCTTTGCGGAAGCTGCTGTGTTTTTTGGGATTGTTCAAACGGCGATAGAGATGATTAAGATAAAACAGTTGCACGCCATAGAGCCAGTATTCCGCGCTGATTTCATTTTGCATCAGCGGTTCAATCATTTTCCGCAGACGGGCAAAACGCCCTATTCTACCCCACAGGCCGCGAAAACCGCTGAGCTGCAAAAACAAATAACAAACATCTTCAATCTCGTAGCCGTAGCGTACTTGCTCAAAATCCAGCAAATACGGTATTCCGTCTTTATCAACCAAAATATTGTTTGCCGTCAAATCGCCGTGAATAAATTTGGTGCTGCCATCCAAACACACCAATTCCGGTTTTATTTTCCGCCAAAAATATTTATTCAGCATATATCCTGAAAAGCTATTATCTGTTTGAAAATATTGCGATATTTTTTCTATCATATTAGACATGTTTTGCTGTGGCTTTATATATTCAGCTGACAGATTACAGGTTTGAAGTTTTGAATATTCTGCTTGCAGTTTAACAAATAATTCCGGCGTGCAGTCCTTAAATTTTAGTTTATGCCCTACCACATAAGGCATCGCCAACAAATAAAAATTTTCAAATTTCTCTTGTGGCAGTTCATATAAAAAATCCAGCTGCGACAGTATATTTTTCAGATGCAGGAAAAATCCTTTTCCTCTTTCCGTATAAATAAGTTTCAGAAAAAATTTACCTTGTTCGGTTTTGATGCAAAAATTATATGAACTTCCGCCTAAATAAATTTCTTCAACTGTTGATATTTGCGGAAAAATATGTTTTTTTCGCAAATATTCGACCAATTCTTTGCTTTTTGCAAATTTCACTTATTTTTATGCTCCCGATATGAGTTAGCTTTATAGCAACCTAAAATTTGATATTCTTCTGAAAAGAATTTCAGCTCCTCCATAGCATAACGCAAAGCTTTTGATTCTATATGCTGTTCCACCTCAATATAAAACTGCGCCGAAAAGAAATGACCGTTCAGCAAATAGCTTTCCAGTTTGCAGATATTGATTCCATTAGTGGCAAATCCGCCCAAAACCTTATACAAAGCTGCCGGAATATGTTTAGTAACAAACACAATACTTGTTATAAATTTTCCGCCGTCATCCGCAGGAATCGCATTTTCTTTTTGCATAATCAAAAAGCGCGTAGTGTTATTATTGGCATTTTCAATGTTAGATGCCAAAATCTGCAAGCCATAAATTTCGGCTGCCAACTTCGAGGCAATCGCAGCCTTAGTTATATCTTGTTCCTGTGCGATTTTTTCGCATGATTTTGCTGTGTCTATACGACTGAGCGCCTTAATATTATGCTTTTGCAAAAACTCAGAGCATTGCGCCAAAGCCTGCGGATGCGACGCCGCGCATACAATATTTTCTAATTTAGCGCCTTTAACGCCTATCAGCTGATGTTCTACACGCAAAAAATGTTCTCCGACTATATGAAGTCCGGCTTTTGGCAGTAGAAAATGCACATCGGAAACCCGTCCGGCATTGGAATTTTCGACAGGAATAACAGCCTTGTCAACGCTTCCGTTTTTTACCATTTCCATAGCGATTTCAAAAGTGTCGCACGGCACATATTCCTGATTTGGAAACAGCTGACTGCAAGCAATGTGTGAATAAGCTCCGGCTGCTCCTTGATAGGCAATTTTCAACATTTAACATCCTTTCTGTTTGACCGCTTTATTTTAGAACAAAATATTTTGCTGTCAATAGCAGCAAATCTCTTGTGACTAATTTTATAAACTAAAAACATATAACGAACAATTTAGAATAATATTCAGAGTTTTATCAACAATCGGCCTTTGAATATTACTTGGTTAGAATACACTTTCCTCCGCTTCTCAGTTCGTTTAGCTACTTTAATCTACCTGCTTACGGCGGCTTTTCTGCGCACAGTATTTTCATTTCTTATTGACAAAAATATATATTTTTGTTAAATTTATAGAAAATATTATCATTTTGTTTTTATTATGTCGAATACGTCTTGGGCAACCGTATTTTTTTAGACTAACGCCCCTAAATTATTTTGATATGGATGTAAAGTATTTGTTTGCCGGAACTCTTCTTGTTTGTGACACAAATTTACCTGCTAACTGCACTTTCTTGTGGCTTGGTACAGTAATATCTCCTAACAACAAGGTTGATATCATCGCTTTCCGCACCAATTCTTCCGCAGATTTTAAGCCGATGCTGGAAAAAGACCTTGTCGCATTGAAGAATATGGAGCAAACTGGCAATGTTAAAGCGCAAATCTCTTTTATTGAACAAATTTTGCGCGAGATGTCTGATACTATTTTTGTGAAAACGCCAGACAAAGCTCTGCTTGAAAGTGCCGCAAAATGTCTCAAACTCAGCAAGCTTACAGCTGACGATACCGTCTATCTGTCGGGCGTAACCGCTGTAATCAGATAAACATCAACAAAAAAACACCGTTACTTTTACAGTAACGGCGTTTTTTGTTTTTACAGTATCTTACATTGCAAGCTCATTGCATGGTTCATATTTTTCATACGCCTGCTTTAATTCGTTGCGTACCAGCTCAGGCTCATATTCCAAAGCCACCTGTACAACAAAATAATCAGACGCTGTAAACGTGCCATCCAAATAGTCAGCATACACATTCTTCAGCATACGCTTCAATGGATAGTGAAACAGCGGTGTCATACTCAAGCTGTTGATACGAGGATGTATCTTCAGCAACAAATTTCTACTCATCTGACTGAGGAAGCCTCTATCAAAAATGAAGTTAATCATATTGACGGAGATGCGACCGGTCAATGGAACTATATCATACACAAAAGAGCAAATCTCCTTATAAATTTGTCCTTGTGCCGCCTTTTCTTCGGCTGTTGCACATGGAAGCGAATTATAAATACTTATAATTTGCTCTTCAGCAATATGATAAAGTTTTTCACGACGGCAGCCGTCTTTTTGGTTGAGCAGCAGACGAATTTCCGACACGCCGAGTTTCACTTTGTTTTGCTGCATAATCTCCAAATGCTTGATAGTCTGTTTCAAAAACAGTTTGTTTTCTTCAAACACCCTATCTTGCAAAACTTGCTCTGCACTCCACTCCTCAATGTCCGGCTTTTTACCATCCTTTAACATAGCAAACGCCGAGCGACCGACATTGTGGATTTTATGAACATATTCAGTCGTTTTGCTGATTAAATACTCCAGCGAACGACTCTTGTCCTTAGCATAGCTCTTGCGCATACGCCCCAGCAGCTTGTTGTAAACATTTTGGTCAAAATCAGGAATTGCTTCCAATGCTTCAACAAAACCGATGTCTTTGCGGTCGCAACCGTGAATATGCACGCTCTGCAAAAAAGTTGCATTCATCTTAGCATAAAGTTTTACCTCTATACCATCAATTTCAATGATTTCACATTCAAAGTCTGCGAAATCCTCGCCGTTTTTCATACGGTCAACCGCCCAGCGGCGAGCTACCGGCATCAGACTTTTAAGAGTTTTTGCAATAAACTCCTTCTTGGTATACCCCATCTTCTCGTAATAAGACATTTTGTGCAAAGCATCATCATCAGAGGCGTCCTGCATAAATTTCTTTACTCCGTTAATGAGACCACCCAACAAAGCCTTAGCCATTGGAGATTCTGTTACAACTTCAGATACTGCATTCTTGCTAATAATTGACATAAACTAAATAAATTAAAAATAATTAAGTTAACATTTAAAAGATAGCTCATTTATGCATATTTGTCAAGTTTTGTGCAAAAAAATGTTATAGCTCTTGTAATTATTTATATTAGTTATATTTCCTCTCATCTTTCCGATATTTTGTGAAATTTTTACGTTTAGTCAATCCGACAGATGCGCAAAATAAATTTAATTATTAAACAAAAAAACTCCATTGTTTTGCATAACAATGGAGTTTTTTATACGCTAAATGCGATTATTTCAAGATTTTAGAAACAACGCCGGCGCCAACTGTGTGACCGCCTTCACGAATAGCGAAGCGCAAACCTTCGCTCATTGCGATTGGGTGCAACAATTGTACTGTGATTTTTACGTTATCGCCAGGCATTACCATTTCTGTACCTTCCGGCAATTCAATTGTTCCGGTTACGTCTGTTGTACGGAAATAGAATTGCGGACGATAGTTTGAGAAGAATGGAGTATGACGGCCACCTTCTTCTTTAGTCAAAATGTAGCATTCAGATACGAAATCTGTGTGCGGTGTGATTGAACCTGGAGCTGCCAATACTTGACCGCGTTCTACTTCTTCACGTTTTGTACCGCGCAGCAATACACCGATGTTATCGCCGGCTTCACCTTCATCCAACAATTTACGGAACATTTCAATACCGGTACATGTTGTTTTTTGAGTTGGTTTAATACCTACGATTTCAATTTCATCGCCTACATGGATTACACCGCGTTCTACACGACCGGTTACCACTGTACCACGACCAGAAATTGAGAATACGTCTTCAATCGGCATCAAGAATGGTTGGTCTATTGGACGAGCTGGCTGCGGAATGTAAGAGTCTACAGCTTTCATCAATTCAATGATTGAATCATGACCGATTTTCGGGTCGCCGTTTTCCAATACTGCCAATGCAGAACCTTTGATGATTGGTGTTTCATCACCAGGGAAACCATAAGAAGACAGCAAGTCACGGATTTCCATTTCTACCAATTCCAACAATTCTGGGTCGTCTACTTGGTCTACTTTGTTCATGTATACAACAATTGCAGGTACGCCTACTTGACGAGCGAGCAAAATGTGTTCACGTGTTTGCGGCATCGGACCATCAGCTGCAGATACAACCAAAATTGCACCATCCATCTGAGCGGCACCGGTAATCATGTTTTTAACATAGTCGGCGTGGCCCGGGCAGTCTACGTGTGCGTAGTGGCGGTTTTCTGTTTCATACTCAACGTGTGAGGTGTTAATGGTAATACCACGAGCGCGTTCTTCAGGCGCTTTATCAATGTTTGCATAATCTACGAATTGTGCTTCGCCTTTTTCTGCCAATACTTTGGTGATGGCTGCTGTCAAGGTTGTTTTACCGTGGTCAACGTGGCCGATTGTACCAATGTTGCAGTGCGGCTTGCTGCGTTCAAATTTTTCTTTTGCCATTATATTTTCTCCATAAAATATAGATTTTCATTTTTCCGAAAGGGAGGTTGGCATACCTCCCCTCGGAGTCTTTAACATTAAGTTATCTAAGCGTTTTTCGCTTTGATAGTTTCTGCTACTTCTCTTGGAACTTCAGCATAATGATCAAAAATCATTGTGAACTGAGCGCGGCCTTGAGAAAGTGAGCGAAGGGTGTTAACGTAACCAAACATATTGGCGAGCGGAACAAAGGCATCCACAACGCGGGCATTACCACGCTGGTCCATACCGTTTACCAAACCACGGCGAGAGTTCAAATCGCCGATGATGTCGCCCATATATTCTTCTGGGGTTACAACTTCAACTTTCATAATAGGTTCCAACAGCTTTGGAGAAGCCTGTTTCATACCTTCACGGAAGGCTGCACGAGCGGCAATTTCAAAGCACATAACGTTAGAGTCTACTTCATGGTATGCACCATCATACAGTGTGCATTTAACACCGGTTACAGGGTAGCCGGCCAACACACCGGTATCCATAGCAGTGCGCAAACCTTTTTCAACACCAGGGATATATTCCTTAGGAACGTTACCGCCGACAACGGTGTTAACAAATTCAAAGCCTGTATGGTCTTCTGTTGGTTCAAATTTGATTTTAACTTTAGCGAACTGACCGGCACCACCAGATTGTTTTTTGTGAGTATATTCAATATCACAAGGTTTGGTAATGGTTTCACGGTAAGCCACTTGAGGGTCACCAACGTTGGCATCAACTTTGAATTCTCTTTTCAAACGGTCTACGATAATATCCAAGTGCAATTCACCCATACCGGCGATAATGGTTTGACCGCTATCCGGGTCAGATGTAACGCGGAAAGACGGGTCTTCCATAGCCAAGCGAGAAAGAGCCAAGCCCATTTTTTCTACATCGGCTTTGGTTTTTGGTTCTACGGCTAATTGAATAACCGGGTCTGGGAATACCATGTTTTCCAAAACGATTGGTTTATCTGCATCGCACAAAGTATCACCGGTGGTGGTATCTTTCAAGCCGGCCAAAGCGATAATATCACCAGCATGAGCTTCTTTGATATCATCACGTTTGTTAGCGTGCATCAACAGCATACGGCCGATTCTTTCTTTCTTATCTTTTACAGAGTTGTAAACATAAGAACCGGCAGTCATTGTTCCGGAATAAATACGGGTAAAGGTCAAAGACCCAACAAACGGATCGTTCATGATTTTGAATGCCAAAGCAGACAAAGGTTCAGAATCGCTCGGATGTCTGTCTTCTTCAATATCTGTACCAGGTTTAACACCGCGAATAGCCGGAATATCCATAGGAGAAGGCAGGTAGTCTACAACAGCATCCAACAAAGGCTGTACACCCTTGTTTTTGAAAGCTGTACCGCAAAGAACCGGTACAAAATCTTGGCTCAATGTACCTTTACGGATACATTTTTTCAAGGTTTCTTCAGAAATTTCTTTACCTTCCAAATAGTCTTCCATAGCAGCTTCGTCTTGTTCAACAGCCATTTCAACCAATTGGTTACGATATTCAGCGGCTTTTTCTTGCAAATCAGCCGGAATTTCTTTTTCTTCAATCGGAGAATCTGCTGTGTCGCCGGTATAGACAATGGCTTTCATTCTTACCAAATCTACAATACCTTTGAAGTCTGCTTCTGCGCCGATTGGCAATTGAATAGCCATCGGGCGAGCGCCCAAACGGTCTACAATCATATCCAAGCAGCGATAGAAGTTGGCACCGATACGGTCCATTTTGTTACAGAAACAAATTCTTGGTACGTTGTATTTATCAGCTTGTCTCCAAACTGTTTCTGATTGCGGTTCAACACCGGCAACCGAATCAAACACGGTAACAGCACCATCGAGTACGCGCAAAGAACGTTCTACTTCAACGGTGAAGTCAACGTGTCCCGGAGTATCGATGATGTTAATACGATGACCTTTCCAATAGCAGGTTGTAGCTGCTGAGGTAATGGTAATACCGCGTTCTTGTTCCTGTTCCATCCAGTCCATGGTGGCAGCGCCATCGTGGGTTTCACCAATTTTGTGGTTTACACCTGTATAGAACAAAATACGTTCGGTTGTTGTTGTTTTACCGGCATCAATATGAGCCATGATACCAATGTTTCTGTATAATTCCAATTTATGTGTTCTAGCCATTGCAATTTCCTTATATTAGAACTTGTAATGAGCGAACGCTTTGTTGGCTTCTGCCATTCTGTGGGTATCTTCACGCTTTTTGATTGCGGCACCCTTGTTGGCAAATGCATCTAACAATTCATTGGCAACTCTATCTGTCATTGTTGTTTCAGAGCGTTTTGCAGCAGCGGCAATAATCCAACGGATAGCCAAAGCCTGACGACGGTCTGCGCGAACTTCGCAAGGAACTTGATAGGTTGCGCCGCCAACACGACGAGAACGAACTTCTACAACCGGTTTTACATTTTCCAAAGCGGTTGTGAAAACTTCCAAAGCGTCTTGTTTGGTTTTGGCAGCCAAGATATCAAAAGCCGAATAAACGATTTTTTCTGCAACGGCTTTTTTACCATCTTCCATGATGTTGTTAATAAATTTTGCTACTACCTTATTACCGAATTTAGCATCAGGCAGTACGATTCTTTTTTCAGCACTATGACGACGTGACATTATTATATCTCCTATTTAGGTCTCTTAGCACCGTACAAAGAACGGCGTTGACGACGTTTAGAAACACCTTGAGTATCCAAAGTACCACGAATGATATGATAACGAACACCTGGCAAGTCTTTTACACGGCCTCCTCTAATCAGCACCACTGAGTGTTCTTGAAGATTGTGACCTTCACCAGGGATGTAGCTGATTACTTCAAAGCCATTAGTAAGACGAATACGAGCCACTTTACGCAAAGCTGAGTTTGGTTTTTTAGGGGTTGTTGTATAAACCCTTGTACAAACACCGCGTTTTTGTGGACAAGATTTCAAAGCTGGAACTTTGTTTCTCTTCACTTTTGGTGTTCGTGATTTACGAATTAACTGATTAATTGTAGGCATCACATTTTCCTTAAAAGTTATAAATTTACACAAAACTAACAACCAAATGTTTGCACATCTGGTCTTAGTCAGGCGGATAATATCATAAAAACAAAGAGAGTCAATACTTTTTAACTCTCTTTATCATATTTTTTTTGCGGTTATACATGCTGCCAAACTATAAATAAAATCATAAAGACGACAGCACCAAGAATGATTAAAGTTGTAGACATTCCTCTCTCCCGTTTTTCTTTGATTATACGCACATTATATAAATAAAACAACAAAAAGCAAGATATTTCAGCTCTAAATATACAAAATCAATGAACAACTTCCGTCATTATCTTCTGTGCAAGTTTTACATAGTCGGTCTATTTCATTCAAATTTACATGGTTCAAACATTTTCTATCTTTTTGACAAGCTTCATCACCATAATAAAAACCATTATATATCGTAGTTTTTTCTTTCCATAAAAATGCCGCATAAATGCTGCTGTGCAATGGTATTGCAATATTATTGAACAATTCTCGGCAAAAATTTTTGTTCTGTTGATTACTTACATATTTTTTTGCATCTTGTCCAAAATAAATCTCAAAAGCAACAAAATATCCGCTGTTTCTAGGCTCATAACTAGAAAAAATATGCACATTATTATTAAAATCATCAACAGCAAATTTATTAGATGTCACTGTCCAAGAATCTGGCAATAAATTTAAAGATTCGGCTAATTTGATAAATTCTGTACCGCTTTTTTGCGTACGCATATAATCCAAATGTTCCAGCAACCCGTAAATCAAATAGCTGTATTGTTCAACTGCCTTATTTACCTTGAACTTTTCCATCGCTTTGGAATATCCGGCGATGCCGCCGACAGACAATACGCCGACAATTGCCAGCACGCCCAGCATTTCTATCATTGACCGCCCAGCAGAGCAAACGTCATTGCGAGCGGAGCGAAGCAATCCAGAACCCTCGCCCCTGCTCTGTTCTCTTAAAAATTCTATACTCTTAAACATCTTATTCCTCCTCAATTGTGTAAAAAAAACGACCGTTATTTTTACACAGCGAAACATGCGGCAATAAAATGTTGTAAAAACGCCAAAAAATATCGCAAATATAAAAAGTTATTGCAAATTTTACCAACCTTTGCTAGACTATAAAAAACAGCCTAAAAACTGTCCATTTTAAACGGTCGTTTTTTTTACACACTTTCGACCACAAAAAAGGAGGTTGTTACACCTCCTTTTCAGATTATAAATCAAGA